>NZ_JACHIK010000014.1 GCF_014203155.1 Shinella fusca
AATCATGCGAAAACTCATCGTCCTCGCCAATGCACTGCTCAGCAAAGGCAGAAAATGGGTCCCATCCCTACCTTGACCAACACGGATACTCTAGCGCAGCTTGGCCTTGAGCGAGGCGTCGGGAAAGCAGGTGGGGGCGAGGCCGTTCTTCGCCTGCCAGTCGCCGAGCGAGCGGCGCGTCTTGTAGCCCGGCAGGCCGTCGACCTTGCCGACGTCGTAGCCCTTGGCGACGAGCGCCTTCTGCATGGCGAGCACGTCCGAGCGCAGCATCCTGCCGACATCCCCCCACGCGCCGCGGAACGGGCCGCTGCCATAGGCGATGCGGTCGGCGAGGTTGCCGAGGAAGAGGGCGTAGAGGTCAGAGTTGTTATATTCCTTGAGCACGTAGAAATTCGGCGTGACGATGAATTCCGGCCCGTGCGTGCCGGCCGGGACCAGCATCATGCCGGAGGCCTTTGCCTCGCCGGCCGGGAACGCCTTGCCGGAGATGCGCGTGATGCCGCTCGAGGCCCATGCCGAGATCGGCTTGGCGAGGTCCGGCCCTTCCTGCGCGCAGGAGACGCCGTCCGGGATCGAGACCTCGTAGCCCCAGCCGCGGCCCGGCTGCCAACCCTTCTTCACGAGGTAGTTGGCAATGGAGGCGAGCGTGTCGGGCACCGAATCCCAGATGTCGCGCACGCCGTCGCCGTCGAAATCGACGGCATATTGCAGGAAGCTCGTCGGCATGAACTGCGGCTGGCCGAGCGCGCCGGCCCAGGAGCCGCGCAACTGCCCCACCGTACGGTCGCCGCCGTCGACGATGTGGAGCGCGGCGATCAGCTCCTTGCGGAAGAGGTCCTTGCGCGTCGACATGAAGGCCTTGGTGGCCAGCACCTCGACGGCCGAATAGGGGATCTTCGCGCTGCCGAAGCCGGATTCGCGGCCCCAGACGGCCAGAACGATCTCGCCGGGCACGCCGAAGCGCTGCTCGATCCTGCGCAGGGTCGACGCATGGGCCCTGGCAAGGCTGCTCCCCCTTGCCGCAAGGCTTTGCAGGCGCTTTTCGGAGAAATAGGCGCCGGGCGCGGAGAACTCCGCCTGGCTCTGCGCCTGTTCCTTCTTCGGCTTTGAGCCCGGCGGCACGAGGTCGGGCAGGTCCCAGTTGAGGGTCACGCCGTCCATCGCCGCGCGGAAGGTCTTCTCGCTGACGCCGGTTTTCCTTGCCGCCGGCCAGAGGTCGTTGTCGATCCAGGCGCGGAACATCGCCTCCACCTCGGCCTTGGAGGCGGCGTGGGCGGGGAAGGAAACGAGCGCGAGCGCAATCATCAGCGCGAGGCGGGCGAGGATACCCCCCTCTGCCCTGCCGGGCATCTCCCCCTCAAGGGGGGAGATCTGCTTGGGGTAAGGCCGTGCCACGATTCGATCTCCCCCCGTGTGGGGGAGATGCCCGGCAGGGCAGAGGGGGGTGAACCGCAACAGCCATCGCAACATGAACACTCTCCTCAGATCGCCGTACGCGCCCGGAGCGCGGCCGTCAGCGTGCCTTCGTCGAGATAATCGAGTTCGCCGCCGACGGGAACGCCGTGGGCGAGGCGCGTGATCTTCACGTCGAGGCCGGAAAGCTGGTCGGTGATGTAGTGGGCGGTCGTCTGGCCCTCGACGGTGGCGTTGACGGCGACGATCAATTCGCGCACGTCCCCCTTCGCCACCCGGTCGACGAGGCCGCGGATGTTGAGGTCGTCCGGGCCGATGCCGTCGAGCGGCGAGAGCGTGCCGCCGAGGACGTGGTAGGCGGCGTTCATCGCGCCGGCGCGCTCCAGCGCCCAGAGATCGGAAACGTCCTCGACGACGATGATGACCGACTGGTCGCGCTGCACGTCCGTGCAGACCGTGCAGGGGTCCATCGTATCGACATTGCCGCAGCACGAGCAGATGCGCACCTTGCGGTGCGCCTCGCCCATCGCGTCGGCAAGGGGACCCAGAAGCTGGTCCTTCTTCTTGACGAGGTGCAGCGCCGCCCGGCGCGCCGAGCGCGGCCCGAGGCCCGGCACCTTCGCCAGAAGCTGGATGAGTTTTTCGATTTCGGGGCCGGTGACTCGTTTTGCCATTGCCGGTATCTAGCCCATATCAAGGGGAAACGGAATCCACCCCGCAGGGAGGCAGCGCTGATCAGGATAGTTGCGGTATGCACGGGCCTTGCCCGTCCGGTTCCCGGCAAAAGCTACAAGACCGGCATTTTCAAGACGCCGACCGATGCCGCCGTCGTCATCGACCGCGAAGGGCTGCTCGGCGACGCCATCTGCAACCGCAAGCACCATGGCGGCCCGGAACAGGCGGTCTACGCGCTCGGTTCGGTCGATCTCGACTGGTGGACGAAGGAGTTCGGCAGGACCATCGAGCCGGGCACCTTCGGCGAGAACCTCATCATTTCGGGCATCGACAGCCGCAGCGTCTCGGTCGGCGACCGCTTCGAGACGGAAAGCGTGCTTCTGGAAGTCACCTCGACGCGCATCCCCTGCGCCACGCTCTCGGCGCGCATGGGCGATCCGGGCTTTGCCAAGCGCTTCATGCAGGCGGGGCGGCCGGGCTTTTACTGCCGGGTGCTCAGGGACGGCGTGATCCAGGCGGGCGATACCGTCACCTATACGCCCTTCGACGGCGCGCCCGTCACCATGCCGGAACTCTTGCGCACCTACGGCAGGAATCTTTCCGAAGAGGACCGCAACCGCTATCTCGCCGCGCCCATCAACGACAAGCTGCGCGCGGCCCTGACCGGCTGATCAGCGCGTCGCGATGGCCGCCGCCGCCCCGGCCATGGTGCCGGCGCTGACGCGGTTGGCGATGCGCACGGCGCGCGGGCTCCTGAGGAACCGGCGGGCGCGCGAGGCGAGGAAGACCCAGGCAAGGTCGATCGCCACCAGCACGACGAACATGGTGACGACGAGCTCCGCCCAGCCGGTGAGCGTGACGGCGCCGAGGTCGATGATCGCCGGCAGCAGCGCGACGTAGAACATCATGATCTTCGGATTGCCGAGCGTCACCGTCATGCCGGCGAAGAACAGCTTTGCGCCGGAGCGCGCCTCGGGCAGCGCGGCCTCGCCCGTGTCGACCGGCGCGAACCACATCTTCCAGGCGAGGTAGAGAAGGTAGAGGACACCGAGCCACTTGATGGCGACGAAGGCGGCGTAGAAGGTCTCGGCGATGGCCGCAAGGCCGAGCACGGCGCAGGTGAGCCAGATGCCCTCGCCGATCCACATGGCGGCGAGGAAGGGAAGCACGTCCCTCGCCCCGCGCGACAGGACACGCGCGACCAGCGCGGCGATGCTCGGGCCGGGCGATCCGGCCGCCATCATCAGCGCACCGGCGAAGATTACGAGGGTCGTCAGGCTCATCGGAAATCCTCCTCAGGAGCCGTCGATCCTACAGTATCAGAACGGCAGTTTGAAGCCGGGCGGGATCGGCAGGCCGGCGGTCAGCGCCTTGGTCTTTTCGGCCGCCTGCGCCTCGGCCTTCTCCTTGGCGTCCTTGTGGGCGGCGACGATCAGGTCTTCCAGGATCTCGACGTCGTCTTCCTTGAAAAGCGAGGGATCGATCTTCAGGCCCTTGAGATTGCCCTTGCCGTCGAGCGTGACGGAGACGAGGCCGCCGCCGGAAGCGCCGGAGACTTCGAGCGCGGCGATCTCCTCCTGCATCTTCTCCATCTTGGCCTGCATTTCCTTGACCTTGCCCATCATGCCCATGATGTCGCGCATCGGCCTCTCCTCTTTCTAGTGTTCGATGTCGTCGCCGGGCAGGATGTCGCCCTCGGCGGATTCGGCGGCGGCAGGCGCCGCGACGGTCTCGATCTCGTCTTCCGCTTCCTGCACCTTGATGCGCACGTCGGTGATCTTGGCGCCGGGGAAGCGCTGCAGGATGGCGGCGACGTCCGGGTCCTGCCGGGCGTCGGCGACGCGCGCCTCCTGCGCCATCGTCTCGGCCTCCGAGAGCGTCGGCCCGCCGGCCTCGCGCGAGAGGATGACCAGCCAGCGCATGCCGGTCCATTCCTGGAGGCGATTCTGAAGGTCGGTAATCAGCGATTTCGGCGCGTCCTGCGCAAGGCCGATTTCCAGCTTGCCGGCCTCCACGCGCACCGGCTTCACGAAGGCGCGCACGAGCGCGCGCAGGCGGATGTCGCGGTTCTTCGTGCAGAGGTCGGCGATGTCGGAGAGGGAATTGACCGGCACCTTCGGCGCGGCGGCCGGCTGCTCGGCCGGGGCGGACTCGATACGGCCGACCGGCTGGGGTGACGGCTCGGCCTGCGGCACGGCGCGCAGCATCGTCGCGCCGCCCGACTGGGCGCGTGCCGGTGCATCCGGCTGGCGGGAGACGGCGGAAACGGCGGCCTGCGCCGTCGGCTGGCCGCCACCGTTGCCGCCCGCTTGCGGCGCGCGGCCGCCACCAGCGCCGCCCTCGCCGCCCGAAAGCTCGGCAAGGCGGCGGGCGGCCTCTTCCGGCGAGGGAAGGTTGGCGGCATGGGCAAGGCGGATGATGACCATCTCGGCCGCGCCCGCCGGGCGGCTGGAGGCTTCCGCCTCCGGAATGCCCTTGAGCAGCATCTGCCACATGCGCGAGAGCGCTGTCACGGCGATGGAATTGGCGAATTCCACGCCACGCACGCGCTCGATCTCGCTCAGCGACTGGTCGCCGGCCGCATCCGGCACGTATTTCATGCGGGTGACGAGGTGGGTGAAATCGGCAAGGTCCGTCAGGACGACGGAGGGGCTGGCGCCGGCCTCGTACTGCGCGGCGAACTCGGCGAGCGCGGCGGCCGCATCGCCCTTCACGATATGCTCGAAGAGATCGACGATGCGCGCCCGGTCGGCAAGGCCGAGCATGGAGCGCACGGCCTCGACCTCGACGCGGCCCGCCCCATGGGCGATCGCCTGATCGAGCAGCGAGAGGCCGTCGCGGGCCGAGCCCTCGGCGGCGCGGGCGACCATGGCGAGCGCATCCGGCTCGAAATCGACGCCTTCCTTGCCTAGGATAGTGGAGAAAAGGCCGACGAGGTCGGAGGCGCCGATGCGGCGCAGGTCGAACCGCTGGCAGCGCGACAGGACGGTGATCGGGACCTTGCGGATCTCCGTCGTCGCGAAGATGAACTTCACATGCTCCGGCGGCTCTTCCAGCGTCTTCAACAGGCCGTTGAAGGCCTGCGTCGAGAGCATGTGCACTTCGTCGATGATATAGACCTTGTAGCGCGCCGAAACGGGGCGGTAGCGCACCTGCTCGATGATCTCGCGGATATCGTCGATGCCGGTATGGGAGGCGGCATCCATCTCGATGACGTCGACATGCCGGCCTTCCATGATGGCCTGGCAATGCTCGCCGGGCACGCGAAGGTCGATCGTCGGCCTGTCGATCTCGGGGGTCTTGTAGTTGAGCGCGCGGGCGAGGATGCGGGCGGTCGTCGTCTTGCCGACGCCGCGCACGCCCGTCAGCATGTAGGCCTGGGCGATGCGGCCGGTCTCGAACGCGTTCGTCAGCGTACGGACCATCGGCTCCTGCCCGACCATGAGGTCGGAGAAGTCCTTCGGGCGGTACTTGCGGGCAAGCACCCGGTAGGCGGCCGGTTTTTCGCTGGACGGATTTGTGGTTTCGTCGCTCATCGACCCTGCCGCAAATGAGGCGCTTTAGTCCCGACAGGACGGTAAGGTGGGAGGCTGGCACGATGACCCGTGCCGGGGCTCGTTAGGGCTGCTTCCTTCCGGACCTGACCCGGTTGGCGAGTGGCTCGTCCACCACCAACCTCCCGCCCTCCATATCGGCAATATTCCGGCCGAATGCAAGCCGAGGCGATAAAAAACTGTTGGAGGGAAATCGGCTGCGTGGCATGACTCTTCAAAACAGGCATGCGGAAGAACTTCATGAGCGACTTTCAACCCGACGAACGGCTGGCGCGCGACAGCGATCTCCTGACGAAGATCGGCCTGTGCGAACTGCGCCTGATGAAGGACAAGCGCTGGCCCTGGCTGGTGCTCCTGCCCCAGCGGACGAATGTCAGCGAGATCTTCGAGCTGACCCCGCTCGACCAGACCATGCTGACCTTCGAGACGGTGCTCGTCGCCGAGGCGCTGAAGAAGGTGACGGGCGCGACGAAGATCAACACCGGCGCGCTCGGCAACATCGTCCGCCAATTGCACGTCCATGTCGTCGCGCGCAGCGAGGGCGATGCCAACTGGCCGGGCCCCGTCTGGGGCCACGGCACCGCCGAGCCGCGCACGGCCGAGGAAACCAAGGCCTTCGCGGCCAAGCTCCTGGATGCCCTGACCCCATGAAGCCTTCCCTTTTCGATTTCTACCGCCCGCATCCGGAACCCAGCACCATGGTGGCCTTTGCGGAAAACACGCTCGACCGCCGCTCGGAACACCGCGCGCCCGATTGCCTGGAACAGGCCTTCAAGGCCGAGAACGTCCACGCCTTCGCGCTCGCCGGCGGCAAGCTCGTCGTCAAGCACGACGAGAAGATCATCGACCCACTGTTCGCGCCCTACGAACTTGCCGAGCTCGGCCCGGTGCCGGAGGATTCCATCCTGCTCGGCTACCTGAAGAACGGCGAGCCGCGGCTTGCCATCCCCGTCAAAGCCGACCCCGATACGCTGCACGAGCCGCTGAAGGCCGCCGACGGTCGCACGCTCTACCGCCAGCAGATGCTCGACGACGACCTGCTCGGCCAGTTCGCCCAGGCCTCCAGCATGATGACCTGGAACGCGAACAACCGCTTCTGCGGCAAGTGCGGTTCGCCGACCCGGTCGGAGATCGGCGGCTACCGGCGCATCTGCGAGGCCTGCGGCCACACGATCTTCCCGCGCACCGATCCGGTGGCGATCATGCTGGTCATCGACATCGAGCGCGACCTTTGCCTGCTCGGCCGCTCGCCGCATTTCCCGGAGGGCATGTATTCCTGCCTTGCCGGCTTCCTAGAGCCGGGCGAGACCATCGAGCATACGGTGCGGCGCGAGACCTTCGAGGAATCCGGCATCAAGGTCGGCCGCGTGCGCTACCACGCCTCGCAGCCCTGGCCGATGCCGCATTCGCTGATGATCGGCTGCTACGGCGAGGCGATCTCCTTCGATATCCGCCGCGACGAGGCCGAGCTGGAGGATTGCCGCTGGTTCACCCGCGCCGAGACGGCGGCGATGATCGAGCGCAATGCCCTTTCCGGCCTCGCGCCGGGCGTCACGGCCCCGCCGCCGAAGGGCGCCATCGCGCACCGGCTGATGCGCGACTGGCTCGACTGGGAAATCTGATCGAAAGCGTTAGAACGCGCTGCGCATCGGGTGCGCCCGGTAGGTGCCGAGGATGCGGACCTTCTCCGAGAAGAAGCGCAGCTCCTCCAGCGCCTGGCGCACATGCTGGTCGTCAGGGTGGCCTTCGATATCGGCATAGAACTGGGTGGCGATGAACTTGCCGCCGATCTGGTAGCTTTCGAGCTTCGTCATGTTGATGCCGTTCGTAGCAAAGCCGCCGAGCGCCTTGTAGAGGGCGGCCGGAATGTTGCGCACGTTGAAGACGAAAGTGGTGACGACGATGCCCTCACCGTCACGCTCGGCCTTCTTCTCCTCCCGCGAGAGGACGACGAAGCGGGTGACGTTGCTTTCCGTATCCTCGACGTTCTCCGCGACGATCGACAGGCCGTAGAGATCGGCCGCAAGGCGCGGGGCGAGCGCAGCCATGGTGCGGTCGCCGCTCTCCGAGACGAGCTTGGCGGCGCCGGCCGTATCGCCGGCGATCACCGGCTTCCAGCCGTTGCGGCGCACGATCTTGCGGCACTGGCCGAGCGCGTGGATATGGCTGTGGACCGTGCGGATATCCTCGCGCGTCACGCCCGGCAGCACCATGAGCTGGAAGCGGATCGGCATGAAATATTCGCCGACGATGTGCAGGTTCGATTCCGGCAGCAGATTGTGGATGTCGGCGACGCGGCCGGCGATCGTGTTCTCGATGGGGATCATCGCAAGATCCGCATCGCCGTTCTCGACGGCCAGGAACGCGTCCTCGAAGGTCTGGCACGGCAGCGGCTCCATGGTCGGGAACATGTCGCGGCTCGCCATGTCGGAATTCGCGCCGAACTCGCCCTGGAAGGCGATCTTGTTGGTCTTCATGATCATGGCCGGGTATCCGTATCAGATGGGGTGCGCCGCGAGCATTGCCCGGGCCTTTTCGAGGTCGGCGGGAGTATCGACACCGAGCGGAACGGTGTCAACGATCTCCGCGTCGATCCGCATGCCGGCCTCCAGCGCCCGGAGCTGCTCCAGCGACTCGCGCTTTTCCAGCGTCGAGGGGGCAAGCGAGACGAAGGCTTCGAGCGCCTTGCGGCGATAGGCATAGAGGCCGATGTGATGGTAGAGCGGCCCCTTGCCGTAGGGCGCCGTCGCGCGGGTGAAGTAGAGCGCGCGAAGGCGGCTCTCGCCGATCGGCGAGCCGACGACCTTCACCACGTTCGGATTGGTCTTCTCCTCTTCCTCGCGGATTTCCGTCGTCAGCGTGGCGATATCGGTCGCGGCGTTCTCCAGCGGGCGGAGCGCGGCGCGGATCGTTTCCGGATCGATGGTCGGCAGGTCGCCCTGCACGTTGATGACGATCTCGGCGCGCGCCTCCGGGTCGCTCTTCGCCAAGGCCTCGTGGATGCGGTCGGAGCCGGACTGGTGGTCGACGCGCGTCATCACCGCCTCGAAGCCTGCCGCCGCGACCGCATCGAAGATGTCCTGATGGTCGACCGCGACGACGACCCGGCCGACGCCGGCGGCCGCCGCGCGCCGCGCAACCTGCACGATCATCGGCAGGCCTGCGATATCGGCGAGCGGCTTGCCCGGAAGGCGAGTCGAGGCCATGCGCGCCGGAATGAGCACGAGGGTCTTGTCAAAATTGGCGCGATTCATCTCAGGCCCTTCAAAACCCCCGGGAAAAGTGTCAAAAGGTCTCAGTGCGGGGGCTACAATCACTGTTGCAACGAAGCAGCAAAAGACATAGGTTCCGCGCGATTTCAAGACTGGCCGGCGTCTGTCCGCCGGTTGCTAGGGGAGCGTTTGGATGAACTCTTATGTGAACATGGGCGTTGGTGCCCTGCTTGGCACCGTCTTCGTACTGATGTCCGTGTCGATCGCTTCTGAAGGCATTTTCCATTCGGAAGCTCCCGAGAAGGAAGGCTTCACGATCGTCGCCGAGGAAACCGGCGGGGCGGAAGCTGCCGGCGGAGACGAAGCCGCAAAGGCCGTTCCGATCGCGACCCTGCTTGCCAGCGCCGATGCAACAGCCGGCGCATCCGTCTTCAAGAAGTGTGCGAGCTGTCATAACGCCGATAAGGGAGGCCCGAACAAGGTCGGGCCTAACCTTTACGGCGTCGTGAACCGCCCGATCGCCTCGCATGAGGGCTTCAGCTATTCCGCCGGCATGACGACCTTCTCCGAAGATCACAAGCTCGTCTGGGACTTCGACCACCTGAACTTCTTCCTCGAAGCGCCGAAGAAGCACGTTCCGGGCACCGCCATGGGCTTTGCCGGCCTCAAGAAGGACGACGAGCGCGCCAACCTGATCGCCTACCTGCGCACGCTCTCCGACAACCCGGTTCCGCTGCCGACGGCCGACGCCGGTGCTGCGGCGACCGAAGGCGGCGCTGCCGCCACCGATGGCGCGGCTCCCGCCGAGGGCGGCGCTGCTGCAACGACCACCGAGGGCTCCACCCCGGCCGAAGGCGGCACGACGACCGAGCAGCCGGCCGCACAGTAAGAAGCGGCCCTACCGACGCAGACACCGAAACCCGGCCTTCGCGCCGGGTTTTTTGTTGCCCTGGGGGAAAAACAGTTCAGCCGAGCAGCCAGGCCCAGAACGACACGGTGAAGACGCCGAAGGCCGTCGTCATGGTGATGGTGGAGGAGGCGAGCGCGTGGCCGACGCCGAAATGGTTGGCGAGCAGCCAGGCGTTGACGCCCGTCGGCACGGAGGAGGTCAGCACCATGGCGGCCGTCCACTGGGGGCTGAGGCCGAGCAGCCGGCAGGCGACATAGACGGAGCCCGGCAGGAGCACGAGCTTCAGGGCCGTCATGGCGAGCGCGATGCCGGCATTGCCGCCGACCTTGTACCTGTTGAGCGCCATGCCGATGGAGATGAGGGCCGCCGGCCCCGCCATGGCCGCGACCTGATCGACCATCACCTTCACCGGCCCCTTGAGCGGCACGCCGCCGACATGGAACAGCGCGCCGACGAAGAGGCCGATCACCAGCGGATTGCGAACGAGGTTGCGCACGATGCCGAGGAGGAGGGCCGCAAAGCTCTGCGGCGGGCGCGTGCCGTCCTTGCGCTCGGCACGCTCCATGAGCACCGTGCCGGCGATCATCATGACCGGCAGATGCACCGACAGCAGCACCGAGATCGCCACGAGCCCGTCTTCGCCGACGACGCGCGAGACGAGCGGCAGGCCGATGAAGACGGTGTTGGCGAAGGCGGCGGAGACGCCCGCGAGCACCCCCATCCGCCGGTCGCGCTTGAAGCCGAGCGTCGCCGTCAGATGCGCGACGGTCCAGGTGACGGCGACGCCGGCGAAATAGGCGACCCAGATGCGCAGCGGCGATTCGCCGGCAAAGTCGGCCTCCGCGATGGTGCGGAAGAGCAGCACCGGCACGGCCACCCGGAAGACGAAATCGCCGAGCCCCTCGCCCAGCTCCTCCCTGAGATAGCCGGTGCGCACCAGCGTCCAGCCGAGGAGGATCAGCGCGAAAACGGGCAAGACATTGAGGGCGACGTCCGACATGAAACCGTCCGAGTGAGAAGAAGACGGTCTTCGGTAGGGCAACTGGCCGGAAGCGTCCAGCGGCAAGCGCCGGGCGGGCATGAAAAAAGCGAGGGTCGCCCCCCGCTTCTTCATCCCGGCCTTGCCGGGCCAGTGTTTCGCGCAGTGCCAGTACATCCGTGGTCACCGCGTTGCCGAAACACGACTTTCGTGTCTGACGAAGGGTCTAACCGACCGCTGTAACAGCGGTATGACAGAAGCACATTCGTCGATGATGCCAAGTCTGCGCGCATATGGTTAACAAAAGGTTAACGCCGGCCGCCTCGAAATATTTCGCATTTCCGGCGATGGAACGGCAAACCCCAAACGTCTTCCCCCTGGTTCCATGCGCCGTCTCCCTTTAAGGCCCACCGGCTCCCTCCCCTTGCGGTTGACAAGCCGGGCCCGGGCCGAAACAGTGACGGCGGCAACGGGACGGGCAGCGGTAGGAGGACATCATGTCTAGGCGCGCAATCTTCGGTTTCTCGGCACTTCTTCTTTCCGCCCTTGCCGCACCGCCCCTTCCCGCCCATGCCGGGGAGACGCGCTCCGTCGTGACGACGGAGAACAGCGACTATTTCGGCTTCGACCTGCGCACCGTCCAGGACGTGACGCTCGACCAGTGCAAGACGGACTGCATCGACGACCTTTCCTGCCGCGCCTTCACCTATAATCCCAAGGTGAAATGGTGCTTCCTGAAGAGCGACTTCAACCAGCTCAACCATTTCCAGGGCGCCGTCGCCGGCAAGATCGTCAAGGCGGACGATGCCGCCGATATCGGTGCGCCGCCGGCGCTCTCCTTCGTCGGCGATTACATGCTGGGCGAGGCCCGCAGCTTCCGCAGCGCCCTTGCGCTCGCGCCGGAGCATCAGGGCCAAGGCGCCGAAAGCCTTGCCTCGCTCGGCCGCATCGAGGCGGCCTCCGGCCATTTCGACCGGGCGCTCACCGCCTTCCGCGGCGCGCTGTCGCTCGCGCCGGAGGATTATTACCTCTGGATCGAGACGGCCGAGACCATGGGCCGTGCGAACGACAACAGCTACCTCGCCGGCCAGGGCGCGCTTGCCGCCATCAACGCCTACGAGCTCTCGCGCACGACGGAGACGCGCGCCCGGGCGCTCGCCGTGCTCGGCGACACGCTCGACAAGTCCGCCAGCTACCGCGCCGGCATCAACGCCTACAAGGCGAGCCTTGCGCTGAAAGAGGACGTCGCGGTGCAGTCGGCCTATCTCGGCCTTCGCGCCCGGCAGGGCTTCCGCGTCGTCGGCCACACGATCGATTCGGACAGCGCAAGCCCGCGCGCCTGCGTGGAATTCTCCGAGCCGCTGGTGAAATCCGGCGCCGACTACGCCTCCTTCGTGACGCTCGACGGCGCCGCGCCCAAGGCGGTCGAGGCCAAGGACCGGCAGATCTGCGTCGAGGGGCTAACCCACGGCCAGCGCTACAAGATCGGCTTCCGCGCAGGCCTGCCCTCCTCCGTCGACGAGCAGCTGGCCTCGGCGGTCGATATTGAAGTCTACGTGCAGGACCGCGCCGCGACGGTGCGTTTCACCGGCGACGGCTTCGTGCTGCCGGGCAGCGTTCGCCGCGGCATTCCGATCGTTTCCGTCAACACCGACAGCGCCGACCTCAAGCTCTACCGCGTCGGCGACCGCGCCATCGCCGCGCTGCTTGCCGACAGCCAGTTCCTGACCCAGCTCGACGGCTATTCCGCCGACCGCATCGAGAGCCAGAGCGGTGAGCTCGTCTGGCAGGGCAAGATCGACATCGCGCCCGACCTCAACAAGGACGTCGTGACCAGCTTCCCGGTCGACGAGGCGCTGCCGGAGCGCAAGCCCGGCGTCTACGTTCTCACCGCCGCCGCCTCCAACGGCCACAGCAACGAATGGGATTCCAAGGCGACGCAATGGTTCGTCGTCTCCGACGTCGGGCTCACCACCTATGCCGGCACGGACGGCCTTTCCGTCTTCGCCCGCTCGCTCGACACGGCCGGGCCGCTCGAAGGCGTCGAATTGCAGCTCATCGCCAGGAACAACGAGGTGCTGGGCACGGCGACGACGGACGCGGACGGCCGCGCGACCTTCACGGCCGGCCTCATCCGAGGCACCGCCGCCAACACGCCGGCCGTCATCCTCGCGAAGAAGGGCGAAGGCGACTTCGTCTTCCTCGATATGACGCGCGCCGGCTTCGACTTGTCCGATCGCGGCGTCACCGGCCGCCCGGCGCCCGGCGCCGTCGACGTGCTCGCCTGGACCGAGCGCGGCATCTACCGCGCCGGCGAGACGGTGCATGCGACGGCCCTTGCCCGCGACATCGAGGCGAACGCCGTCGAGAAGCTGCCGCTCACCTTCGTCTTCACCCGCCCGGACGGCGTGGAGGACCGCCGCATGGTGGCGGACGGGGCGGCGCTCGGCGGCTACGCCGTCGACCTGCCCCTGCAGGACAACAGCATGCGCGGCTCCTGGACCATGCAGGTCTTCACCGACCCCAAGGGCACGGCCATCGCCGAAAAGCAGTTCCTCGTCGACGACTTCGTGCCGGACCGCATCGAATTCGACATGACGAGCGAGGCCAAGGCCATCGAGGCCGAGGTGCCGACGCCGGTCTCCGTCGAGGGCCGCTATCTCTACGGCGCGCCGGGCGCGGGGCTGGAGATCGAGGGCGACGTCGCGCTGAAGCCGACGCGGCAGGACCCCGCCTATCCCGGCTACGTCTTCGGCCTTGCCGACGAGGAGGCGATCGAGGAGAACCGCGTCCCGCTCGAAGGCCTCGACGTGCTCGACGAGGAGGGCAAGGCGACCTTCGACGTCACCGTCACCGACCTTCCCTCGACCACCCAGCGCCTCGAGGCGCTGGTGACGCTGCGCATGAACGAGGCGGGCGGACGCGCTGTCGAACGCAGCCTGACTTTGCCCGTCAAGGCGGAAGGGCCGATGATCGGCGTGAAGCCGGAGTTCTCGGGTGACCTTTCGGAAAACAGCGTCGCGAATTTCCACGTCGTCGCGGTGAACCCGGACGGCAGTAAGGAGGCGATGCAGGGCATGCCGTGGAAGCTGCTCTCCGTCGAGCGCGACTATCAATGGTATCGCGACGGCAGTTCGTGGCGCTACGAGCCCGTCATGACGACCAAGCAGGTCGCCACCGGCACGCTGGACGTTGACGCCGACGGCGGGCGCATTTCCGTGCCCGTCACCTGGGGCCGCTACCGGCTGGAAGTGGAAAGCCCCGAGGCGGAAGGCCCGGCGACCAGCGTCGAGTTCGACGCCGGCTGGTATGTCGCCGCGACCTCGACGGAAACGCCGGACGCGCTGGAAATCTCGCTCGACAAGGAAAGCTACAAGGTGGGCGACACGGCGCGGCTGAAGGTCTCGCCGCGCTATGCCGGCCAGCTTCTCGTCACCATCGGCGCGGAAAGCCTGATCGCGACGCAGACCGCCTCCATCCCCGCCGGGGGCGGCGAGGTGGACATCCCCGTCACCGCGGCATGGGGGCCCGGCTCCTATGTCACCGCCACGCTCTTCCGCCCCGGTGCGGACCAGGAGAGCCGCATGCCGATGCGCGCCATCGGCATTACCTGGCTGAAGGTCGATCCCGCCGAACGCAAGCTCGATGTCGCGCTCGACGTTCCGGAGAAGACGCTGCCCCGCCAGCCGCTCGACATCTCGCTGAAGGTCGCAGGGGCCGGCGCGAACGAGGAGGCCTATATCACGGTCGCCGCCGTCGACGTCGGCATCCTCAACCTCACCCGTTACGAGGCGCCCGATCCGGCCGGCTGGTATTTCGGCCAGCGCCGGCTCGGCATGGAGATCCGCGACCTCTACGGCCGGCTGATCGACGGCTCGCTCGGCACGACCGGGCGGCTTCGCACCGGCGGCGACGGCGGCGAAGGTGCGCTCCAGGGCAATCCGCCGACCGAAAAGCTCGTCGCCTTCTTCGCCGGGCCCGTGAAGCTCGATGCGGATGGCAACGCCAAGGTCAGCTTCGACATTCCGCAGTTCAACGGCACCGCGCGCGTGATGGCCGTCGCCTGGACGAAGACCGGCGTCGGCAGCGCGTCGAAGGACGTCGTCATCCGCGATCCCGTCGTCGTGACGGCGAGCCTGCCGAAGTTCCTCGCCCCCGGGGACCGTGCGGACCTGCGGCTCGACATCGCCAACACCGATGCGCCGGCCGGCGACTACACGGTGGAGGTCACGCACAACGCCTCGGTCATGGTCGAGCAGACCGGCGCCGGTGAGACCGTGACCCTCACGCCCGGCGGCAAGACCGCACTCACCCTGCCGCTGATCGGCGGCGAGGCGGGCGACGGGCTCGTCACGATAAAGCTCTCGAACGCCTCCGGCCTCTCGCTGGAACAGGTGCTCAACGTGCCGGTGCGACCGGCCGCCATGCCCATCACCACGCGCCGGCCGATCGAGATCGCCGCGAACGGCAGCCTGACGATCGACGACCAGCTTCTTGCCGACAGCCAGCTTGCCGGCGCCTCCGTGAGCCTCAACGTTTCGCGCGCCGCGGCCTTCGACATTCCGGCGCTGCTGATGGCGCTCGACCGCTATCCCTACGGCTGCACCGAGCAGACGACGAGCCGCGCGCTGCCGCTGCTCTATCTCAGCGAGCTCTCGAAGCAGTCCGGCCTGCCGGAGGACACGGAAACGCAAAAGCGGGTGCAGGATGCTATCTACCGCGTGCTCGCCAACCAGTCCTCCTCCGGCAGCTTCGGCCTGTGGGGGCCGGATTCGGGCGACCTGTGGCTCGACGCCTTCGTCACCGACTTCCTCTCGAGGGCCCGCGAGCAGAAGTTCGAGGTGCCCGAGCAGGCGATGCTCCAGGCGCTCTCCAACCTGCAGAACGCGCTCTCCTATGACGTGAATGTCTCCACGCAGGGCAACGAGATCGCCTATGCGCTCTACGTGCTCGCCCGCAACCGCAAGGCCGCGATCAGCGACCTGCGCTACTATGCCGACACGAAGCTGTCGGAGTTCACCTCGCCGCTCGCCCGCGCGCAGATCGCCGGTGCGCTCGGCCTCTACGGCGATGCCCGGCGCTCGCTGGCGATCTTCTCCAACGCGCTCGGCCTTGCGCGCGACGGCGTGATCAATGCCAGCCTCTCGCGCAGCGACTACGGCTCGTCGCTGCGCGACGGCGCGGCGATCCTGGCGCTTGCGGCAGAAAGCCGGCCGGTGCCGGACGTCATTCCGCAACTGACGAAGCTCGTCGCCAACCAGTGGGAGAACAAGCGCTGGACAAGCACGCAGGAGCAGACCTGGATGCTGCTGGCCGCCCGCGCCGTGAAGGATGCCGACAAGGGCCTGAAGCTGGAGATCAACGGCGCGGAGCATGCCGGCGGCTATGCCGCGCAGATGACGGGCAAGTCGCTCCTTGAAAACCCGCTGACCGTCGCCAACCGCACCGGCGAGCCGGTCTCGGCCGTGGTGACGACAGTGGCGGCTCCTGCCGATCCGCTGCCGGCCGGCGGCGACGGCTTTGCCATCGAGCGCAGCTACTACACGCTCGACGGCGAGGAGGCCAACATCACCGAGGCGCAGCAGAACGAGCGCTATGTCGTGGTGCTGAAGGTGACGGAGCAGAACGACTGGCCGTCGCGCATCATCATCACCGACCTTTTGCCCGCCGGCTTCGAGATCGACAATCCGAGCCTCGTCGACAGCGCGAAACTCGCCAATTTCGATTGGCTCGGCGAGACGGAGGCGGCACATACGGAGTTCCGCTACGACCGCTTCGTGGCGGCCTTCAACCGCAGCCAGGGCGACAACCGCGAGGTGACGCTGGCCTATGTCGTGCGCGCCGTCACCCCCGGCACCTACGACCTGCCGGCGGCCCAGGTGGAGGACATGTACCGGCCGCAATATTCCGCCCGCACGGCGACCGGCCGCATGCAGGTCGTCAAGGCGGAATAGGAGGGCTGCCATGGCGCTCCGGCGCAAGCTCCTCATCGGCTCCCTGTGCGGGGCGGCGTCCATCGCCGCCCTCGCCTTCGGGCTCGTCTCTGCGGACCGCGCCTTTCCGCCGCCCATCCATGTCGCCGATACCGTCTCGAAGGAAGTGCTGGACCGCAACGGCCGGCTTCTGCGCGCCTTCGCGACGCCGGACGGCTACTGGCGGCTGAAGACGACAGCCGCCGATGTCGACCCGCAGTTCATCCGCATGCTCGTCGCCTACGAGGACCGGCGCTTCCGCGAGCATTCCGGCATCGATCCGCTGGCGGTGCTGCGCGCGGCCGGCCAGTTCATCACAAGCGGCCATATCGTCTCGGGCGCCTCGACGCTTTCCATGCAGGTCGCCCGGCTGATCGAGCCGCGCGACAACCGCTCGATCCTTGCAAAGCTGCGCCAGATGGCGCGCGCCGTGCAACTGGAGCGGCGGCTTTCCAAGGACCAGATTCTCGATCTCTACCTGACGCTCGCCCCCTATGGCGGCAATCTGGAAGGCGTGCGGGCGGCAAGCCTCGCCTGGTTCGGCAAGGAGCCGAAGCGGCTCACCGTCGCCGAAGCCGCCCTCCTCGTCGCCCTGCCGCAGCTTCCCGAAAAGCGCCGGCCCGACCGGCACCGGGCCGCCGCCGAGGAGGCGCGCGGGCGCGTACTCGCCCGCATGGCCGTTTCGCAAGTCATCGGCGAAGGGGAAGCCGAACGCGCTTCGGCGGAAGCCGTGCCGGACCGCCGCCGGCAGCTTCCCGCCTATGCCGCGCATCTTTCGGAGCTGGCGCTACGCAAGGATCCGGCGGCCGCCAGCCACCGAACGACGCTCGACCGCTCGGTGCAGGACGGGCTCGAAGCCGTCGCCCGCGAGGCGGCGCAGCGGCTCGGCCCGAAGGTCTCCATCGCCATGGTGATGGCGGACGCGCGCACCGGCGCGATCCTCGGCGAGGTCGGCTCGGCCGACTATTTCGACGGCAGCCGCGCCGGCTGGATCGACATGACGCGCATCCGCCGCTCGCCGGGCTCGGCGCTGAAGCCCTTCATCTACGGGCTCGCCTTCGAGGAGGGGCTGGTCGCGCAGGAAACCATCGTGGAGGACCGGCCGGCCGATTTCTCCGGCTATCGCCCGCGCAATTTCGACATGACCTACCAGGGCGACGTCAGCGTGCGCAAAGCCCTGCAGATGTCGCTGAACGTGCCGGCCGTGCGCCTGCTCGACGCGGTCGGCCCGACGCGGCTGATGGTGCGCTTCCGCCGCGCCGAGGTGCGCCCCGTGCTGCCGCCGGGCGAAACGCCCGGCCTTGCCATCGGTCTCGGCGGCCTCGGCATCACGCTGCGCGACCTCACGCAACTCTATGCGGCGCTCGCCAACCGGGGCATGCCCGTCAAGCTCGGCGACGGCATCGGCGAGGCGCCCTCGATCATCGACGGCGATCCGCTGCTCGATCCCGTCGCCGTCTGGCAGGTCTCGGACGTGCTCTCCGGCGTCATCCCACCCACCGGCAGCCGGCGGCTCGGCATCGCCTACAAGACGGGCACCAGCTACGGCTACCGCGACGCCTGGTCGGTCGGCTACGACGGGCGGCATGTGCTCGGCGTCTGGGTCGGCCGGGCCGACAACGGCGCGGTGCCGGGCCTGACGGGCTACGGCTCGGCCGCGCCCATCCTCTTCGAGGCCTTCGCCCGCTCGGGCCTTGCCATCGTGGCGCTGCCCGGCGCACCGAGGGGTGCGGTGCGGATCGCGCAATCCGAGCTTCCCGCGAGCCTGCGCCGCTTCTCGGCGACGGCCAACGGCCTCGTCTCCGCCTTCGCCCGCGAATCCGCGCCGCACATCGTCTATCCGCCGGAAGGCGCCCATGTGGAGCTCGGCGCGACGACGGGCGAGGCGATCTCGCCGCTGGTGCTGAAGCTGCAAGGCGGCCGCGCGCCCTTCCGCTGGCTCGCCAACGGCAAGGTCCTGCCCGACGCCGCCCGCCGCCGCACGACGCAATGGCTGCCGGAGGGCGCGGGCTTTTCGACGCTGACGGTGATCGACGCCGCCGGGCGCGCGGCGAGCGTGCGGGTGTTCATCGAGTAGGGCGAGGTTGCCCCTCATCCCGCTACCGCGACCTTCTCCCCGCAAGCGGGGCGAAGGGGTATGCCGCATCGGCTTCCCCAATCAATATATGTCCGTGGGGCAAGTCCCCTCTCCCCGTTTACGGGGAGAGGGTTAGGGTGAGGGGCGATCCCTTACTTCGCCGTATCCGCCAGCACCCACTCCGCCTTCCGCTTCTCCAGAAACGCCGCGATCCCTTCGGCAGCCTGTGGCGTCTCCCAGGTGTCGGCGAGCCGCATTAAGGTCATCTCGATCAGTTTCTCGTCGATCGGCGGGGCGAGCGCGTGGGCGAGCGCCTTGGCGGCCGCGACGGCCTCGGGAGAGGCGGCGAAGTAGGGCCTGATTTCCGCTTCCACGGCCGCATCAATATCCTCGGCCGGCACGACGGCGCTCAAAAGCCCGATGGCGCGGGCGGCCTCGGCGTCTATGAGGCGGGCGGAGGTGGCAAGGCGCAGGAAGGCGGCGGGGCCGATGCGGGCGGCGACATAGGGGCTGATCGTCGCCGGGATGAGGCCGAGGCGGGTTTCCGTCAACCCGAAGCGGGCACCCTCGACGGCAATCGCCGCATCGCACACGCTGATGAGGCCGACCCCGCCGCCATAGGCCTGCCCGTTGACGCGGGCGATCAGCGGCTTCGGCAGGTCGCGCAGCGACTTCAGCATCATGGCGAGCCGGCGGGCTTCCGCGATGCGCTCCTCGCGCGTGGCGGCGATCTGCTCCTTCATCCAGTTGAGGTCGCCGCCCGCGCAAAAGCTCTCGCCCTCGCCCGTCAGCACGACGAGGCGCACGGCCGCGTCCTCGCCGAGAAGGCCCGCGACCGCCGTGAGCTCGCGGATCATCAGGCCGGAAAGCGCATTGTGCTGGGCGTGGCGGCGGAGCGTCAGCGCCGCGACGCCACGCCGGTCGACGGATACGGAGATCGTCTCGAAATGCATCTTTGAACCTCCCATCTTTTCGCCTCAGGCGCTCCGGCGCGCATCGTCCTTGCCGGCGATGCGCCGCGCGAAGGCGGCGGCAAGGGCCAGCTTGCGCCGGTCGAGCCCGGTTTCATAGCCCTCGGCCGCCAGCATGTCGGCAACGGCGAGCGTATCGACATTGCCGCGCGCGCCCGGCGCATAGGGGCAGCCGCCGAGCCCGCCGACAGAGGCGTCGAAGACGGAAAGCCCGCGATCGAGCGCCACGCGGATATTGTCGAGCGCCAGCCCGTTCGTGTCGTGGAAATGGCCGGCGAGGTTTTCCGGGAAGGCGACGGCAAGCACCACGTCCAGCATGGCCGCGACCTCGGCGGGCCGCGCGCGGCCGATCGTGTCGCCGAGGCTCACCTCATGGCAGCCGAGCCGCAGGAGCTGGCCCGTCACCCGCGCAACGGCGCAGGGCTCGACCGGGCCGTCATAGGGGCATTGCACGACGCAGCTCACATAGCCGCGCAGCGGAATACGGTCCGCCTTTGCCGCCTCTGCCACCGGGCGCACGCGCTCGATGCTCTCGGCGATGGAGCAGTTGAGATTGGCCCGCGAAAAGCCCTCGGAAGCGGAGAGGAAGACGGCGACCTCATCGGCGCCGGCCGCCTTCGCCGCCTCGTAGCCCTTCATGTTGGGCACCAGCGCGGCGTAGGAAATACCGGGGCGGCGGCGGATGCCGGCCATCACCTCGGCACCGTCGGCAAGCTGCGGCACCCATTTCGGGCTGACGAAGCTGGTCGCCTCGATGCGGGCGAAGCCGCAGTCGGACAGGAGGTCGACCAGAGCGATCTTGTCGGCGGCGGGGATGATCGCCTTCTCGTTCTGCAGGCCGTCGCGGGCCGCCATCTCGACGATTTCGATGCGCCGGCTCATGCCGCCTCCTCCGGCGCCAGCGCGACGAGCAGCGCGCCTTCGGGCACCTGATCGCCCGCCGCCACCGGCACCGCGGCCACCACGCCGTCGCGCGGGGCGGCCAGCACCAGCTCCATCTTCATCGCCTCCATGGTGACGAGCGGATCGCCCTTTTTAACGCGAGCGCCCGGCCCCGCCGAGACGATGCGCACGAGGCCCGGCATCGGCGCGGAGAGCCGGTCGCCCCCGGCTGCCTCGCCCTGATGGCCGGCTTCCTCGGCAAGCACGAAGGCATGGCCGCGGCCGGCGAAGAAGACGGTGATGGCGCGCGCCTCGCGATGCACGGTTGCCGGAAGCGTATGGCCGTCGAACGCCACGCGGACAGCACGGCCGTCGAAAGACTGAACGCAGAGATCCGTCGCAACGCCGCCATGCTCGACGCGGAAGCGGCCCTCGCCGCGCATCGTCACGCGCAGCGCGTGCTCCGCACCGCCGTGATCGAGGAACACGGTCTGCACGGCTTCGCCCCACAGGCGGAAGCCGCGGAGACGCTGCCAAGGGTCATCCCCCGATGGCGCGGCGAGAAGGCCGAGCGCCGCGAGGGCGGCAAGGGCGAAGGCCTCTTCGGAGGCCTCGGGCTCGGTCAGCAACTCCTCGCCGGACCGGCCGATGAGGCCCGTATCAACATCGCCCGCCGAGAAGGCCGGCAGGCGGCAGAGGCGGGCGAGGAAACCGGCATTGGTCGTCACGCCCGCAACGCGGCATTCCGCAAGCGCGCCTTCCAGCCGGGCGAGCGCTTCGGCGCGGGTGCGGCCGTGGGTGACGACCTTGGCGATCATCGGGTCATAATAGGGCGTGACGAGGTCGCCCGCGCGCACCCCGGAATCGACCCGCACACCCTCCGGCAGGTCGAAGACCGAAAGACGGCCGGTCGCGGGCAGGAAGTCGCGCGCCGGGTTTTCCGCATAAAGCCGCGCTTCGAAGGCCCAGCCGTCGATGGAAAGCTCGTCCTGCCGCTTCGGCAGGGGCTCGCCGGCAGCGACGCGGAGCTGCCATTCGACGAGATCGAGACCGGTGATCGCCTCCGTCACGGGATGCTCGACCTGGAGGCGCGTGTTCATCTCCATGAAATGGAAGCGGTCCTGCCGCAATCCTTCCGAAACGTCGGCGATGAACTCGACGGTGCCGGCGCCGCTATAGCCGATGGCCGCTGCCGCGCGCACGGCGGCCGTGCCCATCGCGGCGCGCATCTCCGCCGTCATGCCGGGAGCCGGGGCCTCCTCGATCACCTTCTGGTGCCGGCGCTGGAGCGAGCAGTCGCGCTCGAAGAGATGCACGACGTTGCCGTGCGCATCGCCGAAGACCTGCACCTCGATATGGCGGGGCTTGGCCATGTATTTTTCCACCAGGACGCGCCCGTCGCCGAAGGCGCTTTCCGCCTCGCGCCGGGCGCTTTCCAGCGCGGCGACGAAGTCTTCCGGCCGCTCCACCTTGCGCATGCCCTTGCCGCCGCCTCCGGCCCGCGCCTTGATCAGCACGGGATAGCCGATGGCCTCCGCCTCGCCGGCGAGGAAGGACGGCTCCTGCCGCTCGCCGTGATAGCCGGGGACGACGGGAACGCCGGCCTTCTCCATCAGGGCCTTGGCGGCGTCCTTCAGGCCCATGGCGCGGATGGCATTGGCCGAGGGGCCGATGAAGACGAGGCCGGCGGCCTCCACCGCCTCCACGAACTCGGGATTTTCCGAGAGGAAGCCGTAACCCGGATGCACCGCCTCCGCGCCGCTCGCCCTGGCGGCCTCGACGATGGCGGGGATGTTCAGGTAGCTTTTCGCCGCCTCCGCCGGGCCGATGCGGACGGCTTCGTCGGCAAGCGCGACATGCAGGGCGTCCCGGTCGGCATCGGAGAAGACGGCAACCGTCGCGACACCCGTGCGGCGGGCGGTACGGATGATGCGGCAAGCGATTTCGCCCCGATTGGCGATGAGGATCTTGCGGAACATGCTGCCTCCTACATCCGGAAGACGCCGAAGCGGGTGGGCTCGATCGGCGCGTTGAGCGCCGCCGAGAGCGAAAGTGCCAGCACGTCGCGCGTTTTGCGGGGATCGACGATGCCGTCGTCCCAGAGGCGCGCCGAGGCGTAGAGCGGATGGCTCTGGCGGGCGAACATGTCGATGGTCGGTTGTTTGAAGGCAGCCTCCTCCTCCGCGCTCCATGTGCCGCCCGTCCGCTCGATGCCTTCACGCCGGACGGTGGCGAGAACGCCCGCCGCCTGCTCGCCGCCCATCACGGCGATGCGGCTGTTCGGCCAGGTCCACAGGAAGCGCGGCGAATAGGCCCGGCCGCACATGCCGTAATTGCCAGCGCCGTAGGAGCCGCCGATCAGCATGGTGATCTTGGGCACCTTCGCGGTGGCAACGGCGGTGACGAGCTTGGCGCCATGCTTGGCGATGCCGTCCGCCTCATACTTCCGGCCAACCATGAAGCCGGTGATGTTCTGCAGGAAGAGAAGCGGAATGCCGCGCTGGGCGCAGAGCTCGATGAAATGCGCGCCCTTCAGCGCGGCTTCGGAGAAGAGCACGCCGTTGTTGGCGAGGATGCCGACGGGCAGGCCGTGCAGGGCTGCAAAGCCGCAGACGAGCGTGGCGCCGAAGCGGCCCTTGAACTCGTCGAAGCGCGAGCCGTCGACCACGCGGGCGATCACCTCGCGCACGTCATAGGGCGTGCGGGTATCGGCCGGCACGATGCCGAGCAGGTCTTCCGGGTCATGGAGCGGGGCTTCGCCCTCGCCGATTTTCGTAAGTTCTTGCTTACGCATATTGAGGTTGGCGGCGATCTGCCGGGCGATGGCGAGCGCGTGGCGGTCGTCGCGCGCCAGATGATCGGCCACGCCGGAAAGGCGGGTGTGGACGTCGCCGCCGCCGAGGTCTTCCGCGGTTACGACCTCACCCGTCGCAGCCTTCACCAGCGGCGGGCCGGCGAGGAAGATCGTGCCCTGGTTCTCGACGATGACGGTCTCGTCGCTCATCGCCGGAACGTAGGCGCCGCCCGCCGTGCAGCTTCCCATGACGACGGCGACCTGCGGGATGCCGGCGGCGGACATCTGCGCCTGGTTGTAGAAGATGCGGCCGAAATGATCGCGGTCTGGAAAGACCTCGTCCTGGTTCGGCAGGTTCGCCCCGCCGGAATCGACGAGGTAGATGCAGGCCAGCCGGTTCTCCGCGGCGATCTCTTGCGCGCGCAGGTGCTTCTTCACGGTGATGGGGTAATAGGTGCCGCCCTTCACCGTCGCGTCGTTGCAGACGATCATGCATTCGCGGCCGGAGACGCGGCCGATGCCGGCGATCATGCCGCCGGACGGCGCGGCGCCGTCGTAAAGGCCGTGGCCGGCGGTAAGGCCGATCTCGAGGAACGGCGAGCCCGGATCGAGAAGCTGCGCGACGCGCTCGCGCGGCAGCAGCTTGCCGCGGGCGACATGGCGCGCGCGCGCCTTCGGCCCGCCGCCGTCCATGGCGAGGTTTGCCGCCTCCTCCACCAGCGCCAGCGCGTCGAGCATCGCCTTGCGGTTCGCCTCGAAGGTTTCGCCGCGCGTGTTCACGGCCGAGGGGATGACCGGCATCACAGCGTCTCCTGGAAGATCTCGCGGCCGATCAGCATGCGGCGGATTTCGGACGTGCCCGCGCCGATCTCGTAGAGCTTGGCGTCGCGCAGCAGGCGGCCGGTCGGGTAGTCGTTGATATAGCCGTTGCCGCCGAGCGCCTGGATGGCCTCCAGTGCCAGCTTCGTGGCGGTTTCGGCGGAATAGAGGATGCAGCCGGCGGCGTCCTTGCGCGTCGTCTCGCCGCGGTCGCAGGCGCTCGCGACGGCATAGACATAGGCGCGCGCCGCATTGAAGGCGACATACATGTCGGCCACCTTGCCCTGCATGAGCTGGAATTCGCCGATCGGCTGGCCGAACTGTTTTCGCTCGTGGATATAGGGCACGACCACGTCGAGGCAGGCCGCCATGATGCCGAGCGGACCGCCGGAGAGCACGACGCGCTCATAGTCGAGGCCGGACATCAGGACGTTGACGCCGCGCCCGACCGTGCCCATGACGTTCTCCTCCGGCACCTCGCAATCGGTGAAGACGAGCTCGCAGGTATTCGAACCGCGCATGCCGAGCTTGTCGAGCTTCTGGGCGGTCGAAAAGCCCTTGAACCCCTTCTCGATGAAGAAGGCGGTAATGCCGCGCGCGCCGGCCTCCGGATCGGTCTTGGCATAGACCACCAGCACGTCCGCATCCGGCCCGTTGGTGATCCACATCTTGTTGCCGTTCAGCACATAACGGTCACCGCGCTTTTCCGCGCGCAGCCGCATGGAGACGACGTCGGAGCCTGCCCCCGGCTCAGACATGGCGAGCGCGCCGACATGTTCGCCGGAGATCAGCTTCGGCAGGTATTTCTCCCGCTGCTCCTTGCTGGCGTTGCGCACGATCTGGTTGACGCAGAGATTGGAATGGGCGCCGTAGCTGAGGGCGACCGAGGCCGAGGCCCGGCTGATCTCCTCCATCGCCACGCAATGGGCGAGATAACCCATGCCCGAGCCACCGTAAGCCTCCGGCGCGGTGATGCCGAGGAGGCCGAGATCGCCAAGCTCGCGCCAGAGCGGCATCGGGAAAGCGTTCGTGCGGTCGATCTCGGCGGCCTGCGGCGCGATGCGCTCCGACGCGAAGCGCCGCACGCTCTCGCGCAGCGCCTCGATATCCTCCCCGAGCCCGAAGCTCATTGCGGCATCGTACATGTCCGTCCTCCCCTTCGGCCTTATGCGGCCGCCTTTTCCTGTCCTGCCGTGTCGAAAGCCTTGCGCAGACCGGCCACACGCGCCTCCACGCGCTTTGCCGCCTCCTCCTTGACGGGGCCGTAGCCGCGAATCTCGCCGTAAAGCGCAAGCAGCGCAACGGCGGCCTCGAGGTTCTCGCCGCGAAGGTTTTGCAGCACATGGCCCACAAGCGTCTCGTAGTCGGCAATGAGCCGGCGTTCCATGCGGCGCTCGGCGGAGCGGCCGAAGGGATCGAAGGCCGTGCCGCGCAGGCCCTTCATGCGCGAAAGCAGGCCGAAGACCGGCAGCATCCAGCGGCCGAAGCGGCGCTTGCGCGGCCGGCCGCTCGCATCCTCGCCCTTGAGCATCGGCGGTGCGAGGTTGAAGACGATGCGATACCTGCCCTCGAACTGCTCGGCGAGGCCCGCCTTGAAGGCCGGATCGGTGAAGAGCCGGGCAACCTCGTATTCGTCCTTGTAGGCGAGGAGCTGGGCGTAGACATGGGCCACCGTGCGGGTGAGCCTGTCGTCCGGGCCGAGCGCTGTTTCCCCCGTCAGCACCCGCTGCACCAGCGCCTTGTAGCGGTCGGCGAGCGCGGCGTTCTGGTAGGCGGTCAGGTGCTTCATCCGGTGGGCGATCAGGTCTTCCGTCGTCATGGTCTCCAGCGTCGGAACGGGCTTGCCGGGGTGCAGCAAGCGTTCGGCGCGGGCTGGATCGGCGGCGATCAGCCGGCCCCAGCCGAAGGCCGAGAGGGTGGCGTCGACCGCGACGCCGTTCAGCGCGATCGCCTGCTCGATGGACTGGCGGGTGAGCGGGATCAGGCCCTTCTGCCAGGCGTAGCCGGTCATCAGGATGTTCGTCGCCATGGCGTTGCCGGCGACCTTCTCGGCGATGGTCGTGAAGTCGAGGAGGTGGGACGGCTCGCGCAGGCCCTCGCGGACGGTGTTCTCCACGTCGCGGCGGCGGAAGTCGAAATCGCGCTTGCGCACGAAATCGGCAACCGGCGTCAGCTTCGTGTTGACGACGCCCGTCGTGCGGTGCCGGTCGCAGAGCGTGATGGCGTCCTTCGAGGCGCCCACCACATCGTCGGCGGCGATCAGGAGGTCCGCCCCGCCGGTGACGATGCGCGGCGAAGACACGTCTTCGTCGCGAAGTCCGATGCGCAGGTGGCTCATCACCGCGCCGCCCTTCTGCGCGAGGCCCGCCATGTCGAGGATCATCGGCGACCTGCCGTCGAGATGGGCGGCCATGCCGAGGATGGCGCTGATCGTCAGAATGCCCGTGCCGCCGATGCCGGCGATGGCGATGTTGTAGGCGCGCGCGCCGATCCGGACGATCTCCGGCTCGGCAAGGCCCGCCATGTCGGGGTTCGTACGCGCCGCCTTGCGCAGCCGCCCGCCCTCCACCGTCACGAAGGAAGGACAGAAGCCCTTGAGGCAGGAATAGTCCTTGTTGCACGAGGACTGGTTGATCTTGCGCTTTCGGCCGAGCGCGGTGTCGAGCGGCTCGACGGAGACGCAGTTCGACTGGGTGGAACAGTCGCCGCAGCCCTCGCAGACGGCGGGATTGATCATCAGGCGGACCGGCGGATCCTCCATCAGGCCGCGCGAGCGGCGGCGGCGCTTTTCCGCCGCGCAGGTCTGCACATAGACGATGGCCGAGCAGCCGGGCGCTTCCCGGATATCGCGCATCACCCGGTCCATCTCGTCGCGGTGGCGCACGACGGTGCCGGGCGCGAGCGTCGCGGGCGAATAGGCTTCCGGATGGTCCGAGACGAGGTAGATCGGCGCGACACCCTCGTCGTAGAGCTGGTGCGTGACTGCCTCGGGGCTGAGCGGCCCGTCGACGGCCTGCCCGCCGGTCATCGCCACGGCGTCGTTGTAGAGCAGCTTGTAGGTGATGTTGACGCCGGCGGCGACCGACTGGCGGATGGCGAGGATGCCGGAATGGTAATAGGTGCCGTCGCCGAGATTGACGAAGATGTGTTTCTCGTCGGTGAAGGGCGCGATGCCCGACCATGGCACGCCTTCCGCGCCCATATGGGTGAAGGTCATGGTGGAGCGGTCCATCCACTGCACCATGTAGTGACAGCCGATGCCCGCCGTCGCGCGGCTTCCCTCCGGCACCTTGGTGGAAGTGTTGTGCGGACAGCCGGAGCAGAAATAGGGCACGCGCTCGACCGGCGCGGCATGGGCCTTGCGCAGCTTCTCGCGCTCCAGCAGGTAGGAGAGCTCGTCGGCGATCACCTTCTTCAGGCCCGCGTCGAACTCGAAATGCAGGAGCCGCGCGGCGATCGCGCGGGCAACCATGCCGACGGAGAGCGCCTGCGAGAGTGGCAGGAACGGATGGTCCTCATGGTCGAACTTGCCGATGATGCGTGGCCGCTCGCCGTGATGCCAGTTGAAGAGCTGCTGCTTGATCTGGTTCTCGATGATCTCGCGCCGCTCCTCGACGACCAGAACCTCTTCCAGCCCCTGCGAGAATTCGCGCACGCCCTCCGGCTCCAGCGGCCAGGGCATGCGGACCTTGTAGACGCGCATGCCGATCTCGGCCATTTCCGCGGGGCCGATGGACAGCTCCTTCAGGGCCTGAAGCACGTCCTCATAGGCCTTGCCCGAGGCGATGATGCCGAAGCGGGCGCGCGGGGCGTCGTGCGTGATCTCGTCCACCCGGTTGGCGCGGGCAAAGGCGATGGCGGCATAGCCCTTGTAGGTCTGCAGCCGCTCGTCCTGCGGCAGCGGCGGATCGGGCCAGCGCAGGTTGAGCCCGCCCGGCGGGAGCTCGAAATCCTCCGGGACGACGAACTGCCGGCGCTCGCCGGCAAGGTCGACGGAGGCCGTCGTCTCGACCGTGTCGGCGATGAACTTCATGCCGACCCAGCAGCCGGAATAGCGCGACATGGCCGTGCCGAGCAGGCCGTATTCGACGAATTCGTGGATGGACGAGGGATAGAGCACCGGGATCAGCGCCGACATGAAGGCGTGGTCGGACTGGTGCGGGATGGAGGACGACTTTGCCGAATGGTCGTCACCGGCGAAACAGAGCACGCCGCCATGTTGCGAGGTGCCGGCGGCATTGGCATGCTTCAGCACGTCGCCGCAGCGGTCGACGCCAGGCCCCTTGCCGTACCAGTAGCCGGCGACGCCGTCGTAGCGCGCGCCGGGCGACAGGTGCAGTTGCTGCGTGCCCCAGACGGCGGTGGCGGCCAGATCCTCGTTGACGCCCGGCCGGAACACGATGTCGTGCGCCGCCAGATGCCTGCCCGCCTTGGCGAGCTGCTGGTCGTAGCCGCCGAGCGGCGATCCGCGATAACCCGAGATGAATGCGGCGGTGTTCAGCCCCGCGGCACGGTCGCGCCGCATCTGCACGATCGGCAGGCGCACGAGGGCCTGGATGCCGGAAAGGAAGATCCTTCCTTCCTCCGCCGTATACTTGTCCTCGAGAGAAAAGCTCTGCTTCAGCATGACTTCCTCCTCGATGGCTCTCCTCCACGAAAGCCATCCTCCTAATGTAGGAGCTTAGTGAGGGATTGGGAGGAGCGGGTCCTTATTTTCGGCCCGGCACGGCGGGCCGCTAGGACGGCATCCGCAAGGCAGGCCGCTTGGCGCAAAGCCATCCTATTTTGCTCAAAGCGGCACGCGATGCGTGTTCTTCAATTCGTCGAGGGCGAAGCTGGAATTGACGAAGCCGACGCCCGGCAGCTTGAGCAGCGCCTTCTTCAATATCTCCTCGTATTGCCGCACGCTGCTCGTCAGCACCCGCAGCACATAGTCGTGGTCGCCGGTCATGGAATAGCACTGCACGACCTCGGGCATGTCCTTCACCGCCCGCTCGAACTCCAGCAGCGTCTCCTCGTCGTGCTGCTTGAGCCTGACGAAGCAGAAGACCGAGACCTCGAAGCCGACGCGCTTGGGATCGACGGCGATGACGCGGCCGCGGATGATGCCCTGCTTCTCCATCTCCTTGATGCGCCGCCAGCAGGGCGTGTGGCTGAGGCCGACGCGCTCGCCGATCTCGGCGACGGTCAGGTCCGGCTCGCTTTGCAGCAGCCGCAGGATTTTCCGGCTCGTCTCGTCGAGGACGCCCTCGGCCATGTCAGAGCAGCCCGCGGCCGGAAAGGTTGCGCATCAGCGTGGCGATGCCGAAGGTCCAGGGCGGGCATTCGGTGGAAAGGCGCACGGTGTTGACGAGCGCGCCGAGCTCCGGGTTCGAGATCGTCACCCGGTCGCCCGTCTTGTGGGTGAAGCCCTGTCCGGGCGCGTCGCGGTCTTCCACGGGCGCGAAGAGCGTGCCCATGAACAGCATGAAGCCGTCCGGATACTGGTGATGCCTGCCGATGGTCTGGGAGACGAGGTCGAGCGGGTCGCGGCTGATCTCGCGCATCGTGCTGCGGCCCTTGAGCACGAAGCCGTCCTCGCCCTCGATCAGGAGATCGAGGTCGGCCTTGCGCACGTCCTCGATGGAATAGGTCTCGTCGAAGAGGCGGATGAAGGGACCGATGGCGGAGGAGGCATTGTTGTCCTTCGCCTTGCCGAGAAGGAGCGCCGAGCGCCCCTCGACGTCGCGCAGGTTCACGTCGTTGCCGAGCGTCGCGCCCTTCGCACGGCCGGCGCTGTCGACGGCGAGCACGATTTCCGGCTCGGGATTGTTCCACCTGGAGACCGGATGCAGCCCGACCGACGCGCCCCAGCCGACGGAGGAAAGCACCGGCGCCTTGGTGAAGACCTCCGCATCCGGCCCGATGCCGACCTCCAGATATTGCGACCAGACGCCCTCCTCGATCAGCGCCGCCTTGACCCTCGCCGCCGCCTCGGAGCCGGCCTTGAGATCGCGCAGGCTGTCGCCGATGATGGCGGTGACGCGGCCGCGCACCTTTTCCGCCAGCGCCGGATTGCCCGCCGCCTTCTCCTCGATCACCCGCTCGATCATCGAGCGGGCGAAGGTGACGCCGCAGGCCTTGACAGCCTGGAGATCGCAAGGGGCGAGGAGGTGGAGCACGGAAAAATTGCCCGTGCCTTCCACGGAAGTCTCCAGCACGGCATCGAGCGCGCCGAGGTCCTCGCCGGACGCGGTGCGGGCGAAGGCGGCCGGGTCGTCCTTTTCCAGGAGGTCGCGCATCGTGGCGCAGTCGATGGAGGTGACGTCGACGAGCCGGCCGCCGCGCAGCACGACGATTGCCGGCCCCTGCACGTCAGGCCGCCAGACGCGCCCGACGAATGTTCCTTGCGAAAAATCTCCTGCCGTCATCGTCACCGTGCGCTCCTCCGTCATCTTCGTCCAGCGTTCTAGACCGAAACCGGCCGCGTCGAACAGGGCGAAGGTGGGGGCCGGCGGAATTTCCGCATCCGCCGGCCTGCCTCCATCATGCCGGACGGGTGCGCACCGCCGTCATGATCGTCAGCGCGGCGAGGAAGAGCGCGACGCCGCTCGCGACGAAGACGCTGGAAACGCCGCTGAGGTCGAAGAGCGCCCCGCCGGCGGCCGCGCCGGTCGCGATGGCGAAGTTGATGGCGGCGACGAAGAGGCCGCCGGCGCTTTCCGCCTCGTCCGGCACGGCGCGGGTGATCCAGGTCGACCAGGCGACCGGCACGGCGCCGAAGGCAAGCCCCCAGAGCGCGACCATGGCGGCATCGGCGACGAGGTGGCCGCCGAAGGCCGAGAGCGAGAGGGCCAGCACGCCCATGACCAGCGGCATCGTCGCCAGCGTGAAGCGCATGGACCGCTCCAGCAGCACCGCGCCGAGCGAATTACCGAAGAAGGTGGCGATGCCGAAGCCGAGCAGCACGCCCGAAATGCCCTCGACGCCGATGCCCGTCACCGTCTCGAGGAAGGGGCGGATATAGGTAAAGAAGGAGAAGTGGCCGGTGAAGACGAGGAGGATCGCCAGCATGGCGAAGCCGACGCCCGGCCGCTTCAGCACCTCGACCAGCGTGCCGAAGCGCGAATGGCCGCGCGGCGGCAGCGACGGCAGGGTCGCGACCTGCACGACGAAGGACAGCGCGCCGAGCACCGCCGCGCCGAGGAAGACGTTGCGCCAGCCGACCATGTCGCCGACATAGCTGCCGACCGGCGCGGCGAAGACCGTGGCCGCCGAGACGCCGAGGAACATCACCGAGAGGGCCTTGGCCACATGGGCCTCCGGCACCAGCCGCATCATCGTCGCCGCCGAGAGCGTCCAGAAGCCGCCGAGCGCCATGCCGAGCAGCACGCGCCCGCCGAGCAGCATGGGAAGGCTGTCGGAGAAGGCGACGAGCAGGTTCGACAGGATCAGCAGCACCGAAAGGCCGAGCAGGACGAGCCGTCGGTCGAGCCTGCGCGTCACCACCGTGACGAGAAGGCTGGTGACGAGCGCCACAGCCGCCGTCGCCGTCACCGCCTGCCCCGCCATGCCTTCCGAAATGCCGAGATCGGCCGCCATCGGCGTGAGGAGGCTTGCGGGCAGGAATTCCGCGCCCACCAACGCGAACACGCCGAGCGTCATCGACAGGACGCCGCCCCAGGCCGGGCGGGCATCCGCCTCGCTCTCCGGCGTCATGATTGTTGCATCCGTCATCTGCTATCCCTTTCCTGTTGCAGTGCGTGCCCGCAAAGGTGGGTTGAAAACCAAGACGCACAATGCCATTTTATCCGCAATGTTTGATCAATCGTCCGGCCTTGCGAAAAATACCCACGACCCCGTCAGCGAGCTGCTGATGGGCATGCGCCTGCGCGGGGCGAGCTACGGCCGGCTGCAGCTCACACCGCCCTTCGGCATCCGCTTTCCCTCGGCACCCGAGGCCCGCTTCCACTTCATCGCGCGCGGCAAGGTGCTGCTGCGCGCGCCGGGCGAGAGCGGGCGCGAACTTGCCTGCGGCGATGCCGTGCTCCTGCCGCGCGGCGAGATGCACGAGATCGTCACCGGCCCGAACGTGCAGATGCGCGACTACGAGAGCTACGCGCGAAAGCCGCTCTGCCCGGAGGTGGCGGCGGTGGAGGCCTGCATAAAATCCGCGGACAGGGAGAACGACACGCTGATCTTCACCGGCCGCATGGAATTCGAGCTGGATACGCTCCATCCCCTCGTCGGCCTCATGCCGCAGGTCATGTCCGTCGGCGCGCTGATCGGCCGCCAGCCGGAGCTGATGCCGCTGCTGGGCGCGATGGAGCGGGAAATGTCCGAGGAGCGCGTCGGCTCGGCCGGCATCCTCGCCCGACTTGCCGACGTCATCGCCGCCTCCATCGTGCGCGGCTGGGTGGAATGCGGCTGCGGCGATGCGACGGGCTGGATCGAGGCGCTGCGCGATCCGCGGCTCGGCCGCGTCATCGCCGCGCTCCACCGCGAGCCCGGCCGCAACTGGACGCTCGCCGACATGGCGCAGGAAATGGGCAGCTCCCGCTCTGTCTTCGCCAAACGCTTCGTCGAGGTGACGGGCATGACGCCGCAGCGCTACGTGCTTGCCTTGCGCATGCGCCTCGCAGAACAGTGGTTCCGCCGCGACAAGCTCGCCATCGACACCGCCGCCCGCCGCCTCGGCTTCGGCTCGCAAGCCGCCTTCGCCCGCGCCTTCAAGCGCATCGTCGGCGAACCGCCCGGCAAGACACGCAGCAAGGCGGCATCGGGCATGATCGGAAACGGGCAGAACGGGAGGAGAAATGGTGCTGCTAGAGAGATTTGAACTCTCGGCCTCTCCCTTACCAAGGGAGTGCTCTACCCCTGAGCTATAGCAGCATCCGGCGAAACGATGCTGTTCCGCGTGAGCGAGGGCCTATTGCCACAGGTCATCCGGTAGTGCAAGCGGCCAATGTACGATTATCGCAACAAAACTGACGGGAGCCTCGCTTTGCGGGGAGAGGGACGGGACGGCATGAGCGGCGAGGACGAGACGAAAGGCAGGAAGATCCGGACGGAGGCGGAGATCCGCGCGGAGCGGCTGGCCAGGACGCTGCGCGACAATCTCCAGCGCCGCAAGCAGCAGGCGCGCGCCCGGCGCGCCGGGGAAGCGGACGAGACGACGGGGCTTCCTGCCGCAAAAAAAGACGAATCGGACGGTTAGTCGAAAAATGTCTTCGAAAACGAAGGCGACGGGGACGGTTTCCGGGGACCGGGCGCGCAGAAAACCACGCGGCCGGCACGGTCTTCATTTTTCGATCGCGATGCTCTAAAGAGGCCGCAATCTCCGAAAGCCGATATTCTTTGAGAAAGGCGGGCCCGGCCCGTAGTCACACATGGATCGTATCCGAATTGTAGGCGGCAACGAGCTGAAGGGCATCATCCCCATCTCCGGCGCCAAGAACGCCGCGCTGCCGCTGATGATCGCCTCGCTTTTGACCGACGACACGCTGACGCTGGAAAACGTGCCGCACCTTGCCGACGTCGAGCAGCTCATCCGCATCCTCGGCAACCACGGCGCCGACATCTCCGTCAACGGCCGCCGCGAGCGCCAGGGCGAGGGCTATTCGCGCACGATCCACTTCACCTCGCGCAACATCGTCGACACGACCGCGCCCTATGAACTGGTCTCCAAGATGCGCGCCTCGTTCTGGGTGATCGGCCCGCTGCTCGCCCGTGAAGGCAAGGCGCGCGTCTCGCTGCCGGGCGGCTGCGCCATCGGCACGCGCCCGGTCGACCTCTTCATCGAGGCGCTCGCCGCGCTCGGCGCAAGGATCGAGATCGACGGCGGCTATGTCGAGGCGACGGCGCCGGAAGGCGGCCTGATCGGCGCGCGCTACACCTTCCCCAAGGTCTCCGTCGGCGCGACGCACGTCATGATGATGGCCGCGACCCTTGCCCGCGGCACGACGGTGATCGGCAATGCCGCCCGCGAGCCGGAAGTGCAGGACCTTGCCAAGTGCCTCAACGCCATGGGCGCGAAGATCTCCGGCGCCGGCACCTCCACCATCACCATCGAGGGCGTCACCCAGCTCTCCGGCGCCCGCCATCGCGTCCTGCCGGACCGTATCGAGACCGGCACCTATGCCATGGCCGTCGCCATGACGGGCGGCGACGTCGTGCTGGAAGGCACGGATGCGGCCCTGCTCGACACCGCCCTTGAAGCCATCCGCCGCTCCGGCGCCGAGATCACCGCGACGGAAAGCGGCATCCGCGTCGTGCGCAACGGCGGCGGCATCAAGCCGGTCGACGTCGTCACCGACCCCTTCCCCGGCTTTCCGACCGACCTCCAGGCGCAGTTCATGGGCCTGATGACCAAGTCGAACGGCATCTCCCACATCACCGAGACGATCTTCGAGAACCGCTTCATGCATGTGCAGGAGCTTGCCCGCCTCGGCGCGAAGATCTCGCTCTCCGGCCAGACGGCCAAGATCGAGGGCGTCGAGCGGTTGCGCGGCGCGCCCGTCATGGCGACGGACCTGCGCGCCTCCGTCTCGCTCGTCATCGCCGGCCTTGCCGCCGAGGGCGAGACCATGGTCTCGCGCGTCTACCATCTCGACCGCGGCTTCGAGCGGCTGGAGGAGAAGCTCACCCGCTGCGGCGCCGTCGTCGAACGCGTCAGCGACTGATCCTTGCCGCGCGGCGGTTGCAGTCCGCCGCGCGCCGTCCTATTTCGTCAGGACATATTCGGGATGGCGCATATCCGCGCTTCCCCGGGAAGGACACGAAACATGGACAGCCTGAAACTGCTCGCCCTCGACACGGAAGACCTTGCGGTGGTCTCCGCCCACCTGCAGGACGCGGTCTTCAAGACCGACGGCCTCTCCTACGACGCCCGGCACCACGTCTTTTCGGTCGTCGTCAACCGCTTCGTCTGGGAAAAGGCCGAGCGCGGCCGCAAGAGCTTCGAGCGCCGCCACGCGGTCGTCGCCTTCAAGCGCGTTTCCGCCGTGCGCTCGCTCGGCATCGACCGCAAGGACAGGCGGGCCGTCTTCTCCCTGCTCGCCGTCGACTTCACACCGAAGGGCGAAGGGCCGGATGGCACGCTCAAGCTCATCCTTTCCGGCAACGCCTCCGTCGCCCTCGATGTGGAATGCGTCGAAGTTCAGCTTGCAGATACCGGCGGGGCATGGGAAACCAGCTTGAAACCCCGCCACCCGGCGGTTTGAGGCATATCCGGCGCCTGCCGCCGGGAGACGACAGGGACGAGCGACTTGGCGATCAGACTTGACTACCAGAGCAGCGATTTCGAAAGCCGGTTCGCTGCCTTCCTGACCACCAAGCGCGAGGTCTCCGAGGACGTCAACGCCATCGTGCGCACGATCATCGACGACGTGCGCGCCCGCGGCGACAAGGCGCTCGCCGACTATTCCAAGAAGTTCGACGGCCTCGATTTCTCCGTCACCTCCATGCGCGTGTCGCTGGAGGAGATCGACGTCGCTTATGACGCCGTGGATCCGAAGATCGTCGCCGCGCTGGAGCTTGCCGCCCAGCGCATCGAGAAGCACCACGCCCGCCAGAAGCCGAAGGACGACATCTACGAGGACGATATCGGCGTCGGCCTCGGCTCGCGCTGGACGGCGATCGACGCCGTCGGCCTCTATGTGCCGGGCGGCACCGCGAGCTATCCGAGTTCCGTGCTCATGAACGCCGTACCGGCCAAGGTCGCCGGCGTGCCGCGCATCGTCATGGTCGTGCCGGCGAAGGACGGCGAGATCAATCCGGCGGTGCTTGCCGCCGCGCGCATCGCCGGCGTGGACGAAATCTACCGCATCGGCGGCGCGCAGGCGGTCGCAGCGCTTGCCTACGGCACCGGGACCATCGCCCCCGTCGCCAAGATCACCGGCCCCGGCAATGCTTTCGTCGCCGCAGCCAAGCGGCAGGTCTTCGGCACCGTCGGCATCGACATGATCGCCGGCCCTTCCGAAGTGCTCGTCATCGCCGACGGCGACAACGATCCCGACTGGCTGGCCGCCGACCTCCTCGCCCAGGCCGAACACGATGCCGGCGCCCAGTCGATCCTCGTCACGGACAGCCCCGCCCTTGCCGACGCGGTCGAGGCCGCCGTCGAGCGGCAGTTGAAGACGCTGGCGCGTTCCGAGACCGCGAGCGCGAGCTGGCGCGACTTCGGCGCGGTCATCCTCGTGCCGGAGCTTGCGAAAGCCGTGCCGCTCGCCAACCGCATCGCCGCCGAGCACCTGGAGATCGCCACGGCCGATCCCGACGCGCTGCTGCCTGATATCCGCAATGCGGGCGCCATCTTCGTCGGCCGCCACACGCCGGAAGTCATCGGCGACTATGTCGGCGGCTCGAACCACGTCCTGCCGACCGCCCGCTCCGCCCGCTTCTCCTCCGGCCTTTCGGTGCTCGACTACATGAAGCGCACCTCGATCCTGCGCCTCGGGCCGGACCAGCTCCGCGCGCTCGGCCCCGCCGCCGTCACGCTGGCCGAGGCCGAAGGGCTCGGCGCCCACGCCCGTTCCGTCGCGATCCGCCTCAACATGGAGACGTAAGGCATGGCGACGAAAGGCCGTTTCCGCCTGTGCGACGTGGTGCTGGACGATACGATCGGCCGCGCCACGCCGGATGTGGAGCACGAGCGCGCCGTCGCCATCTTCGACCTGATCGAGGAGAACAGCTTCGAGCCGCTCGGCCACGCCGGCGGCCCCTATCGCCTCAACCTCTCGCTGCTCGATTCCAAGCTCGTCTTCGCCATCCGCACCGAAGGCGGCGAGGATGTCGCCACCCACATCCTCTCGCTGACGCCCTTCCGCCGCATCGTGAAGGATTACTTCCTGATCTGCGAAAGCTACTACCAGGCGATCCGCTCGGCGACGCCCAGCCAGATCGAGGCGATCGACATGGGCCGGCGCGGCATCCACAACGAAGGCTCGCAAACGCTGATGGACCGGCTGTCGGGCAAGATCAAATTCGACTTCGACACGGCGCGGCGCCTGTTCACGCTCGTCTGCGTCCTCTACTGGCGCGGGTGAGCGGATGGAGGGCGTTTCCCCGGCACCTGAGAAAGCCCCGCAGCGAACGCCCCGTTCGGTCCTCTTCATGTGCCGCATGAACGCCGTGCGCTCGCCCATGGCCGAGACCATCGCCCGCAGCCTCTTGCCCGGCACCTATGTCGCCTCCGCCGGCGTGCGGCCCGGCGAGCGCGATCCCTTCGTCGATGCCGTGCTCGGCGAGGTCGGCCTTTCGCTCGGCCGCCACGCGCCCCATTCGCTTGACGAGCTGGAGGACGACTATTTCGACCTCATCGTGACGCTCGCCCCGGAAGCCCACCACGCCGCCCTCGAACTCACCCGCTCCATGGCCGTCGACGTCATGTACTGGCCGACGCCCGATCCGACGGTGGCGACGGGCACGCGCGACCAGATCATGAGCTCGTACCGCGAGGTCCGCGAGTTCCTGAAGATGCTGATCGAGAAGCGTTTGAAGGCGTCCGGCTGAGAAGGAAGCGGTTCTCTTTCCGGCAAATGCAGAAACCCGGCGCTTCGGTGTTCACAAAGCCCTGGCGATTGTGTAGTTTCCGGCAACTTTTTCGAGGCGGGCATCCGGCCTCCCCGAATTCACCCCACAGGAATATCACCGCAAGATGGCAAAAGAAGAAGTCCTCGAATTTCCCGGCGTCGTGACGGAACTGCTCCCGAACGCAACCTTCCGCGTCAAGCTCGAAAACGAGCACGAGATCATCGCCCACACCGCGGGCCGCATGCGCAAGAACCGCATCCGCGTTCTGGCCGGCGACAAGGTGCTGGTCGAGATGACTCCCTACGACCTCACCAAGGGCCGCATCACCTACCGTTTCAAGTAAGCCCAGGGACCGCGCCCTCGCCCCGGCTTCGAGCCGCGGCCTGAACGACGGCGCGTCCCGGACTTTTCCGGAAGACCCCATGGCGCAGACCGAAAAGCTCATCCTCGCCTCCGGCTCGCCGCGCCGCGTCGAACTGCTCGCCCAGGCGGGCATCGCGCCCACGCGCCTGATGCCGATGGATATCGACGAGACGCCGAAGCGCTCCGAGCATCCCCGCTCGCTCGCCCGGCGCCTTTCCACCGGCAAGGCGCAGGCCGCGCTTGCCGCCGTCAAGGGCGATCCCGCCTATGCCGGCAGCTATATCCTGGCGGCCGACACGGTCGTCTCCGTCGGCCGGCGCATCCTGCCGAAGACGGAGATGGTCGACGAGGCCTCCGGCGCGCTGCATCTCCTCTCCGGCCGCAGCCACCGCGTCTTCACGGGCGTCTGCCTCATCACGCCGGACCGTACGGTGCGCCAGAAGGTCATCGACACCAAGGTGCGCTTCAAGCGCCTGTCGAGCCAGGACATCGAGCAGTACCTCGCCTCCGGCCAATGGCGCGGCAAGGCGGGCGGCTATGCCATCCAGGGCATTGCCGGCAGCTTCGTCGTCAAGCTGGTCGGCTCCTATACCAACGTGGTCGGCCTTCCCCTCTACGAGACCCTCGCGCTGCTTTCCGGCGAAGGCTTCGACGTGCATGCGGGCTGGACGGATATCTGACATGGCCGGCGAGACCGAAAAGCCCTCCGCCACCGTGGCGCCGCTGCGCAAGGCCGTGCCCTGCCCGATCTGCAAGCGCCCCTCCGCGCGCGAGCACTATCCCTTCTGCTCGCCCCGCTGCCGCGACGTCGACCTCAACCGCTGGCTCTCCGGCTCCTATGCCATCCCCGTCGCCGACGACGAGAAGAAGGCGGACGACGACGATATGTGATGCCGCCCCCGCACGGCGAAAGCGCAGTCTTTTCCGCAGCTTGCAAACCCCGCCAATTTTCCCGCAAAAAACCGCCGTTGGGGCTGGACACATTTTCGCAAGATGCTATAACCCCGCTCGCTTCCGGGGCGGAACCAAACGCCCCACGGATTTCAACGAAATCCAAGCCGGATGCCCGGATAGCTCAGTTGGTAGAGCAGCGGATTGAAAATCCGCGTGTCGGTGGTTCAAATCCGCCTCCGGGCACCACTCATTGAATTTTTCGAAAACTCTTTGAGCTTATCTGCGCTGGAAATATGCGCGCGCACCCGCAAAATCGCTTCTTGCTTTCAGGGTTTCCCGCCGCGTTGAGCCGTATCGCGGAGCTGACCGCGTAAGTTCGCGGCAAGGTATTCTCCCGCCAAAACGAAAGCGGCGGATGGTTGGGCCATCCGCCGCTCTCCGCTTGTTCTTTACGGTGGCTTACTTGGCCGCGTGGGCCGGGTCCTTGACGGCTTCGATGGTCTCGAATTCGGTGTTGTAGAGTTCGCCGTTCACGCGCTCGACCTTGCGCATGTAGATGTTCTGCACGATGTCACGTGTCTCGGGGTCGATGGAGATCGGCCCGCGGGGGCTGTCGAGCTTCATGCCCTTGGCGGCTTCGACGAAGACGTCGCCCGTCGCATCGCCGCCGGTCTTGTCGAGCGTCTTGTAGATGAGGTCCAGCGCGTCATAGGCGGCGACGGCGACCATGTTCGGCCGCATGCCGTCGTTCTCCTTCTTGAAGGCCTCGACGAAGGCCTTGTTCTCCGGCGAATCGTGGCTGGCCGAATAGGGCCCGCCGGTGATGACGCCGATGGCCGGGTCGCCCATGTTGTTGACGAGGTCGTCGTCGGTGACGTCCGCCGCGGCGATCACCTTGATGCCCGACTTGTCGAGGCCGCGTTCGACGAACTGCTTCATGAAGGCCGCGCCCGCGCCGGTCGGCACGAAGACGAAGAGCGCTTCCGGCTTCTCGTCCGCCGCGCGCTGCAGGAAGGGTGCGAAATCCGGGTTGGCGAGCGGCACCTTCAGTTGCGCAGTAACCGTGCCGCCGTTCGCTTCCAGCGCCTTCTTGAACCAGACCTCGGCATCGGCGCCGGGGCCGTAGTCGGAGACGATCGTGACGAATTTCTTCGTGCCGTTCTTCGCTGCCCACTCGCCGATGATGTTCGCCATCTGCGGAATGGTCCAGGACGTGCGCAGCATGTAGGGCGAGGCGTCCATGATCGCGGAGGTCGCCGCCACCATCACCACCTGCGGGACCCTGGCGCGCTTGGAAAGCTGGGCGACGGAGAGCGCCGTCGGCGTGTTGCCGAAGCCGGCCAGCACGGAGACGTGATCCTTCGTCACCAGTTCCTGCGCGAGGCGCAGCGCATTGTCCGGCGTCGAGGCGTCGTCCTTGACAATGAACTCTACCTGCTTGCCGCCGGCCGTCTCGCCGTGGGTGGCGACGAAGGTCTTCAGCGCGGCACTGATCTGCCGCCCGTTCGACTGGAAGCCGCCGGTCAGCGGAATGACGACGCCCACCTTGACCGCATCCGCCGCAAGGCCGGCGCCGGTTGCCGCGATGAGCGCGATGGCGGCGATGCCGCCCATTGCAAAAGCCTTCAAACGCATTCTTCTCCTCCTGTGGTTTGAAATATCCGCCATGGCCGGTTCCTCAGTCCTCTCCTCCGATACCGAGGAAGCGGCCGAGCACGGCCGTATCCGCCGCCAGCGTCCCGCTGGCGCCCGTATAGGCGACCGTGCCCCTGTCGAGGATCACGGCCCTGTCGGTGATGGCGAGGATCTGGCGGGCGTGCTGCTCGACGACGATGGCCGCCATGCCCTCCTCGCGGACGATCCAGCGGATCGCTGCAAGCAGCTCTTCCACGATGATCGGCGCCAGCCCCTCGGTCGGCTCGTCCAGCAGCAGCACCTTCGGATTGAGCACGAGGGCGCGGGCGATTGCGAGCATCTGCTGCTCGCCGCCGGAAAGCTGGTTGCCGAAATTGCGCCTGCGCTCCTCAAGGCGCGGAAAGAGGCCGTAGACGGCCTCCAGCGTCCAGCGCCCCGGCCTTGCGACGGCGGTGATGTTCTCCTCCACCGTCAGCGAGCGGAAGATGCCGCGCTCCTGCGGCACCCAGCCGATGCCGGCCTCCACGCGGCGCTCCGGCGAAAGGCGCGCGATGTCCTGCCCGCCGAGAAGGATGCGCCCGCCCTGCTGGCGCGTCAGGCCGATGACGGTGTTGAGCGTCGTCGTCTTGCCGACGCCGTTGCGGCCGAGCAGCGCCATGGCCTCGCCCTCGCAAAGGCCAAAGCTCACCTGTTGCAGCACCGTGGCGCGGCCGTAGCCTGCCGAGACCTGTTCCAGCACGAGAAGTTCAGCCATGCTGCCCGCCTCCGAGATAGACGTCCTTGACGCGAGGATCGTGCGCGATCTCATCCACCGTGCCTTCGGCGAAGAGCCCGCCGGACACGAGGACCGAGATGCGGTTCGCGAAGGTGAAGACGAGGTCCATGTCGTGCTCGATCAGCAGGATCGCGACGTCGGAAGGGAGCGCGGCAAGGCGCGACAGCACCTCCTGCCTGTCCGCCTCCGGCACGCCGGCCGCCGGCTCGTCGAGCAGCAGCACGCGCGGCTTCAGCGCGATGGCGAGCGCGATTTCGAGGAGGCGCTGCTTGCCGTAGGGCAGGTCCGAGCAGGTTTCCCCCGCCACGCTCTCCAGCCCGAAGCCGCGCAGGAGGTCCGCGATTTCCGTGTCGATCCCCCTCGCCCGGCCGATCGACCGGAAGGGGTTCCACCCCTCGCCGCGCCGCTCGGCGACGACGAGTGCAAGGCTCTCGATGACCGTGAGTCCGCCGAAGAGCTGGTTGATCTGGAAGGTGCGCACGAGGCCACGCTGGACGCGCGCTTCCCGCTTCATACCGGTGATCGCCTTGCCGTCCAGCAGGATTTCGCCGGAAGTCGGCGAGAGAACGCCCGTCAGGAGGTTGATGAAGGTCGTCTTGCCGGCGCCGTTCGGGCCGATCAGGGCATGGCGGGCACCGCGCTCCAGGCGGAAGCTCACGTCGGTCGTCGCCTGCAGGGCGCCGAACATGCGGTTGAGGTGGCGCGTTTCGAGAAGGGCGGTCATGGCTTTTCCTCCGCGACGCGGCGGCTTGCGGCCTTGCCGGCGAAAAGGCGGGCAAGGCGGATGGAGACCGCGCGGACCAGCGCGCGCGGCCGCTCGCGTCCGATCAGCACGAAGGCGACGAGCAGGAGGCCGATCCAGAACTGCCAGTATTGCGGCGTAAGGTTCGACAGGACGTCCTGGATGAGCTTGTAGACCAGCGCGCCGACCACGCCGCCATAGAGATAGCCCGTGCCGCCGATGGTGAGGATCATCAGGCCGTCCGCGGACTTCTGGAACGACAACGCATCCAGCGAGACGAACATCTGCGTCTGCGTGAAAAGTGCGCCGGCGATGCCGGCATAGGCGCCGCCCAGCGTGTAGATGGCGATCAGCCGCGGGTTGACCGGGATGCCGACCGCCGAGGCGCGCAGCGGATTGTCGCGGATCGCCCTGAGCGAATAGCCGAAGGGCGAGGCCAGCACGATGCGGGCGACGACGATGAGCACGAAGAGAACGCCGAGGCTGTAGGCATAGGCGGTGCGGCCGAAGATATCGAATTCGAAGAGCCCGAAGAGCGGCGCGGTCTCCACGCCCTGCAGGCCGTCCGCCCCTCCGGTCAGCCAGTCCGCCTGGTTGGCGATCTCCATGAAGACGGCGGCGACGCCGAGCGTCACCATCAGCCGCGTCAGGTCCGCCCCGCGCAGCAGCAGGAAGCCGGTGAGGAAGGCGACGGCCGCGCCGGCAAGGCCGCCGACGAGGAGGCCGCTCAAGGGCTCGCCGGTGACGTGGGCCGAGAACAGGCCCGCCGCATAGGCTCCGACGCCGTACATGGCCGACTGGCCGAGCGAGACGATGCCGGCATAGCCGAGGATGAGATCGAGCGAGAGGGCGAGGATCGCGAAATTGACGATCTCGGCGAGGATGAGGTGCTGTTCCGGCAGGAAGAACCAGGCGGCGACGGCGAGGATCCAGAGGAGGATTTCAAGCACGCCCCAGCGGTTGGCGCGCCGGAGGGCGCCGGCCACGCCGGCGGGAGCGGAAGACATGCCGGAGACCATCAGTTCGCCCTCGCGAAAAGGCCTTGCGGCTTCAGGACGAGCACGGCGACCAGCACGATATAGATGACGAAGCCGCCGATGGAGGGCACGTAATACTTGCCGAGCACGTCGGCGAGGCCGAGCAGGATGGAGGCGGCAAGCGCGCCATACATGCTGGCCGTGCCGCCGACGGAAACGACAATGAGGAAATAGACCATGAACTTGAGCGGAAAGGTGGGATCGAGGCCGAGGATCTCCGCGCCGAGCGCGCCGCCGAGGCCGGCAAGCCCCGAGCCGACGGCGAAGGTGACGGCGAAGACCGTGTTGACGCGGATGCCGACGCCGCGCGCGACCCGGCGATTGTCCACCGAAGCGCGAAGCTGGCTGCCGAAGCGGGTGCGGCTGTTGATGAGCTGGAGGACGATGGCGAGGATGCCGCAGACGACGATGAGGAAGGCGCGGTAGATGCCGATGCCGACCCCGGCGATCTCCACGCGCCCCTTGAGGAATTCGGGAAGCGCGAGGATCTGCTGCTGCGAGCCCATCAGGTAATCGACGCCGGCGACCGCCATGAAGACGAGGCCGATGGAAAAGAGCACCTGGTCGAGCGGGCTCCTGTCGTACATCGGCTTGTAGAGCAGCCGTTCGAGGAGCGCGCCGACGAGTGCTGTGGCGATGAAGGCGATCGGCAGCGTTGCGAGGAACGGCACGCCGAACCTGTTGGTCAGGATGACGGTGACATAGCCGCCGGCCATGGCAAAGGCGCCGTGCGCAAGGTTGATGAAGTTCATCAGGCCGAGCGTCACCGCCAGCCCGCAGGACAGCACGAACAGCAGCATGCCGTAGGCCACTCCATCGAATAAAAGGGTCAGCATGCGTCCTCCCGGGGCGGGCGTTTGCGGGACCGGCCGGTTTCCTCCCGGTCCCTGTGTGGAAGCACCTTGTTCCCAACAGGCCCCCATTTCCATTTAGAAGTGGCCCGCTCACAATAAGAAATGGCTATAATTGATTTCTGCCAAGAACGATGGAGAGGCCGAAATATCCCAGCAAAAACAATAAGCCGCCGGCAATACCGGCGGCTTCAAAGGTAAAGAGGATGTTGGCAGGCCCCTGCCATCAGAGGGGCAATTGCATATGAAGCCCCTCTCTGCCTGCCGGCATCTCCCCCACAAGGGGGGAGAAAGGCTGGCGGCACGCTCTTCCCTCCAAATTTTCCGCTGAGGGTGCCGCACTGTAAGTCCCTTCCCCTTGTGGGGAAGGGACTTAGGAAGGGGTCCTCAATCCATATGCGATTGCCTGCCGTCAGCGGGGGAAGACGAGGCCGTCGAACAGTTTTCGCGCGGTGCGGATATTGCCCGCGCCACGGATCGTTCCGTCTTCGGCGATGTCGAGGAAGACCTCCATCTCGCCGGTCGGGTGCTCGATGCGGAAGCGGCCATCCTCAGGCTGCACCGCGACGGCGGCGGCCGGGCCTGCGGCAAGCCGGCTCGCCGTCGCCACGGTGATCGCGGCGAAGACGCCGACGGAGGCATGGACGCGGTGCGGAATGAAGGTGCGGGTGGAGAGCACCCCGCCGGCCCGCGGCGGCGAGACGAGCGTCATCTTCGGCACGGAGGTGTCCTTCACGTCGCCGAGGTTCATCATCGGCCCGGCCTTGAGGCGGATCGCCTCGATCCGCGCCTTCAGCGCCGCATCCGCCTCCAGCTCCTCGCGCGTCTCCATTCCCGAAAGGCCGAAATCGGTGGCGCTGAGGATGACGCAGGGCATGCCGTTGTCGATCAGCGTCGCCGCCGCACCGTCGATGACGTCGACCGAATTGCCGGTCGGCAGCAGCGCGCCGCACATCGAGCCGGCAATGCCGAAAAAGAGCAGCGGGACGGCGGCATGGGTGCCGGGAACGCCCGCAATGCCGGTCGGTCCGCGATAGCTGACGCGCCCGCCGGGCGTTGCGATCTTCGCCGTCGCCACCTCGCCGGAATTGACCATGTGGATGCGCACCTGCGTCTCCTCGCCGGCCACCGGCACGAGGCCGCGCTCGATGGCGGCGGGCCCGACGGCGGCAAGGATGTTGCCGCAGCCCTGCGCGCCGCTCACCAGCGCCTGGTCGACGAAGACCTGGAGGAAGAGATAGTCGACATCCGCATCCGCGCGGCTCGACGGCGAGAGCACCGCCACCTTCGAGGTCAAGGGGTCGGCCCCGCCGATACCGTCGATCTGCCGGGGATCGGGCGAACCCATGATGCGCAGGAGGAGATCGTCGCGCGCGGCCGGGTCGGCCGGCAGGTCCTTGGCGAGGAAATAGGCGCCCTTGGACGTGCCGCCGCGCATCCACAGGCACCGGATGCCGTCCTCAGACATATTTCAGCCCCTTGGCGGCCAGCGTTTCGCGCATCCGGTAGATATCGAGGCCGAGCTCGCCGGCGGCAAGGCGCCTGCGCTTGGCCTCTTCGTTGGCAAGGCGCTCTTCGGCGGCGGCGAGCACCGTCGCCGCTTCCGCGCGGCGCACCACGACGACGCCGTCGTCATCCGCGACGATGACGTCGCCGGCCTCGACAGAGGCGCCCGCGCAGACGATGGGCACGTTCACCGAGCCGAGCGTTTCCTTGACGGTTCCCTGCGCGGAAACGGCCTTCGACCAGACGGGAAAGCCCATCTCCGTCAGGTCGCGGATATCGCGCACGCCGGCATCGATGACGAGGCCGCGGCAGCCGCGTGCCATGGCGGAGGTGGCGAGCAGGTCGCCGAAATAGCCGTTGTCGCAGGGGCTGGTCGGGGCGAGGACGAGAATATCGCCCTCGCGGATCTGCTCGATGGCGACGTGGATCATCCAGTTGTCGCCGGGCGGCGCGGAGATCGTCACCGCCGAGCCCGCCACCTGCGCACCCCGATAGATCGGCCGCATGTGGCTTTGCAGCATGCCCCTGCGGCCCTGTGCCTCATGGACCGTCGCGACACCCGCGCGGGCGAGGCGGTCGACGATATCGGCATCGGCGCGCTCGATGTTCTGGACGACGACAGGCATGTCAGTGCTCCCCGGATTTGACGGGCGGCGTTCCGTGCGTGTGGAACGTCTCGATGGTCTTCAGGCCCCAGGCCTGCCCTTTCAGGCGCTCCTTCTGCGTCCAGACAACCGGCTCCCAGTCGGGCGCAAGGATGAGGCGCGCACCGGAATTGGCAAGCTCCACCCGGTTGCCGGCCGGCTCCCAGACATAGAGGAAGAAGGTGCCCTGGACGGCGTGCTTGTGCGGCCCCGTCTCGATATGCACGCCGTTCTGAAGGAATATATCGGCCGCGCGCAGAATATCCTCGCGCTGGTCGGTGGCGTAGGTGACGTGGTGCAGGCGGCCGTGGCCGCCGCCGTGCTCCTCGGTGCAGGCAAGGTCGTAGGTCTTGTTGTTGACGGTGAACCAGCAGCCGCCGAGCCGGCCGTTGTCGAGAAGGATCATCTCCGTGACGCGCGAGCCGAGGCAGGTTTCCATGAAGCGGCGGAATGCGGCGACGTCGTCGCAGAGCAGGTTCAGGTGATCGATGCGCCGGGGCGCCGCCCCCGTAAAGGCGCTCGCCGTGTTCTTCAGTGCCGGCACGTCGTCGCCGGAGGGCGCATGGCGCACGGTCTCGTAATAGATCTCGAAGACGTGGCCGAACGGGTCCTCGAAGCGGAAGGCGCGGCCGTGGCCGGGATCGCCCTCCAACCAGCCGAGAACCTTGTAGCCGCTTTCCTCGATGGCCTTCACCCGCCGCTCCAGCGCCTGCGGCGAGGCCGCGCGGTAGGCGATATGGCCGACGCCCGTCGTGTCGGCGCGGGTGAGCTTCAGCGAATGGTGCTCGTAGTCGTCCCAGGCGCGCAGATAGGCCGAGGCCGCATCCTGCCCGGACAGTTTCAGCCCGTAGATGCGGGTGAAGAAATCGAGGCTTTCCTCGAAACGGTCGGTCAGCATCTCGACATGGGCGAGATGGGCGATATCGAAGCACGGTTCCATCATGTCCTCCCGGATGAGGGCCTCCTCAAAGCTCGTCGACGGTGCGCGGGAAGACGGCCTGGAAACCTTCCGCATATTTCGCCTTGCGCCCGCCGGACTGGCCGCCGGAATTGCGCATGAAGTGGTTCGCGCGATTCTCGGCGACGTTCCTGTAGTATGCCCACAGGTGCTCCTGGCCTTCCATGCACTGGATCGCCGCCCATTTCTTTTCCCAGACCGGCGTGATGTCGAGGAAGACGTCCGGCGTCCAGCCCATCTGCTCCGTCTGGTGCGGCTCGAAGAGATAGAGCTGCGGCGCGGCGAGCACCTTCTGGCCGGGATTGTGCCCCCAGGCCTGCGCGATCATGCGGGTCTCCAGCGCGACCTCGGTGGCATACATGTGGTCGGTATTGTAGGGGTCGTATTTCGAATGGCTGAGCATGAAGGCCGGCTGGACCTTGCGGATCACCTCGACCAGCCGGAACTTGTCCTCGTCCGTCAGGCGCAGCGGATAGTCGCCGAGGTCGAAGAAGACGAGATCGGCGACGCCGAGGGCCGCCGCCGCCTTCTCCGCCTCCGCCCGGCGCGCCGCCTTGACGCGCTCCAGCGTCATGTCCTTCTCCTTCCAGAGCTTGGCGGATTCGCCCCGCTCGCCGAAGGAAAGGCAGACGACCGTGACCTCGTAGCCCTTTTCCGCATGGAGCGCGATCGCCCCGCCGCAGCGCCAGACGAAATCCGCCGCATGCGCGCTGATGACCAGCGCCGTTTTCCTGTCCGCCATGATCGTCTCCCTGGCCGCAATTCCTGCCTCCCGTTCTGGCGGCAATCGCCCCGCCGGACAATTCGGAAGAGCCGCACGGCCGATAAGAAAAGGCTATAACGGCTGGCAAGCCGCACGACCGGACCCTTAGGATGCACGGTGAAACGGCAGGATACGGAGGAGCGGCATGGACGGGGCAAATCAACGGAAAATCGCACTGATCGGCTTCGGCGAAGCCGGGCAGGCCTTTGCCTCCGGCTGGGTGCGCGGCGAGGGCGAGATCGTCTCCGCCTTCGATATCAAGTTAACCGATCCGTCCGGCGCCGCCGCGATCCGCACCGCCTGCGCGGAGTTCGGCGTCGATGCCCGCAATACGTCTGCGGAAGCGCTTGCCGGCGCAGACCGCGTGTTCAGCCTCGTGACGGCGGACCGGGCGGCGGAGGCGGCAAGCGAGGCGGCGGCGGCCATCGGCAAGGGCGCGCTCTTCTTCGATTGCAACTCCTGCTCGCCCGTCACCAAGATGGCGAATGCCGAAAGGATCGCGGCGGCGGGCGGGCGCTATGTCGACGTCGCCGTGATGGCACCCGTCCATCCGCAGCGCCACCTGACGCCGCTTCTCGTCTCGGGGCCGCATGCCGAAACCGCGCTTGCCGCGCTGGCGGCGCTCGGCATGCGGGCCAGGCCGGCCGGAAGCCGCATCGGCGACGCCTCGGCGATCAAGATGCTGCGCTCGGTGATCGTCAAGGGGCTGGAGGCGCTGACGGCCGAGGCCATGCTGGCCGCCCGGCGGGCGGGCGTCGAGGAAGCGGTGCTCGCCTCGCTGCAGGCCTCCGATCCCGGCATCGACTGGACGCGGCGCACGTCCTACAACCTGGAGCGCATGATGCTGCACGGTGCGCGCCGCGCCGCCGAGATGCGGGAAGTGGCAAAGACCCTTAGCGACTACGGCCTTCCCGACCGGCTTGCGGCCGCCACGGCTGAATGGCAGGATGAGATCGCCGGCCTTCACCTTGCTGCCGGCGAAGACGACCTTTCCTCCCGCCTCGACCGGATCCTCGAAAAGAAAGGCGCGTGAGCCAGCCCGCGGGAGCCTCCATGCGTTTCAACCTCCGGCATCTCCGGGTCTTCCTCGCCGTCGTCGAAACGCAATCGGTCACGCGCGCCGCCGAGCGGTGCCATGTCTCGCAGCCCGCCGTCACGCAGGCGCTTTCCAAGATCGAGGCGACGGTGGGCGAGCCCCTCTTCACCCGCCGCCCGCACGGGCTCTTCGTCAATCCGCTCGGCGAAGTGCTGGTGACCCGCGTTCGCCGCGCCTTCTCCTATCTCGACCCGGCGATGGACGAGGTCGCCCCGCGCCTCAAGGTGACAGCGACCCTTTCGCAGTTGGAAGCGATGATCGCCGTGCGCGAGCGGGAGAACTATACGCTCGCCGCGCACCGCATGGGCCTTTCCCAGCCGACGGTGCACCGCTCGGTCTCCCAGCTCGAGCGGGAGGCCGGCCGGCCGCTCTTCGAAAAGACCGCCTACGGCATCATGGCGACCCGCGCGGCGCAGACGCTGGCGCAGGCCGCGCGCCTTGCCTTTGCCGAGCTGGCGCAGGCCGAGGCCGACCTTGCCGAGGCGCGTTCCACCCAGGCCGGCCGCCTCGTCATCGGCTCGATGCCGCTCTCGCGCTCCTCTATCCTGCCGGCGGCGATCGCCCGCTTCCGCACGAAACGCCCGCACCTGCCGATCCAGGTCTCGGAAGGACCCTATCCGGAACTGCTTGCCGGCCTGCGGCGCGGCGAGATCGATTTCCTCATCGGGGCGCTGCGCGAGCCCGCCCCCATTGCGGACGTGGAGGAATCCATGCTGTTCCACGATACCGTCGTCATCGTCGCGGGAAAGAACCATCCCCTCGCCGGGCGGCGCGACATCACGCGCGAGGAGCTTGCATCCTTTCCCTGGGTGGTTTCCCTCAAGGGCACGCCGATCCGCCAGCATTTCGACGCTCTGTTCGAGGGTTGCGCGGCCGGGCCTTCCAGCATCGTCGAATCCGCCTCGCTCATCCTCATGCGCGAGCTCGTCAGCCAGAGCGACCATCTCGGCTTCATCTCGGGCCGGCAGGCGCGGGCGGAAATCGACCGGGCGCTGGTCGTGGCGCTCGATTTCGATCTTTCCCACACCCGTCGCCCGATCGGGCTGACGAAACGGTCGGGCTGGCTTCCGACCGCCGCGCAGAAGGATTTCATCACCATCCTGCAGGCGCTCGCCTCTTCTTCCGAATGAGAGGCCTATCTTCACGGTTTCGTGATCGCCATTTCGATATACACTCGCGATAAGCTCGGCATCCTATTCCAGACAGGGGCACGACGTGCTGCGCAATCTCGATTTCAGTTCCTGGCACAGCATCCTCGTGACGGTGATCGGGCTTGCCCTCTTCACGCTGATCAGCATCGGCATCCGCCTCGTCATGATGTTCACGATCCAGCAGCGCCGGGAGCGGGCGAACCGGCAGATCAACGAGCGCCTGCGCACCCTCATCGCCGCCTACAAGACGCTGGGCGGCTCCTTCACCGGGAACCTCACCGTCGATCCGACGCATCTGCGTGACCTGCGTCAGCGGCCGGCATCGGGCGAGCCGGACAGCGCGGAAGCGCTCGAAGGCATCGTCGCCGGCTCCGAGCGCAGGCGCCGCATCCGCGATGACGTGGAGGCGACGCTCTCCGATATCATCCTGCTCGGGACGGAGGAGCAGGTGCGGCTGGCGGAAAAGGCGGCGCGAGACCTCGTCGCGGGCCGCCCGGTGCACACCCATGACCTCGTCGTCTCGCTTCGGGCCTTCATCCGCGAGGCGCTGGACCTTGCGCCCATTCCGGCCGACCTCAAGATCCCCACGCAAGGCCCTGCCCGTCCTTCGGGCAGCAACCGCGGCAAGGGCGAGCGCGTCAAGGAAGGCGCACGCGGCGGCGGGGGCGGTGGAGGCGGCGGCATGGGGATGGGCGGCGGCATGGGCGGCGGGGGCGGCATGGGCTCCACCCTCGACGACGACCACCAGCAGACCGGCAGGAACTAGAGACGCGCGGCCTCTGTTCATCACCGAATTCGATGCATCTGTCAGCGAAACTCGCGTGAACCCTTCCGCAAAACCGGGTAGAGCTTTGGCGCTTCGCCGCGTCGGCGGGGCGGATTGCGGTTTGGTGGAGTGATTTTCCATGAGCATCGTCGAGAGCCTCAGCCCCCGCTCGCTCCGGGCGCCGGAGAGCGGGATCGTCGAAGTCGTGAACTATGCGCGCGAGCGCGAGGGGCTGATCCCGCTATGGGTCGGCGAAGGCGACCTGCCGACGCCGGAGTTCATCGCCCGCGCGGCCTCCGACGCCCTCCTGAAGGGCGAGACCTTTTACACCTGGCAGCGCGGCATCCCGGAGCTTCGGGCGGCGCTGTCGCGCTACTATGCGCGCCGGTTCGGCGCCGCCCTGCCGGCGGAGCATTTCTACGTGGTCGGCTCGGGCATGCAGGCGATCAAGCTTGCCGTGGAGGCGCTCGTCTCGCCGGGCGACGACATGGTGTACCTGACGCCGGCCTGGCCGAATTTCGCGGCGGCGGCCGAGCTTTCCGGCGCTAACCCCATCGCGGTGCAACTCGATTTTTCCGGCGGGCGCTGGCAGATCGACCTCGACCGCGTGGAGGCGGCGATCACACCGAAGACGCGGGCACTCTTCATCAACACGCCGTCGAACCCGACGGGCTGGACGGCAACGCGCGAGGACCTTGCAAGCCTCCTCGCCATCGCCCGCCGGCATGACCTGTGGATCATGGCCGACGAGATCTACGCGCTCTACCACTATGCGGGCGGGCGGGCGCCCTCCTTCCTCGACGTGATGGAAGACGGCGACCGGGTGATCTTCGTCAACTCCTTCTCGAAGAACTGGTCGATGACCGGCTGGCGCGTCGGCTGGATCGTCGCGCCGCCGGAAATGGGCCAGGTGCTGGAGAACCTCATCCAGTATTCCACCTCCGGCGTGCCGCAGTTCCTGCAGCGCGGCGCGGTCGCGGCGCTCGACGAGGGCGATGCCTTCGTGCAGGCCAACATCGACAAGGCGGCGAAGAACCGCGACGTCTTCTGCGACGCGCTGATCGCCACCAACCGGGTGGAGACGCTGAAGCCCGACGGGGCGCTCTACGCCTTCCTGAAGATCGACGGCGTGACGGATTCGCGCAAGGCCGCGCTCGACATCGTCGACAGCACGGGCGTCGGCCTTGCACCCGGCACGGCCTTCGGCCCCGGCGGCGAGCTCTTCATGCGCGCCTGCTTCCTGCGCGATCCGAAGGAGGTGGCGGAGGCCGCCGACCGGCTCTCCCGCTACATCGCGGCCCGCTGACGCCGCTCAAAGCTGCGCGATGAGGAAATCCGCCCGCGCGGCCACCGGCACCTTCGGCAGGAGGACCGGCTCGTAGCCCAGCATCGGATAGACCCTCACAAGGCGCTCGTATTCGCCAAGCGCGGCAGCGAAATCGTGCCGGCGCCCGGCATCGGCCGCGTAGATTTCCGGCCAGGGCGGCGTGAGGAAGACGCGGCTGTTGTAGCGGTGCCCTGCGGCCAGTTCCGCAAGGCCCACCGCAGCGCCCGCCGCCTCCAGCGCCGCGGCGGCATCGATCAGTCCGCGGTCGAAGAAGACGTAGCCCGGATGGCCGCGCATCGCCTCGCGGTCGGCAAGTGCCATCGCGACGGCGCGGCGGGCAAAGGCGGCAAGATCGAGCCAGGGCAAGGCCGTGCCGCCCTTCGCCAGCTCCCCCTCGACGATGCGGCGGCCGGGCTCCTCGACCGTCGTATGGCCGCGCCGCCGCAGTTCTTCGAGGAGCGTCGACTTTCCGCCGCCCGAGCAGCCGGAAAGCAGGATGAAACGATCGGACATTGGAGCTATCCTTCGCGAAGGGAGGGGCAATCGAGGGCGGATTGCGGTTGCGTCTTTTCGGCGGGCAAGGTGATATGCCCGCAATTCGGACGATTCGGAGAGTGAAATGGCGGTTCTTGTCACGGGCGGCGCGGGCTATATCGGCAGCCACATGGTCTGGGCGCTGGTCGATGCCGGCGAGGACGTCGTGGTGCTCGACCGGCTTTCCACGGGCTTCCGCTGGGCGGTGGCGCCGGAAGCGCGCTTCTACGAGGGCGACATCGCCGATGCCGCGCTGCTTTCGAAGATCTTCTCGGAAAACAGCATCGATGCGATCATCCATTTCGCCGGGTCGATCGTCGTGCCGGAATCGGTCGCCGATCCGCTTTCCTATTACGAGAACAACACGGCAAAGTCACGCGCGCTGATCGCCGCGGCCGTCGCGGCGAAGGTGCCGCATTTCGTCTTCTCCTCCACCGCCGCCGTCTACGGTACGCCGGACGGCACCGAGCCCGTCGGGGAGAGCGCGGCGCTCCGGCCGGAATCGCCCTACGGCTCCTCCAAGCTGATGACGGAGATCATGCTGCGCGATACGGCCGCCGCGCATGACTTCACCTATACGGCGCTGCGCTACTTCAATGTCGCGGGCGCCGACCCGCGGGGCCGCACCGGCCAGTCCACCCGCGGCGCGACGCATCTCATCAAGGTGGCGAGCGAGGCCGCACTCGGCAAGCGCGACGGCATGGACGTCTACGGCACGGACTATCCGACACCGGACGGCACCTGCATCCGCGACTATATCCATGTCTCGGACCTTGCCGATGCGCACCTGAAGGCGCTGCAGCGCATGCGGGCGGGCGGCGGCTCCATCGTCGCCAATTGCGGCTATGGCCGCGGCTTTTCCGTGCTGGAGGTGCTGAAGGAGGTCAAGGCCGTCTCGGGCGCCGATTTTCCGGTGCGCTTCGCCGCCCGGCGGCCGGGCGATGCGGTGCTCATCGTCGCCAATCCCGCCGTCGCGATGAGGGAGCTGGACTGGACGCCGAAGCACGACGACCTCGCCTTCATCGTGCGCACCGCGCTCGACTGGGAAGATCATCTCGGCAAGCGCAACCAGCGTTAGAGTTCGCCGAGCTTCGCCTTCTCGTAGGCGATGGCGTGGCCGATGAGAGCGGCCCAGATATCCTCGTAGAATGCGCCGTCGAGGCCCTGTGCTTCCGCATTGCGGCGGGCGTTGTCGCGCACCTGCCTCACGCGCTCCGGCACGTCCGCGGGAATGCCGAGGCCCGCCTTGATCTCGGCGGCGCGGCGAATGAAGCTCCAGCGCTCGGAAAAAAGCGCCATCAGCGCCTCGTCCACCCGGTCGATGTTCTCCCGGATTTCCGCCATCGTCGTGCACTCGGCCGCAGTCTTGGTCATTCCGGTCTCCTCTACGGGGAACCGGATAGCAGAGGAACGGTGCGTGGGAAAGGCGTCGCCATGTCGCGGGACAAGGCCACATGCAGGCCCGGGGGTTAGGCTGAAGGAGGGTGCGGTCCTGTCTTCTGCCTGCGGGCCTGCATGCTGGCCGAGGCGGAACCTAGGCATGCAAGCTGGCGCGAGGCTGGATGCAGTGACGTAACGTGAAGCGGCCGCGGGGGAGCCCGTTTCGGCGGTGCGGAAAGACGGGCACGGGCCGAAACGAGCGAAGCTCCCGGTGTCGCCACCGGGAGCTTCGAAACGCGGATGAACGCGGCGCCCACGGAAGAGAGAGCGGTAGAAAAGGGGAGCACTACCGTCCCGGGCCGTGGTCGAGCCTCAAGAGATCAGCCGCAATCGCGCCGGCTATCAGTTGTTGCCGTTCGGAGCCATGGTGCGATAGTCGCCATGATCGTAGGGCTTCTCGATGTTGGCCTGATGGTCCTTGAGGATGACGCGCTTGTTGCTGATGCCGCTCGTACGGAACGAGTCGATGTTCGCATGCGCTGCGGCAGCATCGGGCGAGCCGCCGACATAGTAGTCGCCACCGGCGAAGGCGGCGGAAGCGCCGAAGAGCGAAGCAGCGGCAAGGGTGGCGGCAAAGGTTGCCTTGAAGGTCTTGGTCATGGTCGTGGTCCTTTCTATATGGAAGAAATTGGAAGCGGCGGTTCGGTCTTGCTCGATTGCCGGAACGGGCCATTTCGGGGCGCTCACAGCTCTCTTTGTTTCACTCGATCCGGTGCGTCGTCTCCTTCGGTTGACTTGCGGAAGCGGGGTGTGCCGCTTTCGTGAAATAAAGATGGGCCCTCAATTTGTGGGACGCAAGGGTCTCCTTTTGGAAACAACTGTCAACGTTTTTCGAACAGTGAAAAGGGCCGGAACGAGCTACAACCACTCGTGCTGGAAAGCCGATGAACCGTCCACAAAGACGGTTTCCGCGAGCCGAACCATCATATTATAAATCATTGTTTTAAAATGATATTTTATATTTCAAACTATCAGAAAGACAGCTCTGCACGCTAAAACTGCGAGCGGAAGGGGTCGCATTAACAATTGTGGCGTTAAAACGGAAATTGCTGATTTCAAGAGTCTCACGAATGTGTGACGCTCGAAAAAGAGGCCGCAAAACGGCTTCGGACGCTTCCGGAAATATGTCGAAAACGTGTCGGTCCCGGCGGGCGACGAGCCTTGTTGGAGGAACGACGATCTTTCGGTAGGCCCCTCAGCCGGCGCGCAGGTAGTGCTCGGCCAACTCGGTCCAGAAGGCGGCGCCGATGGGCAGGAGGTCGTCGTTGAAATTGTAGCCGGGATGGTGGAGCGAGCGGTCGTTCTCGCCGCTTCGCCCGCCGAGGAAGAAGTAGGTGCCCGGCCGCTCCTTCAGCATGTAGGCGAAATCCTCGCTGCCCATGAAGGGCCGTTCGAGATCGACCACCTTGTCGGCGCCGGCAAAGCGGACGGCGAGGTCGCGCACGAGGTCGGTCTCGGCCTTGTGGTTGATGGTGGCGTCGTAGAAGCGCTGGTAGTCCACCGTCGCGCTCATGCCGTAGCTTTCGGCTTGCCGCTCGGCGATGAGGCGGATGCGGCGCTCCAGTTCGTCGCGGACAGTGGGATCGAAGGAGCGGATGCCGACGACGATCTCCGCCCGGCTCGGGATGATGTTGCTCGCCGAGCCCGCATGGAACGAGCCGACCGTCACCACCGTGGGATCGAGCGGATGGATATTGCGCGAGACGATGGTCTGGAGCGCCATGACGATGGAGGCGCCGCAGACGACGGGGTCCAGCGTCTCCTGCGGCTCGGCGCCGTGGCCGCCGACGCCGTTGACGGTGATGCGCGCCTCGTCAACCGCCGCCATGATCGGGCCTTCCCTCAGCGCGAACTGGCCGAAGGGCAGGTTCGGCTCGTTGTGCAGCGCGAAGACGGCGTCGCAGGGGAATTTCTCGAACAGCCCCTCCTTCACCATAATCTTCGCCCCGCCGAAGTTCTCCTCGGCCGGCTGGAAGATGAGATGCACCGTGCCGTCGAAATTGCGCCGTTCGGCGATCGCCTTCGCCGCGCCGAGCAGCATGGCGGTGTGCCCGTCATGGCCGCAGGCATGCATCTTGCCGGGCGTCTTGCTGGCATAGGCAAGGCCGGTCTCCTCAAAAATCGGCAGCGCGTCGAAATCGGCACGGATGCCGATCGACCGGCGGCCGGTGCCGTTGGAAAGGGTCGCGACGACGCCAGTCTTCGCAAGGCCGCGCGTGACCGTGTAGCCGTAGCTTTCCAGGTGACGGGCGACGACCTCGGACGTGCGCACCTCCTCCAGGCCGAGTTCGGGATGCTCGTGCAGGTCGCGGCGGATCGCCACCATTTCCGGCATGGAATTGAGAAGGGTGGAATGGATAGTCATGTCAGGCTCCCCGCGTCGGGATCTTGCTTTCGAAATAGCGGAAGCCCACCACCAGCACGGCGGTGAGGCAGAGATAGATGAGCGCCAGCAGCAGCAGCGGCTCATAGGTGATGTAGGTCTCCTGCCGCACCTTGGAGACGACGGCATAGACGTCGATCACCGTGATCGTCGCGACGAGCGGCGTCGATTTCAGTTGCAGCACGGTCTCGCCGTTCAGCGTCGGCAGCGCCCGATGCACGGCGCGCGGCAGCCAGATGCGGCGGAACAGGGTGAAGCGGCTCATGCCGTAGGCGCGCGCCGCCTCCAGTTCGCCCGCCGGCACGCCGGCAAAGGCCCCGCGCATCACCTCGCCCTCATAGGCGGCGAAGGAAATGGTGAGCGCGGCGACACCATAGGGCCAGGCCTCGCGCAGATAGGGCCAGAGGAAGGAATTGCGGATTCCCGGGAACTGGGGAAACAGCGAGCCGAGGCCGTAATAGAGCAGCCAGAGCTGCAGGAGCAGCGGCGTGCCGCGCACGACCGTGCAGAAGCCGCGCGCCAGCGCCTTCAGCGGCCACGGCCCGGTCACCTGCACGAGGCCGATGGGCACGGCCAGAAGGAAGCCGATGATCGAGGTGCTGGCGAGCATGAGCAGCGTCACGCCCACACCCGAGACGAGGCGGCCGGAATATTTCGGCACCCAGTCCCAGCGCATGAACCAGACGATGGAGAAGACGAGGAGCGCGGCGATCCCCATCAGCACGATGCGGTGCGGCTTGAAGAAGCTCTCCTTGCGGGGAAGCTCGGTCAGCGCGATGGCGGAAACGGTTTCGTCGCTCATCATGCCGGCTCCGCCATGCCGCGCCGGTAGCGGCGCTCGATGAGGACGATCAGCACGTTGGAGACGAGCGTCAGCATCAGGTAGAGCACGCCCGCCGCGCAGAAGAAGAGGAGATAGGCCTTGGTGGCGCCGGCCGCCTGCCGCGTCACCAGCGTCAGTTCGCTGAAGCCGACGACGGCAAGCAGCGCGGTATCCTTGGTGGCGATGAGCCAGAGGTTGGAAAGGCCCGGAATGGCGTGCGGCAGCATGGCCGGCAACGTGATGCGGCGCAGGATCTGGCCGGGCGACATGCCGTAGGCGCGCGCCGCCTCGATCTGCCCGGCCGGCACCGCCTTGATCGCCCCCCGCAGCACCTCCGTCGAATAGGCGCCCTGCACGACGCCGATGACGAAGATACCCGCCGCAAGGCCGCTGACGTCGACCGGCCCCCAGCCGAGCGCGGCGGAGATCTGGTTCAGCACGTCCGTGCCGGCATAGTAGAGGATGAGGATCAGCACCAGTTCGGGCACGGCGCGCACGAGCGTCGTATAGACCTCCAGAAGGTCTTTCGTGACCGGCCCGCCATAGAGCTTGCCCATGGCCCCGCCGGTGCCGAGGAGAAGGCCGAGCCCGTAGCCGCCGACGGCGATCTGGATGGAGTTCCATAGGCCGGCGAGCAGGACCCCGCCCCAGCCCGGCGGCTCGAGGGCAAGCAGGCCCCAGTTGATCATCGATCCGGCATCGGCCATGGGATTCGTCCTTGCAGCAATCCTGAAAAGTCCCCCTCTGGCCTGCCGGCCATCTCCCCACAAGGGGGGAGAAAATTTGCGGCAGGGCCTTATCCCCTCTCAAGCTTCAAGCGGAGCAGGTAAGCCCCTCCCCCTTGTGGGGAGGGGTTGGGGAGGGGTCTTGTCCCACTCAACCGCCATAGATGTCGAAGTCGAAGTACTTCTTCGAGAATTCGTCATAGGTGCCGTTGGCGCGGATGGCCTTGATGGCGGCGTTGATCTTGTCCTTCAGGGCCGTATCGCCCTTGCGCAGGCCGACGCCGACGCCGAGGCCGAGGATTTCCGGGTCGTCCTTCACGTTGCCCTTCATTTCGCAGCAGGCAGCGCCCTGCTCGGAATCGAGGAAGGCCTTCAGCGCGATGGAATCGGCCTGCACGGCATCGATGCGGCCGGCGGCAAGGTCGTTGTTCGCCTCGTCCTGCGTCTGGTATTCCTTCACCGTCGCGCCGTTCTCGCCGAAATACTTGTTGGCGTAGACCTGGTGGATGGTCGCGACCTGCACGCCGATGGTCTTGCCCTTCAGCCCCTCGGGCGTGGCGTCGAAATCGACGCCCTTCGGGCCCATCACGGCGGTGGGCGTGTTGTAATACTTGTCGGAGAAATCGATGGTCTGCAGGCGCTCCGGCGTGATCGACATGGAGCCGATGATCATGTCGATCTTGTTGGAGGTCAGCGCCGGGATGATGCCGTCCCAGGCGACGGGCGTGATGACGCAGTCGAGCTTGGCTTCGGCGCAGACCGCCTTCATGAAGTCCACTTCCCAGCCTTCCCAGTTGCCCGAGGCGTCCGGCGAGGTGAAGGGCGGATAGGGCTCGGCGGCGAAGCCGACGCGGACCTGCTCGGCCGCCGCGCCCGAGATGGCGGCAAGGCCGATGGCGGCGGCAAGGGCGATTGTCTTCAAGGCATTCTTCATGATCTTCCCTCTGTCGGTTATGGTTGTCAGTGGATGGAGCTGATGAACTTCTTCAGGCGTTCCGATCTCGGCGATCCGAAGATCTCCTCGGGCGGGCCCTGTTCCTCGATGACGCCCCCCGCAAGGAAGACGACGTGGCTGGCGACGTTGCGCGCGAACTTCATCTCGTGCGTGACGAGGATCATCGTGCGCTTCTCCCTGGCGAGATCGCCGATGACCGAAAGCACCTCGCCCACCAGCTCCGGGTCGAGCGCCGAGGTCGGCTCGTCGAAGAGCATGACATGGGGCTGGATGGCGAGCGCCCGGGCAATGGCCGCGCGCTGCTGCTGGCCGCCCGACAGGAAGGCGGGAAAGGCGTCGCGCTTCTCGTAGAGGCCGACGCGGCGCAAGAGCGTTTCCGCCCGCTCCACCGCCTCGTCCTTCTTCACGCCCAGCACATGGACGGGCGCCTCGATGACGTTTTCCAGGATGGTCATGTGCTGCCAGAGATTGAAGCTCTGGAACACCATGCCGAGGCGGGAGCGCATGCGCTGGACCTGCCTGCGGTCGGAGGGCATCTGCCCGCCGTGGCCGTCCGTCTTCATGGCGATGGTCTCGCCGTGGATCGTCACCGAACCGGCGCTCGGCAGTTCCAGCATGTTGATGCAGCGCAGGAAGGTCGACTTGCCGGAACCCGATCCGCCGATGATGGCGATGACATCGCCCTCATGCGCCGTCAGCGATACACCCTTGAGGACTTCGAGCGGCCCGAAGCGCTTGTGCAGGTCCTTGACCGCGATGGCCTCGGCGCGATCCGTCATCGCGCGCGAACCTGCGGCGCACGGAAAATCGATGCATGAAGCATGCCAAATTCCCCTGTTTTTTCAACGTTCCCGCGGGCATCTTCGGCCCGTCGTTTCTGCTTGTTGATGCCATCGTGGCACTTGTTAAGAAATTGTTCAAGCGTATAATAGCACCCGCGCCGACTTTTCCGCGGCACGCCCGAAGATACAATCCCCGCAAGGAGCATCGAATGACCGCCTACGGTTCGCAGGAAATGTCGGCCCCCCTGTTGCGCGTCCTCATGCGCCGCCCCGGCGCCAGCCTCAAGGCGGCCGATCCGGCGAAATGGCACTACGGCCCGACCTTCGACGGCACTCGCGCGGTCCACCAGTACAAGGCCTTCGCCGACCTCGTCGAGAAATCCGGCACGGAGATCGTCTGGCTGGAGGACGAGGGCGACGGCCTCGCCGACGCCATGTTCACGCACGATCCCTCCTTGATGAGCGATCGCGGCGCGATCATCCTTCGCATGGGCAAGCCGCTGCGCGCGGGCGAGCCGGCACTGCACGAGAAGGCCTATGCCGAGCGGCAGATCCCCATCCTCGGCCGCATCGAGGCGCCGGGCACGGTGGAGGGCGGCGACTGCATCTGGCTCGACGCGAAGACGCTGGTCGTCGGGCGCGGCGTGCGCACCAACCAGTCCGGTATCGACCAGCTCTCGGCGATCCTCGCCCCGCACGGCGTTTCGGTGCTCGCCTACGACCTGCCGCTCTGGCAGGGTGAGGAGGCTTGCCTGCACCTGATGAGTGTGATGAGCCCGCTGGCCGACGATCTCGCGCTCGTCTTCGCCCCGCTGCTGCCGGCCGCCTTCTACCAGCTCCTGAAAGCCCGCGGCATCCGCCTCATCGAGGCGTCGGCCGACGAATTCCACGCCAGTAACGGACTTTCGCTCAACGTGCTGCCGACCCGCCCGCACGAGGTCATCATGGTGGAAGGCTTCCCGGCCACCAAGGCGGCGATGGAGGCGGCCGGCTGCAAGGTCGAGACCTTCGAGGCCGACGCGCTGTGCATCGCCTGCGAGGGCGGGCCGACCTGCCTGACGCGGCCCGTGCTGCGCCGCGCCGCCTGACGGGAGGAACGATGGCCCGCCGCACCTTCCACCGCGCCCCCGAGGCCGAGCGCCGCCACGACCTGATCGAGGCGACGCTGGACTGCATCGCCGAATACGGCCTGCAAGGCGCGACGGTGCGGCAGATCGCCATCAAGGCGGGCGTGACGGCGGGCCTCATCCGGCACTATTTCCAATCCAAGGAGCATATCCTCCAGGAGGCCTACCGCGTCGTCATCGCCCGGCTGACGGAGAAGGCCGAGCGCGTGACGGGCGATCCCGAGCAGCGGCTCGTCGACTTCATCGTCATCAACCTGACGGAGCCGGTCGCCAACAGCCGCAGCCTCTCGCTCTGGGCCTCGTTCATCAGCCGGGTCAGCGTCGATCCCGAGCTCGCCGTCATCCACCGCGAGGGATACCTCAGCTTCCGCAACGCGCTGGAGGGACTGCTTGCCGATTTCCTTTCGACGCGCGGCGCCGATGCCTCGCCGGAACGCTGCCGGCGGCTCGCCATCGCCATCAACGGCCTGCTCGACGGGCTGTGGCTCGAAGGCTGCCTTGCCGGCGAGCTCTTCGAGGAAAGCGAGCTCGTCGGGATCGCGCTGACCTCCATCGAAACGCTTCTCGGCCTTTCCCTGAGGCAAGCCGGCACGGCCCGGTAAACGACACCTAGACACGCGGAGAACGGCCATGCGCTACGCTTCCATCACAGACCGGCTCGCCAATCTCGGCTCGGAGAAATGGGCGATCCATGCCGCCGCGCGCCGCATGGCGGCCGAGGGCCGGCCGATCATCGAGCTGACCATCGGCGAGCCGGACGTGCCGCCGGACGCAACGCTGCTCGCCGAGGCCGTGCGGTCCATGCATGCCGGACGCTACCGCTACTCCAACGGCCGGGGCGAGCCTTCCGTCGTCGACGCGCTGGTGCGCAAATATGCCGGGCGCCGCGCCGGCGTGACGGCCGAAAACGTCCTGTGCTTTCCCGGCACGCAGACCGCCCTCTTCGCCGTCATGCTCGGCCTCGTGGAGGCGGGCGACGCCGTGCTCGTCGGCGATCCGCTCTATGCCACCTACGAGGGCGTCATCCGCGCGACCGGCGCCGAGCGCATCGCCGTGCCGCTGCGGCCGGAAAACGGCTTCCACATGCAGGCCGCCGACCTCGAAGCCGCCATCACGCCGCAGTGCCGCGTGCTGCTCCTCAACACGCCGCACAACCCGACCGGCGCGGTGCTGACGGCCGAGGAGATCGCCGCGCTCGGCGCCGTCTGCCGCAAGCACGACCTCTGGATCGTCTGCGACGAGGTCTACGAGCAGCTCGTCTTCGGCGGCACCTTCGCCTCGCCCTTCGACGATCCGGCGCTCGCCGAGCGTACCGTCGTCGTCTCCTCCATCTCGAAATCCCATGCCGCGCCGGGCTTCCGCAGCGGCTGGGCGGTCGGGCCTGCCGAATTCTGCACGCGCCTCCTCTCGGTCTCCGAGACCATGCTGTTCGGCGGCCAGCCCTTCATCGCCGACATGACGGCCCTTGCGCTCGACACGCAGGTCGGCACCGCCGCCGCCATGCGCGAGAGCTACGGCGCGCGCGCCGCGCGCTTTGCCGCCGCGCTCTCGCGCGCACCCGGCCTTGCGCCGCTGCCGCCGGAGGCCGGCATGTTCATCCTCGTCGACGTCTCGGGCACCGGCATGAGCGGGGAGGATTTCGCCTGGGCGCTTCTCAACGAGGAGGGCGTCGCGGTGATGCCCGGCTCCTCCTTCGGCGAGGAGGCGGAAGGCTTCATCCGCCTCAGCCTCACCGTGCCCGACGCCCATATCGACGAGGCCTGCCGGCGCATCGCCGCGCTCGCCGCAAGGTCCACGCTTCCGAAGGAGCGCCGCGCATGACGACGAAGACCGTAGGCGAAGTTCTCGTCGACCTTCTGGAGGCCAACGGCGTCGAGGTGGTGTTCGGCATTCCGGGCGTCCACACGGTCGAGCTCTACCGGGGCCTTGCCGCCTCGAAGATCCGTCATGTGACGCCGCGCCACGAGCAGGGCGCCGGCTTCATGGCGGACGGCTATGCGCGCGTTTCCGGCAAGCCGGGCGTGGCGCTCGTCATCACCGGACCGGGCCTTACCAACACCATCACGGCGATGGCGCAGGCGCGGCAGGATTCCGTGCCCATGCTCGTCATCTCCGGCGTCAACCGGCGCGATTCGCTCGGCCACGGCCGCGGCCTCCTGCACGAACTGCCCGACCAGCAGGGCATGATGAAGACGCTCGCGCTCTATTCGCACACGCTGCTCAACCCGGCCGACCTGCCGCTCGTCGTCGAGCGCGCCTTCGCGGTGCTGCTCTCCGGCCGCCCGGGCCCCGTGCATATCGAAATCCCGACCGACGTGATGGCGAAACCCATCGAGACCGGCAGCTTCACGCCCGCCGTCGCGACCCGCCCGCGCGCCGACGCCGAAACGCTGCAGCGCGCCGCGATCCTCTGCACCCATGCCGCCCGTCCCGTGATCCTCGCCGGTGGCGGCGCGGTGACGGCGGAAGAGGAGATCCGGGCGCTCGCCGAGCGCATCGGCGCGCCGGTCGTCACCACCGTGAACGCCCGCGGCATGCTGGCCGGCGATCCGTTGCGCGTGCCGGCGAGCCCCACTTTGAAAGCCGTGCGGCGCCTGCTCGCCGATGCCGACCTCGTCGTCGCCTTCGGCACCGAGTTCGGCCCGACGGACTACGACATCAATGTCGACGGCGGCTTCCCGAAGCTGAAATCGCTGATCCGCGTGGATATCGACGCCGCGCAGCTCGCCCGCACGCCGCAGTCCGGCCTTTCGATCTTCTCCAGCGCCAAGACGGCGGCCGCCGGCATGCTCGGCTTCCTCGAAGGCCACAAGGCGACGGAGGACGGCGCCCGGCGCGCCGAGACCGCGCGCAAGAATGCATGGAACGAGCTGACGGCGAAGATGCAGGCGGAAGTCGGCGTGATCGATACGATCTGGCACACTCTGCCGAAGGCGATCATCGTCGGCGATTCGACCCAGGCCGTCTATGCCGGCAACTATTATTGCGACGCGCCGCGCGCGCGGAGCTGGTTCAACGCGGCGACCGGCTACGGCGCGCTCGGCTTCGCCCCGCCCGCCGCCGTCGGCGCGGCCATCGCCGAGCCGGACGCGCCCGTCATCTGCCTCGTCGGCGACGGCGGCCTGCAATTCTCGCTCTCGGAGATCGGCTCGGCGGCGGATGCGAATGCCCGCATGATCTTCCTCGTCTGGAACAACGACGGCTATCAGGAGATCGAGAACTATATGGTCGAGGCCGGCATCACGCCGGAAGGCGTAAAGCCCTCCGCCCCCGACTTCCTCGCCATCGGCACCGCCTACGGCCTCCCCTCCGAACGCCTCGCCGACGTGCGGGACCTTCCCGCCGCACTGGAGCGGGCTGCCGGGCGCAGCGGCCCGAGCCTCATCGAGATCCACCAGACGAAGACGGCGGGCGCGACGGCATAGCCAGCGTCCGGCGGGTGGATCCTCGGGTCAAGCCCGAGGATGACGCTGGAGAGGGAAGGTCACCGCCTCATTGAACGGTGCCGCATGCCGCACCGTTCGACGGATGGGCAACTTCTCCCACCCTCCGTCATCCTCGGGCTTGACCCGAGGATCCACCCCACACGGCACGCCCTTCCCCCCAAAAAAAAGGCCCGGCAAAACCGGGCCTCTTTCCTTCAAACCATATTCCCTCAAACGGCCGGGCGGCTCTTGAGGAGGTCGCGGATTTCCGTCAGCAGCAGCACGTCTTCCGGCGGCGGGGCGGGCTCGGCGGCGCCCTCGGCCTTTTCCTTCTCCAGCGAGGTGCGCATGCGGTTCACGCCCTTGATCATCAGGAAGATGATCCAGGCGAGGATGAGGAAGTTGATGAGGACGGTGATGAAATTGCCGTAGGCGAAGACGGCGCCCTGCTCGCGGGCGGCGGCCAGCGTCGTCGCCGTCACGTTGCCCGACAGCGCGATGAAGTAATTGGAAAAGTCGAAACCGCCCCCGGTCAAGGCGCCGACGACCGGCATGACGAGGTCGTTGACGACCGATTCGACGATCTTGTTGAAGGCCGCACCGATGATGACACCCACGGCGAGGTCCATGACATTGCCGCGGGCGATGAACGCCTTGAACTCATTGAGCATGAGGGTCTCCTGTTGCTGCGAGGCCGAAGCAAACTAGTGCAGTTTTTCTCGCGAGGAAACTGCGCTCCGTCAAGATTTGAGGATTTGTACACGGCGCATCTCCAACCCCGACCTTCGGCGCAATTTCCTTCCCGCGCACTTTGGCCTATTCTCCTTGCGAAAGCCGATGGACTGCGGGAGGAAGCATGCCGGGCTCGCTGATATTTGCCCTGGCGCTCGCCTATCTGCTGCTGCTCTTCGCGGTCGCAAGTTACGGCGACCGCAAGGCCAAGCATTCCGGACGCACATCGAAGGGCCGGCCGGTCGTCTACGCCCTCAGCCTTGCCATCTACTGCACCTCCTGGACCTATTTCGGCGGCGTCGGCCTTGCCACGACCAACGGGCTGGAATTCATCGGCATCTATATCGGCCCGATCCTGATGTTCACGCTCGGCATGCCGCTCATCCGGCGCATGGTGACGCTGGCGAAATCCGAGCGCCTCACCTCCAGCGCCGATTTCGTCGCCGCCCGCTACGGCAAGAACCCGGGCGTCGCCGCCATCGTGGCGCTCATCTCGCTGGTCGGCACCATTCCCTATATCGCCCTGCAGCTCAAAGCCGTGTCGAACTCGGTGGCCGCGATGGTCGACACGACCGGCTTCGGCATCGACGCCTCCGGCGGCCTCGTCGACCTGCCGCTCGTCGTGACGCTCTTCCTCGCGTGCTTTGCCACCGTCTTCGGCACGCGCCACACGGACGCGACGGAGCACCAGGACGGCCTCATCCTCGCCATCTCGATGGAATCGCTGGTCAAGCTCGTCGCCATCGCCTCGGTCGGCATCTATGTCGTCTACGTCATGTTCCAGGGGCCGGCGGACCTCTGGCAGCGCGCGGCGGAGAACGAGCGCGTCATGCAGGCGCTCACCTACGAGACGCCGATTGCGCGCTGGATCCTCCTCATCGTGCTGTCCGCCTTCGCCATCATCATGCTGCCGCGCCAGTTCCACGTCACGGTGGTGGAGAACCGCACGGCAGGCGAACTGCGCATGGCGGGCATCCTCTTCCCGCTCTACCTCGTCGCCATCAACCTCTTCGTGCTGCCCGTCGCCATCGGCGGCGTCATGACCTTCGGCGGGGCGGGCGATGCCGACCTCTACGTTCTGGCGCTGCCCTTCGCGCTCGACCAGCCGATACTGACCCTCGTCGCCTTCATCGGCGGCTTTTCCGCCGCCACCGCCATGGTCATCGTCGCCTCGGTGGCGCTTTCCATCATGGTGTCGAACGACATCGTCATCCCGGTTGTGCTGCGGCGCAACCTCATCGGCGGCGTCGAACAGCAGGACGACCTCTCGCGCATGCTGCTGCGCATCCGCCGCCTTGCGATCTTCTTCGTGCTGCTGCTCGGCTATGCCTATTACCGCGCCGCCACCGGCAAGGCGGGCCTTGCCTCCATGGGCCTCCTCGCCTTCGCCGCGGTGGCGCAGGTCGCCCCCACGCTCATCGGCGGGCTCTTCTGGCGCAATGCGAACGCCCGCGGCGCCATGGCCGGCATGCTGTCCGGCCTCGTCGTCTGGGCCTATCTCCTCTTCCTGCCGAGCATCGGCGTCGCCGACAATGCCTATGTCGCCGAAACCGTGCTCGGCTTTCTCTTCCCCGGCGTCACCATCTTCACCGGCGCGACGGCCGATCCGCTCGTCAACGCGACGCTGCTTTCCATGATGGTCAATATCGGCGCCTACGTGATCGGCTCGCTGACGCGCAACCCGACTTCGCTGGAGCGCCTGCAGGCCGGCACGTTCATCCGTCCCAAGCCCCGCCTCGAGCGCGCCTTCCGCGGCCGCCGCACCAAGGTGACCGTCAAGGACCTCAAGACCACCATCGCCAAGTATCTCGGCGAGGAGCGCATGCAGCGCTCGTTCCACACCTACGAGCGGCAGGTCGGCCGGTGGCTGGAGGACAACGTGCCGGCGGACGCGGCCATCGTGCATTTCTCCGAACAGCTCCTCGGCAGCGCCATCGGCTCCTCCTCCGCCCGCCTCGTGCTCTCGCTCGTCCTCCAGCGCATCGACGACACGCCGACGGACACGGACTGGCTGCTCGACCAGGCAAGCGAGGCCCTGCAATATAACCAGGACATGCTCCAGACCGCGCTCGGCCAGATGGACCAGGGCATCGCCGTCTTCGACAGCGAAGGCACCCTCACCGTCTGGAACCGCCGCTTCCGCCAGTTGCTCGACCTGCCGGAATATGTCGGCCAGGTCGGCTTTCCGCTTTCCGACATCGTCGATATCCTCATCCAGCGCGGCGACATAAGGGAGGAAGAACGGCAGGCGGCGCTTGCCCGCACCATGACCTTCGACGAGCCCTTCGCGCTGGTGCTTTCCGGCGGCGAGCGCATCGTGGAGGTGCGCACCAACGCCATGCCGGAAAAGGGGTTCGTGTCCACTTATACCGACATCACCGACCGGGTCGCCGCCGACCGGGCGCTGAAACAGGTCAACGAGACGCTGGAGCAGCGCGTCGCCGAGCGCACCGTCGAGCTCACGCGCGTCAACACCGAACTTGCCGAGGCGCGCGCCGCCGCCGAGGAGGCGAACATCAGCAAGACGCGCTTCTTCGCCGCCGCCGGCCACGACATCCTCCAGCCGCTCAATGCCGCGCGGCTCTACTCCTCCTCCCTCGTCGAGCGCCTTGGCGAGACGGAGAACCGCGAGATGGTGCGCAACATCGATTCCTCGCTGGAATCGGTGGAGGCGATCCTCGGCGCCGTTCTCGACATCTCCCGCCTCGACACGGGCGCGATGAAGGCGCGCGTGCAGACGGTGGCGCTGAAGGACCTGCTGAAGCGCATCGAGACGGATTTCGCGCCGGTCGCCCGGGCGAAGAACCTCAAGTTCACCGTGCTCTCCTCCTCGCTCGCCATCCGCACCGATCCGAACCTCCTGCGCCGCGTGGTGCAGAACCTCGTGTCGAATGCCATCAAATACACCAATTCGGGCAAGGTCCTCGTCGGCGTCAGGCGCGCGGGCGACCACGCCTTCATCCAGGTGCTCGATTCCGGCATCGGCATTCCCGCCTCGAAATTCCGCACCGTCTTCAAGGAATTCGCCCGGCTCGACGAGGGCGCGCGCACGGCGCCCGGCCTCGGGCTCGGCCTTTCCATCGTCGACCGCATCTCGCGCGTGCTCTCCCACCCGGTCGAACTGCAATCGACGCCCGGCCACGGCACCAGCTTCAAAGTGCGCGTGCCGGTCGACGTTGCCGCGAGCCGCCATGTCGCGGACAAGCCCACCGTGGTGCCGGTAAGCGACGAGCCGCTGCGCGGCCTGCGGGTGCTGTGCATCGACAACGAGCCGAAGATCCTCGACGGCATGCGGCTCCTGCTGTCCGGCTGGGGCTGCACGGTGACGCTCGCCGAATCGGCGGCGGCGGTCGAGGCGCTGGTCGCCGCCGGCCCGCCGGCCCTCGACGCGGTCATTGCGGACTATCACCTCGACGACGGCACCGGCCTTGCCGCAATCGCCACGTTGCGCGCTGCCCTTGGCCGCGAGGTGCCCGCCCTCCTCGTCACCGCCGACCGCACGCCCGACGTGCGCGCCGAGGCCGAGCGCGGCAACATCGCCGTCCAGACCAAACCCGTCCGCCCCGCCTCCATGCGGGCATGGCTGACACAGTTTTCGGCGCTGGCGCGGGAAGCGGCGGAGTAGGCGGAGGTTACCCCCCTCTGGCCTGCCGGGCATCTCCCCCTCAAGGGGGGAGATCAGCAAGACGCAAGAGCCTTGCTTCACCTACAACGCTGATGATGGGCGGAACGGCGCTCCATCCAATCTCCCCCCTTGAGGGGGAGATGGCCGGCAGGCCAGAGGGGGGCATCACGCCCACTATGCTTGAAGGGCTAGCAAAACCTCAGGCCGCGGCCTGCGCGGCTCCGATCTTGCCGAGCTGGATGACCGCCTGGGTGCGGCTGTCGACGTTGAGCTTCAGAAGGATCGCCGAGACATGCGCCTTGATGGTGGCTTCGGAGACACCGAGCTCGTAGGCGATCTGCTTGTTGAGCAGGCCTTCGGCGAGCATGGCGAGCACGCGCGACTGCTGCGGGGTGAGCGTGCGCAGCCGGGCGATGAGGTCGGCGACCTCGCTGTCCTGCTCGGCCCCGCGCACATAGCCGCCGGGCGTATAGACATTGCCCTCCAGCACCGAGCCGATCCCCTCGCGGATATCCTCGATGGAGGCCGACTTGGAGATGAAGCCCGAGGCGCCGAGGTCGAGCGCGCGGCGGATGGTGGCCGGATCGTCGCTCGCCGAGACGATGACGACGGGAAGGCTCTGGAACTCGGCGCGCAGCGAGATGAGGCCGGAAAGGCCGCTGACGCCGGGCATGGCGAGGTCGAGCAGCAGGAGGTCGGCATTGGGGTTGGCGGCGGCGGCCTTGCGCGCAGCCTCGAAATCCCCCGCCTCGACGATATCCGGATTGCCCGCCATGCCGGTCAGCGCCTGTTTCAGCGCGCCGCGGAACAGCGGATGGTCATCCGCGATGATGATCGTGAGTGCCGATGCCATTCACTCCCTCCCCGGAGTACGAAGACCTTCGTGGACCTCGTAACGGCCGCGGCGCGGGTCTGGCCGGCGCTGGCTGGTCCGTCAGGTCTTCTGCGGGATCGCGTCCTTCCCGGGGGCGGTTTCCTCCTTGCCGTCCTCCAGGTTCTTCACGATGCCCATGAACCTCTGCATCATTCTTTCCATGATGCTCATGGTCCGGTCAATCTCTTCGTCCGTCGGCAAGGCGGGTTTTGCCGCCGTTCCGCTCGCAACGCCGCCCTTTTCCAAGGCTTCGACGCGTTTCGTGAGCAGATCCAGCTCCTTTTCGAAGGCCGCGCGCTCGTCGGCGGCCATGCGGCAGACGATCTGCCCTTCCTGTTCCCGGCAAAGCGAGATCTCGCCGGATACCGTGTCGAGCCGCACGAGGCCCGTATCGGTCTTTTCCATGCGGTAGCGGCCTTCGCCCTCGGCATGGGCCGAGCCTGCGAGCAGCGAGGCGACGAAGATCAGGGGCAGAGAGCGAATTCGCATGCAAAATCCTCCAGGAGCCGTTTTGCGAGCCTGTCGCCGGTGGACATTCGCCGTTCTTTGCGGCAAGCGCTACCGTTGAAGACGGCAGGCAAGGGAGAAACGGGCGAGATGGCCAAGACAATCTACAAGATCGTTCCGGCAAGTCTGTGGCAAAATGCGAAGGACGCCGGGATTTTCGAGGGCGCGGCCATCGACCTTGCCGACGGCTATATCCATTTCTCCACCGCGCCCCAGGCAAAGGAGACCGCCGCCCGCCATTTCGCCGGCCAGAAGGATCTCCTCCTCGTCGCCGTCGACGGCGATGCGCTCGGCGACAGGCTCGTCTACGAGCCCTCGCGCGGCGGCGATCTCTTCCCGCATCTTTATGCCGCCCTTCAGCTTTCCGCCGTCCTTTGGGAAAAGCCGCTACCGCTTGGAGACGACGGCGCCCACCAGTTTCCGGAGATGCCCAACTGATGTCGCTCCTCTCGACCCTCGGCCGCAAGGGCCTCTTCCTCTTCGATCCCGAGACGGCGCACGGCCTTTCCATCGCCGCGCTGAAGACCGGCCTGGTGCCGGCCTGCCCGGCCAAGGCCGATCCGCGCCTTGCCCAGACCGTCGCGGGCCTCGCCTTCCCCAATCCGCTCGGCATGGCCGCCGGCTACGACAAGAATGCCGAGGTGCCGGAAGCGCTCCTTCGCCTCGGCTTCGGCTTTACGGAAATCGGCACCGTCACGCCGCGCCCGCAGGCCGGCAATCCCAAACCCCGCATCTTCCGCCTTGCCGCGGACGACGCCGTCATCAACCGCCTCGGATTCAACAACGAGGGCCATGCCGCCGCGCTCGAACGGCTGAAGGCCTGCCGGCGCGATGCGCTGATCGGCGTCAACATCGGCGCCAACAAGGACAGCGAGGACCGCATCGCCGACTATGTGGCGGGCATCCGCGCCTTCTACGACGTCGCGCGCTATTTCACCGCCAACATCTCCTCGCCCAACACGCCGGGCCTGCGCGACCTTCAGGCGAAGGAGAGCCTTCACGCGCTGCTTTCCGCCGTGCTTTCCGCCCGCGCCGGGGAGGAGACGCGCAGCGGGCGCAAGGTGCCCGTCTTCCTCAAGATCGCGCCGGACCTCACCGAAGAGGGCCTCGACGACATCGCAGAGGTCGTCCTTTCCCATCCGCTCGACGGGCTCATCGTCTCCAACACGACGCTGTCGCGCGCGGGTCTTTCCGATGCGCGCCTTGCGGGCGAGGCCGGCGGGCTTTCCGGCAGGCCGCTCTTCGAGAAATCGACGGCGGTGCTCGCCAGGATGCGCAAGCGCGTCGGCGAGAGCCTGCCAATCATCGGCGTCGGCGGCGTCTCCTCCGCCGAGACGGCGGCCGAGAAGATCCGCGCCGGGGCCGACCTCGTGCAGCTCTATTCCTGCATGGTCTATGCCGGCCCGAGCCTTCCCGGCGAGATCGTCAGCGGGCTCTCGCGCATTTGTGATCGTGAGCAGATCGCCTCGATTTCCGCGCTTCGCGGCACCCGCACCGCCCATTGGGCGGACCGCCCGCTCTGATCGTCACGAGGGAACCACAGTCCCCTGCCAGCGTTTTCCTTCAAGCGGGTGGAGTGCCGGCAGAAGCCGGTTCGCATCGACGGTAGCCTGCACCGATCCCGCCGAAACGGCCGAAAAGGCCAGGAAGGGACGATACGATGGACGATCACGACGAACGGATCCGCCAAAGGGCCCATGAAATATGGGAGGAAGAAGGCCGTCCGGAAGGTCGCGAATATTCGCACTGGCTGCGCGCCCGGGCGGAAATCCAGGATACGGCCGGCGATGCGCCGGCTGAGGCCGGGCGCGCCAGCAAGGCCGACATTGCCCGCAACGCGCTTCCGCCGGGCACCGTGCCGGAAAATCCGACGGCCGAGAATCCCGACCGCATCGCGCGGTTGAAGCCCGCGCGCCCGAAAAAGCCGCTCGATGCGCGGGATATCGACGCCCAGCTCTGAACGGCCCGGGCCGGGGCCTAGCTCCGGCCCGCCACGGCGAATTGCCGCCCCGCCAGCGCCGGCAGGCGCAGGGCAAGGAAAATCCCCCGGAACGCCAGGAACAGGTTGAGCGCGAGCCAGAGCCCGTGATTGCCGAGGAGCGGCACGAAGAGGCCGATCGCGGCGATATAGCCGACGAAGGCTGCCAGCATCATGTTGCGCATGGCCGCCGACCAGGTCGCGCCGATGAACACCCCGTCCATCTGGAAGGCAAGCGCGCCGGTGATCGCCGTCAGCGCCGCCCAGGGCAGGTATTTCACCGCCTCCGCCCGCACGCTCTCCGTCGTCGTCAGGAAGCCGATGATATTTTCGCCGAAGAGGAGGAAGAGCAGCGTCGTCACGACGCCGAGGCCGAAGGACCAGAGCATGGTGAGCTTGACCGCCCGGTCGAAGGCGGGGCGGAAATTCGCCCCGAAGGCGCGGCCGACCAGCTGCTCGGCGGCATTGGCAATGCCGTCGAGATAATAGCCGGCGACGAGGAAGATGTTCATCAGCACCGCATTGGCCGCCAGCACCAGCGGCCCCATGGACGAGCCGATGCGCGTCATGATGGCGAAGGCGCCGATCAGCACGAAGGTGCGGATCATGATGTCCCGGTTGAGCGAGAACAGCGCCCGCATCCGCTCGCGCGCGAAGATCTCGGCGCGGGACGGGCGTTCCCTCCGGTCGAAGCGCGAGACGATGAGGAGGAGGCCGGTGAGCATGCCCACCGTCTCGCCGGTGAAGGCGGCCCATGCGATGCCGGCGACGCCCCAGCCGAGCCCAAGGCCGAGGACGATCGACAGCACGATGTTGACGCCGTTGATGACCGCCTGCAGGAAGAGCCCCGTCATGCCCTGCCCGCGCCCCAGCACGAAGCCGAGCAGCGCATAGTTGGCGAGCGACAGCGGCGCCGATAGGACGCGGATCGAGAAATAGACCGTCGTCACCTCGGCAACACCGGGCGACGGCGCCATCAGGAAGAGGCCGGCGGCAAGCAGGAACGGCGAGAGCAGCGCGAGCGCAAGGCCCGAACAGAGCGCGATGGCGAGCGAGCGCCAATAGACCGCCTGCTCCTCGCGCCGGTCGCCTCGGCCGAAGGCCTGCGCCACCAGCCCCGTCGTCGAGGCGCGCAGGAAGTTGAAGCTGCCGAGCAGGAGATCGAAGATCACCGCGCCGACGGCCATGCCGGCCAGCGCATCCGCCGAGCCGAGCCGGCCGGCGACCGCCGTGTCGGTCAGGCCGATCAGCGGCGTCGTCAGGAAGCCGAGCGTCATGGGAATGGCGATGGAAAGCACCAGCCGGTGCGTCACCTCGAAGGGGCCGGCGCCCTCGTTTTCCTCTATCGTTGCTGCGCTCATGCTTCCGCCCCTCGCTGCCTTTGCAGCCCCTCTCCCGCTCAGCTCGACAGCACCATCGACCAGTACGGCCGGTTGCCCGTGGCCGGGTTGCGCACCACCGCGACACCGAGCCCGCGATAACTCGACCCGAGCATGTTTTCCAGATGCTTCGGCGAACGATGCCAGGCCTCGAAGGCGTCCGCGGCGCTATCCTGCCCGGCCGCGATATTCTCGGCCGCCGGCAGCGCCACCTCCATGCCCTTCATGCGTTTCAGGAAATTCGCGCCGAAGCCGATATTGTGCTCCATCCTGCCGGCCGCGGCCATGCGGCTCGCCTGGTCCATCGCCGCCCGCTGCGCGGCCCTGTCGAGGGCGAGCGCCGGCAGGCCGTGCTCGGCCCGCAGCCGGTTGATGGCGCCGAGCGTGGCTGCCGTCTCGTCGCTGCCGGTGCCGGCGGACGGGGCGAGCACGCTCGTGGTGGAGCAGCCGGCGGCAAGCGCGGCGAGGGAGGCCGCCGAGGCGGCAAGCAGGTTTCGGCGGGACAGCATGGTCAGCGGCGATAGCTCAGGAGGCGAATGACGATGAAGACGGGAATGACGATGACGGCCCCGAGCAGGAGGTAGTCGCCGAGGCGGCCCAGCGTCTTGAAGCCCGTGTTCCACAGGTCGAGCACGAAATTGCGCACGGCGAAGAGAATGTCCTGCGGATAGAGCCCGAAGATCGACATCAGGAAGCCCACGGTCACCGACAGGATCAGGAGCTTGATGATCACGCGGATCGGCGTGTCGCCGAGGAACCCGTTCACGCCATTCGACATCGGCTGATTCTCCAAAAAGTCTCGTTTCTTCCAGATAAGCGGTCGCCGCCCCCGCGGCAAGCGAACGGCGGCATACGAGAATTCGCTTGCGTTTTGCCGCGGCCCTGCCATGTAGCTCCGCCCAGTTTTCCCGTTTCAAAGCCGCCTATGACGAGCACGCACTTTTCCTCCGGCGATCTCATCGCCGACCGCCGCGCCGACTATGCCCGCATGTTCGCGCAATCGGGCGAGTTCGCCGAGGCGGCCGAGCTCATGGAGCAGGCGCTGGAACAGGTGCCCGGCTGGGCGGCCGGCTGGTTCCGGCTCGCCGAATATGCCGAGAAATCAGGCCGCAAGGAGGCAGCCGCCGCCGCGCTCGAAAAGGTCATGGCGCTCGATCCTACCGACATCTTCGGCGCCAGCCTGAAGCTCGCCGTGCTCGGCGCCGCCGAGGCCCCTGCCGCCCCGCCGACGCCCTATGTCGAACGGCTCTTCGACGACTATGCCGAGCGCTTCGACACCGCCCTCGTCAAGAAGCTGGACTATACCGTTCCGCAGACGCTCGCCCGCCTCGTGCTGAGCCATGCGGGCAAGGATGCGCATTTCGGCCTCGTCTCGGACATCGGCTGCGGCACGGGCCTCTTCGGCGTCGAGATCCGCGCCCATGCCGGCCGGCTCGAAGGCTTCGACCTTTCCGCCGGCATGCTGGCGAAAGCGGAGGAGAAGCAAGTCTACGACCACCTCGCACAGGCCGATCTTTCGCTTGCCGCGGAGGCAAGCGGCCTCTTCACGGAGGCAGGGGAAAAGCGTGCCGACCTCGTCAGCGCCGCCGACGTCCTCATGTATCTCGGCGACCTTGCCGAGGTCTTCCCGAGCGTTGCGCGTCTTGCAAGGCCGGGCGGGCTCTTCGCCTTTTCCGTCGAGGACGGCGGGGCGGGCGACGCACCGGTGCTGCGCCCCTCACTGCGCTATGCCCATCCCGAGGCCTTCATCCGCCGGAAGATGGAAGAAAGCGGCTTCGACCCCGTGGCCATGGAAAAGAGCGTCATCCGGCAGGATGCCGGCCAGCCGGTGCATGGCCTGCTTTTTCTGGCGCGCCGGCAGGGATAGCGCTTGCGCCCGATACGGCGCGCCTTACAACGACATAGGACCTTCGGAGATCAGGCATGGACGGCGAAAAGCGGCGTTTCGGCTTCTGGAACTCAATCCCCACCCGTCATACGCCGCTGGAGGACGTGCAGGGCATCTTCGCCAGCAGCATGATCGCCGCGCTCGGCCTCGCGCTGATGGGCAGCGCCGGTCTGGTGGCGAGCGGCACGGCGGGCGTCGCCTTCGTGCTGCATTACCTCACGGGCGTCAGCTTCGGCCTCTACTACACCGTCGTGAATATCCCGTTCTACATCCTCGCGCTGAAGCGGCTCGGCTGGGCCTTCACGCTGAAGACCATCCTCGCCGTCTCGCTGACCTCGCTCATCACCGAGTTCCAGCCGCATTTCGTGCGCATCGAGAGCATCGACCCGATGTGGACGGCGGTGCTGGCCGGCATCCTGCTCGGCTTCGGCCTGCTCGGCCTCTACCGCCATCGGGCGAGCCTCGGCGGCGTCGGCGTGCTGGCCGTCTACCTGCAGGATCGTTTCGGCATGCGCGCCGGCCTCGTTCAGCTCGCCTTCGACCTCGTGGTGCTGGTGGCGGCCTTTTCCGTCGCCGCGCCCTTCATCGTGCTCTGCTCGGTCGTCGGCGCGCTGGTGCTGAACCTCTTCCTCACCATAAACCACCGCGCCGACCGCTATATCGCCATGTGAATTTTCGTGAGGGCCGCTTCACATTCGGCCGGCCGTCACTAGCTTAGGCGGGTGAGCACCATCGATTCCGCCGCCGGCCCCGCCCTCCTGCCCGCCCCCTTCGCCGACTGGTTCGAGAGCAAGGGGTGGCGGCCGCGCGCCCACCAGATGGAGCTGCTGTCCCGCGCTAGCGCCGGCGAAAGCCTGCTCCTCATCGCTCCCACCGGCGCCGGCAAGACGCTCGCCGGCTTCCTGCCGGCCCTCACGGACCTCACGCGGCGCGGAAAGATCCCGCCCGGCTCGGCCTTCACCGGCGTCCACACGCTCTACATCTCGCCGCTGAAGGCGCTTGCCGTCGATATCGAGCGCAACCTGACGAAGCCCGTCTCGGAGATGGGCCTGCCGATCACCATCGAGACGCGCACCGGCGACACGCCGCAGGCCAAGCGCCAGCGCCAGCGCCTCAACCCGCCGGACATCCTCCTGACGACGCCCGAGCAGGTCGCCCTCCTCATCGCCAACGGCGAGGCCGAGCGCTTCTTCAAGGACCTGAAATACGTGATCTTCGACGAGCTGCATTCGCTCGTCACCTCCAAGCGCGGGCATTTGCTCTCGCTCGGCCTTGCGCGCCTGCGCCGCCTTGCGCCCAGCCTCAGGACCATCGGCCTTTCGGCCACCGTCGCCGAGCCGATGGACCTGCGCCGCTGGCTGGTCGCGCAGTCTCCCGACGGGGAGAGCCACGCCGGCCTCGTCACCGCGCCGGGCGGGGCGAAGCCCGTCATCACCATCCTCAAAAGCGAGGAGCGCGTGCCGTGGTCCGGCCATTCGGCCAAATACGCCATGCCCGAGGTCTACGAGGCGATCAAGGCGCACAGGACGGCGCTCCTCTTCGTCAACACGCGCAGCCAGGCGGAAATCCTCTTCCAGGCGCTCTGGGCCATCAACGAGGACACGCTGCCCATCGCGCTGCACCACGGCTCGCTCGATGTCGGCCAGCGCCGCAAGGTGGAGCAGGCCATGGCGGAGAACCGGCTGCGCGCCGTCGTCGCCACCTCGACGCTCGATCTCGGCATCGACTGGGGCGACGTCGACCTCGTCATCCATGTCGGCGCGCCGAAGGGCGCCTCGCGCCTTGCCCAGCGGATCGGCCGTGCCAACCACCGCATGGACGAGCCGAGCCGTGCCATCCTCGTGCCGGCCAACCGCTTCGAGGTGATGGAGTGCCAGGCCGCGCTCGACGCCAACTATCTCGGCGCGCAGGACACGCCGCCGGTCGGCCACGGCACGCTCGATGTCCTCGCCCAGCATGTTCTCGGCATGGCCTGCGCAGCGCCCTTCGACGAAGACGATCTCTTTGCCGAGATCACCACCGCCTCCCCCTATACCGGGCTGCCGCGGGAGAAATTCGCCCGCATCGTCCAGTTCGTCGCGACCGGCGGCTATGCGCTGAAGACCTACGAGCGCTATGCCCGCATCCGCAAGACCGTAGACGGCCTCTGGCGCGTCTCCAATCCGGGCATCGCCCAGCAATACCGCCTCAACCTCGGCACCATCGTCGAGATGCCGATGCTGAACGTGCGCATGGTGAAACGCGGCGCGAAGGGCGCGGTCGGGCGCGGCGGGGCCTCGCTCGGCAAGGTCGAGGAATATTTCCTCGAAATGCTCTCGCCCGGCGACACCTTCCTCTTCTCCGGCAAGGTGCTGCGCTTCGAGGGTATCCGCGAGAACGAATGCCTCGTCTCCCAGGCCTTCTCGCTCGATCCGAAGGTGCCGGCCTATGCCGGCGGCAAGTTCCCGCTCTCCACCTATCTCGCCGATCAGGTGCGCTCGATGCTGGACGATCCCGCCCGCTGGGGCGAGCTGCCCGACCAGGTGCGCGACTGGCTCGCCCTCCAGCGCGACGTCTCCAGCCTGCCGAAGCGCGACGAGCTCCTGATCGAGACCTTTCCGCGCGGCAGCCGGCATTACATGGTCGCCTACCCCTTCGAGGGGCGGCTTGCGCACCAGACGCTCGGCATGCTGCTCACCCGCCGGCTGGAGCGCGCCGGCCGCCGGCCGCTCGGCTTCGTCGCCACCGACTATTCGCTCGCCATCTGGGCGCTGGACGATCTCGGCTATTCCTTCGCCGTCGAGCGCCCGTCGCTGGAAAACCTCTTCGACGAGGACATGCTGGGCGACGACCTCGAAGCCTGGCTCGACGAGAGCTTCATGCTCAAGCGCGCCTTCCGCAATTGCGCCGTGATTGCCGGCCTTATCGAGCAGCGCCATCCGGGCAAGGAAAAGACCGGGCGGCAGGTCACCGTTTCCGCCGACCTCATCTACGACGTGCTGCGCAGCCACGAGCCGGACCATATCCTCCTCGAAGCCACGCGCGCCGATGCGGCGGCGGGGCTTTTGGATATTCAGCGATTGGGCGATATGCTGGCGCGAATCAAGGGCCATATCACCCATCGGCGGCTCACCCGCATCTCGCCGCTCGCCGTGCCGATCATGCTGGAGATCGGCAGGGAGACGGTGGCGGGCGAGGCGCAGGATTTCCTGCTGGCGGAAGCGGCGGAAGACCTGATCGCCGAAGCGATGGGCGAGGCCGGCATCTAGAGGAACACGAAGGCGCATGCAGAGACTGGCACTCGCATCGATGGAGATCGAGGATTTCGGCACCGTGTCGGCACGCACCGTCGTTGCCGGGGTCGAGGCCATGTGCGATCCGCTCGGCGCGCTTTACCTGCCGGAAACGCGCCTCCTCGTCGTCTCGGACCTTCACCTCGAAAAAGGCGCCGCCTTCGCCCGCCGCGGCATGATGCTCCCGCCCTACGATACGCTCGCCACGCTGAAGGTTCTGGAGGCCGTCATCGCCCGCCACGACCCCGCCATCGTCGTCAGCCTCGGCGACAATTTCCACGACCGCGTCGGCTCCGCCCACCTGCCGGAGATATTCCGCACGAAGATTGCGGACCTGGCGCGCGGGCGCGACTGGATCTGGATCAACGGCAACCACGATCCGGACGGCACCGTGGACCTGCCCGGCCAGTTCGCCGACGAACTGCACTATGCCGGCCTTGCCTTCCGGCACGAGCCGTCGCTTGTCTCCCCCGCCGGCGAGATCGCCGGGCATCTCCACCCCGCCGCTACCGTCATCCGCCGCGAGAAGGCGGTGCGCCGCCCCTGCTTCGCCACCGACGGACGGCGCCTCCTGATGCCCGCCTTCGGCCTCATGAGCGGCGGCCTCGACCTTCGCCACAAGGCGATGACCGGGCTTTTCGAAAAGCAGAACCTCATCGCCCACATGATGGGCCGCGACCGCATCTATTCGGTGCGCTTTTCCAATCTCAGGGGCTGACGGGCCTCAAGACCGCTTGTATCCTGCAAGCAGTTCTGGAGACCCCGCATGAAAGACACCCACCGTTCCGGCTGCCCGATCAACCTGACGCTCGAAGTGCTCGGGGATCGCTGGAGCCTGATCGTGCTGCGCGACATGATGTTCGGCAACCGCCGCCATTTCCGCGAGCTTCTGACGAAATCGGAGGAGGGTATCGCCTCGAACATCCTCGCCGATCGCCTGCGCCGCCTCGTCGACCGGGGTCTCGTCACGAAGGCGGACGATCCGAGCCACAAGCAGAAGGCGCTCTACAGCCTCACCGAGATGGGCATCGCCCTCGTGCCCGTCTTCGCCGCGATGGGCGCCTGGGGCCGCCGCTTCCTGCCGGTGACGGAGGAGCTGTCGATCCGCGCCGAACTGCTCGAAGAGGGCGGGCCGGCCATGTGGGAAGCCTTCATGGAGGAGCTGCGCGCCATCCATATGGGGCAGCCGCAGCCCGCCCGCTCGGTCTTCGGCGAACTGCGCGCGGCCTATGAGGCCACCGTCGCGCGGCGGCGGGCCGAGGCCGCCGGCTGATCAGTCCTTGCGGAAGACGACGCTGGCGAGCCAGCCCGTCAGCACCGCCAGCATCACCGAGAAGGCGCCGTAGGCGAAGGACTGGTTATAGGCGGCGTTGGAGATCATCTGCTCGATGCCGGTCTTCATGACTCGCAGCGGCAGGGCCTTTTCCGCGATGAAGACGCCGTCGCGGAAGAGATGCGCGCGCACGACATGGGTGCCGTTCGGCACGTTGGCCGGCAGCTTCACCGTCGCCTTGAAGAGGCTGGCGCTGATGAACTGCACGCCGCCCGGATCGCGCTGGTAGAAGCCGCCGCTTTCCTTGAGGCGCCGGAAGGCGTCGCGGAATTCGGTAAGGTTGCTGCCGTCGCCGAGATAGCCGACGGGCGACAGCCGGATATGCTGGATGCCGACGCCGACGCCGTTGAGGACGGGCGGCGCGGCGATGGTCTCCACATCCCGCGTGCTCGACAGCGAATAGGATTCCGGCACCAGCTCGAAGGTCATCGAGCGCCGGTTGACCCAGATGCCGAAGATGCGCTCCTTCACGCGCACGGTGTTGTTGTCCTTCGGTCCTTCCAGCGCCACGACGATATCGTACTTGCTCTGGGCGAGCAGGGACGGATCGTAGCCTTCGATGGCGCCGAAGATCGTCAGGTCCGCGCCGCGGAAATCCGAGGAAATGGCGATCTCGTCGGTGGAGATGCCGATCTCGAGCTTTTCGGGAAACTCCGCCGGCTTGTCCTCCTGCGCCCATCCGAGCGCAGGCACGGCAAGGCCGATGACGAGGCAGAGGGCAGCGACCGCTCTCATCGGTAGACCCCCTCGCTGACGATGGAATAGATGTCCTCCGGCGTGACGACGAGGTCGACGGCAAGGCGGGCACCGACGGCCAGCACGAGCAGCGCCAGCAGCGCGCGCAACTGCTCGCCGCGCAGCTTCTGGCCGACGCGCACGCCGTATTGCGCCCCGATGACGCCCGCCACCATCAGGATGAAGGCGAGCACGATGTCGACGGAATAGTTGGTCGTCGCCTGCACGACGGTCGTATAGGCCGTGACGAAGATGATCTGGAACAGCGAGGTGCCGACCACCACGTTGGTCGGGATGCGCAGGAGATAGATCATCGCGGGTACCATGATGAAGCCGCCGCCGACACCCATGATGGAGGTGAGGATGCCGATGCCGAAGCCGAGGCCCACCACGGGGATGACCGAAAGATAGATCTTCGACTTCTTGAAGCGCATCTTCAGCGGCAGCCGGTGCACCCAGTTGTGCTGGCCGGGCCGGCGCAGCGAGACGGGCTGGTTGGCGGCCGCGCGCCGCAGCGCCCTGATGCTTTCGAGCAGCATCAGCGTGCCGACGGTGCCGAGAAGCACCACGTAGAGCAGCGAGATGACGAGGTCGAGCTGGCCGAGGCTGCGCAGGAGCGAGAAGATCCAGATGCCGACCGTCGCCCCCGCAAGGCCGCCGACCAGCAGCACCGTGCCGAGCTTGACGTCCAGCGTGCCGCGACGGAAATGCGAGAGCGCGCCGGAGATCGACGAGGCGACGACCTGGTTGGCGCCGGTGGCCACCGCAACGACCGGGGGGATGTTGTAGAAGATGAGGAGCGGCGTGATGAGGAAGCCGCCGCCGACGCCGAACATGCCGGAAAGGAAACCGACGGCCGCACCCATGCCGAGAATGATGAAGATATTCACCGAAAGCTCTGCAATGGGCAGGTAGACAGTCACAACGATACCCCGATCGGCAAAATTTTCCGCCCTGGCGGGCTTATCCGGCAGTCGCTCTCACCCGTTTTTCCCCGCCGCCGCGGCTGCTTTCCTCGGCGGGTCGCAGATACACGAAAGCGCCCGGTCGCAAGAAGGGAGCCCCTCCTCCGGCCGGTCGCGCCTTGCATCATGCAAGGATCGGTCATGTCGGCCCGCCGATCCGGCGTGCCGTTGCCGTCCTCATGGATGATAACGTCTGTCGAACGGATATCATCTTGAGACGACTTGTGGTTTTTCTATGGAGCGTCATGCCCGCCGGCGCCGGGCGAGTCAACCGGAGAAGCCGCTTTGCGGGGCTTCTCCGGCGTTCGAGCGGTCAGCCCGGCTGCTTGTTGCGCTTCAGAAGCTCGTTGACGAGCGCATCGTCGATCTCGCCGGTCTCCTTCTGGCCAACGGACTTCTGGAACGCCTTGATGGCGCCGACCGTCTTCTTGCCCATCTCGCCGTCCAGCGCGCCGGCATCGAAGCCGTTGTTGTTGAGGATGGCCTGGATGTTGCGGATCGCCTTCTTCATGTCGATGCTGGCGGTCTTGGCGGGCTTGCCGACCCATTCGTCGGGCATGTCCGCCGCATTCGCCTTGTCGTCGAGCGGCGCGGCCTTCCACAGCTCCGCCTTGGCCTTGGCGCCCGCAAGCTGCTCGGGCTTCATGGCGTTCGCCACCTCGTCGCGCTTTTCCGCCGCGTCCCGGTCGCCGTCGCGGGCGGCGATGGCGAACCACTTGTAGGATTCCTCGAGGTCCTGCTTCACGCCGTTGCCGCGCGCATAGAGGATGGCGAGGTTGAACTGGCTGTCGCGCACGCCGAGCTCGGAGGCCTTCTGGAACCATTTCGCCGCGCCGGCAAAGTCCGGCGTCGCTTCGCCGGTGCCGGTCGCCAGCAGGACGGCGAGGTTGTGCATGGCGCTCGCATTGCCCTTTTCGGCGGCCGTCTCGTAGAGGCGGCGCGCGCGGTCGAGGTCGAGGTCGACGCCCTGGCCCTTCTCGTAGAGGTTGGCGAGGCGGTATTCGGCCGGCGCGAAGCCGCGGTCGGCCGAAAGCGCGTACCAGCGGGCGGCTTCCTTGAGGTCGGTGGCAACGCCGCGGCCTTCCGTATAGCGCGCGCCGATCTCGAAGAGCGCCAGCGGATCGCCTTCGCTCGCCGCCTTGGAGAGCGAGGCCGGGGTGATCGCGTCCGGAACGGTGATCGCCGCCACCTGCGCTTCGCTTGCCGGCGCCTTCTCGACTGAGGCGTCCCTGGCCGTGTCCGGCGTTGCCAGCGGCTCGAAGCCGGCGGTCGCGTTGTCCGCGGTCAAAGCCGGCGACGTGACGATACCGGCATCCTTGGCGGAGGCCGTCAGCGCTTCTGCCTTTTCCTGCGTGCCGGAAAGCGCCGGCCCGCCCGCATCTTCGGCGACGAGCGGATCGGCAATCGCCTTTTCCCCGGCGACCGGGGCGGCGGCGACGTCTGCCGTAACGGCCTTGTCGGCGGCGGTCGCCGTTTCCGCAGGCTTCTCCTCGCTGCCGGCCACGGCGGTCTGCTCGACGAGCACGGGCGCATCCTCGCCGGTCAGCAGCGTGCTCACGAGCGGATAGGACATGATCGCCAGAAGCACGGCGCCGACGGCCAGCAGGATCGGGCGGCGGTGGCGCACGAAGGCGGAGGGAGAGGCTTCGCCCTTGCCCGGCTTTGCCAGCTTTTCGGATTTCTTCGCCGGCGCGATGCGCGAGACGCTGTCGGCTTCCTCGGCGGCGAGCTTTGCGGCCCTGCGGGCGGCGGCGATGTAGTCCGCCTTGTCGGCGTCGTTGCCGGCGCCGGCGCGGTTGCCGGAAGCCTGCCCGGCGCGCACGCGCTCCAGGATGCGGCGGACGTCCGGCACGCCGGAGCCGGGCTCCAGAAGCTGGTTGGCCTCTTCCGGCGCCAGTTCGTCGACGGGGTCGATCGAGGGCGTGGGGTCGATCTGGCGGCGCTCGGCCTGCGGGGCCGTTTCCTTGCGGGCGGGGGCGAAGCGGCGCTTCAGGCCGGCGAGAAGGCCGCTCTTCGGCTGTGCCTCCTCCTCATCGTAGCCGGCGAGCGCCATGGCCTCGACCGCCGCGTCGTCGACGGCATCGAAGCGCTCGGGCGCGGGGATGTGCTCCACCTCGATCTCGGCGAAGCGGCTTTTCTCCTCGGCAGGCGCAGCTTCGATGGGGCGGCGGGGCGCAGCGCCGAAGCCGTCATCCTCGAAAGGGTAGTCGTTGATGCCGAGACCGGTGGACGGCGCGGCATCCCGGCCGACATCCATGGCCGGCATTTCGGCGCGCGGCATGGCGGGCTCGCGCCGGCCGAAGCTTTCGCGCGGGGCGTCGAGCTGTTCGAGGCGGCCGGCGATCTGCACCAGCGTGTCGTGCAGCGCATCGAAGGTGCGGGCCGTGCGTTCCTCGCTGGAGCGGGTCATCTCCTCCAGCGCGCGCAGGTCCCCGGCAAGGCCGGCAATGGCTTCCATGTCCGTATGGGCCGCGGCGGTCGGTCCGGCATGACGGTAGGCCTCCATCACGGCTTCGGCCGCCTGGCGGGCGGCCTCGACGATGTATTCGTCATTGGTCGCCATGTAGTCCTCGACCGTCGCGAGGCGGTTCTCGAATTCCGAGGGAACGGCGGCAGAGGCGGAGGGCGTGTTGATCAGCGTGGAGAGATGGGCGATCTGCGCCTCGAGCCCGCGCAGCGCCTCATGGTCGCCGGCCGGGGCCGTGCGCGTCGCGTCCAGCCGGTCGGCGATCGCCGAAAGGCGGCCCTCGATGTGCGAGAAGCGGTCTTCCTGGAAGGGGCTGCCGACGGGCGCGTCGAGATTGTCGATGCGGCGGGCGAGTGCGTCGAGCCGTTCGGCAAGCTCGCCGTTGACGCTGCCCTGGTCGAGCGCGTCGATCTTGCGGGAAATGTCGGAGAGGTAGTCGGCAAGCGCGTCGCCGCCCGCCATGGCGGGCGCGGCGTGATGGCTTTGCTCCAGCATCAGCGAGAGCTGTTCGATGCGCTCCTCGAGCCTCAGCGCGGCGCGCTCGTGCGACAGGTCCTCGATACGGTCCGCCAGCGCCTCGATGCGTGCGGAAAGGCCCTGGTCCTGCGCAGGCGCCGGGCGGCGGGCGATGAGGTCGAGCTGGCTGGCAAGGTCGGCGATGCGCGCTTCGAGGCGCTGCATCGTCGAATGGTCGGCCGAGGAGGACTGCTGCATGCGGCCGGCGGCGGCAATGGCGCGGCTGATCTCGTCGAGGCGGGCGTCCAGCCCCTCGAACTGCGAGGCGACGGCCGAGGCGAGGCGCCCGCCGTCCGGCTCGCCATGGCGGCCGAGCATGTCGACCGACTGCGCGACGGCCTCGATCTTGTTCTCCAGCGCGCGGATCGCGGGTGTCGCGCTCATCGTGCCGATCTGGTTCTTCAGCTCGTCGAGCCGGTAGGCGAGCGCCACCAGCTCGTCGTCGCGCGTCTGGTCGAAGGCGGAAAGCTTCTGCTCGACGCCGTTCCAGCGGTCCTCCATGCGGCGCACGGAATCCTCGCGGGCAAGGCCGTCCAGCACGGAGCGCAACTCGTCGAACTCGACGCGCAGGCCTTCGGTCTGGCCGGACTGGCGGCCGAGCTGGCTGATGCCGGCGGAAAGCCGGTGCAGCTCCTCGCGCAGGTCATCGTTGCTGCCGCGGCCCTCCGCCGTCTGGCGGATGCCGCGGATCTCGGCGCGCAGCGTCTGCATCTCGCGCTCCAGCCCGTCGGCGATATCCTTCTTGAGGTCCTGGCGCAGCGATACGAGCGCCCTTGCGATGTCCTCGACATTCCCCTCAGTGCGGACCGGCGCGCTGCCATAGGCGGCCTGCGCCTGCTGGGCGGCGGCGTGGTGGTCGAAGGAAGAAGGCCGGCGCTCGCGTTCCAGGCGCTGGGCGACGCGCTCGCGGCTGCCGTCGATGGCGCGCTGGCGCTGCATGATCTCGGAGACCGGGTCGTCGCGCAGCGGAACGGCGCGGGCGGGCTCGTGGCGGATTGGCTCGGCGCGCGGCGCAAAGCGCTCCTCGCTGCGTCCGCGCATGTCCCGCCCGTTCGCCATCAGCCCCTCGATGCGGGCTTCCAGCCCCTCGATGGTGCGATTGAGCGCGTCGAGCGAAGAGCGTTCGCCGTGACGTTGCGGGTTTCGCGATCCGTTCATCTTCGCCTCGCTTTGGCGGCCATCGGCCTGCCGGGAGATACTTTTGCGGGCGCCGCCCGGCGGCTGCGCCCTTCGTCCATGGGTGGCGGGGAGAAAGTATCGTCCCTGTTCCGGCCGGCGCATCCGCCCCGGCGGCACTAAGGGCGCCGACATGATTCCCGATCCCACGCTCTCAGGCGTCACAATTCACGAAACATGGTAAACAGCGCGTTAACCGCCTCGGAAATTTTTTAACGATTTGCTCATAGACTGGAACCCGGACGGACAAGCGGCCCGCCATTGCGCAGCGACCGGCGCCAGCGCCCGCTCAAGGACCGCACGCCTCCGCCCCCTCCCGACGAATTTTTTGCCGCATGCACGTTTTGACGTTTACGCAAACGTCAAAGTTTTATAGTATCCATCCCCAAGGAGCGGACTTTGTCCGCGGCATAGGTGAGGAACGCGAGACATGCCGATCTACAAGGCCCCCGTGAATGACACGCTTTTCATCCTGAACGACGTTCTGGCGCTGGAGCGCTACAACAACCTGCCGGGCTTTGCCGACGCGACGGGGGACATGGTGGAGGCGATTGCCGGCGAGGCGGCCAAGCTCGCCGAGGAGGTGCTGTTCCCGGTCAACCTTTCCGGCGACCAGGAAGGCTGCGTGCGCCACGACGACGCCACGGTGACGACACCGAAAGGCTTCAAGGAGGCTTACGATCTCTACCGGCAGGGCGGCTGGATCGGCCTTGCCGTGCCGGAGGAATTCGGCGGCCAGGGCCTTCCCTATGTGCTGCACACCGCCGTCGGCGAATACATGTCGTCTGCCAACATGGCGCTCACCATGTATCCGGGCCTGACGCAGGGCGCGATCGCCGCGATCCTCGTGCATGGCTCGGACGAGCAGAAGGCCGCCTACCTGCCGAAGATGGTGGAAGGCACCTGGACAGGCACCATGAACCTGACGGAGCCCCATTGCGGCACCGACCTCGGGCTCCTGCGCACCAAGGCCGTGCCGCAGGCCGACGGCTCCTACAAGATCTCCGGCCAGAAGATCTTCATCTCCGCCGGCGAGCACGACATGTCGGAGAACATCGTGCATCTGGTGCTTGCCCGCATCGAGGGCGCGCCGGAAGGCACCAAGGGCATCTCGCTCTTCATCGTGCCGAAGTTCCTCCTCAAGGACGACGGCACGCCGGGGACGCGCAATTCCGTTTCCTGCGGCGCCATCGAGCACAAGATGGGCATCCACGGCAACGCCACCTGCGTCATGAACTACGACGAGGCGAAGGGCTTCCTCATCGGCCCGGAGAACAAGGGCCTCAACGCCATGTTCGTGATGATGAACGAGGCCCGCCTCGGCGTCGGCCTGCAGGGCCTCTCCATCGCCGAAATCGCCTACCAGAACGCCGCCAATTACGCCCGCGAGCGCCTTCAGGGCCGCTCGCTCTCCGGCGTCAAGAACCCGAACGGCAAGGCCGACCCGCTGATCGTCCATCCCGACATCCGCCGCGCGCTGATGACCATCAAGGCCTGGACGGAGGGCGGCCGGGCCTTCACGCTCTGGACGGCGCTCCAGTCCGACATCGCCCACCGCGCCAGCGACGAGAAGGAGCGCCAGGCGGCCGACGACATTCTCGGCCTGATGACCCCGATCCTCAAGGGCGTGCTCACCGACAAGGGCTTCGACCATGCCGTCATGGCCCAGCAGGTCTTCGGCGGCCACGGCTATATCGAAGAGCACGGCATGAGCCAGTATGTTCGCGACGCGCGCATCGCGATGATCTACGAGGGCGCCAACGGCATCCAGGCGCTCGACCTCGTCGGCCGCAAGCTCGGCATGAACGGCGGGCGCGCCGTCATGGCCCTCTTCAAGGAGATCGGCGATTTCTGCGAGGAGAACCGGGGCGACGAGAAGCTCTCCTTCTTCACCAAGAACCTCAAGAAGGGCCTCAACGACCTTCAGGCCGGAACCATGTGGTTCATGCAGAACGCCATGGCCAAGCCCGACAATGCCGGCGCCGGCTCGACCGACTACATGCACCTCTTCGGCCTCGTCGTCGTCGGCTACATGTGGGCGAGGATCGCGAAAGCCGCCGAGGAAGGCCTTGCGGCCGGCGCGGGCGAGCGCGAGGATTTCCTGAAGAACAAGCTGGTGACGGCAAAATTCTTCATGGAGCGCCTGATGCCGGAAACCGCGCTGCGCAAGACCCGCATCGAAGCGGGCGCCGACACGACGATGGAATTGGCCGCCGAAGCGTTCTGACGCTTTGCCCCTCACCCCAGCCCTCTCCCCGCAAGCGGGGCGAGGGAGTACAGTCGCAAGTCACGCAGTCCCTTCGCCCCGCCTGCGGGGAGAAGGTGCCGGCAGGCGGATGAGGGGCATCCGTCGCAGGCAATTGCAGGAATTCTAGGCGCCACCGCGCCGCCAGGGAGAAGAGAATGACCGACGTCTTCATCTACGATCATGTGCGCACCCCGCGCGGGCGCGGCAAGAAGGACGGCTCGCTGCACGAAGTGCCGTCCGTTCGCCTCGCCGCCAAGGTTCTCGAAGCCGTGCGCGACCGCAACGGGCTCGACACGGAGAAGGTCGACGACATCATCATGGGCTGCGTCGACCCCGTCATGGATGCCGGCGCCGTCATCCCCAAGGCCGCCGCCTTCGAGGCCGGCTATTCCACCAAGGCGCCGGGCATGCAGATCTCGCGCTTCTGCGCCTCCGGCCTCGACGCCGTGAATTTCGGCGCGGCGAAGATCGCGCAAGGGGCGGACGACCTCGTCGTCGCCGGCGGCGTGGAGAGCATGTCCCGCGTCGGCCTCGGCATGTCGGGCGGCGCATGGTTCATGGACCCGTCCGTCAATTTCCCGGCCTATTTCATGCCGCAGGGCGTTTCGGCCGACCTCATCGCCACCAAATACGGCTTTTCGCGCGACGACGTCGACGCCTATGCCGTCGAGAGCCAGAAGCGCGCCGCCCATGCCTGGGAAAAGGGCTACTTCACGAATTCCGTGATCCCGGTGAAGGACATCAACGGCCTTACCATCCTCGACCGTGACGAGCACATGCGCCCCGGCACCGACATGCAGGCCCTCGCCCAGCTCCAGCCCTCCTTCCAGATGCCCGGCGAGATGGGCGGCTTCGAGGCCGTCGCCATCCAGGCCCATCCGGAAATCGAGGGCATCAACTACGTCCACCATGCCGGCAATTCCTCCGGCATCGTCGACGGCGCCGCCGCCGTCCTCCTCGGTTCAAAGGAAGGCGGCGCGATCCTCGGCAGGAAGGCGCGTGGCCGCATCAAGGCCTTCGCCAATATCGGCTCCGATCCGGCGCTGATGCTGACCGGCCCGGTCGACGTCACGGAAAAGCTGCTCGCCCGCACCGGAATGACGCTCTCCGACATCGACCTCTTCGAGCTGAACGAAGCCTTCGCCGCCGTCGTGCTGCGCTATATGCAGGCTTTCGACATCCCGCACGACAGGATCAACGTCAACGGCGGCGCCATCGCCATGGGCCACCCGCTCGGCGCGACCGGCGCGATGATCCTCGGCACCGTGCTCGACGAGCTGGAACGCCGCGACCTCAACACCGCCCTCGTCACGCTCTGCATCGGCGCCGGCATGGGCACGGCGACGATCGTCGAACGGGTCTGAGAAAGGCAAGCCACGCCCTCTCTGGCCGTCATCCTCGGGCTTGACCCGAGGATCCATCGCCCGGAGCTGGATGGTCGGGTCAAGCCCGACCATGACGGAGGAGAGGATAGCGTGTGAAGCCAGATAGATTTCAGGGAAGAGGAATCCCATCATGAGCTACAAGAACTTTTCCATCGAGACCGACGCAGACGGCATTGCGCTCGTCACCTGGGACATGCCGGACAAGTCGATGAACGTCTTCACCGTGGAGGTGATGGACGAGCTGGACAGGATCATCGACCAGGTCGTCGCCGACAGCGCCGTCAAGGGCGTCGTCATCACCTCCGGCAAGTCCTCCTTCTCCGGCGGCGCGGACCTTTCCATGATCAAGGGGAGCTTCGATCTCCTGAAGGAAGCCGAAGCCGCCGATCCGGCGACCGCCGTACATAAACTGTTCGACGCCACCGGCCGCATGACCTGGCTCTTCCGCAAGCTGGAAACCTGCGGCAAGCCCTGGGTCTCAGCCATCAACGGCACCTGCATGGGCGGCGCGTTCGAAATGTCGCTCGCCTGCCACGGCCGTGTCGCCTCCAACGCCAAGTCGGTCAAGATCGCGCTTCCCGAGGTCAAGGTCGGCATCTTCCCCGGGGCCGGCGGCACCCAGCGCGTGCCGCGCCTCGCCAATGCGCAGGACGCCCTCCAGATGATGACCACCGGCTCCTCGCTGACGGGCGCGCGCGCCAAGGCGATGAACCTCGTCCATCAGGTGGTCGAGCCCGACCAGCTCATCCCGGCGGCGAAGCAGATGATCAAGGACGGTCTCAAGCCCGTCCAGCCGTGGGACGAAAAGGGCTTCAAGGCTCCCGGCGGCGGCATCTGGACGCCCGCTTCCGCCCAGCTCTGGCCGGCAGCACCCGCAATCCTGCGCCGCGAGACCGCCGGCAACTATCCGGGTGCCCTCGCCATCCTCAAATGCGTCTATGAGGGCCTTCAGGTGCCCTTCGAGACGGGGCTGAGGATCGAGCAGCGCTACTTCACCCATATCCTCCAGACGACCGAAGCCTTCTCGATGATCCGGTCGCTGTTCATCTCCATGCAGGAACTCGGCAAGGGCGCGCGCCGCCCGGCCGGCGTTCCGAAATCGGAGTTCAAGAAGGTCGCCGTCGTCGGCGCCGGCTTCATGGGCGCCTCCATCGCCTATGTCACCGCCGCCGCCGGCATCCCGGTCGTGCTGATCGACCGCGACCAGGAAGCTGCCGACAAGGGCAAGGCCCATTCCGAGGGCCTCGTCACCGGCGCCATCGGCAAGGGCCGCATGTCGAAGGAGGACGGCGAGACGCTGCTGTCCCTCATCACCCCGACGCCGGACTATGCGAGCCTTGCCGATGCCGACCTCGTCATCGAGGCCGTCTTCGAGGATCGCACCGTCAAGAAGGAGGTCACGGAGAAGATCGAGGCCGTGCTGCGCGAGGATGCCATCCTCGCCTCCAACACCTCGACCCTGCCGATCACCGGCCTTGCGAAGAACTCCAAGCGCCCGAACCAGTTCATCGGCATCCACTTCTTCTCGCCGGTCGACAAGATGATGCTGGTGGAAGTGATCCTCGGCAAGGAGACGGGCGACAAGGCGCTCGCCACCGCACTCGACTATGTCGCGGCCATCAAGAAGACGCCGATCGTCGTCAACGACACGCGCGGCTTCTACGTCAACCGCTGCGTCTTCCGCTACATGGCCGAGGCCTACGACATGCTGATCGAGGGCGTGCCGGCGGCGATGATCGAGAATGCCGCCAAGATGGCCGGCATGCCGGTCGGCCCGCTCGCGCTCAACGACGAGGTCGCCGTCGACCTTTCCTACAAGATCTTCAAGGCCTCCATCGCCGATCTCGGGCCCCAGTCCGTCGACCCGCGCCACATGGAGCTGGTGACGAAGCTGGTGGAAGGCGAAGGCCGCCTCGGCCGCAAGGCTGGAAAAGGCTTCTACGACTACCCGCCGAAGCCCGCCAGGAAGAAGCTGTGGCCGGGCCTCAAGGACCTCTATCCGCAGATCAAGCCGGAGGATGTCGACGTCAAGGTGCTGAAGGAACGCCTCCTCGCCACCATCGCGCTGGAAGCGGCCCGCACCATGGAAGAGGGCATCGTCACCGATCCGCGCGAGGCCGATGTCGGCTCCATCCTCGGCTTCGGCTTCGCGCCCTATACCGGCGGCACGCTGTCCTACATCGACGGCATGGGCGTGAAGACCTTCGTGGCGCTGTGCGAGAAGCTCGCCACGAAATACGGCGACCACTTCCAGCCGACCCCGCTCCTGAAGGACATGGCCGCCAAGGGCGAGACCTTCTACACCCGCTTCGCCCCGGAGACGAAGAAGGCGGCCTGACCCGCCTTCGCCGGACGATCCCTTCATGCCCCTTCGGCCCTGCCGAGGGGGCATTTTCGTGCCTGTTCCCTGGGAGACAGCGCCGGATGGGGCGATGTGGGACATTCCAATCACCGGATGAGAGAGGCTCATCCCGAAGAGATCAGGAGAGACCCATGCGCAAGATCATCGTTTCCGCCGCCATCGCCGCCGTTTCCTTCGCCACGCCCTCCGAGGCCGGCTACTACAGCTACGGCTACCAGCAGCACTGCTTCGTCAAGAAGGTCGTTTCCTACGACTACTACGGCAACCTCGTCGTCAAGAAGATCCGCACCTGCCGCTAGGCCGGCGCGGCTTACCGGGACCCGGATGTTAGCGCATCCGGGTCTTTCGCATGGCGTGCGGTGGGGCGTTGCGGCGAAGCCTATGCCGGCCGGGGCGGCTCCGTCATGCGAACCAGCAGTTCGGCGCGCGTGCCGGCGGGGCGGTCGGCGTAGTCGAGGCGGCTGTCGAGGCTCGTCGCCATGGCGCCGATGATCTTGGAGCCGAGGCCCGTGCCCTGCACGGGGCCCTCGCCCCGCCAGCCGATGCCGTCGTCCTCGACGAAGAGCAGCGCGTTCTCCGCATCGAGCCGCGTGAAGCCGACGCGCACCTCGCCGCCGGCATCGCCATAGGCATATTTGAAGGCGTTGGTGACGAGTTCGGTGACGATGACGCCGAGCGAGACGGCGCGGTCCGTCGGAACCTTCAGCGGCTCCAGCGTGCGGGTGAGGCGCACGTTGTGGCCCTGCCCCGCCATGGACGTATCGAGCTCGGAAAGGAGGGTCGCGAGATAGGCGCCCATGTCGACGTGGCGCACGTCCTCGGAGGTGTAGAGACGGCGATGGATGCCGGCGATGGCGGTGATGCGCGCCTGCGTTTCGGCAAGCGCCTCGCGGACCGCCGCGTCGAACGCGCTCGACATCTGCAGCCGGATGAGGGCGGCGGCGAGCGCCAGCGAATTGCCGACGCGGTGGTTCACCTCCGCCAGCAGCACCTCGGCGCGCTCCTTGGCCGCGCGGATCTCCTGCTCGGCGCGCAGCTTGGCGCGCTTCAGCGCGGCGTTCTCCAGCGCCTGCCCGAGCGCATTGGCAAGCAGCGGCATGAAATCGTCGCCGACCGACTTGATGACATAGTCGGCCGCGCCCGCCTTCAGCGCCTCGACGGCGACCTGCGCGTCGTTCGAGCCCGTCACGTAGACGACCGGCACCGCATCCGGCGCGCCGACCAGTTCCTTGAGGAAGCACAGGCCCGTTCCGGCCTTGAGGAAATGATCCAGCACGACCGCATCGAAGCCGCCCGCCGCGAGCAGTTCGCGGCCGCGCTCCACGTCCTCGGCATGCAGCACCTCGTAGCCGAGACGGCCGAGCGCGCGCTGGGCGAGCCGCGCGAGGATCGGGTCGTCGTCGATATAGAGAATGCGATGAGGGCCTTCCTTCATTTAGTGGGTCTCGGGTATCTGGATCACGGAGAAGAAGAGGCCGAGCTGGCGGATCGCGTGGGCGAAGCTCTCGTATTCGACCGGCTTCGTGATGTAGACATTGGCGCCGAGATCGTAGCAGCGCTGGATCTCGCGCTCGTCGTCCGTCGTCGTGAGGATGACGACCGGCAGGCGCTTGGTATGGGTGTTTGACTTGATCTTCTGCAGGATGTCGATGCCCGACATGTCCGGCAGGTTGAGGTCGAGCAGGATCAGCAGGAACTTGCCGGCGCTCGCAAGGCCCGTTCGGTCCTTGCCCAGCACGAAATCGAGCGCTTCCGTGCCGTTGGTGAAGGGCACGACCTCGTTGTGCACGCCCGCGCGGCGGATGTTCTTCTCGATGAGGCGCGCGTGGCCCTCGTCGTCCTCGACCATGACGATGGTGACTTCCTTGCCGAGACCGTTCATGCCTGCATACTCCTGACTACCTTGCTGAGGTCGGGCGGCAGACGAAGCACGAAGGTCGTCCCCTGCCCGAGTTCGGATCGAACGACGATATCACCGCCGAGATTGCGCATCAGTGAACGCACATGCGCAAGGCCGATGCCTTCGCCGGGCCTGTCCTGCGCGCCGGAGCGGCGGAAAAGCTCGAAGACGCGCTCGTGGTCCTCCGCCGCGATGCCGCGGCCGTTGTCGGTGAACTCGATGACGAAGCCCGCGCGGCCGGTATTGCGCGCGCTGATGGAGATGCGCAGCGGCCGGTCGGGCATGCGGTATTTGATGGCGTTGTCGAAGAGGTTGCCGAAGACCTGCTCCAGCGAGAGCCGGTCGGAGACGACGGTCGGCAGCGTGTCGTCCACGACGACGATGCCGTCGGATTCGCCGACCTGATGGCCGACGGCCGCCGCACCCGCCTCGGCGAGCGCCTTGAGGTCCACCCGCTCGACCTTGAGCTCCCGCCGCCCGTCGCGCGAGATCTTCAGGATGGCGTTGATGAGGCCGTCCATCTTCTTGGTCGAGGAGCGGATGAAGCCGATCGCCTCCGGCAGGTCTTCCGAAGCCGCGCGGCGCGCCTCCAGGATGTCGCTCTCGCTCGGCGCCTTATCGTCGGCGAGCACATAGGCCTGGATGGAAGCGAGCGAGGCCTGCAATTCGCTGGTGAAGCCCATGATGTTGACGAGGGGCGCGCGCAGGTCGTGCGTGACGATATAGGCGAAGCGCTGGACCTCCTGGTTGGCGCGGATCAGCTCCTCCGTCCGCTCGTCCACCCGCTTTTCCAGCGTGGCGTTCAGCATCTCCACCTCGCGCCGGGCGACGATGATGTCGCGGGTATATTGGGCGATGACGACAATCGCCCCGCCGAGCACGGCGATGATGGCGATGGCGCCGATCACCGTCGTCCATTGCAGGGCGCCGGCCGACCGGAGCGTATCGGTAACGCCCTCCTCCATGCGGCGGTCGGCATCGGCCGTGATCTCGCCGAGCCGGGCGCGCAACTGGTCCATGATCACGCGTCCGCGGTCGTTCTTGACCTGCGCGGCCGCGTCGGCCGGACGGCCCTGCTCGATGGCCGCGACCGTGTCGGCAAGCTCATCCAGCTTGGCGGCCACCAGCTTCTCGATCTCCGGCATGTGCCTGGCATATTCGGGGAAGCCGGCGACCTTCTCGGCAAGCACGGCCTGGCGTTCCGCCACCGCCTTGAGCGCGGCGTCGTACGGGCCGCGGAAGGCCTGATCGCCGGTGATGACGAAGCCGCGCTGGCCGGTTTCCAGGTCCTTCAGGGTGGAGAGGAGGTCGCTGGCGGCGCTGCGCGCCTCGCGCACCTCGATATAGCTGGTGAAATAGTCCTGCACCTTATGGACGAGCCAGAGCGACGTGCCGACGATGCCGAGCAGCGCGATGATGCCCGCAATCAGAAGCACGATCGTTGACCGCACGAACGCGGAGTTCGATATCGGCATTCCAGTCCCCGTCAAAGCCGCTTTACAGAGGGCGACAATATCGCGCTCCGGCCGGTATGCAACCGGCCTGTGCGGCGAACCCCGGACTTCTTTTGGTCGGTCTCGGCCTTCCGCGCGAACTCAGCCATGCACCCGCGCGCGCCTTCCGAACCGCTCCATGGCGACGATGATCATGCCGGCGGAAAAGATCAGCACGGCGCCGACGAAGACGTTGGAGCCCGGCACGTCGCTCCAGATCAGGTAGCCGAGCGCGAAGGCCCAGACGAGCGAGGTATATTCGAACGGCGCGAGCACGGAGACCGGCGCGCGGCGCATGCCCTCGAACATGGCGAACTGGCCGATGCCGGCGATGATGCCGGTTCCCACCATCAGCACGAGGTCGACCGCCGAGACCGGCTGCCAGACGAAAGGCAGGGCGACCGCGGTGAAGAGGATAAAGAAGCCGCTGGAGATCGTCACCTGCACCTGCGTGCGCTCGTGCAGCGCCGTCTTGCGCAGGAGGACGCTCGCCACCGCCCAGAAGACGGCGGCCTGCAAGGCAAGGTAGATCGGCAGCGACAGCGTCAGCCCCCTGACCGCCACCCCGCAGGCGACGACCACGCCGGCAAAGCCGGTGGCGACCGCGAACCAGCGGTAGCCCGGCACCTTCTCCCCGAGGATCGGCCCCGACAGGATCGTCATGACCACGGGCGAGGCGTAGTAGAGCGTCGTCAGCTCGGCAAGGCCGAGGTCGCGCGCCGCGTTGTAGTAGGAGAGCCAGGCGGCCAGCAGCAGGAGATTGCGCAGAAGAAGGGGTTTCAGCACCGGCGAGTGCCGTGCGGCCCGCATGAGCGGCCGGCCGCCGAAGACGGCGCAGAGCGCGAACATCGTCACGCTGCGCATGAAGAGGATTTGCCAGACGGGCAGGCCGACGACGAGCCATTTGACCGACGCGTCCTGCAGGGAAAACATGAAATAGGCGAAGGACGTCAGCAGAATGCCGGAGGAGACTGTCTTGTGCACGGGAGGACCTCGGAGCGCACGGACGAGCCGCGCCACATCTTGATAGCGCGCCGCCGGTCTGCGCGAAAGTGGCAGAATTCGCGGGGGGAAGACATGAAGGAAATTTTTCCTATACCCCTTCGGCAGCTCCCCGAAATATCCGGAAACCCTCAAAAGTTTGGGCGTGCAAGCCGCACCGGACGGGTATATGCGCGGGGCCATGGACCCCAAACGACTCGGCTATGTCTTCACCCTCCTCGCGATCGTGATCTTCAGCGTGCAGGATGCGATCTCGAAGCATCTCGGCAGCGCCTATCCGCCTGTCTTCATCGCCATGCTGCGCTTCTGGGCCTTCGGGGCCTTCGCCATCGCGCTCGGCGCACGCGGGCCGGGCGGGCTGAGGGCGGCGGCGGCCACGCGGCATCCGGTCCTGCAGGTCCTGCGCGGCGCGCTGCTCGCCTTCCAGATCGTCGTGACCATCACGGCCTTCACCACGGTGGGCCTTGCCCATTCCCAGGCGATCCTTTCCTCGGGGCCGATCTTCGTGGCGCTGCTGTCCATGCCTCTCCTCGGCGAGCGGGTCGGCTGGCGGCGGTGGACGGCGATCGGCGTCGGCCTCTGTGGCGTGCTGATCGTCGTCAATCCGGGCGGCAGCGCGTTCGATGCGAGCGTCCTCCTGCCGCTTCTTTCCGCGCTGATGTTCGCGCTCTACGTCATCGCCACCCGCCTCGTCAGCCGCAACGACGCGGCCTCCACGAGCTTCTTCTATCTCGGCGTCGCGGGGGCCGCCGCCATATCGCTGGTCGGCCCGTTCTTCTGGACCAACCTTTCGCCCACCGACTGGCTCTGGATGGGGCTGCTCTGCATCACCGGCATGTCTAGCCACTATTTTCTCATCCGCGCCTACGACCTGCTCGACGCGGCGGCCGTGCAGCCGCTCACCTATCTCCAGATCGTGCTGGCGGCGATCATCGGCGTTTCCGTCTTCGGCGAGACGCTGAGCCCCAACACCGTCGCCGGCTCGGTCATCGTCGTCGGCGCCGGCATCTTCACCATCTGGCGCGAAAGCGTCGTGGCCCGCCGGCGGGCGGCGGAAACCGCCTTGCCGAACGAGACAGGAAAATAATCCTTTTTCCTTTACTCGGCCGGCGTCCTTGGATATGCTCCCGATCGATCGGGCCGGCACAGGCCGGCCCCGTGCCTTGGCAGGGTTTCGCAGCATGTTCTCCCACGACCGGATCTGGGCGGCGATCGACGCCCTCGCCGAGCGCAACCGGCTCTCTCCGTCCGGCCTTGCCCGCCGCGCCGGGCTCGACCCGACATCCTTCAACAAGTCCAAGCGGCAGGCGGTCGACGGGCGCCAGCGCTGGCCCTCGACGGAATCCATCGCCAAGGTGCTCGACGCGACGGGCGCCTCCATCGACGAGTTCCTCATGCTGGCCGATCCCGCCCGCTACGGCGGCCTGCCGCAGGGCGCCTTTCCCCCGCAGGCCGGCAGCATTCCTCTGCTCGGCTTTGCCCAGGCGGGTGCCGGCGGCTTCTTCGACGACGGCGGCTTTCCGGCCGGACAGGGCTGGGACGTGGTGGAGTTTCCCGCCTCGCCCGACCGCAAGCCCGGCGTCTACGCGCTCGAGGTGCAGGGCGACAGCATGCTGCCGCTCTACCGCGACGGCGACGTGCTGATCGTCGAACCGGGCGCGCAGGTGCGCCGCGGCGACCGCGTCGTCGTCAAGACCCGCGAAGGCGAGGTGATGGCCAAGGTGCTGCACCGCCAGAGCCCGCGCACCATCGAGCTCGTCTCGCTCAATCCGGAGCATCCGAACCGCAATTTCGAGATGGACGAGATCGACTGGATCGCCCGCATCATCTGGGCAAGCCAGTAAGCCAATGCTTACCTACATCAGCCGCCATAGAGATTGACCGGGAAATAACGCAGGTAGATCTCCTGCAGGCGTCCGTTGCGCGAGAGCGCCAGCAGCGCATGGTCGATGGCCCCCGCCAGCCCCGCATCCTCCTTGCGGACCATGATCGTCATGCCCTCGCCGAGGAACTGCTCGGAAAGGTAGGGGCCGTCGAACAGGCGGCAGCAGCCGGCCGAATCCGTGCCGCTCATCCAGAAGGCGAGCTGCATGCCGTCGCCGAAGACGGCCTCCACCTTGCCGTCCTTCAGGGCCGATAGCAGCGCCGCACGATCCGGAAAGGCTTCCGCCCGGATGCGCGGGAAGAACGCCTTCAGCATCGCCTCGTGCACGCTTGCCGCGACGACCCCGACCTTGCGGCCGTCGAGCGCGGCTGCCGTCTCGCCGGCGGGCGGTGTCTTCTTTGCCACGGCAAAGCGCGCGGGCAGGCGCATGAAGGGGCGTGAGAAGGCGAACCGCTGGCGCAGGTCCGCCGTGACGGCGACGCCGGCGGCGACCGCCTCGCCATTGCCGTCGGTAAGCGCCTTCTCCAGCTCGGGGAAGGTCACCGCCTGGATCTGGCACTTTTCCGTCAACTGGAGCTCGCGGCAGATCTCGCGCACCAGATCGACGTGGAAGCCGGCGAGCTTGCCGGTCTGGTCGATGAAGTTGAATGGCGGGAAATCCACCGTCGTCAGGAAGCGCAGGCGCACGATGCCGGAAAGGTCCGGCCGCGCGATGCGCTCGCGCGTATCGAAGAGGATCGGCAGGTCGACTGGCGTGCGGTCCTGCGCGGCGCCGGGCATCGGCCTTGCCGCCGCCATCAGCAGGCAAAGCGCAAAAAGCCCGTATGATTTAAGGGATGAAATTCTGCTCTGCCGCATTAACATCAACTTGGGGTTTAAGAGGGGCGTGGCCGATGACGTGCCGCGATGACGGCATGCGGCTGGCAGAATATCCTGACGACATCGCTTTCGCCACAGCAATCGGCATCCTGCCGGGACCGTTCGCGCCCTCGCCCGATGAGCAGCCCGTGCCGCCGCGCTTCATGGCCGAAGCCCGCCTCTTCCGCCGGCTCGGCCTTTCCAAGACCCTCATCGCGCGGATGCTGGTGCGGGCGAACCGCAACGGCACGACGCTGGAGGCGGAATTGCTGGCGAGCGGCGCGCTGGCGGAGGACATCTACTACGAGGCGCTGGCGGAGATCCTCCACCTGCCCTTCCTCAAGCGGCTCGATCCCGATGAGGTCGAGGATATGGTGGGGGCCGACGTGCAACTGGTGGAGCCGACCGCCGTCCGCATCCGTCATCCCTTCCGCCAGCCGATCATCGCCATCATACCCAGCGCGAAGCGGCTGGACTATCTCAGCGACCGTCTCCGTTCGCCCCTCCTGCGGATGAAGATGGCCGTGACCACGCCGTCGGCCATGCGCACCGCCCTCTGGCAGGCCGGCCGCGACCGCCGGCTGCGCGAGAGCGTCGACCAGCTCTTCGGCGCCGTGCCGGAGGCGAGCGCCCGCATCACCCTGTGGGGCCGGCAGGGTTTCTACACCGGCACGATGCTGACGCTGGCTCTCGTCTTCGCGGTGCTGAACCCGACGGCCGCGATCCTCCTGCTCCATATCGTGCTGACCGTGTTCTTCTTCGCGACCGTCTTCATACGCTTCATCGCCCTTCTCGCCATGAAGCGGAGGAAAAAGAACACGCGGCCTGCCCTTCCCGCCGCCCGGCGGCCGGTCTATTCCGTTTTCGTCGCCCTCTACCGCGAGGCGGCGGTCGTCCCGCAGCTCATCGAGACGCTGAACCGGCTCGAATGGCCGGCCACACGCCTCGACATCAAGCTGATCTGCGAGGCCGACGACAGCGAGACGCTCGATGCGCTTTCGGCCATGCGGCTCGGCCGGCAATACGAGATCGTCGAGGTTCCGCCGGGGCATCCGCGCACCAAGCCGAAGGCCCTCACCTATGCGCTCGGCGCGGCGTGCGGCGACTATCTCGTGATCTACGATGCGGAGGACCGGGTCGATCCGATGCAACTGGAGGAGGCCTGGCGCAGCTTCGAGGCCGGGCCGGCGGACATCGCCTGCCTCCAGGCGCCGCTCATCGTCACCAACGGGCAGGAAAGCCGGCTCAGCGCCCTTTTCGCCATGGAATATGCCGGCCTCTTCCGCGTGCTCCTGCCGCGCCTTGCCGCCGCGCGCATGCCGATGCCGCTCGGCGGCACGTCGAATCATTTCCGCACCCGCATCCTGCAGGAGGTGGGCGGCTGGGACCCCTACAACGTCACCGAGGATGCCGATCTCGGCCTGCGCCTCTACCGGCAGGGCTATCGCTGCGGCACGATCAGCCGCCCGACCTACGAGGAAGCGCCGACCGAGGCCCGCGCCTGGACGGGCCAGCGCACGCGATGGTTCAAGGGCTGGCTGCAAACCTGGCTCGTGCTGATGCGCCGGCCCGTGCGGCTCGTCCGGGAAATGGGGCTCGGCCCCAGCATCGTCTTCCAGGTCCTGATCGGCGGGCTCATCCTCTCCTCGCTCGCCCACCCGCTGATCCTCGCCTATGTCGGGCTGATCAGCTGGCAGCTCTTCTTCCAGGGGGCATACCATCTGGGCAGGCTCGAATTGACCCTGTTCGTCCTCGACATCGTCAACATCTTCGGCAGCTATGCTGCCTTCGTCGCCCTTGGCCGCGCCGGCATGACACCGCAGGAACGGGCGGCGATCGGCCGGCGCTGGATGTGGACGCCGGTCTACTGGCTGCTCGTCTCCAAGGCGGCATGGCGCGCGGTGATCGAGCTGCGCAGCAACCCCTTCTCCTGGAACAAGACGAGCCATCGTCCCGCACAGTCGAAGGTGCCGGGCGAGCCGGCGGCGGCGGCGGGCTGAGCTGCCGTCAGCCCTCGTCTTCCATCCAGATAGCGACGTCGGCCGGACCGATCGTGCGGCCGCCGACGAGGAATTCCGCCGAGGCGGAGGCGGGCACGGCGGCGGGCACGCCCGCATAATTGAAGGCGAAGCGCAGGCGGCCGCGGCGGGCAAGGCGAAGGTCTCCGAGGTCGGGGAGGCTCGCGACGCCCGCCCAGCCGAGCGTATCGCCCATCAGCCTCGTCAGGAATTCGCCGCGCGGCAGCGTGGCGACGTAGCGCGCCCTGTCGTTGCCGATCACCGCAGGCGAGCCGGGCCGGTGCGCGCCCTCGAAGGTCGCCAGCACCGTCTCCGTCGTGCGGATGAGCTCGCGCCAGCCGGTCACCGGATGGCTCGTATTGCCGTAAAGCACGGGCTCGCTGTGGAACTCCGGCAGGGATTCCACGCGCGTCACGCGGAAGTCGATAAGATCGGCGAGCGGGCCGGGCGGCAGGTCGGCGGGAATGTGCATGTCCCGCGTCTTGCTGCCGCTGCGCGGGCCGAACAGGGCTTTTGCGCCCGACGCCTTCAGTCGGGCAAGGAAATCCATGTCGGGAATGACGAGGTCGGGCGCGACCACCAGCCGGTAGCCGGAAAGATCGGAATGCTGGCCGATGAAATCGACGTCCACGCCGAGGCGGGCGATGGCGCAGTACCAGTCGAGCGCGATGGCGGAGGCGGCATAGCCGCGGCCCTGCGGCAGGGCGCGGGTGGCAAAGCGCGACTCGTAGTCGAGGAGAATGGCGACCGGAGCCTTTTCCCGCACCTCGCCGGCCGGAAGGCGCGCCATTTCCGCGGCAACCTGCGCGACCTCCAGATAGCCCTGGTCGGCCTCGCCGTTCGGCAACAACAGGCCCGCATGGAACTGCTCCTGCGCGAAAGGCGCCTGCCGCCAGCGGAAATAGGAGACCATGTCGGCGCCGTGGGCATAGGCAAGCCACGTCCACAGCCGCACCATGCCGTCGGCGGGCGACTGGTTGTGGGCGGCCCAGTTGACCGGCCCCGGCTGCTGCTCCATCACCCAGACCCGGCCGCGCCCGACGGCGCGGTAGAGATCGTGGTTGAAGGCGACCTGGTCGGGATCGCCGACGCGCAGATAGCGCGCCTTCTCCTCCTCGCTGAGGCGGCCGTTGATGAGGCCGCCCATCGGGTAGACGTCCCAGGAGGCGATGTCGATGTCCTCGCCGACCTTGTAGTGGTCGAAGTCGGTGTTCTGGGACATGAAGTTGTGCGTGACCGGCCGGCCGGGCGAATGGCGGCGGATGAGATCGGCCTGCGCCTTGTTGAAGCTCTTCACCTGATCGGAGGAGAAGCGGTAGTAATCGACGAGATGGGTGGGCGTCGGCTCCTCGACGAGGTTGTTCGGCAGGTCCACCTCCTCGAAGCCGTTGTAGTGCATGCTCCAGAAAGTCGTACCCCAGGCGCGGTTCAACTCCTCGATCGAGCCGTAGCGGGCGGCGAGCCATTCGCGGAAGGCCAGCTTCGCCTCGTCGGAATAGCTGTGGATCGTGTCGTGGTCGCCGTATTCGTTGTCCGTCTGCCAGGCGTGCACGAAGGGGTTCTCGCCGTAGCGGCGCACCATGGCCTCGGTGATGCGGGCGGCCTCGATGCGGTAGCGGCGGCTGGAGAAGCAATAGTGCCGGCGGGCGCCGAACTTGCGGGTAATGCCGCGCGCATCGACGGGCAGGATATCGGGATAGCGGTCGACCAGCCATTTCGGCGGGGCGGCCGTCGGCGTGCCGAGGATGACCTTGAGGCCGGCGCGGCCGAGCACGCCAATCGCCTCGTCCATCCATTCCCACCGGAAGACACCGGCTTGCGGCTCGATGTGCGACCAGGCGAACTCGCCGATGCGCACCCAGGCAAGGCCGAGCTCCACCATGCGGCGAGCGTCCTCGTCCCATTTCTCGCGCGGCCACTGTTCCGGATAGTAGCAGACGCCGAGCTCCAGCAGGCCGGCCTCCCTGCGGCCGGCGGCGAAGCGGTTCTGGTGGTCGAGCGGCTTATGCACTTTACTGTCCTTGTCATTCCCGGTGCCCGGATTTCCGAGCGCCGTCATCCTTGTCATCGGCGGGGCAGCGCCGCCAGCGTTTCGTCGAGGGCGGCGAGGAAGCGGTCGCATTCCGCCGCGCCGAAGGGCGCCGGGGGCTTCACCTTCAGCACGTTGTGGTGCGGGCCTTCGCTGGAAAGCAGGATGCGGTGCTTCCGCTTCATCTCGACGATGACGAAATCCAGTTCTTCCGCCGCCGGCTCCAGCGTTGCCCGGTCGCGCACCAGCTCGATGCCGTTGAAGAGGCCGTGGCCGCGCACGTCGCCGATGATCTCGTGACGTGTCGCGAGTGCGCGGGCGCCCGCCATCAGCCGGTCGCCGGTCACCTTGCAATGATGCATCAGCCGCTCGTCGCGGATGACGTCGAGCACGGCAAGGCCGATCTCGGCGGAGACGGGATTGCCGCCGAAGGTGTTGAAATATTCCATTCCGTTGGCGAAGGCCGCGGCGACGGCCTCGGTCGTGACGACCGCGGCCATCGGATGGCCGTTGCCGATGGGCTTGCCGAGCGTGACGATGTCCGGCACGACGCCCTGTATCTCATGCGCCCACATGTGGGAGCCGACGCGGCCGAAGCCGACCTGCACCTCGTCGGCAAGGCAGAGGCCGCCGGCGGCCCGGACATGGGCATAGGCTTCCTTCAAATAGTTCTCCGGCAGGGTGAGCTGGCCACCGGTGCCGAGGATGCCCTCGCTGAAGAACAGCGCCGGGCGGCGGCCCTCCGCGGCAAGCGCCTCGACCTGACGGCGCACATCCTCGGCATAGTTCCGGCCTGCATCGGCATCGCCGTAGCGGAAACGGCCGCGATAGAGGTCCGGCATCTCGGCGACGCGCACATGCGCCGGCCGCCCCTCGCCGCCCCTGCCGGCGAACTTGTAGGGGCTGACGTCGATGAGGCTCGACAGGTGCCCGTGATAGGCATGGTCGACCGTGACGATATCGCGGTTGCCGGTATAGGCGCGCGCGAGCCGGATCGCCAGATCGTTCGCCTCGCTGCCCGAATTGACGAAGAAGCAGACATTGAGCGGATCGGGAAAAAGCGCGGCGAGGCGGCGGGAATATTCCACCAGCGTATCGTGCAGGTAGCGCGAATTGGTGTTGAGTTTTCCCATCTGCGCCTGCGCGGCCTTCACGACGCGCGGGTGGCAATGGCCGACGTGGCAGACATTGTTGACCATGTCGAGCCAGCGGTTGCCCTCGTCGTCGATGAGATAGGTCCCTTCTCCCCCGACGATCTTCAGCGGCTCTGCCGAATAGGCGATGGAAAGCGAGCGGCCGATGCGGCGATGGCGCTCGCGCACGAGGAAATCCTTGTCGCGCGCGACGGTGACGGAGGCGGGCATATCGAAGCCGAAGACGACGCTCGGATCCGGGCTCACCGCACGCCAGACCTGCCAGTGATCGCGCACGCCGACGCCGTGCATGCGGCCTTCGAGGCCGAGATGATCGGTAACGACCTGGAAATGCAGGTGCGGCGACCAGTTGCCGTTCTCTTCGGCCGCGCCGAAGGCGGCGAAAGCCTCGCCCCTGGCGACCTTCTGGCCGATGGAGAGCTTCTGGACGCCCCGGCGGGAGAGATGCCCATAGAGCGTCCAGAAGACATCGCCCGTGTCGGTGCGATGTTCGAGGAGGACCGTCGGGCCGAAGCCGCAGGCGACCGCGTCGTCATGGATGAAGGCGACCTTGCCGGCGAAGGGCGCATGCACCGGCTCGCCGGCCGGGGCGAAGAGATCGACGCCGAGATGCACGGTGCGGCGCGCGCCGGGCATGTCGAAGGCATCGCCCTTGTAGACGGCGCGGTCCTCGCCGTAGAGGCCGATGGCGAAATCGGCGCCGGCTTCCGCCACGCGCGCCTCGATCAGCCGTTCGGCGCCGTCCGCATCGAGCGAGGCCCAGGCGGCCGCGTCGGGTCCCGATGCGGTAAGATCGAGGGCCAGCACCTTCGGCCTTGCTGTCTGCGGGCGGATGACAGGCGAAAAATCGTGGGCGTTGCGCTCCAGCCAGCGCTCGATGCGCGCGGCCTGCGGCACCGGGGCGAAGCCGCAGGCATCGCGGATGCGGGCGACGGCGAGCGCCGGGTTCTCCGCCTGCAGGCGCTGAAGCTCGCGCCAGACGTCCTCCTGGCTCACCAGCAGGTAGGTGTTCTCCGGATTGTCGCGAATCTGCCGCGCTGCCATGCACATGCTGACGGCATAGCGCGTGCGCACGAGATCGAAGACGAGGCCCGCTTCCGCTTCGCTGATGGGGTTGGCCGCGTGATAGGCGGCGGCAAGGCGGGCGATGGTCTCGACCGGATCGGGCGTGCCGATCAGCGCATAGGCGCCGGCGACGGCGATCTCCACCACACGGAAGGTCTCGACCATGTCGCCGAAATCGAGCAGGCCGCTGACGCGCCCGCTGGCATCGAGCAATACGTTGTAGTCGTTGGCGTCGTTGTGGATGACCTGGCGCGGGCAGGCTTCGAGGCGCGACAGCACCTCGGCGGTGAAGCGCTCAAGGATGGCGCGGACGGCCGCCTGCTTCTCCGCATCCTCGATGAAGCGGAGGTTTTCCAGATGCATGCCGGCCCGGCCGATATCCCAGGCATAGAGGCGCCGCGCGCCGGCATGGGCAAAGCCTTCGAGGCTGCGGTCGAGCTGGCCGAGCAGGCGGCCAAGCGTTTCCACGCTCGCCGGCCCCCGGACGGAGGAGCGCGACCAGACGTCGCCCGGCAGCCAGGTGAGGAGGCGCGCGGTGCGCGGGCCGCGGATTTCCGCGGGGGCGCTCTGCGCGCCGCTCCGGTCCGGCAGCGCCCGTGAGACCGGCAGATCCGGCGCGGCCTTCGCAAGGTGATCGAGCACGGCGACCTGCATGGCGAGCTCGTCCGCATCGCCCGGCGCATGGAGCTTCAACAGGTAGCGCGTGCCGTCCGCCGCCTCGACCCGGTAGTTGAGGTCGTGCTCGCCGGGCAGCGGCGTTATCGTACCGGCAATGCCGTAGCGCTCGGCGAGCAGCGACCCGATCGCCGCCATCTCGTCCTGCCGTCCGGATGCTCCGCTCATCGTCTGCTCCCTTACCATGCTATCGTTCGGCCGTCGTAGGAGCGGAAGCTCCCGGTGTCCGCCAGCGTCGCCCTGTCGATCAGCGCCTTGAGGCCCGCCGCGCTCTCCGTAACGTCCACGGCCGCTTCCTCACCGCCCATATCGGTGCGCACCCAGCCGGGATGCAGCGAGAGGACCGTAATGCCGTCGCGGCGAAAATCCTGCGCCAGCTTGACCGTCGCCATGTTCAACGCCGCCTTGGAGCAGCGGTAGGCATAGTCGCCGTCATCGTCGTCCAGCGTGCCTTCCGCCAGCGAGCCGGCGCGGCTGCTTATATTGGCCAGCACCCTACGCGCGCCGGCAAGAAGGTTTTCCCGCAATGCCCGGGCAAGGAGCAGCGGGGCGAGCGCGTTGACGCGCATCACATCGAGAAAATCGTCCGGCGACAGCGAGGCGAGCCCGCCCGTGTCGCCGCGGATCGCCGCATTGTTGACGACGATATCGACCGGCACGCCCTTCAGCCGTTCGCCGAGGGCGGCGATGGAAGCGGCATCCGCAACGTCGAGCGGTTCGCCCTGCCCCTGCCGCGTGCAGGCGATGACGCGGAAGCCGTCCGCCGCATAGAGGTCGGCCAGCGCCCGGCCGAGACCGCGCGACGCGCCGGTGACGAGCACCGTGCCCTTTGCCCGCTCAGCGATGCTTGACGTCATATTTCTTCTCGATGAGGCTGATGAGGCTTGCGGCGGCAAGTGTCAGCAGGATGTAGAGGATCGCCGCCGAATTGTAGGGCGCGAACGGCAGGAAGCTCGCCGACTGGAACTCGCGCATGCGCTGGGTGATGTCGCGGATCGACAGGATGGAGAGCAGCGAGGTGTCCTTCAGGATCGCGATCAGCTCGTTGCCGAGCGGCGGGATGACGATGCGGAAGGCCTGCGGCAGGATGACGAGCCGCGCCGTCTGCCAGCGGTTGAGCCCGAGGCTGCCGGCCGCCTCGATCTGGCCGGCCGGGATGGCATTGATGCCCGAACGGAAGATTTCCGCGAGATAGGCCGAATAGGCGAGCGCCATGGCGACGATGCCGCGCATCAGGTTCGGCGGGTCGAAGACACCGGCCGTCGCGTCCTTCAGCGCGCCGGAGAGCGGCAGGCCGACATAGAGCACGATGACGAGCATGGGGATGCCGCGGATCGTGTCGACGACGAATTCCGAGCCGACGGAGAGCGGATGGCGGCGATGCAGGAAGCCGCCGAAGGTGAGGAGGCCGACGACGATGGCGATGACGGCGAAGGTGATGCCGCCCGCCCGGTCGCGGTCGTTCAAGGCCTCGACCTGCCAGAGGCGCGGCCAGCCGGCGGGAACGGCGGCGGCCGGCAGCAGCGCGCCGCTGACGTCCTCCTTTTTGCCGATCGCCTCGATGGCAAGGTCCGGCGTGACGAAGGTGCGCACCGGCGTCTCGTTCTCCGGCCCGCCCTCGTACTGGCCGAAGCGCACGGCGCTGATCAGGCCGGACGGCGTGCCGGTGACGATGCCGACCTTGCCCTCCAGCGTGCCGGCAAGCACATAGGCGTCGCGCGGCTGGAGCAGGAACCAGGCCGAGACGGCCGCAAGCATCACCGTCATGGCCGCGAAGAGAACGAGCGTCTGCCGCGCATAGCGCAGCTTCAGGAGCCCCACCCAGAGGAGGCCGAGCACCGCGGCCAGCAGATAGGCGGCGACCGCCGCGCGGATCGTCGTCGCAAGGCCCGAGGCGAAGGCGAGATGGGCAAAGAGGAAGACGAAGGCAAGGCCTGCGCCGTTGACGAGGCCGAGGAGCCAGCGGCCGGCCCTAAGGGCGCGGCTTTCGGCCGGCACCGGCGCACGGCTGCCGGAAAAGAGCAGGCCGAGGCCGGCGAGAAGCAGCACGGCATAGGCCGGCCAGAGCCAGGCTTCGACGCCGCGCACCATGAGGTCGGCAGCCTCCGTCAACTGGCGCGGCGTGACGCCCTTGACGACGAGCGTGGACTTGAACGGATCGACCCCGTTCGCGACGACCGAGGCGATGAAGGGATGGACGAGATCGCCGGCAAGGATCGCGGCCGTCGCCAGCACGCCGGCAAGGCCGGCGGCGAGCGTCAGGCGCGGGCGCGCCGCCTTGCCGCGCGAGAGCACAAGGACCGCAAAGCCCGCGGAAAAGGCGACGGCGAGCAGCAGGAAGCCCGGAACCAAGGCCCCCGAGCCCGGCTCGATGCCGAGGATGGCGCGCAGCGAGCGCTGGTAATCGCTCGAGGAGGCGAACAGGTAGACGATGAAGGGCAGCGCGGCGAGGATCACCAGGTTGCTGGGCCTCACGCTTCTGACGAACGACATTGCGGCGGCCTCCGGCTGCGCGATCGGGGAAGACGGCCGGGAGCGTCAGGGCGCTCCCGGCGGGGGCATCCTACTTGAGGCCCCAGTACTTGGCGACGAGCTGGTCGAGCGTGCCGTCGTCCTTGATCGCCTTCAGGCCCTCGTTGAAGGCGGCGACGTTCTCGTCGCCCTTGCGGAAGACGAGGCCGATCGGGTCGGATTCGAGGTCCTTGATGGAGGCGACCAGCTCGCCGGCGAATTCGCGCTCGTAGGCGGCGGCGTTTGCGCCGTTGATCACGACGCCGTCGACGTCCTTGTTCTTGAGCGCGATGATGGCGGCGCTGAACGTGTCATAGGCGACGACGTTCTCCTTGCCGACAACGCCTTCGGCGACCTGCGCGTCCGTCGTGTTGGCCTGGGCGGAGAGCTTGCGGCCTTCGGCCTTGAACGTGTCGAGCGTGATGCCCTGGTCTTCGGCGCGCGTCAGCACGGCCTGGCTGTTGACGATATAGGGATCGGAGAAATCCATCGCCTTCTTGCGCTCGTCGGTGATCGACACGCCCGAGGCCACGAGGTCGAAGCTGCCCTGGTCGAGCGCGGCGAAGATGCCGTCCCAGCCGGTCGTCACGAACTCGGCCTGGCAGTTGATCTTCGCGCAGATCGCGTTCACCACGTCGACGTCGAAGCCGACGATCTGGCCGCTTGCCGGATCGACGCTCTCCATCGGCGGCGAGGTCGTGTCGGACCCGACCTTCAGGAGCTTGCCGCCGAGGTCGGCGGCGTGGACACCACCGGCCGCGAAGACGGCCAGCGCAAGCGTTGCTGCGAATTTCTTCATCTCTTCCTCCTCAACCGTCGGCGCCGCCCCTCCGGCGAACGCCCGACAAATCCTTGGGGCCGCGCAGGCGCCGCCCCATCCTCACGAAAACGGTAACAAGGAATAAAAACGTTTTCAAGAAAAAATATAAACGTTTTTATTTTGCATTGCACCACATAAGCGAAAGGGACGGCGCAGGCGGGCAGCACCGGAAGGAACAGCAAAAAAGGAAGGCGGCGGCTGGAGCGGGTAGCGGGAATCGAACCCGCGCGTTCAGCTTGGGAAGCTGACAGGCTACCATTACATCATACCCGCAGGGCAGCGCCGAGGCCGCACTCATTCAACAGTTCGCGAGGCGTGTCAAGCGAGGCGGTCGTCGGAGCGTTCGATCAGCTTGGGCATGATCAGCGTCTGGAGCGCTTCGGGGGCCTCGCCCTCCATGCGGCGCAGGATGTAGCGGCCGAGGAGTTCGCTCGGCTCGTGGATCGGCAGGAAATAGGTGGTGATCGGCGGGGCGAAGTACTGGCTGACGTTGAGGTCGTCGGTGGCATTGATCACCGCGTCGCGGCCGTGGACGAGGCCGCGGGCGTGGAAGCCGGAGAAAGCGCCGAGCGCGGAGGCTTCGTTGGCGCAGATATAGGCGGTCGGCGGGCTTGGCAGGGCGGACATGGAGAGGACGCACTCGCGCCCGAAGGCCGGCGTCAGGTGGCCGTGCGCGACGAGCGCCGGGTCGAAGGGAAGGCCGGCCGCCTCCAGAGCCGCGCGATAGGCATCGAGCCGGGTCAGGGAATAGCTGAGGTCCGCCATAGGATTGACGAGCGCGATGCGGCGATGGCCGCGCCCGGCAAGGCGGGCGACCGAGTGGCGGATCATCTGCTCGTTGTCGGCATCGACATAGGCGTGCGGGGCGTTGCGGATCGTCGTGCCGTAGGTGACGAAGGGAAAATCCGCCTCCTGCATGATGCGCACGCGCGGATCGTCCGCCCGCGTGCCGGAAACGATGATGCCGTCGGCCTTCTTCAGGGAAACGATCTGGCGGATCGTTGCAAGGCTCTCCTCGAAGTTGCGCACGGCATAGAGGGAGACGCGGTAGGGGCTCTCCTCCAGCGCCCAGGAGATGCCGCTGAGGAGCTGGGCATATTCCACGCCTTCCCATTCGTTCTGCCTCGGGCCGGGCGCGGTCATGATGGCGGCGACTTGGTATGTCTTGCCGGTGCGAAGCTGCACGCCATGCATGTTGAGCTGGTAGCCGACGCGCGCGGCGGCGGCGACGACGATGGCGCGCGTTTCCGGCCGCACCTGCGGACTGTCGTTCAGCGCCTTCGACACGGTGGCGATCGAAAGGCCCGTTTCCTGCGCGATGGTCTTGATCGTCGGTCTCGGCATTGAAAGCCCGTCCTTGCGCCGAAAGCGGCGCAGTTCCTCGTTCGCGCACAATAAAAACGTTTAATTTTATTGTAAAGCGCAGAGCGCCCGGTCTCAGCCGGCGCGGAAGTGCTTGGAGAGCTTGAGGCCCTGCGCCTGGTAGTTGGAGCCGAGGCCGGAGCCGTAGAGGCCTTCGGGCGCGCCCAGCATATGCTCGTAGACGAGGCGGCCGACGATCTGGCCGTGCTCGAGGATGAAGGGCACTTCATGGCTGCGCACTTCCAGCACCGCGCGGCTGCCGGAGCCGCCGGCCGGCGCATGGCCGAAGCCGGGGTCGAAGAAGCCGGCGTAGTGGACGCGGAATTCGCCGACGAGCGGGTCGAAGGGCGTCATCTCGGCCGCATAGAGCGGCGGCACATGCACGGCCTCGCGCGAGACGAGGATGTAGAATTCATCCGGGTCGAGGATCAGTTCGTTGCGGCCGCGGCTGAACAGCGGCTCCCAGAAATCGAAGATGTCGTGCTGGTTCTTGCGGTCGACGTCGACGACCGAGGTGTGATGCTTGCCGCGATAGCCGATGAGGCCGTCCGGGCCGGTGCCCTTGAGGTCGATGGAGAGCGCGATGCCGCCGCCCGAGACGTTCGGCGTTTCGCTGGCAACCAGCGTGTCGGAGGCATGGAGCGCAACCAGTTCGCTTTCGCCGAGCAGCGCATTGCCCTTGCGGAAGCGGATCTGCGAGAGGCGCGAGCCGCGGCGCACGACGATGGGGAAGGTGCGCGGGGATATTTCCAGATAGAGCGGGCCGCAATAGCCGGCCGGGATCTTGTCGAATTCCTGCGCGCGGTCGGTGATGACGCGGGTGAAGATGTCGAGACGGCCGGTGGAGCTCTTCGGGTTGGCCGAGGCGGCAAGCTCGGCCGGCAGGTCGAGGCTTTCCATCAGCGGCACGATATAGACGCAGCCCGTCTCCAGCACCGCGCCCTCGGCAAGGTCGACGACGTGCAGCTTCAGCCGGTCGAGCTTGTCGGCAACGAGATGGGAGGGGCCCGGCAGGAAGCTGGCGCGCACGCGAAAAGCCTTCGCGCCGAGACGCAGGTCGAGGCTTGCCGGCTGGATCTGGTCGGCATCCAGCGCAGCCTCGCTTTTCAGCCGGCCGGCCGTAAACAAGCCGCGAATGGCGTGATCCGCCAGAATGCCCGTGCTGCGCGCCGCAGAAGCCATGACCCTACCGTTTCCCGTATGAATGGCCCCGCACAAAACCAAATGCGGGCAATTGACGCAAGCGCGGGCGCGCAGTAAGAGCAAGGTTATCCCGTGGTGATTTGGCCGGCCGGCTTGCAGCCACGTAAAACAAATAGCTAAAAAGGCCGGGTATCGAACCGGCCTGCTTACGCGGCCGGTTTTTTTGTTTGAAGGCGACGATCACATGAGCAAGTCCTGGCGTCCGGCAACCCAACTCGTTCACGGCGGCACCACCCGCTCCCAGCACGGCGAAACCGCCGAGGCGATCTTCCTCACGCAGGGCTTCGTCTATGACAGCTCGGCGGCGGCCGAAGCCCGTTTCAAGGGCGAGACGGACGGCTTCATCTATGCCCGCTACGCCAGCCCGACCAACGACATGTTCGAAAAGCGCATGTGCCTTCTGGAAGGCGCCGAGGATGCGCGCGCCACCGCTTCCGGCATGGCCGCCGTCTCCGCCGCCATCCTCTGCCAGTTGAAGGCCGGCGACCATATCGTCGCCGCCCGCGCGCTCTTCGGCTCCTGCCGCTGGGTGGTCGAGACGCTGGCGCCGAAATACGGCATCGAATGCACGCTGGTGGACGGCCGCGACCTTGCCAACTGGGAAAAGGCGATCCGCAAGAACACCAAGGTCTTCTTCCTGGAAAGCCCGACCAACCCGACGCTGGAAGTGATCGACATCGCGGGCGTCGCCAAGCTCGCCAACCAGGTCGGCGCCAAGCTCGTCGTCGACAACGTCTTCGCGACCCCCCTCTTCCAGAAGCCGCTGGACCTCGGCGCCCATGTCGTCGTCTACTCGGCCACCAAGCATATCGACGGCCAGGGCCGCTGCCTCGGCGGCGTCGTCCTCTCCGACAAGGCGTGGATCGACGAGCACCTGCACGACTACTTCCGCCATACGGGCCCGGCCATGTCGCCCTTCAACGCCTGGACGCTGCTGAAGGGCATCGAGACGCTGCCGCTGCGCGTCAAGCAGCAGACGGAGAATGCAAGCCGCCTCGCCGACTTCCTCGCCGAGCAGAATGAGGTCGCCCAGGTGATCTATCCCGGCCGCAAGGACCATCCGCAGGCCGATATCATCGCCAAGCAGATGACCGGCGGCTCCACGCTCGTCTGCTTCGAGCTGAAGGGCGGCAAGGACGCGGCCTTCGCGCTGCAGGATGCGCTGGAGGTCGTGAAGATCTCCAACAATCTCGGCGACGCGAAAAGCCTCATCACCCATCCGAGCACCACGACGCACAAGAACCTGACGGACGAGGCGCGCGCCGAGCTCGGCCTTTCTTCCGGCACGCTGCGCTTTTCGGCCGGCATCGAGGACAGCGAGGACCTTATCGAGGACTTCGCCCGGGCGCTTTCGAAGATCAAGGCCTGAGCCGGCGCCATTAAGGTAAACGACAAGAAGGCATCGGCCGGGCGGCCGATGCCTTCTTTGCATATTCTTGACGGCGCCACATTCCTGTAGAATAGCGGAATATAATCAGTTCAAGGCTTGCCCATGTATCGTGCGCTGACCCGCGACATCGAAGTAACCGTAGAGCCCTACTACCTGGCCGATCAGTCCGACCCGGACGACAGCCGCTATGTCTGGGGATACCGGGTCGTCATCGCGAACCATTCGGACATCGCCGTGCGGCTGGTGACGCGCTACTGGAACATCACGGACCAGAACGGCCAGGTCGACGAGGTCAACGGGCCGGGCGTCATCGGCGAGCAGCCGGTGCTTCGCCCGGGCGATACCTACGAATATTCCTCCGGCTGCCCGCTCGAAACGCCCTCGGGCATCATGTTCGGGCGCTACCGGATGGAGGCGGAGAACGGCGAAGCCTTCGACGTCGCCATTCCCGCCTTCTCGCTGGATACGCCGGGGCAGGTGCGGGTTCTGAACTGAGAGAGCCGGCGTAAAGGCCCTCTCTGCCTGCCGGCATCTCCCCCACAAGGGGGGAGAAAGGCTGGCAGCACGCTTTTCCCTTGATTTTTGAACGCCGAGCATGCCGCGCGTTAAGTCCCTCCCCCTTGTGGGGAGGGATTTAGGGAGGGGTTTCCCCTCCGCACGCATTGACCTACTGCGGCAGGACTTCCGCCGCCTCGAAGCGGTAGGTCGTCGAGCAGAATTCGCAGGTGATCGCGATCTCGCCCTTCTCGTCCGCCGTCTCCGTGATCTCCTCGGGGCTGAGGCCGGAGAGGACGCCCTTCAGCTTTTCGCGCGAGCAGGAGCAGCGGTCGAAGACCTGCTGCGGCTGGTAGACGCGCACGCCCCGCTCGTGGAAGAGGCGGAACAGCAGCCGTTCGGTGCCGACATTCGGGTCCGTCAGCTCGTCCATGTCGATCGTCTCGACCATGGCTTTGGCTTCCGCCCAGTTGTCGTCGTCGGCGATCCTGTGGCCGGCCTCATCGCCGTCGCCGCCCGGAAGGTCGGCCTGGCGCATGCGCTCGGGAGACTGCGGCAGGAACTGCGCGACGATGCCGCCGGCCCGCCAGCGATGGCGCGCCTTGCCGGCCTCGTCGCGGTCGTAGAGCTCGGCGGCGGCGAGGCGCACCTTGGTCGGGATCTGCTCCGACTGGCGGAAATAGACGCCGGCGATCTCCTCCAGCGTATGGCCGTCGAGCGGCACGATGCCCTGGTAGCGCTGGGTGTGCGGGCCCTGGTCGATGGTGAAGGCGAGGACGCCGCTGCCGAGAAGCTCGTGCGGCTCGGCCTTGCCGGCGGCGACGGCGGCCTTCAGCGCCTCCTCGTCGAAGCGGGCATAGGCGCGTACGTCCTCGGGCGCCGAGAAATCGGCGACCAGCAGGTCGACCGGGCCGTCGCCCTTGGTCTGCACGATCAGCTTGCCCTCGAACTTCAGCGAGGTGCCGAGGAGGACGGTGAGCGTGATGGCTTCCGCAAGCAGCCGCGCGACGGGCGCCGGGTAATCGTGCCGGCCGAGGATGCCGTCGAGCATGGGGCCGAGCTGCACGGCGCGCCCGCGCACGTCGAGGCCTTCCACCTGGAACGGCAGCACATGGTCGTCGCCGGCAAAGCCGGGTTCGCCGAGTTTCAGGGCATTTTCCGCCATCATCATCCTGCTCCTTGCACGCCGCGGCGGCGGCCGGGCCCGGGGCCTGCCGCGCACGACAGCGTCTAACCGTGATTTCGCGCTCCCGACGCCGATCATTTCATACCGGGCGGGCATGCGCCAGAGACGGCGCCTTCCGGCGCCTTGCGATGCCCCTAGATCGGGTGCGGCTTTCAGCTTTTCAAGATGCCCCGTCAGACGGCGCCGAAGCACCAGGCGAGGATCGACTTCTGCGCGTGCAGGCGGTTTTCCGCCTCGTCGAAGACCACGGACTGCGGGCCGTCGATCACCTCGTCCGTCACCTCCTCGCCGCGATGGGCCGGCAGGCAGTGCATGAAGAGCGCATCCTTGTCGGCGCGCGCCATGAGCTGCTTGTTGACCTGGTAGGGCTGGAAGATGTTGTGGCCGCGCGCGCGGTGCTCCTGGTTCATCGAGACCCAGGTGTCGGTGACGACGAGGTCGACGCCGTCGACCACCGTATCGGCATCGTGGCCGAGCAGGATGTTGCCGCCGTTGTCGCGCGCCCAGTTGAGAATCCTGTCGTCGGGCTCCGAGCCCATCGGCACGGCCATCTTCATCGTGTAGCCGAAGCGGGCGGAACCCTCGACGAATGAATGCAGCACGTTGTTGCCGTCGCCCGTCCAGGCGAAGGTCTTGCCCTTGGTGGAGCCGCGATGCTCCTCGAAGGTCATGATGTCGGCCATGATCTGGCAGGGATGCGTGAGGTCCGTCAGCGCGTTGATGACCGGCACGGTGGCGTGCTCGGCAAGCTCCAGCAGGCGCGAATGATCGGTCGTGCGGATCATGATGGCATCGACATAGCGCGAGAGGACCTTGGCCGTGTCGCCGATCGTCTCGGCGCGGCCGAGCTGCATTTCCGTGCCCGACAGGAACAGCGTCTCGCCGCCGAGCTGGCGCATGCCGACGTCGAAGGAAACACGCGTGCGGGTGGAGGGCTTCTCGAAGATCATCGCGAGCATCTTGCCGGCGAGGGGCTTTTCTTCCGTGCCGGCCTTGTTGGCGGCCTTGCGCTTGTGCGCATCGTCCATGATGACGCGGAGATCGCTTTCCGAAACGGCGGAAAGGTCGAGAAAATGCTTTGCCATGATATGTCCTGTCTGTTCCGGTGCCCGGTCAGGCGGCCTTTGCCGCCGTCAGCTTTTCGGCGGCGCGCTCGATGCGTGCGAGGCCTTCGCGCGCTTCCTCCGCCGTCACGGTGAGCGGCGGCAGGAGACGCAGCACGTTGTCGCCGGCCGGCACGCCGAGGAGCTTTTCCGCGCGCACGGCGGCAAGGAGCTCGGCAACGGGGACCTTCGACTTGATGCCGAGCATCAGGCCCTCGCCGCGCACGTCCTCGATGATCTCGGGGAAGCGGTCCTTCAAGGCCGCAAGGCCCTGGCGGAAGACGAGGGCGACGTCGCGCACATGCTCAAGGAAGCCTTCTTCCAGCACCACGTCCAGCACGGCGTTGCCGACGGCCATGGCGAGCGGATTGCCGCCATAGGTGGAGCCGTGCGTGCCGGCGACCATGCCGGAGGCCGCCTCGCCCGTGGCAAGGCAGGCGCCCATGGGGAAGCCGCCGCCGATGCCCTTGGCGACCGCCATGATATCCGGCGTGACGCCCGACCATTCATGGGCGAAGAGGCGGCCGGTGCGGCCGACGCCGGACTGCACCTCGTCGAGGATCAGCAGGAGGCCGTATTCGTCGCAGAGGCCGCGCAGCTCCTGCAGGAATTCCTTGGGCACGGGGCGGATGCCGCCCTCGCCCTGCACCGGCTCGATGAGGATGGCCGCCGTCTCCTCGGTGATCGCGTCCTTGACGGCGGCGATGTCGCCGAAGGGGACCTTGAGGAAGCCGGGCGCCTTGGGACCGAAACCCTCGATATACTTCTCCTGCCCGCCGGCCGCGATGGTGGCGATGGTGCGGCCGTGGAAGGCGCCGTCGAAGGTGATGATGTGGAACTTGCCGGGATGGCCCTTGGCGAAATGGTAGCGCCGCGCCGTCTTGATCGCGCATTCCAGCGCCTCGGCGCCGGAATTGGTGAAGAACACCTTGTCGGCGAAGGTGGCCTCCGTCAGGCGGCGGCCGAGGCTTTCCTGGCCGGGCACCTCGTAGAGGTTCGACAGGTGCCAGACCTTGTCGGCCTGGTCTTTCAGCGCGGCGACGAGATGGGGATGGGCATGGCCGAGCGAGGTGACGGCGACGCCGGCGGCGAAATCGAGATATCGCTCTCCCTTCTCGTCGAACAGCCAGACGCCCTCCCCGCGCGTGAACCGGAGCGGTGCACGCAGATAGGTTTCATAGAGCGGCGCGGCATCGGCCATGGCGCGGTTCCTTCGAAAAGAGATGCGGAAAACGGGTCCTAGGCTTGACTTTTCCGGATACCGGAAAAATCAAAAGCCGCCTTTCGGCGGCATGCGGGCACTATCCGCATTTCGCCCGGGCCTGTCAACAAAATCGCGGCCTCTAACGGCGCTGAACCTCCCGCAAGGTGAGGATTCGCGGCGCATCGGGAGGTGTCGCTATCGAGTCACACCCGACCAGCAAGTTGGGGAAAACCTCGAAATCGATTCGCGCCGATTCCCGCGACTCTTGTCACGGAGTCCCCCGGTCTCTAGGTTAAAGACCAATTACTAGACTGCATGCGGCGGAACTAGTCACCAAAGAGTTGAAGGCGTTCAGGTCCCGGACCCGTCCGGGACGCGACGAGGGATTCCCGCATCACGAACGCCGAGCGGAGACGAAAAGCATGAACTGGACAGACGAGCGGGTCGAGAAACTCAAGAAGCTCTGGAGCGAAGGCCTGAGCGCGAGCCAGATCGCCGCCCAACTCGGCGGCGTCAGCCGCAACGCGGTCATCGGCAAGGTGCACCGGCTGAACCTGCCGGGCCGCGCCAAGGCCGGCGGCACGCCGAGCGCCGCCCGCCCGAAGCGCCCGGCAGCGGCAACGCCCCGCCCCTCGGCCTTCCAGGCCCGTCCGGTCGCCGCCCGCGCCGCCGTCCGGCCCGCCGATACGGGTATCGCCAAGGAAGACGCCGACGCCGGCTTCGAGATCCGCAGCGAGCAGCTTCCCGTTCCGGCCAACGGCAACAACGGCGTGGTCGTGCCGATGTCGCGCCGGCTGGAGCTGACGCAGCTCACCGAGCGCACCTGCAAGTGGCCGATCGGCGATCCGCTCAACGACGACTTCCACTTCTGCGGCAACGAGTCCCCGGACAACTCGCCCTACTGCACCTACCACCAGCGCCTCGCCTACCAGCCCTCCGCCGAACGCCGGCGGATGCGCTGACAGGCACCAACGCGGAATGAGATGCGGGCCCGGAAGGGCCCGTTTTCGTTTTGGGCGGTCGGACGAAGGCGGCAGCGTTTTGCAGTCTTCCTACTTCCTCTCCATATCCCTACCGCCTCCCCTCCGCCCGGTCCGCATCCTGCGCCCTCTCCTCATCCCCGCTCCCTCTCCTCTCATCCCCGCTCCCTCTCGGTCGTCATCCTCGGGCTTGACCCGAGGATCCATGCCACAAACTCCGCTCATGCCGTGACGCATGGATCCTCGGGTCAAGCAACCGTGGAGTCATTGAGAGAGGGCTGTTTGGGATCGGGCGATTGCATTGAGGATTGTCATGAGTTTTCGAATGGTT
>NZ_JACHIK010000015.1 GCF_014203155.1 Shinella fusca
AGAAACCTTAGAGCGAGTGAACTGGCCGCCAGAAGCGCCCAACGCCCTCTCGATGAGCGGCGTTATAAGCCCACCCCCAGCGATACGTCAACAGGCCAAATCGTAAAAATGCAAAAAACTGACAAGCCATTGAATTATAGTCATTATTCCTTTGAAATTTCTCGGCGCCGTCCTCGCAGGCGCCTTTTGCGCCCGGAAAATCTTGTCCAGGTGGTAAAATTTCCGGATCGGACCGTATTGCGTGTCCGGCTCCCTCCGAAACTGCCCGGCCTCTTCTCTCCGGGGCACCGCCGAGCTATTCAGAGACAGGAAACGACACCGGAGAAACGCATGCCCATTCCCCATAATAGCGCCGTCATCTGCGGGCTCCTATAGGAATGGGATCGATCCTCGACAGCCTGCCGCGCCTGCCGATCACGGACGTGCTTTCCTCTCTCGGCAAGGCGCTCGACTTGGGCACGCGCGCGGTGCTTTCCGCGCCGCCCGGCGCGGGCAAGACGACGCTGGCGCCGCTCTTCCTGCTCGAGGCCGGCTGGCGCGGCGACGGCAGGATCATCCTGCTCGAGCCGCGGCGGCTTGCGGCGCGGGCGGCGGCGGGGCGCATGGCGGCGCTTCTCGGCGAGAAGGTGGGCGAAACGGTCGGCTACCGCATGCGGCTCGACAACCGCGTTTCGGCAAAAACCCGCATCGAGGTGGTGACGGAGGGTGTCTTCGCCCGCATGATCCTCGACGATCCCGAGCTTGCCGGCGTCTCGGCCGTGCTCTTCGACGAATTCCACGAGCGCTCGCTGGATGCCGATTTCGGCCTGGCGCTGGCGCTCGACGTGCAGGCGGCGCTGCGCGAGGACCTGCGCATCCTCGTCATGTCGGCAACGCTCGACGTCGAGCGGGTCTCCACGCTGCTCGGCGATCCGCCGGTCATCGCCAGCGAAGGGCGCAGCTTCCCGGTCGACATCCGCCATCAGGACCGGCCGGCCGGCGAGCGCATCGAGGACACGATGGCGCGCGCGATCACCGAGGCGCATCACGGCGAGAGCGGCTCGATCCTCGCCTTTCTGCCGGGCCAGGCCGAGATCACCCGCACCGCCGAGCGGCTGGAGGGGCGCTTCGACGCCGGGACGACGGTGGTGCCGCTCTACGGCAATCTCGGCCAGAGGGAACAGGACGCGGCGATCCGCCCCGCCGCCCCCGGCACGCGCAAGATCGTGCTCGCCACCTCGATCGCCGAGACCTCCATCACCATCGACGGCGTGCGCATCGTCATCGACAGCGGCTTGCAGCGCCTGCCGGTCTTCGAGGCGGCGACCGGCATCACGCGGCTGGAGACCGTGCGGGTCTCCCGCGCCTCGGCCGACCAGCGGGCGGGCCGCGCCGGACGCACGGAGCCGGGCGTCGCGATCCGGCTGTGGCACGTCGGCCAGACGGCGGCGCTGCCCGCCTTCACGCCGCCGCAGATCCTTTCCAGCGACCTTTCCGGCTTCATGCTGGATCTTGCCCATTGGGGCGTCACCGATCCGGCGGCGCTGCGGCTGGTGGACCAGCCGCCGCCCCCAGCCGTGGAGGAGGCACGCAACCTGCTGCGCCTCCTCGGCGCGCTCGACGAGGCCGGCGCGCTGACGCCGTCGGGAAAGCGCATCCGCGACCTTGCCCTGTCGCCGCGGCTGGCGGCGATGATCCTCCATGCGGCGAAAGACGGCGAGCAGGTGGCCGCCGCCCGGCTGGCTGTGCTGCTCACCGAACAGGGCCTCGGCGGCGCGGCGGTCGATATCGAGGAGCGGCTGCGGCGCTTTGCGAACGAACGCGGCGAGCGGGCGGAGGCGGCGCGGCGGCTGGCGCAACGCATGGCGGACGGCTTCGGCAAGTCGGCATCGGCAACCGCAAGCGCACCCGGCGCATTGCTGATGCATGCCTTTCCGGACCGCGTCGCCCTGCAGCGCGGCGGGCGGGGGCGCTTCGTCATGGCCAACGGGCGCGGCGCCGAGCTGCCGGAGACCGAACGGCTGGCCGGCGCCGAGATGATCGTCGTTGCCGATCTCACAGGGCAGGCAGGACGCCAGCGCATCCTTGCCGCCGCCGAGATCGACCGCGCGGCGGTGGAAGCCGGCCTTGCGGGCAATATCGTGCGCGAGGACCAGTGCGTCTTCGACCGGGCGAGCCGGCAGGTGCGGGCGCGCCGCGTCGTCCGGCTCGGCGCGATGATCCTGGAGGAGACGCCGCTGCCCCGGCCGGCCGGGCCGAAGGCGGCCGCGGCGCTTGCCGACGGCGTGCGCCAGCTCGGCCTGCAGGCCCTGACTTTCTCGCGCGAGGCGGCGCAGCTGCGCGACCGGATCGGCTTCCTTCACCGCTCGATCGGCGAGCCCTGGCCGGATACGAGCGAGGCGGCGCTGCTGGAGCGGGTCGGCGACTGGTTCGTGCCGTTCCAGGAGAACACGCGCGGCCTCGACGACGTTTCCGCCGCAAGCCTTCACGAGGGGCTGATGGCGCTGGTGCCCTACGAGGCGCAGCGCGATCTCGCCCGCCTCGCGCCCACCCATTTCGAGGCGCCGACGGGCCAGCGCCATCCGATCCGCTACGACGGCGAGGAGCCGGTGCTGGCGATCCGCGTGCAGGAGCTCTTCGGGCTGAAACAGCACCCGGCCGTCGCGGGCGGACGCCTGCCGCTGCTCTTGGAACTGCTCTCGCCGGCGCACCGGCTCATCCAGACGACGCGGGACCTGCCGGGCTTCTGGGCGGGTTCGTGGCGGGACGTGCGGGCGGACATGCGCGGGCGCTACCCGAAACACCCCTGGCCGGAAGACCCGGCCGCGGCCATGCCGACCACGCGCGCCAAGCCGCGCGGCACCTGATCAACGAAAGGGCGAGAGATGACGGGCTACCAGGACATCGACTTCGAGGGCACCGGCCGGCGCCTGCGCCTCGAAACGCTTATCCGCCTGCGCTGGCTGGCGGTGGCCGGCCAGACGATCAGCGTCCTCGTCGTCGCGCTGTGGCTGAAATTCCCCCTGCCCTGGCTGCCGGCAGCGGTGCTGATCGCCCTGCTGGCGGCGGTGAACTTCTTCCTCGCCGTGCGCTTTCCGCCGGCCCACCGGCTGACGCCGACGTCGGCCTTCCTGCTGCTCGCCTTCGACCTCTGCCAGTTGACGGCGCTGCTCTTCATCACCGGCGGCCTTGCCAATCCCTTCGCGCCGCTCGTCTGCGTGCCGGTGATCATCTCCTCCTCGCTGCAGCCGATCCGCCTCAGCCTGCCGCTCGGCTTCCTTTCCTTCATCGGCATCACCGCCCTTGCCTTCACGCCGTTTCCCCTGCCGTGGTTTCCCGGCACGCTGCTCGTCGTCCCGCCGATCCTGACGGCCGGCTTCTGGTTCGCCATCGTCTCGACCACGGCCTTCGCCGCCTTCTATTCCTACCGCGTCTCGCGCGAGGCGACCGAGCTTTCCAACGCGCTGCAGGCGACGGAACTCATCCTCCAGCGCGAAAAGCACCTTTCGCAGCTCGATGGGCTGGCGGCCGCCGCCGCGCACGAGCTCGGCACGCCGCTTGCCACGATCAGCGTCGTCGCGCGCGAGATGGAGCGCGAACTCGGCAGCGACGACCGATTCCGAGAGGACGTGCAGCTCCTGCGCAGCCAGAGCGAGCGCTGCCGCGACATCCTGCGCCGGCTCACCACGCTCTCCACCGAGGAGGAGGCGCATATGCGCGTGCTGCCGCTCTCCTCGCTGATGGAAGAAGTGCTGGCGCCGCACCGCGAATTCGGCATCCGCCTCAACCTTGTGGAAAACGGCGAGCGGGAGAACGAGCCGGTCGGCAACCGCAATCCCGGCATCCTCTACGGCCTCGGCAACCTGCTGGAAAACGCCGTCGACCACGCCCGCGAGGAGGTGACCGTCACCGTTAGCCACACGCCGGAGCGCGTCAGCATCGTCATCGAGGACGACGGCGACGGCTATGCGGCCGATATCCTCCAGCGCATCGGCGATCCCTATGTCACGCGGCGCCAGAAGGACGACCGGGCCGGGGGCCTCGGCCTCGGCCTCTTCATCGCCAAGACGCTGCTGGAGCGCTCGGGCGCGAAGCTGACCTTCGGCAACCGCACCGGCGACCGGCCGGGCGCGCGCGTCTCAGTCGATTGGCCGCGGGCGCGCATGGAAGCCAGGGGCGCAAAATGACTTTACCCGCCCTATGTAAAGGGCGATAAGCTGATCCCGATCAAGAATGGGCGAAAATCCGCCGCGGAAGATGACAATGGCAGAAAACACCGAACCGCACACGGCCGCCGACGATATCGGGCCGGATCCCTCGCTTCTCCTCGTCGATGACGACGGACCGTTCCTGCGCCGCCTTGCGCGCGCCATGGAGACCCGCGGCTTTGCCGTCGACACGGCCGAATCGGTCGCCGAGGGCATCGCCAAGGCCAAGACCACCCCGCCGAAATACGCGGTCGTGGACCTTCGGCTCGGCGACGGCAGCGGCCTCGACGTCATCGCCGCCATCCGCCAGCGCCGCGACGACACGCGCATCATCATGCTGACCGGCTACGGCAATATCGCGACGGCCGTGAACGCCGTGAAGCTCGGCGCGGTCGACTACCTCGCCAAGCCGGCGGACGCCGACGACATCTTCGCCGCGCTGACGCAGCGGCCGGGAGAGAAGGTGGAACTGCCGGAAAACCCGATGTCGGCCGACCGCGTGCGCTGGGAGCATATCCAGCGCGTCTACGAGATGTGCGACCGCAACGTCTCCGAGACGGCCCGCCGCCTCAACATGCACCGCCGCACGCTCCAGCGCATCCTCGCCAAGCGCGCACCGAAGTAACGGGGCCCGATCAGGCCGGCTCGTCGCGCCGGCCGGAGACGATGGCGGAGATATCCGGGCCGTCGCGCCGGGCGTCCATCGAGAATTCGGCAAGCAGCAGCCGGCCCGCGGCGACGCGGGCGAAGGCGAAGGTCACGGCCTTGCGCGTCGGCGCCGGCAGCTTGTGCTCGGGCGCCTCGCGGATGATGTGCGCGCCGTAGCCGTCGGAGAGGATGAGGCCGCAATCTTCCGGGAAGATGTCGAGCGGCACGTCCTTGTGCGTGGCGAAGAACAGGCGGTCCGAGTGGCGGCGATAGTCCGGCCATTTGCGATCGACCCGAAAATCCTCGATCGACGTCTTGATCTCGACGATCCAGACCTCGCCCTTGTCGGAGAGGCTGATGAGGTCGGCGCGCCGGCCGCTCGCCAGCGTCAGTTCCGGCAAGACGGCATGGCGCATCTCCATCAGCATGCGCTGCACGCCGCGGCGCACCATCATGGCGCGGTCGGACTGGCGGCCGTCGATCAGCGGATTGTCGTTGTGGAGCGAAACGATCGTCATGGGAAACCTCGGCGAATCGCATTCTAGCGCGAAACGGGCCTGCGGCCGGGCAAAAGTTAAGGACGGGCGGCGGCAAGCTCCGCGTTCAAGACTCTATTAACCGCGCGGCAAGCTTCCTGTGCGGCTTCGGGCCGGCGGGCGGCAAGGCCATTGAACGGCCGGCGGCGGCGTGCTTGGCATGGATCGGGCGCAGCGAGGAGCGGCAGGCGGCCGGGCATTGCTGTTGCAAAAAAACACTTCCCCGGCTTTTTGCTTCAACGCAAGCCCATGCCGCAGCGCACGCGCTTGCATTGATCGGTTTAATCGAAAATAAACCATGATCGATGAAAGTTCTGCGTCACGGAACTTCTTAATTCCTTATCAAGAGAATCTCATGCGCTTCCGCAATGCCCTCCTTCTGTGCGGCCTCGCTGCGGCCGTCACGCTCGCCGGTTGCTCTTCCTCTTCGACCTCCCTTCCGGGCGAAAAGGTGGCGACGAATGCCATCTTCACATCGGAATATGGCCCTGTTGAGGACAACGGCTACGCCCTGCCGGCGATCCCGATCAACAAGGTGAACACCAAGTTCCACCGACAGATCGTCGATTACGCGACCAAGGAAAAGCCCGGCACGATTATCGTCAACACGCCGAACCGCTTCCTTTACTACGTACTGCCCGGCGGCAAGGCCGTGCGCTACGGCATCGGCGTCGGCAAGTCCGGCTTTGCATGGCAGGGCGAGGCCTATATCGCCTGGAAGCAGGAATGGCCGACCTGGCACCCGCCGAAGGAAATGGCGGACCGCAAGCCGGACGTCGCCCGCTACGTCAAGGACGGCATGGGCCCGGGCCTGAAGAACCCGCTCGGCGCGCGCGCCATGTATCTCTTCAACGACAAGGGCCAGGATACGCTCTTCCGCCTGCACGGCACGCCGGAATGGGCCTCCATCGGCACGGCCGCCTCCTCGGGCTGCATCCGCCTGATGAACCAGGACATCATCGACCTCTACAAGCGCGTGCGCCCCGGCCACGATGCCCGCGTCATCGTCCAGCAGTAAGCGGACGGCACATCCATATAATAAGAAGCCGCCGGATCGCTCCGGCGGCTTCTTTCGTTTGATGGCGTGAGAGCCCGATCTCCCTCTCCGTCGTCACCCTCGGGCTTGACCCGAGGGTCCACCGGCGTGCTCGGAGCGTGGATGGTCGGGTCAAGCCCGACCATGACGGAGGGAGGCAGGTGGATTCAACCCCCTGCCGCCTTCAGCTCCAGCCGGCGGCGGTGCAGGACCGGCTCGGTGTAGCCGTTCGGCTGCTCGCGGCCCTTGAGCACGAGGTCGAGGGCCGCCTTGAAGGCGATCGACGTGTCGAAATGGCCGGCCATCGGGCGGTAGAGCGGGTCGCCGGCATTCTGGCCGTCGACGACCGCGGCCATGCGCTTCATCGTCTCGACGATCTGGGCTTCCGTGACGACGCCGTGATGCAGCCAGTTCGCCATGTGCTGGGCGGAGATGCGCAGCGTCGCGCGGTCTTCCATCAGGCCGACATTGTTGATGTCCGGCACCTTGGAGCAGCCGACGCCCTGGTCGATCCAGCGCACGACATAGCCGAGGATGCCCTGCGCATTGTTGTCGAGCTCGCGCTGGATCTCGTCCGGCGTCCAGTTCGGGCGCACGGCGACCGGCACCGACAGGATGTCCGACAGTTTCGCGCGCGGGCGCGAGCGCAGCGAGGCCTGCACCGCGGCGACATCGACCTTGTGGTAGTGCGTCGCATGCAGCGTCGCCGCCGTCGGGGACGGCACCCAGGCGGTGTTGGCGCCGGCCTTCGGATGGGCGATCTTCTGCTCCAGCATGGCGGCCATCAGGTCGGGCATGGCCCACATGCCCTTGCCGATCTGCGCATGCCCGGAAAGGCCGCATTCGAGGCCGATATCGACGTTCCAGTTCTCGTAGGCGGAAATCCAGGCGGCCTGCTTCATGTCGCCCTTGCGGATCATCGGGCCCGCTTCCATCGAGGTGTGGATCTCGTCGCCCGTGCGGTCGAGGAAGCCGGTATTGATGAAGACGACGCGGTCCTTGGCGGCGCGGATCGCCTCCTTGAGGTTGACCGTCGTGCGGCGCTCCTCGTCCATGATGCCCATCTTCATCGTGTTCGGCGCCATGCCGACGGCGGCCTCGACGCGGCCGAAGAGCTTGGAAGCGAAGGCGACCTCTTCCGGCCCGTGCATCTTGGGCTTGACGACATACATGGAGCCGGCGGGCGAGTTCTTGCGGCGGCCGTTCGGGCCGACGTCGTAAAGGGCGATCAGCGCGGTGACCATCGCGTCCATGATGCCTTCCGGCACCTCGTTGCCGTCGCGGTCGCGGATCGCCGGATTGGTCATCAGGTGGCCGACATTGCGCACCAGCATCAGCGAGCGGCAGCGCAGCGTGAAGGTCGAGCCGTCCGGCGCGGTGTATTCCCGGTCGGGATTGAGCTTTCGCGTGAAGGTCTTGCCGCCCTTCACGACTTCCTCGGAAAGATCGCCCTTCATCAGGCCGAGCCAGTTGCGGTAGACGACGACCTTGTCCTCGGCATCGACGGCGGCGACGGAATCCTCGCAGTCCATGATCGTCGTCAGGGCCGATTCGATCACCACGTCGGAGATGTGCGCCGCGTCGTCCTTGCCGGTCGGGGTCGAAGCGTCGATACGGATCTCGATATGCAGGCCGTTGTTGCGAAGGAGGACATGCGTCGGCGCGGCGGCATCGCCGAGATAGCCGGCGAACTTCGCCTCCTCAGCAAGGCCGGTCTTGCCGCCGCCCGTGAGCGCGACGACCAGCTTGCCGCCGTCGACGGAAAGACCCGCCGCATCGCGCCAGGAGGCGCCGGCGAGCGGCGCGCTCTCGTCGAGGAAGGTGCGTGCCCAGGCGATGACCTTGGCGCCGCGCTTGGGGTTGTAGCCCTTGCCCTTCTCAGCACCGTCCGTTTCCGGGATCGCATCCGTGCCGTAAAGCGCATCGTAGAGCGAGCCCCAGCGCGCATTGGCCGCGTTCAGCGCATAGCGCGCGTTCATGACCGGAACGACGAGCTGCGGGCCGGCGACGACGGCGATTTCCGGGTCGACGTTCTGCGTCGTCACCTTGACCTCGCCCCCTTCCGGCAGGAGATAGCCGATCTCGCGCAGGAACGCCTCATAGGCCGCCATGTCGGACGGCGCGCCGTTCTTGCGATACCAGGCGTCGATCTTTTCCTGGAGCGTGTCGCGCTTTGCCAGCAGCGCGCGGTTTTCCGGCGCAAGATCGTGCACGATGGCGGAGAAATCGGCGAAATAGCGCTCGGCATCCACGCCGGTGCCGGGAAGGGCCTCATTGACGAGGAAATCGTAAAGGGCGCTGTCGATCGAAAGACCGGCTTTTTCGGTATAGGTCATTTGAAAAGGCTCCGAATGGCGGGACGAAGGGGGAGTATCCCGAATGGTCCCACTTTCCGGAGCTTTCACGCATAGTCAATTCGGCATTAGCATAAAGAATTTATTCCGACCGGGATAAAATCGTACTTATGCCTCTTCCGCAATACGCGGCCGGCCGCTTGCCGTTGCCCGGAAACGGGCCTCGATGAGCTTGCGATGACCTTTGATCTCCGGCGCGTCGATTTCCTCCGACAGGGTGACGACCGGCTCGTCCGCGCCGCTCGCGCGGGCCGAGGCGAGCGCCGTGGCCATCGCCCGTTCCCTTGCGACGGAAAAGGCTTCGGCCTCCTCGGGGAACCGCACGCTCTCTCCCCCGCCGGCAACGACGAAGACGTCCTCCTCCGGCATGGTCACGAAGGTCGTGACGACGGAGCGCACCTGGCCGACCACCGCGCCGACGGCATTGGCGACGCCGGCATCGGCCGGAATGGCCGGCTCGGCGCCCAGCATTGCGGCGATCGCCGGATAATAGACCGGCGCCGACGCGCCGAGGCCGACGAGCGGCCGGTCGAGCGCGATGGAGAAGCGTACGATGCCCTCCACCCGGTGCAGCGCATGGTCGACGGAAACGGAATTGGTGGGATCGATCGCCGCCACCCCGTCATCGGCAAGACAGGCGGAAAGGACCGCATCGGACGACTGGCGGGTGAGCCGGTCGACGATGAGGCGGGCCATAGCTTCCGGCCCGTCGGCGACCGGATGACCGGAACCGTCCTTGGAGCGGGCGGCGATCTCGATGCCGAGGCGGGCCGCGACCGCATCCCATTGCCCCTGCCCGCCGAGCACATGCATGGCGTCGGACGGCGTGACGGCGCAGATATGGACGAGGCCGCGCGCGACGAGGCGGTCGAGCGTGACGCGCTGCAGCGTGCTGACCAGCAGCCGGTCCAGCGGCAGCGGAACGGCGCCGATCTTCTCATAGAGCGCCTGCTCATGCGGCTGGAGGCCGCTTGCCAGACGCTCCGGCACGCCGGTGCGCACGGCGAAACGCCCGTCGTAGCGGCCGAGATGCGGCGCGCGCAGCTGGCGCTCCAGCACGGGCACGATGGCCTCCGGATGCAGCGCCGAGGCGAGGCTGAGCGGCATGAAGCGGCGCGGGCCGAGATCGACCCTCGCCGCAAGGCCGCGGTCGTCGATGCGCACTTCCGAATCGCCGCCGAGGCCGAAGGTGCGCATGGCGACGGCTTCCACCATGGTGCGGTAGCCGCCGACGACGGCGCCGTCCGCGTCGAGCTTCGGCCGCCCGCCGTCGAGCACCGCCACGTCCGTGGTCGTGCCGCCGATGTCGGAGACGACGGCGGCGTCGAGCCCCGTCAGGTGTCGGGCACCGACGAGGCTTGCCGCCGGGCCGGACAGGATCGTCTCGATGGGCCGGCGCCGCGCTTCGGCAGCCGAGATCAGCGCACCGTCGCCGCGCACCACCATCATCGGCACATGGATGCCGCGGCGGTCGAGGAAGTCCTCGCAGGCGCCGATCAGCCGGTCGATCATCGAGACGAGGCGGGCATTGAGCAAGGTCGTCAGCGCGCGGCGCGGGCCGCCGAGCCGCGAGGAAAGCTCGTGGCTGCAGGTGACGGGAAGCCCGGAGACCGCGCGGATACGGTCGCGCACCGCTTCCTCGTGCGCCGGGTTGCGCACGGCGAAATAGCCGGCGACGGCAAAGGAGGAGACGGTCTGCGACAGGGCCGGCAGGGCTTCCTCGAGCGCCGTCATGTCGAGCGGCGTTTCGGTGCCGTGCACGTCATGGCCGCCGGGAAGAAACAGCACCGGATCGTTGCCGAGCGCCTCGCCAAGTCCGTCGCGCCTGAGATCGTCCGGCGCAAAGCCGATCATCACCAACCCGGCCCGGCCGCCCTGCCCTTCCACCAGCGCGTTGGTGGCGAGCGTCGTCGAAAGGGAGACGAGGCCGATGGCGGAGACGGGCACGGCCGCCTGCGAAAGCACCGCCTCGACCGCGCCGGAAATACCGACGGCAAGATCGTGACGGGTGGTGAGGGCCTTGGCGCGGGCGACGACGCCCACCGTTTCGCTGTAGAGCACGGCGTCCGTATAGGTGCCGCCGGTATCGATGCCGAGTAATAAATGGTCTGCCACGAGAATTCTTCCGGAGGTCCCGCCGTCTCTTTTCAAGGCGGGTCTACAATTGTGTTATTGCATGTCCAGGCCGATTGCCACCGTTCCAACGGCGACATCTGCGGTGAAGAGCGAGGAACCTTCCGTGAACGATCTGCGCGACCGAAAGCCGCTTGCGGCAATGGGCCTGCTGGGTGCGGCGTTTCTCGCCTGCATCCTGCCCGCCCATGCCGAGGAAGAGGGCGAAGAGCAGTACAGGGCGCAGATCCCGACCGTCTCCATCTACAAGGCGATGCTGGACGCCAACAAGCAGACGGGCTGGGTGCAGTTCCGCAGCTTCGCCGGCCAGCAGCTCATCTATTTCACGGCGCTCCAGACCATGCATTGCCGGCTGTCGGAAATCCGCTACTCGATCAACGACGATACGCTCGACAAGCGCTTCCCGCTTGCCGCATGCGACCCGGAGCTGCCCTTCAACCTGCCCTCCGACGACACGCAGAACTGGCTCTATCTCGGCCTGAAGCCCGGCGAGGCGAGGACCGTCGCCGTGCAGGCGGTCTGGGACGACGGCAGCGGCAGCGAGATCGTCGTCTACCAGCCGTGCAGGAACCCCGAAGCGACCTGCGCGGCGATCAGGACCATCAAGAAATCGAAGAAGCGGGCCGACGAGCCGTCACCCTCAACGCCAGCCCGTTAGCCGGCTGCGTCGTCAGGCGCTGCACCGGCCAGGGGCGCGTCTCCTCCGTCATGTCGAAGCGGAAGCGGTGCATCAGCACGCCGAGCGCGATGATCGCCTCCTGCATGGCGAAGGTGGCGCCGATGCAGATGCGCGGGCCCGCGCCGAAGGGCAGGTACTGGAAGCGATGGATGGCATCGCGGTTTTCCGGCAGGAAGCGTTCCGGCATGAAGGCGCGGGGCTTGTGCCACAACGCCTGATGCCGGTGCAGCGTCCAGGGCATGACGAGGATGGTGACGTCCTTCGGGATCTCCACCGTCTCGCCGGAGGGGCTGGTCCAGACATCGTCGGCGATCGCCGCGCGGTTGATCGAGGGCGCCGGCGGATAGAGCCGAAGCGCCTCCTCGAAGGCGGCGCGCGTCCAGGGCATCCGGTCGAGCCAGTCCACCGGATCGGCGCCGCTTTCGAGCACCCCGTCGATCTCCTCTTCCATCGCATCGCGCACATGCGGGCTGTTGGCGACGCAAAAGAGCGTCCAGGCGAGCGCGCGGGCCGTCGTCTCGTGGCCGGCGCCGATGAAGGTGAGGATATTGTCCTCCACCTCCTCGACGGTGAGGCCGTCGGGGCCTGCGGCTTTCAGCAGAAGGGTCAGGAAATCGGCCGGCGCGTTCTCGCCGTCCGTATCGAGGCGGGCACGGCGCATGTCCATCGTGTTGCGCACGATGCGGCGGAATTTGGCGAGCACCCGCATGCCACCGAGACGCGTGAGGCGCGGCACCCAGCCGGGCGCGTGCAGGAGATCCATCGGGTCGACGCGGCCCATCGTATGCAGGAGATCGTCGACGTCGTCGGCAAAACTGTTCGATTCGGTGGCGATCTCGCCGGAAAACAGCGTCTCGGAAAGGATGGTGAAGGCAAGCTCCGTCATGTCATTGCCGATGTCGAAGGTCCTTCCCTCCGCGCCCTCGTATTTTTCGGCATAGGATTGCGACTGGGCCAGCATCTGGTGGGCGAAGCCCCTCGCGTGGCGCGGCGTGAAGATCGGTGCGACGGCCTTGCGCGAACGGCGCCAGACCGCACCTTCCGCCGTCAGAAGCCCGTCACGCAGGATCGGCCGCAGCACGAGCTGGCGCACCACGGCCATCTTGTAGTTGGCGGCATTGTCGACCAGCACATGCCGGATGAGGCCGGGATCGTTGACGATCAGCGTCTTCTCCGTGAAGAAGCTCGTCATGATCCAGGGCAGCGTGTAGGAGGGCTCGCCCCACAGCTCCAGCGGATTGCGGAACACCGTGCGGATGATCTCGAGCTTCGACGGCGGCACGGTGCGCGGGACCGGGGCCGGCGGCTCGAAGGGCTCGGGGCGCACATCCATCGTCTTCTCCTTTCGACCGATGCGCCAAGCGTGCACCGGCAGGAAGGCGGAAGTTAGAGCAGCGAGCGGAGCTCTTCCAGCTTGTCGTTGATCAGCCAGCCGTAATAGTTCTCTTCCGGCCAGGTCGCCTCGCCGGCTGCGCGGCGCGCGGCGAAGGCGGCCGCACGCGCATCGGGATTGCCGATATTGTAGAGCGTCGCCGTCAGGCCGGGATTCTTCGAGATGTCGACGCCGGCGATCTTCCGGTAGGCATCGATCGAGCGGCGTATCGCGGCAGCCATGTAGGCGAGCGACGTGTCGGGATCCATGATCGCCTGGTAGACGCCCGCCGCGTCGTTCTCGTCGAGCCGGTCGTAGCCGGAGATGCGGGCGACGTCGTCGGTCAGCGTCAGCGCCGTCAGCGGGTTGATCTGGCCGAGGCCGAAGGTCTGACCGGCATAGAACGGCTGGAAGAACACGGCGCTGAAGCGGTTGTCCGGGAAGGACGTGCCGCCGACGCTGTGGCCGCGGAACGTCCGGTTCCAGACGCCTTCGCGGCAGGTCCACAGCGCATAGGAACCCTTCTTGCCGGCGCAGGCGGCAAATTCGGGCCGGGCGAGGAAATCGCCGATCGATTCGCCGTCATAGGCGAAGCGGAAATTGCCGGTGTAGGACGCCGCCTTCACATAATAGCTCTGCAGCCGGTCGTAGGCGTCCACATTGTAGGTGTGCTCGCCGACGATGGCGCCGACCATGTGGATCGGATCGATGCCGTACTTTCCGGCGACCGACTTGATCTTGCCGGTGAGCTGCCGGTCGTTGGCCAGGAGGTCGCGCACCTTCTCGTATTTCGCGTCGAAGGAGGTCCTGCCCGCCTTGGTGCGGCGCACGGAGGCACCGGGGATGGCCGGCTGCTCGGCATTGCGGTTGCCGGCGGGCACCACGTCGACCGCCAGCGCCGCGGTCTGGCTCTGGATCAGGAGGGCGGCTGCAAGGGCAAGCGCAGAAAGGAGCTGTCGCACGGTTCCGGTTCCGTCTGGTCAAAAGGTCGGCGATGGCGATGCCGGACAATCGTGTCGGAATGATGCCGGGCGCGGCAAAGGCCTAGGCCGCGCGGCCTTTCCTGTCGAGAGGCCACGCCATCAAAAATCCGGCACCGGCGACCGCAAAGCGGGCCGCCGGTGCGGAAAGGTCACAGGATATAGCGCGAAAGGTCGGTGTTGGCCGCAAGCGCGCCGACATGCTGGCGCACATATTCGGCATCGACGACGAGCCGGTTGCCGCCCTTGTCCGGCGCCTCGAAGGAGATCTCGTCGAGCACGCGCTCCATCACCGTCTGGAGACGCCGCGCGCCGATATTCTCGACGCTGGCATTGAGCTGCACGGCAACGTCGGCGAGCGCATCGATGCCGTCCTCGGTGAAGTCCAGATCGACATTCTCCGTCGCCATCAGCGCCTTGTACTGGCGGATGAGGCTTGCTTCCGTCTCCGTCAGGATGCGGCGGAAGTCCTCCTTCGTCAGCGCGCGCAGCTCGACGCGGATCGGCAGGCGGCCCTGAAGCTCGGGCAGAAGGTCCGAGGGCTTCGACACATGGAAGGCGCCCGAGGCGATGAAGAGGATATGGTCCGTCTTCACCGGCCCGTACTTCGTGGCGACCGTCGTGCCCTCGACGAGCGGCAGGAGGTCGCGCTGCACGCCCTCGCGCGAGACGCCCGCGCCCATGCCGCCGTCGCGCGCGGCGATCTTGTCGATCTCGTCGATGAAGACGATGCCGTCGTTCTCGGCCGAGCGGATCGCCTCGCGCTGGATCTGCTCGTTGTCGAGCAATTTGTCGGATTCGTCGTCGATCAGGAGCTTGTAGCTGTCCTTGACGGTGGTCTTGACCTTCTTCGTGCGCCCGCCCATCGCCTTGCCGAACATCTCGGACAGGTTGAGCACGCCGATATTGGCGCCCGGCATGCCGGGAATCTCGAAGCCGCCGGGCATGCCGCCGGTATCGGCGACGTCGATCTCGATCTCCTTGTCGTCGAGTTCGTTGCCCCGTAGCTTCTTGCGGAAACTGTCGCGCGTCGCCGGCGAGGCGGTGGCGCCGACGAGGGCGTCGAGCACCCGTTCCTCGGCATTCATATGGGCCTTGGCCGTCACCTCGGTGCGCTTCTTCTCGCGCACGAGGCCGATGCCGACCTCGACGAGGTCGCGCACGATCTGCTCGACGTCGCGGCCGACATAGCCGACCTCGGTGAACTTGGTGGCCTCGACCTTGACGAAGGGCGCACCGGCAAGTTTCGCAAGGCGGCGGGAAATCTCCGTCTTGCCGACCCCGGTGGGGCCGATCATCAGGATGTTCTTCGGCATCACCTCGTCGCGCAAGTCCGGCTCGAGCTGGTGACGGCGCCAGCGGTTGCGCAGCGCGATGGCGACGGCGCGCTTGGCGTCATGCTGGCCGATGATGAAGCGGTCGAGTTCGGAGACGATCTCGCGGGGGGAAAAGTTCGACATGGATTTTCCGTTTCTGGCAACGGTCCCGGGCCATGGTCAGCGCCGGGCCGTCCCGTTCTGATTGTTCGTCCTGTCCGCCGGTCCGCCCGAAGGCACGGACCGGACGGGCTCAGCGGTCGGCGTCCAGCGTCTCCACCACGACATTCTGGTTGGTGTAGACGCAGATGTCGCCGGCGATCTGCATGGCCCTGCGCGCGATCTCCTCGGCCGACTTGTCGGTGTCCATCAGCGCGCGGGCGGCGGCATAGGCATAGTTGCCGCCCGAGCCGATCGCCATGGTGCCGTGTTCCGGCTCCAGCACGTCGCCGTTGCCGGTGAGCGCCAGCGTGACCGACTTGTCGGCGACCAGCATCATGGCTTCGAGGCGGCGCAGGTACCGGTCGGTCCGCCAGTCCTTGGCAAGCTCCACGGCGGCGCGCATCAACTGGTCGGGATATTGTTCGAGCTTGGCTTCGAGCCGTTCGAGCAGCGTGAAGGCATCGGCGGTGGCGCCGGCAAAGCCGGCGATCACGTCGCCCTTGGCAAGGCGGCGGACCTTGCGCGCATTGCCCTTCATCACCGTCTGGCCAAGGCTCACCTGGCCGTCGCCCGCCATCACCACCTTGCCGTCCTTGCGGACGGTGATGATCGTCGTGGCGTGCATGGAAGCGTAAGGATTGTGTTCACTCATTCGATAGACCTCTGGGGCCCGATCGGGCCGGTTGCCGCCGGCGCGGCGGCGTCGTCGGTTCCTATGTAAGCAGCGCTTGCGCAATTGCAAACGGGTGGAGACACTGGCCTTTTCGCGACGGCCCTGTTAAGGAGCGGCGGTTAAATTGCCGGAGAAACCCCAAGGGAAACCGATGAGCCGCACAGCCAGCGTTTCGCGCAAGACCAACGAGACCTCCGTTTCGGTCACCGTCGACATCGACGGCACCGGCACGTCGACGATTTCGACGGGCGTCGGCTTCTTCGACCATATGCTCGACCAGCTCTCGCGCCATTCGCTCATCGACATGGAGATCAGGACCGAGGGCGACCTTCACGTCGACGATCACCACACCGTCGAGGACACCGGCATCGCCATCGGCCAGGCCATCGCGAAGGCGCTCGGCGACCGGCGCGGCATCACCCGCTACGCCTCGCTCGACCTTGCCATGGACGAGACGATGACGCGTGCAGCGGTGGATGTCTCCGGCCGGCCGTTCCTCGTGTGGAACGTCGCCTTCTCGGCACCGAAGATCGGCACCTTCGACACCGAGCTGGTGCGCGAATTCTTCAACGCGCTCGCCCAGCACGCCGGCATCACGCTGCATATCCAGAACATCTACGGCGCGAACAACCATCATATCTCGGAGACCTGCTTCAAGGCCGTCGCACGCGTGCTGCGCACCGCGACCGAGATCGATCCCCGCCAGGCGGGCCGCGTTCCCTCGACGAAGGGTTCGCTGGCCTGAGGCACAGCTGGAGGCCGTCATGGCCACGTTCCTCGTTCTGATACCGCCGGGCGGCAGGCCCGGAGACGAAAGAGCCCGCTTCGTCCGCGACCGTTTCTCCTGGATCGCCTTTCTCCTGCCGGTCCTCTGGCTGCTCTGGCACCGGGCATGGCTTGCCGCTGCGCTCGCCTTCGCCGTCCAGGCGCTCGGCCTTGCCGCTGCCGGCCATCCGACCTTGGGCCTTGCGGGCGCCGGCCTATGCCTTGCCACCCATAGTCTCGTCGCCCTCGAAGGCCCCTCGATGGTCGTGGCCACCCTCACCCGCCGCGGCTGGACGGTGGATGCGGTGATTGCCGCCGGGGACCGCGGGACCGCCGAAGATATCTATGACATGGAAACCCCGGCCGGCGAGGCGGAGACGCGCGAGCGCGCCCTTCTGCCGGCATCCGAAACCTCCCCGCGCCGGCACGCTCCCATGCTCGGCCTCGTCGGTTTCAAGGAAGGACGCTAGATGCGCGTTGCAATCATCGACTACGGCTCGGGCAACCTGCGCTCGGCCACCAAGGCCTTCGAGCGCGCCGCCCGCGAGGCCGGCATTCCGGCCGAAATCGACCTCACCGACAGGGCCGAGCGCGTCGCAACCGCCGACCGGATCGTGCTGCCCGGCGTCGGCGCCTATGCCGACTGCCGCCGCGGCCTCGATGCCGTGCCCGGGATGGTGGAGGCGCTGCGCGAGACGGTCGAGAAGAAGGCCCGCCCCTTCCTCGGCATCTGCGTCGGCATGCAGCTCATGTCCTCGCGCGGGCTGGAAAAGACCGTGACCGAGGGCCTTGGCTGGATCGAAGGCGACGTCGTCCTGATGTCGCCGAACGATCCCACCCTGAAGATCCCGCAGATCGGCTGGAACACGCTCGACCGCAAGCGCGCCCACCCGCTCTTCGACGGCATCCCGGAAACGCTGCACGCCTATTTCGTGCATTCCTATCACCTCGCCGCCAAAAAACCGGAAGACGTGGTCGCGACCGTCGACTATGGCGGGCCGATGACGGCCTTCGTCGCCCGGGAGAACAAGGCCGGCGCGCAGTTCCATCCGGAAAAGAGCCAGACGCTCGGCCTTTCCCTCATCACCAATTTCCTGCGCTGGAACCCCTGACATGATCCTCTTTCCCGCCATCGACCTGAAGGACGGCCAGTGCGTTCGCCTGAAACTCGGCGACATGGACCAGGCCACCGTCTACAATCCCGATCCGGCCGCACAGGCGAAAGCCTTTGAGGACCAGGGCTTCGAATGGCTGCACGTCGTCGATCTCAACGGCGCCTTCGCGGGGGAAAGCGTCAACGGCGCAGCCGTCGACGCCATCCTCAAGGCGACGCGGAACCCGGTGCAGCTCGGCGGCGGCATCCGCACGCTGGCACATATCGAAAGCTGGCTTGCCCGCGGCCTTTCCCGCGTCATCCTCGGCACCGTCGCCGTGCGCGACCCCGCCCTCGTCATCGAGGCCTGCAAGGAATTCCCCGGCAAGATCGCCGTCGGCATCGACGCCAAGGGCGGCAAGGTTGCCGTCGAAGGCTGGGCGGAGGCCTCCGAGCTCGGGGTGATCGAGCTTGCCAGGAAATTCGAAGGCGCGGGCGTCGCCGCGATCATCTACACGGATATCGACCGCGACGGCATCCTGACGGGCATCAACTGGGCCTCGACGTTGGAATTAGCCGACGCCGTCTCCATCCCCGTCATCGCCTCCGGCGGCCTCGCCTCGATGGACGACATCCGCCGCCTCGTCGCCCCCGACGCCCGCAAGCTGGAAGGCGCCATCTCCGGCCGCGCGCTCTATGACGGGCGCATCGACCCCGCCGAGGCGCTCGCCATGATCCGGGGAGAGGCCGCATGACCCTCAAGGCCCGCGTCATCCCCTGCCTCGACGTGAAGGACGGCCGTGTCGTCAAGGGCGTCAGCTTCGTCAACCTTGTCGATGCCGGCGATCCGGTGGAATCGGCCAAGGCCTACGATGCGGCCGGCGCCGACGAACTCTGCTTCCTCGACATCACCGCCTCTTCCGACAACCGCGACACGATCTTCGACGTCGTGGCGCGCACGGCCGAGCATTGCTTCATGCCGCTCACCGTCGGCGGCGGCGTGCGCACGGTCGCCGACATCCGCAAGCTCCTGCTTGCCGGGGCCGACAAGGTGTCGATCAACTCGGCCGCCGTCGCCAACCCGGATTTCGTGGCGGAAGCGGCCGACAAGTTCGGCAACCAGTGCATCGTCGTCTCGATCGATTCCAAGAAGGTCTCACAGGAAGGCGAAGAGGACCGCTGGGAGATCTTCACCCATGGCGGGCGCAAGCCGACCGGCATCGATGCCGTCGCCTTCGCGGAGACGATGGTGGAGCGCGGGGCGGGCGAATTGCTGCTCACCTCCATGGACCGCGACGGCCAGAAGGGCGGCTACGACATCGCGCTGACGCGCACGATCGCCGACCGCGTGTCCGTGCCGGTCATCGCGTCCGGCGGCGTGGGCAATCTCGACCATCTCGTCGAGGGCGTGCGCGACGGCCATGCGACGGCGGTTCTCGCCGCCTCGATCTTCCATTTCGGCACCTATACGGTGGGCGAAGCCAAGCGCTACATGGCCGACCACGGCATTGCCATGCGACTCGACTGAGGAGATCACGATGACCGACTTCACCCTTGCCGATCTCGAGCGCATCGTCGAGGCCCGCGCCGCGGCCGACCCGTCGGAAAGCTGGACGGCCAAGCTTGTCGCCGCCGGCCAGCCGCGGGCGGCGAAAAAACTCGGCGAAGAGGCGGTCGAGACCGTCATCGCGGCCATCGAGAACGACAGGGCGGCGCTGACCGGCGAGGCCGCGGACCTCCTCTATCACCTGATGGTCGTATTGAAAATCGGCGGCATCCGGCTACAAGATGTGCTGGGAGAGCTGGAAAGACGCACGGGCCAATCGGGCATCGCGGAAAAGGCCAGCCGGAAGAGCTGATGATCCAGGCAGTGCGTGACAAGGACCAGGCGGATATTCCGGACGATTACGGCAACCGCGACTATTCCCCCTACCGCTTCTTTTCGGCCGAGGAATGGGCGCATTTCCGGGCCGACACGCCACTGACGCTGACGGAGAACGAGGTGCAGCGCCTGCGCTCCCTCAACGACCCGATCGACCTCGACGAGGTGCGGCGCATCTATCTTTCGCTCTCGCGCCTGCTTTCGGCCCATGTCGAATCCTCGCAGATGCTCTTCGAGCAGCGCAAGCAGTTCCTCAGCCTTTCCGACGAGGCCAAGACCCCCTTCGTGATCGGCATCGCCGGCTCCGTCGCCGTCGGCAAGTCGACCACGGCGCGCATCCTGATGGAACTCCTCTCGCGCTGGCCCTCCAGCCCCAAGGTCGATCTCGTGACGACCGACGGCTTCCTCTATCCGAACGCCGTGCTCCAGCGCGAGAAGATGATGGACCGCAAGGGCTTTCCGGAGAGCTACGACATCGGCTCGCTGCTGCGCTTCCTCTCGGCCATCAAGGCCGGCAAGAAGGACGTCAAGGCGCCGGTCTATTCGCACCTGACCTATGACGTGCTGCCGAACACCTTCCGCACCGTCGACCGGCCGGACATCCTGATCTTCGAGGGCATCAACGTCCTGCAATCGCGCGACCTGCCGGCGGACGGCAAGATCGTGCCGATGGTCTCGGACTTCTTCGATTTCTCGATCTATATCGACGCGGAAGAGACGCAGATCCACAACTGGTATGTCGAGCGTTTCATGCGCCTGCGCGAAACGGCCTTCCAGAACCCCGATTCCTACTTCCACCGCTACGCGACGATCAGCGAGACGGCGGCGCTCGCCATTGCCGAAGGGCTCTGGCACAACATCAACCTGAAGAACCTGCACCAGAACATCCTGCCGACGCGCCCGCGCGCCGACCTGATCCTGCAGAAGGGCCGCAACCACCTCATCGAGACGGTGGGCCTGCGCAAGCTCTGAGCCGGCTATGGATTGACGCGGCGCAGCGTGAGGTTGATGCGCCCGCCGTTCTTCAAAAGCGTCGAGGTGCCCGGATAGATCCGGTCGACGCCATGGAAGATCAGCCGGCTTTCCCCGCCGAAGACGAAGACGTCGCCGCTCGAAAGGCGGAAGGACCGCGTCGGGTCGCTGCGTGAAACACCACCCACGCGGAACAGGCACTGGTCGCCGAGCGAGACGGAGACGACAGGTGCCGCGAACTCATTCTCGTCGCGGTCCTGATGCAGGCCCATCTTCGCGTCGGGATCGTAGAAATTGACGAGGCAGGCTTCCGGCGGCTTGTCGTAGCCGGAGACCGCGTCCCACAGCGCGAGCAGCGGATCGGGAATGGCCGGCCAGGGGCGGCCGGTTTCGGGATGCGTCGGCTGGTAGCGGTATCCGCCGTCCTTGTCCGTCACCCAGCCGAGCGATCCGCAATTGGTCATGCGGACCGACATGGGCTTTCCCGTCTTCGGCATGCGCGGCATGAAGAGCGGCGCCTCGGCCACGACCGCGCGGATCGCGGCGACGAGGACCTCCTGTGCCGCCCGGTCGAAACGGTCCGGGAAGTAGCGCAGCCCCGGGGCGAGGCCGCGCTCGGCCGGCGTCACTTACGCTTCCGCCAGATCCGGGATGCGCAGCACCTGGCCGGGATAGATCTTGTCCGGATGGGAAAGCATCGGCCGGTTGGCGTCGAAAATCACCGTATGCTTGGCGCCCTTGCCCTTGCCGTAGTGGGCCTCGGCGATCTTCCAGAGGTTGTCGCCCTTCTTGACGGTGTAGAGCACCGGCTGCCTGGCGGGCGTCGCGGCCTTGACGAGCTCGGTCATGTCCGCCTGGCCGAGCTTGAGGCCGGAATCGGGCGCGACGACCTTGAGGTCGGCGGCTTCCACCTTGGAGATGCCGAGCGTGTTGCCGACAGCGATGACGGCCTTCTCGAAGGCCGTCTGGTCGGCCACCACTCCCTTCAGCACGCATTTGTCGCCGTCGACGGAGACCTCGACGTTCTGGGTGCCGAGATCGAAGGAATCGAGTTCCTTCTTCACCGCGTCGGCTTCCGGCGGCTCGTCGTCGCCGATGCCGAGTTTCTTGCCGGCGTTCTTGATGAAGCTGAAGAGACCCATGGCTTACCTCCCTGGTTTCCTGATCCGTTTTCCGGACTAAAGCAGAGCCTTCCTGCAAAGGGAAGGCATCGTTTCATTCCCATCCATAAACGGCCAAGTTGCGGCAGTCATTCGCCGTTCGGCTTGGCGCGCATGCGCTTGACGTCGGACCGGCCGGATTTTGCCTTGAGCCGGCGTTCGATCGAGCCTTTCGTCGGCTTGGTCTTGCGGCGCGGCGGCGGAGGCGGCTCCGCGGCCTTGAGGATCAGTTCCTTCAGCCGCTCGCGCGCATCCTCGCGATTGCGCTCCTGGCTCCGGAAGCGGTTCGCCTCGATCATCAGCACGCCGTCCTTGGAGACCTTGCGGCCGGCAAGCTTTTCCGCATTCGCCTTGACGCGCTCGCTGAGCGAGGGCGAATTGCGCAGGTCGAAGAAGAGCTGGACCGCCGTCGAGACCTTGTTGACGTTCTGCCCGCCGGGACCGCCCGCCAGCACGAACTGCTCGGTCAGTTCCCAGCCGGCGATCGTGATCGCGCCGCTGACGTAAATAGGATCGCTGGCCATGGAATTTCCTTTCCCGGCCGTTCTAGCGGGGCGGACTGCAAACGGGAAGCCGTCCGCCGGAACGAAAAACCCGGCCTCAGGGAGACCGGGTTTCACGTGAATCATTACCGAAACCTTACTCGGCGGCGACCTTCAGGCCAGGGGCGGCATCGCGCACGCCGCCGTCCACATGGTCCTCGAACTTCTCGAAGTTTGCGATGAACATGTCGACGAGCTTGCGGGCCTGCCGGTCATAGGCCGCACCGTTTGCCCAGGTCGAGCGGGGATCGAGGATCTTCGTGTCGACGCCCGGCACCGAGACCGGCACCTGGAAGCCGAAATTGTCGTCGCGGCGGAAGAGCGCGTCCTTGAGCGAGCCGTCGAGGGCGGCGGCAAGCAGGGTACGTGTCGCCTTGATCGGCATGCGGCGGCCCTCGCCGTAGGCGCCGCCGGTCCAGCCGGTGTTGACCAGCCAGCAATCGACGCCGTGCCCGGCGATGAGCTCCTTCAGGAGGTTGCCGTAGACCGTCGGGTGGCGCGGCATGAAGGGCGCGCCGAAGCAGGTCGAGAAGGTGGCTTCCGGCTCGGTCACGCCGCGTTCCGTGCCGGCGACCTTGGCGGTGTAGCCGGAGAGGAAGTGGTACATGGCCTGGTCGGGCGTGAGCTTGGCGATCGGCGGCATCACGCCGAAGGCGTCGGCCGTCAGCATGATGATGGTCTTCGGATGCGGCGCGCGGCCGGTCTCGCTGGCATTCGGGATGAAGTGCAGCGGATAGGCGCAGCGGGTGTTCTCCGTCAGCGAACCGTCGTTGAAGTCCGGAACGCCCTCGGCGTCGAGCACGACGTTTTCGAGCACGGTGCCGAAACGCTGGGTCGTCGCGTAGATTTCCGGCTCGGCCTCGGCCGACAGGCGGATCGTCTTGGCGTAGCAGCCGCCCTCGAAGTTGAAGATGCCGTTTTCGCCCCAGCCGTGCTCGTCGTCGCCGATCAGCGTGCGCTTCGGGTCGGCCGAGAGCGTCGTCTTGCCGGTGCCCGACAGGCCGAAGAACACGGCCGCGTCGCCGTCCGGGCCGACATTGGCCGAGCAATGCATCGGCATGACCTTTTCCGCCGGCAGCAGCCAGTTGAGGACCGTGAAGACCGATTTCTTCATCTCGCCGGCATAGTAGGTGCCGGCGATCAGCACGATGCCGCGGGTGAGGTCACAGGCGATCATCGTCTCGGTGCGCGCGCCGTGGCGGGCAGGATCGGCCTTGAAGGTCGGCAGGTCGATGATGGTGAGCTTCGGCGCGAAACCGGCAAGGTCCTTCTCTTCCGGGCGGATGAGCAGGTTGCGGATGAACAGCGAATGCCAGGCAAGTTCCGTGACGACGCGGGTCGGCAGGGCATAGTCCGCATCAGCGCCGCCGACGAGGTCCTGCACGAAGAGGGCGCGGCCGGCCGCATGGGCCAGCATGTCGGCGTGGAGCGCGTCGAAATGCGCGCGCGACAGGGCCTTGTTGTTGTCCCACCAGATGGCGCCGTCGGTGTTCTCGTCGCGAATGACGAACTTGTCCTTGGGCGAGCGGCCGGTGTGCTGGCCGGTCAGCGCGCGAAGGGCGCCGTGGGCGGTCTTGACGGCCTCGCCGCGGCCGAGCGCCTCTTCGTAAAGGGCCTCCGCTGCAAAATTGTACCGGACCGTGCCGTCGGTGTGGATGCCCATTTCGGTGAGCCCGAGAGCGGGATTGCGAACGCCAAGTTCCTGCATGGTCCAGTTTTCCTCCGTGGACGAAGACCCGGTGAAGTTTTGCGGAAGCTAATGCGCAATTGTCGCAAAAACAAGAGAGGAATCAAAATTAGGCAATGATATCAATTAATTAATCGATTTAAATACTTGTCTTACTTTTTTAATCGGTTGAATAATCGATTTAAAAGTGACTCGAAAAGCCGCCCTGAAACGTCTCCCTTTATCTTCGCCACAATTTGTTCCACCTTTACCCCCAGGGAAGGCGCATCATTCCTCCAGGACAGGAACTCGGATCCGAGGTCGGGAAAGGCGCCTATGAATATGGAGACAAGCAGGATGCAGACGATCGCGCTCGTAGACGACGACCGGAATATCCTTACATCCGTGTCGATCGCCCTTGAGGCGGAGGGCTACAAGGTCGAGACCTACACGGACGGCGCGTCCGCGCTCGACGGCCTTCTCGCCCGCCCGCCGCATCTTGCGATCTTCGACATCAAGATGCCGCGCATGGACGGCATGGAGCTTCTGCGCCGGCTGCGCCAGAAGTCGGACATCCCGGTCATCTTCCTCACCTCGAAGGACGAGGAGATCGATGAGCTGTTCGGCCTGAAGATGGGCGCCGACGACTTCATCACCAAGCCGTTCTCCCAGCGCCTCTTGGTCGAGCGCGTCAAGGCGATCCTGCGCCGGGCCTCGAACCGCGAGGCGGCCGCCTCGGGGGCCGCCACCGGCGGCGCGAAGGCGGGGGAAGTGGCGGCGCGCTCGCTGGAGCGCGGCCAGCTCGTCATGGACCAGGAGCGCCATACCTGCACCTGGAAGGGCGAGCCGGTGACGCTGACCGTCACCGAATTCCTCATCCTCCATTCGCTCGCCCAGCGCCCCGGCGTCGTCAAGAGCCGCGATTCGCTGATGGACGCGGCCTATGACGAGCAGGTCTATGTCGACGACCGCACCATCGACAGCCACATCAAGCGGCTTCGCAAGAAGTTCAAGATGGTCGATACCGACTTCGACATGATCGAAACGCTCTACGGCGTCGGCTACCGCTTCCGCGAGACCGCCTGAGGCGCGATTTTTCTTGCAAGGACCGCGGCGGGGGTGCAATGCCGCGGTCGGCGGCGGCTGCCGCCCGCTTGAAGGATAACCCACTTGCTGCAGAACGTGCCGGAAAGGGATGGAGACGATGGCGAGGGCCGGCTAGGGCCGCGCTCGCTGCGCCGCCGCTGGACCCACCCCTTCACGCTGGCCCGCCGCATCTTCGGCAACGCCGTCTTCTCCAGCCTGACGCGCCGCATCCTCTTCTTCAACCTCGTCGCGCTCGTCGTGCTCGTCTCGGGCATCCTCTATCTCAACCAGTTCCGCGAAGGCCTGATCGACGCGCGCGTGGAAAGCCTTCTGACCCAGGGCGAAATCATCGCCGGCGCCATCTCGGCCTCGGCGACGGTCGACACCAACTCGATCACCATCGATCCGGAAAAGCTGCTGGAGCTGCAGGCCGGCCAGAGCATCACGCCGCTGCCGAACGACGAGGACCTCGAATTCCCGATCAATCCCGAGCGGATCGCCCCGGTCCTTCGCCGGCTGATCTCGCCGACCCGCACACGCGCGCGCATCTACGACACCGACGCCAACCTGCTGCTCGATTCGCGCCACCTCTATACGCAGGGCCAGGTGCTGCGCTTCGACCTGCCGCCGGTGGATCCCGAAAGCCCGAGCCTCGTCGACCGGCTGAATTCCTGGTTCAACCGCATCCTCCAGCCCAGCAACCTGCCGCTCTACAAGGAAGCGCCCGGCGGCGACGGATCGATCTATCCGGAAGTGATGAACGCGCTGACGGGCGTGCGCGGCGCCGTCGTGCGCGTCAACGACAAGGGCGAGCTGATCGTCTCGGTCGCCGTGCCCGTGCAGCGGTTCCGCGCGGTGCTCGGCGTGCTGCTGTTATCGACGCAGGCGGGCGACATCGACAAGATCGTCCATGCCGAGCGGCTTGCCATCATGCGCGTCGCGGGCGTTGCCGGCCTCGTCAACATCGCGCTGTCGCTGCTCCTCTCCAGCACCATCGCCAATCCGCTGCGCCGGCTTTCGGCGGCGGCGATCCGCGTGCGCCGCGGGGCCAAGGAGCGCGAGGAGATCCCCGACTTCTCCGTGCGCCAGGACGAGATCGGCAATCTTTCCATCGCGCTGCGCCAGATGACCAACGCGCTCTACGACCGCATCGACGCCATCGAGAGTTTTGCCGCCGACGTCAGCCACGAACTGAAGAACCCGCTGACCTCGCTGCGCAGCGCCGTGGAGACGCTGCCGCTCGCCCGCACGGACGATTCGAAGAAGCGCCTCATGGACATCATCCAGCATGACGTGCGCCGCCTCGACCGCCTGATCAGCGACATTTCCGACGCTTCGCGCCTCGACGCCGAGCTTGCCCGCTCGGACGCGCGCACCGTCGACCTCGAAAAGCTGCTCGGCGACCTCATCGACATTTCCCGCCAGGTGAACACCCGCAAGAAGCCCGTCGTCCTCGACTTCGTCGTCGACCGCAAGGACAATCCGAAGACGCGGTTCGAGGTCAGCGGCTACGAGCTGCGCATCGGCCAGATCGTCACGAACCTCATCGAGAACGCCCGCTCCTTCGTGCCCGATCCCGGCGGGCGTATCGTCGTGCGCCTGTCGCGCGGGCGCGGCGACCGCTGCCTCATCCAGGTCGAGGACAACGGGCCGGGCATCCAGGCCGAGGATATCGACCGCATCTTCGAGCGCTTCTACACGGACCGCCCGGCGAGCGAGGGTTTCGGCCAGAATTCGGGCCTCGGCCTTTCCATCTCGCGGCAGATCGCCGAGGCCCACGGCGGCACGCTCAAGGCCGACAACGTCGTCGACAAGAAGACCGGCGAGATGCTCGGCGCCCGCTTCACCCTTTCCCTTCCCGCCGGCCCGCAGAAATGACCGGCCCCGCCAACGTGCACGGAACGGCGATCGTCATCGGCGAGACGGGGCTTCTGTTCGTCGGCCCTTCGGGCGCCGGCAAGAGCGCCGTGGCGCTCCACTGCATCATGGAGGCGCGCTGGCGGGGGCTGTTTTCCGCCCTCGTCAGCGACGACCAGGTGCTGGTGACGGAAGCGGACGGGGAGCTCGTCGCCCGGGCGCCGGCCAGCATTGCCGGCCTTCTGGAAGTGCGCGGGGCGGGCATCGTCAGGATGGCGACGGTGGAGACGGCGGTGCTGCACCGGGCCATCCGGCCGATCGAGCCGCCCTTTGCCGAGCGCCTGCCGCCGGAGGGCGAAACCGCCGAAATCCTGCCCTCGCGCAGCCTGCCGCTCACCCGCCTGCCGCTCTTTGCCGGTTGCACGGCCTTCGCGACGCTTGCGGCCCTTCACCCGGAAATCCTGAAAAGCTGACCGCAAAAGCCCCGGCAAAACACGAAATCGGCCATTTTGGGCTTGCACTTGGCCTTTTCATTGACAAGATGGCCTCCCCAACGGTGGACGGAATTGTTGCATTGCGGTATTCCACCGGCCGTTTGAGTTGGGAAACTGGAGCGTCTGCTGATGATCGGACTGGTGCTTGTCACCCATGGCAAGCTGGCGGAGGAATTCCGTCACGCCCTTGAACATGTCGTCGGTCCGCAAAAGGCGATCGAGACCGTCTGCATCGGCCCCGAGGACGACATGGACCAGCGTCGCCAGGATATCCTGGAAGCGGTCATGAAGGCCGACCAGGGCCATGGCGTCATCATCCTCACCGACATGTTCGGCGGCACGCCGTCGAACCTTGCCATCTCGGTCATGACCGGCGAGGGCATCGAGGTGATCGCGGGCGTCAACCTGCCCATGCTGATCAAGCTCGCCGGCATTCGCGGCGAGAACGACATGGAGAAGGCGCTGGTCGACGCCTCCGAGGCCGGACGGAAATATATCAACGTGGCAAGCCGCGTTTTGAGCGGCAAGTAAGGTCTTCTGCCCTCCATGACCGCCTCGAAAGAGCTTCTCATCATCAACAAGCGCGGCCTGCACGCCCGCGCATCGGCGAAATTCGTCCAGACGGTCGACGGCTTCGACGCGGAAGTCACCGTCTCCAAGGACGGCATGACGGTGGGCGGCACCTCAATCATGGGCCTGATGATGCTGGCCGCCAGCCCCGGCTGCAGCGTGTTCGTCACCGCGACGGGGGCTGAGGCGCAGGAGGTGCTTGCCGCGCTCGACGCGCTGGTAGCAGACCGCTTCGGCGAGGAGATGTAGCTTCCCGTTAATATAAGGATATAAAGACTTCTTTATGTCTGGTTGCTCCAGCGGGCATTTCCTGATAGGAAGCGCCATCACGACTGGAGATTTTTGATGACCACCACGCAGGACTACCACGTCGCCGATATCGGGCTTGCCGATTTCGGCCGCAAGGAAATTCAGATCGCCGAGACCGAAATGCCGGGCCTGATGGCCTGCCGCGAAGAGTTCGGCGCCGCAAAGCCCCTCAAGGGCGCGCGCATCACCGGCTCGCTGCACATGACCATCCAGACCGCCGTCCTCATCGAGACGCTGGTCGCGCTCGGTGCCGAGGTCCGCTGGGCCTCGTGCAACATCTTCTCCACGCAGGACCATGCCGCCGCCGCGATCGCCGCCGCCGGCATCCCGGTCTATGCCGTCAAGGGCGAGACGCTGACGGAATACTGGCAGTACACCGACAAGATCTTCCAGTGGACCGACGGGGGCCTGTCCAACATGATCCTCGACGACGGGGGTGATGCCACCATGTACATCCTGCTCGGCGCGCGCGCCGAAGCGGGCGAGAACGTGCTGTCGAACCCCGGCTCCGAGGAAGAGGAAATCCTCTTCGCACAGATCAGGAAGCGCCTTGCCGCTTCCCCGGGCTGGTTCACGAAGCAGCGCGACGCCATCAAGGGCGTGACGGAAGAAACGACCACCGGCGTCAACCGTCTCTACCAGCTCCAGCAGAAGGGCCTCCTGCCCTTCCCGGCGATCAACGTCAACGACTCGGTCACCAAGTCGAAGTTCGACAACAAGTACGGCTGCAAGGAATCGCTGGTCGACGGCATCCGCCGCGGCACAGACGTGATGATGGCCGGCAAGGTCGCCGTCGTCTGCGGCTATGGCGACGTCGGCAAGGGTTCGGCGGCTTCGCTGCGCGGCGCCGGCGCCCGCGTGAAGGTGACGGAGATCGACCCGATCTGCGCCCTGCAGGCCGCCATGGACGGCTTCGAGGTGGTTCAGCTCGAAGACGTCGTCTCCTCGGCCGACATCTTCATCACCACGACCGGCAACAAGGACGTCATCCGCATCGAGCACATGCGCGAGATGAAGGACATGGCGATCGTCGGCAATATCGGCCACTTCGACAACGAGATTCAGGTCGCCGCGCTCCGCAATCTCAAGTGGACGAACATCAAGCCGCAGGTCGACATGATCGAGTTCCCCAAGGGCAACCGCATGATCCTGCTCTCGGAAGGCCGCCTGCTGAACCTCGGCAACGCCACCGGCCATCCGTCCTTCGTGATGTCCGCCTCCTTCTCGAACCAGGTCCTGGCGCAGATCGAGCTCTTCACCAAGGGCGATGCCTACAAGAACGAGGTCTACGTCCTGCCCAAGCAGCTCGACGAGAAGGTCGCCCGCCTGCACCTCGCCAAGCTCGGTGCAAGGCTCACGGAACTCTCCGAGGAGCAGGCCGGCTATATCGGCGTGACGCCGCAGGGCCCCTACAAGGCTGAACACTACAGGTACTGATCCTTACCCGGATTATCCACAACATCTAGAGGCGGCGCGCTTGACACGAGCGCGCCGCCTCTTTTTTGGCCCTGTCCCTTCCCGACGATTCGGGAAGCAGGTATCGTTTAAGACATTGATTCGGCGGAAAGATGCGGACCCTTCGCGCCGAATTGGGATGTCTTGTCGATCAGGCGGCAAACGGACGGAGACATACCGGGGATGATGGCGGAAGAAAAACGAGGCCGTTCCGGGCAGGCTTTTGGCATGCCGGAACGGGAATGCGCGCATTCGCTCGCGCTGCAAGATGGCTTTATGGTTAACAGATGGCTTACAGGCGGCAGGCGCCGTCTCGTATCGGCACTTTCGGCCGGCTCGGCGCTGGCCCTGCTTGCCGGCCCGGCCCATGCGAGCGGCCATCTCGCCACCCCGGAAATCGTCACCGGCTCCATGCTGCTCGGCGTCATGTCGGCGGCGATGGTCTCCGCCATCTGGATGATCCGCCAGCGCGGCCGCATGGAAGCGGAGAACCGCGGGCTGAAGGCGCACCTTTCCGAGGCCCGTCACGACATTTCCCGCCTGCAGGCGCTCATCGGCGACAAGAACCGCCGCATCGTCGTGTGGGACGGGCTTTCCGGCAAGCCGGAATTCCTCGGCCAGCTTCCGCCGGAGACCGGCGCCCCGCAGGCCGACCGCGATTTCCTCGCCTTCGGGCGCTGGATGAAGCCGACATCGGCCGCCGAGATCGAACGCGCCGTCGAACGGCTGCGCTCGCAGGCCCAGAGCTTCGACCTCGTCGTGGAAACGAACCGTGACGAGGTGCTGGAGGCGCAGGGCCGCGTTTCGGGCGGACAGGCCTTCGTGCGCTTCGTGGCGCTCAACAACCTGCGGGCGGAAGCCGCCGGGCTGAAGCTCGAACGCGACCGGCTGGTCGCCGCGCTCACCACGCTGCAGGGCCTTCTCGACCAGATCGACCTTCCCGTCTGGCAGCGCGGCGCCGACGGTGCGCTCGCCTGGGTGAACGAGGCCTATGCCGAAGCCGTCGAGGCGAAGGATGCCACTGAAGCCGTGCGCGAGAGCCGCGAGCTGCTGCCGACCATCGCGCGCGAAAAGATCCGCGCCACCGCGACCTACGACACGCCGTTCCGCGACAAGGTCTCCACCGTCGTGCGCGGCAACCGCGGCTTCTTCGACGTGGTCGATACGCGGAGCCCGACGGGCTCGGCCGGCATCGCCGTCAACGTCTCCGATGTCGAGGCCGTGCGCGAGGAGCTGGCCCGCACGCTGAAGAGCCATGCCGAAACGCTCGATCACCTGGCAACGCCCGTCGCCATCTTCGACGGCGACCAGCGCCTGCAATTCTACAATCAGGCCTTCCAGCGCATGTGGGAGGTCGATACCGCCTTCCTCGAAGGCAAGCCCGGCAACGGCGAGCTGCTCGACCGCCTGCGCGCCGCCGGCAAGCTGCCGGAACAGCTCAACTGGAAACAGTGGAAGGAAAACGCCCTTTCCGTCTACCGCGCCATCGACACGCAGACCGACCTCTGGCACCTGCCGAACGGCCAGACGCTGCGCGTCTTCGCAACCGCCCGCCCGCAGGGCGGCGCCACCTGGGTCTTCGAGAACCTGACGGAGAAGGTCGACCTCGAGACGCGCTACAACACGCTGGTGCAGGTGCAGGACGAGACGATCGACCACCTGGCCGAGGGCGTTGCCGTATTCAGCCCGGACGGGCGCATCCGCCTCTCCAACCCGGCCTTCCGGGCGCTCTGGGGCATCAGCGAGGCCGAGGCGAAATCCGGCACGCATATCCGCGCCATCGAGCAGGCCTGCGCGCCTTCCTACGACAAGCCGGACGGCTGGAAGCGTTTCGGCCATATGATCACCAGCTTCGACGACGAGCGGCCCTCCTGCCAGGGTGTTCTGGAGCTGCGAACCGGCCTCGTTCTCGACTATGCGGTCATTCCGCTCTCCAACGCGCAGACGATGCTGACCTTCGTCAACATCACCGACAGCGTGCGTGTCAGCAGGGCGCTCACCGAGAAGAACGAGGCGCTGCGCAAGGCGGATGCGCTGAAGAACGATTTCGTCCAGCACGTCTCCTACGAACTGCGCTCGCCGCTCACCAATATCATTGGCTTCGCCGATCTCCTGAAGACGCCGACCATGGGCGAGCTCAACGACCGGCAGGCCGAATATGTCGACCATATCGCGACGTCCTCGGCGGTGCTGCTCACCATCGTCAACGACATCCTCGACCTTGCGACCGTCGATGCCGGCATCATGGAACTCGACTATGCCGACATCAACCTGACGGACCTGCTCGACGACGTCTCCATGCAGTTCGCCGACCGGCTGCACGACGCGCAGGTGACGCTGGAGATCACCGCGCCGGACAATCTCGGCACCATCGTCGCCGACCAGCAGCGTCTCAAGCAGATCCTCATCAAGCTCCTCGCCAATGCCGCGAATTTCGCCCCGGCGGGCAGCGCCATCGGCCTTCGCTGCTGGCGCGAGGGCGCCGATCTCGTCTTCACCGTCTCCGACCGCGGGCCGGGCATTCCGCAGGACGTGCTGAAGACGGTGTTCAACCGCTTCGAAAGCCACGGCCGCCATGGCGGCGCGGGCCTCGGCCTTTCCATCGTCGAGAGCTTCGTGAGCCTGCACCACGGCACCGTCACCATCGACAGCCACGAGGGGCGCGGCACCGAGGTCACCGTGCGCATCCCTTCCGCGACGATGACGGCCTTCGCGGCGGCGGAATAAGGCCCATGGCGCTCGACGTCTTCCTTGCCGACGAGGCCGCTACCCTCCGTTTCGGCGAGGACATGGCGCTCGCCGTGCGGCGCGGCGACTATCTCGCGCTCAACGGCGATCTCGGCGCCGGCAAATCCACCTTCGCGCGGGCGCTGATCCGCGCCATCGCCGACGACGCCTTCCTCGAAGTGCCGAGCCCGACCTTCACGCTGGTGCAGAGCTACGACCTCCGGCTCCCCGTCGCCCATTTCGATCTCTACCGCATCGCCGACGCCGCCGAGATCGACGAACTCGGCTTCGACGAAGCCCTTTCCGACGGCATCTGCCTCGTCGAATGGCCGGAAAAGGGTTCCGGCGCGCTGCCGGCGGACGGGATCGCCCTCACCTTCACGCATGAGGGCGAGGGGCGGCGCGTCACCGTCGACGGGCCGGAGCCGGCGCTCGCGCGCATTCGCCGCTCATTGTCGATCCGCGCCTTCCTTGAAAAAGCCGGCTACGGCAACGCGGCGCGCCGGCACCTCACGGGTGACGCCTCCGTGCGGGCCTATGAACACATCCATGCCGGCGGGGACCGCTTCGTGCTGATGGACGCGCCGCGCCATGCGCCGGGTCCGATCCTCGCCTACGGCAAATACTACCAGCAGATCGCCCATATCGCGGAGGACGTGAAACCGTTTATCGCGGTCGGCCGGCATCTCGTCTCACGCGGCTTGCGTGCGCCGGCCATCTACAAGGCGGATATCGACGCGGGCATCCTGCTGATCGAAGACCTCGGCAGCGACGGCGTGCTCGACGCAAACGGCGCGCCGGTCGCCAAGCGCTACCGCGAAAGCGCCGCCTGCCTTGCGCATCTGCACGGGCAGGCCTTCGAGCGCGACCTTCCCGTGGCGGACGGCATCGTCCACCATGTTCCGGACTTCGACCGGGATGCGATGCAGATCGAGGTCAGCCTTCTTACCGACTGGTACCTGCCCTTCAAGCGCGGCACGCCGGCAAGCGAGGAGGAGCGCCGCGCCTACATCGCCATCTGGGACGGGCTGATCGAGAGCCTCGGCGGCGCCGAACACAATCTCCTGCTGCGCGACTTCCATTCGCCGAACATCATCTGGCGGCCGGAAGCAACCGGCACCGACCGGGTCGGCATCATCGATTTCCAGGATGCGATGATCGGGCCCTCCGCCTACGACGTCGCCTCGCTGGTGCAGGACGCCCGCGTCGACATGCCGGACGGCCTCGCCGCGGGCGTTTTGGCGCACTATCTCGCCCTTCGCGAAAAGCAGGGCGGCTTCGACCGGGAGCGTTTCCTGCGCGACTGGCACGTCATGGCGGCGCAGCGCAACTGCAAGCTCGTCGGCATCTGGGTGCGGCTGATGCAGCGCGACGGCAAGCCCGGCTACATGCGCCACATGCCGCGCACCTTCCGCAATCTCACCCGGGCGCTCTCCCATCCCGACCTCGCCCCCTTGCGCGCGTGGTGCGAAAAGGCTGGAATCCTCGCGACCGAATCATGATCGCGAGCGCCCGATGAAGATCGAAGACGCCATGGTGCTGGCCGCGGGCCTTGGAACGCGCCTGCGCCCCATCACCGACACGATGCCCAAGCCGCTGGTGCCGATCGCCGGAAAGGCGATGATCGACTACGGGCTCGACGCGCTGGCCGAAGCCGGCGTGAAGCGCGCCGTCGTCAACATCCACCATTTCGCCGACCAGATGAAAGCGCATCTTTCGCACCGCATCGCGCCCGAAATCCTTCTGTCCGACGAGACGGACCGGCTGATGAATTCCGGCGGCGGCCTCGCCAGGGGCCTGAAGCTTCTCGGCCGCGGCCCGGTGCTGGTGATGAACGCGGATCTCTTCTGGATCGGCGAGAAACCCGGCGAAAGAACCAATCTGCAACGGCTTGCCAAGGCCTTCGACCCGGCGCGGATGGACATGCTCATGCTCTGCGTGAAGCTGGAGGACACGACGGGCCACAACGGCAAGAAGGATTTCTCGCTCGGCGAGGACGGCCGCCTCACCCGCTATGCCGAAGGGCTCGGCACGCCGGTCGTCTATGCCGGCGCGCTCGCCCTGATGCCGTCGCTCCTCGACGACGCGCCGGACGACGCCTTCAACCTCAACCTCTATTTCGACCGCGCCATCGCGGCAGGCCGGCTCTCCGGCCTGATGCTGGAGGGCCACTGGATCACCGTCGGCACGCCTGAGGCGATCGGCGCGGCGGAGGCGGTGATCGGCGCTTTCCGCGAGGCGGCGGCGTGACGGGCTCCCGGGGCGGGCGCATCCTGTCGATCCCCGCGAGCCTGCCCTTCCTGAAGACGGTCGCGGCAAGCCTCATCGGGGGCCGGCTGGTGCCCGGCTTCACCTACGATCCCGCCGACCCGCTGGCGCTCTCCGACGTGACGATCTACGTGCCGACGCGGCGCGCGGCGCGCGTGCTGCGCTCCGACTTCGTCGACCTTCTCGGCGGGCGCTCGGCCATCCTGCCCGTCATCCGCGCGCTCGGCGAGACGGACGACGACGCCGGCTTCTTCGACGAGGTGGCGCCCGCGCTCCTCGACATGGCCGAGCCGCTTTCCGGCCCGACGCGCCTCCTGGAGCTTGCCCGCCTCGTGCTCGCCTGGCGCAATCGGCTGCCCGCCGCCGTCACCGCCGTCCATGCCGAAAGCCCGCTCGTCGCGCCCGCAAGCCCCGCCGACGCCGTATGGCTTGCCCGCAACCTCGCCGAGATCATCGACGCGATGGAGACGGAGGAGCTCGACTGGTCGGCGCTGGAGGCGCTCGACACCGTCAACCATGCGCTCTGGTGGCAGCTCACCGCCGAATTCCTGAAGATCGCCAGCGACTACTGGCCGGCGCGGCTTGCCGAGCTCAACCGCTCCTCCCCGTCGCTGCGCCGCAACGCGACGCTGCATGCCGAGACGGAGCGCTATCGCCACGCGCCGCCCGCCGGCCCCGTCATCATCGCCGGCTCGACCGGCTCCATTCCCGCGACCGCCGGGCTCATCGCGGCGGTGGCGAACCTGCCGAACGGCATCGTCATCCTGCCCGGGCTCGACCGCTTCATGTCGGACGCCGACTGGATGCTCGTCGGCCGTCAGGACGGCGCCGGCAAGGCGGATGCGGCCGCGCGCAGCCATCCGCAATACGGCCTCCACCGCCTGCTGACGCGCATGGGCTGCACGCGCGACGACGTGGAAACGCTCGGCGATCCGCCCGAGGCGCTGGAATACCGCGCGAAGATCCTCTCCAGCGCCTTCCTGCCGACGCAGGCGACGGCCGGCTGGGGCGAGGTGCGCGGCACGCTCGATCCGCAGCGCATGGCGACCGCCTTCCGCGACGTCTCGCTGGTGGAGGCGGCGAACGAACGGGAGGAGGCGCTGTCAATCGCGATCGCGCTCCGCCTCGCGCTGGAGGAGAGCGAGGACGCACAGGCCGCGCTGATCACGCCCGACCGCAAGCTCGGCCGGCGCGTGGCGGCGGAGCTTGCCCGCTTCGGGATCGAGGCGGACGATTCGGCCGGTACGCCGCTGCTCTCAAGCCCGCAGGGCACGCTCCTGCGCCTCCTTGTCGAGGCGGCGTTGCGCCCCGGCGACCCGGTGCCGCTCGCCGCGCTGCTGAAGCATCCGCTGGCCCGCTTCGGCCTTTCCGCCGATGACAGGCGCGCGGCCGTTGCCGCGCTGGAACTGACGGCGCTGCGCGGCGGCACCGCCGAGATCGACATTTCCACGCTCGAACCCCTGCTGGAGGCGGCGCTCGCCAAACAGGCGGAGGACCGTCATCCGCCCGTCTGGCGCACGGCGCTGCCGGAACCGTCGCTTGGCCTTGCCCGCGATCTCGCGCGCCGGGTCGCCGCCGCCGCCGAGCCGCTGGCCGGCGTGCTGGTCGGGCAGAGCCGGACGGGGCGGCGCCTTTCCGGCCGGCTCGCGGTGTCCGACTGGGCGGAGCGGACGGGGCGGGCGCTGGAGGCCGTCGCGGTGGACGAGCGCGGCGACCTAGCGGCGCTCTGGTCCGGCGAGGCGGGCGACAGCCTTGCGAACCTCCTTGCCAGCGTGATCGCCACGGACGGCGAGATCGAAGCCGACGGGCCGCAATGGTGCGACATCGTCGAGGCGCTGGCGGCGAGCGAGAGCGTCAAGCCGCGCGCCATGCGCCATCCGCGCGTCTTCATCTTCGGCGCGCTGGAATCGCGCCTGCAGAGCGTCGATACGGTGGTGATCGGCGGGCTCAACGAGGGCACATGGCCGGGACAGGCGGCAAACGACGCCTTCCTCTCGCGCGTCATGAAGATCGACATCGGCCTCGAACCGCCGGAACGGCGCATCGGCCAGCTCGGCCACGACCTGCAGATGGCCGCCGGCGCGCCGAAGCTGATCCTCACCCGCGCATTGCGCAGCGGCACCGCGCCGACCGTCACCTCGCGCTGGCTGCAACGCCTCCTCGCCGTCGGCGGGCCGGCGCTGGCCGAAGACCTGCGGGCACGCGGCAAGGAACTTCTCGGCTGGGCGGACGCCTTGGACGAGAGCGCGAGCGTGCCCACCGCCCGCCGCCCCGCGCCGCACCCGCCGGCCGAGCTACAGCCGAGGAAATATTCCTTCAGCGAGATCGGGCGCCTGCGCCGCGACCCCTATGCGATCTATGCCCGCCATATCCTGCGGCTCGACCCGATCGCGCCGTTCAACCTCGATCCGGGACCGGCCGAGCGCGGCTCGCTCTATCACCGGATCGTCGACCGCTTCGTGCGCGAGGAGAGGACCGGCCAGCCTTTTGCCGTCATCGGCCGCATCCTCGGCGAGGAATTCGACGCGGCGCGCCTGCCGCCGCATATCGATGCCGTCTGGCGGCCGCGCTTTGCCGCCGTCGCCCGTGCCTTCGTCGAGTGGCATCTTGCCCGCGCCGGCGAGATCCGCGAGAGCCTGACGGAGGCGCCGGCCTCGCTCGACCTTTCCGTCGCCGGCATCCGCCTCACCGGCATTGCCGACCGCATCGACATCCTGCCCGACGGCAGGGCGGACATCCTCGACTACAAGACCGGCAGCACGCCCTCGCCGAGGGTGGCGCGCGCGCTGCTCGACCCGCAGCTCGCGCTGGAGGCGGCGGCACTTCGCCGCGGCGCCTTCCGCGGCCCGGGGATTCGTGAGCCGGCGAACCTTCTCTATGTGCGTCTGAAGCCCGGCCATCGCTTCAAGCCCGAGCAGGTCAACAACGAAGAGGCGAAATCCGCCAATGCGACGCCGAAATCCGCGCTGGAGCTGGCGGAGGAAGCCCTGACCGAGCTGGAAAAGCTGCTGACGGGGCTGATCGAGGGCCGCTTCGGCTTCGCCTCCCGGCTCATCCCCGAGAAAGAGCGCGACTATGGCGGCGAATACGACCATCTGGCGCGCGTCGCCGAATGGTCGTCGGCCGAAGAGGGCGAGGAGAGCGACGATGCTTGACGAGGAGCGCCCCGCCTCCGCCGACCCGGCCGCCTGGCTGAGCTGGACGTCCGAGAAACAGGCGACGGCCTCCGATCCCGGCCGCTCGGCCTGGGTTTCGGCCAATGCCGGCTCGGGCAAGACCCATGTGCTGACGCAGCGCGTCATCCGCCTGCTGCTCGCCGGCTGCCGGCCTTCGGCGATCCTCTGCCTCACCTATACCAAGGCGGCGGCCTCGGAAATGTCGAACCGCGTCTTCGAGCGGCTGGCCGAATGGGCAACGCTCTCCGACGCGGAATTGTCCGGACGCGTGGCCGCCATCGAGGGCAAGGCGCCGGACCTCTTCAAGCTCGCCGAGGCGCGCCGGCTCTTCGCCCGGGCGCTCGAAACGCCGGGCGGCCTGAAGATCCAGACCATCCACGCCTTCTGCGAGGCGCTGCTGCACCAGTTCCCGCTGGAGGCGAACGTCGCCGGGCACTTTTCGGTGCTCGACGACCGGGCGGCGGCCGTGCTCCTCGCCGATGCCCGCCGCACGCTCCTGACCGCCACGGCCAGCGAGGACGACGCGGCGCTGGCCGACGCCTTCGCCACCGTGCTCGACATCGCCGACGACACCGGGCTGGAACGGCTGATCTCCGAGATCGTCGCAAGCCGCGGGCCGATCCGCGATTTCCTCGACGGTGCCGCGAAGGCGGGCGGCGTGGACGCCGTTCTGCGCCGGGAGACCGGGCTCGACCCGCAGGAGACGGCAGACGATATCCTCGCCGCCTTCTGGCCGCTCGACGGGCTGCAGGGCGACGTGCTCGAAGCCTATCTCTCCGCTGCCGAGACATTCGGCAGCGACACGGTGAAGACATCGGCGGCCGGTTTCCGCTCCGCAAGCGGGCTCACCGATGCCGAAGCGCGCCGCGCCCTGCTTCATTCCCTGTTCTTCACGAAAGACGGGGCACCCAAGAAGATCGGCACCGCCTTCTTCTCCGCCGTGTTAAAAAAGCAATTCCCGCATTTCGAAACGCCGCTTCTCACCGCACAGGCCCATGTGATCGCCTGCACCGACCGGCTACGGCGGTTTCGCATGTATGAGGCGACGCGCGCGGCGCTCACCATCGCCGAGCGGCTGATCGGCGATTACGAGGACCTGAAGCGCACGCGCAGCCTGCTCGACTTCGACGACCTGATCGACCGCACGGCGCAGCTCCTGACGCGCGAGAAGGTGAGCGCCTGGGTGCACTACAAGCTCGACCAGGGCATCGACCATATCCTCGTCGACGAGGCGCAGGACACGAGCCCCCGGCAATGGCAGATCGTCAGGGCGCTGACCGACGATTTCTTCGCCGGCGAAACGGCGAGGGTCGCCGGGCGAACGATCTTCGCCGTAGGCGACGAGAAGCAGTCGATCTACTCCTTCCAGGGCGCGCGGCCGGAGCGCTTTGCGGAAGAAGGACGCGAGGTCGCGCGACGCACGCGGGCGGCCGAGGCCGCCTTCAGCCCGATCCGGCTTCTCCTATCCTTCCGCTCGACGCGGGACGTGCTTTCGGCCGTCGACCGGGTCTTCCTCGATCCCGCCAATGCGCGCGGCCTGTCGCCGGACGGCGGCGAGATCGTCCATGCCTCCAACCGCGGGCGCGAGCCGGGCGCGGTCGACATCTGGGAGGTGATCGCCGCCCCGCCGGGCCTCGACGAAGAGGACTGGACAGCGCCCTTCGACGCGGTGGCGGAAGAGGCGCCGATCAACGTTCTCGCCCGGCGCATCGCCGATACGCTCGCCGCCTGGATCGGCAGGGAGACGGTGACGGAAAAGGGCGAGGCGCGGCCGATGGCGCCGGGCGACATCATCGTGCTGGTGCGCAAGCGCGACGCCTTCGTCAATGCACTGACGCGCACCTTGAAGCAGCGGCACGACCTGCCCGTCGCCGGTGCCGACCGGCTGGTGCTGACCAAGCACATCGCCGTGCAGGACCTCGTGGCGCTCGGCCGCTTCGCCGTGCTGCCGGAGGACGACCTGTCACTGGCCGCGCTCCTGAAAAGCCCGCTCTTTTCCCTTGACGAGGATACCCTCTTCGACCTTGCCGCCCGGCGCGGCGCGCGCCAGAGCCTGTGGACGCGGCTGCGCGAGACGGCCGAGCTCGCCTCCGTCGTCCGCCGGCTGGAGGAAATCCTGCGGGATGCGGAAGGCCAGTCCGTGCACGATTTCTACGCCCGCATCCTCGGAGCCGGCGGCGGGCGGCGGGCCTTCCTCGCCAGGCTCGGCACGGAGGCCGGCGAGATCATCGACGAGTTCCTGACCTTCGCGCTGGACCAGGAGGAGAACGGCCTTCCGGGCCTGCAGGCCTTCGTCTCGACGCTGGAGCTGGAAGCCCCGACCGTCAAGCGCGAGCAGGACAAGGCGCGCGGCGAGATCCGCATCATGACGGTGCATGCCGCCAAGGGGCTGGAGGCGCCGGTCGTCTTCCTCGTGGACGGCGGGGCGAAGCCGTTCAGCCACAGCCACATGCCGCAGTTGCGCTTCCTCGCAACGCCCGGCCTTGCCGGCGGCCTGCCGGCCTGGCTGCCGCTCAAGGATTTCGCCAATGCGCTGACCGAGGCGGACGCCGAGCGCATCAAGGCCGGCGCGGAGGAGGAATATCGCCGGCTGCTCTACGTGGCGATGACCCGCGCGGCCGATCGGCTGGTCGTCTGCGGCTATCGCGGCAAGCAGGAAAACAAGGACACCTGGCACCAGATGATCGCCGCGGCGCTTTCGGCCGACGCGGAACGCTGCACCGCGACGACCTTCTCGACGCGCAGCGAGAGCTGGCAGGGTTTCGCCTGGCGCGAGGCGGGTGCGGCAACGGCGGACGAGGTCACGGCGGCGGCCGTTGCGGAGAAGCCGGAGGTGCAGCTTCCCGAAGCGCTCGGGCGGCCGCTTCCCCCGCAGCGCGCGCTACCGCGGCCGCTCAGCCCCTCGGGTGCGGCGGCGGTGATCGAGACGGATGCGGCGGACCTTCTCGTGCCCTCGGCGCTCTTCGGCAGGAAGGGCGGCGCCCCGGGCACCGGCCTTGCGCTGGAGCGCGGGCGCATCCTCCACCGCTTCCTGCAGGTGTTGCCGGCCTTCGATCCCGCGGAACGGCCGGCGGCGGCGCGGCGCTATCTCGAGCGCGCGGCCGCGGCCTGGCCGGAGAGCGCGCGGGCCTCGCTGGTTGCGGCGGCGCTTGCGGTGATCGACGACGGAAGCCTTGCCGCGATCTTCTCGCCGGCCGCGCGGGCGGAAGTGTCGATCATGGGCACGCTGCGGCTCGGCAGCCGCGAATTCGCGGTGTCGGGCCGCATCGACCGGATGGTGGTGACGGACAGCGCCGTGGAGATCGTCGATTTCAAGACGAACCGCGTGCCGCCCGCCTCGCCCGGCGACATCCCCTTCGAGCACCGGGCACAGCTTGCGATCTACCGGGCGATCCTCGGCCCGCTCTATCCGGACAAGGAAATCCGCTGCGGGCTGATCTACACGGAGGCGGCGAAAACCTACTGGCTGGAGCCCGCCCGGATGGACGCGAGCCTTGCCGAACTCACGGCAAAGTGAGATACCGGACGGGACGATCCGCTATCGGCCGGGGTTGAAACCGGGGGCCGGCGGCATCACATTTCAGGTAACAATCACCGTTCAAGGAGAGCCTCATGGCTACCGTAAAAGTCGACCAGTCCAATTTCGAGGCCGAAGTGCTGAATTCCGCAGAGCCGGTCGTCGTGGATTTCTGGGCCGAATGGTGCGGCCCGTGCAAGATGATCGCGCCCGCCCTCGAAGAAATCTCCTCGGAGCTTGCCGGCAAGGTGAAGGTCGCCAAGCTGAACATCGACGAGAACCCGGAACTGGCCGCCAAGTTCGGCGTGCGCTCGATCCCGACGCTCGCCATGTTCAAGGGCGGCGAAGTCGCCGACATCAAGGTCGGCGCGGCCCCGAAGACCGCCCTCTCCTCCTGGATTTCCAGCGCCGCCTGATCGGCCGGAACCGGACCAGATCAAGCCCGGCCTCGTGCCGGGCTTTTTGTTTGTCAGGTCGGCGGCGTGCCGTTGTCGGCAAGGACGTCGCCGACGAGGTAGAGCGAGCCGCCGATCAGGATGCGCGGCGGCACCGCGTCTTCGGCGGTGATGCGGCTGATCTCGGCAAGGGCGTCGGCGACCGACGACAGGGGCTCGACGTCGAGCCCGGCGCGGGCGGCATCGCCCGCCAACGCCACCGGGTCGAGCCCGGCATCGGAGCCGCGGATCGGCACCGTGAAGACCCGCTCGGCAAGGCCGCCGAAAGGCTCGAAATAGCCGACCGGATCCTTCGTGTTGATCATGCCGGTGACGAGGAAGAGCGGACGCGCATCGCGCTCCTCGAAACTCGCCATGGTCTCGGCGATCACCTGGCCGGCGCCGGGATTGTGGCCGCCGTCGACCCAGATCTCGCTGCCGCGCGGGGCAAGCCGCGCCAGGGCGCCGTCCGTCAGCCGCTGCAGGCGGCCCGGCCATTCGACATGGGCAAGGCCGATTTCCATAGCATGCTCTGTAACCGCAAGGCCGGCCGCCTTGACCGCGCGGATCGCCGCGGCGGCGTTGGCATATTGGTGGCGGCCCGGCAGGCGCGGCAAGGGGAGGTCGGCAAGGCCGAACTCGTCCTGGTAGACGAGGCGGCCATATTCCTCATGCGCCATGAAATCCTGGCCATAGACGGTATAGGGGCAGCCGAGCCGTTCGGCGGTCTCGATCAGCACGTCGCGGGCGGCATCCTCCGTCTGGAAGCCGATGACGACGGGCACGCCGCGCTTCATGATGCCGGCCTTTTCGGCGGCGATCAGCTCCACCCGGTCGCCGAGATAGGCCTGATGGTCGAGCGAGATCGGCATGATGATGGAGACGGCGGGATGCGGAATGACGTTCGTCGCGTCGAAGCGCCCGCCAAGGCCGACCTCGATGATCGCGACATCCGCTGGATGCTCGGAAAAGAGCAGGAAGGTGACGGCCGTCAGGATCTCGAAGACGGTGATCTTCTGCCCGCCATTGGCCGCCGCCACGCGGCGCACGGCATCGGCAAGGACCGCGTCCTCCACGAACTGCCCGCGCCCGCCCGCAACGCCGAGGCGGTAGCGCTCGTGCCAGTTGACGAGATGGGGCGAGGTGTGGACGTGGACGGCAAGGCCCGCCGCTTCGAGGATCGAGCGGCAGAAGGCCGAGACCGAACCCTTGCCGTTGGTGCCGGCCACATGGATGACCGGCGGCAGCTTGAGGTGCGGATCGCCGAGCGCGGCGAGCAGCCGCGTGATGCGGTCCAGCGAAAGATCGAACCCCTTGGGATGGAGCGCGAGAAGCTTCTCGATCTCCGTTGCCGCTTCGCTGGCCGCCACGCTCACCATGTCACTGGGCCGCGATGGCGATGACGTCGTTCGTCGCCGGGGCCGCAGCCGCCGGCTTCTTCATCAGGATCTTCAGAAGGCGGGCGAGCGTATCGGGAATGTCATGGCGCTTGACGACCATGTCGACCATGCCGTGCTCCTGAAGGTATTCCGACGTCTGGAAGCCTTCGGGAAGCTTTTCGCGGATGGTCTGCTCGATGACGCGCTTGCCGGCAAAGCAGATTTCCGCGCCCGGCTCGGCGAGGTGGATATCGCCCAGCATGGCGTAGGAGGCCGTCACACCGCCCGTCGTCGGGTTGGTGAGGACGACGATATAGGGCAGGCCCGCTTCCTTCAGCATTTCCACGGCAACCGTGGTGCGCGGAAGCTGCATCAGCGAGAGGATGCCTTCCTGCATGCGCGCGCCGCCCGAGGCGGGGAACATGACGAGCGGGCACTTTTCCGCGATGGCGCGCTCGAAGGCCTTGATGATCGCCTCGCCGGCGGCGATGCCGAGCGAGCCGCCCATGAAGGCGAATTCATGCACGACGGCGACGAGCTTGACGCCGCGCACCTTGCCGACGCCGCCGACGATCGTGTCTTCCAGCTCCGTCTTGGCGCGGCTGTCGCGCAGGCGATCGGTATATTTCTTCGAATCGCGGAACTTCAGCGGGTCCTGCGCCACCTTCGGCTGCTGCAGGGCCTCGTAGACGCCGTCGTCGAAGAGGTCCCGGAGGCGGGCCTTCGCCGGCATTTTCATGTGGTAGCCCGAGGCCGGGATGACCCACTTGTTCTCCTCGAGATCGCGGTGGAACACCATCTCGCCGGTTTCCGGGCATTTGATCCAGAGGTTTTCCGGTACATCCCGGTTGGGACGGCCGAGCATCGAGTTGATCTTCGGCCGAACGTAGTTCGTGATCCAGTTCACGGTCTAGACTCCCGTTCCAATCGTTCCCATGTGGGAACTTTACTCCGCCGCCGCAAGGCGCGACGCACGCACGCCCGATGCGAGGCTCATGACCAGCGTTTCGACACCGGCGACGGTGGCGGCGCTCGCCTTGCCGTCCGCCGTCAGGCTGGAGGCGATCTGGTTGACGATGGCGGTGCCGACGACGACGCCGTCCGCCGAGGCGCCGATGGCGCGGGCATGCTCGGCCGTCTTGACGCCGAAGCCGACGCAGACCGGCAACCCGGTATGCGCCTTGATGCGCCCGACCGCGCTGCCGATCACCGACGGATCCGGCAGGGCCGAGCCGGTGATGCCGTTCATCGAGACATAGTAGACGAAGCCGGAGGTGTTCTTCAGCACGGCCGGCAGGCGCTTCTCATCGGTCGTCGGCGTGGCGAGACGGATGAAGTTGATGCCCTTTGCGACGGCCGGGATGCACAGCTCGTCGTCCATTTCCGGCGGCAGGTCGACGACGATAAGGCCGTCGATGCCGGCTTCCAGCGCATCGTCGAGGAAACGGTCGACGCCGTAGATATAGATCGGATTGTAGTAGCCCATCAGCACGATCGGCGTCGCGTCGTCGTCCTTGCGGAAGTCGCGGGCCATCTGCAGGGTCTTGGCGAGCGTCTGGCCGCCGGCAAGCGCGCGCTGGCCGGCAAGCTGGATCGCCGGGCCGTCGGCCATCGGGTCGGAGAAGGGCATGCCGAGCTCGATGACGTCGGCGCCGGCCTTCGGCAGCGCCTTCATGATCTCCAGCGAGCTGGCATAATCCGGATCGCCGCCCATGAAATAGGTGACGAGCGCCGGGCGGCCCTCGGCGGCAAGATCCGCAAAGCGTTTGTCCATGCGTGCGGTCATAGTCTCAAAGCTCCATGCCGAGGATCTTGCCGACGGTGAAGATATCCTTGTCGCCGCGGCCGGAGAGGTTCATCACGATGATCTGGTCCTTGCGCATCTTCGGCGCGCGCTTGATTACTTCGGCGACGGCATGGCTCGGCTCCAGCGCCGGGATGATGCCTTCGAGCTTCGTCAGGAGCTGGAAGGCTTCCAGCGCCTCGTCGTCCATGATCGGCACGTATTCGGCGCGGCCGGTATCGTGCAGCCAGGCGTGCTCGGGGCCGATGCCGGGATAATCGAGGCCGGCGGAGATGGAATGGCCTTCCTTGATCTGGCCGTCCGCATCCTGCAGCAGGTAGGTGCGGTTGCCGTGGAGGACGCCCGGGGAGCCGGCGGTCAGCGAGGCGCAATGCTCCTCGCCGTCAAGGCCCTTGCCGCCGGCTTCGACGCCGACGATCTGCACGTCCTTGTCGTCGAGGAACGGGTGGAAGATGCCGATGGCGTTGGAGCCGCCGCCGACGGCAGCGATCACCATGTCCGGCAGGCGGCCTTCGGCGGCGAGGATCTGCTCGCGGGCCTCCTGGCCGATCACCGCCTGGAAATCGCGCACCAGCTCCGGATAGGGATGCGGGCCAGCGGCCGTGCCGATCAGGTAATAAGTGTCGTCGACATTTGTGACCCAGTCGCGCAGCGCCTCGTTCATGGCGTCCTTCAGCGTGCCGCTGCCGGCCGTGACGGGCTTCACCTCGGCACCGAGCAGCTTCATGCGGAAGACGTTCGGCGCCTGGCGCTCGACGTCCGTCGCACCCATGTAGACAACGCAGGGCAGGCCGAAGCGGGCAGCGACGGTGGCCGAGGCGACGCCATGCTGGCCGGCGCCGGTTTCCGCGATGATGCGCGTCTTGCCCATGCGCCGGGCAAGCAGAATCTGGCCGATGCAGTTGTTGATCTTGTGCGAGCCGGTGTGATTCAGCTCCTCGCGCTTGAAATAGATCTTCGCGCCGCCGAGATGCTGCGTCAGGCGTTCGGCATAATAAAGCGGGCTCGGGCGGCCGATATAGTGGGCGCCGAGGTCCTTCAGCTCCGCCTGGAAGGCGGGATCGGTCTTCGCCTTGTTCCACTCGGCCTGCAGGTCGAGGATCAGCGGCATCAGGGTTTCGGCAACGAAACGGCCGCCGAAGATGCCGAAACGGCCGTCCTCGTCCGGGCCTTCGCGGAACGAATTGAGGTTGATTGGCTGGTTCACGTATCGCTCCCTGCGGCGGCCTCGAATTCCGCCTTTCGTGCCGCTTCAAAAAACGCTTCCATCAGGCCGAGATCCTTGACGCCCGGTGCGCTCTCGACCCCGGAACTGACGTCGATGCCCGGTGCGCCGGTGAGCCGGATGGCTTCGGCGATGTTATCCTTGTTCAGCCCACCGGAAAGCATGTAATCGACGCTTCCGTCAAGCAGATGCATGAGTTTCCAGTCGAAGGAGACGCCGTTGCCGCCCGGAAGCTCGGAGCCTGCCGGCGGCTTGGCATCGAAGAGAAAACGGTCGGCGATGCCGATATAGGGATCGATCCTCTTCAGATCGTCCGCCTCGCGCACCGAAAAGGCCTTCATGACGGGCAGGCCGTAGACCGCCTTGACGGTCAAAAGCCGCTCCGGGCTCTCCTTGCCGTGCAGTTGCAGGATATCGGGCGAAACCTCGTGGGCGATCTCGTCGAGCAGGTCGCTGTCGGCATCCACGGTGACGGCAACGACCTTCGCACGGCCGCGAATGCGCGCAGCAAGGCGGCCCGCGTCGGACGGCTCGATATTGCGCGGGCTTTTCGGAAAGAAGATGAAGCCGATATGGCTCGCGCCGAGCGCGACCGCCCTGTCGACGGCCTCCTCGGTCTTCAGCCCGCAGATCTTGATGTCCAGTCTCATGGCGGAGGAAGTTGCACGAATCACCGGAAGAGTCGAGCCGAAAGACGGCGGCAATGGGTCCGTCGCCGCCTCAGCCGAAGTCCACGGCATGCAGCAGGCTGCCGTTGCGCTTCAACCAGCGCTTAGCCTCCTCCGTCGCCGGGCAGAGCCTTTCGCAGAGCGCCCAGAAGGCAGGGCTGTGGTTCATTTCGGTGAGATGCGCCACCTCATGGGCGGCGAGATAGTCGATGACATGGGGCGGAGCCATGGCAATGCGCCAGGAGAAGCTGAGCGCGCCATCGGCCGAGCAGGAGCCCCAGCGGCTGCGCGTATCGCGCAGCGTCAGGGATTTCACCTTCCTGCCGCTGCGGCCGGTATGGACGGCAACGAGGCGCTCCAGCTCCAGCCGCGCCTCCTTCTTGAGGAAATCGCAGATGCGGCGGGGGATGCTCTCCTCCATGCCGCCGACGCGCAGCACCGCCTCGTCGTCGACGACGACGGCCTCCGTCAGCCCGCGCAGCCGGCCCGTCGCCTCGATGCGGTGGGCGGTGCCGCGGATCATCACATAGCCGCCATCGGCCAGTTCGTTCGTCGTGCGGAATTTCGCAAGCTTCGTCATCAGCCAGCCCTGATGACGGTCGAGGAAATCGCGGATATCGCGCTCGGCAAGGCCGTTCGGCACCGTCATGCGCAACGCCCGGCCGCCCGGCTCGATGCGCAGCGTCAGGCGCGTCGCGCGAAAATCCCGCCGGATGGTGAGCGGCAGGCGCCGGCCATTGACGTCGATCTCGCGCCTCTCCGGCGGAGGCGGCGTCTTCAGGGCCTTTCGGGGCTTGCGAAGGGACGGGAACATGCTGCCTTTCATAGCCGATTCGGTGCAGGCTGAAACGCTTCAACGAAAAACCGGCGCGGGAAGGCGCCGGTTGATCTTCCGTGGTTGCCCGCTTCCCTCTCCTCGTCATGGTCGGGCTTGACCCGACCATCCATGCCGCGGGTGAGGCGGTGGATCCTCGGGTCAAGCCCGAGGATGACGGAGAGGGCGGGATTAGTTCGCCGGGAAACCCGGGACGTCGCCTTTGCCTTCGGCCCGGCGTTCGCGCATGAAGCGGTCGAATTCCTCCTGGTCCTTGGCGCGGCGCAGTTCGCGGACATAGGCGTCGAATTCCTCGCGCATCTCGTCCAGCTTGCGGCGTTCCTCGTCGAGGCGGGCGAGCTCGGCGTCACGCCAGTCGTCGAAGGCGCCATTGCCGGTGGCGTTGCGGAAGGGATGACGGCCGCGGCCGCCGCGGAACCTGCCGCGGCAGGAGGCGAACATGCCGTCCACGGTGTCGTTGGCGTCTTTCTTGAAGGTTTTCAGGCGGTCGCCGAAGACGATGTAGGCGAGCATGGCAAGGCCGAGCGGCCAGAACACCACGAAGCCCAGCACCATCAGGGCGATGGTCGCAGGCGTCCAGTCCGGACGGATCAGTGCTGACTGGTTCATGTGCAATCTTCCTCACGATCGGCGGAAACCACCCCGGTTTCCGGTGAATCCGATGTGGGCAGAGCGCCGGGCACGTTCAAGGCAAGACGCCCGGAATTCGGGCAAGTGCCTGAAACGGGCCCGGAAAATCAGGCGGCGCTGCCGGCCTTGCCGCCCCTGATGACGCGCGGCGCCGGCTTTGCCTTGCCGGTGCGGGCATGCTCCTCGATGAAGGAGAGGATGCGCGGGGCGATCTCCTTGCGGAAGCGCGAGCCGTTGAAGACGCCGTAGTGGCCGACATCGGGCTGCATGTAGTGCAGGCGCATGTGATCGGGGATGTTGGTGCAGATGGTCTGCGCCGCCTCGGTCTGGCCGACGCCGGAAATGTCGTCGTTCTCGCCCTCGACGGTGAGCAGCGCCACCTTGCGGATCGCCGTCGTGTCGACGGGGCGGTCGCGGTGCATCATCTCGCCCTTCGGCAGGGCGTGGCGCATGAAGACGGTCTCGACCGTCTGGAGGTAGAATTCGGCCGTCAGGTCCATGACGGCGAGATATTCGTCGTAGAAGTCGCGGTGCTTCTCCGCCGCGTCGCCGTCGTTCTTCACGAGATGGGCGAAGAACTCCTTGTGGGCGATGACGTGGCGGTCGAGGTTCATCGACATGAAGCCGGAAAGCTGCAGGAAGCCCGGATAGACCATGCGCATGAAGCCGGGCTGCGGCCACGGCACGGGCATGACGACATTGTCGCGGAACCACTCGATCGGCTTTTCCTTGGCGAGCTGGTTGACGGCGGTCGGGTTGATGCGCGTGTCGATCGGCCCGCCCATCAGCGTCATGGTGGAGGGCGAGAGCGGATCGTTGTCGGCCTCCATGACGGAGACGGCGGCCAGAACCGGCACCGCCGGCTGGCAGACGGCGATCACATGGGTATCCGGCCCCAGCGCATGCAGCATCTCGATGACGTAGTCGATATAGTCGTCGAGGTCGAAGCCGCCTTCGGCGAGCGGCACCATGCGCGCGTCGACCCAGTCGGTGATATGCACTTCCGCATGGGGCAGCAGCGCCTCGACGGTGCCGCGCAGGAGCGTTGCATAGTGGCCGGACATCGGCGCGACGATGAGGATCTTCGGATCGTTGCGGTGGCCGGCCGGCAGACAGCGCTCGAAATGAATGAGGTTGCAGAAGGGCTGCTGCCAGACGATCTTCTCGTGCACCGAGACCGTCTTGTCGCCGATTACCGTCTCGGAAAGGCCGAATTCCGGCTTGCCATAGCGCCGGGTCGTGCGCTCCAGCACCTCGAAGCCGGCGGCGACGGTGCGCCCGAAATAGGTGTGCGATAGCGGATTGAGCGGATTTCGGAAGGCGATGCGCATCTGGTCGGCCATGGCATGCCAGGGGGCCATGGCGGCATGATTGAATTCATAGAGCTGATAATACATCGGACGCGTATCCCATTTTCCGGTGCGGGGCCTTGCGCCCCCTGCACCGCCTTCACCCGGTTTCCGCAGATGCGAAAAGAGTAAGCATCTTTTCGCTGCGTGGCAACATGCCACACCGCCATCCTAGTCCTGCGGACCTTTCGCGAACATGAACGCGCCGTCAGCCCGTCCAGCCGCCATCGATGACATAGGCCTGGCCGGTCGTGTAGCTGGCGCCGGCAAGGTGTACCGCGAGATCGGCGACCTCCTCGGGCGTGCCGATGCGGCCCATCGGCTGGCGGGATATGAAGGCGGCGCGAGCGGCATCGTAGTCGCCGCCGGCCCGCATGCGGTCCTGCAGCGAGGGGCTTTCCACGGTGCCGGGGCAGATGGCGTTGCAGCGGACGCCCCTCGCCACATAGTCGGCAGCGACGGACTTGGTGAGGCCGATGACGGCCGCCTTGGTGGTGCTGTAGGCGAAGCGGTTCGGCACGCCCTTCACGCTGGACGCGACCGAAGCCATGTTGATGATGGCGCCGTCGCCGCGCTCCAGCATGCCGGGCAGCACGGCCTGGATGGTGCGCACCATGGCGAGCACGTTGAGGTTCCAGGCGAAGGCGAGGTCGTCCTGCTTCATGTCGAGGATCGTGCCGCCGTGCACGACGCCGGCGCAGTTGAAGAGCACGTCGATCGGGCCGGCCTCGCCGATGACGGCGGAGACGGCCGCGTCGTCCAGCACGTTGAGGATGCGGGTGGCAATGCCGCTCTCGTCGGCAAGGCTCGCGAGGGCCCCCGCGTTGATATCCGTGGCAAGCACCGTCGCGCCGGCGCGCTGGAAGGCGAGCGCGGACGCCCGCCCGATGCCCTGCCCCGCCGCCGTCACCAGAACGGTCTTGCCTTCGAGATTGCTCATGATGTCACTCCAGTCTGCTGCGCATGATGGCCTTGGAGGGCCGGATTTCGGCCCGCGGGTATCCCCGCAGGCGATGGTTTCGGTCTAACGGGTTCCGCGGCGACGCAATTGGTCGAAATAGACGATGACGATGATCAGCAGGCCCGTGATGATGCGCTGCCAGAACGAATTGACGTTGAGCAGGTTCGCGCCGTTGTTGATCGTCGCCAGGATGAAGGCGCCGAGGAGCGGCCCGTGCACCGAGCCGACCGCGCCGAACAGGCTGGTGCCGCCGATGACCGAGGAGGCGATCGCCTGGAGCTCCCAGCCTTCCGCCTGCGTGGCGTTGCCGATGCCGATGCGCGAGGCGAGCAGCACGCCGACGAGGGCCGCGCAAGTGGCCGAGAGGATATAGGCGAGATAGATCGTGCGGTTGACGTTGACGCCGGAAAGGCGCGCCGCCTCGCTGTTCGAGCCGACCGCGAAGAGATAGCGGCCGAAGCGGGAAAGGTGCAGGTAGACGAAGGCGGGGATCGCCACCAGGATCACCATCCAGAAGAGGCTCGGCACGCCGAGGAAATCGGCCCGCGAGAAATTGGTGAAGCCCTCGTGGCTGATCGAGATGGTCGAGCCGTTGGTGATGAGCAGGCCGATGCCGCGCAGCGAGGTCAGCGTCGCCAGCGTGATGATGAAGGGCGGCAGGCCCATGCGCACGATGCCGAAGCCGTGAAAGGCGCCGATGGCGACGCCGATCAGCAGCGTCAGGAGGATCGAGAGCCACAGCGGCACGCCGGCCTGCAGCAGCCAGGCGACGATGACGCTGGTGAAGCCGACGATCGCGCCGACCGAAAGGTCGATGCCCGCCGTGATGATGACGAAGGTCTGGCCGACCGCCAGGATCGCCGTCATCGCCCCCTGGCGCAGCAGGTTCGAGATGTTGTTCGGCGACCAGAAGGCGTGGGTCGCAAGGCCGAGCGCCAGCCATAGCGCCAGAAGAAGCCCGAGCAGCGTGAGCCCGAGCAGGATGTTCGTTCCCTTTTTCGGCGCCGGTGCGCTTTCCGTGGTGGTTTCCACGCTCATGTGTTTCTCCCTCTTCTTTTTCTTTGCGCGGCGGCTCAGGCGCCGATGGCCTGGGTCAGGACGTCCTCATGGGAAGCGGCCCGGTGATCGTGGCTGGCGACGAGCCGGCCGCCGCGGAAGACGTGCAGCCGGTCCGACAGTTCGTAGACTTCCGGCAGGTAGGACGAAATGAGGATGATGCCGGCGCCCTGCTTCAGGAGTTCGCCGAACAGGCGGTAGATCTCCGCCTTGGTGCCGACGTCGACGCCCACGGTCGGCTCGTCGAAGATGAAAAGGCGCGCGCCGTGGCTCAGCCACTTGCCGATGACGATCTTCTGCTGGTTGCCGCCGGACATGGCCGAGGCGAGCACGGCCCGCGACGGGGTCTTGATGGCGAGGTTGCGGATCTGCCGGTCGGCGTTCTCCGCCTCGTCGCGGCGACGGATCACCGGCCCCGAACTCAGCCTGCGGAAGACCGGCAGGTTGATGTTGAGGCCGATCGGCAGGTTGAGGCAGAGCCCCTGGTCGCGGCGGCTTTCCGGCGCGAGCGCGATGCCGAGGTCCATGGCCGTGCGCTCGTTGGGGATGGCGACCTTCTTGCCGTCCCAGAAGATCTCGCCCGCGGTGACGGGCTGGCGGCCGTAGAGGCCCAGCGCGAATTCGCTGCGCCCCGCGCCGATGAGGCCGTAGAGGCCGACGATCTCGCCCGACCGCACCGAAAGGGAGATATCCTCGAAGCCCGGCCCCGAAAGGCCGCGGGTCTCGACGATCACGTCGGCGGCCGGCACCTTCTCCTTGTGGTAGATCTGCTCGATCGAGCGGTTGATCATCAGGGCGATCAGCTCGTTCTCGTTCGTCTCGCCGATGAGGCGCGTGCCGACATGGGTGCCGTCGCGCAGCACCGAGACGCGGTCGGCAAGCTCGAAGACCTCCTCCATGCGGTGGCTGATATAGACGATGGTGACGCCTTCCTCGCGCAGCCGGCGGATGAGCCGGAAAAGCTGGGCCGATTCCTGGCGCGTGAGATAGGCGGTCGGCTCGTCGAAGATGAGGAAGCGGATGCCGCGCATGGCGGCCCGTGCCGTCGCGACAAGCTGCTGCTGGCCGATGGTGAGGCTGCTGAGCACGGCGGCGGCGGGAAGCTGGAAGCCGAGATCGTCGAGAACGGCCTGGGCGGCGCGCTCCATGGCGCGCTTGCGCATCAGCCCGTTGCGGTTCAATTCGTCGCCGAGGAACATGTTGGCCGCGACCGAAAGGTGCGGGCAGAGCACGACCTCCTGGTGCACGGCATTGATGCCGCGGGAAATCGCCTCGGTCGGCGTTGCAAGCTGCACGGGCTTGCCGCACCAAAGGACCTCGCCGGCCGTGCGGCGGATGACGCCGGTGAGCAGCTTGATGAGGGTGGACTTGCCGGCGCCGTTCTCCCCGACGATGGCGTGGATCTCGCCGGCAAGGAAGGTGATCGTCGCCGGCTTCAGCGCCTCGACGAAACCGTATTTCTTCTGCAGGCCGCGCATTTCGAGGATCGGGGCGCCCCGCGGCACCGTTTCGGATTCGGCGAGCTTGGCCTCGTCCTCATGCCGGTGACTTAGCTCCTGAAGGCTGCTCATCGCCCTCTCCTCCCTGACTTAGACGGAAAACGTCCGCCCGGATCATGCGGCCCGGGCGGGTGATCGTCAAACGTGACCCGATGCGATCAGATCTTCGGGTTGAGAAGCGCGTCGATCTTCGGGTCGGACATGTTGTCCTTGGTCACGAGGTTCGCGCCGGTATCGACGAAGGCTTCGACCTTCTCCTTCTTGGAGGCGGCGAGCGCCGTCTTCACGCCGTCGTAGCCCATGCGGTAGGGGTCCTGCACGACGAGGCCGGCCAGCACGCCTTCCTTGAGGAAGCCGACCGTCTTTTCATCCGAATCGAAGCCGATGACCTTGATCTTGTCGCCGAGCTTGTTCTCCGCGATCGCCTGGCCGACGCCCTGCGCCATGATGAGGTTGGAGGCGAAGACGCCGACGAGATCGGGATTGGCGGTGATGAGGTCGGTCATCATGTTGAGGCCGGTGGTGGCCTGACCGTCCGCATACTTGTCGGCAACCACTTCGAGGCCCGGATACTTGGTCTTGACCTGGTCGAGGAAGCCTTCGCGGCGCTGGTCGAGCGAGCCGACGCCCGGAAGGCTGGTGATGATGGCGATCTTGCCCTCTTCCTTGCCGGTCGCGGCCTTGATGGCGGCGGCAAGGCCGTCAGCGGCGATGCGGCCGCCCTGGACGTTGTCGGTCGTCAGGAACGAGGTGAAGGCCTTGGAATCGGCCGCCGAGTCGATGCCGATGATCGGAACGGACTTGGCCGCCTCGTCGACCGGCTTGCCGAGCGCCTTGAATTCCGTCGGCGAGATGACGACGGCGGCAGGGCCGCCGGCCACGGCGTTTTCAAGGATGCTGATCTGGCCGTTGATATCGGATTCCGACTGCGCGCCGAGTTCCGGCACGTTGACGCCGAGGTCCTTGCCGGCCTGACGCGCACCGGCGAGCACGATCTGCCAGTAGAAGGACGTCGTGTCCTTGACGATGATCGGGATGGTGACATCCTGAGCCATGGAGGCGGCAGGGGTCATGGTTGCGAGGACTGCGGCACCTGCAAGCGCGGTGAAGGCGCGGCGGGTCAGAAGCGATCTTACAATGCTCATTTATGTTCTCCTCTCAGGTGCTTCCTGTCCTCCTTTGGGGATCGGGTTGCAGGAAGCGGACAACTCGATCTTTTATCGATAAAAAACATTTCCATCGCAGGCTACACCCGCTCCTTTCGCTTGGCAAGCGGGTGGATTCTCGAAAAAACGCTGTCTTTACAGGCATTCCCGTCCATTCGCACCGTCCTCCCAAACGGTGGCCGCCGGGGTTCAGACCCGGTGGACCTCCTGCGGAAGCACGACACCTTTCTTCAAAATGAGGTTGCCGTAAAGCCGGAATTCCGTCGTGGCGACGATGACGGCCGCTGCCTTCGCCCGCTCGTAGAAGGCAAAGCGCTCCAGCGAATGGACGGTGAAGTCGCCCGCCAGCCGATGGACGATATCCTGGAAGGTGGCGCAGACCTCCGGCACCGCCGCCGGATCTCCCACCACTTCCATGCGCCAGGCCGCCTCGGGCACGAACGTGTCGAGCGGCATGTGCGCCAGCACCGCCTCTGTCATGGCGACGGCATCGACACCATCCGCGCGGATGACGTCCGGGCCGAGAAAGCTCGACGGGAAATTGGCGTCGGCGATGACGATCTCGTCGCCGTGGCCCATGGTTCTCAGCGCATGCAGGAGATCCGGGCCGAGCAGGGGGTGAATGCCTTTCAACATGCGGATGCGATCCTCCTCGAAACTATTGCCGGACGGCGTCGAGCCCCAGTTCCGGCGCGACCAGTGTGTGGGGCTCGAAGGCCGGGTAGATGTCCGCCGGCAGCGGCTCTCGCGCGAGCGCCATGTTGCGGCCGAGGCTGTCCGGCCTTGCCGTGCCGATCAGCACCGAGGCGACGGCCGGGTTCTGCAGCGGAAACTGCAGGGCGGGCGCGGCGAGCGGCACGCCCCTCTCCCGGGCGATCTCCACCATCGCACCGACCTTGCCGGCGATCTCCGGCGTTGCCGGCATGTAGTCGAAGTGGGCACCCGCCACCGGGCCGGTCGCCAGGATGCCGGAATTGAAGACGCCGCCCACGACGAGCGAGGTCTTCCTGCGTTCGCAGAGCGGCAGGAGTTCCGCGACGGCCGAACGGTCGAGCAACGTATAGCGGCCGGCAAGCAGGATGCAGTCGAGATCGGCCTGCCGCAGCACGTCGAGGCAGACCGGCACCTCGTTGACGCCGAGGCCGTAGGCGCGGATCGCACCCGAGGATTTCAGCGCATCCAGCGCCTTGAGGCCCGAATCGAGCAATTGGCGCAGATGGAACGCGTTGCGCTCGGCGCCGTGCGTATAGACGCCGATATCGTGCACATAGAGGATATCGATGCGGTTGAGGCCGAGGCGGGTATGGCTGAGCTCGACCGAGCGCATGATGCCGTCATAGCTGTAGTCGTAGCGCACGTCGAAGGGCAGCGGATCGACATAGCCGTAGTCCGGCACCTTGTCGTCGGCGACCGGAACCATGATGCGGCCGACCTTGGTGGAAAGCACGTAGCTTCCCTTCGGCTTCCCGCGCAGGAAATCGCCGGTGCGCCGCTCGGCAAGGCCGAAGCCGTACCAGGGCGCCGTATCGAAATAGCGGATGCCCTCGTCCCAGGCGGTCTCCAGCGTCGCCATCGCAATCTCGCGCGGGCAGGCCCGGTAAAGCCCGCCCAGCGCCGCGGTGCCGAAACTGAATTTGGTCACGGCAAGGCCCGTCGTCCCGATGGTCCGCGTCTTCATGCTTCCTCCCGGCCGGCGTCCTCTCACCGGCTTTTTGTCTTTTATCGACAATAGACAGAATGCCGTCAATGGGTAATATGAAGGAAGGAGGAAACGGGAGAATGACGGGAACGGCGCGTCTGGTCATTTGCCCGGTCAGCCATTAAGGGACGCGAACCCCAACAACCGGCGGCACCCATGGCCAAGCAGAACAACGTCTTCAAGGATGCCTTCAATCGCTGCGTGAAGCTTCTGGAGCAGACGGCGAGCCTGCCGTCCGAGCCGGAGCTCGGCGCCGCGCTCGGCGTCAGCCGCACGACCGTGCGGGCGATCCTGACCCGGCTGGAGGACGTCGGCCTGCTCGCCTGGGAGAAGCGGCGCAAGATCGTGCTGCGCAAGCCCGTGCCGGCCGACTACTTCCCGACGGAAGAGACCGATTCCCTCTCGGAGATCATCGAGCGCAGCTTCATGCGCCGGATCCTTGCCGGCGGGGCGCAGCCGGGCATGCAGATCAACGAGCTGGAGCTTGCCCGCGAGATCGGCATCGGCACCACGAGCGTCCGCGAATTTCTCATCCGCTTCAGCCGCTTCGGCCTCATAGAGAAGCGGCCGAACAGCCATTGGGTGCTGAAGGGCTTTACCAGCGAATTCGCATTGGAGCTGACGGAAGTGCGCGAGATGTTCGAGCTGCGCTCGGCCGCCGCCTTCGCCCACCTGCCGGAGGACCATCCGGCCTGGCGCGAACTCGACGCGATCGAGGCCGTGCACCACGAGATCCTCGCCGATATCGAGGCGCGCTATCCGGATTTCTCCGAACTCGACGAGCGCTTCCACCTTCTGGTGCACCGCGCCTCGAAGAACCGCTTCATCGTCGATTTCTACGACGTGATCGCCATCGTCTTCCACTACCATTACCAGTGGAACAAGACGAATGCCCGCGCGCGCAACGCCCGGGCCCTGGAAGAGCACCTCGCCTATATCGCCGCGCTGCGCTCGCGCGATGCGGCCGGCATCGAGACCGCCTGCCGGCAGCACCTGAAATCCGCGCGCGAGACCCTGCTGCAATCGATCAACTGACCGCTGCGGTGCCGGCTGCTCAGTAGCCGCCGCCGGACCCTGTCGCCGGCGCCTCGCCGAGGAAGCGGCGACGCAGGCCGTCCACCGCCGAGACCAGGCAATTGACGTCGGTGCCGATCGCCATGAAATCCGCCCCGAGATCGCGGTAGACCTCGGCCTGCGCCAGCGAGACCGTCATGATGCCGCGCGCCTTGCCGTGGGCCTTGATCCGCGCGAAGGCGTGGGTGATCGCCGCCAGCACCTCCGGCGCGCCGGGATTGCCGAGATGGCCCATGTCCGCGGCAAGGTCCGAGGGGCCGATGAAGACGCCGTCGACCCCGTCCACGGCGGCGATCTCGTCGATCGCCGCAAGGCCGGCCCGGCTCTCGACCTGCACGATCAGGCAGATCTCCGCGTTGGCGGTCGTCACATAGTCCGGCACGCGGTTGAAATCGCTCGCCCGGCCGAGCCCCGCGCCGACGCCGCGGATACCGTGCGGCGGATAGCGGAGCGCGCGCACCAGCGCCTCGGCCTGCGCGGCCGATTCGACCATCGGGATCAGGAAGGTCTGGGCGCCCTGGTCGAGCAGTTGCTTCAGGAGCCAGGCCTCGCCCATCGGCGGGCGTACCATGGCATGGGCCGGCGCATGGCGGAGCGCCCCGATCTGCGCGCCCATCGACGGCAGGTCGTTGGGCCCGTGCTCGCCGTCGATCAGCAGCCAGTCGTAGCCGCTGGTCGACAGGATTTCGGCCGCATAGGCGCTGCCGAGCGCCACCCACAGGCCAAGCTGGAACCGGCCTTCGGCAAGGGCGGCCTTGAAGGCATTTTTCGGTGCTGCCACGATTTTTCCCTCGAAAATGGAAGCCGGCCGGATCGCCCGGCCGGGTCATTGCAGAATTGCCTCAGGCGATGCCGCCGAGGCAGACATATTTGATCTCGGTGAATTCCTCGATGCCGTAGCGCGAGCCCTCGCGGCCGAGGCCGGAGAGCTTTACGCCGCCGAACGGGGCTTCCGCCGTCGAGATGAGGCCCGTGTTGACGCCGACCATGCCGTATTCCAGTGCCTCGGCGACGCGGAACACCCGCGACAGGTCCTTAGCGTAGAAATAGGAGGCAAGGCCGAATTCCGTGTCGTTCGCCTGCGCGATGACATCGTTCTCGTCCGAAAAACGGAAGAGCGGCGCGACGGGACCGAAGGTCTCCTCGCGCGTCACCGCCATGTCCTTCGTCACGCCGGCGATCACCGTCGCCTCGTAGAAGGTGCCGCCGAGCGCATGGCGCTTGCCGCCGGAGATGACCCGCGCGCCCTTCTTCACCGCGTCGGAGACATGCTCCTCGACCTTGTCGAGCGCCGCCTGGTCGATGAGGGGCCCAAGCACCACGCCCTCGTCGAAGCCGTTGCCGGTCTTCAATTTGCCGACGGCGGCGGCGAGCTTTTCGGAGAAGGCATCATAGACGGCGTCCTGCACATAGAGCCGGTTGGCGCACACGCAGGTCTGGCCGTTGTTGCGGAACTTGGCGATCAGCGCGCCTTCCACCGCCGCGTCGAGATCGGCATCGTCGAAGACGATGAAGGGCGCATTGCCGCCGAGCTCGAGGCCGAGCTTCTTGATGGTCGGGGCGCATTGCTTGTAGAGTTCCGCGCCGACCTCCGTCGAGCCGGTGAAGGTGAGTTTGCGCACGATGGGATTGGCCGTCAGCTCCGCGCCGATCTCGCGGGCGGAACCCGTGACGACCGAGAAGAGGCCGGCGGGAAGGCCGGCGCGCTCGGCGAGCACGGCGATCGCGATGGCGGAGAAGGGTGTCTGCGAGGCGGGCTTCAGCACCATGGCGCAGCCGGCGGCAAAAGCGGGGCCCGCCTTGCGGGTGATCATGGCGTTCGGGAAGTTCCAGGGCGTGATCGCCGCGACGACGCCGACCGGCTGCTTCATGACGAGGATGCGCTTGTCCTTCTGGTGGCCGGGCACGATGTCGCCGTAGAGGCGGCGGGCTTCCTCTGCGAACCATTCGACGAAGCTCGCGCCGTAGACGATCTCGCCGGTGGCCTCGGCAAGGGGCTTGCCCTGCTCCGCCGTCAGGATGCGGCCGAGATCGTCCTTGTTCTCGATCATCAGCTCGAACCACCTGCGCAGCACGCCGGCGCGCTCCTTGGCCGTGCGGGCGGCCCAGCCTTTCTGCGCCTCGGCGGCGGCCTCGATGGCCTCGCGCGTCTCCTTGCCTCCCAGTTTCGGCACATGGCCGATCAGCTCGCCCGTCGCCGGGTTCGTCACCGCTATGCCGGCACCGCCGGCTTCGATCCAGCGCGTGCCGACTAAGGCCGCCTCGCGCAGCAGGCTCGGGTCTTTGAGGTTCATCGCATCTCTCCCATTTTCGCAATGCCGTTCCAAGACGTGTCCAAGCGGTTATATTGCCTGCGCCGCCCCTTCGACAATGGCGTCGGAGGCCGGGCGGCGACAGGAAATTCGAGGCTTGCAATGACCGAGACAACCGGCCGTATCGCCGACCACCCCATCGACCCCATCTTTCTCGACCGCTGGTCGCCCCGCGCCTTCACGGGCGAGGCCATGCCGCACGAGACGCTTCTTTCGCTGTTCGAGGCCGCGCGCTGGGCGCCTTCGGCCGCCAACGGCCAGCCCTGGCGCTTCATCTACGGCCATCGCGGCACCGAGGCCTTCGACCGGATCTACGTCACGCTGGACGAGGGCAATCGCCGCTGGGCGGACAAGGCTTCCGTCCTTGCCGTGATCGTCTCGCAGACCCACCGCAAGAGCGCCGACGGCGAGATGCGGCCCGCCTATACCCACGCCTTCGACACGGGTGCCGCCTGGGCCTGCCTCGCCCTCCAGGCGATCCATGCCGGCTATCACGCCCACGGCATGGGCGGCATCGACCGCGCCAGAGCCATGGAGGTGCTCGGCATTCCGGAAGGTTTTCGCGTGGAGGCGGCCGTCGCCATCGGCAAGATCGCCCCGAAGGAGACCCTGCCGGAAGACCTGATGAAGCGCGAGGTGCCGAGCTTGCGCAAGCCGGTTGCGGAGTTCGTTTCGGAAGGCCGCTTCGCTTCCTGAGCCGGCTAGCGATACCGCCCCTCGACGCTCCCCTCCGTCACTCTCGGGCTTGACCCGAGGATCCATCGAGGGTGGGGTAGAGCCGGCCAGCAAAAAGAAAGCCGCCTTTCGGCGGCTCTCTCGTCAGATGTCGAGGTTGGCGACGCTGAGGGCGTTTTCCTGGATGAAATCGCGGCGAGGCTCCACCTCGTCACCCATCAGGCGGGCAAAGAGGCCATCGGCATCGGTCGCATCCGTGACCTTCACCTGCAGCAGCGAGCGGACGTTCGGGTCGAGCGTCGTTTCCCAGAGTTGCTCGGCGTTCATCTCGCCGAGGCCCTTGTAGCGCTGCATGGAGAGGCCCTTGCGGCCGGCAGCGAAGATCGCATCCAGCAGGGCGCGCGGACCGGTGATCTCGGTCTGCCCGTCCTTGCGGCGCAGGACCGGCGGCATCGCATAGGTTTCCTTGAGGCGGGGAGCGAGCTGGTCGAGATGGCGGGCGTCGGACGAGCCGATCAGCGCCATGTCCAGATGGGCGAATTCCTTGACGCCGCGCACCATGCGCTCGAAGCGCAGGCCGCCATCCGCCGCGACGGAGCCCTCCCAGCCGCGTTCCGTCTCCTCGGCGATGAGGTCGAGGCGGCGGGCGACTTCCTGCGCCATCGCCGCATAGCCTTCGCGGTCATGGCTGAGCTCGAGGTTCAGCGCGCCGGCGATCGCCGCCTGCTCGACGATGGAACGGTTGTAGCGAGAATGCAGGCCATCGAGCAGCGTGCGCAGGCGCAGCGCGTCCTGGATCAGCTCGAGGATATCCTGGCCGGCACGCACCTCGCCGGAGGATAGCTCCAGCGCCGCATCGTCGAGGCCGGCGCCGATCAGGTAGTCTTCCAGCGCCTTCTCGTTCTTCAGGTACTGGCTCGATTTGCCGCGCGAGACCTTATAGAGCGGCGGCTGGGCGATATAGAGATGGCCGCGCTCGATCAGCTCCGGCATCTGCCGGAAGAAGAAGGTGAGCAGCAGCGTGCGGATATGGGCGCCGTCGACGTCGGCGTCCGTCATGATGATGATCTTGTGGTAGCGCAGCTTGTCGGCGTTGAACTCATCCTTGCCGATGGAGGTGCCGAGCGCGGTGATCAGCGTGCCGATCTCCTGGCTGGACAGCATCTTGTCGAAGCGTGCCCGCTCGACATTGAGGATTTTGCCGCGCAAAGGCAGAATAGCCTGGTTCTCCCGCGAGCGGCCCTGCTTGGCCGAACCGCCGGCCGAATCGCCCTCGACGAGGAAGACTTCGGACTTGGCCGGGTCGCGCTCGGAGCAGTCTGCGAGCTTGCCGGGAAGCGAGGAGATGTCGAGCGCACCCTTGCGCCGCGTCAGCTCGCGCGCCTTGCGGGCGGCCTCACGCGCCGCGGCGGCCTCGACGACCTTGCCGACGAGCGTCTTCGCATCGGCCGGATGCTCTTCCAGCCAGGTGGAAAGCGCCTCGTTGACGAGACTTTCGACGACCGGGCGGACTTCGGACGAGACGAGCTTGTCCTTGGTCTGCGAGGAGAATTTCGGATCCGGCACCTTCACCGAGAGAACGGCGGTCAGGCCTTCACGGCAGTCGTCGCCGGTCAGCGAGACCTTTTCCTTCTTCATGATGCCGGTGGTTTCGGCATAGGAGACGACCTGGCGCGTCAGCGCGCCGCGGAAGCCCGCCATATGCGTGCCGCCGTCGCGCTGCGGGATGTTGTTGGTGAAGCAGAGCACGTTCTCGTGGTAGCTGTCGTTCCACCACATGGCGACTTCGACGGTGATGCCGTCCTTCTCGCCGCGAATGGCGATCGGCTTTTCGACCAGCGGCTTCTTGGCGCGGTCGAGAAAGGCGACGAAGGCTTCGAGACCGCCTTCGTACATCAGCTCGTCCTGCCTGATGTCCGAATGGCGGCGGTCGGTGAGGAGGATGCGCACGCCGGAATTGAGGAAGGCGAGCTCGCGCAGGCGATGCTCCAGTGTCGCATAGTTGAATTCGATGTTGGAGAAGGTGTCCGTCGAGGGCAGGAAGGTCACTTCCGTGCCGGTCTCCCCGCCCGCCTCGCCCGTCACCGCCAGCGGGCCGTCCGCAACGCCGTGCGTGAAGCTCATCTCGTGGATCTTGCCGGCGCGGCGGATCTTCAGCTTCAGCTTGACGGAAAGCGCGTTCACCACCGAGACGCCGACGCCGTGCAGGCCGCCGGAGACCTTGTAGGAATTCTGGTCGAACTTGCCGCCGGCATGGAGCTGGGTCATGATGACCTCGGCCGCCGAAACGCCCTCTTCTTTGTGGATGTCGGTCGGGATGCCGCGGCCGTTGTCCGTCACCGTGACCGAGCCGTCGGCATTGAGCGTCACCGTCACGATGTCGGCATGGCCGGCCAGCGCCTCGTCGATCGCATTGTCGACCACCTCGTAGACCATGTGGTGCAGGCCCGAACCATCGTCGGTATCGCCGATATACATGCCGGGGCGCTTGCGCACCGCATCGAGCCCCTTCAGGACCTTGATCGAATCTGCGCCATACTCGGCCGGGCCGTTTTCGGTCTCGGGTGTGTCAGTCATTCAAACGTCTTTCCAGGGTTCTCACGGAAGGCGGGGAAGCCAGGCGAATCACGGCTTTCCGGGTCTTTCGAATATAGGGATTTTGCCCTCAAGTTCCAAACCGCAGAGCAGGCAAACACGGCAGAAATCCGGGGATCAACCGGGTTTTACCCGGTTATTGCACGCTTTTTCCAGAATGCCGGCAAGACGGCGCACCGTCTCGGGCGGAAGGCTTGCGATTTCGGCCGAAAGCCGGTTGGCGAAGGCCGTGTATTCCGGCGGCAGGCCGGCGGTATCGACCACGACGCGCGGGTCGGAGATCTGCGCGATGCGCAAGAGTTCCTCGGCCTCGTCCCAGATGACGTTGAAGTATCCGGCGACGCGCTGGAGGAAATCGAAGCTCGGCATGCCGCGCTTGCCGTGCTCCAGCGCCGAGAGATAGGCCGGGCTGACGCCGAGGGCCTTGGCCATCTCCTTCTGCGAGACGCCCTTGCGGTCGCGCAGGTGCCGAACGGCCTTGCCGAAGGGCGTCGTCATCGCTTCTCCCCCGGCTGGCGGGCGAGCCGCACGTAGAGCGCGCCCTCGCCGCCGTGGTTGCGCGCCGCCGGCTCGTAGGAGGAGATCAGCGGGCGGAATTCCGGCAGGGCGAACCAGAGCGGCACCGCCCGCTTCAAGGCGCCGTCGCTGCCGAGCGAGGTGCCCTTGCCGGTGATGACCAGGACATGGCGAAGGCCCCGCTCGTGCGCCTTGATGAGGAAGCCGAGCAGGAAGCCGTGCGCCTCGCTCTGGATCATGCCGTGCAGGTCGATGCGTGCCTCAAGGGCAAGCCGCCCCTTGGCGATCTTGCGCTTGACGGGACGCTCCAGCGGATGGTGCCGGGTCTCCTTACCGCGGCCGACGGTGAGCGCGATGCCTTCGGAAACCGGCTTGCCGGCCTTTGTCTTCGTCGGCTCCGGCGCCTTTTCCTCCTCGACCTTCCCGGCGAAGGCGGCTTCGAACTCCGTCAGCGCATCGAGCTTGCCGGGCATGGCCCGCGTGCTGCGCGCCACCTTGCCCCAGAGGATGCGGTCCTCGCTCGAAAGCGCCTTATCCCTGGGCATGGAGATAGCGCTCCGCCGCAGCGCGCGGGATGAGGATATGGAAGGTCGCCGCGTTGCGGACATGGCCCGCCAATGCGCCCGCCGCATCGCCCGATCCGGTGAAGATGTCGCCGCGCGCCGGGCCGACGATGGCCGTGCCCGTGTCGAGCGCCAGCATCAGCCGGCGGAAGGGTTTTCCGCCGTCCATGTGGGTGAGCGTCTCGCTCGAAATGAAGAAGGGCAGGCCGAAGGTGTGGATTGCCCGGTCGACCGCGAGCGAGCGGCCGGCAACGAGCGGCACCTTGGCGGCGGCAATCGGCCCGAGCGCGCCGTCGTCGACCGCGGCCTCCTTGAAGAAGATGAAGGAGTGGTTGTGCCAGAGCACGCCGTCCACCTGATCCTCATGCTGCGCCAGCCAGTCGCGGATCGAGGCCATGGAGACGGTCGCGGCATCGATCTCGCCGCGGTCGATCAGCAGCTTGCCGATGGCGGAGAAGGGATGGCCGGATTTCGCCGCATAGGTGATGCGCCTTACCGATCCGTCCGGATAGACGAGCCGCGCCGCGCCCTGCACATGGGCAAAGAACACATCGACCTTCGAGCGGGCATAGGCGATCTCCAGCCCACGGCCGGCAAGACAGCCACGCTCGATCTCGCCGCGGTCGGGATGCTCGACGATCTTGCCATCCCTCTCCAGCCCGAACGCGTAGCCCGCCGGAAAGCCTGCCGGGCGGTTGGTGTCGTCGACGTCGACGAGATCGTCCGGGCGGCGATAGAAGGGGTAGCGATACTCCGCGTCCGGCGCCGCCTTCACCGCCACTTCCGGCTCGTAGAAGGCGGTGACGAAGCCGCTGAAGCCGTCCATCTCCTCGATGCGGAAGGGCACGCAATGGGTCTCGAAGAAAGCGCGCACCGCGCCGGCGCCTTCCGGCTTTTCCACATCTGCCGCATCCAGCAATGCCAGAAGCTCGCCGGCGGTGATGCCGAGCGAGCCTGTCCTATAGGGCTTGACGGTGCGAATATGCGCGCGGCAGCGGGCCATCGCCGCCAGAAGCGGTGTCGGATCGTCCTCGTCCCAGCCGGGAAGCGCCGAAAACCGGGCCGGAACCAGGCGGTAGTCCATGGGAGCCTCGCTCAGCCTTCCGACTCGGTGGCGATCAGCTTCCAGTTCGGATCGCGCGAGCGGATGTCGCGGGCGAAGGTCCAGAGATCATTCACCTCCGCGACGCTCTCGGCATCGCCCTCGACCAGCGCGCCGGCCTTGTCGTAGGTGGCGGAAATGAGCTGGCTGACGATGCGCAGCGTGACATTCGCCTCGCTGTCCTTGACCTCCGCGCCGACGATATCGGCCTTCTCGATGCCGACGAAGCTGGAGCGCACGACCTCGCCCTTGCTCTCGCGCTCGGAGATCGCGGCATCGAAGCCTTCGTAGACCTCGCGCGACAGGAGGTTCTTCAGCGCCTTGCGGTCACCGTCGGCGAAGGCGACGACGATCATCTCATAGGCCATGCGGGCGCCGGCGACGAATTCCTTCGGGTTGAAGGAGGGGTCGGCCTTGACGATCGCCCGGAGCTGGTCGTTGAGCGGCGTTCCGGCCGGGGCGAAGCTGTCGACGGCGGCGAAGGGGTTTTCCTCCTCGTCCGCATCGCGCCGGGGCAGGGTCACCACCTTGCCGCGGTCGGCCGAATCGGCCGGCTCGACCGTTTCGCGCTTGGAATACGGATCGAAGGGCGGGCGCTCGCTGCCGGTGCGCCGGCCGAGCACGCTGCGCAACTGCAGGAAGATGACCACCGCAGCCACGAGGAAGAAAATCGTTACGAAATCGAATGAGCCCATTATGATCCGCTGCCGGTTTCTGTTTTTTGTTCCTTTCCATATAGTCCGCAAAGCCGGATCATTCAAATAGCGATCCTGCGAATAGGACGAAGGGTCTCGGGGGCCGTATCGGCCCGGGCGAATCTGTGCGACACTGGCGGCCATGCCGAGACGCCTTCTTGCCTTCTTCTTCCTCGTCCTGCCGCTTGCGGAAATCGCCTGTTTCATTCTCGTCGGGCGGCGCATCGGCCTTCTTGCGACGCTTTCGCTGGTGGTCCTCTCGGCCTTTGCCGGCCTCTTCCTGATGCGCATGGCCGGCTTCGGCGCGCTGGCGAGGCTTCGGCAATCAGGCCGGGAGGGTCAGGCACCCGGCAAGGAACTGGCCGATGTGACGATGATCTTCATCGCCGGCGCCCTGCTCCTCGTGCCCGGCTTCCTCAGCGACGTCATCGGGCTTGCGCTTCTCCTGCCGCCGGTGCGGCGCTTCCTCTGGAACCGGCTGGTGCGCAATGTCGTTGTCGTGGATATCGGCGGCGTGCCGCCGGGCCAGGCGCCGCAAACCGGGCCGCAGCGCACCATCGACCTTGACGAAGACGACTTCCATCGCGACGGTCCGCGCTGAGGGCCCAGGGTTGTAAGCCCCCGGCCGAAATGCTAGATGGCCTGACTTTCCAGAGTCCCGAGGATATCTCCATGACCGACGCAGCCACCGAGAACAACGCCGCGAGCCCTTCGCTCAATATCCTGGCGCAGTATGTGAAGGATTTTTCCTTCGAAAATCCGGGTGCGCCGCGCTCGCTTCAGGCCCGTGAAAACGCGCCGGCGATCAATATCAGCGTCAACGTCAATGCCAACCCGCTCTCCGACACGGACTTCGACGTCATCCTTTCGCTGAACGCGGAAGCCAAGGACGGCGACAAGATGCTCTTCAACGCCGAGCTCGCCTATGGCGGCGTCTTCCGCGTCACGGGCTTCCCGCAGGAGCACATGCTGCCGGTCCTCTTCATCGAGTGCCCGCGCCTGCTCTTCCCCTTCGCCCGCCAGATCATCGCCGACGCCACCCGCAACGGCGGCTTCCCGCCGCTGATGATCGACCCGATCGACTTTGCCCAGATGTTCACCCAGCGCATGGCCGAGGAACAGGTCAAGGCAAAGGTCCAGGCCAACTAAGCCTGACGACATTTCCAGACAACGACGCCCGGTCACGATGTGGCCGGGCGTTTTCTTTTGTCGATGGATCGTGAGCCGGATTCAGGCACCGTATTTCGCCCAGATCGCCTTCGCGCCCATCTTCTCCACCATGGCGGCATGGGCGGCGCGGTCCTCCTCCGAAATCCGGGGGGCGAGCGGACGCGGACGCGCGCCGAGCGGCAGGACGACCTCGTCTTCCACCTCGACCAGCGTCTTCCGCCCGGCTTCGGCCGTGCCGAGACCGAGGGCCGCCTGCCGGCCACCGATCATCTCGATATAGACCTCGGCGAGCAGTTCGGAGTCGAGAAGCGCGCCGTGATGGGTGCGGCGGGAATTGTCGATGCCGTAGCGCCGGCAGAGCGCATCGAGCGAATTCGGCCCCATCGGATGCTTGCGGCGGGCGAGCGCCAGCGTATCGGTCACCCGGTCGGATGCCACCGGCGGCAGACCGATCCGCTCGAACTCGGCATTGATGAAGCCCATGTCGAAGTTGGCATTGTGCGCCACCCAGCGGCCATCGCCGAAGAAATCGACGATTTCCTGCGCAACCTCGGCGAAGGAGCGCTTGTCCTGCAGGAACTCGTCCGTGATTCCGTGCACCGCGAGCGCATCGGGATGTACCTTGCGGTCGCCGGGGTTGATATAGATGTGCAGGAACCGGCCGGTCGGGAAATGGTTCTCCAGTTCCACGCCGCCGATTTCGATAACACGGTCGAGCTTGCTGTCGAGGCCCGTCGTTTCCGTATCGAAGATGATCTCGCGCATCAGTCTTTCCGTTCCGTCAGCTTCCCTACGATCTCTTCCACCTGTTTACGCGCCGCTTCAAGCCCCTTTCCGGTATCGATGAGGAAATCGGCCCGGCGGCGCTTTTCCGCATCCGGCATCTGGCGCGACAGGATGAGCCGGAATTTTTCCTCCGTCATGCCGGGCCGGGCGAGCACGCGTTCCCGCTGGATCTGCGGATCGCAGGTAACGACCACCACCTTGTCCACCCGTGCCTCGCCGCCCGTCTCGAAGAGCAGCGGGATATCGAGGAGAACGAGGGGAGACCCGTTCCGGCGCTCGGCTTCGAGGAAGGCCTGTTCGCGCGCCCGCACCAGCGGATGGATGACGGCTTCCAGTTCCCCGAACCGTTCAGGCGCGCGGGCAAGCGCGGCGGAAAGCGCCTTTCGGTCGATCACGCCATCGGCCAGCGCCTCGGGAAACAGGGACGCGACGGGCGCGACGGCGTCCGTCCGGTAAAGATCGTGCACCGTTGCATCGGCGTCGTGAACCGGCACGCCGAGATCCCCGAACATGGCGGCCGTCGTCGACTTGCCCGTTCCGATCGATCCGGTGAGGCCGAGCACGATCATCCGTGCGCCTCCATGTCGGCGAGGATGATGTCACGCAGTGCCGCATCGACGTGCGGCCGCACGCCGAACCATTTCTCGAAGCCGGGCACTGCCTGATGCAGCAGCATGCCGAGACCGTCGACCGTAGCGAAGCCCTGGTCGATGGCCTGGCGGAGAATGGGCGTGACGAGCGGCACATAGACGATATCGGTCACCACCGCGCCGCCGGCAAGCGGCGAGAAATCGATGGCCGGCGCCGGTGCACCGTCCATGCCGAGCGACGTGGTGTTGACGAACAGGCCGGCGCCCTTCGTCGCCTCCCCGAGCGCTTCCATGGGATGGGCGTGGACCTTCGGCCCGAAACGGTCGGCAAGCTCCTGCGCCCGTGAGGCCGTGCGGTTGACGACGTGAATTTCCCCGACACCCCGGTCGCGAACCGCCTGGATGATCGCCCGGCTGGCTCCGCCCGCGCCGAGGATGACGGCGCGGTCGGTCCTGTTCCAGCCCGGTGCCGCGGCATCGAGATTGGCAAGGAAGCCGTAGCCGTCCGTGTTGGTCGCATGAAGGCGCCCCTCCTCCAGCCAGAGCGTGTTTGCCGCGCCGAGCTCGGCGCTGAGGTCGTCCGGCCGGTCGGCCAGCGTGAACGCCGCCTCCTTGTGGGGGATGGTGACATTGCCGCCGACGAAGCCGGATTCACCGCTCTTCAGCCGGGATATGAAGCCGGCGAAATCCTCGGGAGCGACGGCCTGCCGTGTGTAGGAGCCAGCGAGGCCTGCCCTTTCCAGCCAATGGCCGTGGATCAGCGGCGAGCGCGAATGCTTGATCGGATAGCCGACGACGAAGGCGTGGCAGGCGGATGTTTCACGTGAATCATGCATCGATGGCACCGAGATTACGAAGTTTGGCCAGCAGCGGCAGGAGCGGAAGGCCGAGAATGGTGAAATAGTCGCCGTCGATCCGCTCGAAGAGCTGCACGCCCTCGCCTTCAAGCTGGTAGGCGCCGACGCTCGCCAGCACCCGCGTTCCGACACGGGCGAGATGGCGATCGACGAAATCCTCCGAAAGCGACCGCATCGTCAGGCGGGCGATGGAGACATGGTTCCACAGCGTTTCACCGTCGCGGACGAGCGCGACGCCGCAGTTCAATTCATGCGTCCGTCCGGACATGGAGAGGAGGTGGGATTTCGCTTCCGCCATGTCGGCCGGCTTGTGGAACACGCGTCCTTCCAACGAAAGCGTCTGGTCGGAACCGATGACGAGAGCACCGGGATTGCGCCCGGCAACGTCCCGCGCCTTCTCCACGGCCAGCGCCTCGGCCACCTCCGGCGGCGTCGGGTTTCGCTTCGACAGGGCCGCCTCGACCGCGCGCTCGTCGATGGCCGCGGCTTCGGCCGAAAAGGCGAGGCCGGCATTTTCCATCAGCATGCGGCGGAAGGGGCTTTGCGAGGCAAGGATCAGCGGCGGCGTCATGACGATCTCCATTCGCCTTCCGCGTTAGCGGAGCTTGGGGCGAAGAGCAACGATGGCGGCGGCCGTTTCCTCGATGGAGCGGCGCGTGACGTCGATCACCGGCCAGTTGTTGCGCGAGCAGAGCGCCCTTGCATATTTCAGTTCCTCGGAGATTTGCGCGCGGTCGATATAATCGTCGCCGCGGAAATCCTGAGTCTGGCCGAGCACGCGGTTCTGCCGGACCTGGGCGATCCGGTCTGTCGTGGCGATAAGGCCGACGATCAGCGGCCTTACCGCTGCCGAGAGGCGCTCCGGCAGCGGCACGCCCAGCACGATCGGCACGTTCGCGGTCTTGATGCCGCGGTTTGCAAGATAGATGCTGGTCGGCGTCTTGGAGGTGCGGCTGATGCCGACGAGGATTACATCCGCCTCTTCCAGATCGGCCGGCAATTGCCCGTCGTCATGGTCCATCGTGAAATTCAGCGCCTCGATACGTGCGAAGTAATCCGCATCCATCACATGCTGCGCGCCGACCCGCCGGCGCGAGGGCGCACCGAGATAGGACTGGAAAAGATCGATCACCGGCTCCAGCACGGAAACGCAGGGCACGCCCATTTCCCGGCAGCGCTGGTCGATGATGCCCGAAAGTTCCCGATCGACGATCGTATAGAGCACGATGCCCGGCGCCCCATCGATCGCATCGAGCACCGGCATGAGCTGCCTGCGGTTGCGGATCAGCGGATAGACATGCTCCAGCGCCTGCGAGGACTGGAACTGCGCCGCCGCCGCCCGGCCCGCGGCGATCAGGGTTTCGCCCGTCGAGTCCGATATGAGGTGCAGATGGAAGTAGTTTCTGGTGCTTTCCACAATATCCTCCGCCCCCTGTTGATGGCCCGGGAGAACCGGGAGCTAAAAACGGGACGGGGCCGGAGGCAAGAGGATAAGTGCCGACTTTTCCACAATCGGCGAATGGCGGGAAAGCGATTCACCGCACATGTGGATAAGACTCGCGGTCACGGCATAGTGTCGCGCCTTTCCACAGCCTGTCCACAGGAAGCGACTTTCCCGACCGCTTCGAACCGTCTTGATTCCAAAAGGAGAATCCGGTTTTCCCGGTTTTCACTTCGCAAAAGCCGATTGCCGGTCGCCTTTTCCCGGTCCCTCGTGCTTCTGCCGGGATTTTGTGGAAAGGATTTAATCCTTGATAGTCACCGACTCTAAGAAATAGAAACCTTTTCAAAGAGATTATTTCTTTATTGGGAGAAGCCCCCGCGTGTCTGAGAAAAGCCGGAAGATCGTCGAGGTCCTGAACGGGAAGACGGTTTCTCCCCCTCCCCTCTGGCTGATGCGCCAGGCAGGCCGTTATCTGCCGGAGTATCGGGCAACGCGTGCGGAGGCGGGAAGCTTCCTCGATCTGTGTTATTCGCCGGAGCTGGCGACGGAAGTGACGCTCCAGCCGATCCGCCGCTACGGCTTCGACGCGGCGATCCTCTTCTCCGATATCCTCGTCATCCCCGATGCCCTGAAGCGGAACGTGCGCTTCGAGGAAGGCCATGGACCGCGGCTCGACCCGATCGACGTCGACGGCATTCTCGCGCTGAAGGAGGACGGCGTTCTGGATCATCTTCGGCCCGTCATCGAGGCGGTCGGGCGCATCCGCGGGGCATTGCCGGATGAAACGGCGCTGCTCGGCTTCTGCGGCGCGCCCTGGACGGTGGCGACCTACATGATCGCCGGCCACGGCACGCCGGACCAGGCGCCGGCGCGGCTTTTCGCCTATCGCGAGCCGAAGGCCTTCGCCCGCCTTCTCGATATGCTGGCCGATCTTTCCGCCGACTATCTCGTGGCGCAGATCGATGCCGGCGCCGATGCCGTGCAGATCTTCGATTCCTGGGCGGGCGTGCTCGGCGAGACGGAGTTTGCCGACTATGCCCTCCGCCCTGTTCGGCGCATCGTCGATTCGGTGAAGGCACGCCGGCCCGGAGCCAGGATCATCGCCTTCGCCAAGGGCGCGGGCCTTCTCCTCAGGTCCTACCGGCAGGAGACGCGCGCCGATGCTATCGGCCTCGACTGGTCGGTGCCGCTGTCCTTCGCGGCCGAGCTGCAGAAGGACGGCCCGGTGCAGGGCAATCTCGATCCGATGCGGGTGGTGGCGGGAGGCGCGGCGCTCGATACCGGCGTGGATGCGATCCTTCAGGCGCTCGGCAACGGCCCCCTCATCTTCAATCTCGGCCACGGCATCACGCCGCAGGCCGATCCCGATCATGTGACGCGCCTCGTCGCGCGGGTGCGTGGGGAAACCCCGTGAGCGAGAAACAGACGGGCGCGGGCGCCGGGCGGCGGGCGCAGATACGGGCGGCCATCGCCATCGCCGTCTTCGCGCTGGTCGCCCTTCTGGTCATCCTCCATCCGCCGGAGGACCCCGTATCGTGGATCAAGGCGCTGCACGTCGTCGCCGTGATTTCCTGGATGTCCGGCCTTCTCTACCTGCCGCGGCTCTTCGTCTACCATACCGACGCGCCGGCCGGTTCGGCCCTTTCGGAAACCTTCAAGGTGATGGAAAAGCGGCTCTACCGGGTCATCATGCAGCCCGCCATGGGCCTTTCCTGGCTGCTCGGCCTGTATCTCGCCTGGTCCGTCTATGGCTTCCAGGGCGGCTGGCTGCATGCCAAGCTCGCCTTCGTCGTGCTTCTGTCCGGCGTGCATCAGTTCTACGGCCGTGCCGTGCAGGCCTTTGCCGAAGACCGCAACACCCGCACGGGCCGGCAATGGCGCATCTGGAACGAGGCGCCGGCGCTGCTGATGGTCCTCATCGTCATCATGGTGATCGTCAAGCCGTTCTGAGGCCATCCGCGACAAATCGGACGAAATGCATCGCCCCCCTTGCGGGCCTCGGCCGGAATCGCTATTTTCCGCCCATCTCATCTTCATGGCATGTGTATTCGTTCAGTGGACTGCACCGTATCCCGCGCAGTTCGTCCTTGACCCGCACGCCTTTCCCCACCCGATGACCCGCAGCATGGACCATTCATGGCCGAAATGAAGCTACAAGACCTCAAGAACAAGACTCCGACCGACCTCCTCGCCTTTGCCGAATCGCTCGAGGTCGAGAACGCGAGCACGATGCGCAAGCAGGAACTGATGTTTGCCATCCTCAAGATGCTGGCCTCGCAGGATGTCGAAATCATCGGCGAAGGCGTCGTGGAAGTGCTGCAGGACGGTTTCGGCTTCCTGCGTTCGGCCAATGCGAACTACCTGCCGGGCCCGGACGACATCTACATCTCCCCCTCGCAGATCCGCCGCTTCTCGCTGAAGACCGGCGACACGGTGGAGGGCCCGATCCGCGGCCCCAAGGAAGGCGAGCGCTATTTCGCCCTTCTCAAGGTCAACACGATCAATTTCGACGATCCGGAAAAGATCCGCCACAAGGTCCATTTCGACAACCTGACGCCGCTCTACCCGAACGAGCGCTTCAAGATGGAGCTCGACGTCCCGACCTCGAAGGATCTTTCCCCGCGCGTCATCGACCTGGTCGCGCCGCTCGGCAAGGGCCAGCGTGCACTGATCGTCGCGCCCCCGCGTACGGGTAAGACCGTTCTCCTGCAGAACATCGCCCATTCGATCACCGCCAACCATCCGGAATGCTACCTCATCGTCCTTCTGATCGACGAGCGTCCGGAAGAAGTGACGGACATGCAGCGCTCGGTGAAGGGCGAGGTCGTCTCCTCGACCTTCGACGAACCGGCGACGCGCCACGTCCAGGTTGCCGAGATGGTCATCGAGAAGGCCAAGCGCCTCGTCGAGCACGGCCGTGACGTCGTCATCCTGCTCGATTCGATCACCCGTCTTGGCCGCGCCTACAACACCGTCGTTCCGTCCTCCGGCAAGGTGCTGACGGGCGGTGTCGACGCCAACGCCCTCCAGCGCCCGAAGCGCTTCTTCGGCGCGGCACGCAATATCGAGGAAGGCGGCTCGCTGACGATCATCGCGACGGCGCTCATCGATACCGGCAGCCGCATGGACGAAGTGATCTTCGAAGAGTTCAAGGGCACCGGCAACTCGGAAATCGTGCTCGACCGCAAGGTTGCCGACAAGCGCATTTTCCCGGCGATGGATATCCTCAAGTCCGGTACCCGCAAGGAAGACCTGCTGGTGCCGCGCCAGGACCTGCAGAAGATCTTCGTGCTCCGCCGCATCCTGGCTCCGATGGGCACGACCGACGCGATCGAGTTCCTCATCGACAAGCTCAAGCAGACGAAGAACAACGGCGACTTCTTCGACTCGATGAACACCTGATTAAGGCATCGCCAACGCCTTTTCGATGGTCCCGCCGACGAGGCGGGGCCATTTTCGTTTGATCCATCACTATCGATTCTCGTCCGAAACGACAGAATCGATTCGTATCCGGAACGCCAGATGACGCACGGCTCGGACACAATTTTCGCGCTTTCGAGCGGCGGCTTGCCGTCGGGCGTGGCGGTTGTCCGCATAAGCGGACCCGCGACGCGAAATGCCTTGGTTTCTCTCTGCGGAGGCGTTCCGGCGTCCCGCCGCGCTACGCTACGCCCGATTCGGTCCCGGAACGGTGAGGAGCTGGACAAGGGCCTTGTCCTCTTTTTCCCCTCTCCGAATTCCTTCACGGGTGAAGACTGCGCCGAACTCCAGATTCATGGCGGGCGGGCGACCGTACGCGCCGTCCTGGCAACGCTGGGGGAGTTGGAGGGATTGCGGCCGGCCGAAGCGGGAGAATTCTCCCGTCGGGCCTTTATGAGCGGCCGCATGGATCTCGTCGAAGTGGAAGGTCTTGCCGACCTGATCGCGGCCGAGACGGAGATGCAACGCCGGCTGGCGGCTGAACAGGCCGCCGGCGGTCTCTCCCGCCTTTACGATTCGTGGGCGAAACGACTGACCCATGCGCGGGCAATGATCGAGGCGGAGCTTGATTTCGCCGATGAAGACGATGTACCGGGTTCCGTTGCTGCATCGATCTGGGACGACATGCGCGTCTTGCAGAAGGAAATATTTAACCATCTGGGCGAAGGCCGAATCGGCGAAATCGTTCGCGATGGTTTGAAAGTCGTCATCGCCGGTCCGCCGAACGCCGGAAAATCCAGTCTTCTCAATTACCTTGCGCGTCGGGAAGTCGCCATCGTCACGGATGTTCCCGGGACGACGCGCGATGTTCTCCACGTCGATCTCGATCTTCTCGGTTTTGCTGTCCGGCTTTTCGATACGGCCGGCCTGCGGGAGACGGAGGATGTGGTTGAGCGCGAGGGCATTCGACGGACCCAGCTCTCGATGGCGGAAGCGCATCTCGTCCTTCTGTTGTCGGACCGACCGGATGAGGATTGGCCAGCGCTTGCCCACGGCTATGAAGGCCCGATCATTCGAGTTCTGACGAAATCCGATACGCGAGACACGGCGTGGCCTTCCGTTCGTTCCGATGCTATGATCTCGACAAGGACGGGAAGCGGCATTGACGATCTGCTTGAAGCTGTCGCGGATCATCTTCCGGATATCGAAGCTGGAAGTGCATTGGCCCTGCCGACACGGCAGCGGCACATGGAGAGCTTGGCGGAGGCCCGGATCCAGATCGAGCGGGCCCTTGCGTGTCTGGATGGATTGGATATTCAGTCCGAGTATCTTCGCTTGGCGGGACAGGCTCTTGGACGCGTGACGGGTCGGGTTGATGTCGAGAATCTGCTCGATATCATCTTCTCGGAATTCTGCATTGGCAAATGATTCACGTGAAACACTACAACGCATGCGAGTCGCAGCGAGCGTTTCACGTGAAACAGGTGGAACAATAGAATGAGTAACTTTACCTATGATGTCGTTGTCATCGGCGGCGGTCATGCGGGCGTGGAAGCCGCGGCCGCATCCGCTCGTTGCGGGGCCAAAACCGCACTCGTAACGCACAAGGCGGCAACGATCGGCGTTATGTCGTGCAATCCCGCGATTGGTGGCCTTGGAAAAGGTCATCTCGTCCGCGAGGTGGATGCGCTGGATGGTTTGATGGGGCGGGTTGCGGACCGGGCCGGTATCCAGTTTCGTTTGCTCAACCGACGCAAGGGACCGGCCGTACGGGGGCCGCGGACGCAAGCCGATCGCAAGCTTTATCGTGAGGCAATGCAGGAGGAGATTGCTGCCATCGCCGAGCTCGATGTCATTGAAGGCGATGCCTTCGATCTCAGCTTTGAGGACGGAAAGGTTGCGGGCGTTGTCCTGAAGGATGGAAGGCATCTGACTTGCCGCTCCGTGGTGGTCACGACCGGTACCTTCCTGCGGGGCCTCATTCATATCGGCAACGAAAAGATTCCCGCCGGCCGCGTCGGTGAAGAGCCCTCGCTTGGCCTCTCCGCGACGTTCGAGCGTCTTGGCCTTCGTCTCGGCCGTTTGAAGACCGGGACCCCGGCCCGCCTGGATGGCCGCACGATCGGCTGGCAGTCGGTCGGCAGGCAGGCTGCGGATGAAAATCCGGTTCCCTTTTCCTTCCTGACGGATCGGATTACCACGCCCCAGATCGAATGCGGCGTGACCCGGACGACACCCGCCACGCATCGTATTATCGAGGAGAATATCGGCAAGTCGGCCATGTATTCCGGCCAGATCGAGGGTGTGGGTCCGCGTTATTGCCCTTCGATTGAGGACAAGATCGTAAAGTTTGGCGAACGGGATGGCCATCAGATTTTTCTCGAGCCCGAAGGGCTGGATGATCCGACCGTCTATCCGAACGGTATCTCCACTTCCCTGCCCGCCGACGTGCAGGACGCATTCATACGGACGATCCCCGGCCTGGAAAAGGTCACCATCCTTCAGCCGGGCTATGCGATCGAGTATGACCATATCGACCCGCGCGAGCTCTCCGCTACCCTCGAAGTCAAACGGCAGCCCGGCCTGTTTCTCGCCGGGCAGATCAACGGCACGACCGGTTATGAGGAAGCCGCGGCCCAAGGCCTGGTCGCCGGCCTGAACGCCGCGCGTCGCGCCGCGGGGGTCGATGGCCACATCTTCAGCCGGACGGACAGCTATATTGGTGTGATGATCGATGACTTGACGTCGCGTGGCGTCGCCGAACCCTACCGCATGTTCACCTCTCGCGCCGAGTACCGCCTTTCCCTGCGCGCAGACAATGCCGATGTTCGCTTGACGCCGCTAGGGATGGTGCTGGGCCTTGTCGGCGCGGATCGTCGGCAGCGTTTTTCGGCATGGTCTTCCGAGATGGATGCTGCGCGAGACCGGCTTCGTTCCCTGCAGCTATCGCCGAACGAAGCCGCCAGTCACGGGATTCAGATCAACCGTGACGGGGTACGGCGCAGTGCTTACGACTTGCTTGCCTACCCCGCCATCGACTATGTGCGCCTGGCCGAAATCTGGCCTGAGGAGTTGAAAGCCTTCTCGCCTCGCACATGCGAGGCCATCGAGATCGAGGCGGGATATGCGGTTTACATGAATCGGCAGGAAACGGATATTGCCGAGGCGCGCCGGGAAGAGGAACGCCGTATCCCTGACGATTTCGATTTCAGCATGCTGCCGGGCCTTTCCATTGAACTGCGCCAGAAGTTGACCGCTGCACGGCCTGCCAACCTCGCGCAAGCGGCACGCATCGATGGGATGACGCCGGCGGCCTTGACCCTTCTCCTGGCCTATCTCAAGCGATTGCCACTTGAGCAATCTCGCCGGGTCGCAACCGCATGAGCTCCCTTCCCCGCGAGTTGAGCGCCCTGGATGTTTCACGTGAAACGATGGGACGGCTTGAAACCTTTATCGCGCTTTTTCAGAAATGGGCGAAGGCAATCAATCTCGTCGCGCCATCGACGCTTGCCGAGGCATGGAGGCGGCATGTCGTTGACAGCATGCAGATCTATGCGCTGCATCCCGGCCCGCGAACCTGGGTCGATCTCGGCAGCGGCGGCGGTTTTCCCGGCATCGTGACCGGGATTCTTCTTGCCGGTAAAGGAGATGGCTGGGTTCATCTTGTCGAGAGCAGCAACAAGAAGGCGGCATTCCTTCGCACCGCCATTCTCGAAACCGGCGCCCGCGCATCCGTCCATGCGATCCGGATCGAGGATGCACCGGCGGAAATCCAGCGTTGCGACGCCATTTCGGCGCGAGCTCTCGCCGATCTCGATCTATTGATGCAATTCGGCATGCCTTGGGCCGAGCAGAACCCTTCGCTCCGCTTTTTCCTGCACAAAGGCCGGGATTACCAGCGCGAAGTCGATAAAGCGCTTGGTCGGTGGAGATTCGATCTGGTAAAACATGCCAGCATCGTCGAGCCCGACTCCGTTGTGCTCGAATTGTCGAATCTTTCGCGAAAACTCCAGTGAACGGCACGTCCATGATAGGCGAGAAGAACCGGATCATCACCATTGCGAACCAGAAGGGCGGCGTCGGCAAGACGACGACCGCGATCAATCTGGCGACTGCGCTTGCCGCAATCGGCGAACGCGTCCTGATCGTCGATCTCGATCCGCAGGGCAATGCCAGCACCGGCCTCGGCATCGACCGGCGTAACCGTGAGCTTTCCTCCTACGATCTTATGATCGGCAGCCAGGGCGTTGCCGAGACGGCGCTGGCGACGGCGGTTCCGAACCTTTCCATCATCCCGTCCACCATGGACCTTCTCGGGATCGAGATGGAGATCGCGCAGCAGAGCGATCGCGTCTTCCGCCTCAAGCGCGCCCTTGCCTCGGTCGAGGCGCTGTCTTACTCTTACGTTCTCGTCGATTGCCCGCCGTCGTTCAATCTCCTGACGATGAACGCGCTTGCGGCGGCGCATTCCGTTCTCGTGCCGCTCCAGTGCGAGTTCTTCGCGTTGGAGGGCCTGAGCCAGCTTCTGGAAACCGTCGATCAAGTGCGCCGGACGGTCAATCCGCGCCTCGATATCCAGGGTATCGTGCTGACGATGTTCGATTCGCGCAATAACCTGGCCCAGCAGGTCGTCAACGACGTGCGCATCCATCTCGGTGAGAAGGTCTACCACACGCTCATTCCGCGGAACGTGCGCGTTTCCGAGGCGCCGTCCTACGGCAAGCCGGCCATTCTCTACGACCTCAAATGCGCCGGAAGCCAGGCCTATCTTCAGCTTGCTTCCGAGGTGATCCAGCGTGAAAGGCAGCGGAAGGCTGCGTAAACCGTATCCGTGAGTAGAACCGATGACTGACGACAACTCCAGGCGGCGCCTTGGCCGCGGCCTTGCTGCCCTGATCGGTGAAATGGACCAGCTTCCCGCTGCCGATATCGGCGCCCGGCCGGCCGTCAACCCGGACCGGCTGGTTCCGATCGAATTCGTCGGCCGCAACCCGCGCAACCCGCGCCGCTATTTCGATGAATCGGAACTGCAGGATCTGGCGTCCTCCATTCGCCAGCACGGCATCGTCCAGCCTGTCGTCGTTCGCACCACGGCCGACAATCGCTATGAGATCATCGCCGGCGAGCGGCGCTGGCGCGCTGCCCAGCTTGCCGGCCTGATCGAGATTCCGGTGATCATCCGGGATGTCGACGACCGGACGGCGCTGGAGATCGCCATCGTGGAGAACGTCCAGCGGTCGGACCTCAATCCACTGGAAGAGGCGATGGGATACGAGCTGCTGATCGCCGATCATGGCTATACGCAGAACGATCTCGGCGAGATTATCGGCAAGAGCCGGAGCCATGTCGCCAACAGCCTCCGCCTTCTGAAGCTGCCGGAGCCGGTGCGTGAAATGCTTGCCTCGGGCACGCTTTCCGCAGGCCACGCCCGTGCGCTCATTCCCACGTCCGATCCCGTGGCATTGGCGCGGTCGATCGTCGCTAAGGGCATGTCCGTGCGCGATGCCGAGCGTCTCGCGCAGAACGACATAAAGGCGCAGAGCGATCCGGACCAGGGCCAGGCATCGCGGAAGGAAGAGAAGGACGCCGATACGGTGGCGCTGGAGCGCACGCTGTCCGACGTTCTCGGCCTTGACGTGACGGTCAATCACAAGGGCAGCGGCGGCCACCTGAAGATCGCCTACAAAACCCTGGAACAACTGGAAGAAATCTGCCGGCTTCTCGAGCGGAGATAATCTCCTTAGCCGGATTCAGCGGCGAGCGGATTGAAGGACGGTCGCCAGCATCGTCTGCACGGCGATGGTATCCTCCAGGGCCGGCCGCTGCCGGCTTTGCAGGATGGCGGCCTGGAGGCGCTGGGTTTCACGCCGGATGGCGGGGCCGGTCCAGGTTCTCAACGCATTCTCGACGATCGGCTTGCGGCGGAAATGCAAACGCCGCCCGAGGCTCGCCATCGCCTGCGCGGGGGGAACGCGCTTCTCGTCCATCTCGGCGCGCATCAGCTCCAGGAGCTGGAACTGCCTGAGGCAGCCCTGCAAGACCAGGAAAACCGCGGTCTTGGACGAGACGATCTTCTGGATCGCGTGGAGAAAGCCGTCCCGGTCCCCCTTGAGAATGGCGTCGACGGCGTCGTCCGTCGAAATCGCACTGGCATCCCCGACAATCTCCGCGACATCCTGTTCCTCGACCATTTCCTTGCCGCGGCAATAGAGAGCGAGCTTGCGCACCTCGTTACGCGATGCGAGGCGGTCACCACCGATCGTTTCGACCAGGCGCTCGCGCGCGGCGGGGGAAATCCTGAGATTCTCGGCGGAAAGCTCCTGATCGATCAGTACCTGGAGGGCGCGGCCGTCATCGGCATAGCAGGGGATCGCGACAGCGGCGGAGATGGATTCGGCAGCTTTGCGCAGGGCGGCGCCCTTCTTGAGGTCCCCCGCCTCGATGATGAGCGTGGAGGGGCCGGCCGGCATATCGGCAAGGATATCGAGGCCATCGGAAAGACCCTTCTCGCTGCCGGCGTTGCGAATCCAGATAAGGCGTTCGCCGCCGAAAAGGCCGATGGCGTTCATCTCGTCGATGAGCCGACCCGGCTGGCTGCCGATGTCGCCGGCGTCGAGCTTTACGACGGAGAAGGCATCGTCGAGGGCAACGCCGCTTGCTGCCGCCAGTGCCGCCGCGCGCTCGGAAACCAGGCCACGGTCGGGGCCGTAGATGAGAAAAAGCCGCACGGGCAGCGGCTTCCGTTTCAGGAAAGCGTCGAATTCGTGCGACTTGACTTCCGCCATGGCCGGATCAGCGACGGGCGAGCGCCGCCGCCACGTCCGCGCGCACGAACTCGGCCGCTTCGCGCGCCGCCCGCTCCTCGGCCTCGCGGATGGCACGAAGCTTGGCGAATTCCTGCGCCGGGAAATCGACCATGGCCGAGGCCGTTCGTTTTCCCGAAGCCACCGTTTCGCCGGTGTCGGCGCGGGCAAGGTTGTAGTCCGCCGAAACGATGATGCGGCCGGCGCGCATCGTATCGCTCGCAACGTCGGCGAGGACACCGAGCGACCGGCTGGTGACGTGGAGCTCCAGGCGATAGGCCGCATTCTGCGGCTCGCCGGCGCCGCCCCCGAACAGGAAGACGAGCTGGTTGCGGACCTGCTGCTCTATGCGGTCGTCCGCTTCCGAAATGGAAACGGACGCGAGCTTGCCCTCCACCACGCCAGGCGTGGAATAGAGCGGCCGCACCTGGCAGCCGGCGACAGCGCCGAGAATAGCGATGCCGGCTATCGTCTTCACAAGCCGCGAGAAGCCGGTTCCGTCAGACAACAACATTCACGATCCTCTGCGGTACGACGATGATCTTCTTGGGATGCTGGCCGCCGAGTGCGGCCTGGACCGCCTCGAGCGCGAGCACGGCCTCTTCGACCGCACTCTGGTCCGCGTCGCGGGCGATTGTCAAATCGGCGCGCTTCTTGCCGTTGATCTGCACCGGCAGCGTGATCTCGTTCTCGGCGACCAGCCGTTCGTCATAGGCCGGCCAGCCCGAGGTTGCCACGAGGCCTTCGCCGCCGATCTCGCGCCAGCATTCTTCCGAAAGATGCGGCGTCATGGGCGCAACGATGCGGATCAGGATGCCGACGGCTTCACGCAGGGCGCCCGTAAGTTCGGGCGAGGCCTTGCCGGAGGCCGCCGTCGCCAGCGGAGCGGCCAGCGCGTTGACGAATTCGTAGATGCGTGCGACGGCCTTGTTGAAGGCAAGCTTGTCGTAGTCCGCCTGCACCGCCTTCAGCGTCTTGTGCGCGGCCTGCGAGATGGCAAGCGCCTCGCCTTCCGTGCCGGGGCGGCTTTCGGCGGCCTTGAGGGCGGGAGCGGCTTCCGAAACGAGGCGCCAGACGCGCTGGACGAAGCGGTGCGCGCCTTCGACGCCGGCTTCCGACCAGATCACGTCACGGTCCGGCGGGGAGTCAGAGAGCACGAAGAAGCGGGCGGTATCGGCGCCGTAGGAGGCGATGATATCGTCCGGATCGACGACGTTCTTCTTCGACTTCGACATCTTCTCGATGGAGCCGATGGCGATTTCTTCGCCGGATTCGAGATGCACCGCGCGCCGCTGGCCGTCCATCTCCTCGATGCGGATCTCGGCCGGCATCACCCATTCGCGCTTGCCGTCGATGCTGCGGCTATAGGTCTCGTGCACGACCATGCCCTGCGTGAAGAGGCCCTTGAAGGGTTCCTTCAGGTCGAGATGGCCGGTCGCCTGCATGGCGCGGGTGAAGAAGCGCGAATAGAGAAGATGCAGGATCGCATGCTCGATGCCGCCGATATACTGGTCGACGGGGAGCCAGGCATTGGCGGCCGCCGGATCCGTCGGGGCATCTTCCCACGGCGCGGTGAAGCGGGCGAAATACCAGGACGAATCGACGAAGGTGTCCATCGTGTCCGTCTCGCGGCGGGCGTCCTTGCCGCAATGCGGGCAGGCGACATGCCGCCAGGTCGGATGACGGTCGAGCGGGTTGCCCGGCTTGTCGAAGGTGACGTCGTCGGGCAGCTTCACCGGCAGGTCCGCCTTCGGCACGGGAACCACGCCGCAGGCCTCGCAATGGATGACCGGGATGGGGCAGCCCCAATAGCGCTGGCGCGAAATGCCCCAGTCGCGCAGGCGGAAGTTCACCTTGCGCTCGCCCACCGGCGCATTGCCGAGCGTTGCGGCGGTGAGGCGCCTTGCGACCTCCTCGAAGGCTTCCTCGGCGGAAAGGCCGTCGAGGAAGCGGGAATTGATCATCACGCCGTCGCCGACATAGGCCTCGTCGCCGATCGCGAAGGTGGCGGCATCCGCTTCCTTCGGCATGACGACGGGCACGACCGGCAGGTCGTATTTGCGGGCGAAGTCGAGGTCGCGCTGGTCGCCGGAGGGGCAGCCGAAGATGGCGCCCGTGCCATAATCCATCAGCACGAAGTTCGCGACATAGACCGGCAGCTCCCAGGCGGGATCGAAGGGGTGGCGGACGCGGATGCCCGTATCCATGCCCTTCTTCTCCGCCGTTTCGAGGGCGGCGAGCGAGGTGCCGGCGCGGCGGCACTCCTCGCAGAAGGCCATGATCTCGGGGTTCCTGGCGGATGCATCCCTGGCCAGCGGATGATCGGCGGAAATGGCGAGGAACGAGGCGCCGAACAGCGTGTCGGGACGGGTCGTGTAGACCGTCACGTCCTTCTCCCCCGTCAGGCCCGCGCTGTCGCAGACTTCCCAGCGCACCAGCATGCCCTCGGAGCGGCCGATCCAGTTCTTCTGCATCAGCCGGACCTTTTCCGGCCACTGGTCGAGCGCTTCCAGCGAATCCAGCAGGTCCTGGCTGAAATCGGTGATGCGGAAGAACCACTGCGTCAGCTCGCGCTGTTCGACGAGCGCGCCGGAGCGCCAGCCGCGGCCGTCGATCACCTGCTCGTTGGCAAGCACCGTATGGTCGACCGGGTCCCAGTTCACCTTGGACTGCTTGCGGTAGACGAGGCCCTTTTCCAGGAAATCGAGGAAGAGGTACTGCTGGCGGTGGTAGTAGTCGACGTCGCATGTAGCGAATTCGCGCGACCAGTCGAGCGACAGGCCCATGGACTTGAGCTGCTTGCGCATCGCCGCGATATTGTCATAGGTCCAGCCCTTCGGGTGGACCTTGTTCTGCATGGCGGCGTTCTCGGCGGGCATGCCGAAGGCGTCCCAGCCCATCGGGTGCAGCACATTGTAGCCGCGGGCGCGCTTGTAGCGGGCGACGACGTCGCCCATCGCGTAGTTGCGCACATGGCCCATGTGGATGCGGCCCGACGGATAGGGGAACATCTCGAGGACATAGTACTTCTCGCGCGGGTCGTCGTTCCTGGTCAGGAAGACGTTTTCGTCGTTCCATTTTGCCTGCCAGCGGGGCTCGGCATCGCGCGGATTGTAACGTTCGGTGGCCATGTCTTTGATGTTCCGGGAGTCTTTTGGGAGTCTTGGCGGGTGGTCCGCCCATGCGAATATGGTGCCGAGACCTTCATCATGAAACCGCCGAAGCGTCAAGTTTTCCGGGCTGCGCTTGGCAAGCGCCGCCGATTTCGCTAGTGCGGGAGAGGATTTCGACGGAGAGGGACCATGGATTTGCAGGATCGTCTTGCGGACGTTCGCAGCCGGATCGCCAAGGCGGCGAAGGAAGCCGGCCGGCAGCCGGATGCCGTCACGCTCGTGGCCGTGTCGAAGACCTTCGACGCGGAGGCGATTCGCCCGGCGATCGCCGCCGGCCAGCGCGTCTTCGGAGAGAACCGCGTACAGGAGGCCGAGGGCAAATGGCCGGAACTGCGCACCGGGACGAAGGGCATCGAGCTGCATCTGATCGGCCCCCTGCAGTCCAACAAGGCCGCCGATGCCGTCGCGCTGTTCGACGTCATCGAGACGGTCGACCGCGAGAAGATCGCACGGGCGATTGCCGCCGAGATGACGAAGCAGGGCCGCGCGCTTCGGCTCTATGTGCAGGTCAATACGGGACTCGAGCCGCAGAAGGCGGGGATCGCGCCGGACGACACGGTCTCCTTCGTCGCCTTCTGCCGGGAGGAGCTCGGCCTTGCGATCGAAGGGCTGATGTGCATTCCGCCGGCGGACGAGAATCCCGGGCCGCATTTCGCGCTGCTCGCCAAGCTCGCCGCACGGTGCGATCTCGACCGGCTGTCGATGGGCATGTCCGGCGATTATGAAACCGCCGTCGGCTTCGGCGCGACGAGCGTGCGGGTCGGCTCGGCGATCTTCGGGTCGCGCTGACATTATTTTCCGCGCAATTTCCGCCTCAGGCTTTCGTCTGGCTTTGCGGAAAGCCCGCCCTCTCCTATTCTTCTCGTCGAGGAGCCGGCCGCTTGCGGCCGGGCGCATGCGGGAGGAAGCAATGCAAGGGACCTATGCCGAGATTTATCACGCCTGGAGGGACGACCCCGACGGGTACTGGGCGGAACTGGCGCGGGACATAGACTGGTTCACGCCGCCGTCGCGGATTTTCGACGGCAATGACGGCGTCTACGGCCGATGGTTTCCCGACGCGGCGGGCAATACCTGTCACAACTGCGTGGATCGGCATGTGGCGGCGGGCCGCGGCGATACGACAGCCCTGATCTACGACAGCCCCGTGACAGGCCGGAAGGCGCGCTACAGCTATGAAGCGCTTCTGGCGCAGGTGAACGCGATGGCGGCGGTGCTCGCCGATGCGGGTGTCGCCAAGGGCGACCGCGTGATCGTCTACATGCCGATGATCCCCGAAGCGATCTTCGCCATGCTCGCCTGCGCGCGCATCGGCGCGATCCATTCCGTGGTCTTCGGCGGTTTCGCCGCAAGCGAGCTTGCGGCGCGCATCGACGATTCGGCCGCAAAGCTGGTGGTCACGGCAAGCTGCGGCGTGGAGCCGAACCGGGTGGTGGCCTACAAGCCCCTGCTCGATGCGGCTATCGACCTTGCCCGCAACAAGCCGGAGCGCTGCCTCGTCCTGCAGCGGCCGGAGCTTGCGGCAGACCTCGTGCCCGGTCGCGATGTCGATCTCGGGCAGGCGCTTTCGGCGGCTGCGGGGCGTATGGTGCCCTGCGCGGCGCTTGCGGCCACCGATCCGCTCTATATCCTCTATACATCCGGCACGACGGGACAGCCGAAGGGCGTCATCCGCGACAATGGCGGGCATATGGTGGCGCTCGCCTGGACCATGCGCGCGCTCTACGGCGTGGAGCCCGGCGAGGTCTATTGGGCGGCATCGGATATCGGCTGGGTCGTCGGCCATTCCTACATCGTCTATGCGCCCCTTCTCAACGGCAGCACCACGGTGCTCTACGAGGGCAAGCCGGTCGGCACGCCCGACGCCGGGGCCTTCTGGCGCGTGGTGGAGGAATACAAGGTCTCGGTCCTCTTCACCGCGCCGACCGCCTTCCGCGCGATCCGCAAGGAGGATCCGGAAGGGCGCTTCGTGAAACGCCACGACATTTCCAGCCTGAGGGCTCTCTTCCTTGCCGGCGAGCGGGCCGATCCGGACACGATCCGCTGGGCGGAGGCGGTGCTGGGCGTGCCGGTCATCGATCACTGGTGGCAGACGGAGACGGGCTGGGCGATCGCCGGCAATCCGCTCGGGCTCGGCGCGCTTCCCGTCAAGCACGGCTCGCCGACCGTGACCATGCCGGGCTACGATCTTCGCGTGCTGGACGATGCCGGCCATGAGGTGCCGCCCGGCACGCTCGGCAATATCGCGCTCCGCCTTCCCCTTCCCCCGGGCTGCCTGACGACGTTCTGGAATGCCGACGAGCGCTTCCGCACGGCCTGCCTTTCGGAGTTTCCCGGCTATTACAAGACGGCCGATGCCGGCTATGTCGACGAGGACGGCTATGTCTTCGTCATGGCGCGCACCGACGACATCATCAATGTCGCAGGCCACCGCCTGTCGACGGGAGCGATGGAGGAGGTCTGCGCCAGCCATCCCGACGTTGCCGAATGTGCGGTCATCGGCGTCGCGGATGCCGTGAAGGGCCAGGTGCCGGCCGGCTTCCTCGTGCTCAAGAGCGGTGTTTCACGTGAATCATCGGTGGTGGAGCAGGAGGTGGTGGGCCTGGTGCGCGATCGCATCGGTCCGGTTGCGGCCTTCAAGACGGCGATCTGCGTGAAGCGCCTGCCCAAGACGCGGTCGGGCAAGATCCTGCGCGGCACCATGCAGAAGATCGCCGACGGGCTCGACTGGAAGATGCCGGCGACCATCGACGATCCGGCGATCCTCGACGAGATCGCAGGGGTTCTGTCGGAGCGGCGGATCGGTTGAACATGAAAAAACCCGGCCGAAGGGCCGGGTCGGATAGGCAGGCAAAGCCCGCCAGCTTCTCCTCCGTCATGGTCGGGCTTGACCCGACCATCCACGCCCCACCCGCGGCCTGGATCCTCGGCTCAAGGCCGAGGATGACGGCAGAGTGCGGGGTGGGCGGGAACGCCCTTCAGAACTGGTCGTCTTCGTCGTCGTCCGGCGTGGAGGACTTCAGCGACTTCAGCTTGGCGAAGACGGCGTCGGCATCGATTTCCTTCTCTTCCTCGCGGTCGGTGCTGTAGGGCAGCTTTTCCGTTTCCTGCGCGGATTCGAGCGTGGCGCCGAGCTCGGCGGCGGTCGGCAGCGGACGGCCCTTCGATGCGCGTTCGACTTCGAGGTCGAGGTCGATCTGCGAGCAGAGGCCGAGGGTGACGGGATCCATCGGCGTCAGGTTCGCCGAGTTCCAGTGGGTGCGTTCGCGGATCTGCTCGATCGTCGACTTGGTGGTGCCGACGAGACGCGAGATCTGCGCATCCTTCAGTTCGGGATGGTTGCGAACGAGCCAGAGGATGGCGTTCGGGCGGTCCTGACGCTTGGAGACCGGGGTGTAGCGCGGGCCCTTGCGCTTGGATTCCGGCACGCGGACCTTGGGTTCGGAAAGCTTCAGCTTGTGGGCGGGGTTGGCTTCGGCGCGGGCGATCTCCTCGCGGGAGAGCTGGCCGGTCGAGATCGGATCGAGGCCCTTGATGCCCTGCGCCGATTCGCCGTCGGCGATGGCCTTCACTTCGAGGGGATGCAGCTTGCAGAACGTGGCGATCTGGTCGAACGACAGCGCCGTGTTGTCGACCAGCCAGACCGCTGTCGCCTTTGGCATGAGAAGCTGTTGAGCCATGGATATAATCCTTCTGTCCGTCCGCGCCGGTGTCGCGGGCCGTGGGGTGTAACCACTATATTTCCGAGAATTCGGCCCTCTATAACCTCACTGTCTCAGAAATGCAATTCTTCAAGCGCAAATGACCTTTTGTCTAATTGCCCGGGGGGCCTGACCTGTTATGTATGGCGACGGAGCCGCGTGGGGCCGGAGGAGATCGGCCTTGCGCCTACATGCGCAGTGAGGAGGAAACCATGTCCGCAAAGACCTATCCGGTGCTGAAATCCGCGAAAAGCCGCGCGCTGATCGACAATGCCACCTACCAGAACTGGTATCGCGAGAGCATCGAGAACCCGGAGCGTTTCTGGGACAAGCACGGCATGCGGATCGACTGGTTCAAGCCCTATACCAAGGTCAAGAACACCTCGTTCAACGGCAAGGTCCCGATCAAGTGGTTCGAGGACGGCATCACCAACGTTTCCTACAACTGTATCGACCGGCACCTGAAGGCGCACGGCGATCAGGTCGCCATCATCTGGGAAGGCGACAACCCCTATATCGACAAGAAGATCACCTATAACGAGCTCTACGAGCACGTCTGCCGCATGGCGAACGTGATGAAGAAGCACGGCGTGAAGAAGGGCGACCGCGTCACCATCTACATGCCGATGATCCCGGAAGCGGCCTATGCGATGCTCGCCTGCGCGCGCATCGGCGCCATCCATTCCGTCGTCTTCGGCGGCTTCTCGCCGGATGCGCTGGCCGGCCGCATCGTCGACTGCGAATCCACCTTCGTCATCACCTGCGACGAGGGCGTGCGCGGCGGCAAGCCGATCCCGCTCAAGGAGAATACCGACACGGCGATCGACATCGCCGCCAAGCAGCACGTCATCGTCGACAAGGTGCTCGTCGTCCGCCGCACCGGCGGCAAGACCGGCTGGGCGCCGGGCCGCGACATCTGGTACCACAAGGAAGTGCTGACGGTGCCGCGCGATTGTCCGCCGGCCCGCATGAAGGCCGAGGACCCGCTCTTCATCCTCTACACGTCCGGCTCGACCGGCAAGCCGAAGGGCGTGCTGCACACGACGGGCGGCTATCTCGTCTATGTCTCGATGACCCACCAGTACGTCTTCGATTATCACGACGGCGATATCTACTGGTGCACGGCCGATGTCGGCTGGGTGACGGGCCATTCCTACATCGTCTACGGCCCGCTCGCCAACCGCGCGACCACGCTGATGTTCGAGGGCGTGCCGAACTTCCCCGATGCCGGCCGCTTCTGGGATGTGATCGACAAGCACAAGGTCAACATCTTCTACACCGCCCCGACCGCGATCCGCGCGCTGATGGGCGCGGGCGACGAGTTCGTCAAGCGCTCCGAGCGCACCTCGCTGCGCCTGCTCGGCTCCGTCGGCGAGCCGATCAACCCGGAAGCCTGGGAATGGTACTACCACACGGTCGGCGAGGATCGCAGCCCGATCGTCGATACCTGGTGGCAGACGGAGACCGGCGGCATCATGATCTCGCCGCTTCCCGGCGCGACGGACCTCAAGCCCGGCTCGGCGACGCGGCCCTTCTTCGGCGTCAATCCGCAGATCGTCGATGGCGAGGGCAAGGTGCAGGAGGGTGCCGCCGACGGCAACCTCTGCATCGTCGACAGCTGGCCGGGACAGATGCGCACCGTCTACGGCGACCACAAGCGCTTCGTCGAGGCCTACTTCTCCACCTACAAGGGCAAGTATTTCACGGGTGACGGCTGCCGTCGCGACGAGGACGGCTATTACTGGATCACCGGCCGCGTCGACGACGTGCTCAACATTTCCGGCCACCGGCTCGGCACCGCGGAAATCGAATCGGCGCTCGTCTCGCACCATCTCGTCTCGGAAGCGGCCGTGGTCGGCTATCCGCACGGCCTCAAGGGACAGGGCATCTATTGCTACGTCTCGCTGATGGCCGGCGAGGAAGGCACCGACGCGCTCCGCCAGGACCTCGTCAAGCATGTGCGCAAGGAGATCGGCCCCATCGCCACGCCGGACAAGATCCAGTTCGCCCCCGGCCTGCCGAAGACCCGCTCCGGCAAGATCATGCGCCGCATCCTGCGCAAGATCGCCGAGGACGATTTCGGCTCGCTCGGCGACACCTCGACACTCGCCGATCCGGCCGTCGTCGACGACCTGATCGCCAATCGCCAGAACAAGGCAGCTGACTGACCGGCGCCCCAGGGAAAACGAAACGGCGGCCATCGGCCGCCGTTTTCATTTGAGGGTGTGTGTGGTGCACTCCAGTAAGCCGGCCCTGCCCTCCACTCCCTCCGCCGTCATCCACGGGCTTGACCCGAGGATCCATCTCCACGGTGTACCGATTGCGTGGATGGTTGGGTCAAGCCCGACCATGACGACAGAGGGGGCGAGGAAGGGAGAAGGTGAAGAGGAAGACGAAGGCGCGGAGAAACGCCGGGGGAACGAAATCCTGAGCCGGATTCCTCCTCAGAAGTCGATCGCCCGGCCCTTGATCTCCCAATCGCCGAAGCGGGCCGGGTCCTCGCCGCCGCGGCCGCCGATCTCCGGCGCCCGCTCGACGGGCCTTGCGGCCTTGCGGCGCTCCTCGGCCTCCTGCAGCGCGCGCTGGGCGGCGGGCGAAAGGACCTTGCGGCCGTCGGAATGATTGTCGTTGTCGTTCTGCATGAAAATCGGCATCCTGTCCGGATATTGAAGAATTCCTGCCTGCTTCCCATCATATAGGAGCGTGACGGCGCTGTGGAAAGCGCTGATTCACGTGAAACATATGCTTGACACGCACAGTCCGACAGGAGCCGAAACCGCATGAACCTCGTTCGCACAGCCATGCTTCTCGCCGTCATGACGGCGCTTTTCATGGGCGTGGGCCTGCTCATCGGCGGCAAGGGCGGCATGATGATTGCCTTTCTCGTCGCGGTGGCGATGAACTTCTTCTCCTACTGGAACTCCGACCGGATGGTGCTGTCCATGTATGGCGCCAAGGAGGTCGATGAGCGCTCCGCGCCGGAATATTACGGCATCGTGCGCGATCTCGCGCAGCGGGCCGGCCTTCCGATGCCCCGCGTCTTCGTCATCAACAGCGACCAGCCGAATGCCTTTGCCACGGGCCGCAACCCGGAAAACGCCGCCGTCGCCGCCTCGACCGGCCTTCTCAATGCTCTCTCCTACGAGGAGGTGGCGGGCGTGATGGCGCACGAGCTCGCCCATGTGCAGAACCGCGATACGCTGACCATGACGCTGACGGCGACGCTCGCCGGCGCGATCTCCATGCTCGCCAACTTCGCTATGTTCTTCGGCGGCGGGCACAGCCGCGAGAACAACAATCCGCTCGGCTTCATCGGCGTCCTGATCGCGATGATCGTCGCGCCCTTCGCTGCCATGCTGGTGCAGATGGCGATCAGCCGCACGCGCGAATATTCCGCCGACCGGCGCGGCGCGGAGATCTCCGGCAACCCGCTGGCGCTCGCCTCCGCCCTGCGGAAGATCGCCACGGCCGCCGGCCGCATCCCCAACGAAGCGGCCGAGCACAATCCCGCGACGGCGCATATGTTCATCATCAATCCGCTCTCGGGCGAGCGTATGGATAACCTGTTCTCGACCCATCCGGACACGGAAAACCGCATCGCGGCGCTGCAGGAAATGGCGCGCGGGATGCAGGCCCGCTCGACGGAACCTGTCCGGGCTGATAATCCGTCACGCAAATCGCGCTCCGTTCCGACGACCGGCTGGGGCCGCGGTGGTTCCGAACCGCCCAAAGGTCCCTGGTCTTGAACGACGACACGCAGAAGAAAAGAACGCATCCGAAACACCGCCCCGGCAGGGGCCCGAGGCCCGTTGCCGATGCGGCCGCCGGCCATCCGGAAAAGCCGGGCCTGCGTGCCCGCCAGGCCGCTGCGAAGATCCTTGCCGCCGTGGTGGACCGCCGGACGCCGCTCGACGGCATGCTGGACCTCGAGAACGGTAACCCGGCCTATAAGCAGCTGAACGATGCCGACCGGGCGCTGGTGCGCGCCATCCTCAACACGGCGCTGCGTCATCTTCCGCGTATCGAGGCGATCCTCGACACGCTCGTCGGCACGCCGCTGCCGGAGGGCGCCCGGGCCCTTCACCATGTCCTGACGGTCGCCGCCGCGCAAATCCTCTATCTCGATGTGCCGGATCATTCCGCCGTCGACCTTGCCGTCGAGCAGGCGCAGATCGACCCGCGCAACCGCCGTTTCGCCAGCCTCACCAATGCGGTGCTGCGCCGGCTGTCGCGCGAAAAGGGTGCGCATCTCGATGCGACCCATGTGGTTTCGGTCGTCCCCGCCTGGTTCCATGAGCGGCTCGTCGCCATCTACGGGCGGGAGCATGCGGCGCGCATCGCGCAATCGCTGCTCGAACCTTCCGCCATCGACCTCACCGTCAAGTCCGATCCCGAGGGCTGGGCCGCGCGGCTCGGCGGGCTCGTCCTGCCGACGGGTTCCGTCCGCCTTCCCGCCGGCTCGGGCGCCATCCCGGCGCTCGAAGGCTTCGAGGCCGGCGAATGGTGGGTTCAGGACGCCGCCGCAAGCCTTCCGGCAAAGCTGTTCGGCGATCTTGCGGGAAAGCGCGTCGCCGATCTCTGTGCAGCCCCCGGCGGCAAGACGGCGCAGCTTGCGCTTGCCGGCGCCGACGTCACCGCGCTCGACCAGTCCGGCAATCGCCTGAAGCGGCTCATCGGCAATCTCGACCGGCTCGGCCTCTCCGCTACGGCGGTCGAAGCGAACATGGCGGACTATCGGCCCGACGCTCTTTTCGACGCGGTGCTGCTCGATGCGCCCTGCTCCTCCACCGGCACGATCCGCAAGCATCCGGACGTGCTGTGGACCAAGGGGCCGGAGGATATCGGAAAGCTCGCGCGCCTGCAGGAGCGGCTGCTGCGCCATGCGCTGACGCTGGTGAAGCCCGGCGGCGAGCTGGTCTTCTCCAATTGCTCGCTCGATCCCGCCGAGGGCGAGGAGATGGTCACCCGCGTGCTGACCGACCATCCGTCCTGGCATGTCGTGCCCGTCGATCCCGCCGACTGGCCAGGGCTGGAAGCGGCGATCTCCCCGCGCGGCGAGTTCCGCACCACGCCCGCCATGCTGCCGGCGACCGAGGACCATGCCGGCGGCCTCGACGGCTTTTATGCCGTTCGGCTGAAGAACGGCGGCTGAGTGGAAAATTCCCTCCCGGATCTGGCCGCCGTCATCAACAGTCCATCGGCAGGCGGTGAATTGACGCCGCTCCTCTCCTCGGCCTACCTATAGGCAAGGAGGCACTCGTTAACCATGCAGCTTTCCGACCGGCAGCGGCTTCTCTATCTGTATCTGCGTGAGGGTTGGCGCCGGTTCTCGCGAAGGCTCGCCGTGGGCCGCATCAGTGCCTTGCGCTTTTCCGGCGGCGCGCCGGACCGCCTCGTCGTCGCGCCGACGGACCTGCATCCCGCCGATTCCTTTGCCGGCGAAGAAATTGTCGGCGGCCGCTTTCCGCTCGCCGGCCGCGTTCTCGAATGCGACGGCGAATCGCCCTTCGCGCTGGAGCTTCCGTCCGAGGAATTCGCCGTGCGCCTCCATTCCTTCGGCTGGCTGCGCCACCTGCGGCTGGTCGATCCGGAAAAGGCCGCGCATACCGCCCGCTTCATCGTCGACGACTGGCTGCACAGCCACGGCCGCGTCATCGGCGGGCTTGCCTGGCGGCCGGACGTGGCGGCGCAGCGCATCATCGCCTGGCTTTCCCACTCGCCCGTCGTGCTGAAGGATGCCGATTATCCCTTCTACCGCCGCTTCCTGAAGAGCCTCGCCTTCCAGGTGCGGTACCTGCGCCATGTGGCCGATACGACGCGCGACGGGGAGCCGCGGCTGCGCGTGCGCATCGCGCTCGCCATGGCCTCGATCGCCATGCCGGCGTCCGGCTCCAGGATGCGGCGTGCCGCGCGCCACCTCAATGAAGAGCTCGACCGGCAGATATTGCCAGACGGCGGCCATTGCTCGCGCAATCCGCGCGCCGCGCTCGATCTCCTGCTCGACCTGCTGCCGCTGCGCCAGACCTATGTCAATCTCGGCCACGACATGCCGGCGCAGCTCATCCCCTCCATCGACCGGATCTATCCGGCGCTGCGCTTCTTCCGCCACCAGGGCGGGGAACTCGCGCTCTTCAACGGCGCGACCTATACGCTGGCGAACGAGCTGATGTCGGCGCTGCGCTACGACGAGACCGGCGGGGCGCCGTTCAAGGCCCTGCCGTCGATCAATTACGACCGCCTCGCCGTGAAGGACACGGTCGTGCTGATGGATACCGGCCGGCCGAAATCCGTCGACCTTTCCGCGACCGCTGCCGCCGGCACGCTCTCCATCGAGATGTCCTCCGGGCGCAACCGCTTCATCGTCAATTCCGGCCGGCCGCGCTTTGCCGGCGAGGCGCTGCGGCAGATGTCGCGCACCACGGCCGCCCATTCCGTCGCGACGCTGAACGATAGCTCCTCCTCCCGCATCTCGACCTCCCGCTTCCTCGGGCCGATCGTCATCGGCGGCGTCAGCAAGGTGGAGGTGGCGCGGACCGAGCGGGAATCGGGCGCCGACGGGATCACCGCGACGCATGACGGCTATCTCGAACGGTTCGGCCTCCTCTACGAGCGGGATATCCTCATCGCCTCCTCGGGACGGGAAATCCGCGGGCGGGAGCGTTTCTTCAAGCCGGCCGATCCCTCGGCTCCGCCCGGCGCCGGAACGGCCGTCGTGCGCTTCCATATCCACCCGACCATCCAGCTCTATCGCGCCTCGGACAACGAGACGCGGCTGGTGGCGCCGGACGGCGAGGTCTGGGCGCTCATCTGCCTCGACGTGCCGGTGGAGGAGGAAGAGGACGTCTTCTTCGCCGATCCGTCCGGCATCCGGGCCTCGCGCCAGCTCTCCCTCACCATGCCGCTTGCCGCCCTGCCGGAGGTTCAGTGGTCGCTGGTGCGCCAGCGCTGAGATTTCCCGGCGCTTCGCGGTTTTCTCGCGGCGGCGGCTGTGATAACGGGGCGCATGACCATCCCGCCCCTCCTCCCCGGGGCACCAGAACGGAGCGTCCCATGGCCGTCATTTCCAAGAAAATCCCCGCCCCCGATCGCGTTGCCCTGCGCACCGCGCTGCTGTCGGTGTCCGACAAGGCGGGCATCGTCGATCTCGCCCGGGCGCTCGCCGCAAAGGGCGTGAGGCTGCTGTCGACCGGTGGCACGCACAAGGCGCTTCGTGACGCCGGCCTCGACGTGACGGACGTTTCCGAGGTCACGGGCTTTCCGGAGATCATGGACGGGCGCGTCAAGACGCTGCATCCCTCCGTGCATGGCGGGCTTCTGGCGATCCGCGACGATGCCGAGCATGTCGAGGCGATGAAGGCGCACGGCATCGGCGCCATCGACCTTGCCGTCATCAACCTCTATCCCTTCGAGGAGGTGCGCGCCAAGGGCGGCGACTATCCGACGACGGTGGAGAACATCGATATCGGCGGCCCGGCGATGATCCGCGCGGCGGCCAAGAACCATGCCTATGTGACGATCCTCACCGATCCGGCGGATTATGCCGCGCTCATCGAGGAGCTTGCCGAGGGCTCGACCTCCTATGCCTTCCGCCAGCGCATGGCGGCAAAGGCCTATGCCCGCACGGCGGCCTATGACGCGGCGATCTCCAACTGGTTCGCCGAGGCGCTCGACATTTCCATGCCGCGCCACCGGGTCCTCGGCGGCGTCCTGAAGGAAGAGATGCGCTACGGCGAGAACCCGCACCAGAAGGCGGGCTTCTACGTCACCGGCGAGAACCGGCCCGGTGTCGCCACCGCAACGCTGCTGCAGGGCAAGCAGCTTTCCTACAACAACATCAACGACACGGACGCCGCCTTCGAGCTGGTCGCCGAGTTCCTGCCGGAGAACGGCCCGGCCTGCGCAATCATCAAGCACGCCAACCCTTGCGGCGTCGCCACCGGCAAGACGCTGAAGGAGGCCTATGCCCGGGCGCTCGCCTGCGATCCGGTCTCGGCCTTCGGCGGCATCATCGCGCTCAACTCGACGCTCGACGGCGAGACGGCGGAGGAGATCGTCAAACTCTTTACCGAGGTCATCATCGCGCCGGATGCGGACGAGAAGGCCCGCGCCATCATCGCCGGCAAGCCGAACCTGCGCCTCCTCGTCACCGGTGCCCTGCCCGATCCGCGTACCCCCGGCCTTTCCGCCAAGACGGTCTCCGGCGGCTTCCTCGTGCAGGGCCGCGACAACGGCATGGTCGAGGACCTGGAGCTGAAGGTCGTCACCAGGCGCGCGCCGACGGCGCAGGAGCTTGAGGACATGAAGTTCGCCTTCAAGGTCGCCAAGCACGTCAAGTCGAATGCCGTCGTCTATGCCAAGGACGGGCAGACGGCGGGCATCGGCGCCGGCCAGATGAGCCGCGTCGATTCCGCCCGCATCGCCGGGCTGAAGGCCGAGGAAGCGGCCAAGGCCATGGGCCTTGCCGAGCCGCTGACGCGCGGCTCCGCCGTCGCCTCGGAAGCCTTCCTGCCCTTCGCCGACGGCCTCCTCTCGGCGATTGCCGCGGGCGCCACGGCGGTGATCCAGCCAGGCGGCTCGATGCGCGATGCGGAGGTGATCGCCGCCGCCGATGAGGCGGGCGTCGCCATGGTCTTCACCGGCATGCGCCATTTCCGCCACTGAGCCGGAGTCTTCGCCGGTGTCGAAGCGCCCCGCTTGCGGGGCGTTTTGCGTTTCAGGCCTCGACCTTGGCGGCCGGATAGGGTGTGCGCAGGAGGAGCAGGAAGCCGGCGAGAAGGAAGACGACGAGCGCCATCATGCCGAGCCGCGCCGAGTCCGTGGCGCTGGTGACGAGCGCGACGGAGAGCGGGGCGAGGAAGGACGTCGCGCGGCCCGAAAGGGCATAGAGGCCGAAATAGCGGCCGGCCTCGTCGGGATGGACGCTTCTTGCGAGATAGGAGCGCGCGGAGGCCTGCACGGGGCCGAAGGCGAGGCCGATAAGGAGGCCGTAGAGGATATAGGCCTTTTCTGCGGCGGTGCCGAAAAGCCCGCCGGAATCGGCTGCCGGCAGGGGGATGAGCCCGAACAGGGTGAAGCCCGGGCCGGTGGAGACGATGCCGACGGTCGCGACCGTCAGGCAGACGAGGCTGACGACGACCACGCTCTTCGAGCCGAGGCGCGCGTCCAGCCGGCTGGCATAGAGGCAGCCGCCGATGGCGACGACATTGAGGATGATGCCGTAGACGCCGAGTTCGAAGGTCTGCCAGGCGAACATGCCGGCCGCGAAGGTGCCGCCGAGCGCCAGGAGGCCGTTGACGCCGTCCTGGTAGATCATGCGCGCCACGAGGAAGCGCAGGATGCCCGGCTTGTTCCTGAGATCGCGGAGGGCGGCGGAAAGATCGGTGAAACCGGCGCGCACGGCGGCAGCGATCGGCAGGCCGCGTCTCTGGTCCGGCGTGAAGAAGAACATCGGCAGGATAAAGACGAAATACCAGACGGCCGAGATCGGCCCGGTGATGCGCGCATCCTCGCCCGTCGCCGGATCGAGACCGAAGAGCGGGGGAATGCCGATCGCCGTCCTGCCGGTTTCGGGGTTGGCGGACAGCAATGCCACGACCGCGATCAGCACGATCATGCCGCCGAGATAGCCGAGGCCCCAGGCGATGTTGGAGATGCGCCCCGTCTCGGCCGGGCTGACAAGACGCGGCATCATGGAATCGTTGAAGACGATGGAGAATTCCGCCGCCACGGTTGCCAGCACGATCATCGCCATGGCGAAGACGAGGCTGCTGCCGGGCGCGGCGTTCCAGAGGGGGAGAAGCGAGAGGATCTTTATGACGGCAAAGGTCGCGATCCAGGGTTTTCGCGCGCCGGAGGCGTCGGCGATGGAGCCCATGATCGGGGCAAGAAGCGCAATGACGATGCCGGCGATGGTGAGCGTGTAGCTCCAGGCGGCCTGTCCGGCGGCGGGATCGGCCGCCAGCCGCGAGACGAGATAGGGCCCGAAGATGAAGGTGGTGATGACCGTGAAGAACGGCTGCGCCGCCCAGTCGAACAGCATCCAGCCTGCAATGCCGAGGCGGCTTGCGCGCGGCTCCCGGCCTTCCGAAACACCCGTCATCGCCCCTCCCGTCGACAGGGCGATCGCGCCCGTCCTCAGCCGGCTAACGGACCTTTCCGCCCGTCAGCCGGCCCGGACTGTGTCATTTCGCCCTTTCCTGCGCAAGGTCGCTGAGGACGCCGGCGGCGACGGAGACCTTGGCGAGGGTCGCCTCGCCCGCTTCCGTCAGCGCGGAGAGGTTCGCCGTCACCCGCGTGAGCCGTCCCTTCTCCGCCTGCTGCCAGGCGGCAAGCGGCGCCTTGTCGCCCTTGTAGCGGGTGAGGATGGCGGTCGCGAGATCGCGGCGCGCATTGGCGATGTCAGTGAGGCTGCGCTGCAGGGCGAGCGCCTCGTAGAGATCGCCCGTCGGGATACGGCTTGCGGACGACAGCAGCCGGCCGATGTTCAGCGCGGCGCTGATGCCGGCGAAGGTCTGCGCCGTCTTGCCGAGGTTGTCGCCGGTGGCGCTCGCGATCAGCATGACCTCCGGCACGAAGGTCAGCATGGAGAGCGTGGCGATCTCCTCCGCCAGCTCCGTCGGCACGCCCTCGTCCTCATAGGCATGGGCCTTGCGGCGGGTCTCGTCGGCGGCGGTCTCCGAGACCAGCGTGGCAAGGTTCGGCCGGAGCTGCTTCAGCGCCTGCCTCAGCTTGTGGATCGCCTCGCTCATTGGGCCGGACACGGCGCCCGTCGTCAAAAGCAGGCCGGTGACGGCGGCGTAGATGCGGCCGATCTCCTCGTAGAGGTCGTTCTGCACGGAGCCGGACACCACGTTGTCCAGCGCATCGACGCCGGCATAGAGCGCTTGCAGGCCGTAGCCGTCGCGGGCGATGACGGCCGCCTTCACGGCGTCTGCCGGGCCGAAGCCGGTGCCGTCGGTGAGCGTGGTGACGAAGGCCGGTCCGCCCCGGTTGATCACCTCGTTGGCGAGGATCGTCGCAATGATCTCGCGGCGCAGGCGGTGCGAGAGGATGTCATCCGCATAGGCCTTCTGCATCTTGGCCGGGAAATAGCCGGTCAGCGTCGGCTCGAAATAGGGCTCGTCCGGCAGGCTCGTGTGGACCAGCTCGTCGAACAGCACCAGCTTGGCATAGGAAAGCAGTACGCCGATCTCCGGCCGCGTCAGCGGCTTGCCGGCCTGGTAGCGCTCGGCGAGCGTGCGGTCGTCGGGCAGCGTCTCGACCTTGCGGTTGAGCTGGCCGGCGGCCTCCAGCCGGTCCATCAGGCGCGTCAGCGGCGCACGGTTGGCCGCGCCCTGCTTTTCGGTGAGCGAGATCGCCAGCGATTGCAGGTAGTTGTTGCGCAGCACGAGATGGCCCACCTCGTCCGTCATCGAGGCGAGCAGCACGTTGCGCTTGGCGCGCGTCAGCCGCTCGTCGCGCATGGCCGAGGCGAGCGCGATCTTGATGTTGACCTCGACGTCCGAGGAATTCACGCCGGCCGAATTGTCGATGGCGTCGGAGTTGCAGCGCCCGCCCTTGAGGCCGAAGGCGATGCGGCCGCGCTGCGTCACGCCGAGGTTGGCCCCTTCGCCGATCACCTTGGCCCGCACGTCGTCGGCGACGATGCGGATCGGGTCGTTGGCGCGGTCGCCCACCTCCGCGTCCGTCTCGTTCTGGCCGCGGATATAGGTGCCGATGCCGCCGAACCAGAGAAGATCGACCGGCGCCTTCAGGATCGCCGTCATGATCTCGAAGGGGGTGGCCTTGGCCTTGTCGATGCCGATGGCGGCCATGGCCTCCGGCGTCAGCGTCACGGATTTTTCCGTGCGCGGAATGATCATCGCGCCCTTGGAGAGCACCGAGCGGTCATAGTCCTGCCAGCTCGAACGCGGCAGGTTGAACATGCGGCGGCGCTCGGCGAAGGACGTATCGATATCCGGGTTGGGATCAATGAAGATGTCGCGGTGGTCGAAGGCGGCGATCAGCCGGATCTTGCGCGACAGCAGCATGCCGTTGCCGAAGACGTCGCCCGACATGTCGCCGACGCCGGCGACGGTGAAGGGCGTCTTCTGGATGTCGATGTTCATCTCGCGGAAATGGCGCTTGACGGTTTCCCAGGCGCCGCGGGCGGTGATGCCCATCTTCTTGTGGTCGTAGCCGGCCGAGCCGCCCGAGGCAAAGGCGTCGTCGAGCCAGAAGCCGGCTTCCTGCGCAAGGCCGTTCGCCGTGTCGGAGAAGGTCGCCGTGCCCTTGTCGGCGGCGACGACGAAATAGGGGTCGTCCCCGTCGAGCCGCACCGTATCGGCCGGCGGCACGACGTCCTGGCCGACGATATTGTCGGTGACGGAAAGCAGGGTGCGGATATAGGTCTTGTAGGCCTCGGTGCCGGCCTTGAAGACCGCCTCGCGGTTGCCGCCGGCGGGAAGCTGCTTGGGATAGAAGCCGCCCTTGGCGCCGACCGGCACGATGACCGCGTTCTTCACCTGCTGCGCCTTGACGAGGCCGAGCACTTCGGTGCGGTAGTCCTGCGCGCGGTCGGACCAGCGAAGGCCGCCGCGGGCGACCTTGCCGAAGCGCAGGTGCACGCCCTCGACCTCCGCGCCGTAAACGAAGATCTCGCGGAAAGGCCGCGGCTCGGGCAGGCCTTCGAGCTGTTTGGGGTCGAGCTTGATCGCCAGCGTCTTGCGCGGCCTGCCGTCGGCATCGTGCTGGAAGTAGTTGGTGCGCAGCGTCGCGCCGATGGCGTTGACGTAGCGGCGCAGGATCCGGTCCTCGTCGAGGCTCGGCACCTTTGTCAGCGCCTCCTCGATGGCGGCCGAGAGCTCGGTGGATTTCTTCTCCCGCTGCCGTTCGGAGAGTTTCGGGTCCAGCCGTGCGTCGAACAGGCGGAAGAGATCGGCGGCGATCGCCGGATACTTGTTCAGCGTATCGGCGATATAACCCTGCGAATAGGCGATGCCCGTCTGACGCAGGTAGCGTGAATAGGTGCGCAGCGCCATGATCTCACGGGCCGAAAGGCCGGCGGCGAGGATGAGGCGGTTCAGCGCGTCGTCGTCCACCTCGCCGTGCCAGGCGGCGAGGAACGCCTCCTCCAGCATCGGGCTCAGCTTGGGATTGATCTCCAGCCCCTCGCGCTGCTTCAGCTCCATGTCGTGCAGGATGACGCGGCGCTCGCTGCCGTCGGGATCGGTGAGCATCAGGACGTGCGTCTGCTCGCTGACGACGTTGAAACCGAGGTTTTCCAGCAGCGGCACGCGCCGCGACAGCGAGACCGGCTCGCCGGCATGGAATATCTTCAATTCGACCGTGCTCGGATCGGTGTTCCAAGCCTTGCGGTAGAAGGCGATGCGGATCGGATTCTCCGCCGTCGCCGTGGTGATGAGGGCAAGGTCCGCATGGGCCTCGGTGGGCGTGAAGTCCTCCTGGTAGCCGCGGTCGGTGACGAGCCGCACACCGTCGGGATCGGACAGCGCCTCGAAGCGGTCGGTCCAGCGCGTCGCGATCTCGCGCACGGCCTGTTCAAGCTTTGCCTGCGGAATGCGTGGCGTCTTGCCGCCGGATCGGCCGATGATGAAGTGGACGCGGGCAAGGCCGCCCTCCGGGAAAGCCGGATAATAGGCCGAGACGCGGCCGTCGTAAGCCGACTTCAGGAAATTGCCGATCTTCTCGCGCACGTCCGAATCGTACTGCTCGCGCGGCACGTAGACGATGACCGAGACGAAGCGGTCGAAGCGGTCGATGCGCGGCAGCACGCGGATGCGCGGCCGGTCGGAGAGCTCGTTGATCTGCTCGCAGAAGGTGGAAAGCAGGCCGGTGTCGATCTGGAAGAGATCGTCGCGCGGGTAGGATTCCAGCGTGTTGATCAGCATCTTGCCGGAATGGCTCTTCGGGTCGTAGCCGAAATGCTCGACGACGGCCTCCACCTTGGAGCGCAGGAGCGGGATCTGCCCGGCGGCGTGCGTATAGGCGGTCGAAGTGAAGAGGCCGACGATGCGCAGTTCGCCCACCACCTTGCCCTTCTCGTCGAAGCGTTTCAGGCCGACATAATCCATATAGGCGCGGCGGTGCACGAGGGACTTCACGTTGGCCTTGGTGACGATGAGGAAATCCGGGCCTTCGAGGAATTCGAGGATTTCCGGCGTCGTCGTCACGGCGTCCTTGCCAAGGCGCAGCACGCGCACGTCCGGATCGGAGAGAATGCCGAGACCCTCGCCGCCGCGTTCCACCGTGGCGGCCTCACCCTTGCCGGAATAGGTGTATTCCCGCATGCCGAGGAAGGTGAAGTTGTTGCCGCGCAGCCAGTCGAGGAAGGCGAGCGCCTCGCTCTTGCCGGGCTTGTCCTTGGCGTAGCGCTCCATGTCGGCCATGGTGCTGCCGAGCTTTTCCAGCATGGCGGGCCAGTCGTCGACGGCGAGGTGGACCTGGTCCAGCACGGTCTTCATGCGCTCGACGAGCGAGGCGGCCTCGCCCGGCGAAAGCTCGGACAGGTGGATCTCGATATGGCTTATGCGCTGGGCGGGATCGCTCTCCTCGTCCGGCGAGAAGAGCTTCGGCGCCTCGCCCGGCGCCACCACGAGGATCGGGTGGACGGCAAGGTGGATGTCGCGGTGCGTGCTCGTCACCTCGCCCATCACCGAATCGTAAAGGAACGGCTGGTTGCGGTCGGTGACGGAAAGGATCGAGACGGGCTGGCCCTGCGGCGCCACCTCCGGCAGCGTCGTGACGGTGACGCGCGGCTCGCTGCCGTCGAAGGCCTCGATCTCGGCCATGGCATGGGCGGCGGCGGCGGCCAGCATCTCGCCGGTATAGTGCTCGATGTCGTCCTTGCTGGCCCGCCCGAAAAGAATGTCCGGGTTCAATGTCCTTGCGCCGAGGGCGGCTGCTGCGGCCTTTGCGGCCTCGATGTGTTTTTCTCGTTTCACGTTGGTCCTGGCACCCATGGAATTCTCCCTCGAATCCGATGCCGGGACGTTAGCAGAAGAAAAAACACCTGCAGCGAAATTTGTGATTTTCCGAGAAAATTCAATCGATTTTGTCCAAAACAGGTCAGTTCTACTGTCGTTTCGTCGTGAATTTCCTGTTTTTTCGTCGAAAAGCAGCCCGAAACCGGCCGAAGCCTCTCGGAGGCACTTGTCGGGATGGATGTTCGATGCCGCGGGCGTTGACAGGAATGAGCCGCCTTGCGATCACTCGGCCAGGAAAGGGAGCCGGCTATGAACGAGAGCGACAAGGGCACGGTCATCGTGATTTCGAGCCATGTGGTGCGCGGCACGGTGGGCAACCGCGCCGCCGTCTTTGCGCTCGAAACGCTCGGCCATCCGGTCTGGGCGCTGCCGACCGTCATCCTGCCCTGGCATCCCGGTCACGGCCGGTCGACGCGGGTGCCGGTCTCGGCCGAGGATTTTGACGCGATCGTCTCCGACCTCATCCGCGCGCCCTGGCGCGGCGAGGTGAAGGCCGTGCTCTCCGGCTATCTCGGCAGCGCCACGCAGGCGCGTTCCGTGGCCCGGCTGGTGGAGAGCCTTCGGGCCGACAATCCCGACCTGCTCTACATGTGCGATCCCGTCTGCGGCGACGACCGCGGCCTCTACGTGCCGGAGGAAACGGCGGCGGCAATCCGCGACAGCCTCATTCCGCTCGCCTCGGTGGCGACGCCCAACCGCTTCGAGCTCGCCTGGCTTGCCGGCGCGCCGCTGGAAACCAATGCGGCGATCATGGAAGCGGCCCTGTCGCTCGGCCCGCCGCGCATGCTCGTCACCTCCGCCCTGCCGATGATGGCGGGCAGCACGGGCAACCTGTATCTCTCCGGCACCGGCGCGCTGCTCGCCGAGCACCGCATCGTGCCGAACCCGCCGAACGGCACGGGGGACCTGCTTTCGGCGATCTTCCTCTCCCGCCTGATGGAAGGCCTGCCGGAGGAACGCGCATTGATGACGGCGACGGCCAGCGTCTTCGAGATCGTCGCGCGCACGGCAAAGCGCGGTGCCGACGAGCTGACGCTGGAGCAGGACGCCTCCAGCATTTCGACGCCGATGGCCATGGTGCAGATGCGCCGCCTGATGCATCCCGGCCAGATCCGCCGGCGCTGAACGATCCGGTCTTGCGCCGTGCCGCCCGGAATGGTTTATGCGGAAAGCCGGATGGAGCCTCGTCCGGCGGATCGTCCGCACGGGAGTATTCCGACGCCATGAACCGCTTTCCCGATCGTCTCATGAATGGCTACCGCAACTTCATGTCCGGCCGCTATGCCGAGCAATCGGCGCGCTACCGGGCGCTGGCCGAGACGGGCCAGAAACCGAAGACGCTGGTGATCGCCTGTTGCGATTCCCGCGCCGCGCCGGAGACCATCTTCGACTGCGGGCCGGGCGAGCTCTTCGTCGTGCGCAACGTCGCCAACCTCGTGCCGCCCTATGAGCCGGACAGCCAGTTCCACGCCACCTCCGCCGCCCTCGAATTCGCCGTCCAGTCGCTGAAGGTCAGCGACATCGTGGTGATGGGGCACGGGCGCTGCGGCGGCATTTCCGCCGCGCTCGACCCCGATGCCGAGCCGCTGTCGCCCGGCGACTTCATCGGCCAGTGGATGGGTATGCTGAAGCCCGTCGCCGAGCAGATCCAGGGCGCCGAGCTCCTCACCAAGGCGGAGCGCCAGCGCGCGCTGGAGCGCGTTTCCATCCGCAACTCGCTCTCCAACCTCAGGACGTTCCCCTGTGTCCGCATCCTGGAGGAGAAGGGCCGCCTGCAACTGCACGGCGCCTGGTTCGACATCTCCAGCGGCGAATTGTGGATCATGGACGCCAAGACCGGCGATTTCCTGCGGCCGGACGAAATGTAAAACCCGGCCGGGTTTCCCCGGCCGGGCTCGTCTTCGATAGAGGGTCGTGCCCGCCTTCGGCGGTCAGCGGCCGTCGATTTCCGCGCCGATGATGGCGATGGCGCGCTGGTAGACGCTGGCCGCGTTCCAGCCCTGCAGGGCCGCGAAATTCGGCTCGCCCGGCTGGTAGCCGGCACCGGCGCTCCAGCCGTGGCCGCGCAGGAAGTTCGCCGTCGAGGCGAGCGCGTCGGCCTTCGAACCGACGAGGTCGATATGGCCGTTGCCGTCGCCGTCGGCGCCGTATTTCAGCACGTTGACCGGCAGGAACTGGGTCTGGCCGATCTCGCCATGGGCCGCGCCGCGGGCCGTGGGGCTGAGAATGCCCTTCTGCACGAGCTGGAGGGCCGCGTAGAACTGGTCGGTGAAGTAGTCGGAGCGGCGGCAGTCATAGGCGAGCGTGGCGACGGCCGAGAGCGTGTGCTCCTTGCCGAGGAAGCCGCCGAAGCCGGTCTCCATGCCCCAGATGGCGAGCAGCGGGCCGGCCGGAACGCCGTAGCGGCTCTCGATGCGGGCGAAGAGGGCGGCGTTCTGCTGCTTCAGGCTCTTGCCGCGGCGAATGATCGTCGGGCCGCCGCGCTTCTGCATGAACTGGTCGAGCGAGAGCTTGAAGCTCTTCTGGCCGCGGTCGGCGCGGATCGTCGCGCGCGCATAGCCGATATTGGAGAAGGCCTTGTCCAGCGTCGAGCGGCTGATGCCGCGGGCGGCCGCCTCGCCCTTGAATGCCTCGGCCCAGGCCGGAAAACCGCCCGCGTCGTTGCCGCACCTGGCAGCTTCGGCAGTTGCCGGAACCGCTGCCGTGGCGATCATTACGGCCAGCACCTTGGCCACGCTCTTTGCCATGCCCATGAAAAACCCCGTGATCCTTGTCTTTTGCGCTGCGGGAGCTGCCGCGCTCCCTGTCCTGCGTCGTCGCTGCAAAGCGAAGTCCCGATTGTCCTTTGACGGAACAACCGGGACTTTTATTTAAAACCGATTAACGGATCGTTGCCACATTTGTGAGGAAGCGTGGAAATTCTCCGTCCCGCCCCGGATCAGGCGGCCTGCTTCTTCGCCTTGATCAGGCCGCGGGCGATGAGCAGTTCCGCGATCTGGACGGCGTTGAGGGCGGCACCCTTGCGCAGGTTGTCGGAAACGACCCACATGTTGAGGCCGTTCTCGACCGTCGCGTCCTCGCGGATGCGCGAGATGTAGGTGGCGTCCTCGCCTGCCGATTCGTACGGCGTGATGTAGCCGCCGTTCTCCTGCTTGTCGATGACCTGGCAGCCCGGCGCCTCGCGCAGGATCTCGCGGGCCTCGTCGGCGGTGATTTCCTTCTCGAACTCGATGTTGACCGATTCGGAATGGCCGATGAAGACCGGAACGCGCACGGCCGTGCAGGTCACCTTGATCTTCGGGTCGAGCATCTTCTTGGTCTCGGCCAGCACCTTCCACTCTTCCTTCGTGTAGCCGTCTTCCATGAACACGTCGATGTGCGGGATGACGTTGAAGGCGATGCGCTTGGTGAACTTCTTCGATTCGATCGGGTCGGCGACGAAGACGGCGCGGGTCTGGTTGAAGAGCTCGTCCATGCCGTCCTTGCCGGCGCCGGAGACCGACTGGTAGGTCGACACCACGATGCGCTTGATCGTGGCGCGGTCGTGCAGCGGCTTCAGCGCGACGACGAGCTGGGCGGTCGAGCAATTCGGATTGGCGATGATGTTCTTCTTGGTGAAGCCGGCGATGGCGTCGGGGTTCACTTCCGGAACGATCAGCGGCACCTCGGCGTCGTAGCGCCAGGCCGAGGAGTTGTCGATTACGACGCAGCCCTGCGCGCCGATCTTCGGCGAATACTTCTGCGAGACCGAGCCGCCGGCCGACATCAGGCAGATGTCCGTGTCGGAGAAATCGTAGTTCTCGAGGTTCTGCACCTTCAGCGTCTTGTCGCCGAAGGAGACCTCGGTGCCGATGGAGCGGCTGGAGGCGAGCGCGACGACTTCGTCGGCCGGGAAACCGCGTTCGGACAGGATGTTCAGCATTTCACGGCCGACATTGCCGGTCGCGCCGGCGATTGCGATCTTGAAACCCATGTCTAAAGCTCTCTTTCTCTGTCTCTCCGCGGGTTCAGGAGGTAAAACCCGCCGGCCGAAGCGCGGGTTTCGGTCCCCGGCCATACCGGGGAGAGAGCGGTGGGCCAGAGACGTCAGACGGTTTTCGTCGTCGTTTTGGCCGTTGTTTTGGAAATCGATACGCAATGGCGAACCCGCCCGGCGTTGAAGGCCGGAGCGATCATGCGGGCGATGGCGATCCCAAGGCGGTACATGGCGGTTCCTTTGCGTGCGTGCTGAATACGCTCATCTGCCGAAGAGTCAAGCCTTGCGTGGAGGGGAAGCCCGCCCGCGACAAAAGTCGTACGCCGAAAGTCATAAGCCCAAAGCAGCGCTGCTTTCGCCGCGCGAATTCTGACATCTTCCGCCAAGGCGCACCCTGTCTGGCGTTTTCGGGAGAAACTCCGGACCTCTCCGTGGGGCTGCCCGACACGCCGTTTTTGTGGAGGACAATCAAATGGCAAATGTTTCGACCGTGGGCAGCGCAAAGGCGGCGCCCATGACGAGCGAGCAGAAGAAGGTGATTTTCGCCTCCTCGCTCGGCACCGTCTTCGAGTGGTACGATTTCTATCTTTACGGTTCGCTGGCGATCTATATCGGCGCCACCTTCTTCAGCCAGTATCCGGAAACGACGCGCAACATCTTCGCGCTGCTCGCCTTCGCCGCCGGCTTCCTCGTCCGCCCGTTCGGCGCGCTGGTGTTCGGCCGCCTCGGCGACCTCGTCGGGCGCAAGTACACCTTCCTCATCACCATCCTGATCATGGGTATGTCGACCTTTATCGTCGGCCTCCTGCCCGGCGCCGCCACGATCGGCATCGCCGCGCCGATCATCCTGATCGCGCTGCGCATGCTGCAGGGCCTGGCGCTCGGCGGTGAATACGGCGGTGCCGCGACCTACGTCGCCGAACATGCGCCGGACGGCCGGCGCGGCTACTTCACCTCCTGGATCCAGACCACGGCGACGCTCGGCCTGTTCCTGTCGCTTCTCGTCATCCTGGCGGTGCAGTTCGCCCTCGGCAAGGAAGATTTCGCCGCCTGGGGCTGGCGCATCCCGTTCATCGTCTCGGTCGTCCTGCTCGGCGTGTCCGTCTGGATCCGCATGAAGATGAACGAATCGCCCGCCTTCCAGAAGATGAAGGAAGAGGGCAAGGGCTCCAAGGCACCGCTGACGGAAGCCTTCGGCCAGTGGCGCAATGCCAAGATCGCGCTTCTGGCGCTCTTCGGCGCCGTCGTCGGCCAGGCCGTCGTCTGGTATGCCGGCCAGTTCTACGCGCTGTTCTTCCTGACGGGCGTGCTGAAGGTCGACGGCCAGTCGGCCAACATCATGGTCGCCATCTCGCTGGCGATCGGCACCGGCTTCTTCGTCTTCTTCGGCTGGCTGTCGGACAAGATCGGCCGCAAGCCGATCATCATGGCCGGCCTGCTGCTCGCCATGCTGACCTACTTCCCGCTGTTCAAGGCCCTGACCTGGGCCGGCAACCCGGCGCTCGCCGAGGCGCAGGACACGATCCGCGCGACGGTCACCGCCGCACCGGGCGACTGCAAGTTCCAGTTTAACCCGACCGGCACGGCGAAGTTCACGACGTCCTGCGACATCGCGACCTCGTTCCTGACCCGTAATTCCGTGCCCTATGACGTCGTCACCACGGCGGCGGCCGGCACGCCCGCAACGGTCCAGATCGGCGACAAGACGATCGCCAGCTACGACGCCGTCGCAGCAGGCGATCAGGCCAAGGGTCTCGACGCGGCGTTCCAGAAGCAGACGAACATCGCGCTCCACGACGCCGGCTATCCGCTGGTCCGTGGCGCGGCGAAGGTTCCGGACTCCAAGCTCGACGCCTTCGTCGCCGCCAATCCGGAGCTCGCTCTGGATGCGACCGCGATCCGCGCCGGCGAGAAGGCCAGCATGCCCGCCGCCGATCTCGTCGCCGGCAAGCTGCTGACGGCCGACGAAGCCAACGGCGTCACCGATATGGCCGTTTACACGATTGCCGGCGGCGGTGCCTACACCATGGTCGCCGACCCCGCCAACGTGAACTGGGTCACGATCATCGCCGTGCTGACGGTCCTCGTGATCTACGTCACGATGGTCTACGGCCCCATCGCCGCGCTGCTGGTCGAGCTCTTCCCGACCCGCATCCGCTACACTGGCATGTCGCTGCCCTATCATATCGGCAACGGCTGGTTCGGTGGCCTGCTTCCGGCCATGGCCTTCGCCATGAGCGCGGCGGAGGGCGATATCTACTACGGCCTGTGGTATCCGATCGTCTTCGCAGGCATCACGCTCGTCATCGGCCTTCTCTTCCTGCCGGAAACGAAGGACCGCGACATCCACGCCATGGATTGATCTCCCCCTTCCGATCCGTTCATGGCGAACCGGCCCGCGTTAACGCGGGCCGGTTTTATTTCGGCTTGCCGGAAAGCGCCTTCGGCAACGGCCAGCCGCGCGCGTCGAAGCGGAAGAGCCAGTCCCGGCGGGCGAAGAGGAAGGCGACGGCGATGGCCGTCCACAGGCCCAGCAGCAGCCCGGCGGCGACATCGCTCGGATAGTGCGCGCCGAGGATGACGCGCGAGACGCCGATCGCCAGCGCGCCGGCAAGGAAGAGCGGGCGCAGCCGCGGAACCAGCATGGAAAAGGCGCCGAAGAAGGCACCCACCGCCGCCGAATGACCGGAGGGGAAGCTGGCATAGAGGTTGTCATAGGCAAAGGGCGTCAGGCTGTAGGCGCCGAGATCGGCGAAAAGCTCCGGCCGGGCGCGCCCGACGATCAGCTTGGCGAGGTGCACGAATGCGCTCGTCGCGCCGATGGTGAGGAAGAAGTAGAGCGACAGGCGCGTTACGGACCGGGCCCGGCCGGCGGCCGTTCCGTTGCCGAGCGCCCGATGGACGGCATAGGCGAGGATGACGAGGACGCCGGAGCCGTAGATCATCCACCGGAACGTGCCGAAATCGGTGATATGCGCATTGAAGGCGACGATGGCGCCGGGAAGGCCCCGGGCGTGCCGGGAGATGGCGGGATCGAAGGGAACGAGCGCCGCGAGGAGGACGACGGTGGCGGCGAGGATCCAGAGCGAGGAGGTCGCGAACGATCGGTTCATGAGTATCCCTTGAAAAGACGTGGCTTCCATGTGTCGGGAAAAGCCGGCTTTTCAAGGGAGGCGAACGAAAAAAGCTCCCGGACATGCCGGGAGCCTCGCTGTCCAATAAGCCGGTTCAGGCCGAGAGTTTCCGGAAGGCGGAAAGGATGGTGTCGCCCATTTCCGAGGTGCCGACCTTGCGGCAGCCTTCGGCCATGATGTCGCCGGTGCGCACGCCGCTGTCGAGGACTTCGGCGATGGCCTTTTCAAGGTTGTCGGCTTCCTTGACCATGTTGAACGAGTAGCGCAGGCACATGGCGAAGGAGGCGATCATGGCGATCGGGTTGGCGATGCCCTTGCCGGCAATGTCCGGCGCCGAGCCGTGCACGGGCTCGTAGAGTGCCTTGCGCTGGCCGGTCTTGGCGTCCGGGGCGCCGAGCGAGGCGGACGGCAGCATGCCGAGCGAGCCCGTCAGCATGGCCGCGACGTCGGAGAGCATGTCGCCGAAGAGGTTGTCCGTCACGATGACGTCGAACTGCTTGGGCGCGCGCACGAGCTGCATGCCGCCGGCATCGGCCAGCATGTGCTCGAGCTGCACGTCCGAATAGCTGCGCTTGTGCGTCTCCGTCACGACCTGGTTCCAGAGAACGCCGGACTTCATGACGTTGCGCTTTTCCATCGAGCAGACGCGGTTGTTGCGGGTGCGGGCCAGCTCGAAGGCGACGCCGGCGATGCGCTCGATCTCGTAGGTGTCGTAGACCTGGGTGTCGATGCCGCGCTTCTGGCCGTTGCCGAGGTCGATGATCTCCTTCGGCTCGCCGAAATAGACGCCGCCCGTCAGTTCGCGCACGATGAGGATGTCGAGGCCTTCGACGAGCTCGGGCTTCAGCGAGGAGGCGTTGGCAAGCGCCGGATAGCAGATGGCCGGGCGCAGGTTCGCGAAGAGCTTCAGGTCCTTGCGCAGGCGCAGGAGGCCGGCTTCCGGACGGACTTCATAGGGAACGGCATCCCATTTCGGGCCGCCGACGGCGCCGAACAGCACGGCGTCCGCCGCAAGCGCCTTCTCCATGTCGCCTTCCGAGATCGCCGCGCCATGGGCATCGTACGCGCAGCCGCCGACGAGGCCTTCGTCGGTCTCAAAGCCGGCGCCGAGTTCGGCGTTCATATAGGCGATGATCTTGCGGACTTCCGCCATGGCTTCCGGGCCGATGCCGTCGCCGGGCAGGAGGAGGAGGGTACGCGCTGTCATGGGATTTTCCTTGATGTCACGGAAGGGTTGCGCGCTTCTTAGCGCAACTTCCGTTCAAGGAAAATCATTCGAAGGAAAGATTTTTGCGCGGGTCCGCTCAGCTTTGGCGTAGCGCCGTGACCTCGATCTCGATCAGCATTTCCGGCCGGATCAGGCCGCAGACCACCATGGTGGCGGCGGGGCGGACCGTGCCGAACGTCTCGCCGAGAATCGGGAAGACGCGGGTCGCGAAGGCGGCCTCGGTCACGTAGTAATGGCAGCGCACCACGTCGGAAAAGGAAAAGCCGGCCTCGTCCAGAACCTTGCCGATGGTGGCAAGGCAGTTGCGCGTCTGGTCCTCGACGCTCTCCGGCATGGCCATGGTGGCATAGTCGTAGCCGGTCGTGCCGGACACGAAGCACCAGTCGCCGGAAACGACGGCGCGCGAATAGCCCGCCGTCGCTTCGAATGGGGAGCCGGACGAGATCAGCCGGCGCATGGCCTTACGCCCAGGGGCGGGAGGACGCGGTCTTCTTCTCGAAGCTGTCGATGGAGGTCGCCTTTTCCAGCGTCAGGCCGATGTCGTCGAGGCCGTTCAGCAGGCAGTGGCGGCGGAAGGCATCGATCTCGAAGCCGATGCGGCCGCCGTCGGGGCCGGTGATTTCCTGGGCTTCGAGGTCCACGGTCAGCACGGCGTTGGAGCCGCGGCTGGCGTCGTCCATCAGCTTGTCGAGGTCTTCGGGGCTGACGACGATCGGCAGGATGCCGTTCTTGAAACAGTTGTTGTAGAAGATGTCGGCGAAGCTCGTGGAGATGACGCAGCGGATGCCGAAGTCGAGCAGCGCCCACGGCGCATGCTCACGCGAGGAGCCGCAGCCGAAATTGTCGCCGGCCACCAGGATCGTGGCGTTCTGGTAGGCGGGCTTGTTCAGCACGAAATCCGGGTTCGGCGTGCCGTCCTCGTTGTAGCGCGCCTCGGCGAAGAGGCCCGTGCCGAGGCCGGTGCGCTTGATCGTCTTGAGGTAATCCTTCGGAATGATCATGTCCGTGTCGATATTGACGACGGGAAGCGGCGCGGCGACGCCGGTCAGCTTGACGAACTTGTCCATGCGGAAACCCTCGGAATACGGTGATGTCGGTTGCTGAAGCGTTTAGAGCAGTTTTCCCGGGATTTGAAGGGAAAACTTGCCGATGGGCCGCAAACGCAGCCGCCGGGCGTGAAAAACGCCCGGGTGTCCTTGTCGGAACGAAGCCTCTCTCAGAGGTCGATGATCGTGCCGCGGCCGTCGTTCCAGATGCGCGGCTCGCGCTGGCCGGGTGCCCGGCGATCGTTGCGGGCGGTCGCACGCACGGGAGCCGGCTGGAGCTTTGCGGCAAGCATGGAGCCGATCATCAGCACGGAAACGATGCCGGCGATGGCAAGGCCAACGGAGGCGGCGAACAGGAACGTCGCGCCGGCGATCATCATGGCGAGGATGGTGAAGACGATGGAGCGGATACGCTGCATTTTGATTTGCCCTTTCTCTGAGAGCAATGTGGGGGTCGATTTTGTCCATTGCAAGGCCGAAATCGCAGGTGCTTGCCGGCTGCGGCAAAGCGCGGCACAAAGGTGGGATGAACAGGACACCGCACCACCACCCGCTTCGCCTTCGCCGCTCCGTGCTCAGCGTTCCCGCCGCCAACGGCCGGGCGCTCGCCAAATCGAGGACGCTCGATTGCGACGCGATCATCTTCGACCTCGAGGATTCCGTCCTGCCGGAGAAGAAGGCGGAGGCGCGCGCCGCGCTCGTTTCGCATTTCACCGCGCTCGACCGCACGTCCGGCCGCGAGCATGTCATCCGCATCAATCCGCTCGAAGGACCGGACGGCGCGCTCGACCTCGAAACGGTGCTCGCCTGCATGCCCGATGCGGTGCTTTTGCCTAAGGTCTCGGAGCCGCAGGAGGTGCTCACTGTCGCCGACTGGCTTTCCGAGGCCGGGGCGGATGACGGGCCGCGCCTGTGGGCGATGATCGAGACGGCGGCCAGCCTCCTCAACCTCGCCGCCATCGCCGAGATCGGCCGCACCCATGGCGGCCGGCTCGACTGCTTCGTCGTCGGCCTCAACGACCTGCGCAAGGAGACCGGCATCGCCGACATGGCCGGCCGTCCCTTCCTCGTGCCGCTGCTGCTTCAGGTGGTCGTCGCCGCGCGCGCCTCGGGGCTCGACGTCGTCGACGCCGTCTTCAACGACTTTTCCGACGAGGACGCCTTCGAGGCGGAATGCCGGCAGGCCCGCCAGATGGGGTTCGACGGCAAGATGCTGATCCATCCCGTGCAGATCGAGGCGGCCAACGCAGCCTTCGGCGTGACGGAGGCCGAGGCCGCCGAGGCGCTCGCCATCGTCGCCGCCTTCGCCGCGCCGGACAATGCCGGCAAGGCCGTCGTCAACATTGCCGGCCGCATGGTCGAAAAGCTCCACGCCGACCAGGCCGGGCGCCTGCTCGCCAAGGTCGACCTGATCAACGAGAGAAAGACGAAAACATGAAAGTCTACCGCTTCCTGACCGCCCCGGACGATGCATCCTTCTGCCACAAGGTGACGCTGGCCCTCAACAAGGGCTGGGACCTGCACGGCTCGCCGACCTACGCCTACAATGCCGAGGCCAAGGTCATGCAATGCGGCCAGGCCGTGGTGAAGGACGTTCCGGGCAAGGAGTATACGCCGGATATCAAGCTGTCGGAGCAGTGAGGGCGCGTTAAGCCAGCTCTCCCTCCTCCGTCATCCTCGGGCTTGTGTGGATGAGATGTGGTTTACTTGCTTGCATCGGCCGGGATGCGCATCCCGGCCGATGCAGGCAGGGGCCGGGATGCGCATCCCGGCCGATGCAGGCAGGTGGCCGTTCCCTCGGGTTGGCTTTGAAGGCCGCGGTCGAGCAAGGCCCTGCCTGCTCCCTT
>NZ_JACHIK010000016.1 GCF_014203155.1 Shinella fusca
ACGAAGCCTGTCATAGCGCTGCCGCAGATGGGTGTGCTCGACGAGGAGTGCGCGCACGGCCCTGTCGAGCTGCTCGATATCCCGGGCGATGGCATCCAGCCGCTCCTGGACGAGGGAGCGCACCAGCGGCTCGTCCTCGGTGTCGAGCAGGCTGGCAAGTCCGCTTCTTTCTGCCACCAGCCTGCGGCGATGGGCCAGGACGGCGCTGAGCCGCTGGCGGGCGGCATCGGGGCGCCAGGGTGTCAGGTTCTCCTGCGCGACGGCCAGGTAGCGGGCGATCATGGCTGCGTCGATGGCGTCGGTCTTGGCCAGCTGGCCGAGCGCACCCGCCAGCTGGCGCACGCGGGCCGGCGCCACGACATACACCGTCATGCCGGCCGCATGGAGCGGTGCGATCAGCTTGCGCTCATAGCCACCGGAGGCTTCCACCGCGACGGCGCACCGCCCAAGGCCGGCCAGGCGCTGCACGAGGGCGCCGATGCCGTCTTGCGAGGCGGGACAGGAAAACCGCGTGCCTGCCGGATGGACAAAGACATCGAAGCGGGTCTTGCACACGTCGATGCCGACGAAGGGGAGATCATGTATCATGGCCTTGCTCCCAGGCTTGTGGTGCGGGCGAAAAGCCCGAGCAACCGTTCGGGGTCAAAGGGAGCAGGCAGGGCCTTGCTCGACCGCGGCCTTCAAAGCCAACCCGAGGGAACGGCCACCTGCCTGCATCGGCCGGGATGCGCATCCCGGCCGATGCAAGCAAGTAAACCACATCTCATCCACACAAGCCCGAGGATGACGACCGAGAGGGAGCAGCGAGCGGAGGAGCCCCTCAAACGCGAAACGGGCCCCGCAGGGCCCGTTTGCCTCCTTGGGAGGAATAGCGCGCTCAGGCTTCCAGCGAATAGCCGGCGCCGCGGACGGTGCGGATGACGTCCTGCATGCCCGCGAAATTGAGGGCCTTGCGGAGGCGCCCGACATGGACGTCGACGGTGCGCTCGTCGACATAGATGTCGTGGCCCCAGACGCCGTCGAGGAGCTGGGAGCGCGAGAAGACGCGGCCGGGGGAGGTCATCAGGAATTCGAGAAGCCGGAATTCCGTCGGGCCGAGGCGCACCTCGCGGGTGCGGCGATGGACGCGGTGGGTCTCGCGGTCGAGCTCGATGTCGCCGCAACGCAGCACCGTCGAGACGACCTCGGGCTTGGCGCGGCGCAGCATGGCGCGCACGCGGGCGACGAGCTCGGGCGTCGAGAAGGGCTTGACCACATAGTCGTCCGCGCCGGTGGCAAGGCCCCGTACGCGCTCACTCTCCTCGCCGCGCGCCGTCAGCATGATGATCGGCAGGCGCTCGGTCTCCGGCCGCTGGCGCAGGCGCCGGCAGAGCTCGATGCCGGAAACGCCCGGCAGCATCCAGTCGAGGATCAGGAGGTCCGGCATGCGCTCCTGCAGGCGCATCTCGGCCTCGTCGCCGGAAAGGATCGTATCGACCTCGAAGCCCTCGGCTTCGAGGTTGTAGCGCAGGAGGACGCTCAGCGCCTCCTCGTCTTCCACCACCGCGATTCTCGGCACCATGGGCGCGTCCCTTACTCGGAGGCTTCGGAAAGGTCGGCGGCGACCACCGACGTGGAGGTGTCGTCCTTCGGGCGCTCGCCCTCGGGCTGCGAGCCCGTCGCCATGTAGTAGATGGTCTCGGCGATGTTGGTCGCATGGTCGCCGATGCGCTCGATGTTCTTGGCGCAGAACAGGAGGTGCGTGCAGGGCGTGATGTTGCGCGGATCCTCCATCATGTAGGTGAGCAGCTCGCGGAACAGCGAGGTGTAGATCGCGTCGATCTCGTCGTCGCGCTCGCGGATCGCCTTCGCCTTGTCGACCGAGCGGGTGGCGTAGACGTCGAGCACTTCCTTGAGCTGCATAAGGGCGAGCTCGGCGAGGTGCTCGAGACCGCGGGCGAGCGTGCGCGGCATGCCGGAGCTCTGCACGGCGATGACGCGCTTGGCGGTGTTCTTGCCGAGGTCGCCGACGCGTTCCAGCTCGGCGGCGATGCGGATGGCGCCCATGATCTCGCGCAGGTCCGCGGCCATCGGCTGGCGTTTGGCGATGGTGACGATCGCCTTCTCGTTGATCTGCCGCTCGGCATTGTCGAGGATGATATCCTCGGAAATGACCTTCTGGGCCAGCACCGCGTCCGTGGTGACAAGGGCGCGGACGGAATCGGCGACCATCTGCTCGGCGGTGCCGCCCATCTCGGAGATACGGCGGGAGAGGTACTTCAGTTCTTCGTCATAGGCGGAGACGATATGGGAGGGGGCCATGGTTCTGTCCTTGATGCGCGCGGGTTCGGGGGAGCTTGGGCGTCAGCCGAAGCGGCCCATGATGTAGTCCTGCGTGCGCTGGTCGTCCGGGTTGGTGAACATCTTGTCGGTGTCGTTCTCCTCGACGAGGTTGCCGAGGTGGAACATGGCGGTGCGCTGCGAGACGCGGGCCGCCTGCTGCATCGAATGCGTCACGATGACGATGGTGAAATTGGCGCGCAGCTCGTGGATCAGTTCCTCCACCTTGGCGGTGGCGATGGGATCGAGCGCCGAGCAGGGCTCGTCCATCAGGATGACCTCGGGGCTAACGGCGACGGCCCTGGCGATGCACAGGCGCTGCTGCTGGCCGCCGGAAAGGCCCGTGCCGCTTTCCTGCAGGCGGTCCTTCACCTCGTTCCACAGGCCCGCCTTCTGCAGGCTCTGCTCGACGATGGCGTCCATGTCGGCCTTGGCTTTCGCAAGGCCGTGGATGCGCGGGCCGTAGGCGACGTTCTCGTAGATCGATTTCGGGAACGGGTTCGGCTTCTGGAAGACCATGCCGACGCGGGCGCGCAGCTCGACCACGTCGATTGCCGGGTCGTAGATGTCGTCGCCGTCGAGCGTGATGCGGCCGGTGACGCGGCAGCCGTCGATCGTGTCGTTCATGCGGTTGAGCGTGCGCAGGAACGTCGACTTGCCGCAGCCGGACGGGCCGATGAGGGCCGTCACGGTGTTTTCGCGCACATCGAGATTGACGTCGTAGAGGGCGCGTTTCTCGCCGTAGTAGACCGAAACGTCCCTGCCGATCATCTTGTAGGAAATGTCGTTCATTTTTCCGTCCAGCGCTTTCTCGACTGCGGCTTCTGACATGATGTTCATCTGACGGGTCCTTTTACCAGCGCCGTTCGAAGCGGCGGCGCAGCAGGATGGCGCCGACGTTCATGAGAATGAGGAAGAGAAGGAGCACGATGATGGCGCCCGACGTGCGCTCCACGAAGGCGCGCTCGGCCTCGTTCGCCCACATGTAGATCTGCACCGGAAGGGCCGTCGCCGGATCGAGCGGCGTTGCCGGAACGTCCGCCACGAAGGCCACCATGCCGATGAGCAGGAGCGGCGCCGTCTCGCCGAGCGCATGGGCGAGGCCGATGATCGTGCCGGTGAGGATGCCGGGCATGGCAAGCGGCAGGACGTGGTGGAACACGGTCTGCATCTTGGAGGCGCCGAGGCCGAGGGCCGCCGCGCGGATCGACGGCGGCACCGCCTTCAGCGCCGCGCGGGTCGCGATGATGATGGTCGGCAGCGTCATCAGCGTCAGCACCAGGCCGCCGACGAGGGCCGCCGAGCGCGGGAAGCCGGCGAAGTTGACGAAGACGGCAAGGCCGAGCAGGCCGTAGACGATGGAGGGCACGGCCGCGAGGTTGTTGATGTTCACCTCGATCAGGTCGGTGAGGCGGTTCTTCGGCGCGAACTCCTCCAGGTAGATCGAGGCGGCGACGCCGATGGGCAGCGAGAGCGCCAGCACGATCAGCATCATGTAGAGCGAGCCGACGAGCGCGACGCCGACGCCTGCGGCCTCCGGGCGGCTGGAGGCGCCGTTGACGAAGAGGCCGGTGTTGAAGTGCTTGGAGAGCGCGCCGCTTTCGGCGAGCTGGTTCATCCAGCCGACCTGCCTGTCGGAGATCTTGCGGTCCTTCTCCGGCACGTCGAGATTGATCTGGCCCTTGAAGGCGGAATCGAGGTCGCCGGAGGCGAGGAACGTCACGTCGCGCGTCGTGCCGATGATCGACGGATCGGCGACGACGAGGTCGCGCAGCTGGGTGCGCACGCTGTCCGAGATCAGGCCGTTCACCGCCTTGAGGCCGGCCCGGTCCTTCTCGTCGACGCCGAGCACCTTCGCGAGCGCATTGCGGGCGACGACCGGGTAGTTGGCCGAGACGAGCTTTTGCGGGTTGGCGGCGCGCTCGTTGTCCTTGTCGATGACCTGTTCGGAGAATGCGACCGGAATGGTGATCATCGACTGCTGGAAGGCCGTGTAGCCCTTGGAGACCACGGAGAACAGGAGGAGGAACAGGAAGAGGAGGCCGAAGCCGATGGCGGCCATGCCGTAGAAGCGGAAGCGGCGTTCGGCGGCGTAGCGGCGGCCGAGGCCGATATCGCGGCGCCCGGGCCGGGCGGAGGCGCCGATGGAGCTCATGGAAGACATGGGGGAGACCTGGCTCATTCGTACTGCTCCCGGTATTTGCGCACGATGTAGAGGGCGTAGATGTTGAGGCAAAGCGTGATGACGAAGAGCGTGATACCGAGGGCGAAGGCCACCAGTGTCTGCGGCGAGGTGAATTCGAGGTCGCCCGTCAACTGGTTGACGATCTTCACCGTCACCGTCGTCATCGGCTCGAAGGGGTTGAGCTGCATGCGGGCGGCGACACCGGCTGCGAGCACGACGATCATGGTCTCGCCGATGGCGCGGGACGCCGTCATCAGGAGGGCACCGACGATGCCCGGCAGGGCGGCCGGCAGGATGACGCGCTTGATCGTTTCCGAGCGCGTGGCGCCGAGGCCGAGCGAGCCGTCGCGCAGCGCCCGCGGCACGGCGGTGATGATGTCGTCCGACAGCGAGGAGACGTAGGGGATCAGCATGATGCCCATGACGAAGCCGGCCGTCAGCACGCTCTGCGCCTGGATGAAGCTCGCAAAGTTGCCGGTGGCAAGGCCGTTCATCTGCGCCGAGATATCGCGCAGGAACGGGCCGACCGTGACCATGGCGAAGAAGCCGTAGACGATGGTGGGGATGCCGGCGAGGACCTCGAGGAGCGGCTTTGCCACCGAGCGGAGCGTGCGCGAGGCGTATTCCGACATGTAGACGGCGGCGAAGAGGCCGACGGGCACGGCGACCAGCATGGCGACGAAGCCGATATAGAGCGTGCCGGCAAGGAGCGGGACGAGGCCGAACTGGCCGGCGGAAGCGGCGGCGCCCGCCGCCGCGAAGCGCGGGTCCCAGACGGTGCCGAAGAAGAATTCCCAGGCCGGAACCCGGTTGAAGAAATGGATGGCTTCCGTGAGCATCGAGGCGACGATGCCGATCGTCGTCAGGATGGCGATGGAGGAGGCGGCGAGGAGGCCGCCGAGCATCACGCCCTCCACCCGGTTTCGCGCCCGGAACTTCGGCGCGATCATCCGGTAGGAGAAGAACGCCCCTGCGAGCGCGACGAGGACGACGAGGGCCGAGCGGAGGAGACCGCTCGCCACCGTCATGCGGTTGAGCGTGTCGGCGGAGGTCAGCATGTAGGGCGCCGGGTCGGCGGCGAGCGGCACGCCCTTGGCGGCCAGCACCGTGCGGGCGGCGGAGCCGTCGGCAAACAGCGCCGTTCGCTCTTGCGCCGACAGCAGCGAGAGGCCGCGGGAAATGGCGCCGATCATGTTGTAGTCGAGGTTCTGCGTCGCCTGCGGCTCGGCCTTGACCTCTTCGGGAAAGCCGTTGCGCACGGTCGAGCCGATATAGATCGGGCTCGCGACGATCCAGACCAGCAGCACGAGGACCGCCGGAAGCACGGACCAGACGGCGACGAAGGCGCCGTAGTAGCCCGGCCGGGAATGCAGGCTGGACGCCTTGCCGCCGGCAAGCGCGCCGGCGCGCCAGCTGCCTGCCAGATATCCCATGACGCCGATGCCGGCGACGACGAGCAGAAGAAGGGACACACTCATTTCGGACATTCTCCCGGCGAGACCGGCCGGCGCGACACCCGTGAAGGATGGCCGCGCCGGCCAGAGCAGATTACATGATCTTGCCGTCGGTGAAGGCCTTGCGGACCTCCTCGCGCTCGGCGTCGGGGGCCGGAACGAGGCCGTATTCGGCAAGCGGGGAGTCGGGGCCGATCATGTCGTCGCTGGTGAAGAACTCGACATAGTCCTTCAGGCCGGGGATGACGCCGAGATGCGCCTTCTTGACGTAGAAGAACAGCGGGCGGGAAACCGGATATTCGCCCGAGGCGATGGTCTCGACCGAAGGAACGATGCCGCTGACGGTGGCGACCTTCAGCTTGTCGGCGTTGTTTTCGTAGAAGGAGAGGCCGAAGACGCCGATGCCGGACTTGTTGGCGGCGATGCGGGCCAGCGTTTCCGTGTAGTCGCCGTCGATGTCGACGGCCAGGCCATCCTTGCGCACGGCGACGCACTTGGCATGCTGGGCGTCCTTCTCGGCGACGGCGGCCTTGATCACCTCGGCAGCGCCGGAGGCTTCGCAGCCGGCCGCCAGCACCTTCTCCTCGAAGACTTCGCGCGTGCCGTGCTTCTCACCCGGGATATAGGCGGCGATCTCGGCGTCCGGCAGGTCCTTGTTGACCTCCGACCACTTCTTGTAGGGGTTGGCGACGAGCTTGCCGTCGACGACGACCTCGGCGGCGAGCGCGAGGTAGAGGTCCTTCGGCTCCAGCTTCAGGTCGGCATTGCCGGCGTCCGTGGCGAAGACGATGCCGTCATAGCCGATCTTGACTTCCTGGATCTCGGTCACGCCGGCAGCCTTGCAGGCCTCGACTTCGCTGTCCTTGATCGCGCGCGAGGCGTTGGCGATGTCGATGGTGTCCGGGCCGACGCCCTTGCAGAATTCCTTGAGGCCGCCGCCCGTGCCGCCGGATTCGACGATCGGCGTCTTGAAGTCCGGATAGGTCTCGCCGAACGTCTCGGCGACGATCTTGGCATAGGGAAGAACGGTGGAGGAGCCGGCGATCTGGATCTGGTCGCGGGCGACGGCAACGCCTGCGAAGGCGGCGGAAGCGACAAGCGCCGCGGCAGTGAGCTTAAGAGATTTCATCTGGGGTCTCCCGAAGAGGACGTGTGTTGCAAGCGCTCGTTTCGCGCTCTCTGCCGTTGACCGGCGGCCTCTGTCTAAACCCCGATCGCCATTGCTTTTATGTCAGTTCGACGAAACATTTGTGACAGGTCAAGCATCTGGAAATGCTTGCGAATTTCCATCATCACGACGAAAGCCTGATGGTATGTGTCAGAATTTGACGGTAAAGACCGTGCCCTTGCCGAGCTCGGACTTCACCACGAGGCGCGCCTTGTGGCGCGTCAGGATGTGCTTGACGATGGCAAGCCCGAGCCCGGTGCCCTTCCTGGACCGGCTCGCCTCCACGTTGACGCGGTAGAAGCGCTCGGTGATGCGCGGCACATGTTCCGGCGGAATGCCGGGGCCGTAGTCGGTGACAGAAAGCTCGACGGGCGCCTCGCCCCCGCCGGTGAGCACGATATCGACACGCTTGCCCTCCTGCCCGTATTTGCAGGCGTTCTCGATGAGGTTCTCGAAGACCTGGACCAGCTCGTCGCGGTCGCCGTTGACGGTAACCGGGCGGTCCGGCAGGTGCAGCGCCACCTCGACGCCGAGATCGCCGGCGAGCGGCTGGAGGCTGTCGCGCACATGGCCGAGGAGCGGCACGAGGTCCACCGTCTGGTCCGGCGCAAGGTTGGAGCGCAGTTCGAGGCGCGAGAGCGAGAGCAGGTCGTCGACGAGGCGGCTCATGCGCGTCGCCTGCTCGTGCATGATGGCGAGGAAGCGTTCTTGGGCCTTCAGGTCGTTCTTCGCCGGGCCCTGCAGCGTCTCGATGAAGCCGCGCAGCGAGGCGAGCGGCGTGCGCAGCTCGTGGCTGGCATTGGCGACGAAATCCGAGCGCATGCGCTCGATGCGGCGGGCCTGCGAGACGTCGCGGAAGGTGAGCAGCCAGAGCGGCTCGCCCCTGCGGTCGGCAAGCGGGGCGATGCGCACGACATGGACCGTCTCGGAGGGCAGGCGCTCGGCATGCTCCGTCTCGCGCGGCTGGCCGGAGGCGATGGCCTCGCGCACCATGTCGAGAATGCCGGGGGCGCGGATGCGGCCGGCAAGGTCGCCATTGCGCGGGATGGGGCCGAAGACGGCTTCCGCCGCGCGGTTCTGCAAGAGGACGGCCTCGCTTGCGGAAAGAAGCAGCGCGGGGGCGTCGAGCGCGCCGAGAACGGCGGCGATGGCCATGCGCTCCTCCGCAGCCCGGTCCGGCTCGGCAGGCGCTGCGGCAACGGGCACGGCGGCCCGCTGCTCGGCTTCCGCCGCGCGCCGCTCCACGCGTAGCAGGCCCGCAATGACGAGGAGCAGCACTGCGAAGGAGGCCCAGCCGAGATGCATGCCGGAAAGCCACATCATGAAGCCGACGAAGACGGCGGAGGCGATGAGCACCCGCTCCCCCCACAGTTGCGCCGCCAGCCAGCCGAAGACCGTCCGCTGATCCGTCACCGCCGCCCATTCCCTCGCCAGCATCGCACCCTCCGCGCCTCCACCGATTCCCGATGGATAGCGCGGCTTCGTGACATGTTTTTCACGGCGCGCTTGAATTCGCAATGCGGTTATGGCCACCTGCGGCCATGCGGCGCTCGCCGCCTCTTGGTGTTTCGAGGAGCAGACGATGGCGGAGAAGGCGGAAAGCCGGGCGGTGGAGCTGGATATCCACGACAAGAAGCGGGTGTTCGACATCGACGATCCGAAGCTGCCGGACTGGATCTCGGAAAAGGCCTTCGGCTCCGACGACTACCCCTACGACAAGAAGCTTGCCAACAAGGAATACGAGAAGACGCTGAAGCTGCTGCAGATCGAGCTGGTCAAGGTGCAGTTCTGGCAGCAGAAGACGGGACAGCGGGTGATCGCCGTGTTCGAGGGGCGGGATGCCGCCGGCAAGGGCGGGGCGATCCACGCCACCTCCTCCTACATGAACCCGCGCTCGGCGCGCGTGGTGGCGCTCACCAAGCCGACGGAGACCGAGCAGGGGCAATGGTACTACCAGCGCTATGTCGCGACCTTCCCGACCGCCGGCGAATTCGTGCTCTTCGACCGCTCCTGGTACAACCGCGCGGGCGTCGAGCCCGTCATGGGCTTCTGCACGAAGGAGCAATACGAGAAATTCCTGGAGGAGACGCCGCGCTTCGAGGAGATGGTCGTTTCCGAGGGCATCCACTTCTTCAAGTTCTGGCTCAATATCGGCCGCGAGATGCAGTTGAAACGCTTCCACGACCGCCGGCACGATCCGCTGAAGATGTGGAAGCTCTCGCCGATGGACATCGCCTCGCTCAGGAAATGGGGCGACTACACGGACAAGCGCGACCGCATGCTGAAGGAAACCCACACGGACCATGCGCCCTGGACCGTGGTGCGCGCCAACGACAAGCGCCGCGCGCGTATCAACGTCATCCGCCACATCCTGACCTCGCTCGACTATGACGGCAAGGACAGGAAGGCGATCGGCGCGGTGGACGACAAGATCCTCGGCTCCGGCCCCGGCTTCGTCAGATAGGACCGGCGCCGGTCATTCGCCCGGCAGGATGCGCACGCCGTAGAGGTAGACGCTGGCATTGCCGCCGGCGATATCGCTGTTGAGCAGGAGATGCCCCGGCTCGCTCGGCGAGAGCGAGCGGTCGAACGTCACCTGAAACAGGATATCCGTGCGCTCCGACACCGTGAAGCGGTGGCGGCCGCAGCCGCCCATGGTGGAGAAGTCGCATTCGACGGTGACCTGCACCGGCTTGCCGTTCGCCGACTGCACGGTGAGCGCGACCGTCGAATTCTTGCCGCCGAGTTCGCCAAGCACTTCGGGCGAGACCTCGATGCGCACCGCCCCGTCCCGGTCGGGATCGGTGGAGGTTATGCGCGCGGCCGGGCCTTCGCCCGTGCCGACCTGCTCGAAGCGGCCCGCCGCGCCGGCCGACAGCTTGTCCATGTCGCCCGGCGAGAAGACCGCGCGCCAGTCGGCGGTGAAGCGGTTCTGCGTGTCGAGCGCCTTCTTGACCGGGTCGTCACCGGAGAAATCCTCGCCGGAAACCCGGGCGGGCGGAATGGAATCGTCCGCATCGCCGCGAAGGTCGGCAAGCAGCCCGCTCGTCTGCACCCACCAGGCAAGCGCCCCGAAGGCGGCGATCAGCGTTGCGACGACCAGCAGGAAGGAGAAGAGGCGGCCGCGGCGCCTGCGCGCCTTCGCCACCCTTTCGGGCCGGATATCCGCCGGCCCGCCCGAGGCCTTGCCGGACGCGGGCCCGGCGGCTGCGGCGCCGCCCGCGGAAAAGCCGTCCGCGCGCTCGGGGCGGATCGCGCCGATATCGCCGGTTCCGCCGGCCGGCCGGCCGGCATCGTCGCGCCGTTCGCCTTCCAGCGTCGGCTCGGCCCGCTCGGCGCGCAGCGCGGGTTCTGCCCGGGCCTCGGCGACCGGCTCGGCGCGGACCGCGCTTTCGGCGGCGGCAAGCCGGGCGCGCTCCTCCGTCTCGATCTCGCGGATCGTCGCCTCCAGCCGGTGGCGCTGGGCGGCCATCGTCTCGGGATCGTTGATTTCCTGCTTGCGCAAGCCGGCTTCGAGCGCATGGCGCGCCGACTGGTAGATCCGCGCCCGCACCTCGGCATTGGCACGCTCGGAGCGCGCCAGCGCGTTTCTGATTGCCGTCTCCAGTCCGCTCACATCCGACCCTTCTGCGGGAGCCGCCTCATGGCCGCTACGATACTTCTGTGGAAAGAGCCCTGCTTTCCGGCTTTTGTTAGGTTTTGCGTAACGTTTGACGCGAATTTGCGCAAGCCTTCCGGCCGAACCGCCCGGCCTTCTCCGGGGATAAGCACCTGCCCCGAGGCGATGAGACCGCCGGCACCTGCCCGGCAGGTCGGCCTGCCGGGCTTGCCGAAGCCGTCACGGCAAACCGCCTCCCCGCCGATCGGCGCACCATTGCGTTTGCAGGAACGCACCGAAGCTCGCCGATCCACGCCCGTATCGCCTCTTTTCAGACCCGTTGCACGCTGCTATGGTTTTGACGTTTTCGTAAACGTCAAAACAGACAGGATTTCCCCTCCATGGCCCTGCCCGCGATCCTCAAGGACAAGCTGCGCCTGCCCGTCGTCGGCGCACCGCTCTTCATCGTCTCGCATCCTGCGCTGACGCTGGCGCAATGCAAAGCGGGCATCATCGGCGCCTTCCCGGCGCTGAATGCCCGGCCCGAATCGCAGCTCGACGAATGGCTGGCGGAAATCACGGAGGGCCTTGCCGCGCATGACGCGAAGAACCCGGACCGCCCGGCCGCGCCCTTCGCCGTCAACCAGATCGTCCACCGTTCCAACAGGCGGCTGGAGCACGACCTTGCGATGTGCGTGAAATACAAGGTGCCGGTCGTCATCTCCTCGCTCGGCGCCGTGCCGGAGGTGAATGCGGCGATCCATTCCTACGGCGGCATCGTGCTGCACGACGTCATCAACAACCGCCATGCGAATTCGGCGATCCGCAAGGGCGCGGACGGGCTGATCGCGGTCGCCGCGGGCGCGGGCGGCCATGCCGGCACCCTCTCGCCCTTCGCGCTCGTGCAGGAGATTCGCGAATGGTTCGACGGGCCCCTCCTCCTTTCCGGCGCGATCGCGACCGGCGGGGCGATCCTCGCGGCTGAGGCGATGGGCGCGGACATGGCCTATATCGGCTCTCCCTTCATCGCGACGGAGGAAGCGCGTGCGAGCGACGCCTACAAGCAGATGATCGTCGACAGCGCGGCCGCCGACATCGTCTATTCCAATTATTTCACCGGCATCCACGGCAACTACCTGAAGTCTTCCATCGCCGCCGCCGGCATGGACCCCGACCACCTGCCGGAAGCCGATCCCTCCAAGATGGATTTCGACAAGGCGACGACCGGCGCCAAGGCCTGGAAGGACATCTGGGGCTGCGGCCAGGGCATCGGCGCCGTCAAGGCGATCGGCCCGGTGGAAGACCTCGTCGCCCGCCTCGAGCGCGAATACGACGCCGCGAAGGCCCGCATCACCGCCGGCTGAACCGGCCATTTCGCGGCATCGCACGGGAAAAATGCGGAAGTTCAAACTCCCCGCTTGAAATCTCCCGCCATTGCGGTTATCAGCGCACCCATTCCGGTCCCGACACGCTTCGGGACCGCTGGAAGCCGCTTTAGCTCAGTCGGTAGAGCACATCATTCGTAATGATGGGGTCAGGTGTTCGAGTCACCTAAGCGGCACCACTTCCTTTCTGACCTCTCCGCCTTGACCGCCCACCGGGACTCGGACATTCCTGCGCGCATGAAATTCTTGGCCATTTCGGGAAGTGCGCGGCGGGCGTCCACCAATACGGCGATGCTGCGCGCCTTGCGGGCTGCCGCGGGGGCGGACCATGCCGTCGTGCTTCATAACGGGGTCGGGATGCTGCCGGTCTTTTCGCCGGATCTCGAGGGTGAGGCGCTGCCGGCGGCGGTCGCCGAGCTTGCCAGGGCCGTGGCGGAGGCGGACGGGGTGATCATCGCCAGCCCCGAATATGTGCGCTCCATTCCCGGCGGCATGAAGAACGCCATCGACTGGCTGGTCTCACGCGAGGAGCTGGTCGCCAAGCCCATCGTGCTCGCCCATGCCTCCCATCGCGGCGACGACATGCTGCAGCAGTTGCGCATCGTGCTCGCCACGGTAAGCGCGCGGTTCAACGAGGAGATTTTCCTGCGGTTCCGGCTGATGGCGCTGTCGCCGGAGGAGATCGCCGCCCGCCTTGCGGAAGAGGCTGCCGTCGGCGAGATGCGCGCGTTCCTCAACGGCTTTTCCCGTTTCTGCGCGGAAGGCTGAGGGCGTCAGCCGACGTTGCGCTCCGGATCGCGCCGCGCGGGGAGATTCGTCGTTTCGTCGAGGAGGATGGTCGGCTGGTCGCTCGTCTCCAGGTCCCGGATCCATTCACGCCAGATCGCGACCAGAAGGGCCATCAGCACGGGACCGATGAAGAGGCCGACGAAGCCCATGGTCTTCACCCCGCCGATGAGGCCGAAGAAGGTGGGCAGGAACGGCAGCTTGATCGGCCCGCCGACGAGGCGCGGGCGCAGCGTCTTGTCGACGATGAAGAGCTCGACCGAACCCCAGGCGAGCAAGGCAAGGCCCGCGACGAGCGAGCCGCTGGAAACGAGATAGACCGAGACCAGCGTGAAGGAGAGCGGCGCGCCGCCGGGAAAGAGCGCCATCAGGCCCGTCAGCACGCCGAGCGTGACGGCGGACGGCACGCCGGCGATCCAGTAGGCCGTGCCGAGCACGATGCCCTCGCCGATGGCGATCAGCGTCATGCCCGTGACCGTGGAGCTGATCGTCGCCGGCACGATGCGGGAGAAGCGCTCCCAGCGCATCGGCAGGATGCGCTCGCCGAGCCGATCCACCTGGGCGGCGAAGGCCTGGCCGTCGCGATAGATGAAGAACAGCGCGATCAGCATGAAGAGCATGGCGAGCAGGAGGTTGAAGGCCTTGCCGCTGGCCGCCAGCGCCACGCGGTAGATATTGCCGATATGCGCGCCGCTGACGATCTGCGTCAGCTCGCCGATCGCGCCCGGATGATCGAGGAAACGCGTCCACTGCATGTCGAGCCAGCCGCCGATGACGGGCAGCGCGCGGATCCAGTCGGGCGTCGACGCGCCGGTGCGGTTCGTCTGCACCGCCCAGCCGATCCAGTCGCGGATCTCGTGGAAGGCATAGGTGGAGGCGAAGAGGATGGGCCCGACGATGAAGCCGAGGATGAGGAGGATCGCGATGGAGGCGGCCAGCGTGCGCCGGCCGTTCACCCGCGCCAGAAGCCGCGTATAGAGCGGCCAGCTCGCAAAGGCGATGACGAGCGCGGCCAGCACCGGCACGACGAAGCCGTGGAAGAAATAGATGCCGGCAAGCACGACGAGGACGAGCAGCCAGCGCGCAGCCGAAACGGGCGAAACCAGCGCGGCTCCACTGGCGCGCGCGGCGCCCAGAAGCCGAGGCTCGTTTCTACGATGATCCGAATGCAGCAAACGCGTCTACTCCCTTGAGGCCGGCGCCCAGGGCCCGGACCACCAAGATAAGGTGTAACTGAAGAATGTTAAACATATGCGCGCCTTTTTATGCCGAGGCGCGGTGAGACGTCGCAGGGTTGGGCGCGCGCATCGCTTATTGACGTTTACGTCAATGTAATATAGCGATGACGCTTGATGGCGCCCGTCAAAAGCATCATCTTGTCCGGATCGGCGGGTTGGAGGACCTTTCGATACCGCGCGGGACGGACGGGTGCCAGCACCCAACGAGGAGGAGAGACATGTCGGCCACAGTTCAGGACCCTTCCACGCAATCGTCCGGCCGTTTCTGGCTCGCCTCCTACCCGGAAGGCGTGGCCGCCGATCTTGCTCCCCTGCACCATTCGTCGATCGGCGCGCTCGTCGAAAGCTGCTGCGAACAATACGCCGACCGCCCCGCCTTTACCAGCATGGGCAAGACGCTGACCTTCCGCGAATTCGGCGCGGCCTCGGCGGGCATCGCCGCTTGGCTGCAGGCCCGGGGCCTTCAAAAGGGCGACCGGGTCGCCGTGATGATGCCGAACGTCCTGCAGAACCCGGTCATCATCTTCGGCATCCTGCGCGCCGGCCTCGTCGTGGTGAACGTCAACCCGCTCTATACGCCGCGCGAGCTGGAGCACCAGTTGAAGGATGCGGGCGCCAAGGCGCTGTTCGTGCTGGAGAATTTCGCAAGCACCGTCGCGCAGGTCGTCTCGCGCACCGCCGTGAAGCACGTCGTCGTCGCCACGATGGGCGACATGCTCGGCCTCAAGGGCCTCATCGTCAATCTCGTCGTGCGCAAGGTCAAAAAGCTGGTGCCCGCATGGTCGCTGCCCGGCCACGTCCCCTTCCGGCAGGTTGTGGCCGAGGGCGCGCGCGCCGGCGTGAAGGATGCCGGCGTGACGCCGGGCGACACCGCCTTCCTGCAATATACCGGCGGCACGACCGGCGTTTCGAAGGGCGCCGTGCTGACCCACGCCAACCTCCTGTCCAACATGGAGCAGATCAAGCTGTGGATCGAGCCGATCTTCCACGTCAGGAAGCGGCCGGAACAGCTCGTCTTCATCTGCGCGCTGCCGCTCTACCATATCTTCGCGCTGACGGTGAACGGCCTGATGGGCATCGCGCTCGGCGGCCATAACGTGCTGATCGCCAATCCGCGCGACATCCCCGCCTTCGTCAAGGAACTGGGAAAATACCCCGTCCACATCTTCCCGGGCCTCAACACGCTGTTCAACGCGCTGATGAACAATCCGGACTTCGCCAAGCTCGACCTTTCCGGCCTGTTGCTGACGCTCGGCGGCGGCATGGCGGTGCAGCGCCCGGTCGCCGAACGCTGGCAGGCGATGACGGGCTGCGCGATCACCGAGGGCTACGGCCTTTCGGAGACCTCGCCCGTCGCCACCGCCAACCGCTTCGACAGGGCGCAATTCACCGGCACGATCGGCCTGCCGCTGCCCTCCACCGAGATCGACATCCGCGACGATGCCGGCAACGCGCTGCCGCTCGGCGAGGTGGGCGAGATCTGCATCCGCGGGCCCCAGGTCATGGCCGGCTACTGGCAGCGGCCCGACGAGACGGCCAAGGTGATGACCGCGGACGGCTTCTTCCGCTCCGGCGACATCGGCTTCATGACGCCGGAAGGCTTCACCAAGATCGTCGACCGCAAGAAGGACATGATCCTCGTTTCCGGCTTCAACGTCTTCCCCAACGAGGTGGAGGAGGTGGCGATGTCGCATCCGGGCGTCCTCGAATGCGCGGCGATCGGCGTGCCGGACGCCCATTCCGGCGAGGCGGTCAAGCTCTTCGTGGTGAAGAAGGACCCGGCCCTGACGGAAGCGGACGTGAAGGCCCACTGCGCGGAGAACCTGACGAACTACAAGCGGCCAAAATTCGTGGAATTCCGCGACGAACTGCCGAAATCCAACGTCGGCAAGATCCTGCGCAAGGACCTTCGCGGGTGAAGGCCCAGGAATTAAACCGATTTAGTTTTTTGCGCCGATCGGCGTTTGCGGGCTTGATTTGCGGGGGGCAAAGCGACTAGCTAACGGCATCCTCCAAAGGCCGAAGGAACACGCCGATGAAAGCGCTTGTCGAAAAGCTGAAAACCATCGTCCGCGACACCGATGCCACGGACATCCGGGCGGCGTTCGCGGCCGATCCCGCCCGCTTCTCCCGCTACAGCACGACATTCGAGGACCTTCTCTTCGACTATTCCAAATGCGCGGTGAACGACGCCGTGCTGGATGCGCTGGAGGAACTGGCGAGGGAAGCCGGCGTCGAGAAGAAGCGTGACGCGATGTTCGCCGGCGAGATCATCAACATCACCGAGGAGCGCGCCGTGCTGCACACGGCGCTGCGCAACCGCGCCAACACGCCGGTGCTCGTCGACGGCCATGACGTCATGCCGGACGTCAACGCCGTGCTCGACGCCATGGGCGCCTTTTCCGACGGCATCCGCTCCGGTGCACTCAAGGGTGCGACGGGCAGGAAGATCACCGACGTCGTCAATATCGGCATCGGCGGCTCGGACCTCGGCCCGGTCATGGCGACGCTGGCGCTCGCGCCTTATCACGACGGCCCGCGCCTGCATTTCGTCTCCAACATCGACGGCGCGCATATCGCCGACACGCTGAAGCTGCTTGCGGCCGAGACGACGCTTTTCATCGTCGCCTCGAAGACCTTCACCACCATCGAGACGATGACGAATGCCGCAACGGCCCGCCGCTTCATCGCCGATGCACTCGGCGAAGCGGCCGTCGGCAGCCATTTCTGCGCGGTCTCCACGGCGCTCGACAAGGTTTCCGCCTTCGGCATCGACGGCAGCCGCGTCTTCGGCTTCTGGGACTGGGTCGGCGGGCGCTACTCCATCTGGTCGGCCATCGGCCTGCCGCTGATGATCGCCATCGGCAAGGAGAACTTCGCCGAGTTTCTTGCCGGCGGCCATGCCGTCGACAACCATTTCCGCACCGCGCCGATCCGGCAGAACATCCCGATGCTGCTCGGCCTCATCGGCTTCTACCATCGCAACGTGCTGAACTACCCCTCGCGCGCCATCCTGCCCTACGACCAGCGGCTGTCGCGCTTCCCGGCCTATCTCCAGCAGCTCGACATGGAATCGAACGGCAAGTCGGTGACGGTGGAGTCCGAGCCGGTCGAATTCAAGACCGGCCCGGTCGTCTGGGGCGAGCCCGGCACCAACGGCCAGCATGCCTTCTACCAGCTCATCCACCAGGGCACGTCGATCATCCCGACCGAATTCATGATCGCGGCGAACGGTCACGAGAAGACCCTTCGCCACCAGCACGAACTGCTGATCGCCAATTGCCTGGCGCAGTCGGAAGCGCTGATGAAGGGCCGCACGCTCGAAGAAGCGAAAGCCCAGCTCACCGCCAAGGGCATGGACGCGAAGAAGGCCGACAGGATCGCACCGCACCGGGTCTTTTCCGGCAACCGCCCGTCGATCACCATGGTCTATGACAGCCTGACGCCCTTTGCGCTCGGCCGGCTGATCGCGCTTTACGAGCACCGCGTCTTCGTCGAGGGCGCGCTCTTCAACATCAATTCCTTCGACCAGTGGGGCGTGGAGCTCGGCAAGGAGCTGGCGACCGGCCTCCTGCCGGTGGTGGAAGGCAAGGAAAGCGCCGCCGGCCACGATTCCTCGACGGCCGGCCTCGTCGCCGCGCTGCTGAAGGCGGCAAAGTAGGTCTCAGCGCAGGCTGAGGCGGCGTGCCGCGAAGGCATCGCGCGGCACGCGGGCGAGATTGCCCAGGAATTCCCGTGCACAGGCGCGCCAGCTATAAGCCATGGCGCGGCCCCGGGCGACGTCCTTCGGGATATCGAGCGCGGCGAGCGCCGCTTCGCGCAGATCCTCCGACAGCGCGCCCGCCTCGCCGAGCACGTCACGCGGCGCGGCGACCGGGAAGGCGGCAACGGGAACGCCGCTCGCCAGCGCCTCCAGCATGACATTGCCGAAAGTGTCGGTACGGCTCGGGAAGACGAAGACGTCGGCCGAGGCATAGAGGGCGGCAAGCGCCTCGCCGGTCCTGCGGCCGAGGAAATGCACGTCCGGATAGCGCTCGCGCAGCATGGCAAGGTCCGGCCCGTCGCCGACGACGACCTTGCTGCCCGGCAGGTCGAGGCCGAGGAAGGCCGGCAGGTTCTTTTCCACCGCCACGCGCCCGACATTGAGGAAGACCGGCCTTGGCAGGCCGAGGTCGCGGCGTCTTGCGGGGTCGAACAGCGTCGTATCCACCCCGCGCGACCAGCGCTTGATGCGGCGAAAGCCGCGCGCGGCCATTTCCGCTCCGAGCGAGCGGGTCGCCACCATCATGCCCTCGCCGGCATTGTGAAAACGCCGCAGCCACCAGTAGCTCCAGCTTTCCGGGATGGGCAGGCGCGCACGGATGAACTCGGGAAAGCGCGTGTGGTAGGCCGTGGTGAAGGGCAGCCGGCGGCGCAGGCAGGCGCGCCGCGCCGCAAGGCCGAGCGGGCCTTCTGTGGCGATGTGGATATAGTCGGGCGCAACCGCGTCGATCTTAGCGAGCACCTGCCGCGCGGAGGCGATGGCAAGGCGGATTTCCGGATAGGACGGCAGCGGCACCGTCGCGAACTTCTCCGGCGTCAGGAAAACGATCTCCACCCCCTCCTCCGCCATGGAGCGCGCCAGTTCCTCCAGCGTGTGCACCACGCCGTTCAACTGCGGCCGCCAGGCATCCGTGACGACGAGAACGACGGGCGCCCGTCCGTCGGGGCGGGCCGGAAGGGGCGAGTCGGGGGCGGTCTGGTCGAGCATGGCCCCTTTGACCATGCGGCGATGACAGGCGGATGAAGGGGCCCCTTACGCCAGCCCGATTTCCTTTGCCCAGGGCGGATTGGCGCCGGCGCGGGAGACGGTGACGGCGGCGGCCCTGGCACCGAGCGCGAGGGCCTTGGCGATCTGCTCCTCGGAGAGCTTCGCCACCTGCTGCTTGGTGAGGAGGTTCTGCATCTTCAGCGAGGCGAGGACGCCGGCATCGAAGGTGTCGCCGGCGCCGACGGTGTCGACCACCGCCACGCGCTCGCTCGGTACCGTGACCTTGTGGTCCGCCGTATAGCCGACCGCGCCTTCCGCGCCGCGCGTGACGACGACGAGCTTGGCGCCGTGATGCAGCCAGTGGCGGGCAAGCGCATCCTCGTCGCCCTCGAGGCCGAACCAGGCGAGGTCCTCGTCGGAGAACTTCACGATGTCCGCCATCGCCGCCATGCGGCGGATGCGCGCCATATGCGCATCCTTGTCCTTGATGAAGCCGGGGCGGATGTTCGGGTCGAGCGAGATGACGCGCGTTTCGTGCTCACGCGCCAGAAGCGCCTCGTAGGTGGAGCCGCAGGGCTCGGGGATGAGGCTGATCGCGCCGAAATGGATGGCCTCGCAATCCGCGCCGAGCGCCGGCAGTTCGGCCTCTGTGATCATGCGGCCGGCCGTGCCCTCGTCGTAGAAGGCATAGGTCGCGTGGCCGTCGACCAGCTTGACGAAGGCGACGGTGGTGGGGCGCGAGAGCGTTGCGCAATAGCTGTAGTCGACGCCGCTTTCGCCGAGCGTCTTGCGCAATATGTCGCCCATCATGTCGTCGGAAAGGCCGGTGAAGAAGCCGGTCGGCACGCCGAGGCGGCCGAGCGCGATCGCCGTGTTGAAGATCGCCCCGCCGGCATAGGGCGCATAGGCATCCTCGCCGAGCGTCGTCGTCCGCGGCAGCATGTCGATCAGCGCTTCACCACAACACAGGATCATCTTCATTCCCCCAATCGATTTTCAATCGATTTAAACGATGACAGCGAAAAGCGCCAGAGGCTTTTACGACGTCGGCAGCTCGGCAACGCCGCCATGGGCGGCAGACCAGGCGAGCGGCGCATCGAAGAAGGCGCCGACCGAGGCGAGCGTTGCGTCGTCGAAGAGCTTTTCCGCCCGTGCGACGGAGAGCACGTCGCGCCAGGTGCCGACATGGTGCAGCCTGACGCCGCCGTTCGCATAGCGCGCCTCGGCCTCCTGGAAGATGCCGTAGTAGAAGAGCGCCATGCCGTGATCGACCACGCCGCCGGCCGCGCGGATCGCGTCGATGAAGGTGAACATGGAACCGCCGACCGTCACGAGATCCTCGATAACGAGGACGCGCGCGCCCTCGGCCATCACGCCCTCGATCTGCGCGTTGCGGCCGTGGCCCTTCGGCTTCTTGCGCACATAGACCATCGGCAGGCCGAGCCGGTCGGCCAGCAGCGCGGCGAAGGGAATGCCCGCCGTCTCGCCGCCGGCGATGACGTCGAAGCGCTCGAAGCCGGCCTCGCGGGTGATGGTCGCGGCGGCGAAATCCATGATCGCCGAGCGGATGCGCGGATAGGAGAGCAGCTTGCGGCAATCCATATAGACCGGGGATGCCATGCCGGAGGCGAGCTTGTAGGGCTCCTCGGGGCGGAAATGCACCGCCTTGATCTCCCACAGCATGCGGGCCATCAGCTCCGCCATCACGTCTTTGTCCGGAAAGGAATTGGAAAACATCGGCATCTCCCGCTGGCTGTCTTGTCGAGCGCATAGCAGCAAGAGCGGCGGCTTTCCAGCATCCCGGCAACGAAAAACCCTCCCCGGCGGGCCGGGAAGGATTTCTGGAGGATCAGACCGCTATCGTCGCTCTCAGGCGGCGCGGCGGGCATCCACGGAGATGAGACCGGGGCCGAAGGCGGCGAGAATGAGGAAACCGCCGGCGATGGTGATGTTCTTCCACATCATCAGGCCGTTGAAGACGGTCAGCAGGCCGTTGGCGCCTTCCGGGAAATCCGGGACGCTGATCGCGCCGCTGTGGAAGACGAGGGCGGTGAAGACGCAGAAGACGGCGAGAAGGTAGGCGGTGATCTTCGTCTGGAAGCCGACGAGGATGAAGAGGCCGGTGACGAGCTCGAAGATGCCGGCGAGATAGGCGAGCGCGGTGGCCGCCGGCAGGCCGGCGCCGGCGATCATGCCGGCCGTGCCGGCCGGGTCGACGAGCTTGGGAAAGCCCGACGTGAGGAACATGAGGGCGAGGAGGATGCGGCCGATAAGGATGACGGCGTTCTGGGACATGGATGGCTCCTGGTTGCAGGCGTTTGCGTTGGCCGGAGGAATACCGGGCTTTCCATCGTCAAGATAGACTGGCGTCCGGGCGACAGATCGTTCTCTTTTTGTGAACGATGCAGAGCCGCTCTTTTCTGTTGCAAGCGCCGAACAGCTAGGGGAAGATTTCCGCCGGGCGGCCCGCCGGCGGCCGGGGGAAACCGGATATGCACGAGATCAACAAGAGTGCCGCGTTCTGGCGATCCTTTCCGATTTTCGAGGGCTTCGGCAGGGAGACGATCGATGAGGTCGCGTCCATCGCGGCCTACCGCAAATGGCCGGCCGGCACGGTGATCTTCCAGCGCGGCGACGAGGGCGCCTATCTCATCGCGCTCGTCTCCGGCCGTATCAAGCTCTCGCTCCTCACGCCGCAGGGCAAGGAGCTGTCGCTGCGCCAGCTCGAGCCCGGCGCCGTGCTCGGCGAGATGGCGATCCTCGACGGCCAGCCGCGCTCGGCGGACGCGACGGCGGCCGTGGCGACGGAAGGCTATGTCATCGCCAAGCGGGATTTCCTCGACCTTCTGGCGCGCAATCCTTCCGCCGCGCTCGCCACCATCCACTATCTCTGCACCAAGCTGCGCGAGACGACGGAGCAACTGGAGACCATCGCGCTCTACGACCTCGACGCGCGCGTCGCGCGGTTCGTCCTCTCGACGCTACGCTCCATCCACGGCGAGGACCTGCCGGAGAGCGCCAATCTCCAGCTTCCGCTGAGCCAGACCGAGATCGCCGGCATCCTCGGCGCCAGCCGGCCGAAGATCAACCGCTCCATCCTCGCGCTGGAGGAGGCCGGCGCCATCCGCCGCAGCGACGGCATCGTCCATTGCCATATCGGCCGGCTCCAGGGCATCGCCGAGCCGGAAGACGGCTAGCCGTGGCGGCCATGATCGCCAAGCGACAAAGACCCCTTGCCGCCGGCCTCGTGGCAAGCCTTGCCGGCGCGGCGGCGCTCTTCTTTCTCGGCGGGGACGCGCTGGAACGGCAGCGCGAAACCTATTTCGATGCCCTCACGCAGGCCATGCCGGCGCCGGTGAGCGACCGGATCGCCGTCGTCGATATCGACCGAAAGGCCTTCCAGAGCGCGCCGGAGAAGGAATGGACGCGGGCGCAGACCGCCGACCTGATCGACAGGCTTGCCGCCGCAAGGCCGGCGGCCATCGCCTTCGACTTCATCTTCAGCACCGATTGCAGGCCCGACGAGCCGGCGAACGCCGCGCTCGCCGAAGCCATGGGCAGGGTGCCGACCGTGCTCGGCTTCCTCATCGGCGAGACGCCGGATGCCGCGCCGCGCCCCGTTCCAGGGCTCGCCCTGCAACGGCCGGTCGTCGCGCCGGATCTCTGGTTCATCGACGGCACAGAAAGTTCCTGCGCCTTCCTTCAGGAGAAATCCGCGGCCGCCGCCGCCGCCTTCCTCGTCGGCGACGAGGATGCGGTGGTGCGCCGCGTGCAGGCCTATGCCATCCTCGGCAATGCGGCCTATCCGACGCTCGGCGTCGAAGCCGCGCGGCTGGCGGCCGGGGCGCATACGCCTATCCTCGGCGGCAATCCGCCATGGCTCCGGCAGGATTCGCGGGTCATCCGGCTCGACGAGGACGGGAGCCTGCGCTTCGTGGCGAGCGGGGCGGCAGGGATCGGCGCGCGCACCCTTTCGGCCGCCGACGTGGTGGCAGGAAGCGTGCCGGCGGAAAGGATCGCCGGCAAGGTCGTGCTGATCGGCAGCAGCCTGCCCAATCTCGGCGGGCTCAGGACCAGCGCCTCCATGCCGCTCGAACCCTCCGTGCAGATTCACGCCGACGTCGCGACCGCGATCCTTTCCGACCGCATCCCGATGCGCGGTGCCGCCCTGCCGCCCTTCGAGGCTGGCTTTGCCGCCATCATGGGGGCGCTCGCCGCCTTCGCGGCCTCCCGGCTGCGGCCCATCGGCGCGGCGCTTGCCGGCATCGGCCTCGTTTGCCTCGTCTTCGCCGCCTCGGTGCTGCTCTATATCCGCACGGCGCTGCTTGCCGATGCGCCGGGCGTCGCGCTCATCGTCGCCATCGCCGCGCTCCTGACCGGGCTCCTGCAATATGCCCATGTGCGCCGGGCCGAGGCGACGGCGCGCCAGCGCTTCGCGCAATACCTGCCGCAGTCGGTCGTCTCGCGCTATATCGACAATCCGGAGATGGAACGGGTCGCCGGCGAGGAGCGGCAGGTGACGGCGCTCTTCACCGATATCGAGGGCTTTTCCGCACTCGCCCAGAAGATCGGCCCGCACGACCTCGTCAAGCTGCTCGACATCTACTTTTCCGAGGTGAACGCGCTGGTCGCAAGGCACGGCGGCATGGTGGACAAGGTGGTGGGCGACGCCGTCCATGCGCTCTTCAACGCGCCGGACGACCTCGACCGGCATGTCGACAGGGCGATCGCCTGCGCTGGCGAAATCCGCGCGCTCACCGAGGAGATGCGCCGCCGACCCCTCTTCCGCGACAAGGATTTCGGCCGCACGCGCATCGGCGTGGAGACCGGCATGGCCGTGCTGGGGGAAGTCGGCGCCGGCGGCAAGCTCGACTATACGGCGCACGGCGACGCGGTGAACCTTGCCGCCCGGCTCCAGGACGCCAACAAGTTCCTTGGAACGCAGATCTGCATCGGGCCGCGTGCCGCAGGGGAGACGGTCCGGACGCTCCGCGCCATCGGCAGCCACGAAATCCGCGGCTTCGGCACGATGGAGCTTTTCACGCTGGATTAGTGCAGGCCGACGCTGGCATAGGCCTCGCGGATGCGGGCCTTGCCCCATTGCGTGACCGCGCCGGGGGCCGCGCCCGGCGTCCTGATCTCCACGCCTTCGCCGCGGCCGACCTCCCTCGTCACGCCGCCGCCGGTGACCGAAACGCGGCCGTGCTCGACGAAGACGGCGAAGACACCGCGATTGGGACCGGCGAAGAATTTCGTGCCGCGCACGCCGATCATGCCGAAGGCCGTACGCATGGAAAGGTCGATCTTGGCAAGGCCTTCCGGCCGGTCGAAGACCATCTGGCCCATGCCGAGCTCGATGGTGCCGCCCTGCCCGGCGATGAAGCTGTCGATGAGAAGTTCCGTCTCGCTGCCGAGGAGGAGGCTCGTGTCGTCGCCGAGGGCAAGTTCGGCAAAGCTCTCCCGGCCCGTCGCGACGAAATCGTGGTCCATCAGGCTTGCGCCGGCCTTCAGGCCTTCGCGGCGCTCCGCCTGTCGGCGGGTGACCTCGCCGGTGACCTCGACGGCCTTGCCGATGACGGCGTTGGCGCGGGTCGCGCCGATGCCGAGGCCCGTCAGGGCGAGCACGCCGCCCGCAACGAACAGCCGGCGGCTGAGGAAGAGCGGCTGGAGAGCATCGAGCGTTCGCATCGTCGCGCCTTTCGCGGAACGGGCCGGAAACGGATTGGACCTCAGGCAGGCCCGCGCGTCAATCGCGTGCCCGTCTTCCGAACATTCTATGCGCCACGCCTCCTCCCGCCGCTGTTCCCCGCGGAACAGGTCAGCGGATATCGCCGGCCTGCGGGCCCCAGGTATCCGTCATGGCAAAGCCGTTCGCCAGCGGATCGCTCGGGTCGAGTGCGATCTGGTGCAGGCCGAAGGTCCAGCCGCGGCCGGTGATGGTGGGGATGATCGCCTTGCGGCCGGCGACCGTGGTTTCGCCGGCAAGCCCCACTTCGAACTCCGAGCCGATGATCGAGCGCGAGCGGAACGTGTCGCCGACCTTGGCGAGGCCGCGCGCGTGGAGCGTCGCAAGGTTGGCGGAGTTGCCGGTGCCGCAGGGCGAGCGGTCGACGCGGCCCGGCCACATGGTCGTGGCGGTACGCACGAGGCCGTCCGGGTCGCGGTCGCGGAACATGACATAGGCGACGCCGCTGATTTCCGGGATTTCCGGGTGCACGATCTTCATCGATTTGTTGATGAGGTCCTTCAGCGCCATGCCGGCATCGACCAGCGCGCGGGCATTGGCCTTCTCAATCTTCGTGCCGATCTGGTCGACGTCGACCAGCGCATAGAAGATACCGCCATAGGAGATGTCGAAGCGCACGCGGCCCCAGTGGGGCGTGTCGATCTCCACGTCCAGCGCCTCGACGAAGGAGGGCACCATGGTGAGCTTGACCTTCTCGCAGCGCCCGTCGCGGCAGGTCGCCGTCGCCTTGACGAGGCCGGCGGCCGTGTCGAGCACGACGACCGTTTCCGGCTCCTTCATCTCGACGATGCCCGATTCGAGGAGCGCCGTGGTGACGCAGATCGAGTTGGAGCCGGAAGAGGCGTGCGCCTGGTCGGCCTGCAGGATGATGAAGCCGGCATCCGCCTCGGGCCGCTTAGCGGGCACGAGGAGATTCACCGAGCCGGTCGCGGCCGCGCGCGGCTCGAGGCACAGGAAGCGGCGCAGGCTGTCGTCCACCGTGTTGATGTGGTTGAGCTGCTCGGCGATGGTGTTGCCGGGGATCTTCGGCACGCCGCCGATCGCCACCTTGCCGATCTCGCCCTCGCAGTGAACGTCCAGCAACTGGATCGTGCGCTTCCATCTCATGTCGTATCGCTCCGTTCGCGCCGGTCGTCCGGCTTTCCGTCCTCTGATATATCAGATTGGACACGGTTCCAACAGCTTTTCATGCGGCCCATCGGCGCGCTACGAAAAGGCATCCGCCGGCCGGCGGACGCATCCCGCCCGAGAGACCCTTCCATGACCAAGCTCATCGTCTTCACCGACCTGCATATGGTGCCCGAGGGCACGACGATCATCGGCCTCGATCCCTACAAGAGGCTGCTCGCCGGCATAGAGCACGTCAACCGCTATCATGCCGATGCCGACCGGGTGATCATCACCGGGGACCTGACGCACCGCGCCGACACGCTGTCCTACGAGCGCCTGCGCGACCTCCTCGCCCTTCTCGTGCCGCCCGCTGCCATCACCATCGGCAACCACGACTACCGCGAGCGCTTCCTGGAGACCTTTTCCCATGTCGCGCCGGATGAGGACGGCTTCGTGCAGCAGGTCATCGACTATGCCGATTGCCGCGCGGTGCTGCTCGATACGCTGTTCGCCCCGCCCTACGACTATCCGATGAGCCATGCCGGCTATCTCTGCGAAAAGCGCCTCGCCTGGCTCGAGCGGGCGCTGGCGACGGCGAGCGGACTGCCGGTCCTTCTCTTCATGCATCATCCACCGCACAGGACGGGCTTTACCGGCATGGATGCGATCCGCCTCGGCAACGAGGACGCCTTCTACGATCTCGTGCTGAGGCACGGCAATGTCCGCCATATCTTCGCCGGCCATGTTCACCGCACGATCGGCGGCTCGCACCGCGGCATCCCCTTCTCGATCTTCAAGAGCCCGGTGCACCAGCAGCCGATGCCCTTCGACATGCCCAACGCCTCGCTCTCGGTGGACGAGCCGGGCGCCTACGGCATCGTCATGGTGACGGAAGAGGGGCTGCAGGTGCACAACGAGGACTACGAGATCGCCCGGCGCGACCCGGCCATCGCCTGAGACGGGATTAACGGGCGTCATACATCGTGATGGTCCGTCCGCGTTCTGCGGGAACCGAGACCGGCATCTTACGTTCTCTCCGCCGAAGGGGTGGCAAACCCAACGTTCGAAGGAGAAAAACATGCGTAAGATTCTCATCGCCGGCGCGGCCCTTGCCCTTATCGGCGCCACCGCGGCCCATGCCGACGACCGCGACAAGGAAGCCTTCGGCGGCGCAGCCGGCGGGGCTGCGGGCGCGGCGGCCGGTGCCGTCATCGGCGGTCCGGTCGGCGCCATCGTCGGCGGCGTCGCCGGCGCTGCCATCGGCGCGGAAGCCGCCGTTCCCGAGGATGCCCGCGTCTATGTGATGGACAACCCGACGCCGCCCGTGGTGCTGGAAGGCCCCGTGAGCGTCGATACCCGCTTCGACGACACCGTCGCGCTGACGCCGATCCCGGACCATCCGGACCTTGCCTATGTCTATGTCGACAACCGCCCGGTGATCGTGCGGGCCGACAGCCGTCAGGTGATCTACGCGCCCGACATGGGCACGACGGCCAGCGTCTCGTCCGATATTCCGGAAGCGACCATCACCTATGTCGAGCGCCATCCCGTCGAGCCCGTCGTGCTGGAAGGCCCGGTCGAGGCCGGCGTGACGGTTCCCGACACGGTGCAGATCGTCGAAGTGCCGGAAAATCCGAACTACGGCTACATCTATGTCGACCAGCGCCCGGTCCTCGTCGACCGCGGCACGCGGCAGGTGCTCTGGGTCCGGTAAGATCGCCGGACCGGCAGGCAACAGCAAGGCGGCCCCCTGCGGGCCGCCTTTTTACTGGCCGACGGCGGTGACGGTGGTGTCCTCGACGGAATTGCCGAGGCGCCGCCACTGGTCGTCGTAGTTCTTGCGCGTCACCGGATCGAAGACGGCGATGGGCGTGGAGACGACGATGCTGGCGGCGCTGCCGACCGTCTGGGCCGTGCCGAGCGCGACGGCGCCGAGCCGCTCGCCGAGGCCCACCTCGGAATCCGTCACCGTCTGCCCGTCGATCAGCCGGTTGCCGATGAGGCGCACCACTTCCGGGCTCTCGGCGAACTTGCCGTGGTTCAGCCGGTCGCCGGACTTCAGCGCCGTCAGGTCGAGCACGGTGATGCCCTGCTTTTCCAGCATGCTGCGATAGGGCTCCTCGGCCGGGTTGATCTGGCCGAGCCGGTCGACATTGCCGGAAATGCGCCGCGAGAGGGTCAGCGCCCGGTCGTCACGCGAGACGAACAGGGTGAAATGCGGCCGCGGCTCGCCGATGGCGCGAAGCTGCTGGCCGAAGACGTCGACGTCGAGATCGGGCGAGGCGAGGATGACCTGCTGGATCTTCTTCGGCACGCGCCCGTCGCGGATCGCCATCTGCCGCAGGGTCTCGACCGCAAGCCACGTCCCCATCGAATGGGCCATGACGGTGACCTCGCCCACCTCCGGCTTGGCGACCACCGCCCGCAGCAATTCCTCCAGCGCATCGCGCGAATAGTTGGTGCTTTCCTTGTCGTAGGAATAATCGAAGATGCTGGCGCGCGAGGGCCAGGTGAAGATCACCGGCGCCGCGTCCGTCTTGGAATCGTGCACGATCTGCGCAAAACGGTAGACCGCGTCCTCGTAGCGGTTGTTGAAGCCGTGGACGAAGACGAGCACGCGCCGGCTCTTCGGCAGGTTGCGGTCGAGCCAGACCCGCCCGGCCCTTGCCGCATCGAGCGGCTCGACGCTGACGGTCGCAAAATCCTTCTCCGGATCGGCCGGCAGCTTGGTGGGCCATTGAACCTGCCCGACCTTGCGCTTGCCGCCCGGCGGAATGGAAACGACGATCTCGCGCAACTCGATGTCCGAGCCGCGCTCGCCGGAGAAGAGGACGCCCGGCACGCGCGAGGGCGCGCGCGTCGTCGCCACGAGCAGGTCGACGGTGGAAACGCCCGGCGCCACCTTGCCGCTCGGCACCAGCACGCCTTCCGGCCGGCCGGCACATCCGGCCAGCGCCAGCAGCCCGGCGAAGATCACGCGACGCAATACGCGCGGCATCCGGCGGTTCGTCATGGCCCGCGTCCTTCCGCTAACCCGTTTCTTCCTGCTTAGCCGAGCGGCGGCGGGTTTTGAAGGCGAGGGAAAAGATTGGCGGGCCCGCGTGGCATATCGGTCACGCCGTATCGGTCATGCGGGCGCGGCCGACGCGGATGACGTTTTCCATGGCGCGGCGGGCACCCTCCTCGTCGCGGCGGCGGATCTCCTCGACGATGCGCATGTGGCTTGCCGCCACGTCGCCGATCTTGCCGCGGTCGGCCGCCGGCGAGCTCAGCTTGAAGACGCCGGCGAGCGCCGCCTCGATCAGGCTGCCGACGGTGCGCATGAAGGGATTGCGCGAGGCCTCCATGACGGCGAGGTGGAAGCGTAGGTCCGCGAGCGCCAGCGTCTCGGCCGTATGGTCCGGATCGCCCATGGCGACGGCGAGCAGCATCATCTGGTTGATATCCGCCTCGCCTGCATGGCGGGCGGCGAGCGCGGCGGCCTGCGGCTCGAAGCCGAGGCGGATTTCGCTGAGGTGCAGCAGGAAGCCCTGATCGACGCCGACGGCGAAATGCCAGGTGAGGATATCGCTGTCGAAGAGGTTCCACTGGTCCTTCGGCGTCACGCGGGTGCCGATGCGGGCACGCGGCACGACGAGGCCCTTGGCGGCCAGTGTCTTCATCGCCTCGCGCAGCACGGTGCGGGAGACGCCGAAGCGCGCCTCCAGCTCCTGGTCGCCCGGAAGCGTCGCGCCGACCGGGAACTCGCCGGAAACGATGGCCTTGCCGAGTTCGTGGACGACCTGCGAATGGCTGGTGCGCGCCCCCGTTCCGCTCATCATCGTTTCGATCAGGCCCTTCCTGCGCACCGGCCGGCCCTCCCTAGTCCCGGACCGCGTCAGGCATGTCGCCTCCGCCGGTCCGTGAGGTGGATGAGCCCCTTCTGCAGGAGGATGAAGGCGAAGAGCAGGAGGCCGATAAGGATCTTCGTCCACCAGCTCGACAGCGAGCCGTCGAAGGTGATGTAGGTCTGGATGAGGCCCTGGATGAGGATGCCGACCAGCGTGCCGGCGACGAAGCCGGAGCCGCCCGTCAGCAGCGTGCCGCCGATGACCACCGCGGCGATGGCGTCGAGCTCCACGCCCACCGTCGCCAGCGAATAGCCGGCGGAGGTGTAGAGCGAGAAGACGATGCCGGAGAGGCCCGCGAGGAAGCCGGAAAGGGCGTAGATGAGGATCGTCGTGCGGCCGATCGGCACGCCCATCAGCCGGGCCGTCGGCGCGCCGCCGCCGAGCGCATAGACATTGGCGCCGAAGCGGGTGCGGTGGGCGATCAGGATCCCGGCCGCGAAGACGACGAGCATCAGCCCGCCGATGAAGGTGATGCGCCCGCCCCCCGGCAGCTTGTAGTAGATGCCCTTCAGCGTGGCGTAGAACGGATGCTTGATCGGGATCGAATCGATCGACAGCACGAAGGCCATGCCGCGCGCCAGGAACATGCCGGCGAGCGTGACGATGAAGGGCGGCATTTCGAGGTGATGGATGATCGCCCCCATCAGCGCGCCGAAGGCCGTGGTGATGGCGAGCGCCAGCGCGAAGGCGACGAGCGGGTGGATCGACGTCTTTTCCAGAAGCACGGCGAGGAAGACGCCGGTGAAGGCGATGACCGCGCCGATGGAAAGGTCGATGCCGCCCGACAGGATCACGAAGGTCATGCCGACCGCCGCGATGCCGAGGAAGGCGTTGTCCGTCAGGAGATTGCCGATGACCCGCGTCGACAGCATGTTGGGATACTGGCCGATGCAGACCGCATAGGCGACGATGAAGATCGCGATGGTGGCGGCGAGCGGAAAATAGCGCGGGTTCATTTCGCTTCCTCTTCCGTCTTGGCCGGCGCTGCCCCTTGCGAGCGGGACAGGAAGACGAAGGCCGACTGCGCGCGCGGCGACTGGATGACAAGGATCAGGACGATGATCGCCGCCTTGATGATGAGGTTGAATTCCGGCGGGAAGCCCGACAGCAGGATGCCGGTATTGACCGACTGGATGATGAGCGCGCCAAGCAGCGAGGCGGCTATGGAGAAGCGCCCGCCGAGCAGCGAATTGCCGCCGACGACGACCGCCAGGATCGCATCGAGTTCGAGCCAGAGCCCGGCGTTGTTGGCGTCGGCCCCGCGGATGTCGGCGGCCGCGATGATGCCGGCGATGGCCGCGCACAGGCCGCACAGCACATAGGCGGCGATCAGCAGTACCCCGGTCGAAACGCCCGACAGCATGGAGGCGCGCCGGTTGACGCCGAGCGCCTCGATGAGCATGCCGAGCGCCGTGCGGCGCACGACGAGCGAGACGACGAGACCGAAGACGAGCCAGATGACGACCGGCATGGGAAGGCCCAGCAGGGAGCCGCTGCCGATGAAGATGAGGCCGGGATCGTTGAAGGTGAGGATCGCCCCTTCCGTGATGAGCTGCGCGATGCCGCGGCCGGCGACCATCAGAACGAGCGTGGCGATGATCGGCTGGATATCCAGCACGGCGACGAGGACGCCGTTCCACAGGCCGCACAGGATGCCCGTGCCGAGCGTGACGAGCAGCGTTCCGACCAGCCCGTAGCCGGAGGTGATGCAGGCGGCGGCGACCGCCCCGCAGATCGCCATGACGGCGCCGACCGAAAGGTCGATGCCCTTGGTGGCGATCACCACGGTCATGCCGATGGCGAGCAGCGCCACGGGCGCGCCGCGGTTGAGGATATCGATCAGGCTGCCGTAGAGACGCCCGTTCTGCATCTCGAGCCGGAAGAAATCGGGAAAGGCGAACGAGACCATCAGGAGGATGACGACGAGCGCGGCGACCTGCGGGAAGAGGCGGACGGCGTAGGCCTTCAGGGTCGATGTCATGCGTCCGCCCTCCCGGCCGAGGCCGCGATCGCCTCGACGATGCCGGCCGTGGTGACCTCTTCGCCGACGAGTTCGGCCACATGCGCCCGGTCGCGCAGCACGATGACGCGGTGCGAATAGGCGACCAGTTCTTCCAGTTCCGAGGAGATGACGATCAGCGACATGCCTTTCTCGCAGAGGGATTCGATGAGGCGGATGATCTCCGCATGCGCGCCGACATCGATGCCGCGCGTCGGCTCGTCGAGGATGAGGAAATCCGGGTTGGTGGCCAGCCAGCGGGCAAGGATCGCCTTCTGCTGGTTGCCGCCGGACAGCAGCTTGATCGGCTTCTCGCGATCCGAGGTGCGGATATCGAGCGCCTTGATGTACTGGTCGGCGAGCCGGTCCTGCTCGGCACGGCTGATCGGCCGCGCCCAGCCGCGCCGGGCCTGGAGGGCGAGCGCGATGTTCTCGCGCACGGAAAGGTCGCCGACGATGCCGTCGACCTTGCGGTCTTCCGGGCAGAAGCCGAATTTCTCGCGGATCGCCGCGCGCGGCGAGGAGAGGTCGAGCGCCCGGCCGGACGTTTCCGCCGTGCCGCTGTCGGCGCGCTCGGCGCCGAAGAGGATTTCCGCCGTCTCGGTGCGTCCCGAGCCGAGCAGGCCGGCGATACCGACCACCTCGCCGGCGCGCACGTCGAGGTCGAAGGGCTCGATATGGCCCTTGCGGCCGAAGCCGCGGAAGCGGAAGCGGACCTCGCCGTCCGCCGCCTTGGCGGCGTGCTCCGTCGCCACCTCCTCGACCAGCTCGCGGCCGAGCATCATGGCGATCAGGTCGCGGCGCGGCAGGTCCGCCGTCTCGCGCGTGCCGACGAGCTGGCCGTTGCGCAGCACGGTGATGCGGTCGGAGAGGTCGTAGACCTGCTCCAGGAAATGGGTGATGAAGACGATGCCGAGGCCGCGCTCGCGAAGGCGGCGCACGATGCGGAAGAGCATGGCCACCTCATGCGCGTCGAGGCTGGCGGTCGGTTCGTCGAGGATCAGCACCTTGCCGGAAAGATCGACCGCGCGGGCGATGGCGACGACCTGCTGCACGGCCACGGAATAGGCGGCAAGCTCGGCGGTGACGTCGATGTCGAGTTCGTATTCGGCAAGCAGCGCCCGGGCGCGCCGGTTCATCTCGCGCGTGTCGATAAGGCCGAAGCGCTTCGGCTGGCGGCCGAGGAAGAGGTTTTCGGCGACCGTCAGGTTCGGCAGCAGGTTCACCTCCTGGTAGACCGTGCCGATGCCGAGGTTCTGCGCCTCCAGCGTGCTCTGCGGATCGATGTCCGCGCCGTCGAGCAGGATGCGCCCGCCGTCGCGCCGGTAGGCGCCGGTAAGGCATTTGACGAGCGTCGACTTGCCCGCACCGTTCTCGCCGAGCAGGGCATGCACCTCGCCGCGCCGCAGGGAGAAATCGACGCCGTTCAGCGCCCTGGCGCCCGGGAAGATCTTGTCGATCCCCGTCGCCGAAAGAACATAGGAATTCACCGGCTGCATGATCCCCACCCGTGTGACGATTGCCGCACGCCGCCCTCGCAAGGAGAGCGGCGTGTCAGGTGGATACCTTGCGCCCGATCACGAACCGGCCGCAAGGTCCCGGGAGAGATCAGTAGCCGAGGCCCTTCTTGGCTTCGTAGACCTTCATCGGGTCGTCGGCCTGGGTGTAGAGCTTGGATTCCGTCTGGATCCACTTCGGCGGAACCTTGCCATCCTTGCGGTAGGCTTCGAGCGCGTCGAAGGCGGGGCCGGCCATGTTCGGCGTCAGTTCGACCGTGGCGTTCGCTTCGCCGGCGGCCATCGCCTGGAAGATATCCGGAACCGAGTCGATGGAGACGACGAGGATATCCTTGCCCGGCTTGAGGCCGGCTTCCTTGATCGCCTGGATGGCGCCGACGGCCATGTCGTCGTTGTGGGCGTAGAGCGCACAGATGTTCTTGCCGCCGTCTTCCGCCTTCAGGAAGCTTTCCATGACTTCCTTGCCCTTGGTGCGGGTGAAGTCGCCGGTCTGGCTGCGGACGATCTTCAGGTTGTCGTGGCCAGCGATGGCTTCCTCGAAGCCCTTCTTGCGGTCGATGGCCGGCGAGGAGCCGGTCGTGCCCTGCAGCTCGACGACGTTGCACGGCTTGCCGGCAACCGTATCGACCAGCCACTGGCCGGCGACCTTGCCTTCATGGACGGTGTCGGAGGTGACGGCGGTCAGGTAGAGGTCGTCCGACGCATCGACCTTGCGGTCGAGCAGGATGACCGGAATGTCGGCATCCTTGGCTTCCTGCAGCACTTCGTCCCAGCCCGTGGCGACGACCGGCGCCATCAGGATGGCGTCGACGCCCTGCGCGATGAACGAGCGCAGCGCCTTGATCTGGTTTTCCTGCTTCTGCTGTGCATCGGCGAACTTCAGGTCGATGCCGCGCTCTTCGGCCTGCTGCTTGGTCAGCGTGGTCTCGGCGGCGCGCCAGCCGGATTCAGACCCGATCTGCGAAAAGCCGACGGTGAGGTCGGCGGCGGATGCGGCGCTGAACATCGAGGCAGCAAGGATCGTTGCACTGGCAAGTGCGAGTTTGAACTTCATGATATCCTCCCAAAGAAAGCTGCTCCTCAGCAGCGCGGCTAAAACATCATATTGTATTACTATTGTAAACCGTCAAAATGAAACCGCGCGCGATTTTTCTGCGCGGGGCCGCGAAGGCCCCGGTTTTCAGGCAGGCGCGCCTTACGGAAAGCGATTCCCGTTGCGCCGCGACGCAGCTATATCTGCAAGCCGCCGCACCGTCCCGCCTGCCGAAGGATGCCTCATGAAACGCTTCGACGACCTCCCGCAGCCGGACGCGCTTGCCGCGAATATCGCCGGCATCTTCAAGGACCGCGTCACCGGGAAGGCGGCGCCGGCGACCCGCTTTACCCTCTTCGACGCGACGGGAACGGTGCACGAGGGCGGCTTCGGCAATGCCGGCGCGGCGGGCGATCCGCCCGGCCCCGGCGCCCGGTTCCGCATCGCCTCCTGCACCAAGAGCTTCACCGCCGCGGCCATGCTCCTGCTGCGCGACCGGGGACGGCTCTCGCTCGACGAACCGGTGACGCGCTACGTCCCGGCGCTCGCCCCCACGCTGCCGGCCGGCAGGCCCGAGGCCCCGACGCTGCGCATGCTCCTTTCCATGTCCGGCGGGCTTCCGACCGACGACCCCTGGGCGGACCGGCAGGAATCGCTGAGCGCCGCCGCCTTCGACGCGGTGCTGCGCGCGGGCGTGCGCTTTGCCGCCGTGCCGGGAACGCGCTTCGAATATTCCAATCTCGGCTATGCGCTGCTCGGCCGGGTCATCGAGGAGGTCGGCGGCAAGTCCTATCCCGCCTTCGTCACCGAAAACCTCCTCCAGCCGCTCGGCCTCGAGGAGACGGGCTTCGATCCGGCCGCCGTCCCGGCAGGCAGGATGGCGACGGGCTTCCGCCAGACGGAGGCCGGCTGGCAGCCCCTCCCCTTCACCGGGCCCGGCGCCTTCTCCGCCATCGGCGGCGCCGTCACGACGACGGCAGACCTCGCGCGCTGGGCGAACTGGCTTTCCGAAGCCTTCCGGCCGGACGCGGCGGAAGACGGCCCCCTCTCGGCCGCCAGCCGGCGCGAGATGCAGCATATCCACTGCGTCATGACACCCGGCCCCGGCGAGGATTTGCGCCTGAGGGGCTACGGCTACGGCCTCAACATCGAGCACGACGCGCGGTTCGGCGCGATCGTCAGCCATTCCGGCGGCTATCCCGGCTTCAGCGCGCACATGCGCTGGCATCCGCAGACCGGCCTCGGCGTGCTCGCTTTCGAGAACGCCACCTATTCGGGCGCCTGGATCCCCGTCACCGCCGCCCTCGAACGCCTGCTCGAAGCCGCCCTCGAAAGCGAGACCCCGGCCGCCGAGCCGCCCGCCGCCGTGCGCACGCTCGCCGCCGGCCTCTGCCGCCTCGTCGCGGACGGCTGGGACGACGCCCTCGCCGACACGATCTTCCTGGAAAACGTCGCCCTCGACCGGCCCTATGCGGAACGCGCCGCGGACCTTGCGGCCATCCGCGAAAAAGCCGGCACGCCGGACGTGAGAAACATGAAGATCCTGCCCACCGACCGGGGCGGCGCCGACGGCGGCTTTGGCCGCTTCGAGCTCCACCTGCCCGCATCCGCCGGCACGATCGTCGCCAAGGCCCTCTGCGGCCCGCCGCAGCCGACGAAGATCCAGTCCATCACCTGGCAGCTATAGCCGGACGAAAGCCCGGCTCATCAAGCTACGATGACTGCGCCTGCAAAACCGATTTGCTTTGGGAAAATGAAATGGCGCACCCGAAGAGATTCGAACTCCTGACCCCCAGATTCGTAGTCTGGTGCTCTATCCAGCTGAGCTACGGGTGCGCTGGCAGTGGCGGGCGTTGTGCCCGGCTGCGAGGCGGTTCTCTAAAGGGTGCGCGGGGTTATTGCAAGCGCCTTTCGGAGAAAAAGTGCACTTTTTTCATCGCGCCGTCATGAAGCCGGAAGGTCAGGCGCGGTGGCGGAAGGCGTCGAGCGGGACGGGACGGTCGGGCAGCTCGATGCGGAAGAGCGTGCCGGGCGTTACCTTTTCCACCAGCGCGATCGTGCCGCCATGGGCAAGCACCAGTTCGCGGGCGATGGCAAGGCCGAGGCCCGTGCCGCCGGAACGCACCGAGCCGCGGAAGGCGGCGAAGAGGTTTTCCCGCGCCTTTTCCGGCATGCCGGGGCCATTGTCCTCGATGGCGATGGACACGACGCTGCCGGTGCGAAGCCCGCTCACCAGCACGGTGCGCCGCTCGATGCCGGGGTCCTGCGCGAGCGCCTCGACGGCATTGCGGCAGAGATTGTGGATGACGCGGAAGAGCTGCTCGCCGTCGGCATCGACCTCCAGCCCCGGCTCGATCTGCGCGACGAAGGCGATATCGCCGCGCGCATCGAGCGACAGCACCTCGGAGACCTCCTGCACCAGCGGATGGAGGGCGACGAACCGGCGGCGCGGCTCAGGCTCGCGCATCCGCCCGTAGGACAGCACCTCGTTGGTATAGCCCACCGCCCGGTCGATGCTGCGCAGGAGCTTCGGCGCGACGCGCTTGACCACCGGGTCGTCGACATCCGACAGGCGGTCGGACATCAACTGGGCCGAGGAAAGGATGTTGCGCATGTCATGGTTGATCTTGGAGACGGCAAGGCCGAGATCGGCGAGGTTCTTCTGCTCCTTCAGCGTGCGCTGCAGCGTCTGCTGCATGGCGGCGAGGTGGACGCCGGCGACGGCGATCTCGTCGCGCCCGCCCGAAGGCTCCAGCACGCGCGCCGGATTGGACGGGTCGGCGGCGAATTGCCGGATATTGGCGGTCATGCCGCGGATGGGGCGGATCAGCAGCCGGTTGAGCGCGAAGAAGATCGGGCTTGCCGTGATCAGCGAGATGACCATGGAGATGATGAAGATGTTGCGCGCATAGCGCAGCATGGCACGCCGGAGCGGGCCTTCGTCGAGCAGCAGTTCGATGCGCGTCGTCGTCTCGCCGACCGGGCCATAGACGCGGATGACGCGGTCGCCGCCGAAGAGCAGCGTGTCGAAGGCATCGTAGATCGAGGTGGGCAGCGAGACGTCGGAAAGGTCGTATTGCGCATCGACGCTCGGCGGCATGTCGACGGCGGCGACCATGCGCGAGGCGTCGGCCTTCTTCAGCACGATCGCCTTCGTGCCGGTCGCCAGCAGCGTCTCCTCCTGCACGGGGCGCGGCAGTTCCTGGTCGGGAAGGCCCTCGATGACGACGCTGGCGGCGGCGGCCGTGTTCAGCCGGTCGCGCAGCCACATCAGCCGCATGTTCGCGACCGAGGGCACGAAGATCAGCACTTCGGCGATCATCACGAAGACGGCGGTGAGCAGCAGCAGCTTGCCCGAAAGGCCGGACAGGAAACCGACCGCCGGCACCGGCGTCTCGGTCAAGGACGGCGTCGCGTCTCTGTCCATCATCGTTCAACTCCCGGACATACCGCATCGCGGCGCCCGGTAGCGGACGCCCTCGGCCACAGCCGACGGCCAATTATAGGAGATTGCGGCAAATTTTCCAACGCGCCCGCAAAAAGCTACGCAAAACGAAAACGCGGCGGTCCTCCGATCGCCGCGCCATATCCGCGAATCCCGGCTCTTCTCAGAATTCTTCCCAGTTCTCCTGCGCCGCCGCGGCGGAACCGCCGCCGCCGAAGGCGCGGGCGACATTGCCCATCATGCGGCGGGCGGGCGATTCGACCGGGCGGGTCTCCGCCCGCACCGCCGCGACGCGCTGGACGGCCTCGCCGGTGCGGAAGCGCGCGACGAGATCGGCAAGCCCGTCGGCCTCGCCCTTCAGCTTGTGGGTGGCCGCCGAGGTCTCCTCGACCATCGCCGCGTTGTGCTGGGTCACCTGGTCCATCTGGTTGATGGCGGTGCTGATTTCCTGGAGTCCCGTCGCCTGTTCGCGCGCGGCCGTGGCGATCGCGTGGATGCGGTCGTTGATGGTGACGACGCGGCCTTCGATGTCGGAAAGCGCCGCCCCCGTCTCCTGCACGTACTTGACGCCGACCGAGACCTCGCTGCCCGACTTGGTGATGAGGCCCTTGATGTCCTTGGCGGCGCTGGCGGCCCGCTGGGCGAGCTCGCGCACTTCTTGGGCGACGACGGCGAAGCCCTTGCCGGCTTCCCCGGCACGCGCCGCTTCCACGCCGGCGTTCAGCGCGAGAAGGTTCGTCTGGAAGGCGATCTCGTCGATCACCGAGATGATCTGGCTGATCTCGCTGGAGGCCTGCTCGATGCGGCCCATGGCGTCGATAGCGTTGCGCACGATGGCGCCGGACTGGGTGGCGCTCTGCGTCGCCTCGCCCACCATGACGCTCGCCTCGTTTGCCCGTTCCGTCGAGTTCTTGACGGCGGCGGTGATCTCCTCCAGCGCGGCGGAGGTCTCCTCGAGGGCGGCGGCCTGCTGCTCGGTGCGCTTGGAAAGGTCGTCGGAGGCGGTGCGCAGCTCGCCGGAATTGGCGTTGATCGCATCCGTCGAGGCGCGCACCTCGCGCATCGTGCGCTGGAGCGTGGCGAGCGTCGTGTTGACGTTCTGCTGCAATTCGGCGAAGGCGCCGCGGAAGTTGCCGTCCATGGTCTGCGTCAGGTCGCCCTCGGCGAGCGCGCCGATCACGCGGCGGGTTTCGGCAATGCCTTCCTCGACGCCGGCGACGAGCTCGTTGACGGAGCGGGCGAAGCGGTTGAGGTCCTCGTTCTGGTAGTCCTTGGCGATGCGCGAGGAGAAGTCGCCGGCGGCGGCGGCATGCACGACGGTCGCGATGGAGGACTGCAGGTCCGCGCTCTTCTCACGCAGGATCTGCTCCTGGGCATTGAGGTCGCGCACGGTGATGGCGTTCTGGCGGAAGACGGCGACGGCCTCGGCCATCTCGCCGATCTCGTCCTTGCGGCCGGCATAGGGCACTTCCGTATCGAGATCGCCGCCGGCAAGCCGCTTCATCGTGTCGGTGACGTTCCGGATCGGGCGGCTGAGCTCGTTGGTGGCGATGTAGAAGGCAATGCCGCCGCCGAGCACGAGGCCGGCGCCGATCGTGCCGAGCACCAGCATCAGCATCGTCGTCTCGAAGGCGGCGACGTCCGCCCGGATCGCCGTCAGGTTCTCGTTGTCCGTCGCCACGACGGCATCGATCTCCTTCTGGAAGGCCTTGCGGTTGGCGCGGTTGCCCTCGTTGTTGCCCTGTTCGTTGGCGGCGGCCGGGGAAACCTCCGTGCCGAGACGCGCGGTCTCCGCACGGAAGGTGCGGAATTCGGCGGCGCGGGCGACGACGGCGTCGAAGGCGGCCTTTTGCGCTTCCGGCACCAGCGGACGCCATTCGTTCAGCGTGCGGTCGATGCCGTCGAGCTCCTTGCCGATGCCTTCGGCGAACTTGGCGGCGCCCGCGGTGTCCTTGGAGGCATAGACGCCCCGCGCTTCCATGACCACGGCCGTGACCTGCCGGTTGAGGTGCTCGCCGAGGAAGGCGCGGTCTGCGGCATTCTCGTAAAGACGCAGCTTCTCGCTGTATTCCGAGACCACATGGACGGCGATGCCGCCGATGAGGACGGAAATGAGGCCCATGACGCCCACGATGAGGTAAATCTTGCCGCGTATCTTCACGTCGCACTCCAAAGGCAGGAAAGAGGTGGCGAAACGGCCCAGCCATTCGCCTTCGGGTAGAAAGGTAAATGCTAAAAGTTAATTAGATTTTGACGGGTTCGTGACGCGGCCAAGCATATGCTTTTTCTCTAATTTTCCTCGCCCGGCAGAACCCGTAGAAATTCAAGGTCTTGTCCTTACCTTACGTGAAGCAGGTATTGGCCCCGCCCGGCAGCGGCCGGCGCGCGGCGCGCGGGCGCGTTAACGATTGTGACGGCGGCGACGCGGTGGGGGCGGGTGCGATTGACTTTCGGCCGTCTTTGCCCTTATAAGCCGCGCACGTCCGGAAAGCCCGCCTTCCCCGCGAAGGCAGGGCTATGCCGGACTTTCAACGCTCTTGCTTAAACGCAAACCCAAGAAGGGCCGCACACCGCGGTATTAAATAAATGACGAAGCGTACCTACCAGCCTTCCAAACTCGTCCGCAAGCGCCGCCACGGCTTCCGCGCCCGCATGGCAACGAAGGGCGGCCGCAAGGTTCTTTCCGCACGCCGCGCCCGCGGCCGCGCGCGTCTGTCGGCCTAAGGCCGGCTTGCCCGAACAGAGGCGGCGGGCAAATGACCAAACCTGTTGAAAAACCTGCTGTCGGACGGCTGAAAAGCCGTCCGCAGTTTCTTTTTGTGCGCGAGGGCGAGAGACGCAAGGGACCGCTGTTCCTTCTCGAAGTGCGCGACCGGCAGATGCCGGAGGAACCGCCTCGCGTCGGCTTCACCGTCACCAAGAAGCACGGCAACGCCGTGGAACGCAATCGCATGCGCCGGCGCCTGAAAGAGGCGGTGCGGCTGTCGGCCGGGTTTGCAATGCAGCCCGGACACGACTATGTGGTTGTCGCCAGACGGGACGTGCTCGGCGCGTCCTTCGACAAGCTGGTAGCCGGTCTCAACGACAGGATCGCGGCAGGTAGCAAACAGAAGCAGCAGCAGCGCCCTGCTGCTCCCGGGAAAGAATGATGGAAAAAAACCGCAATTACTTCGTGGCGATCGCGCTTTCCGTGCTGATCCTCATCGCCTGGCAGTTCCTCTACGTGAACCCCAAGCTGGAGAAGGATCGCGCCGCGCTGGAGGCCCAGCAGGCCGCCCAGACGCAGCAGACGACGACCGCCGCCGGCGACACGGCGACCACGACCACCACCACGACGACGGGCACGGCGAGCGGCACGCTGCCGGCCGGCGCCGGCGCGACGACCGAGACGCGCGAGGCCGCGCTTGCCAAGTCCGCCCGCGTCGAGATCGACACGCCCTCCCTTGCCGGCTCCATCAACCTGACGGGCGCCCGCTTCGACGACCTGAAGCTGAAGGGCTTCCACGAGACCGTCGACAAGACGAGCCCGATCATCACGCTGCTGAGCCCCGCCGAGACCGAGCACGGCTACTTCGCCGAACTCGGCTATGTCGGCAACGAGGAAGCCGGCCAGGTTCCCGGCCCGCAGACCGTCTGGACGCAGGAAGGCACCGGCAAGCTCACGCAGACGACGCCGGTCAAGCTCACCTACACCAACGACAAGGGCGTCACCTTCACCCGCACGATCTCGGTCGACGAGCACTACATGTTCACGATTGACGACAGCATCGAGAACCGTTCGCAGACGGCGATCGCGCTGTCGCCCTACGGCCGTTCCACACGCTTCTTCAAGTCGACCGATCCCACCACCTACGTGCTGCACGAAGGCTTCATCGGCGTGCTCGGCGACCTCGGCCTGCAGGAAGTCAAGTACAAGGACACCGAGAAGGAAACGACCGTCGCGCCCGGCAAGGCGACCGGCGGCTGGCTCGGCATCACCGACAAGTACTGGGCGACCGCGCTCGTGCCGCCGCAGACGAGCCCCTACGAGACGCGCTTCTCCTACTTCCAGGACGGCCGGCCGCGCTACCAGGCGGACTATCGCCAGGACGACATCACGCTCGCCCCGGGCCAGACGACCGACGTCAAGAACCTGTTCTTCGGCGGCGCCAAGGAAGTGCCGATCATCGACCAGTACAAGACCTCCTATTCCATCCCGCATTTCGACCTGATGATCGACTGGGGCTGGTTCTGGTTCTTCACCAAGCCGATGTTCCAGCTTATGGACTTCTTCTTCCGCTATTTCGGCAATTTCGGCATCGCGATCCTCATCACCACGATCGTCGTCAAGGCCCTCTTCTTCCCGCTTGCCAGCAAGCAGTACGCCTCCATGGCGAACATGAAGAAGGTGCAGCCGAAGATGGAGGAGCTGAAGGCCAAGTTCGGCGACGACCGCATGGGGCTGCAGCAGGCGATGATGCAGCTCTACAAGGAGGAGAAGATCAACCCCATCGCCGGCTGCTGGCCGGTCCTTCTCCAGGTCCCCGTGTTCTTCGCGCTCTACAAGGTCATCTACGTCACGATCGAGATGCGCCATGCGCCGTTCTTCGGCTGGATCCGCGACCTTTCCGCGCCCGACCCGACGTCGCTCTTCAACCTGTTCGGCCTCCTGCCCTACGACGTGCCGCACTTCCTGATGATCGGCGTCTGGCCGCTCATCATGGGTGTCACCATGTTCCTGCAGATGCGCATGAACCCGACGCCGCCAGACCCGACCCAGGCGATGATCTTCACCTGGATGCCGATCGTCTTCACCTTCATGCTGGCGGCCTTCCCGGCCGGCCTCGTGATCTACTGGGCCTGGAACAACACGCTCTCGATCACCCAGCAGGCGGTCATCATGAAGCGCCACGGCGTGAAGATCGAGCTCTTCAACAACCTGAAGAACCTCTTCGGCAAGAAACCCAAGCCATCCTGACGCTTCGCCGGACAGGATAGAGAACCCCGGCCCTGCGCCGGGGTTTTCTTTTGCGACATCGGCCCGTCGCTGGCGCGGAAGCGGCGGGGACCTGCGGATGGCATGCTGCGCCAACTCCGTTTTCCGAGCGCCCCATGTCCGCTTCCACGCTTCCGGCCACGCCCACCCTTCCGGACAGCCGGGGGCAGGGCTACGGCGCGGCCCTCGTGCTCGGCTCCGCCGTCGTCTGGAGCTTCGGCGGCACGCTGGCGCGCTTCCTTTCCATCGAGGACGGCTGGACGGTCGTCTTCTGGCGCTCGCTCTTCGCCGCCCTCTTCCTGCTCGGCTTCATGCTGCTACGCGACGGGCCGCGCGGCACGGTGCGCCTCTTCGCCGGCATGGGACTTGCCGGGATCGCCGTCGGCGCCTGCTTCGCCACCGCCTCCACCTCCTTCATCCTGGCGCTCGCCTATACGACCGTCGCCAACGTGGTGCTGATCCAGGCCGGCGTGCCGCTGATCGCCGCGCTGATGGCCTGGCTGCTCTTTCGCGAGAGGATTTCCGGCCAGACGTGGCTTGCCATCGCCGCGGTGATCGGCGGCGTCGCCATCATGGTCTCGGAATCGCTCGGCGGGCGCGTCTCGATGGTCGGCGACGCGCTCGCCATGCTGATCGCCTTCGTCTTCGCCGCCGCGACGATCATCACCCGGCGCTTCGCCCATGTGCGCATGACGCCCGCCGTCTTCCTCGGCACGGTGATCGCAGGCACCGTGGCGGCGATCCAGGCGTCCGGCTTTGCCGTCACGGGCCAGGAACTCTTCGTCCTCGTCATCTTCGGCGCGCTCAATTTCGGCCTCGGCCTTGCGCTCTTCGTCACCGGCGCGCGGCTCGTCCCCTCCGCACTCGCCGCGCTCCTCGGCACGGCCGAGCCCGTGCTGGCACCGCTCTGGGCGGCGATCTTCCACGGCGAGATCCCCGGCGCGCGCACCGTCCTCGGCGGCGCCATCGTGCTTGCGGCGCTGCTTCTCTACCTCGGCGCCGAGCTCTGGCGGCAGCGGCGCGCTTGACTTTCCCGGCCAAAACCCGGAAGCGAAGGGCCTGACAACGAAGGCAGGACGCAATGACCGAGACGATACCGGGCGACAAGCCGCTGTTCGGCCGGCCGTGGATCTTCATCCGCGGCGTGCCGGCCATGAAATTCCTGCCGCCGGAAGGCCCGCCGGAAATCGCCTTCGCCGGCCGCTCGAATGTGGGGAAGTCGTCGCTGATCAACGCGCTCGTCGGCCACAAGGGCCTTGCCCGCACCTCGAACACGCCGGGCCGCACGCAGGAGCTCAACTATTTCGTGCCGGACGGCTTTTCCGGTGCGGAAGGCGACCTGCCGCCGATGGCGCTCGTCGACATGCCCGGATACGGCTATGCGCAGGCGCCGAAGGAACAGGTGGACGCCTGGACGAAGCTCGTCTTCGACTACCTGCGCGGCCGCTCGACGCTGAAGCGCGTCTACGTGCTGATCGACAGCCGCCACGGCATCAAGAAGAACGACGAGGAGGTCTTCGCCCTGCTCGACAAGGCAGCGGTCTCCTACCAGATCGTGCTGACGAAGACGGACAAGATCAAGGATGCCGGCGTGCCGCGGCTCATCGAGGAAACCCGGCTGAAGATCGTCAAGCGCCCCGCCGCCTATCCGGAAGTGCTGGCGACCTCGTCGGAAAAGAGCCGCGGGCTCGAGGAATTGCGCGGCGCGATCCTTACGGCAATCGCGCGCTGATCGTCTCGGCGCGCGCCGCGCCCGAGGCGATGACCGGCCCGCTGACGCTGCCGGCCGGCGCGCCGCCCATGGGCTCGAGGCTGACGGACAGCACCGCGCCCTCGACGAGGCGGTCGCGCAGCGCCGCCGGCACCGCCAGCTCGCCTTCGCCCGTCTGCGGCAGCACGCCGAGCGAGACGGGCGCCTTGCCCTTCTCGTTCAGCCAGACCTCCAGAGACTTCTTCTTGCCGGCGCCGCCGGCGACGGGCGTCACATGCAGCGCACCGCGCGCCTCGTCATAGCGCGCGACGAGGCCGACCGCCGTGCCGGCGCTGGCGAGGTTGGCGACGAGCCGCCCGCTGCCCGAGCGGGGCGCAAGCAGCGTGCTGACGGAAAGGGCGAGGCCGGCCGCGACGGCAAGCGAGGCGAGCGCCAAGGCCCGCCAGAGCGCGAGCGAATGCCAGCAGCCGCCCGAGACCCTGCCGGAAAAGACGACGTCGCACGGCGTTGCGCGGGGAAGCGGCCTGTCGAAGAAGGAACGGGCGCCCGGCGGCAGGTGCAGCGCCTCGTCGTCGCCGGATATCGAGAGGTTCTCCGCCCAGCGGCTGACCATGGCGGCGAACGGGCGGTCCTTGGCAAGCCGCGCCTCGACCTTCAGCCGCTCCGCCTCGGAAAGGACGCCCAGCACATATTCGCCGGCGATCACCTCGTCGCAGCAGGGTTGCCTCATCTCTCGGTCGGACGCCGTCATCGGCTCATGCACTTTCCCGGTTGGACAATGCCCATGCGAGGGCTCACGCTACCTATATAAGGATGCCGATGCGGCTTTGCACGGGGTCGATGCGCACGGCGGCCCATCATAGCGCCCATCGGCGCCGCGCGCCACCGATCCGGCGCCCAACCGTTTCTTCGATTGTGGCCGGCGGATCATTCCATCGTCACGAAACATGCGTTAAACAGGCCCGCACGAATTTCCACGAGGCCGCCATGTCCCTAACCGAAAGCGAAACCCAAGCCCGCCTTCTCGCGCAGGCCCTGCCCTACATGCAGCGCTACGAGAACAAGACCATCGTGGTGAAATACGGCGGCCATGCCATGGGCAATCCGGAACTGGGCAAGGCCTTCGCCAGCGACATCGCGCTTCTCAAGCAGTCCGGCGTCAACCCCATCGTCGTGCATGGCGGCGGCCCGCAGATCGGCGCGATGCTGACCAAGATGGGCATCGAATCGAAATTCGAGGGGGGCCTTCGCGTCACCGACCAGAAGACGGTCGAGATCGTCGAGATGGTGCTTGCCGGCTCGATCAACAAGGAGATCGTCGCGCTCATCAACCAGACGGGCGAATGGGCGATCGGCCTGTGCGGCAAGGACGGCAACATGGTCTTCGCCGAAAAGGCCAGGAAGACCGTCGTCGACCCGGACAGCAATATCGAGCGCATCCTCGACCTCGGCTTCGTCGGCGAGGTGGTGGAGGTCGACCGCACCCTCATCGACCTGCTCGCCAAGTCCGAGATGATCCCGGTCATCGCGCCGGTGGCGCCGGGCCGCGACGGCCATACCTACAACATCAACGCCGACACCTTCGCCGGCGCCATTGCCGGGGCGCTCAGCGCCACGCGCCTGCTCTTCCTCACCGACGTTCCGGGCGTCCTCGACAAGAACGGCAAGCTCATCAAGGAGCTTTCGGTCGCCGAGGCCCGCGCGCTCATCAAGGACGGCACGATTTCCGGCGGCATGATCCCCAAGGTCGAGACCTGCATCGACGCCATCAAGGCGGGCGTTCAGGGCGTCGTCATCCTCAACGGCAAGACCGCCCATTCCGTGCTGCTCGAAATCTTCACCGAGCACGGCGCCGGCACGCTGATCGTGCCGTAAGGCACGTCAGCCGTAGGCGATGAGGGCCAGCACGCCGACGACGATGAGCGCGCAGCCGGCGATCTCCAGCCGGTTGATGCGCTCCTTGAAGATGAAGACGGTGGAGGCGAAGGTGAAGAGCATTTCCACCTGCGCCAGCGCCTTCACCACTGCCGCCTGCTGGAGCGTCATGGCCATGAACCAGCCGAAGGAGGCCGTCGCGCCGACGAAGCCGACCACCAGCGCCGGCCGCCAGGCGCTTGCTATGCGCGGCAGTTCCGCACGCTCGCGCATCAGGATCCAGCCGAGCATCACCAGCGTCTGGAGCACGATCACGAAGGCCAGCGTATAGCTCGCCTGCACCATGTAATCCGGCACCGGCAGCGTCGGGGCGAGCGCCAGCGAGGCGGAACGGTAGGCGACGGCCGAAATGCCGAAGAAGGTTCCGGACAGAAGGCCCGTTCCCGCCGTGCGGGTGAGGAGCGAGGTGAAGAGCGTGCGCGGCGACACGACGCTGCGGGCGACCGAGATGATCATGACGCCCGCGACGGAGATGGCGATCGCGACGAGCGTTCCGGGCGAAGCCCTCTCGCCGAGGAAGACCAGCGCGAACAGCGCCGCCTGCGCCGGCTCGGTGCGCGAATAGGCCGTCCCCACCGCGAAGTTGCGGAAGGAGAAGAGGTGGACGAGCAGGAAGGTCGCGGCGATCTGCGAGAGCCCGCCGACGACGGCCCAGAGGAAGAAGGCCGCTCCGGGCACCGGCATCGGCCGGTCCAGCACGAAGGCGAGGATCGCCATGTAGGAAAGCGCGAAGGGCACGCCAAAGCCGAAGCGCACGAAGGTGGCGCCCGTCGTGCCCATGCGGCCCTTCAGGTGTTTCTGCATGGCGGAGCGGACATTCTGCAGGAAGGCCGCGGCGATGGTGATGAGAACCCAGATTTCCATGCCTGCCCGCTAGCACGGGGCCGGTCGCAAATCCATCGCCCGGCGATGCCGGCACGGAAAATTCCGTTTCCCTCGCAGGGCGCCCGTGCCATAAGACGGGCCATGACCGAACTTCCGAACAAAGCCGATTTCGCAAGCGTGCGCGACTGGGTCTTCGACCTCGACAACACGCTCTACCCGCACCATGTCGATCTCTTCGCCCAGATCGACAAGAACATGACGGCTTATGTCGCGGCCCTTCTCGGCCTCTCGCGCGAGGACGCGCGCGCGCTGCAGAAGCAATATTACTTCGATCACGGCACCACGCTGAAGGGGCTGATGATCCATCACCATATCGATCCCGTCGACTTCCTCGAAAAGGCCCATGCGATCGACTACGGCGTGCTTTCGCCCGACCTGTCGCTCGGCGAGGCGATCCAGGCGCTGCCCGGCCGCAAGTTCATCTTCACCAACGGCAGCGTCAAGCATGCCGAGATGGCGGCCAAGGCGCTCGGCATCTTCCACCATTTCGACGACGTCTTCGACATCGTGGCGGCCGACTATGTGCCCAAGCCCGCGGGCACGACCTACGACAAGTTCATGGCCCTCCACCGGGTCGACACGCAGCATGCCGTCATGTTCGAGGACCTGCCGCGCAACCTCGTGGTGCCGAAGACGCTCGGCATGAAGACCGTCCTCCTCGTGCCGCAGGACGAGCATCACGAGTTCACCGACGCGTGGGAAAAGCGCGCAGAGAGCGACGAGCATATCGACTATGCCACGTCGAACCTCACCGCCTTCCTCAACGCGCTGCTCTAGCGGACACAATCCCGACACGGAAAAATCCCTTTCCTGTCAAAAGGTTGAATTACCAATTTGTAACTGGTGCCGGCCGGCGTTCCCTCTATCCTGCCCCCTCAAAGGGACAATGATGGAAAGGAACGACCATGGCTAAAAAGGAACTTCTTCTCGGCGCCGTCGCCGCCGGCCTCATTTTCTCGGGCGCCGCCGTCCCGGCTTTCGCCGCCAAGGGCGAGGGCAAGCATCATCACCGCCACGGCGCGATGATCGAACGGCTCGATGCCGACAAGAACGGCAAGGTTTCGCTCGACGAGGTCAAGGCCAATGCCTCCGCCGCCTTCAAGGCCTTCGACGCGGACGGCAACGGCGCGGTCTCCAGGGAGGAGATCAGGGCGCGCCACGCCGCCTTCAAGGAGGCCCGCAAGGCCGTTCGCGATGCGGCCGAGGCCGACAAGGACAAGGCCCGCGAGGCGCTGCGCGCCGGCGGTCCCTACTGGCTGCCGGGCGCCGGAAAGATGTTCGACCGCACCGATACGGACAAGAGCGGCACGCTCTCGCAGGCCGAGGTGCTGGCGAGCGCCGAGAAGATGTTCGAGCGCCGCGACAGCAACAAGGACGGCGCCATCGACGCGGCCGACGCCGGCAAGGGCAAATGGCATCACGGCAAGCATGGCGAGAAGCGCGCCGAAGGGATGCTGCAGCGCCTCGACACCGACAAGGACGGCAAGATCTCGAAGGACGAGATGCTGGCTCGCGCCACGCAGACCTTCCAGCGGCTCGATGCCGACGGGAACGGCGAGGTGACGAAGGCGGAGGTCGACGCGAAGCGCGAAGCCTTCCGCGATGCCCGCAAGGCGTTCCGTGAAGTGAAGGCCACCGACGGCGAGGCAAGGGACGCCGCCCGCAAGGCGCTGCGGGATGCCCGGATCGACCGCATGGGCGGCCGCATGTTCGAGCGCGCCGACGCCGACAGGAACGGCATCCTGACCAAGGCCGAGATGGAAACCGCAGCGGCGGCCATGTTCCAGAAGCGCGACCGCAACGGCGACGGCTTCATCACCCTCGACGAAATGGGCCGACACCACAAGAAATGATGCCGGCAACGCAGACGCCCCGGTCCTGCCGGGGCGTTTTTTTATGCCTTACCCGTGCGCCGCGGCCGCCGCGTGCTCGGCCTCCAGGTTCTCGTAGAACTTCACGATGATGTCCCAGGCCTCGTCCGCCGTTTCGACGAACTGCATCAGCTCGACGTCGCCAGGCGCGATGGTGCCGAAGGCGGCCAGCGCCTCGAAGTCGATGATCTTGTGCCAGAATTCCCGGCCGAACAGGATGAGCGGCACCAGCGCCATGCGGCCGGTCTGCATCAGCGTCACCGTCTCGAACAGCTCGTCCAGCGTGCCGAAACCGCCCGGGAACACCGTCACGGCCTTGGCGCGCAGCAGGAAATGCATCTTGCGGATCGCGAAATAGTGGAAGTTGAAGCTGAGCTCCGGCGTGACGTAGGCGTTCGGCGCCTGCTCGTGCGGCAGCACGATGTTGAGGCCGATCGACGGCGCGCCGACATCGGCCGCCCCGCGATTGCCCGCCTCCATGACGCCCGGCCCGCCGCCGGTGACGACGACATATTCCTTGAAGTCGAGCTCAGCCGACTTTTCAGAGCACATGCGGGCGAACTTGCGCGCCTCCTCGTAGTAGACCGAGGCGGCCTCCAGGTTCATGCGCTGCGTCTCGTTGCGCGCCGCCCAGGCCTCCTGGCCGGGGGCGGGGATGCGCGCGCCGCCGAACATGACGACGGTGGACTTGATGCCGCGCTCGGCCAGCATCATCTCGACCTTCAGCAATTCGAGCTGGAGGCGCACCGGGCGCAACTCCTCGCGGCAGAGGAAATCGTCGTCGGCATAGGCAAGCCGATAGGCGGGATTTGCCGATTGCGGCGTCTGCGGCACGACGGCGGCGCGGTGCTTGTCCTGCGCGCTGTCGGCGAGCGGATCCCAGACGCCGTCCTTGCGGCGCAGATTCTTCTTCTTCAGTCTTGCCATGTCACTTTCCTGCCTTCTGGCCTGCTTTCCTGCCCCGCGGGATTACCATTTCGCCCGTGCGACAGTATCTGCCGGAAAGGGGCTTCATCTTTCCCGGCACTTGCTCTAGAGCATCTTTCCGATTGATGAAATCGACCTTCCGGCATCCCGACAATCGAAAATAAGCCTCGAAGTTTAAGGAATTCCGATGACCACGTCCCAGTTGTCCGCCTTGTCCGCCACCATCGACCGCGCCTTCGAGGAACGCGACAGCGTCAACACCGGAACGCGCGGGGAAGTGCGCGACGCGGTGGAGAGCGCGCTGAACCTGCTCGACAGCGGCAAGGCCCGCGTCGCCGAGCGCGGCGAGGACGGTAACTGGACGGTCAACCAGTGGCTCAAGAAGGCCGTTCTCCTCTCCTTCCGCCTCAACCCGATGGAGATCGTCAAGGGCGGCCCCGGCGAGTCCTCCTGGTGGGACAAGGTGCCCTCCAAGTTCGACGGCTGGAGCGTCAACGAGTTCGAGAAGGCCGGCTTCCGCGCCGTGCCGAACTGCGTGGTGCGCCGCTCGGCCTATATCGCGCCCAACGCCATCCTGATGCCCTCCTTCGTCAATCTCGGCGCCTATGTCGGCGAGGGCACGATGGTCGACACCTGGGCGACGGTCGGCTCCTGCGCGCAGATCGGCAAGCATGTGCACCTTTCCGGCGGCGTCGGCATCGGCGGCGTCTTGGAGCCGATGCAGGCCGGCCCGACCATCATCGAGGACAACTGCTTCATCGGCGCCCGCTCGGAAGTCGTGGAAGGCTGCATCGTGCGCGAGGGCTCCGTGCTCGGCATGGGCGTCTTCATCGGCAAGTCGACCAAGATCGTCGACCGCGCCACCGGCGAAGTGACCTATGGCGAAGTGCCGCCCTATTCCGTCGTCGTCGCCGGCTCCATGCCGTCCGACAAGACCATGCCGAACGGCCTTCCGGCCCCCAGCCTCTACTGTGCGGTCATCGTCAAGCGCGTCGACGCGCAGACCCGTTCGAAGACCGGCATCAACGAACTGCTGCGCGACTGACATGGCGGCAGCCGGCGAAGAGCGCGGGCCGGATATCGCCTGGCTCTTCTTCGGCTGGTCCGGCCGCCTGAGTCGGGCGCCCTTCGCGCTCGGCTGGGCTTTCTGGCTGATGCTGCTGTCGGCCGCGTTCACCCGCATCATGATCGTGCCGAAGGAAGATCCGTCCTTCCTTCTCTGGGCCTTCGTCTTCATCGGCACCGGCCTCTTCTCGACGGTCTCCTGCCTGATGCTGTCGATCAAGCGGCTGCACGACATGAACCTGCCGACGCTGCTGGTCGCCTGCCTCTTCTTTCCCGTCGTCTCCATCCTCGCGCTTCTCGCCCTGCTGTTCTGGCCGGGAACGGACGGACCCAACGACCACGGGCGCCTTGCCGACCGGGCGAAGGACTGACGCCGGCCCCTCCCCGGCGTGACAGGCCATCGGGGATCGGCTACACCTCGATTCTCCCGTCCCTTACGCCGCGATCCCCGTATCCATGACCTCTTCCGATCCCATCGCCAATCTCGCAACGCTCATCCGCTGCCCCTCCGTGACGCCCGCCGAAGGCGGCGCGCTGACGGCGCTTGCCGCCATGCTGGAGCCGCTCGGCTTCACGGTGGAGCGCATGATCGCCAGCGAACCCGGCATGCCCGATATCGAGAACCTCTATGCCCGCATCGGCACGGAAGGCCCGCACCTGATGTTCGCCGGCCATACGGACGTCGTGCCCGTCGGCGACGAGGCGGCCTGGACGCATGCGCCCTTCGGCGCGGAGATCGCCGGCGGCGAGATGTTCGGCCGCGGCGCGGTGGACATGAAGGGCGGCATCGCCTGCTTCGTCGCCGCCGTCGCGCGGCATATCGAGCGGCACGGCCCGCCGAAGGGTTCCATTTCCTTCCTCATCACCGGCGACGAGGAAGGCCCGGCCGTCAACGGCACGGTCAAGCTGCTCGAATGGGCGGCCGCGCGCGGCGAGCGCTGGGACGCCTGCCTCGTCGGCGAGCCGACCAACCCGGACCGGCTCGGCGACATGATCAAGATCGGCCGGCGCGGCTCCGTCTCGGGCGCCATCACCGTTCACGGCGTGCAGGGCCACGCCGCCTATCCGCACCTTGCCGACAATGCCGTGCGCGGCGTGATCGCGCTGACGGACGCATTGATGCATCCGCCCTTCGACGCCGGCACGGAGAATTTCCAGCCGTCGAACCTCGAAGTGACGACCATCGACATCGGCAATCCGGCCACCAATGTCGTACCCGGCAAGGCGAGCGCCAGCTTCAACATCCGCTTCAACGACACCTGGACGGCCGAGACCGTGATGGCCGAGATCGTCCGCCGGCTCGATGCCGCAGCGCGCGACGGGAAGCTGCGGCCCGGCCGCGCGCCCGTGCGCTACGACATCAAGTGGGCCGAGCGGCCGAGCCATGTCTTCCTCACGCGCAACAACCAGCTGATCTCCTCGCTTTCGGGCGCTGTGGAGGCCGTCACCGGCCTTGCCCCGAAGCTGTCGACGACCGGCGGCACGTCCGACGCGCGCTTCATCAAGGATTATTGCCCGGTGGTGGAATTCGGCCTTGTCGGCCAGACCATGCACATGGTGGACGAAAGGGTGGCGGTGGCCGACCTCGAGACGCTCACCGTGATCTACGAGACCTTCATCGCGCGCTGGTTCGGCGATGCCGTGGCTTGACGAGGTCCTGCACTATATCAACGGCGTCTACCTGCTCGTGCGCCAGAAGCAGGAGGGCTTCGGCTGGCTGGACCTGACACCGCGCGGGCTTGCCCGCTCCTTCTGGTCCTTCGTCTGGTGCCTGCCGGCCTTCGCCGTCATCTGGGCCTCCTGGCGGCTCTATTATATCGCCGGCATGCCGGCCGGCACCGCCGCCGGCCCCGTGTTCCTGGTCAAGCTGCTGGTGATCGACGTGCTCGGCTGGCTGTTGCCGCTCGCGCTCGTCACCGCGCTCGCGCCGGTGCTCGGCTACGGCAAGCATCTTCTCGTCCTGCTGACGGCGAGCAACTGGATTTCCGTGCCCTTCACCTACGCCGCGGCGCTCCCCTTCGCGCTCTCGCTGATCCTGCCCGCCACGGCGCCTTTCGCAGGGCTCCTGCTCTATGCCGTCTTCGGCGCGAGCGTGATGCTGCAATTCCGCCTTCTGTGGATGTGCCTCGGCAAGCAGACGCTGCTCTCCGCCGCCATCACGGCGCTCTTCGTGCTGCCGCCGATGATCGTCGGGCAGGAATTGCAGCGCCTCCTCGGCACGCTGCCGGGCTGACCTTTTCTCAGTAGTCGACGGCGAGGAAATAGAGGCCGTCCGGCGGGGCGACGGGGCCGCAGGCCTTGCGGTCGCGCGCTTCCAGCGCCGCGCGCACGTCGTCCACCGACCACTTGCCCTCGCCCGCCAGCTTCAGCGTACCGGCGAAGGAGCGGATCTGGTTGTGCAGGAAGCTCTGCGCCGAGACGCGGATCTCGATGAGGTCGCCGCTGCGCGTCACGTCCAGCCGGTCGATGGTGCGCACGGGGCTGTTCGCCTGGCACTGGGCGGCGCGGAAGGTGGTGAAATCGTGCCTGCCGACCAGCATCTGTCCTGCCGCATGCATCGCCTCGTGGTCGAGGTCCCGGGCGACGAACCACGCGCGGTTCGCCTCCAGCGCCAGCGGCGCCTTGCGCGAGATGATGCGATAAAGATAGTGCCGCTTCTTCGCGGAGAAGCGCGCGTCGAAATCCTCCGGCACCTCGGCCGCGTCGAGAATGGCGACCCGCTCTCCCGCCATGCCGAGATGCGCGTTGAGGGCGTTGCGGAGCGTGTGTTCCTTCCATTGCCGCGACAGGTCGGCATGGGCGACCTGCCCCATGGCGTGGACGCCGGAATCCGTGCGCCCCGCGCCGCGGATCGAGACGGTCTCACCCGTCAGCGACAGGATCGCCGCCTCGATGGCGCCCTGCACGGAAGGGCCGTTCTCCTGCCGCTGCCAGCCGACATAGGGCGTGCCGTCATATTCGATCAGCAGGCGATAGCGCGGCATCAGGAAAGGACCGCGCCGGCCGCAACCGGCGTGCCGCGCAGGAAATCGGCCGCATCGAGCGCCTTGCCGCCGGCCTTCTGCAACCGCAGGAGCCGCACGGCGCCCTCGCCGCAGGCGACCGTCAGGCGGTCGTCGAGCACGGTGCCGGCCGGTGCCGCGCCGTCGGCCCGCTCGCTCGCCAGCACCTTCACGCGCTCGGGTTTGCCGGCGGCGTGAAGCTCGAACCAGGCGCCCGGCGCGGGCGAGAGGCCGCGGATATGGTTGTGGACGTCCCGTGCAGGACGGGAGAAATCGATGCGGGTCTCGGCCTTGTCGATCTTGGCGGCATAGACGACGCCCTCTTCGGCCTGCGGCGTCAGCGGCAGGTCGCCGGCTTCCAGCTTGGCCATCGCCTCGGCCATCAGCGCACCGCCGGCTTCCATCAGCGCGTCGTGCAATTCGCCCGCCGTCATCTCCTCCGGGATCGCCACGCGGCGGATGAGCGCGACGGGGCCGGTATCGAGGCCCTTATCCATCTTCATGACCATCATGCCGGTCTCGCCGTCGCCCGCCATGATCGCCCGCTGGATGGGCGCGGCACCGCGCCAGCGCGGCAGCAGCGAGGCATGGCCGTTATAGCAGCCGAGCCGCGTGCCGGTGAGGATCGCCTCCGGCAGGAGAAGGCCGTAGGCGACGACAACGGCGACGTCGGCCTTCAACGCACGGAAGGCCTCGCGGTCTTCCCCGGCGCGGAAATTGACGGGCGTGAAGACGGGGATGCCGCGCCGTTCGGCTTCCTGATGGATAGGGGATTTCACCAGTTCGAGGCCGCGGCGGCCGGCCGGGCGCGGCGGCTGCGAATAGACGGCGACGATCTCGTGGCCGGCGTCTGCGAGCGCCGTCAGCGTCGGGACGGAAAAGGCCGGCGTGCCCATGAAGATGATGCGAAGGGCCATCGGTCAGCCTCCGTTATCTGGAAAGCGGCAGCGGCCCCTCAGAGCGCCTTGCTGCCGCGCAGCTTCGCCGCCTTGGTGAACTTGCGGATCACCATTTCGCGCTTCAGCTTGGAAATATGGTCGATGAACAGGATGCCGTTCAGGTGGTCGATCTCGTGCTGGAGGCAGGTCGCGAGCAGGCCGTCGGCCTCCGTCATCTGCTCCCGGCCCTCGGCGTCGAGATGCCTGACCTTGATCTTCGCCGGGCGCTCGACCTCGGCATAGTAATCCGGGATCGAAAGGCAGCCTTCCTCGTAGACCGAGCGCTCGTCGGAGGACGAGACGATCTCCGGGTTGATGAAGACGAGCGGCGTCTTGTCGTCGCCTTCCTTGGACACGTCCAGCACCAGCATGCGGCGCGGCACGCCGATCTGGATGGCGGCAAGGCCGATGCCGGGCGCGTCGTACATCGTCTCCAGCATGTCGGCGGCGAGCTTCTTGACCTCGCCATCCACGGTCTCGATGGGTTTCGAGGCCTGGCGAAGGATCGGATCGGGAAGGATAATCAGCGGCTTGATGGTCATGCGCCTCCTTAGCGCGCTTTGCCGGCGCTTTCAATCGACTTCGCCCGTTTCGCCGGCGATTTGTTCACGTTATGATCTGGTTTTTGCCGCAATCCGTGCTATGGTCGCCGCATGATCGATCCCGCGTCCGATGCCTTCCTCGCCTCCCTTCCCGACCGGCTCGGCGGCCCGCTGCCGGCCTTCGTATTGCTTGCGGCCGGCATTCTCGCCGTCTTCGGCCTCCTCTCGGCCCGGCGCAGCCATGCCCGGCAGCGGCAGGCCGCGGCGATGGCGGAGCTGCGCTTTGCCGAACTCCTCAGGGCGCAGACCGAGATGCAGGGCCGCGTCGCCGCCATGGCCGAGGTGTTCGGCGCCAAGCAGTCCGAGACCAACCAGGCGATCAACGCCCGGCTCGACGGGCTGACGCAGCGGCTCGGCCAGTCGATGTCCGAGCAGACCCGCGCGACGCACGAGAACCTGCGCCGCCTGCAGGAGCGCCTCGCCGTGATCGACACGGCGCAGACCAACATCCAGTCGCTGGCAAAGGACGTGGTCGGCCTTCAGGCGATCCTCTCCAACAAGCAGACGCGCGGCGCCTTCGGCCAGTCGCGCATGGAGACGATCATCGCCGACGCGCTGCCGGCGGGCGCCTACCAGTTCCAGGCGCAGCTTTCCAACGGCGTCAGGCCCGACTGCACGATCCGCATGCCGAACGGCCAGCCGCCGCTCGTCGTCGACGCGAAGTTTCCGCTGGAGGCGTGGAACGCCCTTTCGGACGGCCGCCCGCCCGAGGCGGCGAAGGCCGCCGCCCAGCAGTTCCGCCGCGACATGGAGGTGCATATCCGCGATATCGCGGAAAAATACCTCATCGCCGGCGAGACGCAGGACACCGCCTTCCTCTTCGTGCCGTCGGAATCGATCTTCGCCAGCATCCACGAGAATTTCGAGGGCGTCGTGCAGCGGGCGCACCGCGCGCGCATCGTCATCGTCTCGCCCTCGCTGCTGATGCTCTCCGTGCAGGTGCTCCAGGCGCTCCTCAAGGACCAGCGCATGCGCGAGCAGGCTCATGTCATCCAGGGCGAGGTCGGGCGGCTGATGGACGACCTGACGCGGCTCGACGACCGGGTGCGCAAGCTCGCCGGCCACTTTTCCGCCGCGCAGAAGGACGTCGAGCAGATCCTCACCTCGACGGAGAAGCTGGCGCGGCGCGGCGCACGCATCGGCGACATGGAATTCGAGGCCGCCGCGCCCCTTTCGCAGCCGGCGGAGAAGGCCGTCGAGAGCCGGACGGGCCAGTTGCGGCTGAGGGTGGTTGACGAAGACTGACCGCCCGGGCATCGTCCGGCGGAAACGACAAGGGACGCTCTCATGATCACCGTCTTCGGCTCCATCAACATGGACCTCATCGCCACGCCCGAACGCCTGCCGAAGCCGGGCGAGACGGTGCTGGGCACCAGCTTCACCACCGCCGCCGGCGGCAAGGGGGCCAACCAGGCGCTCGCCGCCCGCCGCGCCGGAGCCATGGTACGCATGGCGGGGGCCGTCGGCGACGACCAGATGGGAAGCCAGGCGCTCGCCCTCCTCGCCGACGCCGCCGTCGACCTCAACGCCGTGCGCTCGGCCGCCGAGGCGACCGGCACCGCCCATATCCTCGTCGCCGCCGACGGCGAGAATGTCATCGTCGTGGTGCCCGGCGCCAACGGCACGGTCACGGACGAGGACGCCAGGCGCACGGTCGCGGCCATGTCGCGCGGCGACTACCTGATGCTGCAGTTCGAAATCCCCGATGCCGCCATCGAGGCCGCGCTTGCGAGCGCGAAGGCCAAGGGCGTCATCTCGATCATGAACATCGCCCCCTTCAAGGCCGAGGCCGAACGGATCGGTGCGATGGCGGACATCCTCGTGGCCAACGAGACGGAATTCGACCTCTTCGTCGGCAAGGGCGAGCTCTCGGCGGAAGCGCGCGAGGCGACCATGCGGGCGCTGCATTCCGAAAGCGGGCAGACGATCATCGTGACGCTCGGCGCGGACGGCGTCGTCGCCATCCACAAGAACGAAGTGCACCGTGCCGCGGGCCTTGCCATCGAGCCGGTCGACACGGTCGGGGCAGGCGATACGTTCTGCGGCTATCTCGCCGCCTCGCTCGATGCGGGCCTCACCTTCGGCAAGGCGCTGCGCCGGGCGGCCGTCGCCGGCTCGCTCGCCTGCCTCAAGCCGGGCGCGCAGCCCTCCATCCCCTTCGCCCGCGCCGTCGACGCCAGGATCTAGGATGCGCCAGGGGCCGTCCCTCGCGGCCCCTCGGCGTCGCATCCGGCAAACGGCCCGTCGCAGACAGCGCAAGGCCTGAAAATTCAGCCGCTTGGGTAACTTCCAATTCCCTAATTTGGCTATTTATTAATATTCTATCGGTTACTGAAGTCCTCAGACTTCCGCATTCCCTTCCGGGGCGCGGCCCGTCTCTGGCGCTGGTCGCGCGCCCCGCCCTCCATGATGGAGACCACCCCGCAAAAGAATGTGCCTCCTCGCGGCCGTCCGCCGCGAGTGTCTTTCATCGTGAGGATTTCATGTTCAAGTTCCAGGCCAAGTCGCTCGCGACGAAGCTCATCGCGGTCACCGGCGGCACGATCGCCCTGGTGATGCTCGCTTCCAACACCGTGCTGATCAGCCAGACCCAGGATCGCGTCGCCGAGCTCGTCTATGCGCAGGCCGATTCCGAGGCCAAGGCGATCGCATCCGACGTCGCGACGGATATCGGCCAGCTTGCGAGCGCGGCGCGCTCCATGGCGGGCGTCATCGAACAAGGCCAGGCCGGCGGCCATTTCGACCGCAAGGAAGTGGTCGACATCATCAAGGCCAATGCCGAGAAGAACAGCTTCGCGCTCGGAAGCTGGTTCGCCGAGGAGCCGAACGCCTTCGACGGCAAGTCCCGCGAGCTTTCCGAGAACACCGAGACCGGCACCTTCAAGGACGGCTCGTTCAACCCCTACTGGACGAAGCGCAAGGACGGCTCGATCGCGCTGTCGACCTTCGAGTCCGACTACAAGGCCGAATGGTATGCGCTGGCCGCCCAGAGCGGCAAGGGCGCGATGAGCCAGCCCTACCAGGAAAGCTCGACCGGCGAAGGCTTCACCATGGCCTCGATCGCCTATCCCGTCGTGGTTGGCGGCAAGCGCATCGGCGTCACCGGCGTCGACGTCTCGCTGAAGACGCTCTACGAGAAGCTCAGCCAGCTGCGGCCGTTCGGCGAGGGCCGCGTCCTCCTCCTGTCGCAGACCGGCAAGTGGATCGTCGCGCCGACCGCCGAACTCCTGATGAAGGAATATGACGGCGCCGGCCTCGACATCGTCAAGCAGGCGATCTCCAGCGGCAAGCCGGAGCGCATCGAGAACCTGAGCTTCGACGAGCTCGCCACCTTCGACCGCGTCGTCTATCCGTTCGCGCTGCCCGACATCAACACGACCTGGGTCGTGCTGGTCGACGTGCCGCATGCGGCGATCAACGCGCCGGTGCGCGACCAGACCTATATCATGATCGCCGGCGGCCTGATCGTCCTTGCCACGGTGCTGGCGGGCCTCTACTTCGCCGTCCGCTTCCTCGTCCAGAAGCCGCTCGCCGGCCTCGTCAGCGGCGTCGACACGCTCAGCAACGGCATCTATACTCAGCCCATCGCCGGCCAGGACCGCTCGGACGAGACAGGCGCGGTCGCCAAGGCGCTGGAAGGCTTCCGCCACCAGCTCGCCGACACCAAGCGTCTGGAGGCCGAGGCCAACAGCCAGCGCCAGATGACCGAGGCCGAGCGCAGCCGCTCGGAAGCCGAACGGGCCGAATCGGGCGCCCTCCAGCGCGACATCGTCGCCCGCCTTGCCGACGGCCTTGCCCAGCTTTCCTCCGGCAACCTGACCTTCCGTCTTTCCGGCGATTTCCCGGGCGAATACGGCAAGCTGAAGACCGACTTCAACTCGGCCATCGCCAGCCTCGAGGAGACGATCCAGACGGTCAACGCCTCGGTCGGCAATATCGGCGGCGGCACCGGGGAGATCTCCAAGGGCGCGGCCGACCTGTCGCACCGCACCGAGCAGCAGGCGGCAAGCCTCGAAGAGACCGCGGCGGCACTCGACCAGCTCACCTCGCAGGTCAATTCCAGCGCGGAGAACGCCCGCGTCGCCGCGAAATCCGTGGAGACGGCGAACGACGACGCCAGCAAGTCCGGCGAAGTGGTCCAGAAGGCGATCGACGCCATGCGCGGCATCGAGCAGTCCTCGCGGGAGATTTCCAACATCATCGGCGTCATCGACGACATCGCCTTCCAGACGAACCTCCTCGCCCTCAATGCCGGCGTGGAAGCGGCGCGTGCCGGTGAAGCAGGCAAGGGCTTTGCGGTCGTGGCGCAGGAAGTGCGCGAGCTCGCCCAGCGCTCGGCCAACGCCGCCAAGGAGATCAAGACGCTGATCAACACCTCCGAGGGGCAGGTGCGCGAAGGCGTCGACCTCGTCGGCAAGGCCGGCGGCGCGCTGGAGAACATCGCCGAGCAGGTCAACCAGATCAACGGCCTCATCCGCCAGATCTCCTCCTCGGCCTCCGAACAGGCCGTCGGCCTCAAGGAGATCAACGCCGCCGTCAACCAGATGGACCAGGTGACCCAGCAGAACGCCGCGATGGTGGAGGAAACCACCGCCGCCTCCATGGCGCTCAACGACGAGGCCCAGACGCTGAAATCGCTCGTCGCCCGCTTCCGCGCCGGCGTCGCCGCCATGGCCACCGCCCAGCCGGTGCAGCAGCAGGCTTCCGTCCGCCGCGACGTCCAGCCCCAGCGCACCGCCTACCAGCCCCCGCGCACGCCCGCCCGCGCCACACCCCAGGTCGCCGGCAACACGGCGCTTGCGCAGGACGACTGGGAAGAGTTCTGAGCCACGGCTCAGGTAAAAAAGGAAAGGCCGGCGGAAACGCCGGCCTTTTTTGTTGGCGGGCTGTCACTTCGCCAGCGCATAGGATGCGCCGTGTTGATGGGTGCTCGGGTCAAGCCAGAGGTCGACCCGCCGCCGCTACTTCCGTTCCGACGGCTGCGCCTGCAGGCGGCCGCGGGAGCGGGTGCGGGTGGCGTTTGCGAGGCGCTGGGCGGCTTCCTTCAGTTCCGCTTCGGAAAAGAGGGGCTGGTACTCGGGGCGCAGCATCAGGGCTTCCATGGAGAGCTCGGGCTTGCCGGCGTCGAGCAGGCGTTCGAGGCCGGTGGTGCCGGGCTTGAAGACGAGTTCTTTTGCCGCCGCCACGCCACCGTTGAGCAGGACGAAGCGGCGCAGCAGGACCGGGCGGAAGCCGAGGGCGGAGAAACGGTCGTAAAGGCCCATCATCTCCGCATGGAAGGCCGCTTCGGCGCCCTTTCCGGCGATGCGGGGCCCGCGCATCAAAGGCGCCCGACCCGCTCGGTCAGCAGCGCGAAGAAGCCGTCGGCGTCGACGTCCTTCATCACCAGCGCATTGTGGTTGCGGCCGGTGACCTGCCACCAGTCCACCACCGTCATGCCGACCGTAAGGGGCGAGGCCGTCTCGACCTCGACATTGCAGTTACGCCCGGCGAAGAGCTCGGGCTTCAGGAGATAGGCGATGACCGTCGGGTCATGCAGCGGGCCGCCGTCGGAGCCGTATTTTTCCACGTCGAAGCGCTCGAAGAAATCGAGCATTTCGACGAGGGCCTTGGCCGGACGGCTGCCGATGGCGCGCAGTTTCTCGACGCGGCTCTTCAGCGTCAGTACCTTGTGGGTGACGTCGAGCGGCATCATGACGATGGGAATGCCAGCCTTGAAGACGGCGGCGGCCGCCTCCGGGTCGACATAGACGTTGAATTCGGCGGCCGGCGTGATGTTGCCGCCCTCGAAGAAGCCGCCGCCCATCATGACGAGCTCGCGCACGCGCCCGGCGATCTCCGGGGCCTTTTTCAGGGCGAGCGCGATGTTGGTGAGCGGGCCGAGCGTGCAGAGCGTCACCGTGCCGGCCGGCTCGCGCTTCAGCGTCTCGACGATGAAATCGACGGCGTGCTGGGCCTGAAGCGGCATCTGCGGTTCGTGCAGCTCCGGGCCGTCGAGGCCGGTCTTGCCGTGCACATGCTCGGCGGTGATCAGCGGGCGGGCGATCGGCCTGTCGGCGCCGGCGAAGACCTTCACCTCCGGCCGGGAGCAGAATTCCAGGATGATGCGGGCATTGGTGGAGGTGCGTTCCAGCGGCACGTTGCCGGCGACCGTGGTGATGCCGAGGATATCGAGTTCGGGACTGCCGAGCGCCAGCATGATCGCGGCGGCGTCGTCCTGGCCGGGATCCGTGTCGATGATGATTTTCCGTGGCTCAGACATGCCGTCCCGTTCCTTCCTTGTCTCGTTCTTGGCCCGCGCGACGCAGGCGAAGCGGCGACTATATTTGCGAAATCGCGCTTCGCAAGCGTCTTGCGCGGCAGGCGCTCAATCCCCATATTGCGCCCGTCGGGATGCCGAACCGGGTCCCGCCAAAGTCGCTTGAAGCCAAGGACTGGACCGATGTCACGCATACCCACCTTCACGAGCCCGCTGCTGCTGGGTTTCGACGCCATGGAAAAGACCCTTGAGCGCATCGCCAAGGGCAATGACGGCTATCCCCCGTACAATATCGAGCGGCTGCGGCCGGACGGCGAGACGGGCGAGCCCGATCGCCTGCGCATCACGCTCGCCGTCGCCGGGTTCTCCGAGGAGGACCTTGACGTGACGACGGAGGAAAACCAGCTCGTCATCCGCGGGCGCCAGAGCGAAAGCGGCGAGCGCGACTATCTTTACCGCGGCATCGCCGCGCGCCAGTTCCAGCGCACCTTCGTGCTTGCCGACGGCATGCGCGTCTCGGGCGCCGAACTGAAGAACGGCCTCCTGTCGGTCGACCTCGTCCGGCCGGAGCCGGTGCGCATGGTAAAGAAAATTAACATTTCCGTACCAGACTAGAGCATGAGCCGTTCCTGCGGGAACACCCGCCGGACCGTTTCGCGCATAACCTGATTGCCGAGCGACCGATGGGCCATGGTGGCCGTTGGCGCCGGCGGCCGGCAGGTGCCGGCATTGCCATGGAGGCAAAAATGGGCCTGAAAACCGTAATCCCCGCCGTTTCGAAGGCGGATCTCGCGCATCTCGGCGCCGGCGAAGTCGGCTATATCCGCAAGATGAAGGCCGACGAAGTCTCGCGCGTCTTCCCGGAAGCCCCGGAGATCGATCCGAGCCTCGACCTGTGGGCGCTGTTCGGCGCGGACGGCACGCCGATCCTGCTGACCGACAACCGTTCGAGCACCTTCTACAAGGCGGCCGAGGACGACCTGCGCACCGTCAGCCTGCACTGATCCGATGTAAGCCTTCCGTCAGAGACGGCGGAAGGTGAGGTAAGCCGACTTGCGGCCCTCGCGCCTGGCTTTCGCCTCGTAGCGCGTGCCCGGCCAGCCGGCAAACGGCGTCAGCCAGTCGGCCGCGTTCTCGGCGGTCCACGCGAAGGCGGGATGCGCCCCGCAATGCACCAGCGTCCAGTTGACATAGGTGTCGATGTCGGATGCAAAGCAGAAGAGCCCGCCCGGCTTCAGCACCCGGGCAAAGCGGTCGAGATTGACCTTCGAGACGAACCGCCGCTTCCAGTGCTTCTTCTTCGGCCACGGGTCCGGGTAGAGAAGGTCGATCTGGTCGATCGAAGCCGCCGGCAGCCAATCCAGCAATTCCGTCGCATCGTCATCGTAGAGTCGGATGTTCCGCGCGCCCGTCTCCTCGACGCGGCCGATCAGCTTTGCCATGGAATTGACGAAGGGCTCGACGCCGATGAAGGCGGTGTCCGGCGTTTCCTGCGCGCGATGGATCAGGTGCTCGCCGCCGCCGAAGCCGATCTCGAGTCGGGTGCGGGCCGGCTTGAAATCGTAGAGCGCGGCGATGTCCGCCGGCGCCGGGGTCGACAGGTCGACCTTCAGCGCCGGCAGCAGGGTTTCCAGATGCTGCGCCTGCCGCTCGCGGAGGGGCTTTCCCTTGCGCCGGCCGAAGAAGGCTTCGCTCGCGCGGCTGGGGCGCTCTGCATCACTCATGTCGGTCTCAGTTCTTGATCGCGTCCTTGAGGGCCTTGACGAGGTCGAGGCGCTCCCAGGAGAAGGAACCGTCGCGGCCGGCCTTGCGGCCGAAATGGCCGTAGGCGGCCGTCTTGGCGTAGATCGGCTTGTTGAGGTCGAGGTGGCGGCGGATGCCGGACGGCGACAGGTCCATGACCTTGCGGATCGCCGCTTCCACCGCGTCCTCGCTCACCTTGCCCGTGCCGTGCAGGTCGACATAGACCGAGAGCGGCTGGGCGACGCCGATGGCGTAGGAAAGCTGGATCGTGCAGCGGTCGGCAAGGCCGGCGGCCACGACGTTCTTGGCGAGGTAGCGCGCGGCATAGGCGGCCGAGCGGTCGACCTTGGTCGTGTCCTTGCCGGAGAAGGCGCCGCCGCCGTGCGGGGCCGCGCCGCCATAGGTATCGACGATGATCTTGCGGCCGGTGAGGCCGGCATCGCCGTCCGGGCCGCCGATGACGAACTTGCCCGTCGGGTTGATGTACCAGGAGCAATCGTCGGCGATCTTGAGGTCGCCGAGGGCCTCGCGGATATAGGGCTCGACGACGTCGCGGACCTTTTTCGAATCCCAGCTCGCATCGAGGTGCTGGGTGGAGAGCACGATGGAGGCGACGTCGGCCGGCTTGCCGTCGACATAGCGCACGGTCACCTGGCTCTTGGCATCGGGGCCGAGCTTGCCGGCATCGCCCACGCCCTTCTTGCGGGCATCGGCGAGGAGCTGGAGGATGCGGTGCGAATAGTAGATCGGCGCCGGCATCAGCTCGGCGGTCTCGCGGCAGGCATAGCCGAACATGATGCCCTGGTCGCCGGCGCCCTCGTCGCCCTGCCTGTCGGCGGCATTGTCGACGCCCTGGGCGATATCGGCGGACTGGGAGTGCAGCAGCACGTCGATCTTGGCCGTCTTCCAGTGGAAGCCGTCCTGCTCGTAGCCGATGTCGCGGATCGCCTTGCGGGCGGCGGCCTTGAACTTGGCGGGATTGATGACGTCGTTACCGTCCTTGTCCTTCTTCATCAGGCTCGGCGGCAGGCGCACTTCACCGGCGATCACAACGCGGTTGGTCGTTGCCAGCGTCTCGCAGGCGATGCGGACCGACCACGGATCGACCTTCGCCTTCACGGCTTCGCGGTAGACCAGATCGACGATCTCGTCGGAGATGCGGTCGCAAACCTTGTCCGGATGGCCTTCGGCGACGGACTCGCTGGTGAAGAGATAACTGCTGCGCATGCGGGAATTCCCCTCAAAGAAAATGGACTTCGACGTTGTTATTCAGTTCCCTTGGCGATGACAAGCGCAGAAGGACATAAGAATATCTTTATGTCCCCGAACGTTGGCGATTTGCCGCGGCTGTCGCCGGGGCGCTACAGGCGGCCGACATGAAAAACGGCCCCGCAGGGCCGTTCTTTCATCCATTCACGGAGGATGCGGTCACTCCAGCTCGGCCTCGGCGGCAAGCGCCTTGACGAGATCGACGAGCTTGCGGCGGACCTTGGGGTCGCCGATCTTGACGAAGGCGCGGTTGAGCTGAAGGCCTTCGGAAGACGACAGGAAGTCGACCACGTAGTTGGAGCTGGAGGCTTCGGCAAAGCCGGTCTGGTTGTCCGCCGCCTCGCCCGGCGCGTCCTCGAAGAAGAACGAGACCGGCACGTTGAGAATGCTCGAAATGTTCTGCAGGCGGCTGGCGCCGACGCGGTTCGTGCCCTTCTCGTATTTCTGAATCTGCTGGAAGGTGATGCCGAGGCTCTCGCCCAGCTTCTCCTGGCTCATTCCGAGCATGGTCCTGCGAAGCCGGATCCGGCTGCCGACATGAATATCGATCGGATTCGGCTTCTTCTTGTTTTCCATCATCACTTTCGTCCTAACGCGGAAATGGCCTACCCGCCGCCATCCTTAACGGTACCCTAACGTCACGTTGTATGCGCAAGCCCTGAAGAACTCCACAATACAGGACAACGGTCGGCGGAGGGCACTATGCTATTTTAGGGGTTTTTGGTCAATTCACCCTATTTCTAAAACCCAGGCGAGAAATGACCGCCATGGCGAAGAGAACGGCGAGAACAATCGGAAACGCATGGCCCTGCCATTTCAGCCGCTCGGCGGAGGTCAATCTTCCCGGGAGGGTTGCATCGACGAAATCGGGGACGTCGTAGGCAAGGCCGGACACGACCCTGCCCCTGGCGTCCACCACGGCCGAGATTCCGTTGTTGGCGCCGCGAATCAGCGGCAGGCCGCGCTCGACGGCGGTGAGACGCGCCTGAAGGAAATGCTGGTAGGGGCCGGGCGAATTGCCGAACCAGGCGTCGTTGGTGACATTGAGCAGGCTTGATGCCCCGTCGACGGTGGCGGCGATCTCGGACGGGAAGATCGCCTCGTAGCAGATCAGCGGGTAGAAGGCCTTTCCGGCCGCCGTCAGGATCTGGTGGTCGCTGGCAGCGGAAAAGCCGCCGGGCATGGCGACCGGCGAGACGCCGAGGCTCTCGAAGAGGTCGGCGAAGGGCATGTATTCGCCGAAGGGCACGAGATGCACCTTGTCGGCCGCCCCGATGATCTGGCCCTTGCCGTCGATGGCGTAGATCGAATTGTAGTAGCGCGGCGCCTTGCCGGAACCGGCGCTCTCCGTGCGCACCGCCCCGGCGAGAAGCACCTGGTCGTCGTCGAGCACGGTGGCGATGCGGGCGAGCGCATCCGGATTGTCCGTCAGGATGAAGGGGATGGAGGTTTCCGGCCAGACGATGATGTCGGGCCGTTTGCCGCTTCCCTCGGGCTTGGCGGCGCTCAGCGCCAGGTGCCGCTCGAAGATCTCCGCGCGGGCGGAATCGTCGAGCTTCATCGCCTGGTCGATCACCGGCTGGACGAGGCGGACGACCTTGCCGCCGCTTTCGGGCTCCGGGACCACATGGAGCGCGTACCAGCCGTAGCCGACATGGGCGGCAAAGAGGAGCGCCGCGAGCGTGAGGCCCGGGATGCGGCCGCGCCGCGTGCCGAGAAGGGCGGGCGCGGCGAAGACGAAGACCGCAAGCGCATTGAGGCCGGCAATGCCGACGATGCCGGCGGACTGCATGAGGAGCGGCACAGGCGCTGCGCCATAGCCGACGGCATTCCACGGAAAGCCGGTGAAGAGCGTGGCGCGCAGCCACTCGCCGATACCGAAGGCGAAGGCGAGCGCGGCGATGCGCCCCATGCCGTCGGACCAGAAGAGCCGGGCGAGTGCGGCGGCAAGCCCGTAATAGAGCGCGAGGAAGGCCGGCAGGCCGAGGACGGCGAAGGGCAGCGCCCAGGCGAAATCGTCCGCCTCGACGAGAAGCGCATTGCCGAGCCACCAGAGCCCGCCGACGAAATAGCCGAAGCCGAAGAACCAGCCGATGCGGAAGGCGGGCGCAAGACGCCGCAGGAAACCCGCCTCGGGCACGCCCGTGGCACCGTCCAGCAGCCAGACGAGCAGGGTGAAGGACACGAAAAGTGCCGCGAAGAAACCGAAGGGCGGCAGCGCCAGGACGCCGGCGAGACCCGCAAGAAATGCCGCAAGCGCCCGTCTCGTCCCAGACAGGAGCATGACCTTGCCCGCAAGCCGCTCCATCCCGTCCCCTTCGCTCCCCGAATCAGCCGCGCCAGTCTTCCAAAAAAGCAGCCCGTTGTCCCCCTCTTACGGTGCGGCGATTGCGTGAGGCGGGAAGGCCTTGCGATTTCTGCCGAGAGTGACGGAGGGAAGGGCCCTCCCCTGTCATGCACGCCTTTGCTGCCGCACTGCACTCCTTGCGCCCACCCACTCCCTCTCCGCCGTCATCCTCGGGCTTGTGTGGATGAGATGTGGTTTACTTGCTTGCATCGGCCGGGATGCGCATCCCGGCCGATGCAAGCAAGTAAACCACATCTCATCCACACAAGCCCGAGGATCCATGCGGCACCCGCTGCGGACGAGGCGTGGATCCTCGGGTCAAGCCCGAGGATGACGAAAAGAGAAGTCGAGTTGGTGGAATAGGCGGGGAGCGGGGTGGGTCGACGCGGACGTGACAATGTCCCTTTTTATAGGAAGCGGCCTTCGGCGGCAGATGCCGCTTAAAACCGACCCTATTCCGCCCCCGCCCCGTCGTTCTGCTTTTCGGGGTGCTTGGCGCGGTCGGCGGGGATGGGCTCCCCTTCCGGGCGGCGTTCGCGGCGGCGGACGGCGGCGGCGCGTTTGCGGGTGACGCGCACACGCTTGACGCGGCGCGGGTCGGCGTCGAGGACGTGGAACTCGAAGCCGGGCACGGCCTGCACCACCTCGCCGCGCACCGGGATACGGCCGAGCGAGGCGAAGATGAGGCCGCCGAGCGTGTCGGCGTCTTCCAATTGCTCGCGGATGTCGAAATCCGGGCCGATGGCCTCGGCAAGCTCCTCCAGCTCGACGCGGGCATCGGCGATGAACACGTCGTCGCTGACGCGCTGGATCATCGCCTCTTCGTCGTCGTGCTCGTCCTCGATGTCGCCGACGACCATCTCGACGATGTCCTCCAGCGAGGCGAGGCCGTCCGTGCCGCCGTATTCGTCGATGACGAGGGCCATCTGCGTGCGGTCGGCCTGCATGCGCGCCATGAGGTCGGCGGCGAGCATGGAGGGCGGCACGAAGAGCACCTGGCGGATGATGCCGGCCTCGGCGACGGTCTTGGAAAGATCGACGCGGGCAAGGTCGAAATCCGCCTTGGGCGCGCGGGCGGGTTTCTCACCGGAAGGTGCGGCGCTCGCCTTGCTGCCGTTGCGGCGCTTGTTGCGGGCCTGCTTGGTGACATAGGCGAGGAGGTCGCGGATATGCACCATGCCGCGCGGATCGTCGAGGCTTTCGCAATAGACCGGCATGCGCGAGCGGCCGGAATCCTCGAAGATCACCATCAGCTCGGCGATCGTGATGTCCTGGTCGACGGCCTCGATGTCGGCGCGCGGCACCATGACGTCTTCGACGCGTACCTCGCGGAAGCGGAGAATGTTGTGCAGCATCGCCCGCTCTTCGGGCAGGAAGGCCGGCTCGCCGCCCGCCTCTTCCGTCATCAGGGCCTCGGCGAGGTCCTTGCGCAGGCTGGAGGCGCCCGTCATGCGCCAAAGCTTGGCGGCGCGGGACCATAAGGACGACCGGCCCCCGCCTTCCTGCCTCGGCGCGCTGCTACTACTGCCCGCCTCGTCCTGGCTGGAGGCGTCCGCCTCGTTTCGTTCCGGCGTGGCCGGCTGGTTCTTGAAGTCGCTCATCGGTCCAAACTATTCTTCGGGGCTGTCCCCGTAGGGGTCAGATAGGCCAAGCTCGGCCAGAATGCGAGTCTCCAGCCCCTCCATTTTCTCCGCTTCGTCCTCTTCCATGTGATCATAGCCGAAGAGATGGAGAAATCCATGCACCATCAGGTGCGTGAGGTGATCGTCGAAGGACTTGCCGAGCTCGCCCGCCTCGCGGGTCAGGGTCTCCTCGGCGAAGATGATGTCGCCGAGCATCGGGCCCGGCATCTTTCCGGGCGCCAGCGGGAAGGCCGGGAAGGAGAGCACGTTGGTCGGCTTGTCCTGATTGCGCCATTCGGCATTGATGCCGCGGATTTCCGCATCGTTGGTGAAGACCAGCGAGACTTCCGGCGCACCCGTCTCCGGGAAGGGCTGCTTCTCGTGACGCTGGAGGAACGCCGCCGCCGCCCCGAGCACGCGTCCGCTCATCTCGTGCAGGCGGTCTTCGGAGGGCCATGCGCCCTCTTCGACGGAGATCTGGATATCGAGTTCGCTCATGGTGCCCGGATCGCCTCAGCGGTCGATCTGCTCGCTTTCGTCCTGAACGGCGGTCTGGGCCTCGTAGGCCCGCACGATGCGCGCGACCATCGGGTGGCGCACGACGTCCGCATCCTTGAAGCGCACGACCGAGACACCCTCGACGCCCTTGAGGATCTGCAGGGCCTCGACGAGGCCGGATTTCACGCCTCGCGGCAGGTCGACCTGGCTCGGATCGCCCGTGACGATCATGCGGCCGTTCTCGCCGAGGCGCGTCAGGAACATCTTCATCTGCATCGAGGTGGTGTTCTGCGCCTCGTCGAGGATGACGGCGGCGTTGGCCAGCGTGCGCCCGCGCATGAAGGCGAGCGGCGCGATCTCGATGACGCCGGCGGTGATCGCCCGTTCCACCTTGTCGCCCGGCATCATGTCGTAGAGCGCGTCGTAGAGCGGGCGCAGATAGGGGTCCACCTTCTCCTTCATGTCGCCGGGCAGGAAGCCGAGGCGCTCGCCGGCCTCGACCGCCGGGCGCGAGAGGATGATGCGGTCGACAGCGCCGCGCTCCAGCAGCTGCGCCGCATAGGCGACGGCGAGATAGGTCTTGCCCGTACCGGCGGGGCCGACGCCGAAGACGAGCTCGGAGCGCTCCAGCGCGCGGATATAGGTATCCTGCGTCGGCGTGCGGGCGACGATCGTCTTCTTGCGCGTGGAGATCTGCGACATGCTGAGCTTGGCCTTGCGCTCCATGGTGGGCAGCGAGAGCTGGTCGTCCGCGGCGATCGCCATGCGGATCGCGCCCTCCACGTCGGAAAGCTCGATGGAACCGCCCTTCTGGAGCCGGTCGTAGAGATAGTCGAGCGCCCGGCGGGCCTGATTGGTAGCAAGGACGTCACCGGAAATGGAGACGGAATTGCCCCGCGCCCGCGCATCGATGTTGAGGCGCTGCTCCAGCAGCTTCAGGTTCTGGTCGAACTGGCCGAAGAGCTCGCTTGCGTATCGATTGTTCTCGAAGGTCAGCACGAAATGATTGGCGTCGGTCTCGGTCTTCGACTGGCGCGGCGATGACGTCGTCAATTCGTGTCCGTTCAAGCGGTCAGGCTCCTTGCGATCCGTCCGTCAGCCTATCGCTTGCGCGAAGAGGCTGTTGGCGCCGGCATCCGTGATTCGTACCCGGATAATGTCACCGATTTTGGAACCTTTTGCATCAATATTCACAGGCTGCAGCCAGGGCGAGCGGCCGACGAGCTGGCCGAGCAGGCGGCCGGGCTTTTCCAGAAGCAGGTCGATTTCCTTGCCGATGCAGCCGCGCGCGAATTCGTGCTGCTGGCGGAAGAGCAAAGCCTGCAATCTTTCAAGGCGTTCGGCCTTCACCTCTTCGGCGACATGGCCGTCCATCGCCGCGCCCGGCGTGCCGGGGCGGATGGAATACTTGAAGGAAAATGCCTGTGCATAACCGACCGCTTCCACGAGGCGCATCGTCGCCTCGAAGTCGGCGTCGCTCTCGCCGGGGAAGCCGACGATGAAATCGCCGGAAATGGCCAGCTCCGGCTGGACGGCGCGGATGCGCTCGATGAGGGCAATGTATTCGGCGGCCGTATGGCGCCGGTTCATGGCTTTCAGGATGCGGTCGGAGCCGGCCTGCACCGGCAGGTGCAGGTAGGGCATCAGCTTCGGCAGGTCGCGGTGCGCCCCGATCAGCCGGTCGTCCATGTCGCGTGGATGGCTGGTCGTGTAGCGCAGGCGCGCGAGGCCTTCGATCTCCGCGAGCCGGTGGAGGAGGTCGCCGAGGCCCCATTCCGTGCCGTCCGGGCCGAGGCCATGCCAGGCGTTGACGTTCTGGCCGAGTAGCGTGATCTCGCGCACGCCCCCTTCGACGAGGCGCTCGGCCTCGGCGAGGATCTGCGCGACGGGGCGGGAGACCTCGGAGCCGCGCGTATAGGGCACCACGCAGAAGGTGCAGAACTTGTCGCAGCCCTCCTGCACGGTCAGGAAGGCGGTGACGCCGCGCGCACGCGTCCTTGCCCTTTCCGGCGCGGGAAGATGCTCGAACTTGTCCTCGATGGCGTAGTCCGTCTCGACGACCCGCTCGCCGTCCTTGGCGCGACGAAGGGCTTCGGGAAGGCGGTGATAGGTCTGCGGGCCGATCACAAGATCGACGGCGGGCGCACGGCGCAGGATCTCCTTGCCTTCCGCCTGCGCGACGCAGCCGGTGACGCCGATGGTCATCTCGCGGCCGTCCTTCGCCCGCGCCTTCTTCATCTCGCGCAGGCGCCCGAGCTCGGAATAGACCTTCTCGGCCGCCTTCTCGCGGATGTGACAGGTGTTGAGAAGGACGAGGTCGGCCTCTTCCAGCACGTCCGTCGCCTGATAGCCGTCCTTCGACAGCGCATCCGTCATGCGCTCGCTGTCGTAGACGTTCATCTGGCAGCCGTAGGTCTTGACGAAGACCTTGCGGGTGTTGGGCGTGGAAAGCGGTTGCTGGCTCATGGCGCTTTCCATAGTGGAAAAGCCCTCGGAATTGAAGCTCTATCTGCCGCGCAGCCGCGTGCCGAGCATGGCACGGATGCGCGCCTCGACGGTGCGGCTGACGTCCTTGCGATTGCTCTGGCGCGTATAATCGACACGCTCGCCGAAATCGACATCGACGTCGACCGCCCCCTCGCGGGCGACGCCGAGGAGGTGCGGCAGGAGCTCGATATCGCCCGGCCAGGCGGCAAGCGGCCGGTGGTAGCGGCCCATCGCCATGCCGTGAAGGCCCGTATAGGCGATGGAGACGGGCTGGATATGCACGACGCCTTCCGGCGCATGCGGAATGGCGGAGGCGGCGGCGCCGAAGAGCGAGGTCTTGATCTCCAGCAGGCGGTTTCCGTCCGAGGTCGTTCCTTCCGGAAAGAGCACGACGATCTCGCCGTCCGTCAGGCGGCGGGCGATCTCGTCCACCTGGTCGCCGGTCTTGCGGCGCTGCTCGCGCTCGACGAAGATCGTCGCCTGCAGCCGGGCGAGGATGCCGAAGACCGGCCAGCCCCGCACCTCGGCTTTCGCGATATAGACAACGTCGGCAATCGAGCCGAGCACCATGATGTCCTTCCAGGAGGCATGGTTGGCGGCGATGAGCAGCGGGCGGCGCGGCTCCGGCGTGCCGTGCACGCGCACCTTCAGCCCCAGCACACGGCAGGCGACGCGGTGCCACAGGCGCGGCAGGCGGCGGCGGATCTTGAGGTCGAAGCGCAGGCCGACAAGCTGGACCGGCAGGAGGACGAGGGTCACCGCGAAGAGGATAGTGAAGCCGAGGAGGATGCGCAGCCAGGCGATCACGCGGGCACCGGGGGGGAGGCTATGGCCGGCGTTGTGTAGCACCCCCCTCTGCCCTGCCGGGCATCTCCCCCACAAGGGGGGAGATCGGCAAGAGGCAAAGCGGTGCCACAATCAATCTCCCCCCCTGTGGGGGAGATGCCCGGCAGGGCAGAGGGGGGTAGCCCCAATGCCGGACGCCGATAAACGGTCGCGTCCCGCCTCACTCGCCCTCCTTGAGCGGCACGCCATAAAGCTCCAGGCGGTGGTCGACGAGGCGGAAGCCGTGCTCGCGGGCGATGCGCTCCTGCAGGGCCTCGATTTCCGGCGAGTGGAATTCGATGACCTGGCCGGTCTTCAGGTCGATCAGGTGGTCGTGGTGCTCGTCCGGCACGGTCTCGTAGCGCGAGCGGCCGTCGCGGAAATCGTGGCGCTCGATGATGCCGGCATCCTCGAAGAGTTTCACCGTGCGGTAGACGGTGGAGATGGAGATGCGCGCATCGACGGCGGAGGAGCGGCGGTAGAGTTCTTCCACGTCCGGATGGTCGGCGGAGGATTCCAGCACGCGGGCGATCACCCGGCGCTGCTCCGTCATGCGCATGCCGCGCTCGACACAAAGCTCTTCCAGCGATTTCTCGACATCCGCCATACGACCGGCCCTCGTTCGTTCAGCCCCCGAAGGGGACTAGCGAAGATCGCGCCGCATGACAAGCGCCGTGGACCGGCTGCCGTCCGCCGCGGCGTAATAGGCCTTGCGCTCGCCGACCTTGGCAAAGCCGAGCTTGGCATAGAGCCCGCGCGCGGCCGCATTGCCCTCGTCGACCTCGAGGAAGATATCCTCCGCGCCGCGCATCTTCGCCTCCTGCAGCGCCGCCAGCATCAGCCGCCAGCCGAGGCCGGCGCGCGAAAAGCGCTCGTCGACGCCGATGGTCAGGATCTCCGCCTCGCCGGCCGCCGCCCGCGCCAGCACGAAGCCGCCCGCCGCGCGGCCGGGAATACCCTGCCGCAGCGCGAGAAAGCCGTAGACCGGCGGCTGGGACAGGAGGGAATGGAACTCGCCGTCGTTCCACGGCCGGGAAAACCGCGCGTGATGCAGCGTCGCGGCGATGCCGGCGTCGTCGGTCTGAAGCGGGAAGATATCGAAGACGGGCTTGCGGGCGAAATAGTCGGTCAGCGGCATTCACGCTCTCCGGATCGCGAAACCCGCCTGCGGCTTGGCATCCGGGCCGCGCAGGTAGAGCGGCCGGGGCAGATGGCCCTGCGGATCGAGGCGCGCGCCGAGGCGGGCGACCGTCGCGATGGAAACGCCGTCCGTCTCTTGCGGCGCTTCCGCGCGCAAAAGCGCGGCGGCCGAGCCGGCAAGGGCGCCGTCGTCGGCGGCGGCGATGCCGCGCGCCTCTTCGAGACTGGCAAGCGCGGGCGGTGACAGGGGCTGCCCGTCGGCGGCGAAAGCCTGCCAGTAGACCTCGTCGCGCTTGGCATCCATCGCGACCAGAAGGGGCGTGCCCGCCTGCCGGTCGGCGGCAAGCGCTGCGAGCGAGGAGACGCCGACGGCGGGAACGCCGAGCGCCAGCGCAAGGCCGCGCGCGGCGGCGACGCCGACGCGGATGCCGGTGAAGGAGCCCGGGCCGACGGTGACGGCGACGCGTTCGACGGACGGCAGGTCGAGGCCGGCCGCGGCAAGCGCCCCATCGACGAATTCCATCAGCCGCTCGGCATGGCCGCGGCCGATATCGGCGCCGGCAGAGCCGAGGACGGTATCCGTGTCGGAATCGTAGAGCGCCGCGTAGCAGCCCGTGCCGGCGGTATCGATCGCAAGGACGATCATGCCGGGCACCCGTCCGCCGCGGGGCGGACCTTACATGATGGCTTCAACTTCCTGCACTTCCGGTACGAAATGGCGAAGGAGGTTCTGCACGCCGTGCTTGAGCGTCGCGGTGGAGGACGGGCAGCCCGAGCAGGCGCCCTTCATGTTGAGGTAGACGACGCCGTCGCGGAAGCCCTTGAAGGTGATGTCGCCGCCGTCCTGCGCCACGGCCGGGCGCACGCGCGTGTCCAGCAGTTCCTTGATCGTGGCGACGATGGTCTCGTCGCCCTCGTCGAAGAACTCGCCGTCCGGCTCGTCGCCGCCGAGCGCACCGCTGGCGATGATCGGCTGGCCGGACATGAAGTGTTCCATGATGTTGCCGAGGATGGCCGGCTTCATGTGCTGCCAGTCGGCGCCGTCCTTGGTGACGGTGATGAAATCGTAGCCGAGGAACACGCCCTTGACGCCGGGAATGGAGAAGAGCCGGGCGGCGAGCGGCGAGGCGGCACGCGCCTCCGTCTCGTCGCGGAATTCGGCCGTGCCGTTCTCCAGCACGACCTTGCCCGGCAGGAACTTCAGGGTCGACGGGTTCGGTGTCGCTTCGGTCTGGATGAACATCTTTCTCTCCGTGCGGCCGGGCGCTCGCCGATCGGCCGGAATATTTAGAACAATTCAAAAGAAGATAAGCCTTTGCCGGCTTCTCTTCAATAGCGCGCCGTCAACTGAGCGCGTCGAGTTCCTCGTCGCTGAGCGAATCGGGAATGACCGTCACGGGAATGGGGAAGGCCTGCGCGCGGCTGGCCAGCGAGGAGACGAGCGGGCCCGGTCCCTCCTTGGCGGAACCGGCGGCCAGCACGAGGATCGCCACGTCCTGGTCGTCCTCGATCAGCCCGTTGATCTCCTCGCTCGCGACGCCTTCGCGGATCACCATTTCCGGCTCGATGCCGATGGCCTCGCGCAGCGCCTGCGAGGCCTTGGCGAGCACCGCCTCGGCCTCCTCGCGCGCCTCGGCCCGCATGATCTCCTCCACGCCCAGCCATTGCTGGAAATCGCGGTTGGCGATCACGTAGAGCAGGACGACGCCGCCGTTGGAATTCTTCGCGCGCATTCCCGCATAGTGGGCGGCACGCTGGCATTCCGGCGTGTCGTCGATCACCGCCAGGAACTTGCGGCGGTGGCCCTCAAGGCGGGAAAGTCGTCGAGAAACCATGCGGCCCCCTCGTGCAAGGTCTGAACGCGGCGACCTTACTGCACAAAACCGATGATGTCGCGAACTTCCTTCATGGTTTTTTCCGCCCGCGCCCGCGCCCTTTCGCCGCCGTCCCTAAGGATCGCGTCGATGTGGCTGGTGTCGTCCATCAGGCGGCGCATCTCGTCGGTGATCGGCGAGAGGACGCTGACGGCAAGCTCGATCAGCGCCGGCTTGAAGACCGAGAACTGCTGGCCGCCGAACTCGGAAAGGACATCGGCCTTCGTCCTGTCCGACAGGGCCGCATAGATGCCGACGAGGTTTTCCGCCTCGGGGCGGCCCTTGAGGCCTTCGGCTTCGCTCGGCAGGGCGTCCGGGTCGGTCTTGGCCTTGCGGATCTTCTTGGAGATCGTGTCGGCGTCGTCGAGGAGGTTGATGCGCGAAAGGTCGGACGCGTCCGACTTCGACATCTTCTTCGTGCCGTCGCGAAGGCTCATGACGCGCGGCGCCGGGCCGCCGATCAGCGGCTCGACCATCGGGAAATAGGCATGCACCGGCTCTTCGCCGACGACGATATCGACGCCTGTGCCGGCCTTGCGGATATGGTCGCCGAAGTCGATGTTGAACTTCTGCGCGATGTCGCGCGTCAGCTCCAGGTGCTGCTTCTGGTCGTCGCCGACCGGAACGTGGGTCGCGCGGTAGACGAGGATGTCGGCGGCCATCAGGCTCGGATAGGCGAGAAGCCCGAGCGAGACCTGCTCGGCATTCTTGCCGCCGGCCTTGTCCTTGAACTGGGTCATGCGCTCCATCCAGCCGATGCGCGCCACGCAGTTGAAGATCCAGGCAAGCTCGGAATGCTGTGGCACGGCGGACTGGTTGAAGACGATGTGCTTCTTCGGGTCGATGCCGGAGGCGATGAAGGCGGCCGCGATGGAGCGGATCTGGTTCCGCATGTCCTCGTGCACGAGCTGGGCGGTCAGCGCGTGCAGGTCGACGACGCAGTAGATGCAGTCGTTGTCGTCCTGCAGCGCCACGAACTTGCGGATCGCGCCGAGATAGTTGCCGAGGTGGAGATTGCCGGTCGGCTGGACGCCGGAGAAGACGAGAGGCTTGAATGCGCTCATGACGGTGTTTCCTTCAGGCGGGTGGAGGGCCTGGTCCCTGTTGCACGCGCAGTTCCCGGAAATCGGCAAGGCGGCTTTCCGGCCGGAACTGCGTAGAAAAATACGTGGCGCTTATGCACGCCGCCGGGGTCCCGATCAAGAGGGCGCCCGCGCGGCGCACTGCACAAGGCGATCCTTATAAATGACACTTTCCGGTCGTTCCTTCCCGGCGGGGATTGAGGGGAGGCCGATCCCGTCGGCCGTTTTGTGACGAAGGGGCACGGAACGGAGATGACCCCGTGCGCAAGAACGGTTCCATCCTGCTTGCCTGCGTCGTCGCGCTGACATCGCTGCTCGCGACGGAGACGAGCGCAGGCCGCAAACACGCCTCCCGGACAGACAAGGGGGCGGTGGCGAACGTCTACACCATCCAGACGCCGCGCGTGCGGCACCGATGCTTCCCGGGCAGGCTGCGGGCGGTTCTCGCCCATATCGGCCGGCAGGTCGGCCGGCGGCTGCTCGTCACGTCCGGCCATCGCTCGAACGGGCGGCGCGGATCCTATCACCGCAAATGCCTTGCGGCCGATATCCGCGTGCCCGGCGTCCCGGTGAAGCGGGTCGTCGCGGCGGCGCGCTCGGCGCCGGCCATCGGCGGCATCGGCACCTATTGCAACGGCATCGTGCATGTCGACGTGGGGCCGCGGCGCACCTGGCACTATTGCCGGGGGCTCGCGCACCTCACCCGGCGCGCGCGGCTCGCCGCGCGCTGAGGGCCATGCCTATTCGGCGGAGCTTTCCGCGGGCGCGGCCTCGGGCTTCGCCTTGCGCTTCAGGTTGCGCCGGATCATGCCGAGGTCGGCGCCGCCGATGAGGAAGGCGACGGAGAAATAGACGACCATGGCGAAGGCGACCAGGAGGCCGAGGGCGAAGACCTGCTCGTAGATCGGCGAGCCGTGCGCGAGGCGGCCGGCGAGGTAGCCGGAGGCATATTCGAGCGAGACCGCCATGACGAACGTCGCGATCAGCAGGCGCACGATGCGCCACAGGAGCGCCTTTTCCAGCGGCCAGTGGCCGCGGCGGGCGAGCGTGACGAAGAGCATCAGCGCCGTCAGCCAGCCGGAGACGGCCTCGGCGGTGGCGATGCCGCGCTCGTGGAAGATCGGAAAGAGCGTGACGGCGAGGATGCAGTTGACGACGACCGAGACGAGCGTGATGCGCATCGGCGTCTTGGTATCCTCGCGGGCGAAGAAGCCGGGGTTGAGCGCCTTGATCATCACGAAGCCGGGAAGGCCGAGGCCGTAGATGGCGAGCGTGCCGGCGACGACGGAGGTGGTCTGAGGGCTGAAGGCGCCGCGCTCGTAGAGGACGCGGACGATCTCGTCCGAGATGACCCAGAGGGCGCCGGCGGCCGGCAGCGTCAGGAACAGCACGAATTCCAGCGAGCGGTTCTGCAGGTTGCCCGCCTCGCGCTCGTGGCCGGATTTCAGCGCGCGGGCAAGCTCGGGCAAGAGCACCACGCCGACGGCGATGCCGACGACGCCGAGCGGCAACTGGTAGACGCGGTCGGCATATTGCAGGGCGGCGATGGCGCCGTCCTTGGTGGAGGCGATCATCTGGCCGATGAGCTGGTTGATCTGGGTGATGCCGCCGGTGACGGCCGCCGGCAGGGCGAGCCAGAGCAGCCGGCGGACATTGTCCGTCATGCGCGGGCGGCGGAAGCCGATGCGCATGCCGGCATAGCGCACGCCCGCATAGAGGACGGCCATCTGCAGGAGGCCGGCCGCGAGCACCCCCCAGGAGAGATACCAGGCCGTCTCAAGCGGCGAGGCGCCCTGCCAGAGACCGTAGCCGAGCGCGCCGATCAGCACGAAGTTGAGGAAGACCGGCGCGACGGCGGCGGCGAAATAGTGGTGCAGAGAATTGAGCATGCCCGAGAGCATCGCCGTCAGCGACATGCACATGAGATAGGGGAACATGACGATGGCGAGCTTGACCGTCACGTCGAACTTTTCCGCATCCCCCACAAATCCCGGCGCGATGATCCAGGAGACGATGAGCGGCATGGCGAATTCCATCGCCACCGTCAGCATGAAGAGCACGGTGAAGAGGACACCGAAGACCTCCTCGGAGAAGCGCTTGGCCCCGTCGAGCCCGCCGGCCTCGATCTCCTTGGCGAAGAGCGGCACGAAGGCGGCGTTGAACGCGCCCTCGGCGAAGAGGCGGCGGAAGAGGTTCGGGAAGCGGAAGGCGGCGTAGAAGGCGTCGGCCATCGGCCCGGTGCCGAGCGCTGCGGCCATCAGCGTCTCGCGCGCGAAGCCGAGCACGCGGCTGCCGAGCGTGGCGCCGCCCACCGTCACGAATTTCTTGACGAGACTCATTGTTCTGCCCTGATCCTTTTCGGCGTGGCGGGAGCGGGCGCGATCATGCCGGGCGGCATGCGGTCGCGCGCCTCGTCCCCCTCGTCCGCCATGACGGCCTTCAGCCGCGCGACGATGTTGGCCTGCCGGTTCTCGGCGGTGACCTTCTGGCCGACGAGGTCGGTGACGTAGAACGTGTCGATGACCTTCTCGCCGAAGGTGGTGATATGGGCCGAGGCGATGTCGAGCGAGAGGTCCGAAAGCACGGCGGTCACTTCCGACAAAAGGCCAGGCCGGTCAAGGCACTCGATCTCGATGACGGTGAACTTGTTCGACAGCGTGTTAGAAATGGTCACGGCCGGCGAGACGGTGAAGGCGCGGCTGCGCTTGCGGCCCTTCGTGCGGTTGGCGATCACCTCCGGCAGGCGCTTGCGGCCGGCGAGCACGTCCTCGATCATGCGGCCGATGGTGCCGGCGCGGCGCATCTCGTCCGCATCGTTGGGGAACTCGCGGTTGACGAGAATCGTGTCGAGCGCGCGCCCGTCGGAGGTCGTGAAGATCTGCGCGTCGACGATGTTGGCGCCCGCCGCCGCGCAGGCCCCGGCGATCACCGTCAGGAGGCGCGGATGGTCGGGCGAGAGCACCGTGATTTCGGTGATGGCGTGGAAGGAATGGGTGCGCACCATGGTCGCCAGCGTCTGGCGCGCCCGGTCCGCCTCGCGGATGAAGGCGGCATGGCGCACCTGGTCCTCCAGCGAGACCGTGAGGAGGTAGGGATCGTAGTGCAGCTTGGTATAGGTCTTGCGGTCCTTCTGGCTCCAGTCGGCGGGCAGCGCCTCGGAGAGCGTGTCGCGCGCGGCCTGCGCGCGCTCCCTGCGCGACAGCTCGGAAAAGCCGCCGGAAATCAGAAGCTCCGTCTCGTAGTAGAGCGTGCGCAGGAGCTGGCCCTTCCAGCCGTTCCATACGCCGGGACCCACGGCGCGGATGTCGCAGACCGTCAGCACCAGCAGCATCTTCAGCCGCTCCATCGACTGCACCTTCTCGGCAAAGTCGACGATGGTCTTGCGGTCGTTGAGGTCGCGGGTCTGGGCGACCATGGACATGGTCAGGTGCTCCTCGATCAGCCAGACGACCAGCTCCGTCTGCTTCGGCGTGAGCCCGAAGCGCGGGCAGAGCTTTCGCGCGACCCTGGCGCCTGCCACGGAATGATCCTCCGGCCGGCCCTTGGCGATATCGTGCAGCAGCACCGCGACATAGAGCGGGATGCGGTCCTCGATGCCCGGCATCAACTGGTAGCTCAGGGGATGGGCCTCCTTCTCGCGGCCCTGGTCGATATCGGAGAGGATGCCGACGGAACGGATCAGGTGCTCGTCGACCGTATAGTGATGATACATGTTGAACTGCATCATCGCGACGATCTTGCCGAAATCGGGAATGAAGCGGCCGAGCACGCCCGACTCGTTCATGCGCCGCAGGATGAGCGCCGGGTCGCGCGGCGAGGTGAGGACGGAGAGGAAGAGCCGGTTTGCCTCCTCGTTCTCGCGCAGCGCCCCGTTGATGAGCTTGAGCGAGCGCGTCACCTGCTTCAGCGCGTCGGGGTGGAATTCCAGATTGTTGATGTCGGCGATGTGGAAGAGGCGGATGAGGTTCACCGGATCGCGCTTGAAGACGTCCGGGTCGGCGATGGTGATGCGGCCGCGGTCTTCGAGGAAATCCAGCGTACCGGCGATCTTGCGGGTGCGGCGGGTGAAGCGGCTGATGACGGCGGTGAGGCCGGGGGCCTCCTTGGCCTGCTGGTCTTCCAGCGTGGCGCAGAAGATGCGCGTCAGGTCCCCGACATCCTTCGCCACGAGGAAATAGTGCTTCATGAAGCGCTCGACGGCGGAGAGGCCCGGATGCGGCTGGTAGCCGAGGCATTCGGCGATCTCGCGCTGGATGTCGAAGGAGAGGCGTTCCTCCGCCTTGCCCGTCAGGAAATGCATGTGGCAGCGCACGGCCCAGAGGAAATCGTCCGCCTTGCGGAAGAGCTTGTATTCCTGCCGCGACAGGACGCCGAGCTTCACCAGCTCGGCCGGGTCGCGGATATGGTAGAAATACTTGGCGATCCAGAACAGCGTGTGCAGGTCGCGAAGCCCGCCCTTGCCTTCCTTGACGTTCGGCTCGACGAGATAGCGCGTGTCGCCCGCCTTGCGGTGGCGCTCGTCGCGCTCGGCGAGCTTGGCGGCGATGAACTGCGGGCCGGTGCCGCGCATGATCTCCCGGTCGAAGCGCAGCCCGAGCTCCTCGAACAGCGCGGCCGAGCCGCTGATATAGCGCGCCTCGAGGATCGCCGTGCGGATCGTCATGTCGCCCTTGGAAAGCTGGATGCATTCTTCCAGGTTGCGCGTGGCGTGGCCGACCTTGAAGCCGATATCCCACAGGATATAGAGCATGAACTCGATGGCCGGCTCGCTCCAGGCGGCCGGCTTTTCCGGCAGCAGGAAGAGAAGGTCGATGTCCGAGCCCGGCGCCAGCGTGCCGCGGCCGTAGCCGCCGACGGCCGTGACCGTGATACGCGCGGCCGGCGGGGCCTGGCCGGCGCTGAAGACGTGGTTGAGCGTGAAATCGTGCAGGACCGAAATGAGCTGGTCCTGCAGCCAGGAGATGCGCGCGGCGCATTGCAGGCCGCTGCCGTCCTCGAAAAGCAGCTCGCGGGCGCGCTCGCGGCCGGCGGCATTGACCTTCTTGAACTCGGCCAGGAGCTCGCGGCGCATCCGGTCGCGGTAATCGGCATTGGTGCTGGCGATGAATTCGCAGCGGGCGCGCAGCGCCGAAACGTCGAGAAGGCCGGATTCGGCCGGCGCCAGGAGCTTCTTTTCCATCGGATGCCGGCCCGCGTCCCGCTTGTCGTCCACCGCCCGTTCGGTTCGCATGCCTATAGACCCTTTCAGCACGCGAGGACAGGACCCTAGCGGCTAGCGGTTGCCAAGTTCTTTCTTCAGCGCATAGAGCGCGTCGAGCGCCTCGCGCGGCGTCATGTCGTCCGGGTTGAGGCCCTTCACCAGCTCTTCCACCTTCGAGGGGCCGGCGCCGCGCTGCGCCTCCTCCCGCCGCACCGCCACCTGGAAGAGCGGCAGGTCGTCGATGAGCTGGCTCGCGGGGTTCTTGCGGTCGGCGTCCTCCAGCTTGGCGAGCACGTCCCGCGCACGCGCCACCACGGAGGGCGGAAGGCCGGCAAGGCGCGCCACCTGGATGCCGTAGGAGCGGTCCGCCGCCCCGGGGCCGACCTCGTGCAGGAAGATCACGTCGCCGTCCCACTCCTTGACGCGCATTGTGGCGTTGGAAAGGCGGGAAAGCTTCTCCGAAAGCACGGTCAATTCGTGGAAATGGGTGGCGAAGAGGCCGCGGCAGCGGTTGGCTTCGTGCAGGTGCTCGACGGCGGCCCAGGCGATGGAAAGGCCGTCGAACGTGGCGGTGCCGCGGCCGATCTCGTCGAGGATGACGAGCGAGCGGTCGGTCGCCTGGTTGAGGATCGCCGCCGTCTCGACCATCTCGACCATGAAGGTGGAGCGGCCGCGGGCGAGATCGTCCGACGCGCCGACGCGCGAGAAGAGCCGGTCGACGACGCCGATATGGGCGCTTTCGGCCGGAACGTAGGCGCCCATCTGCGCGAGGATGGCGATGAGGGCGTTCTGGCGCAGGAACGTCGACTTACCGCCCATGTTGGGGCCGGTGAGCAGCCAGATCGCCCCGTGGCCCTTGCCGTCCGCCGGAGAGAGGTCGCAGGAATTGGCGACGAAGGCGGCGGCCTGCTGGCGGCGCAGCGCCTGCTCGACGACCGGGTGGCGCCCGCCGACGATGGCGAACATCGTCGAATTGTCGACCACGGGCCGGCAATAGGCCTGCTCCTCGGCAAGCGCGGCGAGCCCGACGGAGACGTCGACGACGGCAAGCGCGCGGGCCGCCGCCTTGATCGCCTCTGCCTCCGAGACCACCGCCTCGACGAGCCCGTCGAAGGCGGCAAGCTCGATGGCGAGCGCCCGGTCGGCGGCATTGGCGATCTTGGTCTCCAGCTCGGAAAGCACCGTCGTGGTGAAGCGCATGGCGCCAGCCATGGTCTGGCGGTGGATGAAGCGCGCCTTCGCCTCGTCGCCGTCCGTCAGCGCCGAGGCGTTGCCGGCGGAGACCTCGATGAAGTAGCCGAGCACGTTGTTGTGCTTGATCTTCAACGACTTGACGCCCGTCTCCTCGGCATATTGCAACTGGAGGCCGGCAATGACGCGGCGCGACTGGTCGCGCAGCGCCCGCATCTCGTCCAGTTCGCCATCGGCCGCCTCGCGGATGAAGCCGCCGTCGCGCTTGAGGAGCGGCAGCTCGTCGGCGAGCATGAAGGACAGGCGATGTGAAAGATCGACCGGCAGGGCGGCAATCGCCGTGCGGGCGGCGGCAAGCTCGCCGTCGAGGTCTTCCGCTGCCATCAGCCGGGCGATCTCCGCGGAGGCGGAAAGGCCCTGCAGGATGGCGCCGAGGTCGCGCGGGCCGCCGCGGCCGAGCGCGATACGGGAAAGGGCGCGCGGCATGTCGGGTATCTGCTTCAGCGTCCGGCGCAGGTCCTCGCAGAAGGACGGGCGGTCGGCGAGCGTCGCGATGGAATCGAGCCGGGCGTTGATCGCATCGGGGTCGGTGAGCGGCGACATCAGCCGCTCGGCGAGAAGCCGCGCGCCGCCGCTCGTGACCGTGCGGTCGATGGCCTTGAGGAGCGTGCCGCTGCGCTCGCCGGAGAGCGTGCGCACCAGTTCGAGATTGGCGCGCGTCGCCGGGTCGATGAAGAGCGTTGCGGCCGAGCTTTCCCGCTCCGGCCGGCCGAGCGGCGGGCGCTCGGCGATCTGCGTCTTCTCGACATAGGCGACGGCAGCGGAGGCGGCGGCAAGCTCGGCGCGCGAGAAGGTGCCGAAGCCGTCGAGCGTCGAGACGGCGAAATAGCGGGCGATACGGCCTTCCGCCGTCGCGCTGTCGAAGAGCACGGCCGGCTGCGGGACGGCGACGCGCCCGACGACATCGAGGACGGGGCGGAATTCCGGATCGTGGAACAGCGTGTCCGGCACGATCAGTTCGCGCGGATCGATGCGCAGGATATCGGCGAGAAGCTGGCCCTGCGCCGTCTCCGACAGGCGGAAGATGCCGGTGGAGATGTCGATCCAGGCGAGCGCCATCGACGGCTCGCCCCCGCCGCGGATGCGCGCGACGGCCATCAGGTAGTTGGCGTCGGACGGCGAGAGCAGCTTTTCCTCGGTCAGCGTGCCGGGGGTGACGAGGCGCACGACGTCGCGGCGCACGACGGATTTCGAGCCGCGCTTCCTGGCCTCCGCCGGGTCTTCCACCTGCTCGCAGACGGCGACGCGGAAGCCGACGGCGATCAGCTTCTGCAGGTAATCGTCCGCAGCATGGACCGGCACGCCGCACATCGGAATATCGAGACCCATGTGCTGGCCGCGCTTCGTCAGCGTGATGCCGAGCGCGCGCGAGGCGTCCACGGCGTCCTGGAAGAACAGCTCGTAGAAATCGCCCATGCGGTAGAACAGCATGCTGTCGGGATTGGCCGCCTTGATCTCGATATACTGCTCCATCATCGGCGTTGCCGATGCGCGGCTTTCATCGCTGGCGAGGTCCGCCGTCGACAGGATATCGGTCTGGCGCGCACTATGATCGTTCACGGAGATACTGTTTCTTCCAAAACGGAGGGTCTGTTCTTCCCAAAAAAGAGGTGCCACCCTAGCCGCGCGACGATATAGAAAACAACAGGCGTTGAGACGCTACGGGCCTATCGCCCACAGGAGTGTGAAGGGGGGAGCATGCCGGGAACCGACAAATCCGATCGCCAGAGGGCAACCGTCACGGATACGGAGGCGCTGGACTTCCACGCCAACGGCCGTCCCGGCAAACTCGAAATCACACCGACCAAGCCGATGGCGACGCAGCGGGACCTCTCGCTCGCCTATTCGCCGGGCGTCGCCGTGCCGGTGAAGGCCATCGCCGAGGACCCGGCGACCGCCTACGACTACACGACGCGCGGCAACATGGTCGCCGTCATCTCGAACGGCACCGCCATCCTCGGCCTCGGCAATCTCGGGGCGCTCGCTTCCAAGCCCGTGATGGAAGGCAAGTCCGTCCTCTTCAAGCGCTTCGCCGACGTCGATTCCATCGACCTCGAGGTCGATACCGAGAATGTCGACGAGTTCATCAACTGCGTGCGCTACCTCGGCCCCTCCTTCGGCGGCATCAACCTCGAAGACATCAAGGCGCCCGACTGCTTCATCATCGAGCAGCGCCTGCGCGAACTGATGGACATCCCCGTCTTCCACGACGACCAGCACGGCACCGCCATCATCGCCGCCGCCGGCCTCATCAACGCGCTGGCGCTGACGGGCCGCGACTTCAAGACGACGAAGCTCGTGTGCAACGGCGCGGGCGCGGCCGCCATCGCCTGCATCGAGCTCATCAAGGCGATGGGCTTTGCGCCGGACAACGTCATCCTCTGCGACACCAAGGGCGTCATCTACCAGGGCCGCGAAGAGGGCATGAACCAGTGGAAGTCGGCCCATGCGGTCAAGACCGACCGCCGGACGCTCGCCGACGCGCTCGCCGGCGCGGACGTCGTCTTCGGCCTTTCGGCCAAGGGCGCCTTCTCCGAGGAGATGATCCGCTCCATGGCGCCGCGGCCGATCATCTTCGCCATGGCCAATCCCGATCCGGAAATCACGCCGGAAGAGGTCGCCCGCATCCGCGACGACGCCATCGTCGCGACCGGCCGGTCGGATTATCCGAACCAGGTCAACAATGTGCTGGGCTTTCCCTACATCTTCCGCGGCGCGCTCGACGTGCGCGCCTCGACGATCAACGACGCGATGAAGATCGCCGCCGCCGAAGCGCTCGCCAAGCTCGCCAAGGAGGACGTGCCGGATGACGTGGCCGCCGCCTACCAGGGCGTGCGCCCGCGCTTCGGGGCGCAGTACATCATCCCCGTGCCGTTCGATCCGCGCCTCATCTCGGCAATCCCCGTCGCCGTCGCCAAGGCCGCGATGGAAACCGGCGTCGCGCGCAAGAACATCCCGGACCTCGACGCCTATGCGCGCGACCTCAAGGCCCGGCGCGACCCCATCGCCTCGACGCTCCAGCAGATCTATGCCCGGGTGCGCCGCCAGCCCAAGCGCGTCGTCTTCGCCGAGGGCGAAGAAGAGCAGATGATGCGCGCCGCCGTCTCCTACGCCAACCAGCAGCTCGGCACGGCGATCCTCGTCGGCCGCGACGATCGGATGCGCGAGGTCGCCGAGCGCGCCGGCATCGATCTCGACCGGCCAGGCATCGAGCTGCTGAACGCGCGCATCTCCACGCGCAACGACGCCTATATCGACTATCTCTATGCCCGCCTGCAGCGCAAGGGCTTCCTCTACCGCGACGCCCAGCGCCTGATCCACAACGACCGCAACCACTTCGCGGCGTGCATGGTGGCGCTCGGCGATGCGGACGCGATGGTGACGGGCCTCACGCGCAACTACTCCACCGCGCTGGAGGACGTGCGCCGCTGCATCGACGCCAAGCCCGGCCACCGGGTGATCGGCGCCTCGCTCGCGCTCTGCCGCGGCCGCGCCGTGCTCGTCGCCGATACCGCCGTGCACGACATGCCGACCTCGGAGGAACTGGCCGATATCGCGGAAGAGGCTGCCGGCCTTGCCCGCCGCCTCGGCTACGAGCCGCGCGTCGCCATGCTCGCCTATTCGACCTTCGGCCATCCTTCGGGCGAGCGTTCGGAGCGGGTGCGGGAGGCGGTGAAGATCCTCGACCGGCGCCGCGTCGATTTCGAATATGACGGCGAGATGGCGGCGGACGTTGCGCTCAACCCGCGCATCATGGAGCAGTATCCGTTCTGCCGCCTTTCGGCGCCCGGCAACGTGCTCGTCATGCCGGCGTTCCACTCGGCGTCGATCTCGACAAAGATGCTGCAGGAGCTCGGCGGCTCGACCGTCATCGGCCCGCTGCTCGTCGGCCTCGACAAGTCGGTGCAGATCGTCTCGATGGGCGCAAAAGACAGCGACATCGTCAACATGGCGACGCTCGCCGCCTATAATTCCGGCGTCTGAGGCGGACAAAAAAGCCGCCCGTCCCGGAGGTCTCGGGCGGGCGGCAAATCGGACTTCGGCGACCTCGCCTAGCTGGCGAAGCGCCCGGCGTCGGCACCGTAGTAATTCAGGTAACGGCCGGAGATCTTGCCGATCGGCAGGACGATCAGCACGTCTGTCGTGTTGAAGGCATGGTCGACGACGGCGCCCTCGCCGATCATCGCGCCGAGGCGCAGATACCCCTTGACCAGCGGCGGCATGGCGGTGAGCGCCTTGCGCGCATCGACCCCTTCGGCCGGCATCAGGTCCATGGTGCGCAGGAGCTCCGGCCGTGCCGCAACGCTCCACTCGTCCTTCGCCTTCACGTTATGGTGCAGGAAGGAAAGCGCTAGCGCGTGTTCCTCCGGCACCGTGCCATGGAAGGAGGCGCAGCCGAACATGACGTCGATGCCGTATCGCAGCGAATAGGCCCAGGCGCCCTGCCAGAGCAGTTCCACCGTGCGCTTGGTGCGGTAGGCCGGCAGCACGCAGGAGCGGCCGAGCTCCATGAAACGCTTGTCCGGATGGCGGGCGATCAGCGCGTCCACGTCGAATTCCGACTGGGAATAGAAACCGCCGGAGGTGGCGGCGACCTCCTGCCGCAACAGGCGATAGGTGCCGACGATCTGCTCTTCGGCATCGCCCTCGATGGAGGTATCCAGCACGAGGAGGTGGTCGCAGACCATGTCCCAGGCATCGACATCGCGCTTGCGGCGCACGGCATCCGGCGAAAGCTGCGCCTGCATCTCCTCGGCGAAGACGCGGTATCGCACGGCCTGCGCGGCGTCGATCTCTGCCGGCGAGCGGGCAAGGCGGGTTTCCAGGTTGCCGATGCGGCCGAGCACGTCGGTCGCCGCCTGGCCCGCCACGGAGCCCGGTTCCTGGGCGATATCCGCCGGAGCGGTGGTCTGGGCGAGGTCGAGGGTCATGGCAATCTACCCGTTGAGAGAAACTGTGCGGTTCTAACCACGATTCTGCAACAGGATAATGACGTAAAGCAGGCTTGGATAGCGAAAACGCGCGTCAGGTTCCGGCGCGCCGGGCAAGCCGGGCGACCTCGGCGGCAAGCCGCGCCGGATCGGCGGGCTTTGCCAGCACCGCGGCGGCCCCGGCGCCCGCAAGCGCCTCGGCAAGGCCGGCGCGGCCGTCCGCCGTCAGCACGATGACCGGAAGGCGGGTGCCCTCCGCGATCCGCGCGATCATCTCCGTCCCCTCCCCGCCCGGCATGCCGAGATCGGTGACGACGAGGTCGACGGCAGGCTCGTCGGAGAGCGCGGCAAGAAGGCCGGCATAATCCGGCACATGCCGCACCACATGGCCGGCGCGCTCCAGCATGGCGCGTACCAGCATGGCGTTCACCGGATCGTCCTCGGCAAGCAGGATGCGCACGCCCGCCGGAACGGAAGAGACGGGTTCGGCCACGGGCGCGGGCGGCGGCGGGTCTTTCAGGATCGGCCGGTTGTCGTTGATCGCGTCGCGCACCTCGATGCCCTTCATGCGGCCGCGCAGCACCTCGACCAGCGAGCGCTCGCGCAGCGGCCGGATGAGCCAGGAATCGTAGCCCTCGCCGTTGCCGAGGGCCCGGCCGCCGCGCTCCTCGGGGTTGACGAGGTAGATGCGCCGCGCCGCGCTCTTGCGGAAGAAGGCGAGGTCGGCAAGTTCCCGGCGGAAGGCGCCGGCAAGGCGGTTGTCGACGATCATGTCGGTAAGCTCGGTGCCGCTGACGGCAAGGCGGCGGGCGATATCCGCGGCATCGGCGACGGAGGAGGCCGCATGGCAGGCCCCGCCCAGCGCCTCGATCGTGCGCACGAGCGCGGCGGAGGCCGGGCCTTCCGGCGCAAGGAGGAAGACGCGGCTGCCCTTGAGCACGGTCCTGCGCGAAGCCACCTCGCCCGCGCCCTTGCGGGCATCGACCGGCATGCGGATGGTGAAGGTGCTGCCCTTGCCGGGCGTGCTTTCGAGCGTCAGCGCGCCGCCGGCCTCGGTGAGGATGCGGGCGGAGATGGCGAGGCCGAGGCCGGTGCCGCCGCTGCGCTGGGCCGCGCTTCCCGTCTGCTCGAATTCCTCGAAGATGCGGGCCTGCTCCTCGGCATTCATGCCGGGGCCGGTGTCGGTGACGCGGATGACGACGGCGCCGCGCTCCAGCCTGGTCTCCAGGAAGACGCCCCCCGCATGGGTGAACTTCACCGCATTGCCGACGACGTTGTAGAGCACTTGGCGCAGGCGCGGCGCGTCATAGGTCAGGAGCCCCGGCACCTCGGGCGAGACGAAGGAGCCGATCTCGATGCCCTTCTCGTGGGCGCGGCTGGAGAGCATCTCCACCACGCTTTCCAGCATCGGCCGCACCGGCTCCTCGGAGGGACGGAGCTGGAAGCGGCCGGCCTCGATGGTGGAGAAGTCGAGGAGGTCGTCGACGAGCTGGACGAGGGCATGGCCGGACTGGCGGATGCCGGCGAGATAGTTCTTCTGCTCGGCCGAAAGCCGCGTCTGGCCGATGAGATGCGACATGCCGAGAATGCCGGAGAGCGGCGTGCGGATCTCATGGCTGACGGTGGCGAGGAGGCGCGATTTCGCCGCGCTCGCCTCTTCCGCGCGCTGGCGGGCGCGCTCGCGCTCGCCTTCGGCGCGGCGCTCCTCCGTCACGTCGCGGGCGATGGAATGGATGACGAGGTCGCCGGAGGCGGGATCGCGCACGGTGACGTCATGCCAGGAATAGACGCGCCGGCCCGCCGGGCCGTTCACCTCGACATCGTAGCGGTGTGCGGCGGCCTGCGAGCGGAAGGTAAGGCCCAGCGCCTCGCAGGTCCGGCCCTCGACGAGGGCTGCGCCCGTCAATTCGCCGAGCACCGCATTGGCGCGGATGATGCGGCCGTCGAGGGCGCGCATGACGACGATATCGCCGAGCACGTCATGGATGGCCGAAAGGATCTGCGAGGTCTCGCTGCGCTCCCAGGAACGATCGTCCGACGTCTCGCCGACGGGTGCCTTTCCGGCCCGCCAGAGGAGAAGGCCGCCGGCGATGCCCGCAAGGCCGAGGCCGGCGGCAGCGGCATAGAAGCCGGCAACCGCACCGGCCGCGACCACCAGAGCGGAGAAGAAGAGCGCGACGACCGCCAGCAGGCCGAAAAGCCCCGCATGGCCGTAGGCCGGCACGGCGCCGGTCGCGCCGGCCGCTTCGCGGCGCGCGCCGTCCTCCGGCCCTTTTGGCAAGGAACGGCCGGGCCGCGGCGATGCTTCGGCGAATTCGGCTTCGAGCCTGTCCTGTAGCTTGGCGGGTTCGCTCATGACGATCCGCTTATCACGCGGACCGTTCAAATCGGCTTCAGCAAGTCGTTCGAATTTTAACGACCGCGGCGGCGCAGCAGCACGAGCTCGTCGAAGACGACCAGCACCGCGCCGATGGTGATGAAACTGTCGGCGAGGTTGAAGACGGCGAAGGACCAGGTGGCCGTGTGGAAGAGCACGTAGTCGATCACGTAGCCGAACAGCGCCCGGTCGATGAGGTTGCCGAACGCGCCGGCGATGATGAAGGCATAGCCGGCGTGGGCGAGCCCCCGCGCCTTCGGCGTCTGGTGCCAGAGCCAGATGACGAAGCCGACGACGAAGAGGCGCAGCGTGACGATGAACCAGCCCTCCATGCCCGAAAGCATGGAGAAGGCGACGCCGTAATTGTAGGTGCGGTAAAGCGCCAGCATGGGCATGACCGGCACCGGCTCCTGAAAGGGAAGCCAGGCCTCGACGGCGAATTTCACCGCCTGGTCGAGGAGGAGCGCCAGGAGGATAACGACGATCACCGGCACCGGCCGGGACATGAGGGGGACACGTTCGTTCATGCGCGGTCTTCCAGCGTCAGCAGGTGGCGGCGCGCCTCGAAGAGCATGATGCCGGTGGCGATGGCAAGGTTCAGCGAATCGGCACGGCCGGCCTGCGGGATACGGGCGAGCGCATCGGCCTCGCGGGCAAGCGCCTCCGGCAGGCCGGACTGCTCGTTGCCCATCAGCAGCACGACGGGCTTCTTTTTATAATCGATGGTGCGGTAATCGACCGCGCCGGCAAGGTGGGTGGCGACGACCGAGACGCCCGCCCCCTTCTTCCAGGCGAGGAAATCGGCGGGGCTCGCCTTCACCAGCGGCAGGGCGAAGACCGAGCCCATGGTGGCGCGCACGGTCTCCATCGAATAGGGATCGGTCGTTTCGCCGACGAGGATGACGCCGCTCGCGCCCGCCGCATCGGCCGTGCGGATGATCGTGCCGAGATTGCCGGGATCGCGCACGCGGTCGAGCGCCACATAGGTCTCGTTTGCCGCGGGCTTCAGGTCCCGGATATCCGTCCAGCGCTGGGTGAAGATGCCGACGACCATCTGCGGATTGTCGCGCCTCGTGATCGAGGAGAGCACCTTCTCGCTCACCTCCAGCACCAGCCCGCCGCGCGCCACCGTCTTCGTCGCGCATTGCACGACCTGAGGCTTGTCCTTGACGTTCTTGGCATAGACCAGCGTCCTGATCTCGAAGCCGAGCTCCAGCGCGTCGATGACGAGCTTCAGGCCCTCGGCCATGAAGCTCTTCGTCTCGTCGCGGTGCTTCTTGTCCGACAGCGCCTTGATGTCCTTGACGATCGGGTTGGAAAGGCTCGTGACCTCCTTTACCTGACCGACGCGGCGGCTCCCATGATGTTCGTGGCTCATGTGCTGATCCATCGGCTGAAGAGGGAGGTGGAGAGCGCGCGGCCGGCATCCCGGCCCTCGCCGCTCTCGCGGATGACGAGCTCGCCCGATTCCACCGTGCCGCCCGCCCCGCGCATCGTCTCGCGCGTCAGCTCGTGGATGGAATAGAAGCTCGCGCGGATCGAATAGGCCGTCAGCACGAGGCCGATCGCCTTCGGCGACAGAATCTCCCGGCAGATGTCGAGCATCAGCGGCAGGTGGTCGAAGAGATGCCAGACCTCGCCGTTCGGGCCTCTACCGAATTTCGGCGGGTCGGTGAGGATGATGTCGTACTTGCTGCCGCGGCGCTCCTCGCGCTGGATGAACTTCATCGCATCCTCGCAGATCCAGCGGATCGGCAGCTTCTCCATGCGGCCGAGCGCCTGGTTCTCGCGCGCCCAGCCGATGGCCTTCTTCGAGGCGTCGACATGGGTGACTTCCGCGCCGGCGGAAGCGGCGACCAGCGAGGCGACGCCGGTATAGCCGAAGAGGTTCAGCACCTTGACGGGGCGGCCCGCCGTCTCGACCTTCTCCTTCATCCAGCGCCAGTGGGCGAGCTGTTCGGGGAAGACGCCGACATGACGGAAGGCGGTGAAGCGGCCGTGGAAATCGACGCCGAGGAGCTGCATCGGCCAGGTCTCGCCGAGCGCCGCCTTCGGGAACTTCCAGCGCCCCATGCCGTCCTCGTCCGTATCGCCGGTGAAGACGGCATCGGCCTTGTCCCAGACGCTCGCCGGGAGGCTGCGCTGCCAGAGCGCCTGCGCTTCCGGACGCACGATGCGGTAGGGGCCGTACTGCTCCAGCTTCTCGCCGGCGCCGCTGTCGATGAGGCGGTACTGGTCGGAGCCCGCCGTTTCGAGGATCACCGGCACGCGCTCGGCGGGCTTTTCGCCCTCGCGGCGCATCAGCGGGCGGGCGGGCGCCTCCGGCGCCGGGCGCTGTTCCTTCTTCGCAAGCGGGGGCCTTGCGGGCTGGGCCTTGGCTGCCGGCCTTTCGGCGCGCGCCCTTGCGGGCGCGGCGGGGCCGTTCTTCGGCCGGCGATTTCTGTCCTTCACGATCGATCGTCCGTCGTCGGTTGAAACTTGCCGGCAGCGCCGGAAACAAGCGGTCCCCATACCATCCCTCCCCCACTTGGCAAAGCGCTTTCCGATTGCGATAAATCGAAGCCGACAAGGGAGGATCGATCATGGACATGTCCGGCGAAGAACGCATTGCCGCGCCGCGCGAGGCCGTCTGGGCGGCGCTCAACGACCCGGAGGTGCTGAAGGCCTGCATTCCGGGCTGTCAGTCGCTGACCATGAAATCGCCGACCGAGCTGGAGGCGACGGTGAAGATCAAGATCGGCCCCGTCTCGGCCACCTTCAACGGCGAGGTGACGCTTTCCAACCTCAATCCGCCGGAAAGCTACACGATCTCCGGCGAGGGCAAGGGCGGCATCGCCGGCTTTGCCAAGGGCGGGGCGGACGTGCGCCTTGCCGAGGACGGCGACGGCACGATCCTGTCCTACGACGTGAAGGCGCAGATCGGCGGCAAGCTCGCCCAGCTCGGCTCGCGGCTCATCGATTCGACCTCGAAGAAGCTCGCCGCGCAGTTCTTCTCCGATCTCGGAGAGAAGCTGAACGGCGGCGCGGCCTAGATCATTTTCCGGGAGAGGGCAGCACGGCCTGCGAGGCGATGGCCTCGGCGCGGGTGCGGTGCTTTTCGGCTTCGGTGTGCCACTTGACCGCCTCGCTCGCCTCGATGCGGGCGCGCTTGCGGTGCTTGCCCTGGGTGAACCAAGTCGCGAGCGAGCCGACGACGAGGCCGAAGATCACGGCCAGGAAGAGATAGACGAAGAAGGGCGCGGTGACCGAGAGGACGCTGTCCTCCGGTCGGAACGGATTGAGCGCCAGCGTCACGGATTGCCGGTTCGCCACCGACAGCACGATCAGCACGATGCCGATCGGGATGAGGACGAGGACGTTGACGATTTTCTTGATCATGGGGTCACCCTGTCGGCGCGAAAGCCTCAATCATCCTGGTCGGCCTGGCCGGGATTGAGGCGTTCGCGCAGTTCCTTGCCGGTCTTGAAGAAGGGAACCCACTTCTCCTCGACGAAGACGGCGTCGCCCGTGCGCGGGTTGCGGCCCGAGCGCGAGGGACGGTTCTTGACGGAGAAGGCACCGAAGCCGCGCAGCTCGACGCGGTTGCCGGCCGCCAGCGCATCGGTGATCTCGTCGAGGACCGCGTTGACGATGTTCTCGACGTCGCGGTGGTAGAGATGGGGATTACGGGCGGCGACGATCTGAACCAATTCCGACTTGATCACGGTATCCCCCTAAAAGTTCTTGTTTTTCAATCGCGATCAACCTGCCAAACCGAGACCAGACCGTCAAGAAACAACTTTTCGCCGGTCAGCTTTTCGATTGTCGGCTGAAGGTCGACGGGAAGGCCCAGCACGGAGCGGGCGAATTCGCGCATGCTGCTGCCGAGGAACGGAAAGCCGGAGCGGCCGGCGGCCTCGTAGTCGACGACGGGAAGGTCCGCCTTCACCTTGCGCCCGTCGAGATAGGCGCGGATCGCCTCCGGCCCGCCGAGCGTATCGACCAGCTTGTTGGCGAGGGCCTGGCGGCCGGTGAAGATGCTGCCGTCGGCAAGGCGCAGCACCTCGGCGCGCGGCAGCTTGCGGCGCTCGGCGACGAGGTCGACGAACCAGTCGTAGCTGTCCATCACCATGGAGCGGATCATGGCCTTGGCGTCCTCGCTCGCCGGGTGGAAGGGCGAGGGCTCGGCCTTCAGCGGCGCGGACTTGATCTCCTCCAGCGAGACGCCGATCTTGTCCATCAGCTCCTTCATCTGCGGGTACTGGAAGAGGACGCCGATGGAGCCGGTGATCGAGCTTTCGCCGGCGATGATCGTGTCGCCGGCCGTCGCGATCATGTAGCCGGCGGAGGCGGCGAGCGTGCGCACGTCCGAAATGACGGGCTTCTTCTCCGCCACCTTGCGCAGCGCCTTGAAGATGACCTCGCCGCCATAGGTGGTGCCGCCGGGCGAGGCGATCGTCACGACGAGGGCTTTCGCCCGGTCGTTGCGGGCGATGCGGTCGAGGCGTTCCAGAAGCTCGGCATCGTCCTGGATGATGCCGGTGATCTTCACCCGCGCGATATGGTCGCCCGCCTCGCCGCCCGGCCAGCGCCAGGCGACGGCGGCGAAAACGGCGGCAAGCGCGACGAGGATGGCCGCGACGCGCCAGAAGGTGAGCTTGCGGCGCAACTGCCGGCGGTCGGCGATGGCGGATTGGTCCATTCCCTGTCGTCCCTTGTCCTTGTTGGCGCCCCTTATGGAGGGGGTGACTTGCCGAAGACCCTATCGATATGGCATTCCCCGTGGGAATGGCAATTCATCGCTGAACTTTCTTGGCCTCCATTGTTTGTTCAGGAATAATCGCCATATGGAGCCCGTTACAGACGCAACCCGTGATTTGCAGGGCGTCGGGCAGCTGGAAATTCAAGCAGGCAGGATGCTGGAAAGCGTGACAGACGCGCCCACGGGCGCACCGGGCATGGGTGTTTCCGCCGAGGCCTACCGCCTCGCACGGCGCCATTCCGCGCGCGTGCGCTTCTTCAAGGTGGCGCTTCCGGCCGCTGCGCTCGTCATCGGGGCGATCTTCGCGGTCGTATCCTTCGTGCGCACCTACCTTCCCTCCGACCTCCATGTGGAGAGCGCCTCCATCGAGGACGGCAAGATCGTCATGCAGAGCCCGGCGATCGCCGGGCGCAACAAGGACGGCATCAGCTATTCGATGAAGGCCGAGCGGGCGCTGCAGGACATCAAGCAGCCCGACGTCATCACGCTCGAGAACATCACGGCGCAGATGCCCGTCAACGAGAGCACCGTTGCCGAGGTGATCGCCAAGACCGGCATCTACGACCGCGGCGGCAACCTGCTCGACATGGTTGCGCCCTTCACCATCAACCTCAATACCGGCCTGAAGGCCGCCTTCCAGTCCGCCCATCTCGACATCAACGGCGGGACGCTCACCTCCGACCAGCCCGTTTCCATCCATTCGCGCGCCGCATCCATTGTTGCGCAGTCGCTGCGAATGACGGATAAAGGCCATGTCATCGTCTTCGAGGGCAAGGTCGTCGTCGACGTCGATCCTGCCGCCATCCGCAACAAAGAACAGTAAGAGCGCCATGTTCGCCACCCTTTCCGCCCCCGTCCGGGCCGCCAGTCTCCTGGTTCTTGCCGCAGGCTTCGCGCTTTCTGCCGGCGTTGCCGGTGCCCAGACCGAGAGCAAGATGACGGGCATGCAGCTCTCCAACGACCAGCCGATCCAGATCCAGAGCGACAAGCTGGAAATCCACGACCAGGAGCGCCAGGCGGTCTTCACCGGCAACGTCAAGGTGGTGCAGGGCACGACGACGCTGCAGGCCGGCAAGATGGTCGTCTACTACACCTCGGGCGGCGGCTCGGTGGCCAGCGGCGATGCGGATATCGAGAAGATCGACGTCTTCAACAAGGTCTACCTCAAGTCCCAGACGCAGGAGGCGACCGCCGACACCGGCACCTTCAACATGGTCAACCAGACGCTGCAGCTCAAGGGCGACAAGGTCGTGCTTTCGGAAGGCGAGAACGTCTTCGTCGGCTGCCAGCTCAACGTGGCCATGAACACGGGCGAGGCCAGGCTCGACGCCTGCGGCGGCCGCGTCATGATCCAGCTGGATCCCAAGTCCCGCAAGAAAACGAACTGAGTAGCGCTTTCCTCGTGACCTTTCCCCTGCTCAACCGCCTGACGCGCCGCCACCGGAACGCCGCGCACGAGCCGCAGCGCAGCACCGATATCGCGCGCTATGAAGGAACCCTCATCGCCCGCGGGCTGACGAAGGCCTACCGCGACCGCCGCGTCGTCAACGGCGTCTCGCTGGTCGTGCGCCGCGGCGAGGCCGTCGGCCTGCTCGGCCCGAACGGCGCCGGCAAGACGACCTGTTTCTACATGATCACCGGGCTCGTGCCGGTCGATGAGGGCTCGATCGAGATCAACGGCCATGACGTGACGACCATGCCGATGTACCGCCGCGCGCGGCTCGGCGTCGGCTACCTGCCGCAGGAAGCCTCGATCTTCCGCGGCCTGACGGTGGAGGAGAACATCCGCGCCGTCCTCGAGGTGCACGACAAGGACAAGGCGCGCCGCGAAGAAAAACTCGACAGCCTGCTTGCCGAATTCTCGATCTCGCATCTGCGCAAATCGCCGGCCGTGGCGCTTTCGGGCGGCGAGCGCCGGCGCCTCGAGATCGCCCGCGCGCTTGCCACCGACCCGACCTTCATGCTGCTCGACGAGCCCTTCGCCGGCGTCGACCCGATCTCCGTCGCCGACATCCAGGCGCTGGTGCGGCACCTGACCTCGCGCGGCATCGGCGTGCTCATCACCGACCACAACGTGCGCGAGACGCTCGGCCTCATCGACCGCGCCTATATCATCCATGCCGGCGAGGTGCTGACCCACGGGCGGGCCAACGACATCGTCAACAATGCGGACGTGCGCCGCCTCTATCTCGGCGACAATTTCAGCCTCTGAGGCGCCGGCCGGCCGCGATCTTCACCATGGCTGCGGCTTGCGCTTGACCAAATCCATCAAAAAAGCAATTTTCGGGCCAGTTGGATTTTCTCGCCCCCATGGCCGGGGCGCCTCTTCGGGAGCCGGTCGTCCGCATGGCCCTTGCCGCCAGCCTTTTCCTGCGCCAGAGCCAGTCGCTGGTCATGACGCCGCAGCTCATGCAGTCGATCCAGCTCCTGCAGATGACGCATCTGGAGCTGACGCGCTTCATCGAGCAGGAGGTCGAGAAGAACCCTCTCCTGGAGATCGCCGCGAACGATGACGGTCCGCGCGAGGACGGGCGCGCGGCAGCGGACGAGCCGGGCGAGGCCGGCGCCGGCGATGACGCGCCCCAGCCGGACCTCTACGATTCGGCCGTCGGCGGTGCGACGTCCGACACGTTCGACGGCGGCCTCGACAACGTCTTTCCCGACGATGCCGGCCCGCGCGCGGCCGATGCGCCGGAACTTCTCGGCCAGTGGAAATCCATGCCCGGCGGCAGCGAGGACGGCGAGGGCTACGACCTCGACGCCTTCGTCGCCGGCCGCAAGACGCTGCGCGACGTGCTCGGCGAGCAGATCCCCTTCGTGCTGGCCGATCCGGTGGACCGGCTGATCGCCCAGCATCTCGTCGACCAGCTCGACGAGGCCGGCTATCTCCAGGGCAGCACGGCGGAGACGGCGCTGAAGCTCGGCAAGCCCGCCGGCGACATCGAGCGCGTGCTGTCCCGCCTGCAGGAACTGGATCCGCCCGGCGTCTTCGCCCGTTCTCTCGGCGAATGCCTCGCCATCCAGCTCAGGGCCCTCGACCGGCTCGATCCGGCCATGGCCGCGCTGCTCGACAATCTGGAACTGCTCGCCCGGCGCGATTTCGCCACGCTCAAGAAGCTGTGCGGCGTCGGCGAGGACGACCTTCTCGACATGCTGGCGGAAATCCGCAAGCTCGACCCCAAGCCCGGCGCGCGCTACGAGGCGAGCGGCACGGAGGCCGTGGTGCCGGATATCGTCGTGCGCGCCGCGCCGGACGGAAGCTGGCTGGTCGAGCTCAACCCCGACACCCTGCCGCGCGTCCTCGTCAACCGCGACTACTATGCCAGCGTCTCCGCCCGCACGAGCCGCGACAGCGCGGACTACGGCTTCCTCAACGAGTGCCTGCAGACCGCCAACTGGCTGACCCGCAGCCTCGACCAGCGCGCCCGCACCATCATGAAGGTGGCAAGCGAGATCGTGCGCCAGCAGGACGCCTTTCTCCTCCACGGCGTCGACCACCTGCGACCCCTCAACCTGAAAACGGTCGCCGAGGCGATCGGGATGCATGAATCGACCGTCAGCCGCGTCACCTCGAACAAATACATGCTGACGCCGCGCGGGCTCTTCGAGCTGAAATATTTCTTCACCGTCTCCATCGGCTCCGCGGAGGGAGGAGACGCCCATTCGGCCGAGGCCGTGCGCCACCGCATCCGTGCCCTGATCGCCGAGGAGCGCCCCGAGGCGGTGCTTTCCGACGACGATATCGTCGAAGCCCTGCGCAGGGGCGGCGTGGAGCTTGCCCGCCGCACGGTCGCCAAGTACCGCGAGGCGATGAACATTCCCTCCTCGGTGCAGCGGCGGCGGGAAAAACGGGCGCTCGCGAAAGCCGCCGGCGCCTGAAACAAAGGCGGGGAAAGCGGCGTTTCCCCCTGCCAGACGTTAACAATGCCTGAATCGGACGATTGACTTCACGGGCTGGACCGGCTAATGCGCGCCCCAATTCCGAAGGGAAGACAGGCCGGAATTCCAGGGATATCCCCGCTTTTCTCTATCGTGCAGCGCACAAGAGGGCGGCTCATGTGAAACGCTTGGAACGCGGATGAGGTTGGCATAGACTGTTGCACGCAAATCACGAAAGAGAGGTAACCTCCATGAGTGTGCGTGTATCCGGTAAACATATGGAAATCGGCGACAGTTTCCGCCAGCGCATTGAAGAGCAGGTGGAAGAGGCCGTAACCAAATATTTCGACGGAGGATATTCGAGCCAGGTCACCGTGGAAAAAGCGGGATCGCGGTACAGCGCGGACTGCAAGATCCATCTCGATACGGGCATGGCCTTGCAGGCGAACGGCGAAGCAAACGATCCGCTGGCATCCTTCCAGGCTGCCGCGGAGCGGATCGAGAAGCGCCTGCGCCGGTACAAGCGCAAACTCAAGGCACACCACAACGGCAACGGCTATGACGGCTTTGCGGAAGTGGCCTACACGGTGATGGATTCGGTCCCCGACGAAGACGAAGAGCTTCCCGAGGACTACGCACCGACCATCGTTGCGGAAAGCACGAAGAAACTTCGGACCATGTCTGTTGCAAGCGCCGTCATGGCGCTCGACATGACGGACGAGCCGGTTCTTCTCTTCCGCAGCAGCGGCTCGGAGCAGCTCAATATCGTCTACCGACGCAACGACGGAAATATTGGCTGGATAGACGCAGCCAGTATCAAAGGCTGAGTGACGGGAGCGTGGTGCCGGGACGGGCACCACGCCTCTTCAAACCCTTCACCCGGCGACGAGGACAAAAGCATGGCATTGGCAGGTTTGCTGCAGCAGAGTGCGATTATTCCGGCGATGAAGGCCAATTCCAAGAAGCAGCTGCTTCAGGAACTGGCAGCGAAAGCGGCAAAGATCACGGGGCTTCCCGAACGAGAGATCTTCGACGTCATCCTTCAGCGTGAACGGCTCGGCTCGACCGGCGTGGGCAATGGCATCGCCATCCCGCACGGCAAGCTGAAGGCGCTCACGCAGATCACCGGCCTTTTCGCAAGACTCGAGACCCCCGTGGACTTCGAGGCACTGGACGACCAGCCGGTCGACCTCGTCTTCCTACTCCTGGCCCCGGAAGGGGCCGGCGCAGATCATCTGAAGGCCCTTTCGCGCATTGCGCGCGTGCTGCGCGACCCCGCAATGGTCGCAAAGCTGCGCGCTTCCGACAGCGAAAGCGCCATCTACGCCTGCCTCAGCGAAGAGCACGCATCCAACGCCGCCTGAGGCACTTCAAGCCCACATGAAAAAGCCGGCGGCCCCATGGACCGCCGGCTTTTCCTTGCTCTGTTGCCTGGGGGTCAGGCCTGTGCGGCGTTCGGTTCGCCGGCGGGAGCCTTGGGGCCGCCCTTGGCGACGCCGACCATGGCCGGGCGCAGGACGCGGTCGCCGATGACGTAGCCGGCCTGCACGACCTGGACGACCGTGCCGCTGGGAACGTCCGGGTTGGGGACTTCGAATATGGCCTGGTGGAAGTGCGGGTCGAACTTCTCGCCGATCGGGTCGAGCTTGCGCACGCCGTGGCGCTCGAGGGAGGCGAGCATCGAGCGCTCGGTCATCTCCACGCCCTCGGCGAGCGCCTTGAGGCCCGCTTCGCCGGCTTCCAGCGCTTCGGCCGGGATGGCCTCCAGCGCGCGGTTCAGGTTGTCGGACACGGCCAGCATGTCGCGCGCGAAGGAGGCGACGGAGTAGGACTTCGCGTCCTTCACGTCGCGCTCGGTGCGCCGGCGCAGGTTGTCCATTTCCGCGGCGAGCCGCAGGTACTTGTCCCTGAGGTCGGCATTTTCCGCGCGCAGCGCCTCGATCGGGTCCGGCTCGGCCGGGGCCTCGACGCCGGCTGCGTCCTCGGGGGCGGATGCTTCCGCGGCGAAGTCCTTTTCCGCCGCTTCGTCAGGTCCGTGTTTCTTGGTCTCGTCGGTCATGACGTACTCCGAATTGCATTTTCTGGTGTTTGGGCCCGATATCGAGCTTTGGTCCTGAAAAATCAAGGGCCGGCAACCGGATTGCCGGCTTCAGCGCGAAAGCCGGGTCATCAACTGCGCCGTATAGTCCACCATGGGCACGATACGCGAATAGTTGAGCCGCGTCGGCCCGATGACGCCGACCGCGCCGACGATCTTCTCGTCGCTGTCCCTGTAGGGCGCGACGATGAGCGAGGAGCCGGAGAGCGAGAAGAGCTTGTTCTCCGAGCCGATGAAGATGCGCACGCCGGGGCCCGTCTCGGCAAGGTTCAGGAGCTCGATCAGGCTGTCCTTGCGCTCGAGGTCGTCGAAGAGCATGCGCAGGCGGTCGATATCCTCCGCGCCGGCAAGCCCTTCGAGGAGGTTCGCCCGGCCGCGCACGATGAGGCGCGTCGGCTTGCCCTCGTCGAAGCCGCCGGACCAGACCGCAAGGCCGCGCTCGACGAGGTCCTGCGAGAGCCTGTCCAGTTCGTGGCTGATCTCGCCGCGCAGGCGCTCGAGCTGGGAGCGCGCCTCCACGAGCGTATTGCCCGAAAGATGGGCGTTGAGGAAATTGGCGGCCTCGGTGAGCTGCGAGCCCGTGACGCCCGCCGGCAGATCGATGATGCGGTTTTCCACCTGGTCGTGGTCGCCGACCAGCACGACGAGCGCCTTGGTCGGCTCCAGGCGGATGAACTCGACATGCTTGAGGACGGCGTCGTTCTTCGACGTGATGACGAGGCCGGCGCCGCGCGACATGCCGGAAAGGGCCTGGCTCGCCTCGTTCATCATGGTCTCGACGGCCGCGTGCTTCTGGCCGTGCGGGCGCATGTGGCGCTCGATGGAGGCGCGGTCCTCCGCCGAGATGTTGCCGACCTGCATAAAGGCATCGACGAAGAAGCGCAGGCCGAGCTGCGTCGGCAGCCGGCCGGCGCTGACATGGGGCGAATAGATGAGGCCGAGTTCCTCCAGGTCGCTCATCACGTTGCGCACGGAGGCGGGCGAGAGCGACATGGGCAGGATGCGCGACAGGTTGCGCGAGCCGAGCGGCTCGCCGCTTTCCAGATAGCTTTCCACGATGCGGCGGAAAATCTCGCCCGACCGCTCGTCGAGCGCCGCAAGACTGTCAGGACCCGGAGATCTCTTCAAAACCATCCTCGAACCGCAACGCTGTTATCCTCAAGGATATATAGTGGCTTCACGGGGGCCGCGCAAAACGGATTTTCCATCCCCCGCCCCCGGGACCATTCCCTCGCCGGGCGAAACGGTCTAAAGCACTCCCCACCTATTTGAACGAGGAGTTCGCGATGCGGCCGTCCGGCAGAAAAACCGATCAGATGCGCAAGGTTTCCTTCGAGCGCAACATTTCCAAGCATGCCGAGGGATCCTGTCTCGTCAAGTTCGGCGACACGCATGTGCTCGTGACCGCCAGCCTTGAGGACAAGACGCCGCCGTGGCTGCGCAACAGCGGCAAGGGCTGGGTGACGGCCGAATACGGCATGCTGCCGCGCGCCACCGGCGACCGCATGAAACGCGAGGCCGCGAGCGGCAAGCAGGGCGGCCGCACGCAGGAAATCCAGCGCCTCATCGGCCGGTCGCTGCGCGCCGTCGTCGATCTCGAAGCGCTCGGCGAGCGCCAGATCACCGTCGACTGCGACGTCATCCAGGCCGACGGCGGCACGCGCACGGCCTCCATCACCGGCGCCTGGATCGCGCTCCACGACTGCCTGAAGTGGATGGAAGCCCGCTCCATGATCAAGGTGGAGAAAGTGCTGAAGGACCATGTCGCCGCCATTTCCTGCGGCATCTTCGCCGCCCAGTCGGTGATCGACCTCGACTATCTGGAAGATTCCGCCGCCGAGACCGACGCCAACTTCGTCATGACCGGCTCGGGCGGCATCGTCGAAATCCAGGGCACCGCGGAGGGCAAGCCGTTCACGGAGGAAGAATTTACCGGCCTCCTGGCGCTCGCCCGCGCCGGCATCGCCGACCTCGTCGCCCTGCAGAAGCAGGCCGTCGCCTGAGACAAGGCCATCCCATGACCGCCGCGATCGAAGGCATTCTGGAAACCGCGCTCTATGCGGAGGACCTCGACGCGGCGGAAGCCTTCTACGGCGGCATTCTCGGGCTCGAAAGGATCACGCGGCAGAAGGACCGCCACGTCTTCTTCCGCTGCGGGGCGGGCGTTCTCCTGATCTTCAACCCCCGGGAAACGGTCCATCCCCCGCCGCCCGAGGCCTTTCCCGTGCCGGTGCACGGGGCCAGCGGACCGGGTCATGCCTGTTTCCGCGTTGCCGGTCCCGCGCTTGATTTCTGGGTGAAAAAGCTCGAAGAAGCCGGCATCGCCATCGAGGCGGACTTCCGCTGGCCGAACGGCGCCCGCTCCATCTACTTCCGCGATCCCGCCGGCAACAGCCTCGAATGCGCCGAGCCGGGCCTGTGGAACATCGCTTGAGGATACCCATGCGCAAGCTCGATACCAAGACGATCGTCGTCGCCAGCCACAATGCCGGGAAGATCCGCGAGATCGAGGACCTGATCGGCCCCTTCGGCTTTTCCGCGAAATCCGCCGCCGCGCTGAACTTCGAGGAGCCGGACGAGACCGGCACGACCTTCGAGGAGAACGCGACGATCAAGGCGCTCGCCTCGGCGAAGGCCTCGGGCCTGCCCGCCCTTTCGGACGATTCCGGCATCGTCATCGATGCGCTGGGCGGCGCGCCCGGCGTCTATACCGCCAACTGGGCGGAGACGGCGGACGGCACGCGCGATTTCGCCATGGCCATGGAGAAGGTGGAAAAGGCGCTTGCCGAAAGGGGCGCGACGGAGACCAGGGACCGTACCGCCCGCTTCGTCTCCGTGCTCTGCCTTGCCTGGCCGGACGGCCATACCGAGCTCTTCCGCGGCGAGGTCGAAGGCCATGTCGTCTGGCCGCCGCGCGGGGACAGGGGTTTCGGCTACGACCCGGTGTTCCAGCCGGAAGGCTACGAGACGACCTTCGGCGAGATGAGCGCAGAGGAAAAGCACGGCTGGAAGCCCGGCGATGCGAGTGCGCTCTCGCACCGCGCCCGCGCCTTCAAGCTCTTCGTCGAAACCTGCCTGAAGGCCTGACGCACGATGACGGCGGTGCCCTACGACATGAGGCAGAACCCGGGAACGGATGTGTTCGATCCCGGCTTCGGCATCTATGTGCACTGGCCCTTCTGTGCCGCCAAATGCCCCTATTGCGACTTCAACAGCCATGTGCGCCACCAGCCGGTGGACCAGCCGCGCTTCGTGCAGGCCTTCCTGAAGGAGATGGCGGCGATGCGCCGCCTCACCGGCTCGCGCTCCGTCACCAGCATCTTCATGGGCGGCGGCACGCCCTCGCTGATGGCGCCGGAGACGGTGGATGCGATCCTTAACGGCATCGCCCGCCACTGGCATGTGCCGGACGGCATCGAGATCACCATGGAGGCGAATCCCTCCAGCGTCGAGGCGGAGCGCTTCCGCGGCTACCGCGCGGCCGGCGTCAACCGCGTCTCGCTCGGCGTGCAGGCGCTGAACGACCGGGATCTCAAATTCCTCGGCCGCCTGCATGACGTCGCCGACGCGCTGAAGGCGATCCGGCTTGCCCGCGACATCTTCCCGCGCATGTCCTTCGACCTCATCTATGCCCGGCCGAACCAGACGGTGGAGGAATGGGACCGCGAGCTGAGGGAAGCCGTCTCCTACGCCGTCGACCATCTCTCGCTCTACCAGCTCACCATCGAGGAGGGCACGCCCTTCTACGGCCTCCACAAGGCCGGCAAGCTGGTGGTGCCGGACGGCGAGCAGTCCGCCGTGCTCTACGAGGCGACGCAGGAGATCACCGAGCGCGAGGGCATGCCCGCCTACGAGGTCTCCAACCATGCCCGGCCCGGCGCAGAAAGCCGGCACAACCTCACCTACTGGCGCTATGGCGACTATGTCGGCATCGGCCCCGGCGCGCACGGGCGCCTGACGACCGGCGGCGCGAAGATCGCCACCGCCACGGAACGGCGGCCGGAGGGCTGGCTGGAGCTCGTCGAGGCCGGCGGACACGGCATGGTCGACCAGGAGCTCCTGGAGCGCGAGGCGCAGGCCGACGAACTGCTGCTGATGGGCCTTCGCCTCAAGGAGGGCATCGACCTTGCCCGCTGGCAGACCCTTTCCGGCCGCGACCCGGACCCGGAGCGCGAACGCTTCCTCATCGAGCACGGCTTCATCGAGCGCCTCGGCAATTCACGCCTGCGCTGCACCCCGGCCGGCATGCTGATCCTCGATGCGGTGGTGGCGGATCTGGCTTGCTGAGGCCTGGCGCCGCAGTTTTGAAGACGAACATCACCCCCATGCACCGCCGTCATCCTCGGGCTTGACCCGAGGATCCACGTCCCATGGCAAGACGTCACTTGCGGCATGGATGCTCGGGTCAAGCCCGAGCATGACGGAGGAGAGGGTAGCGGCGTCGGAGAGGTTGCAGCAATCCATTCGCCCCAGACTGAAAAAGGGGCCTTCCGGCCCCTTTCCTCTATTCGTTGATCAAACGCTTCAGAAGCTCGATCTCGTGGCTGAGCTTGGTGTCACCCGAAATCAGTTCCTCGATCTTGCGCACGGCGTGCAGCACGGTCGTGTGGTCACGTCCGCCGAAGCGGCGGCCGATCTCGGGGAAGGAGCGTGGCGTCAGGGTCTTCGACAGGTACATGGCGATCTGGCGCGGCTTGACGATGACGCGGGTGCGGCGGTTGGAGACGAGCTCCTGGCGCGAGACGTTGTAGTGCTTGGCAACGACGCGCTGGATGTCCTCGATGCGCACGCGGCGCGGCTCGCCGGCGGCGACCAGATGGCCGAGCAGTTCGTCGACGCGCTCGATCGTCAGGTTCGGCTCGAAGGAGCGGCGGAAGAGGAGCTGGTTGAAGGCGCCCTCCAGCTCGCGGCCGCTGGCCGTGATGTTGCGCGCGACGTGGCTGAGGATCTCGACCGGGATATCGAGCGAGCCGTCTTCCTGCTGGGCGGCCGCAAGGCGGCGCTTGAGGATTTCGAGGCGCATCTCGTAGTCGGGCGCTTCCATCTCGATGGCGACGCCCCCCTGGAGGCGCGAGCGCACGCGCGGGTCGAGCGATTCCAGCTCCCAGGGCGCACGGTCGGCGGCAACGACCACCTGCCGGGCGGAATCGAGCAGCATGTTCAGGAGATGGCAGAACTCGTTCTGGATCGAGTTGCCCTGCAGGAACTGCATGTCGTCGATGATCAGGAGGTCGATGTTGCGCAGCGTCTCCTTGAGGGAAAGCGCATCGTTGTCGCGGATGGCGGTGGCGAAGCGCCACATGAAGTATTCGGCCGTCAGGTAGACGACGCGCGGGTTGCGGGCGCTCGAAAGGGCGCCGAGCGCGATCGCCTGCAGGAGATGCGTCTTGCCGAGGCCGACGCTGGAATGGACGAAGAGCGGGTTGAAGCGCACGGCACCGGCGCCGGCTTCCGCGATGGTGCGGGCGGCGGCGAGCGCCACGCGGTTCGACGTGCCCTCGACGAAGGCGTCGAACGTGTAGCGCGGGTCGAGCGGCGAGCCGAAGAGCGGGCCGGACTGGACGCGCGGCTGGGCGGCGGGCGTCACCGAGGCGGCGGCGCTTGCGACGGGCTGCGGGCCGCCTGCCGCACGGCGCGGCTGGGCCTGCGGGGCCGGTTCGGCGGAGACCGCCTCGTCGGCGGAGCCGATGCGGGTGCCGCGGGTAGCGGTGCGCACCAGGATCTCGACCTTGAGGATTTCCGCGTCTTCCTGCTGGAAGAGGCTGGTGATGAGGTCGAGGTAACGGTTGTTGATCCAGGACTTCAGAAAGGTCGTCGGCACCGAAAGGCGCACGACGCTCTTGGAGACGGAATGAAGCTTCAGCCGGCCGAACCAGCTCGCGAAGACGTCCGGGCCGACCTGCGCCTTCAGGCGCGCACTGACCCGTTCGAAAAGCGCGTCCTGCTTCATCTCCGATGGAACCCCCGCCGCCTGTGCCCCTTCTTGCGGGAGCGCCTTTACTGCATTTTCCCCGTTTGCGAATGCACCAGCCGCTCTGGCCGTATTCATCTGCATCTTGCCGCCTTTCATGCTTCCTTCGCCACGTCGGCATTCCTGCCGGCGCCTTTCATGTTTGCCATCCCCCGGCCGTGCCGAGCCATCGCCCGGTCCGGGATCTGGGTGCCCCGATCCCACCGGCCCCCTACCTCCGGTGCGATCCTTTTCCCAAACACAATTCGGTCCCGCCGATCCGGCATCATACCCGATCACGCGTTTCCGTCTGTGGCCGCGCCACTCGCTCTCCTCGTCGAGCGCGGGCGGGCATGCTCCTCTCATCGGGCCATTCCCATGGCCGCAACCGGCGCAACCGATAGTCGCAAAAACACTTACCAGAATGCCGGGAGGCATCTGGGGCAAGCGTTGCCGGTTTGATGATTTTACGAAGCGGAGCCGCCTCGTCACAGGGAACGAACAACCACCGCTGCCTATACGAGACAGTCTTGTCGGCAGTCGTTTTCAGGCTGTGTCCGTGCCCCCTGTGGAAAGCATTTAGGCAGGATCAGCCACCAAGATCAATCACGAATTTTACGCAAAATTAAGGGGCGGGCGTTGACTCGGAAGACCGTTTTTGACTCGGAATCGCCCCCTCGGGGGAGAATCCGTTAGGAATCAATGGCTTTGTTTTCGGGTTGTTTTCGGGACCGTCGGAAAACGAAAAAAATAAAAATTCGCTTGACTCAAAATGCTGTCAAACTCCCGCAACGAAAGGCCGGCAGAGGCACTGCAACCTCCCGCAAGTAACTGAATTTAAAGTATTTTTCCCGTCATTCTTTTGACACGATCAAGCCTTGCACGTTAACCATAGCAAGGTGCGAAAAGCAAAGAAAAAGCCCGGCGCAGGCGCCGGGCTTTTACTAATATTGCATAGCTCTCGAAAGGGCTGATCAGGCCGTCATCGCCTTCACGCGGCCGGCAAGGCGCGAAACCTTGCGGGAAGCCGTGTTGGAATGCAGCACGCCCCTGGTGGCAGCGCGCATCAGTTCCGGCTGGGCAGCCTTGAGGGCCGCAGCGGCGACAGCCTGGTCGCCGGAGGCGATGGCCTCTTCGACCTTGCGGATGAAGTTGCGGACGCGCGAGCGGCGCGACTTGTTGACTGCGGTGCGCGCGGCGATCTTGCGGGTCGCCTTCTTTGCCGAGGTTGTATTGGCCATGTATGTCTCTCTTCAGAAATCTGACACAAACCCCGCCCTCGCCGTGCCGGGTCACTGCGACCTGTCATCAAAGCAATTCGGGAGCAATATCGGAAAACCTCAGAATTCGGCTTTCCAAACTGTGGGCGGCGTATAGCCGGAAACCGCGATGGCGTCAACGCGGATTCTGCAAGAAACGCCGTGCTAGAGCGTGGCGCGGTCCTTCGTATCGGCTTGTCACGCTTGTCTTATGACTTTCTGCGCCGGACGGGCGAATATGAACCGCTGCGAGAGGGTTGCCTCCCTCTCTCAGCGGCGAGGGTCGGATCGTTGAA
>NZ_JACHIK010000017.1 GCF_014203155.1 Shinella fusca
AAACCTTAGAGCGAGTGAACTGGCCGCCAGAAGCGCCCAACGCCCTCTCGATGAGCGGCGTTATAAGCCCACCCCCAGCGATACGTCAACAGGGGATGTGACATTTTTTTGAAAATTTCTTCGCAGGCGGTGCGTTTGGCTTTCGCTTGCCCGTGAAAGTCCCGCCGTTCCGGCATTTTCCCCCTGCCGGCCCCGCCTATCCCCTTTCCGCCCTCAGAAATTCACAATCCCCGCCTCTAGAGGAGAGAAGGCGGGCGTGATTTGACTCGCATGCCCTCCTGCGTGCATGGTCGCGCGCTGAAACCCATTGGCGAAACAGGCGAAGCATATCGGCATGACGACCGACCGGAACATGATCCGATCCCTCGGCAACGAGCCGCCGATCCTCGCCGACGGGCGCAAGGCGCCCGACCGCCGCGAAATCTCCCTTCGCTGGCTCTCCGGCACGTTCCTCACCGGCATCACCTCCTCGATCCTCATGGGAGTCGCGCTTTTCGCCGCGCTCGACGGACGCCAGCAGCTCGCCATCCCGGCCGAAGCCTTCGCGGCGCTTGGCGTTTCCAACCCCGCAAGCAAGTCGGGCGAGACGGCCAAGCGGGGCGAGCGGGTTCTCGAGCCTGCCATCGTCGCAAAGCCGTCCGACAAGAAGATCATGGAAATCTCCACCATGATCCATGACGGCGAGAAGGAGGTCGTGCGCCGCCAGCCCTTCGCCCATGTGAAGATGGCGCTTGCCGCCAACCATGCGGCCAGCGAGGATTATCCGCGCTTCGACCCGCTCGCGATCTTCTCCACCAGCGACAAGGATGCCACGCCCGCCGCCTCGCGGATGGGCACGATCTACGGCTCGGACGTGGAATCGGAGGTGGCGCTGCAGACCGAAGCCTTCCCGACCGGCGGCTCGGCGCTCGACTATGCCGACCAGATGTCGCTGGAAGAGGTCGAGGAGAACGTGCGCACCAACGGCTCGGTGCTGACGGACGGCGACACGCAGGTCGCCTCGCTCTATTACGTCGACCCGCAGCGCTTCGCGTCCGAAGGTTCCGACATCGATCTCCTGCAGGGCCTGTCCGCCCGCATCGTCGAGGAGAACATGAGCGTGTCGACCTTCGACACGCCGACCTCGAACGACACCGAATATGCCGACGACGTGATCCCCGTGCGCCGCGGCGCCGATATCGACCAGATCATGACCGCCGCCGGCTACACCAAGGCGCAGGCCGACGACCTTGCCAACTATCTCGAAGGCGAGCTCGGCAGCCGCGAGCTTGCCGAGGGCGATGTGCTGCGCATCTGCGTTGCCCAGCAGAGCAAGGAAGCGAGCATCGTGCGGGCGAGCGTCTATACGCGCGGGCGCCATGTGGTGACCGCCGCGCTCGACGACAACGGCCGCTTCGTCAACGGCGCGGAACCGCCGCCGCTCGATGCCGTCGGCACGGCCTTCGACGACGACGACCGGCCGACGATCCTTGCCGGGCGCGACCTGCCGCGCGTCTATGACGGCATCTACCGCGCCGCGCTTTCCTACGGCATGGGCCAGGACATGACGGCGGAGATCATCCGCATCCTCGCCAGCAACGTGGATTTCCAGGCGCAACTGCGCCCGACGGATTCGCTGGAGGCCTTCTTCTCCGTCAGCGACCAGAACGGCATGGCGACGGCCGATTCGGAGATCCTCTTCCTCGACGCCAAGTTCGGCGACACGGAAACCCGCGTCTACCGCTTCCAGAACCCGGACGACGATTCCGTCGACTACTATGACGAGGACGGCAAGAGCATCCGCCAGTTCCTGCTGCGCAATCCGGTCCCGAACGGCGTCTTCCGCTCCGGCTTCGGCATGCGCCGCCATCCGATCCTCGGCTTCTCGCGCATGCATACCGGCGTCGACTGGGCCGCGCCCCGCGGCACGCCGATCATCGCGGCCGGCAACGGCGTCGTCGAGAAGGCGGGCTGGGATTCGGGCGGCTACGGCAACCAGACGCTGATCCGCCATGCCAACGGCTACGTCTCCTCCTACAACCACCAGAGCGCCATCGCCAAGGGCATCAAGCCGGGCGTCAAGGTGCGGCAGGGCCAGGTGATCGGCTTCGTCGGCACGACCGGCCTTTCGACCGGCCCGCACCTGCACTACGAGCTGATCGTCAACGGCAACAAGGTGGATGCGCTGAAGATCCGCCTGCCCGGCGGCAAATCGCTGGAAGGCAAGGCCCTCGCCCAGTTCGAGACCGAGCGCAAGCGCATCGACGACCTGCTCGGCCATGACGAGGACCAGACCGAGGTGGCGGAAACCCGCTGACGAAAAAAGCGCGGGGACCGGCCCCGCGCCTTATTCTTTCACCGATGACCGATCTCAGGCGGCCTTGCTGACCGACGCATTGCGCGCCGTGAACAGCAGCCGGTCGGAACCCGCCGTCACCTTGACGATCGAGCCGTCCGGAATCTCGCCGGCGAGGATCTTCTCGGCCAGCGGGTCCTGAAGGTGCTTCTGGATCGCCCGCTTCAGGGGACGCGCACCGTAGACCGGGTCGTAGCCCTTCTCGGCCAGCCAGTGCACGGCCTCCTCGTCGAGATCGAGGACGATCTTGCGATCTGCCAGAAGCGCACGCAGGCGTTCCAGCTGGATATCGACGATCGCGCCCATTTCCGACCGCTTGAGACGGTGGAACAGGATGATGTCGTCCACCCGGTTGAGGAACTCCGGCCGGAAGAAGGTCTTCACCACCTCCATGACCTGGTCGCGGGCGCTTTCGCTGTCCTCGTTCTCGCCGAGCGCCGTCAGGTATTCGGCGCCGAGGTTCGAGGTCATGATGATCATCGTGTTGCGGAAGTCGACGGTGCGGCCCTGGCCATCGGTCAGGCGGCCGTCGTCGAGGACCTGCAGGAGCACGTTGAAGACATCCGGATGCGCCTTCTCGATCTCGTCGAACAGCACGACCTGATAGGGCCGGCGGCGGACGGATTCGGTGAGCGCACCGCCCTCCTCATAGCCGACATAGCCGGGAGGCGCGCCGATCAGCCGGGCCACGGAGTGCTTCTCCATGTATTCCGACATGTCCATGCGCTGGATCGCCGTCTCGTCGTCGAAGAGGAAGCGGGCGAGCGCCTTGGTCAGCTCCGTCTTGCCGACGCCCGTCGGCCCGAGGAAGATGAACGAGCCGATCGGCCGGTTCGGATCCTGAAGGCCGGCGCGCGAGCGGCGGACGGCACGGGAGACGGCCTGCACGGCATCGCCCTGGCCGACGACCCACTTGGCGAGCTCGTCTTCCATCCTCAGCAGCTTGTCGCGCTCGCCTTCCAGCATCTTGTCGACCGGAATACCGGTCCAGCGGGAGACGACCTGCGCGATGTTGTCGGCGGTCACAACCTCCTGCACCATCGGGTCCACGTCGCTCGCATCGCGGCCTTCGGCGTCCTCCAGCTCCTTTTCGAGCCTGGGGATGATGCCGTAGGCAAGCTCGCCGGCACGCTGGAACTCACCCTTGCGCTGGGCGATGGCAAGCTCGTTGCGCAGCTCGTCGAGCTGGCGCTTCAGGTCCGCGGCGCGGCCGAGCTTGGACTTTTCCGCCTGCCAGCGCGCGGTGAGCGCAGAGGCTTCCTCTTCCAGCGCGGCAAGGTCGATCTCGAGCTTTTCGAGACGGTCCTGCGAGGATCGGTCGGTTTCCTTCTTCAGGGCCTCGCGCTCGATCTTGAGCTGGATGATGCGGCGGTCGAGCTCGTCGAGCTCCTCCGGCTTGGAATCGACCTGCATGCGCAGCCGCGAGGCGGCTTCGTCCATCAGGTCGATGGCCTTGTCCGGCAGGAAGCGATCCGTGATGTAGCGGTTGGAGAGCGTGGCGGCGGCAACGAGGGCCGAGTCGGAGATCCGGACCTTGTGATGCTGCTCGTACTTCTCCTTCAGGCCGCGCAGGATCGAGATCGTGTCCTCGACGGTCGGCTCGTCCACCATGACGGGCTGGAACCTTCGTGCGAGGGCGGCGTCCTTTTCGACATGCTTGCGGTACTCGTCGAGCGTGGTCGCACCGACGCAGTGCAGCTCGCCGCGGGCGAGCGCGGGCTTCAGCAGGTTCGAGGCGTCCATCGCCCCTTCCGCCTTGCCGGCGCCGACCAGCGTGTGCATCTCGTCGATGAAGAGGATGATCTCGCCGTCTTCCGCCTGCACTTCGGCAAGGACGGCCTTCAGGCGTTCCTCGAACTCGCCGCGATACTTCGCACCGGCGATCAGCGCGCCCATGTCGAGCGCCATCAGCTTCTTGTCCTTCAGGCTCTCCGGCACGTCGCCGTTGACGATGCGCAGCGCAAGGCCCTCGGCGATGGCGGTCTTGCCGACGCCGGGCTCGCCGATGAGGACGGGGTTGTTCTTCGTGCGGCGCGAGAGGACCTGGATCGTGCGGCGGATCTCGTCGTCACGGCCGATCACCGGGTCGAGGCGGCCTTCGCGCGCGTCGGCGGTGAGGTCGCGGGCGAACTTCTTCAGCGAATCGAAGCCCTGTTCCGCGCTCGCCGTATCGGCGGTGCGGCCCTTGCGGATATCGTTGATGACCTGGTTGATCGCCGTCGGCGTCACACCGGCCTTGGCGAGGATATCGGCGGTCGCGGCGGATTTCTCGATGGCGAGCGCCAGCAGCAGCCGCTCGACGGTGACGAAGCTGTCACCGGCCTTCTTGGCGGCTTCCTCGGCGGTCGAGAAGACCTTGGCGAGCGGCTGGGAAAGATAGACCTGGCCGTTGCCGCCGGTCACTTTCGGCAGCTTGGCAAGGGCGGCGTCGTTGGCGATCCGCGCTTCGCGCGCATTGCCGCCGGCCCGCTCGATCAGCGATGCGGCCATGCCCTGCTCGTCGTCGAGCAGCACTTTCAGGACGTGCTCGGGCGTGAACTGCGGGTTGCCGTCGGCAAGCGCCTTGGTCTGGGCGGATTGCAGGAAGCCGCGCACGCGCTCGGAGTATTTTTCGATATTCATCATCTGCCTCCATAACTCGGCCGGCCCTTCGAGGCACCGACCGACGATTCAGGATAGGACTCCCGTCAAGGCAAGCCCTTCGCTGGAGGATATGGTGGAGGCCCGCGCCAAATTAAAGGGAGGCGCCTGCCCGCTCCGGCGGATTTTTTGGAGCCGGACTGCACAAACGCAAGAACCCGGCACAAGGCCGGGTTCCCGATGGAATGGAAGCGAAGCTTACTCGGAAGCGGCTTCGAGCGCCGGAGCGTCGTCGCCGGCCGGCTGGCCGTCCTCGCCCCCGGCCTGGCCTTCGCCGCGGCGCGGGCGGCGCGGACGGGCGGCATTGCGGCGGCGCGGCTGGCGGCCGGCGGCCGGAGCGGCGCCTTCCTCTTCGAGCGCGACTTCCGCCGGCGTGCCTTCGATCACCGGCTGCGGGCCGGAGCCGTCGACCACGGTCCGCTCGGCGGCCGGAGCCGGAGCGGGCGCCGCAGCGGCGGGCGCCGGGTGATCCTCGACGGGCGTCGAATCGATCTCGTCGTCCCGGTCGTAGCCGTCGCGATCATTGAAGTCGTGCCGGTCAGCATTGTCGGAGCGCTCGTCACGCGGGAAGCGGTCCTGCATCTGCGCCTGCGCGGCGGCAATGATGCGGTTGTAGTGCTCTGCGTGCTGCAGGTAGTTTTCCGCCATGACGCGGTCGCCGGCGCTCTGTGCGTCGCGGGCAAGCGCAGAATATTTCTCGGCGATGTGCTGGGCCGTGCCCCTGATCTTCACGTCCGGACCCGAGCTGTCGTAGGTCCTCGTCAGGGGATTGCCGCCCTTGCGGTGGTTGTTGTTGCTATTGTTGTTATTATTATTGTTGTTATTACGCCCGCGGCCGCGCTTGTTTTGCTGTCCTGGCCTCATATGTCACTCACCTAACGTATCCATGTATCGATGATTCGTGTCTTCGCGCCTGATCGGGACACGCCAGATCAAGCATCCTTACCCGCGGGCGAACCACGTCGGTCGGTGGTCCTGTCGCCGTAAGACGTCAAATTAACAGGTACCCGCACAGGGCAGTCTTCAACCCTAGCAACTCTTCGAGAGAGCAATCCTCGCGATCGGGTCATGCGGAGCAAATCGCCGTGCCATGACCTCTTGCCCGGTGCGTGGCCGCAACCTAGCCCGCTTCCTTCACAATTCCAAGCCTTTTCTTTGCGGTCGCGGAAATTGCTGCGCTCATGCAGCAATATCTCAAGCAACCGCCGGTTTCGAAAAGACGAGGACACGGTCGTTGCCGCCGAAATCCTTCACCGCTTCAAGGCGCACGAAACCCTTTTCGTGCATGAGCGCAGTGACGCTTTCCTTCTGGTCATAACCGATTTCGTAAGCCACAAGGCCGTTTTCCCGAAGATGGTCGCCCGCCGCGGCGGCGATGGTGCGATAGGCATCAAGCCCGTCTTCACCGCCGTCCAGTGCCAGGATCGGATCGTAGAGCCGGACATCCTCGTCCAACATTCCGACCACGGAGCGGACGATATAGGGCGGATTTGACACGATGATGTCGAAGGCCCCGGTCACGGCTGAAAACCAGTCGCTTTCGACCGTCTCGAAGCGGTCGGCGACACCGTTGATATCGGCATTGCGCCGCGCTGTTTCAAGGGCGCCCGGCGAAAGATCGGCGCCGACGCCCGTCGCGCCGGGCACGAGATCGAGGAGCGCAAGGCAGATCGCCCCCGTGCCCGTGCCGAGATCGAGAATGCGGCAGCTCCCCCTCTCCGCCACCATCCGCCGCGCATGGGGCACGAGCGTATCGACGAGGATTTCCGTATCCGGCCGCGGCTCCAGCGTCTCCGGCGACAGGAGAAGGTCGAGCCGGGAAAAGGCCCGCCGGCCGAGGATGCGATGCACCGGCTCGCGCGCCGCGCGCCGGGCAAGCGCCGCCTCGATCGCCGAGACCTCACTGGCATCCAGCATGCGGGCGCCGTCCGTCACGAAGGCGGTGGAGGAAAGGTCGAGAATGCCGCCAACCAGCGCACGCGCATCCTGCGCCGCCTCGGCTATGCCCGCCTCGGAAAGCCTGCGCCGCGCGTCGGCCAGCATTCCGGCAAGCGTCACGCCGCTCATCGGCCCTGTTCGCCGAGCTGCGCGAGAAGGCCCGCCTGGTAGTCGGCGAGCAGTGCGTCCACCACCTCGTCGATCTCGCCCACCATCATCCGGTCGAGCTTGTAGAGCGTCAGGTTGATGCGGTGGTCCGTCACGCGGCCCTGCGGGAAATTGTAGGTGCGGATGCGCTCGGAGCGGTCGCCGGAGCCGACCTGGCTCTTGCGGTCGGCCGAGCGCTCGCTGTCGGCGCGCTGGCGCTCCATGTCGTAGAGCCGCGAACGCAGGATCTGCATGGCCTTGGCGCGGTTCTGGTGCTGCGACTTTTCCGAGCTCGTCACGACGAGGCCGGTCGGAAGATGCGTGATGCGCACGGCCGAATCGGTCGTGTTGACGTGCTGGCCGCCGGCGCCCGACGAGCGCATCGTGTCGATGCGGATGTCCTCGGGGCGGATCTCGATGTCGATCTCCTCGGCTTCCGGCAGCACGGCGACGGTCGCGGCCGAGGTATGGATGCGCCCGCTCGCCTCCGTCTCCGGCACCCGCTGGACCCGGTGGACGCCCGATTCGAACTTCAGCTTGGCGAAGACGCCGCGCCCGGTGATGGTCGCGATGATTTCCTTGTAGCCGCCGGCCTCGCCTTCGCTCGACGAGATGACCTCGACCTTCCAGCCATGGGCGGCGGCATAGCGCTCGTACATGCGGAAGAGGTCGCCGGCGAACAGCGCGGCTTCCGAGCCGCCCGTGCCGGCGCGGATTTCGAGGATCGCGCTCTTCTCGTCCGCCGCATCCTTCGGCAGGAGAAGGATCTGCATCTCCTTCTCGAGGCCTTCGAGGCGCTCCTTGAGCTCCGGCAGCTCCATCTCGGCGAGGTCCCGCATCTCGCGGTCCGTCGTCTTGTCGGCAAGCAGCGTCTCGAGGTCGGCGATCTCGCCCCTCACCTTCTCGTATTCGCGCACCTTGGTGACGACCGGCTGGAGCTCGGAATATTCCGAGGCGAGGCGCACATAGGTCTCCGAATCCGGGCCCGCCGACATGCGGGCCTCGATCTCGCCGAAACGGCGTTCGAGTTCGCGCATCTTTTCAACGGGAAGCGTGGCCACCGTTCGACTCCAATCAGATCGTTAAAGCGGAATGCCGTTCTCGGCCGCAAAGTCCGTCAGGATCTGGCGGATCGAGACGGTGGGCTTCGTGTCGTCGAGCGCCGGCGTCAGCACGGCCTCCAGCCTGCCTGCATCGAGCGACAGCAGCATCGACTTCACGGGGCCGAGCGCCGTCGGCGACATCGACACGGAGCGGAAGCCGATGCCGAGCAGCGCCATGGCCGAGATCGGCTTGCTCGCCATCTCCCCGCAGAGCGTGACCGAGGTGTCGTTGCGGACCCCGGCCCTGACGATATCGCGCAGGATGCGCAGGAACGGCCTGCCGAGCGTGTCGAAACGGTCGGAAACGCGGGCATTGCCCCGGTCGACCGCCATGGCGAACTGGAAGAGGTCGTTCGAGCCGACCGAGACGAAATCCACCTCGGCCATCAGCTCGTCGAGCTGCCAGAGCAGCGCCGGCACTTCGAGCATGGCGCCGAACTGCAGCTTCTTCGGCAATTGCTCGCCGAGCTTCGACTGGCGCTGGATTTCCTTCTGCAGAAGGTGGCGGACCTCCTTCAGCTCCGAAACCTCCGTCACCATGGGCAGCATCAGCCGGAGATCGGCGCCCGCGGCCGCGCGCAGCATGGCGCGAAGCTGGGTGCGCAGGAGGCCCGGCCGGTCGAGCGACAGGCGGATGGCGCGCCAGCCGAGGGCAGGGTTCTCCTCCTCGGCCGCGCGGAAATAGGGCACGACCTTGTCGCCGCCGATGTCGAGCGTGCGGAAGGTCACGGGGCGCCCGCCCGCATGCTTCAGGACGTTGCGGTAGAAATCTTCCTGCTCCTCGGCCTTCGGCATGGTCGAGGCGATCATGAACTGGAGCTCGGTGCGGAAGAGGCCGATGCCGGAGGCGCCCGATTCGTTGAGATGCGGCAGGTCTACGAGGAGGCCGGCATTCATCTGCAGATTGATCGCCCGGCCATCCTTCGTCACCGGCTCGACGGCACGCAAGGCCCGGTACTGCTCCTGCCGGCGGGCGCGGAAGCGCACCTTCTCCTCGTAGGAGCGCTGGAGGTCCGGCATCGGGCGCAGATGTACCTTCGCATCGTCGCCGTCGATGATGATCGGATCGCCGTTCTCCGCCAGCGCCACCGCACCGACCGCTTGGCCGACGACGGGGATGCCCATGGCGCGCGCGACGATGATGACATGGCTGGTGACGGCGCCCTCTTCGAGCACGAGGCCGCGCACGTTCTGGCGCGGATAGTCGAGCAGCTCGGCCGCACCCATGGCGCGCGCGACGACGATGGCGTCGTTCGGGAAGCTGCTGGCCGAGAGTTTTGCGCCATAGCCGGTGAGCTGGCGCAGGAGGCGGTTCGCAAGATCGTCGAAATCGTGCATGCGCTCGCGCAGATAGGGGTCCATCAGGCGGATCATCCGCGCCTTGGTCTCGCTCTGCACGCGCTCGACGGCGGCCTCGGCCGTCAGGCCGTTGCGGATCGCCTCTTCGAGCTTCCTCACCCAGCCGCGGTCGTGGGCGAACATGCGGTAGGTCTCCAGCACCTCGCGGTGCTCGCCCTCCATCGACACCTCGCGGCGCGACAGCATGTCGTCGATGGAGATGCGCAGCGAGCCGAGCGCCTCGGCAAGCCGGCCGAGCTCGTGCTCGGAATCCTCGTTGAGCAGGTTGGTGACGACGATGCGCGGCTCGTGCAGCACGACATAGCCGAGGCCGATGCCCTCGCCGAAGCTCGCCCCCTCGATGGCGACGGGGCGGGAAAGGTCGAGCTCGAGGCCGGGCCTTGTGAGCTTCTTCAGCTCGCCGGTCGCCACCATTTCCGCAATCACCATCGCCGTCGTCTCAAGCGCCTCCACCTCGTCTTCGCGGTAGGTGCGGCTCGCCTTGTTCTGCACGACAAGCACGCCGAGCGCCCTGCCGGTGCGCAAGATAGGAACGCCGAGGAAGGAGTGGTAGATCTCCTCGCCCGTTTCCGGCAGATAGGTGAAGGCGGGATGCGACTGGGCGTCGGAAAGGTTGAGCGGCCGGGCGGAGGCCGCGATCGTGCCGACGAGGCCCTGGCCCATCTTGAGCTGGGCAAGGTGGACGGCGCTCGGATTGAGGCCTTCGGTCGCGTAGAGTTCGAGGACGCCGTCGGAGCGCAGCACGTAAACGGAACACACTTCCGCGACCATGTTCTGCGCGATCTGGCGCACGATCTGGTCCAGGCGTTCCTGCGGCTCCAGCGGCTCCGCCATGAGTTCGCGCAGCCGCTTGAGAAGAACGCGCGGGCCCGCGGAGAGGTCTCTCATCGCGTGGCGTCTCCCGAAAATGACGTTACCCCACACCGGCGCGCGCCGCGCCGGCGATCCCCATGGATCGGCGCCGAGTCGGCCGGTCCTTACTTCTTATCGAGACCGTAGACGGAATGCAAAGTCCGAACGGCGAGTTCGGCATAGGGGCCGTCGATCAGGATGGAAATCTTGATTTCCGAGGTGGTGATCGCCTTGATGTTGATGCCCTTGTCGGCAAGCGCGCGGAAGGCCGAGGCGGCGACGCCCGCATGGCTGCGCATGCCGATGCCGATGACGGAGACCTTGACGAGGCCCGTCTCGTGCTGGATCACGTCGAAGCCGACCTGTTCCTTGGCGCCTTCCAGCACCTTCAGCGCCTTCTCGACGTCGCCGAAGGGAACCGTGAAGGTCATGTCGGTCTTCGAGCCGTCCTCGGAGATGTTCTGGACGATCATGTCGACATTGATATGGGCCTCGGCCAGCGGGCCGAAGATCGCGGCCGAAACGCCCGGCCGGTCGGCGACGCGGCGGAGCGAGATCTGCGCTTCATCCTTGGCATAGGCGATGCCGGTTACGACTTCCTGTTCCACGATCTCATCCTCATCACAAATCAGCGTACCGGGCGGGTTCAGAAGATCGCCCATGCCCGGCGCATCGGGATCCTCGAAAGACGAGCGGACGAAGGTGCGCACCTTGTGCACCATGGCAAGCTCCACCGAGCGGACCTGCAGCACCTTGGCGCCGAGCGAGGCCATTTCGAGCATTTCCTCGAAGGCGATCTTCTTCAGGCGCCGGGCCTTCGGCTCGATGCGCGGATCGGTCGTGTAGACGCCGTCGACATCGGTATAGATGTCGCAGCGATCCGCCTTGACGGCGGCGGCGATGGCGACGGCGGACGTGTCCGAACCGCCGCGGCCGAGCGTGGCGACGCGGTTGTCCGGGCCGAGGCCCTGGAAGCCGGCGACGACGGCGACCTGGCCCTCGCCCATGCGGCGCACGATCTCCTCGCCTTCGATTTCGAGGATGCGTGCGGCGCCGTGCGCGTTGTCGGTGCGGATCGGGATCTGCCAGCCCTGCCAGGAGCGGGCGTTGACGTCCATCGACTGGAGCGCGATGGCAAGAAGGCCGGCGGTGACGAGTTCGCCCGAGGCGACGATGGCGTCGTATTCGCGCGCGTCGTAGAAGGGCGAGCTGGCGCCCGTCACCTTCGGCATGTTCTGCACCCAGGCGACGAGCTCGTTCGTCTTGCCGGACATGGCCGAGACGACGACGGCGACCTCGTGGCCGGCATCGACCTCGCGTTTCACATGGCGGGCCACATTGTGGATACGGTCGAGGTCGGCGACGGACGTTCCGCCGAATTTCATCACGATGCGTGCCATGGGTGTACCGCTGTTTTCGATGTTCGCGCGAGCGCGCGGGGAAACCGCGGGGTTCTTAGCGGAAGACCCCGCGCTGTGCAATGCATGGAATCCGGCAAATGGCCGCAGCGCGGAAACGAAAAGACCCGCGCTCCTTGCGGGGCGCGGGCAAAGGGGATCGGATTTCAAAATCGGCTGCGGGCGGCAAAAGCCGTCCGCGACCCTGTCAGCTTCTTACTTCTGCCAGCTCTTGACCAGTTCGTCGTAGTTGACGGTGACCGGCTTTTCCTTCTCGTTCTCGATCTTGAGCTGCGGAGCGAGGTTGCCCTTGGAAACGGCATCCTTGTTCCAGTACTCGAGATCGTGCTCCTCGGCGAGCTTCGGGCCCATGTCGCCCTGAACGCCGGCGCGTTCGAGGCGGCTCAGCACCTTCTCCTGCTCCGCGCACAGCGAATCCATGGCTTCCTGCGCCGTCTTGGCGCCGGAAGCGGCATCGCCGATCGCCTGCCACCAGAGCTGGGCGAGCTTCGGATAGTCCGGGATGTTCGTGCCGGTCGGCGACCACTGCAGGCGGGCCGGCGAACGGTAGAACTCGATCAGGCCGCCGAGCTTGGGCGCGCGGTCGGTGAACGACTGGTGGTCGAGCGTCGACTGGCGGATGAAGGTGAGACCGACATGGCTCTTCTTCACGTCGACGGTCTTGGAGGTCACGAACTGCGCATAGAGCCAAGCGGCCTTGGCGCGGTCGTCCGGAGTGGACTTCATCAGCGTCCAGGAGCCGGCGTCCTGGTAGCCGAGCTTCATGCCGTCCTTCCAGTAGACGCCATGCGGGGACGGGGCGAAGCGCCACTTCGGCGTGCCGTCGGCATTCACCACCGGCAGGCCTTCCTTCACGAAATCGGCGGTGAACGCCGTATAGGTGAACATCTGCTGCGCGATCTCGCCCTGCGAGGGAACGGGACCGGATTCGGAGAAGTTCATGCCGCCTGCCGACGGCGGGGCATAGGCCTTGATCCAGTCGAGATACTTCTGGATGGCATAGACCGAGGCCGGGCCGTTGGTGTCGCCGCCGCGCGCGACGCACGAGCCGACCGGACGCGAGTTCTCGTCGACCTTGATGCCCCATTCGTCGACCGGCAGGCCGTTCGGGATGCCCTTGTCGCCGTTGCCGGCCATCGACAGCCACGCATCGGTGAAGCGCCAGCCGAGCGAGGGGTCCTTCTTGCCGTAGTCCATGTGGCCGAAGACCTTCTTGCCGTCGATCTCGCGGCCGGTGAAGAATTCGGCGATGTCCTCATAGGCCGACCAGTTGACCGGCACGCCGAGATCGTAGCCGTACTTCGCCTTGAAGTCGGCCTTGTTCTTCTCGTCGTTGAACCAGTCGTAGCGGAACCAATAGAGGTTCGCGAACTGCTGGTCGGGAAGCTGGTAGAGCTTGCCGTCCGGCGCGGTCGTGAACGACTTGCCGATGAAGTCGTCGATATCGAGGTTCGGGTTGGTGACGTCCTTGCCTTCGTTGGCCATGAAGTCGGTCAGCGCGCGGGCCTGCTGGTAGCGCCAGTGGGTGCCGATCAGGTCCGAGTCGTTGACATAGGCGTCGTAGATGTTCTCGCCCGACTGCATCTGCGTCTGCAGCTTCTCGATCACGTCGCCCTCGCCGATGAGGTCGTGCGTGATCTTGATGCCGGTGATCGCGGTGAAGGCGGGCGCCAGCACCTTCGATTCGTATTCATGCGTGGTCAGCGTTTCGGAGACGACCTTGATGTCCATGCCGGCGAACGGCTTGGCGGCGTCGACGAACCACTGCATTTCCTTTTCCTGGTCGGCACGCGAGAGCGACGACAGGTCGCCGATTTCCGAATCCAGGAACTTCTTTGCGGCATCCATGTCCGCGAATGCGGAGCCGGTAAACGCCAGCAGCATGACTGCCGTCGTCATCAGAAGTTGCTTTCGCATTTTGTCCTCCCTTAAGGTTTTGCGATTGCAAGTGCGAAGGCCCCTATGTCTCCCCGGGGCCTCCGTTCGATTGCCCTAGACGAAGCGGAATACGCCGATGGCGTAGACCACGGACAGGGCAAGAGCCCACCACAGGTTGGGACCGACGAGGCCCAGCCATGCGAGTTGGATGAATGCGGAACCGAGCAGCGACACGAAGAGCCGGTCGCCGCGGGTCGTCTCGAAGCGCAGGATGCCGACGCGCGGGGCGCCGCCCGGCCGGGCATATTCCCACACCGCCATCAGCGCGATGAGAAGGAAGATCGTCAGGAAGAACATGGCGGTCGGGAACGACCAGGCCATCCATCCCCCCGGGATGAGCGTGGCGAACCAGTCGCGCGCGCCATCCTTGACGGGCAGCGCCATGACGAGCAGGACGACGGCGGCGGCGTAGATCGCCAGCACGGCGGCGAGCGCCACGGGCCAGCGGGTGTTGCGGTTGGCGACGGCGGCCATCAGACCCTCCCCAGGGCGAAGCCCTTGGCGATGTAGTTGCGGACGAAGTAGATCACGAGCGCGCCGGGAATGATGGTGAGCACCCCGGCGGCGGCGAGCACGCCCCAGTCCATGCCCGAGGCCGAGACCGTGCGCGTCATCGTGGCGGCGATGGGCTTGGCGTCCGTCGTCGTCAGCGTGCGGGCGATCAGGAGCTCGACCCAGGAGAACATGAAGCAGAAGAAGGCGGCCACCCCGATGCCCGAGGCGATCAGCGGCACGAAGATCTTCGTGAAGAAGCGCGGGAACGAGTAGCCGTCGATATAGGCCGTCTCGTCGATCTCCTTCGGCACGCCCGACATGAAGCCTTCGAGGATCCACACCGCCAGCGGCACGTTGAACAGGCAGTGCGCGATGGCGACGGCGATGTGCGTGTCGATGAGGCCGAAGGCCGAATAGAGCTGGAAGAAGGGCAGCGCGAAGACGGCCGGCGGCGCCATGCGGTTGGTGAGCAGCCAGAAGAACAGGTGCTTGTCGCCGAGGAAGCGGTAGCGCGAGAAGGCATAGGCCGCCGGCAGCGCCGCGGAGACCGAGATGACCGTGTTCAGCACCACGTAGATGATGGAGTTGATATAGCCGGAATACCAGGCCGGATCGGTGAAGATGACGGCGTAGTTGTGCAGCGTCGGCTGGCGCGGCCAGAGCGTGAAGGCCCCGGTGATCTCCGTGTTCTCCTTGAAGCTCATGTTCACGAGCCAGTAGATCGGCAGCATCAGGAAGACGATGTAGAGCGTCGGCACGATCCAGGAGAGGTTGCGTTTCGCACCCGGCTGGACGGTGTTTGCGGTGATTGCCTGTGAGGTCATGGGTCTCTCCTCCCTCACGCCTGGTCGTCGCTGCTGGTCATGACCGTGTAGAAGATCCACGACAGCAGCAGGATGATCAGGAAGTAAATGATGGACATGGCCGCGGCCGGGCCGAGGTCGAACTGGCCGATCGCCATCTTGACGAGGTCGATCGAAAGGAACGTGGTCGAGTTGCCGGGGCCGCCGCCGGTGACGACGAAGGGCTCGGTGTAGATCATGAAGCTGTCCATGAAGCGCAGGAGGAAGGCGATGAGCAGCACGCGCTTCATCTTCGGAAGCTGGATGTAGCGGAACACGGCCCAGCGCGAGGCGCCGTCGATCTTGGCGGCCTGGTAATAGGCCTCCGGGATCGAGACGAGGCCGGCATAGCACAGCAGCACGACGAGGCTCGTCCAATGCCAGACGTCCATGACGATCAGCGTCACCCAGGCGTCGAACACGTCGTTGACGTAGTTGTAGTCGAAGCCGATGCCGTCGAGCACGCGGCCGAGCAGGCCGATGTCGACGCGGCCGAAGACCTGCCAGATCGTGCCGACGACGTTCCACGGGATGAGCAGCGGCAGGGCCATCAGCACGAGGCAGACCGGCACGCCGAGACCCTTCTTGGGCATGTTGAGCGCGATCAGGATGCCGAGCGGGATTTCCAGGGCGAGGATGATGGCCGAGAACAGGAGGTTGCGCCCGAGCGCCTCCCAGAATCGGTCGGAGGCGAGCACCTGGGCGAACCAGTCGGTGCCGGCCCAGAAGAAGGCGTTGTTGCCGAAGGTGTCCTGCACCGAATAGTTCACCACCGTCATCAGCGGGATCACCGCCGAGAAGGCGACGAGCAGCAGCACCGGCAGGACCATGAACCAGGCCTTGTTGTTCCAGGTCTTGTTCATCGGTCAGCCCTCCCTGCCGACACGCCAGCTATCGGCGTAGATGTTGATGGCGGCGGGATCGAAGGTCACGTGCGGATCGGCGGGGATCTCGCCATCCTCCGGCACGACGATGGCGATCGGCTTGCCGACAAATTCGGCGCGCACGATCTTCTGGCGGCCGATATCCTCGACCTTGCCGATCGAGACGGGCATGCCCTCGCGCGACAGCGTGATGAATTCCGGCCGGATGCCGAGCTCGGTCTTCGCGCCGGCGGAAACCGCGGGCGCGTAGTCGAGCGTGATCGTCTCCTCGCCGACCCTGACGGCGCTGCCGTCGATTGCGGCCGGCAGCACGTTCATGCCGGGCGAGCCGATGAAATAGCCGACGAAGGTGTGGCTCGGCTTCTCGAAGAGTTCGGCGGGCGTGCCGATCTGCACGATCTGGCCGTCGTACATGACGACGACCTTGTCGGCGAAGGTCAGCGCCTCGGTCTGGTCGTGCGTGACATAGACCATGGTGAAGCCGAACTGGCGGTGCAGCTTCTTGAGCTGCGAGCGCAGCACCCATTTCATGTGCGGGTCGATGACGGTCAGCGGCTCGTCGAAGAGGATCGCGTTGACGTCGCTGCGAACGAGGCCGCGGCCGAGCGAAATCTTCTGCTTCTGGTCGGCGGTGAGCCCGCGCGCCGTCTTCTTCGCCCAGCCGGCAAGGTCGATCATTTCCAGAATCTCGCGCACGCGGCGGTCGACTTCGGGCTCGGCCACCCCGCGATTGCGCAGCGGGAAGGCGAGATTGTCGTAGACCGTCATCGTGTCGTAGATGACCGGGAACTGGAAGACCTGCGCGATGTTGCGCTCCTGCGTCGACAGGTACGTCACGTCCTTGCCGTCGAACAGGATGCGGCCTTCCGAAGGTTGCAGGAGGCCCGAGATGATGTTGAGCAGCGTGGTCTTGCCGCAGCCGGACGGGCCGAGCAGCGCATAGGCGCCGCCGTCGTTCCATTCGTGATGGACTTCCTTCAGCGCATAGTCGGCTTCCGACTTCGGCTTTTCGCCGTAGGCGTGGCGGATATGGTCGAGATTGATGCGTGCCATGGTCCCCTCCTCAGGCCGCCGCGGCCGCGGGCTCGGCAATCGCCCTGCCGTCCGCGCCGAAAGCCATCAGGTGGCGCGTGTCGACATGGACGGTGATCACCGCGTCCGGCTCGATGTCGTGGATGCCCGGCGCGAGCATCACCCAGCGGGTGCCCTCGAACTCGATATGGATGAAGCTTTCCGACCCCGCGATCTCCGAGATCGCCGTGCGCACCGAAAGGGGCGCGGCGGCGGCGTTCTGGCGCGTGAGCGCCAGGTGGTGCGGATGGAAGGCGATGGTGCACGGCCCTTCCGGCACGCCGGCAAGGTGCGCCGGCACCGGCAGAACCGGCTTGTCGCCGATCTCGAAATGGCCGCCTTTCCGCGTGACCGTGATCGTGTTGAGCGGCGGGTCGGCGAAGGTGCGGGCCGTAACGAGGTCGTTCGGCCGGCGATAGACCTCGATCGTGGGGCCGAACTGCGTGATGCGGCCTTGCGACAGCGTCGCCGTGTTGCCGCCGAGAAGCAGCGCCTCGGAGGGCTCCGTCGTCGCATAGACGAAGATGGCGCCGGACGCGGCGAAGATCTTCGGAAGCTCCAGCCGCAATTCCTCGCGCAGCTTGTAGTCGAGGTTGGCGAGCGGCTCGTCGAGCAGTACGAGGCTGGCATTCTTGACGATGGCGCGGGCAAGCGCCGTGCGCTGCTGCTGGCCGCCCGAAAGGTTGAGCGGCGTGCGGTCGAGATAGGGCGTCAGCTTGAGGAGATCGGCCGCCTTGCGCACCTCGCGGTCGATGGTCGCGGCATCGGCGCCCTTGATGCGCATCGGCGAGGCGATGTTCTCGTAGACGGTCAGCGCCGGATAGTTGATGAACTGCTGGTAGACCATGGCGACGCCCCGGTCCTGCACGCGCACGCCCGTCACGTCCTTGCCGTCGAACCGGACGGAGCCGGAGGTCGGCTTGTCGAGGCCGGCCATCAGCCGCATCAGCGAGGTCTTGCCGGACAGCGTCGGGCCGAGCAGCACGTTGAGCGAGCCGCGCTCCAGCACGAGGTTCGTCGGATGGATATGCGTTTCCGCCCCCGACACCTTCGCGATGTTTCTGAGTTCAAGCATTCATGTCTCCAATGTTCCTCCCAGCCACCGGATCGCGCGGCGGCTAATGCGGGGCGGCAGGCGCCCCGGCCATGTAGTCTTCCAGCGCGGCCGCCTCGGCGGCCGTCAGATGCAGGCCCCTCTTGGTCCGCCGCCACAGCACGTCCTCGGCGTGCCGGGCCCATTCCTCGTGCATCAGCCAGCGCACCTCGCACTCGTAGAGGTCGCTGCCGAAATGCCGCCCGAGATCCTCGATGCGGCTCGCCCCGTCCAGCATGGCCGCCGCCCGCGTGCCGTAGAGCCGCACGAGCCGCCGCGCATGGGCAGGCGAAAGGAAGGCGAAGCGCTTCGCAAGCGAGCGCACCTCGGCGTCGAAACCGTCGATGGCGAAATCGCCGCCCGGCAGGCGCGAGCGCGCCGTCCAGCGCTCGCCCTTGGCGCCGATCGCATCGCCGATCTTGTCGAGCGCGGATTCGGCAAGGCGCCGGTAGGTGGTGAGCTTGCCGCCGAAGATGTTGAGGAGCGGCGCCTGGCCGCTCTCGCCGTCGATCTTCAGCACGTAGTCGCGCGTTGCTTCCTGCGCCTTGCTGGCCCCGTCGTCGAAGAGCGGGCGCACGCCGGAATAGGTCCAGACGATATCGTCCCGCTCGACCGGCTCGGCGAAATATTCGCTGGCCGAGGCGCATAGATAGTCGATCTCCTGGTCGCTGATGCGCGCCTCGCGCGGATCGCCCTTGTAGTCCCGGTCGGTGGTGCCGATCAGCGTGAACTCTTCCTGGTAGGGAATGGCGAAGATGATGCGCCCGTCCGGATTCTGGAAGAAATAGGCGCGCGGATCGGAGAATTTCTTCTTCACGACGATATGGCTGCCCTGCACGAGGCGGACATTGTGCACGTCGTTGCGGCCGAAGGCGGAGGACAGGACCTTGTCCACCCAGGGGCCGGCGGCATTGACCAGCATGCGGGCGCGGACGGTCTCGCGGTCGCCCGTCTCGACATTCTCCGTCTCGACGTTCCAGTGGCCGTTCTCGCGCCGGGCGGCGACCACCTTCGTGCCGGTGCGGATATCCGCGCCGCGGTCGGCGGCATCGCGGGCGTTGAGCACGACGAGGCGCGCATCGTCCACCCAGCCGTCGGAATATTCGAAAGCCTTGCGGAAGAGCTTCTTGAGCGGCCCGCCCGCCGGGTCCCTGGCAAGGTCCAGCGTCGCGGTCGCCGGCAGGAGCTTGCGCCCGCCGATATGGTCGTAAAGGAAGAGGCCGAGGCGGATGAGCCAGGCCGGACGCAGGCCGCCCTTCTGGAACGGCAGCACGAAGCGCATCGGCCAGATGACGTGCGGCGCCATGGCCCAGAGCACTTCGCGCTCCATCAGCGCCTCGCGCACGAGGCGGAATTCGTAATGTTCGAGATAGCGAAGACCGCCGTGGATGAGCTTGGTGGAGGCCGAGGACGTGCCGGAGGCGAAATCCTTCATCTCGGCAAGCACGACCGAATAGCCGCGACCCGCTGCATCGCGGGCGATGCCGCAGCCATTGATGCCGCCACCGATGACGAAAATATCGCGGATCACGTCGCCGTCCAATGTCCCCTCCCATTTCGCATTGCACAATCCTGCGCAGTTGCGAAAGCAAGGAGAGTTAAAACGAAAACATTCCGAATGTCAAACGAATGTAGATAGAAATAGCAGGCCCCTGTGTCAGGCCTGTGAAGCGGTCTCCACGAGCCGGACGTCGTGCTCCTGGCAAATGACGCGAATCCCCTCGAAAGGACAGCTATCCGTGATGAAGGTGTGGACCTGCGAGAGGTGGCCGATGCGCACCGGCGCGGTCCTTTCGAATTTCGTCGAATCCGAAACCAGGATGACGTGGCGGGCATTGGCGATGATCGCCTGCGCCACCTTCACCTCGCGGTAGTCGAAGTCGAGCAGCGCGCCGTCCTCGTCGATGGCCGAGACGCCGATCACGGCATAGTCCACCTTGAACTGGCGGATGAAATCGACCGCCGCCTCGCCGACGATGCCACCATCCGCCCCGCGCACGACGCCGCCGGCGATCACCACCTCGATCGAGGGATAGACGCGCAAGCGGTTGGCGACGTTGATATTGTTGGTGATGACCATCAGCTCGCGATGTTCGAGCAGCGCCTCGCCCACGGCCTCGGTCGTCGTGCCGATATTGATGAAGAGCGAGGAATTGTCCGGGATCATCGCCGCGGCGGCGCGGCCGATCGCCTGCTTCTCCGGCGCGGCGATGGAGCGGCGCGCCTCGTATTTCACGTTCTCGTTGCCGCTCGGAAACAGCGCGCCGCCATGGATGCGCGTCAGCGCCTTGCTGTCGCAAAGGTCGTTGAGGTCCTTGCGGATGGTCTGCGGCGTCACGGAGAAGCGCGTGGCAAGATCCTCCACGAGCACGCGGCCCTCCGCCTTGGCGAGATCGAGGATCTCCGCCTGGCGACCCGTTAGAAACATCGGCACCTCCCATTGCTTTCGTTTGGTTTCATAATATGCAAAAACGAAAGTACATCAATTGATCGATCCTGCCTTCTTGGAGAGCGCCCCGCTTTTTGTGATACTGGGCGAAGGCAGGCCGCGGCGATACCGGGAGGAAAGCGCATGTTTCATCCGTCTCTGTTCAAGGGCGCCAATGTCGTCGTCACCGGCGCGGGCCGCGGCATCGGGCTGGAGATCGCGCGGCAGTTCCTCGATTGCGGCGCCCATGTGCTGCTGCACGGCGGGCGCGCCGCCGCAGGCCCCCTGCCCGATTTCCTGGAAAACGCCGTCGCGGAGGCCCGCGCCCACGTCGTCTATGCGGATTTCCTGGAGGAAGGCGGCATCGGCGCGCTGCTGCAGCGGGTGGACAGCCTCTTCCCGCATGTCGACGTGCTGATCAACAATGCCGGCACCATGGTCGGCCGCTTTCCCGCGGCGGACCTCACGGACGAGCAGTACGACACCGTCGTGCGCCTCAACCAGACCTCCGTCGTCGAGGTAACGCGCGGCCTGCTGCGCTCGCTGCGCCGTGCGCCCCATGCCGCCATCGTCAACACCGTCTCGATCTCGGCGCTGACGGGCGGCAGCCCGGGCTCGGCCATCTATTCGGCCACCAAGGCCTTCGTCTCGACCTATTCCAAGGGTCTTGCCCGGGAGCTTGCGCCCGCCGGCATCCGCGTCAACTGCGTCTCGCCGGGCACCATCACCACCGATTTCCACGCGCGCTATTCCTCGGCGGAAAAGCTGGAGGCGACCCGCAAGACCATTCCCCTGCAACGCCTCGGCACGGCGGAGGACTGCGCCCCCGCCTATCTCTTCCTCGCCTCCAACACGCTCTCCGGCTACATCACCGGCCAGGTGCTGGAGGTGAACGGCGGCCAGCTCATCTGCTGACGATTTCTCCACGCAATTCCGAACGCAAAACCGCTTCACACTTTTGCTGGAATTGCTTCAGGAATTGACGTCCACGACGACGCGTCCCTTCACCTTGCCCTCGAGAATCCGGTTCGCAAGCTCCGGCAGGTCGGAGAGCCGGTGCTCGACCACCATCGCCTCCAGCTTGTCCATCGGCAGGTCGCTTGCGATGCGGTTCCACGCATCGACGCGCTGGTCGTAGGGCCGGTTGACCGAATCGATGCCGAGGAGGCTCACGCCGCGCAGGAGGAAGGGGATGACCGTGAAGGAGGGCACGGCGGCGCCCGCCGCAAGCCCGACGGCGGCGACCGCCCCGTCATATTTCATCTGCTTGAGCACCCGCGCCAGCATGTCGCCGCCGACCGCATCGACCGCACCCGCCCAGCGCTCGGATTCGAGCGGCTTGCCGCTCGGCTCGGCAAGCTCGGCGCGCGGGACGATCGTTTCCGCGCCGAGCTCCTTCAAGTAACCGGCCGTTTCCGGACGGCCCGTCACGGCGGCAACCGAATAGCCGAGCCGGGAAAGAAGCGTGACGGCGACCGAGCCGACGCCGCCGGCAGCGCCCGTCACCAGCACCTCGCCCTTCAGCGGCGAAAGCCCGGCCTTTTCCAGCGCGATGACGGAGAGCATGGAGGTGAGGCCCGCCGTGCCGATCGCCATAGCCTGTCGCGTGGAAAGCGTATCGGGCAGCGGCACCAGCCAGTCGGCCTTGACTTTCGCCCGGCTCGCATAGCCGCCCCACCAGACCTCGCCGACGCGCCAGCCGGTCAGCACCACCCGGTCGCCCGGCCGGTAGCGCGGATCGTCGGAGGCCTCCACCGTGCCGGCGAAATCGACGCCCGGCACATGCGGGAAGGTGCGCACGAGCCCACCCTTGCCGTTGATGCAGAGCCCGTCCTTGTAGTTGAGCGTCGAATATTCGACGGCGACCGTCACGTCGCCGTCCGGAAGCCGCGAATCGTCGAGTTCCTGAACCGAAGCGGCGACCGCGCCGTCCGCGCCCTTCTCGACCAGCAATGCTTGAAACGTCATGGCTTCCTCCTCGTCCTCATTTCGATGCTTTAGATATAGGGCGCGGGGCATTGGTGCCGCCACTGTTCTTTTGTATCAAGAGCCCGGAGGCGCAGTTTCCCGATGATAGACAAGCTCGAATATTTCATTGCGCTCGCCCGCGAACGGCATTTCGCCCGGGCGGCCGAGGAGCTCGGCATCTCCCAGCCGACGCTCTCGGCGGCGATCCGCCAGCTGGAAGGCCAGCTCGGCGTGATGCTCGTCGTGCGCGGCTCGCGCTTCCGCGGCCTGACGCCGGAAGGCCAGCGCGTGCTCGAATGGGCGCGCCGCATCGTCGGCGACACCCGCACCATGCGCGAGGAGATGCGCGCCGCCCGCACCGGCCTTTCCGGCCATATCCGCCTTGCCGCCATCCCGACGACGCTCGCCATGGTGCCGCGCCTCACCGCGCCCTTCCAGGAAAAGCACCCCGACGTCACATTCTCCATCACCTCCACCACGTCGATCCGCATCCTCGGGCTTCTGGAAAACCTCGAGATCGACGCCGGCCTCACTTATCTCGAGAACGAGCCGCTCGGCCGCGTCACCAGCGTGCCGCTGCTGCACGAGCACTATTGCCTCATCACCGCCAGGGGCGGCCCGTTTTCCGATCGCGAAAGCGTGACCTGGCAGGAGGCCGGCAGCATTAGGCTTTGCCTATTGACCGCCGACATGCAGAACCGCCGCATCATCAATCGCCACCTTGCCGATGCCGGCGTGAGCGCCGAACCCTCGCTCGAATCCAACTCGATGATCGTGCTGCTCTCCCATGTACGCACCGGCCGCTGGAGCAGCATCATGCCGCGCAACGTGGCCCATTCCTTCGGATTTCATGAGGAATTAAGTATAGTTTCGCTCGTCGAGCCGAATCCGGAACATACGGTCGGCCTCGTCGCCACCCACCGCGAGCCCTTCACCCCTCTCGTCTCCGCCCTCTTGCACGAGGCGCGCATCCTCGCCGAGAAGGGCATGGATTGATAGGAAATTTCTATTGATTGACGGGACAGCTTTATTGACCCGTCGTCTCCCGCCTGAGAAGCTGCTACAATAGGACGTGGGGATCGTCGGGATTCCCGTCTTCGCCGAAGAAATTCAATGGTATCGGCGCGACGGAACCGGCACTTCCCTGCGGTTCATTCGTGCAGGTTGGGAGGCCAGATCATGAATGTTCACGTCGCCGGCAACGATGTCGGAACGAAGACGCTGGCGATTGTCGGCGCATTGAAGGGTCTGGAAGGGCCGCTTCTGCCCATCCTGCACGAGATCCAGGCGGAGTTCGGCTATGTCCCGCAAGAGAGCCTGCCGATCATCGCACAGGAGCTCAACCTGTCGCGCGCCGAGGTGCACGGCGTCGTCACCTTCTACCACGACTATCGCGACCATCCCGCCGGCCGGCATGTCCTGAAGCTCTGTCGCGCCGAGGCCTGCCAGTCGATGGGCGGGGACGATATCGCCGCCCGCGTGAAGGCGCTGCTCGGCATCGACTTCCATCAGACGACCCTCGACGGCGCGGTGACGCTCGAACCCGTCTACTGTCTCGGCCTCTGTTCCTGCGCGCCGTCCGCCATGCTGGACGGCGAGGTGCATGGAAGGCTCGACGCCGACCTTGCCGCCGAACTCGTCGCGGAGGCACGCCGATGACCGTTCGTCTCTACGTTCCCCGCGATGCCGCGGCCCTTGCGCTCGGCGCAGACCGCGTCGCGAAGAAACTCGCCGAGGAAGCGGCAGGCCGCGGGATCGACATCACGATCGTGCGCAACGGCTCGCGCGGCATGCATTGGCTGGAGCCGCTGGTCGAGGTGGAGACCGCCGCCGGCCGCATCGCCTACGGCCCGGTGAAACCGTCCGACGTGGCAGGCCTTCTCGACGCCGGCCTCATCGAGGGCAAGGCGCATCCGCTCTGTCTCGGCAAGACCGAGGAGATCGCCTTCCTCAGGAACCAGACCCGCCTCACCTTCGCCCGCTGCGGCGTCACCGACCCGCTCTCGCTTGCCGACTACAAGGCCCATGGCGGCCTCCTCGGCCTCGAAAAGGCCATCGCCATGGCGCCCGCCGACATCGTCAAGGAAGTCACCGACAGCGGCCTTCGCGGACGCGGCGGCGCGGGCTTTCCGACGGGCATCAAGTGGAAGACCGTGCTGGAGGCGCCGGGCGAGAAGAAATACATCGTCTGCAACGCCGACGAGGGCGACAGCGGCACCTTCGCCGACCGCATGATCATGGAGGGCGATCCCTTCGTGCTGATCGAGGGCATGGCGATCGCCGGCCTCGCGACCGGCGCGACCAAGGGCTACGTCTACACCCGCTCCGAATATCCCCATGCCATCGCCGCCATGAGCGACGCCATCGACATCGCGCGCGCCGCCGGCATCCTCGGCCCGTCCGTGCTCGGCTCCGGCAAGGCCTTCGACATGGAGATCCGCACCGGCGCCGGCGCCTATGTCTGCGGCGAGGAGACGGCGCTGCTCAACAGCCTCGAAGGCAAGCGCGGCGTCGTGCGTGCCAAGCCCCCGCTGCCGGCGCTGCAGGGCTTCCTCGGCCGCCCCACCGTCGTCAACAACGTCATCTCGCTCGCCTCCGTGCCGGTCGTCATGGAAAAGGGGGCAGCTTACTACCGCGATTTCGGCATGGGCCGCTCGCGCGGCACCATCCCGATCCAGATCGCCGGCAACGTCAAGCATGGCGGCCTCTACGAGACCGCCTTCGGCCTGACGCTCGGCGAGATCGTCGATGCCATCGGCGGCGGAACGGCCTCCGGCCGGCCGGTGCGCGCCGTGCAGGTGGGCGGTCCGCTCGGGGCTTATTTCCCGCGCGCCCTCTTCGATACGCCCTTCGACTATGAGGCCTTCGCGGCAAAGGACGGGCTGATCGGCCACGCCGGCATCACCGTCTTCGACGACACGGTCGACATGCTCAAGCAGGCGCGCTTCGCCATGGAGTTCTGCGCCGTCGAAAGCTGCGGCAAGTGCACGCCCTGCCGCATCGGCTCGACGCGCGGCGTGGAGACCGCCGACAAGATCGCCGAGGGCATCGAGCCGGAGAAGAACCGCGCGCTGCTCACCGATCTCTGCAACACGATGAAGTTCGGTTCGCTCTGTGCGCTCGGCGGCTTCACGCCCTATCCGGTCATGAGCGCCATGACCCACTTCCCGGAAGATTTTTCGCCGGCGCCCATCGCCCAAGCTGCGGAGTGATCCCATGCCCCTGATTTCTGAAATCGACTACGGCACGCCCGCCTCCCGCTCCGAGAAGATGGTGACGCTCACCATCGACGGGAACGAGATTACCGTGCCGGAAGGCACTTCCATCATGCGCGCCTCGATGGAGGCCGGCATCGAGGTGCCCAAGCTCTGCGCCACCGACATGGTGGACGCCTTCGGCTCCTGCCGCCTCTGTCTCGTGGAGATCGAGGGGCGGAACGGCACGCCCGCCTCCTGCACGACGCCCGTCGCGCCCGGCCTCGTCGTCCATACCCAGACGAGCCGCCTCAAGCAGATCCGCAAGGGCGTGATGGAGCTCTACATCTCCGACCACCCGCTCGACTGCCTCACCTGCGCGGCAAACGGCGACTGCGAGCTGCAGGACATGGCCGGCGCCGTCGGCCTTCGCGACGTGCGCTACGGCTATGACGGCGAAAACCACGTCAAGCCGCGCAACAACGGCGAGATCAACGCCCGCTGGACGCCGAAGGACGAATCCAACCCCTATTTCACCTACGATCCCTCCAAGTGCATCGTCTGCTCGCGCTGCGTCCGGGCCTGCGAGGAGGTGCAGGGCACCTTCGCGCTCACCATCGAGGGCCGCGGCTTCGACAGCTTCGTCTCGGCCGGCATGCACGAGAATTTCCTGGAATCCGAATGCGTCTCCTGCGGCGCCTGCGTGCAGGCCTGCCCGACGGCGACGCTGACGGAGAAGTCGGTCATCGAGATCGGCCAGCCGGAGCATTCCGTCATCACGACCTGCGCCTATTGCGGCGTCGGCTGCAACTTCAAGGCGGAGATGCGCGGCGAGGAGCTGGTGCGCATGGTGCCCTGGAAGGACGGCAAGGCCAACCACGGCCATTCCTGCGTCAAGGGCCGCTTCGCTTATGGTTACTCGACCCATCGCGAGCGCATCCTCAACCCGATGATCCGCGAGAAGACCTCCGACCCCTGGCGTGAAGTCACCTGGGAAGAGGCCTATGCGCATGTCGTCTCCGAATTCCGCCGCATCCAGTACCAGTACGGCCGGGATTCGATCGGCGCCCTCACCTCCTCGCGCTGCACGAACGAGGAGACCTATATCGTGCAGAAGCTGGTCCGCGCCGGCTTCGGCAACAACAATGTCGATACCTGCGCGCGCGTCTGCCATTCGCCGACCGGCTACGGCCTCGGCCAGACCTTCGGCACCTCCGCCGGCACGCAGGATTTCGATTCCGTCGAGCACACGGACGTCATCATCATCATCGGCGCCAATCCGAGCGACGCCCATCCGGTCTTCGCCTCGCGCATGAAGAAGCGCCTGCGCGAGGGCGCCAAGCTCATCGTCATCGATCCGCGCCGCACCGAGCTTGTCTCCGCGCCGCATGTGAAGGCCGCCTTCCACCTGCCGCTGAAGCCCGGCACGAACGTCGCCATCCTCACCGCACTCGCCCATGTCATCGTCACCGAAGGGCTTTGCGACGAGGCGTTCATCCGCGAGCGCTGCGACTGGTCGGAATTCGAGGACTGGGCCGCCTTCGTCGCCGAGCCGCGCCACAGCCCGGAAGAGACCGAGGCCTTCACCGGCGTGCCGGCCGAGGCGCTGCGCGGCGCCGCCCGGCTCTTCGCCACCGGCGGCAACGGCTCGATCTACTACGGCCTCGGCGTCACCGAGCACAGCCAAGGCTCGACCGCCGTCATCGCCATCGCCAACCTCGCCATGGTCACCGGCAATATCGGCCGGACGGGCGTCGGCGTGAACCCGCTGCGCGGCCAGAACAACGTGCAGGGCTCCTGCGACATGGGCTCCTTCCCGCACGAGCTGCCGGGCTATCGCCACATCTCGGACGAGAGCACGCGCGACATCTACGAGAAGATGTGGGGCGTGACGCTCAATCCCGAGCCGGGCCTGCGCGTCAACAACATGCTGGATGCGGCCGTGGACGGCTCGTTCAAGGCCCTCTACGTGCAGGGCGAGGACATCCTCCAGTCCGACCCCGACACGCGGCACGTCGCCGCCGGCCTTTCCTCCATGGAATGCGTCGTCGTGCAGGACCTCTTCCTCAACGAGACGGCGAACTATGCCCATGTCTTCCTGCCGGGCTCGACCTTCCTGGAGAAGGACGGCACCTTCACCAATGCCGAACGCCGCATCAACCGGGTTCGCCGCGTCATGACGCCGAGGAACGGCTATGCCGACTGGGAGGTCACGCAGAACCTCGCAAGGGCGATGGGCCTCGACTGGAACTACACCCATCCCTCCGAGATCATGGACGAGATCGCAGCGACCACTCCGAGCTTCGCCCTCGTTTCCTATGATTACCTCGACAAGGTCGGCTCCATCCAGTGGCCCTGCAACGAGCAGCATCCGCTCGGCTCGCCGATCATGCATGTCGACGGCTTCGTGCGCGGCAAGGGCAAGTTCATCCGCACGGAATATGTCGCGACCGACGAGAAGACCGGCCCGCGCTTCCCGCTGCTTCTGACCACCGGCCGCATCCTCAGCCAGTACAATGTCGGCGCCCAGACGCGGCGCACCGACAATGTCGCCTGGCATGCCGAGGACCGGCTGGAGATCCACCCGCACGACGCGGAGAACCGCGGCATCCGCGACGGCGACTGGGTGCGCCTCGCCAGCCGTGCCGGCGAGACGACGCTGCGCGCGCTCGTCACCGACCGCGTGGCGCCGGGCGTCGTCTACACGACCTTCCACCATCCGGGCACGCAGGCGAACGTCATCACCACCGATTTCGCCGACTGGGCGACCAGTTGCCCGGAATACAAGGTGACCGCCGTGCAGATCTCCCCGTCGAACGGCCCGTCCGAATGGCAGGTCGAATATGACGAGGTGGCGCGCCGCGCGCGCCGCATCGCCGGCAAGATGGAGGCGGCGGAATAGGAACGACCGTGACGGGCTTTTCCACCACGATCAAGGTTGCCGAGATCGCCCGCCGCAGCGGGCGGATGGAGGACGGCGAGCGCTTCGTGCCGGAAGAAACGCCGGTCGCCTTCTCCTATGCCGGCTCCACCCATGCGGTGATGATGGCAACGCCCGCTGACCTCGAGGACTTCGCCACCGGCTTCAGCCTGACCGAGGGCATCATCGCGGGTCTCGGCGAGATCGAGGCCATCGAGGTCGTCGCGGAAGACAAGGGCATCGACCTGCAGATCCGCCTTGCGGATGCCAGCAACGACGCGCTCGTCGCCCGCCGCCGCCATATGGCGGGGCCGGTCGGCTGCGGCCTCTGCGGCATCGAATCGATCGAGCAGGCGGTGCGCGTCACGCCGTCCGTGCGCTCGTCGGCGCTGACCTTGAGCGAGGACGAGATCGTCGAGGCGGTCCATCTGCTGAACGGCGGGCAGCCGCTGCACAGGACGACCCGCGCCGTGCACGGCGCCGGCTTCTATGTGCCGGGAAAGGGGCTCGTCGCCGTGCGCGAGGATGTCGGCCGGCACAATGCGCTCGACAAGCTCGTCGGCGCCGCGCGCCGCGCGGGCCATGACGGCGGAGCGGGCGCGGTTATCGTGACGAGCCGCGTTTCCGTCGAGATGGTGCAGAAGACGGCCATTGTCGGCAGCCCCTTCATCATCGCCATTTCCGCGCCGACGGCGCTTGCCATCCGCACGGCGGAAGAGGCGGGCATGACGCTGGTCGCGCTGGTCCGGGGCGATGAATTCGAGATTTTCACAGGCGCCGGGCGCATCGCCTCCGGCGCGAGACGCAAGGTCGGCAGCGGTTAGGAGACAGGAATGTCGGAAGGCAACAGACTGGTCAGGGAGGCGAACCAGATCGCCACGTTCTTCCATTCGCAGCCCAGGAGCGGAGCGGCGAGCGGCGTGGCGACCCATATCAACAAATTCTGGGAGCCGCGCATGCGCCGGCAGCTTTTCGACATCGTCGACAACCGCGGCGGCGAAGGGCTCGACTGGCTCGTCATGGAGGCCGTGCCCATGATCCGCCGTCCGCCGCCGCCGGAAGTGCCGCCCGCCGCCCGCTGACGCTTCCTCACGAATGCCGACGGCCGGCATCGCTGCCGGCCGCCTTCCTGTCGCATCGCGGGCTCAGAACTCTTCCCAGCTCTCCGCCGCCGCCGTGGAGCCACGCGGCGCGCGCATGGTGCGCGCCACGGCATGAAGCTGCGGGACGGGAGCCGGCGTATGCGGGCGCGCCGCGGACGGCGCGCTGCCCGAAAGCCGGAACCGGCGGATGAGGGTATGCAGCGCCTCGGCCTCCCGCGCCATCGCGTGGCTTGCCGCCGTGCTTTCCTCCACCATCGCCGCGTTCTTCTGCGTCGCCTGGTCCATGGAGTTGACGGACTGGTTGATCTCGCGAAGCCCGGTCGACTGCTCGCGCGAGGCTTCGACGATCGCCGACACGTTGGTGTGGACCTCCTGCACCTGTTCCAGGATTTCCCGGAGCGCGCGCCCCGTTTCGTCGACCAGCGCCACCCCGCTTTTCACCTGCTCGCCCGAGGTGGTGATGAGCGCCTTGATGTCCTTGGCAGCGCTCGCCGACCGCTGGGCGAGCTCGCGAACCTCCTGCGCCACCACCGCGAACCCCTTACCGGCCTCGCCCGCGCGCGCCGCCTCCACGCCGGCGTTGAGCGCCAGCAGGTTGGTCTGGAAGGCGATGTCGTCGATGACGCCGATGATGTTGGAGATTTCCCGCGAGGACTGCTCGATCTGCCCCATCGCGTCGATCGCCTTCTTGACGACCTCGCCGGATTTTTCCGCCCCGGCGCGGGTCTTGGCGACCAGCGTGCCGGCCTCGTCGGCCCGCCGGCTCGAATCGGCGACGGTCGTGGTGATCTCGTCGAGCGCGGCGGCCGTCTCCTCGACGGAGGCCGCCTGCTGCTCCGTGCGCTTGGCGAGATCGTCGGCGGCAGAGCGGATCTCCTGCGCGCCCGAGGCGATGGCATTGGCATTGGTCTCGACCGTGCGCATGGCTTCGTGAAGGCCTGCCACCGCCTCGTTGAAGTCCTTGCGCACCGCCTCCATCGACGGAACGAACGTCATGGCGAGGTTCTGCGTCAGGTCTCCTTCGGAAAGCGCCTTCAGCGCGCCGCCGAGCGCATTGATCGCCGACATGCGCTCCGTCACGTCGGTGGCGAACTTCACCACCTTGTAGACGCGCCCGTTGAGGTCGCGGATGGGGTTGTAGGCCGCCTGGATCCAGATCTCCCGTCCGCCCTTGCCGTAGCGCACGAATTCGCTCGAAGCGAAGTTGCCTTCAGCAAGGCTCTTCCAGAAATCCGCATAGGCCTGCGTCTGCGTATAGGCGGGATCGCAGAACAAGCGATGATGCTTGCCGCGAATCTCGGAAATGTCGTAGCCGAGCGCATCGCAGAAATTGGCATTGGCATCGAGGATCTCGCCCGTCGGCGTGAACTCGATCACCGCCTGGGAGCGGGAAATCGCCGCGAGCTTGCTGGCATCTTCCGCCGCCCGCATCCGCGCCTCGGTGATGTCGGTGGCGAACTTGACGACCTTGTAGGGCTTGCCGCCGCGAAAGACCGGATTGTAGGTCGCAAGGATCCAGATCTCGGCCCCGTCCTTGCGGATGCGCTTGTAGGTGTTGGAATCGTATTCGCCGTTGCCGAGCCGCGCCCAGAACTGGCGGTAGGCGTCGCTCTCCACATGGGCGGCGTCGCAGAAGATGCGATGATGCTTGCCGACGATCTCCTTCAGCTCGTAGCCGAGCGCGCGGCAGAAGTTTTCGTTGGCGGTGAGGATATTGCCTTTGAGATCGAACTGGATCACGGCCTGCGAGCGCGACAGCGCATCGACGATATGGCCCGCATCCATGGACTTGGCGAATGAAAGCATGACCTGTCCCTTTTCTACGACGGCCACGCCTTCCTGGGAATTGCCTGCGCGGCGGCCATTGGGTTGCGTTCTCCGCGGCCTGCTTCACCGGCCGCGCGGGTTCCTCGGTGTCTCTTTCGGCGGAAGGCGACGTGGCGAACCGCCGGAATGCGCATTTGCAATCAAGGATAGAGTGACAGACTTAACAAGTGATAAAGGAAAGCGAGCGACATATCGCCTTTCCCCTGAGAAACGGGGACAATTCGGGGTCGAGGAAGTTAACGTTGCGTCAGGCGGAATTTTCAGCCTGCACGCTAAATAACGCAAAAGTTGCGGCCTCGAACAGGCAACAAAAAACCGCCGTGCGGCCGGCACGGCGGTTCGTCCTGTGTGCGATGGAAGAGGCGGTCAGGCCGCCATGTCTTCCATGTCGCGCTCCTTGAACATGCGCGCGAGATTGAGGAAGCAGATCATGCCGTTCTCATGGGCGATGATGCCCTCGGCATAGGCCTTGTCGAAGGAGGTCGTCACTTCCGGCACCGGCTGGATCTGCTCGCCGCGGATGGTGAGTATATCGGACACCCGGTCGACGACGAGGCCGACCACCATGCTGTGCACCTCGGCAACGACGATGGCGCTGCGCTCGTTGGCCTCCGTGCTCTTCATGCCGAGCTTGTGGGCAAGGTCGATGATCGGGATCACCGTGCCGCGCAGGTTCATCACGCCGATGACGTCCGGCGGCGAATGCGGGATCGGCGTGGACGGCGCCCAGCCGCGGATTTCGCGGATCGTGGTCGTCTTCACGCAGAATTCCTGATCGTGCAGGCGGAAGGCGATGATTTCGAGCGTATCGCCGGTAAAGCCGGGAGTTTTGATGGCGGTCATCGTGAGGTCTTTCCAGTTGGTCTGCGTCGTGGGCCCGATCCTATGCACCCTCTGGTTAAAATCTTTCAAACGGCGGGCCTTTTGTTGCGCATCGCCCGCATGATGCTCGCGGGCCGCCGCGCCCCTTACCCTTGCGCTCGGCGGCGGGCGGGGCGATATAGGATCGTCGTCCCGGAGAGTGTCATGCCCACCCTGTTCCGATTCCTGTTCTTCTGCGCCGTGATCGCCGGCTCGGTCTACGGCACGATGGTGGCGCTGGTGACGTTCGTCGAGCCGACGACGCGCGAGGTGACGATCCGCATCCCCTCCGAACGGGTGAACCCGCAGCCATGAGGGATCCTTCGGCGCTCCAGGTGGAATCCTTCCTCGAGATGATGAGCGCCGAGCGCGGCGCGGCGACGAACACGCTGCAATCCTACGAACGCGACCTGGAGGACGCCCGCTCCTTCCTGAACGGGCGTGGCGTGCGCCTCACCGAGGCTACGGCCGACGACCTGCGCGCCTATCTCGGCCATCTCGCGCGGCAGGGCTTTGCCGCCTCATCGCAGGCCCGGCGGCTTTCGGCGCTGCGTCAATTCTTCAAGTTCCTCTACGGCGAGGGCCTGCGCGGCGACGACCCGACCGGCATCCTCGACGCGCCGAAGAAGGGCCGCGCCCTGCCGAAGACCCTCAGCGTCGACGACGTCACCCGCCTCATCGCCCGGGCGGAGACGGAGGCGAACGAACCCGGCGGCAATCCCCTCCTCAAGCGGCGCATGCACCTTCTCGTCGAGCTCCTCTATGCGACGGGCATGCGCGTCAGCGAGCTCGTCTCGCTGCCGGCGAGCGTGCTGGCGCAGACCGGGCGCTTCCTCGTCGTCAAGGGCAAGGGCAACAAGGAGCGGCTGGTGCCGCTGTCGCGCGCCGCCGTCACCGCGATGGAGGCCTACAGGACGGCGCTTGCGGCGGAAGCCGACGACGATCCGCCGGCCGGCGACTTCCTCTTTCCGGCGGCAAGCAAGGAGGGCCATCTGCCGCGCCAGGTCTTCGCGCGCGACCTCAAGGCGCTCGCGGGACGGGCCGGCATCCGCGCCGCCACGCTCTCCCCGCACGTCCTTCGCCACGCCTTCGCCAGCCACCTCCTGCAGAACGGCGCGGACCTTCGCGCGGTACAGGAACTGCTCGGTCATTCGGACATTTCAACGACACAAATCTATACGCATGTGCTGGAAGAACGGCTGCACGAGCTCGTTCAAACCCATCACCCCCTTGCCAAACAGGCGAAAAAAACGGATTAGGACCCCCATCGCTTGCCGCTGGCCTTCCGGTCCACGGCAGCCTGGCGCGGTTTGAGCAAACGATCGGAAACGCATCTCATGCACAACTACCTCGATTTCGAAAAGCCCATCTCGGATCTCGAAGGCAAGATCCACGAGCTCCGCAAGCTCGCCGAGGAAGATGAGAGCATCGACACGACGGACGAGATCGGCCGGCTGGAAGTGCGCGCCCGCGAGGCGATGGCCGACATCTATTCCAAGTTGACCCCCTGGCAGAAGACGCAGGTCGCGCGCCATCCGCAGCGTCCGCATTTCGTCGACTATGCCGCCCAGCTCTTCGAGGAATTCACGCCGCTCGCCGGCGACCGCAAGTTCGCCGAGGACGAGGCGATCCAGGCCGGCCTCGGCCGCTTCCGCGGCGAGGCGGTCGCCATCATCGGCCAGGAAAAGGGCAACGACACCAAGTCGCGCCTGAAACACAATTTCGGCAGCGCCCGTCCGGAAGGCTACCGCAAGGCGATCCGCGTCATGGAAATGGCCGACCGCTTCGGCCTGCCCATCGTCACGCTCATCGACACCGCCGGCGCCTATCCGGGCATCGGCGCCGAGGAGCGCGGCCAGGCGGAAGCCATCGCCCGCTCCACGGAAATGTGTCTCAACGTGCGCGTGCCGATCGTCTCCGTCGTTCTCGGCGAGGGCGGCTCGGGCGGCGCGATCGCCATTGCCACCGGCGACCGGGTCTACATGCTGGAGCACGCCATCTACAGCGTGATCTCGCCGGAAGGCGCGGCCTCCATCCTCTGGCGCGATTCCACCCGCGCCAAGGAAGCGGCGAGCAACATGAAGATCACCGCCGAGGACCTGAAGGCCTTCGGCATCATCGACGGCATCATTCCCGAGCCTGTCGGCGGCGCGCACCGCGACGCCGAGGCGGTGATCGGCCGCACCGGCGACGTGATCGCCGCCGCGCTCAAGGATCTCGGCGCCAAGCCGGGCGACCAGTTGCGCAAGGAGCGCCGCCAGCGCTACCTCAACATCGGCCGCCAGCTCTGAGGCGATTTGCGGGCGGCAGGCCGCCCGCCGCCCCATCTCGGCCATAATCCTTGTGTCTGAAACGGTGAGCCTGCCGGCAGCCTCGCGAAAGAATTTCCGGTTAAGGCTTTATGAAGTATAAGCCGGTAACGACAGCACGTCCCGCCGCAACGGCGCGACGGCTCGCGATCTGACGATAGTTCATGGATTCTGCATGCGCCTGACAGCTCTTGCCGCCGTTTCGCTTCTCGCCGTTGCCGCCGCCGGCTGCACCAACGAGACGTTGGATTCCTTCGACAAGGTGGACGTCGACCTGCGCACGGTATCCAGCAAGACCGGCTATCAGCTCTCCTCGTCCGTCGTCAGCAAGCTGGCGGCGATGAACATCGACCGCTCCTCGCCGATGATGCTGCGCATCCTCAAGGAAGAGGGCCGGCTGGAGATCTGGAAGGCCGACCGCTCGAACCGCTACCAGCTCGTGCGCAGCTACAAGATCTGCGCCTGGTCCGGCAAGCTGGGGCCGAAGACCAAGGAAGGCGACCGCCAGGCGCCGGAAGGCTTCTATCCGCTCTCGCGCGCCAACCTGAACCCGAATTCGAGCTACTATCTCGCGATCAACACGGGCTTTCCGAACACCTACGACCGCGCCAACAAGGCGAGCGGCACCAACCTCATGATACACGGCGCCTGTTCGTCGTCCGGCTGCTATTCCATGACCGACGAGCAGATGCTGGAGATCTTCGCCTTCGCGCGCGACGCCTTCGACGGCGGGCAGAAGGCCATCCAGCTCGAGGCCTTCCCCTTCCGCATGACCGCGGAGAACATGGCGCGCCACCGCGACAATCCGAATATCGGCTTCTGGAAGATGCTGAAGGTCGGCTGGGATCATTTCGAGATCACCAAGCGCCCGCCGGAGGTCAATGTCTGCGAGGGCAAGTACGTCTTCAACCAGCAGGCCGACAAGCCCTTCTCCCCGGGCGGCGCCTGCCCGGCGATGACGACGCCGGCCGCGCTGGAAACGGCGCTCGCAAACTACAACAAGACCTATGCGGCCGCCTATGCGAAGGCGCTGTCGAAATACGAGGGCACCGTCTGGGTCGAGCCGTCCGAAGCCCAGCGCAAGGCGATCGTCGCCGACCAGCGCAAGGGCCGCGAGCTCGCCTATGCCCCGACCGGCACGTCGCTCGACGCCGGCAAGCTGATGACCGAGCGCGAGATCGAGGCGCAGAAGCGCAAGGCCGAGGAGGCCGAAAAGCGCAGGCTCGAAGCCGAGGAGCGCGCAAAGCAGGCCGTCGAACAGGCGAAGATCGAGGCCGAGCAAAAGAAGATCAAGGAAGCCGAGGACCTTGCCGCCGACGTCGCGGCCGAGAAGGCGCAGAAGGCCGCCCAGGGCAAGGGCGCCCTGCCCGTGCCGGAGGAAAACCCGGGCGTGACGGTCGTCGAGAAGAAGGAAAAGAAGCCCTTCTGGAAGCTCTGGACGAAGGACAGCGACGAGAGCGCAGCCGTGCCCGCCGTAACCGCGACGCAGGACACCGCTGAAAAACCCCTCGGCGAAGGCCGGCAGGCGCGCAAGGAAGCGCGGACCGCCGAGGTCGGAGCGGAGGTGGAGAAGCCGGCGGACACGGCGGGCGCGGTCCCGGTGCCGGAGGAAAACCCGGCCGTGGAAGTCGTCGAGCAGACGCCGAAGAAGCCTTTCTGGAAGTTCTGGCAGAAATGACCGGAACGGCAGCAGAGGACGACACCGAGACCTACGACCTGCGCGGCCTCAAATGCCCGCTCCCGGTGATGAAGACGCGCAAGCGCCTCTCCGCCATGGCGCCCGGCACCGCGCTCTGGGTCGAGACCACCGACCCCCTCGCCGTCATCGACATCCCCCATTTCTGCCACGAGGACGGCCACGCGCTGGAAGCCAGCGAGCGCATAGGGGCGGGACACCGTTTCCTGATCCGCAAGAAGACTTGATTGGCGGCAGAGGGGGTGGCCCCAACCCTAAAGCTTCAATCCCGGTATCGCCAGCGGGTTGTCGGCGAGCGCCGCGCGGTCCGGGCGGTCGATCTTGGGCGTGCCGGTGAAGGCGTCGAAGAGGTCGCGCACGAAGGCTTCCGGCAGGTCTTTCGTGATCAGCACCAGGCGCGTGCGCCGGTCGTCCGGGTCGGGCCAGGCCGCAAGACGCTCCGGCGGATGGAACACGCTCTGCACGCCCTGCAGCACCAGCGGACGCTCCGGCGCATTCGACATGGCGACGATGCCCTTCATGCGCAGCAGCTTCTCTCCATGCGCCGAGCGCAGGAGATCGACGAACATTTCCAGCGCTATCGGATCGATAGGGCGATCGTGCACGATGCTGAAGGAGCGGATCGTCGCATCGTGGCGCGTCACGTCATGGGCATGCCGGTGTCCATGATCGTGGTGATGATGGTGATCGTCATGATCATGATCGTGATCATGGTGATGATGGCCGTGCGCTTCCTCGTGCAGCCAGCGGCGGACGTCCGCGCTCTTGCTGCCGGGATCGTAGAGGCCGTTGGCGAGCAGGTCCGGACCGGCAAGGCCGGGCGTATCGACATCGGATACCGGCGCGCGCGGATTGAGCGCCGCAATCTCCCGCTTCACCGCCTCCAGCGTCGCCGCGTCGGCCATCGCCGTCTTGCTGACGAGCACGCGGTCGGCGACGGCGACCTGCTTGACGGCCTCCGGGTGGCTCGCGAGCGTCGACAGGCCGTTGACGGCGTCGACCACCGTGATCACGCCGTCGAGGCTGAAGGACTGGGCGAGCACCGGATTGCCCATCACCGCCTGGAGCACCGGCGCGGGATCGGCAAGGCCGGTCGTCTCGATCACCACGCGCTTCAGCGGCTGGATCTTTCCCGTCTGCATGCGGTCCATCAGGTCGGCGAGCGTATCGACCAGCTCGCCGCGGATGGTGCAGCACAGGCACCCGTCGGAAAGCTCGATGATGCCGTCGCCCGATTGCTCGACGAGGAGATGGTCGATGCCGACCTCGCCGAACTCGTTGATGATGACGGCGGTATCCGTCAGGCTCGGATCCTTCAGCAGGCGGTTGAGCAAGGTCGTCTTGCCCGCGCCCAGGAACCCGGTCAGCACGGAAACCGGCACGCGCCGCTCTGCAAGGGTCATGGCCAGTCCTGTCAGTAGGTGGGACGCGGGATCGGGATCGGCACGTTGACCGCATCGCCGATATCGCCGATGGCGACCTTGTCGTCGCCCGCCGGCTTGTCGCTGTCGCCGGCGATGAGACCGGCATAGACGAGCTTCAGCGGCCGGTTCAGTTCATGGATATAGGGCGAGCCGAGCTTCTGGCGGCCGGCCTCGTCGCGCCCCTCGCTGCGCACCTTGGCGGCATGCTTCGTGCAGATGTCCTGCGAGATGTCCGCGACCACGTCGCGCGTCTCGCCGTAGGGGCGAAGCTGGCCGAGCGTCGGGCCGTTGCCGGCAGGCCCCGTCAGGCCCTTCTGGAGAAGGTTGGCGGAGATATCGGCGCGCGCGCCGAGGCTGTCCGAGCCGAGCACGACCGAAACGACGCTGCGCCCGTTGCGGGTCGCCGAGGAGACCTGGTTGAAGCCGGCCGCGCAGATGAAGCCCGTCTTCATGCCGTCCGCCCCATCGAAGCGGCCGATCAGCATGTTGAAGTTCGGATACTGCTTCTTGCCCGTGGTGAAGCCTTCCAGCGCGAAATAGGGCGCGTATTGCGGGAATTCGCGCTTCAGCGTGACGGCGAGCACCGCAAGGTCGCGCGCCGTCGTGTACTGGCCCTTGCCGGGCAGGCCGTTCGGATTGATGAAATGCGAGGAGGTCATGCCGATGCGGGCCGCCTCCGCATTCATGCGGTTCACGAACTGCTGCTCGGAACCGCCGACCGATTCGGCGATGGCGACCGCGACGTCGTTTGCCGACTTGACGAGGATGATCTTCAGCGCGCTGTCGAGCGTCATCTTCTGGCCGGGCTTGAAATACATCTTGGCTGGCGGCTCGGCAGCGGCGTTCTTCGTCATGGTGACGGGGCTGTCCAGCGTCAACTCGCCGGCCTTGATGGCGCGGAAGACGGTATAGGCCGTCATCAGCTTGGTGAGGGAAGCCGGATACCAGCGCTGGAACGCGTCCTCGTGCTCGATGACCTTCAGCGTGTTGACGTCCACCAGCATGCGCGGATTGGCATTCGCCACGGTTACGGAAAGGGAAGCTGCAAGCAACAGGGCGGAGCCCAAAAGCCGCGCGCTCCGGCGCGTCGATCGTCCGTTCATCTGCAAAGGTCTGTCCTCGAAATCGGGAGTTGTCTCGAACCGTCGCCCTATTTAACCTATATGGCACCCTCATGGCAAAGCCATCGAGGTAGGCAGGCCGAATTTACGGCCGAAATTACAGGAAGCGTTGCATGCCCGTTCTCAACCGCGCCGCAGAATTGCAGGATGAAATCGCCGGATGGCGCCGGAACCTGCACCGGGAGCCCGAGCTCCTCTTCGCCGTCGAAAAGACCGCCGCCTTCGTGGCCGAGAAGCTGCGTGAATTCGGCGTGGACGAGGTGGTGACCGGCATCGGCCGCACCGGCGTCGTCGGCCTCATCCGCGGCAAGGCAGAAGGCCGCACCATCGGCCTTCGCGCCGACATGGACGCGCTGCCGATCGAGGAGACGAGCGGCAAGCCCTGGTCCTCCACCGTCAGGGGCAAGATGCACGCCTGCGGCCACGACGGCCACACCGCCATGCTGCTGGGCGCTGCGAAATACCTTGCCGAGACGCGCAATTTCTCCGGCAACGTGGCGGTCATCTTCCAGCCGGCCGAGGAAGGCGGCGGCGGCGGCAACGAGATGGTCAAGGACGGCATGATGGAGCGCTTCGGCATTGCCGAGGTCTACGGCATGCACAACCTGCCGGGCCTTCCCGTCGGCGCCTTCGGTACGCGCTCCGGCCCCATCATGGCGGCGACCGACGAATTCAACATCACCGTGAAGGGCCGCGGCGGCCACGCCGCCCTGCCCCACAAGACGGTCGATCCCATCGTCATCGGCGCGCAGGTGGTGACGGCATTGCAGACCATCGTCTCGCGCGTCGCCGATCCCATCGCCTCGCTCGTCGTTTCCGTCACCAAGTTCAATGCGGGCTTCGCGCACAACGTCATCCCGGAAGAGGCGCAGCTTGCCGGCACCGTGCGCACGCTGAGCCCGGAGATGCGCGAGGAGGCCGAAAGCCGCATCCGCCAGATCTGCGCCGGCCTTGCCGCCGCGCACGGCGCGGAGATCACGGTCGCCTACCACCGCAACTATCCCGTCACCGTCAACCATGCCGAGGAAACCGGCCATGCGGTCGCGGTGGCGCGCGAGATCGCCGGCGAAGCCGCCGTCGAACCGGCGCTCGCCCCGATGATGGGCGGGGAGGATTTCTCCTACATGCTGCTCGCCCGTCCCGGCGCCTTCATCTTCCTCGGCAACGGCGATACGGCGGGGCTCCACCATCCCGCCTACGACTTCAACGACGAGGCCATTCCCCACGGCGTGACCTACTGGGTCAAGCTCGCCGAAAGCCGCCTTGCGGCCTGACGGAAAAGCGCCCGGCTGCAGGGACATCAGCCGGGCGAGGCGGAAAGGACCGGGCGAAGGTAAGGATCAACGGCAGACGCGCACCTTGCGGATGACGAGGTTGCCCCAGGCGTCGTAGCGCTTCACCTTCTTCCAGAAGCAGTCGTAGCCGTAGTCGTCATAGACCTGCACATGGGCGCCGTGGCCCCAGCCGTGACCATGCCCATGGCCATGTCCCCAGCCATGGCCGAAGCCGAAGCCGATCGAGAAATCGCCGGCGCTGGAGGGCGCGGCGAAGGAAAGCGCCGCGAAAGTGGCGACGACGGCGGAAAGCATGATCCTGCGCATGAGACATTCTCCTGTCGGTTCCTGCGGATGAACCATTTCATCCCATGAACCGACTGTCTCACGCGCCGCGCCGCCTCGCTGTTCCGCAGGGAACGTCCCGCGGAAAATCGCTTGGCTTCCCGCCGCGGCTTTTGTATGGGTGCAGTCAGTGGTCCCGTAGCTCAGCAGGATAGAGCACCAGATTCCTAATCTGGGGGTCCCGCGTTCGAATCGCGGCGGGATCACCATTTCCTTGAAATGGCGATCAGACCTCTTCCGTCTCGCGCTCGGGCGTGGTGACGCGCGGCTTGGTGCGCACGGCGGGGACGATGGACGGCTTGGCGACGACCTTCGGCTTCGGCGCCTTCATGCCGAGCATGGTGCGGATGCGGTCGGAGACGAGCGGGCGGAAGCGGCTGGCGCGGAAGGGCATGTCGACGGCGCCGTAGCCTTCCGGGCCGTCGTCCATGCCGCGATGGAGCTCCATCAGCTTGATGCCGTAGAAATCGCCGTCGACATAGTGCCGGTAGTGGCCCGCCCAGCGGACCGTATAGACCTGGCCCTTGCGGATGCCCTGGTCGATGGAGACGTTCTTGAAGCGGTCGTTGATGCAGACGACCTTCTGGCCGACATGGAACGTGGGCATGCCCTTTCCCTCCGATACCGGCCTCAGCCGGTCTTGCGGCAGTTGACGCCCGGCGCGTTCTCGCCCTTCGTCAGGTCGTAGAGCGTCGCCTCGTCGCCCTTGGTCCACCATTCGTAGCGGCCGCCGGCATATTTGGCGCCGGAGGCGGCCATGACGTTGGAGGCGATCACCGTCTCCTCGCCGATCCGCACCACGGCAAGCGAATTGGCGCCGACATTGATGTATTCGACGCTGATGCGCTGGTCGGCGTCGCACTGGTAGTTCAGCGTCTCGCGCACCACGCTCTGCTCCGGCCCGGGCAGGCGGATGACGACGTCCGTGTTGTTCTTGAGGCCGGCAAGGCGGATCTCCGGCGCGCCCTCCTTGCCCGTCAGGTGCAGGATGCCGTTCTCGAGCTTCCAGGAGATGACGGTGCCGAGCGCGTCGAAGAACTTCTGCTCCTGGTCCATGATCGCCGGCGCGCACATCTTGCGCGTGGCGGCGGCCGGCGCGAAGGCGATGGTGCCGTTCTGCACCTTCAGCTTGCCGCGATAGGTGTTGCAGCCGCCGTTCCCGCCATAGGAGCCGTCCGGCTTGATCTCAAGGGTCGTCTGCAGGTCGTCGATGACGCCGTTGCCGCCGATGTCCTCGACGAGCCAGGTGCCGCCGAGACCGCCGGGAACCGGCTCGTCGGCATAGGCCGGCGCTGCCGCCAAGAAGGCAAGGCAGGCGAGCGTCCATACTCTCAGGCGTCGGTGCACAGAATTCTCCAATCGGATCGTCGCGGAAGACCGCTTTGCCGGGACGTTATGGCTGTCCGCACGAAAAGGTCAAGCCGCGATTCGGCAACGGCGGCCCGCCCGCCGTTTTCACGCGTTTCCATGGCTTGTTGCAGACTTCTTTCGCCTGTAGAGCCATAGACAGAACACAAGAAAATGCGGACATCATCATGGCTCCCGACACGCGGCAGAAGCGCCGCATCACCATTCTCGGCTCGACAGGCTCCATCGGCACCAGCACGCTCGACGTGGTGCGCCAGCGCGGCGGGCGCGAGCGCTACGAGGTGCTGGCACTGACCGGCAACGGCAATGTCGAGCTGCTGGCCGCGCAGGCCAAGGAATGCGGCGCCCGACTGGCCGTGACGGCCGACGAGAGCCGCTACGCCGCGCTGAAGGACGCGCTTTCCGGCAGCGGCATCGAAGCGGCCGCGGGACGAGCGGCGCTGCTGGAAGCGGCCTCCGGCGATGCGGACTGGGTGATGGCGGCGATCGTCGGCACGGCGGGCCTTGCCCCGACGCTTGCGGCGGCGGAGCGCGGCGCGGACATTGCGCTGGCCAACAAGGAATGCCTCGTTTCGGCCGGCGACCTTTTCGTCGACGCCGTCGCCAGGGGCGGCGGGCGGCTGATCCCCGTCGACAGCGAGCACAGCGCGATCTTCCAGGCGCTGGAGGAGGACCAGCGCCACGCCGTCGAGCGCATCGTGCTCACCGCCTCGGGCGGGCCCTTCCGCACCTGGAGCCGCAAGGAGATGGCCGGCGTGACGGCCGATATCGCCCGCGCGCACCCGAACTGGTCGATGGGACTCAAGATCTCCATCGGCAGCGCCTCCATGTTCAACAAGGCGCTGGAGATGATCGAGGCCAAGCACCTCTTCGACGTTCGGCCGGAGCAGATCGAGGTCATCGTCCATCCGCAGTCGATCGTCCATTCCATGGTCGGCTATGTCGACGGCTCGGTGCTCGCCCAGCTCGGCGCGCCGGACATGCGCACGGCCATCGGCTACGCTCTGACCTATCCCGAACGCGCGCCGCTCGATGTCGACCGGCTGGATTTCGCAAAGCTCGCGCGGCTCGATTTCGAAGCGCCCGACGAGGTGCGCTTCCCGGCGCTGCGCCTTGCCCGCACGGCGCTGACGCGCGGCGGCCTGCAGGGCGCGGTGATGAACGCGGCCGAGGAAGTCGCCTTCCACGCCTTCGTGGCCGGGCACATCGGCTTCCTCGCCATGGCCGACATCGCCGAGGAGACGATGGAAAGGCTCGCCCACCTGCCGCCGGCATCCTCGATGGACGATGTCTTCGCCGGAGACGAAGAAGCCCGGCGGGTGGCCGCCGGGCTCATCGGATAACGTCGATTGCGCCGCCGTCTCAGGCGACGGCGCGGGCCAGCGCACAGCGCGACCAGAGCGCGTGCAGCGCGCCGACGAGATGCTCGATATCGGCATCCGAATGCAGCGGCGTCGGCGTGATGCGCAGGCGCTCGGTCTTGCGCGGCACGGTCGGATAGTTGATCGGCTGGACGTAGATGCCGAAATTGTCGAGCAGCAGGTCCGAGATCCACTTGCACTTGGCGGCATCGCCCACCATCACCGGCACGATATGGCTCGGGTTCGGCATGTGCGGGATGCCGTTGCGGTCGAGCGCGGCGCGCAGCTTGCGCACGCGCTCCTGATGCGCGAAGCGCTCGGTCTGGCTGGATTTCAGGTGCCGGATCGAGGCGAGCGCACCGGCGGCCAGCGCCGGAGGCAGCGACGTCGTGAAGATGAAGCCCGAGGCGAAGGACCGCACGAAATCGCACAGCGCGGAGGAGCCGGCGATATAGCCGCCCATCACGCCGAAGGCCTTGGCAAGCGTGCCCTCGATGACCGTCAGGCGGTCCATCAGGCCTTCGCGCTCGGCAATGCCGCCGCCGCGCGGGCCGTACATGCCGACGGCATGGACCTCGTCCAGATAGGTCATCGCGCCGTACTTGTCGGCAAGGTCGCAGATTTCCTTGATGGGGGCGATGTCGCCGTCCATCGAATAGACCGATTCGAAGGCGATCAGCTTCGGCGCCTTCGGGTCGGCGGCCGCCAGCTTGGCTTCGAGGTCCTTCAGGTCGTTGTGCTTCCAGATCACCCGCTCGCATTTCGAATGGCGGATGCCCTCGATCATCGAAGCGTGGTTCCCGGCATCGGAGAAACAGATGAGGCCGGGAACCTTCGAACAGAGCGTGCCGAGCGCAGCCCAGTTGGACACGTAGCCCGAGGTGAAGAGCAGGGCCGCTTCCTTGCCGTGCAGGTCGGCGAGTTCCTGTTCGAGAAGCACATGGTAGTGGTTGGTGCCGGAGATGTTGCGGGTGCCGCCGGCACCGGCGCCACACTGGTCGATGGCAAGCTTCATCGCCTCCGTGACCGCGGGATTCTGGCCCATGCCGAGATAATCATTGGAACACCAGACCGTGACGTCCTTCGGGCCGTCCGCCGTGTAGCGGGTCGCCCTGGGGAAGTTGCCCTTCTGGCGCTCCAGATCGGCGAAAACGCGGTAGCGGCCTTCCTGATGCAGGCCGCCCAGTTCGTTCTTGAAGAAAGTCTCGAAGTCCATCCGCAGTCTCCTGTCCGGCGAGAACCCGGACATCATCGTCGTTGGCTGTCGTTCAATCGGCTACACCCGGCGCTCCTGCGCCGCAACGAAATCCGCTGCGGCAAATCGGCGCCACCTTTGAACCATTCCAATCTATCCTAGGTCTCCAAAGGCCATTCGATGTTGATGCATGTCAAGTCTGCACGAAAAAAGGACGGCCTCAACCGTCCTTTTAATCGAACCAGTTTCAGCTTTTGCGGGGGTCAGGCGGCCGCGACCGCGCGCTTCGCCATGACCTTCACGAGGTTCGCCCGGTATTCCGCGCTGCCGTGGATATCCGAGAGGAGACCGCCGGCATCGACCGAAACGCCGGCGACTGCCTCCGGCGACCAGTTTGCGGCAAGCGCCCGTTCCATGCCCTCGTGCCGGAAGACGCCGTCGGAGCCGGCCCCCGTCACCGCCACGCGCACGCTGCCGTCCGCCCCCTTCGCCACGAAGACGCCGGCCATGGCATAGCGCGAGGCCGGGTTGGGGAACTTGGAATAACCGGCCTTCGCCGGCGCCTCGAAGGTCACCGCCGTCACGATCTCGCCGTCCTCCAGCGCGGTCTCGAAGAGCCCGGTGAAGAAGTCGCCGGCGGAAATCTCGCGGCGGTCGGTGACGATGGTCGCCCCCAGCGCCAGCATGGCGGAGGGGTAGTCCGCCGCCGGGTCGTTGTTGGCGATGGAGCCGCCGATCGTGCCCATGTGGCGCACATGCGGGTCGCCGATATGGGACGCCAGATGGCAGATCGCCGGGCAGACCGCCTTGAGCTCCGCCGAGGTCGAGACCTCGTAATGCGTCGTGCCCGCACCGATGCGGACACGGTTGCCGTCGACGGAAATGCCCTTCAGCTCGGCGACGTGGCGCAGGTCCACGAGGTCGGACGGCGCGGCGAGCCGCTGCTTCATGGTGGGGATCAGCGTCATGCCGCCGGAGACGTATTTCGCCTCGTCGGACGAGGACTGCAGCTTGACGGCATCCGCGACGGAGGATGCACGATGGTAATTGGTTGCGTACATGGCTTCCTCCGTCAGTTGCTGGCCGCCAGCGCCGCCCAGACCTTCTGGGGCGTTGCCGGCATGGTGAGGTCGTTGTTGCCGATGGCGTCGGTGATGGCGTTCATCAGCGCCGGCGGCGAGCCGATGGCCCCCGCCTCCCCGCAGCCCTTGATGCCGAGCGGGTTGTTCGGGCAGGGCGTGACCTGGTGCGAGACCTGGAAGGACGGCAGGTCGTCGGCGCGCGGCATGGTGTAGTCCATGTAGCTCGCCGTCAAGAGCTGGCCCGTTTCCGGGTCGTAGTGCACGCCTTCCAGCAGCGCCTGGCCGATACCCTGCGCGATGCCGCCATGCACCTGCCCCTCGACGATCATCGGGTTGATGATGTTGCCGAAGTCGTCGGCGGCGACGAACTGGACGATCTTCGTCTTGCCCGTCTCCGGATCCACCTCGACCTCGCAGATATAGCAGCCGGCCGGGAAGGTGAAGTTCGCCGGGTCGTAGAAGGCGCCTTCCTTGAGGCCCGGTTCCATGCCGGCCGGCAGGTTGTGCGCGGTATAGGCGGCAAGCGCCATCTGGAACCACGGCACCGACTTGTCCGTGCCCGCGACCTTCAGCGCGCCGTTCTCCACGACGATATCGCTCTCGTCGGCCTCCATCAGGTGGGCGGCGATCTTCTTGGCCTTGGCCTCCACCTTGTCGAGCGCCTTGACGACGGCGGACATGCCGACCGCGCCCGAGCGCGAACCATAGGTGCCCATGCCCATCTGCACCTTGTCGGTATCGCCATGGACGATGGAGACGCTGTCGAGCGGCACGCCGAAGCGGTCGGCGACGAGCTGGGCGAAGGTCGTCTCATGGCCCTGGCCGTGGCTGTGCGAGCCGGTCAGGACCTCGATGGTGCCCACCGCATTGACGCGCACCTCCGCCGATTCCCAGAGGCCGACACCCGCGCCGAGCGAGCCGACCGCCGCAGACGGCGCGATGCCGCAGGCCTCGATATAGCAGCTCATGCCGATGCCGCGCTTCATGCCGCGGCCTGCGGCCTCCGCCTTGCGGGCCGCAAAACCGGCCCAGTCGGCCGCCTTCATCGCCGCTTCCAGCGAAGCCTCGTAGTCGCCGGCGTCGTAGTTCATGATCACCGGCGTCTGGTGCGGGAAGGAGCGGATGAAGTTGATGCGGCGAAGCTCGGCCGGCGAGACGCCGAGTTCGCGCGCCGCCGTCTCCATGGTCCGTTCGAGAAGATAGGTCGCCTCCGGGCGTCCGGCGCCGCGATAGGCGTCGACCGCGACCGTATTGGTGTAGACGGCCCTGACATTGGCGTGGATCGCCGGGAAATTGTACTGGCCGGAAAGCAGCGTCGCATAGAGATAGGTCGGCACCGCCGAGGAGAAGAGCGACATGTAGGCGCCGAAATTGGCGATGGTGTCGACCTTCAGCGCCGTGACGCGGTTCTCCGCGTCGAAGGCCATCTTGACCGTCGAGACATGGTCGCGGCCATGCGCGTCGGTGAGGAAGGCCTCGGTGCGGTCGCTCGTCCACTTTACCGGAACGCCGGCCCGCTTGGAGGCCCACAGGCAGACGATCTCCTCCGGGTAGATGTAGATCTTCGAGCCGAAGCCGCCGCCGACGTCGGGCGCGATGACGCGCAGCTTGTTTTCCGGCGCCACGTTGTAGAAGGCGCTCATGACGAGGCGCGCGACATGCGGGTTCTGGCTCGTCGTGTAGCAGGTGTAGTGGTCCTCGGCCGCATCGTAGATGCCAAGCGCGGCACGCGGCTCCATCGGGTTCGGCGCAAGGCGGTTGTTGACGATCTTCATCTCGGTGACATGGGCGGCCGATGCGATGGCCGCGTCCGTCGCGGCGCTGTCGCCGATCTCCCAGTCGTAGATGAGGTTGCCGGGGGCCTCGGGGTGAAGCTGCGGCTGGCCGGCTTCCAGCGCCTTCACGGCGTCGGTGACGGCGGGCAGCACCTCGTAGTCGACGACGACGGCCTCGGCCGCATCGCGCGCCTCGCCGACGCTGTCGGCGACCACCACGGCGACGGCATCGCCCACATAGCGCACCGTCTCATGGGCGATGGGCCGCCAGGCGCCCATCTTCATCGGCGAGCCGTCCTTGGAATGGATCATCCAGCCGCAGATCAGGTTGCCGATGCCGTCGTCCAGCATCTGCTTGCCGTTGAGCACGGCGATGACGCCCGGCATGTCCTCCGCCGCCGACGTATCGATGCTCCTGATCCTCGCATGGGCGTGCGGCGAGCGCACGAATGCGGCATAGCGCATGCCCGGCACGGACATGTCGTCCGTATAGCGCCCCTTGCCGGTGAGAAACCTCTTGTCTTCCTTTCGCGCGACGCGCGCGCCGATGCCTTCGACACCCATCTTCATCTCCTCCAGAGAATGGAGGCGACAGGCTCTAGCCAATAGGCGTCAGGGACTTCGTCGCCTCGCGACGGCCTCCCTACTGGCTACCGCCTACCGCCCAATGCCTTATTCCGCCGCCTGCCGGCCTGCCGCGCCCATCTCTTCGGCGGCGGCGAGGATGGCCTTCACGATGTTGTGGTAGCCGGTGCATCGACAGATATTGCCTTCGAGATTTTCCCGAACGGTCTTCTCGTCGAGCTTGGCGCCGTATCGGTTGATCATGTCCACCGCGGTCATCACCATGCCGGGCGTGCAGAAGCCGCATTGCAGGCCGTGGTTCGCCTTGAAGGCCGCCTGCACGGGATGGAGGTCCCCACCCGCGGCAAGGCCTTCAATGGTGAGGATCTCGGAGCCGGCGGCCTGGGCCGCGAGGATGGAACAGCTCTTGACGGCCTTGCCGTCCATATGCACCACGCAGGCCCCGCACTGGGACGTGTCGCAGCCGACATGGGTTCCCGTGAGAGCGAGCTGGTCGCGCAGGAAGTGCACAAGCAGGGTGCGGTCCTCGCACTCGCGGCTCACCTTCCTGCCGTTGACGGTCATTGCCACTTTCGCCATTCATTCCTCCCTGGCGGTTACCTGCCGCTGGGACCGGACGATCCGACGTCATATGCAGCGGGCGTCCTCACGACGCGGGCGGGGATCGAGCGACTCCAGCATTTCGATTCGCGTGCATTCTTTTCGGCACGAGTGCCGCGGCGACGTCTTCTCCTCCTTCGCCGCGACCTCAACAATCATATCATTTGACGTTTTGCGGCGGCGATCAACCGCTACTTTGTAAGGGGGATGAAAATTATCGTGACCGGGCGCGCACCGGGCGAGGCCAAACGGAACGGCCCCGCATTTTATTCGGTCTGCAAAAAAATACTTCAATGCCATGGACTTCCCCGGTCCCGCATATATCCTCAGGCTCGGACAGACCCGGCCGTCGCGAACGGCCCCGGTATGTTCCTGGGTAGAAGGGGATAGGGCGGACCCGGCAAACGCGGCCGCCGCTCAACTTTGGAGAACATCTTCATGAAGAAAGTCATTGCGCTCGTCCTGGTGGGCCTTGCCGCCGCCAGTTGCACGCAGACGGAAAAGGGTGCGGGCATCGGCGCCGTCTCCGGCGCAATCATCGGTGGCGCGGTCACCGGCAACGTCCGTGGCGCGGCCGTGGGCGCAGCCATCGGCGGCATTGCCGGCGGCGTCATCGGCCATGTCTCGGAACAGCCGGGCCAGTGCTACTACCGCGACCGCTACGGCCGCCGCTACATCGACAATTGCCCGTCCAACTACTGAGCCTGACGGTTGTCATTCATGCGAAGCCCCGGGCATGGCCCGGGGCTTTTGCTTTGCGCGCTTCGCACAAAATCCCCTCCGGTGCTTCAAATCCGCCGCGCCAGCGTGTAAAACCGCCGTTAACATTACGGAAAACCTAACGCGTTAGGGTCGTTTCCTGCCTGGAAGGCTCCGGATGGAACGGAGTGCCTAGAGATCGTGTCGGACGCTGTCGGCCTGCCGCCCGCACCGCACCTTGGGAGAAAGGCGACGGATTGCTGCGGATGCGGGACAAAGTGAACCGGCCGGAAAAGAGTTTTGCGTTTCTGAAGGCTGGCACCGCGCTCGCGGTTGCGGCATCGCTCGCCTGCGGCCCGCTTTCCGTTTCCTCGGCATCCGCCTTCGAGCTCTTCGGCATGAAGTTCTTCGAGAGCGAGGAAGACACCGCTCCCGTCATCGACCCCGTCTCCTACACGCTGACGCTCGATCCCGGCACGGAGGACGACGACCTCAAGGAGGCGATCGAGAACACCGCACTGCTCAAGCAGGACGAGGGCAAGCCGGTCTCCGGCGATCTCGGCCTCGTCATCAAGGCGCGCGACGACCGCGACCGCATCCTCGCCGCGCTCTACGAGCACGCCCGCTACGGCGGCGTGGTCAACGTCACCATCAACGGGCAGGACCTCGATTCGCTGCCGCCGAACCCGGAATTCAACGCCAGGGGTGCGATCCCCGTGTCGATCCGCGTCGAGCCCGGCCCGGTCTTCACCTTCGGCGAAGTCGCCTTTTCCGGCGATGCGGAAGGCCGCAACCCGGCGGACTACGGTCTGGTCGCCGGCGCGCGCGCCGATTCCACACTCATCCTGAAGGCCGGCGAGAAGATCGTCGCGGATATCAAGGCCGAGGGCCGGCCGCTCGCAAAGCTCACCGAGCGCAACGCGACCGCCGACCACAAGACGCGCACCGTCGACGTTGTGATCGCCGCCGAGGGCGGCCCGGTCGCGCCCGTCGGCGCCGTCGGCGTCAAGGGCACCAAGACGGTGGATGCGGATTTCGTGCAGCGTTATTCGCGCATCAATGCCGGCCAGCCCTATTCGCCGGAAGCGCTCACCAGGGCCGCCGAGCGCCTGCGCCAGCTCGGCGTCTTCTCCAGCGTGACGATCCGCGAAGCCGGCAGCCTCGCCCCGGACGGCTCGTTGCCGATGACCATCGAGGTCTCGGAAGGCAAGCACCGCTATTTCGGCGTCGGCGCGCAATATTCCAACACGGACGGCTTCGGCCTCCAGGGCTACTGGGGCCACCGCAACCTCTTCGGCCAGGCCGAATCCCTGCGCATCGAAGGCTCGGTCAACCGGATCGGCGAGTCGAACCTCGGCGACCTCGACTATACGACGGCGATCCTCTTCTCCAAGCCCGGCGCCTTCGGGCCGGCCTCGACCTTCAATGCCAGCCTGAAGGCCGCGCTGGTCGATCCGGACGCCTACAACGCCTTCACCACCACGGCCGCCGCCGGCGTCAGCGTGGAGCTTTCCGACAGGGACACGGTGAGCGCCGGCGGCGAGGTCATGTGGAGCGACGTCGAGGACGCCTTCGGCAAGAACAAGTACCTGACCGTCAGCCTGCCCATCGAATATGTGCGCGACACCCGCGACGACAAGCTGAACCCGACGGAAGGCTACCGCTTCCTGATCAACGCCAAGCCGAGCTACGAGACCTATCGCGGCACGGTCTTCTCCAGCTTCGAGGGGGCGATCACCGGCTACCAGGGGCTCGGCGCGGAGGACCGTTTCGTGCTGGCCGGCAAGCTCGCCGCCGGCACGATCATCGGCGGCGACCAGCTTTCCGACATCCCGGCGACGCGCCGCTTCTTCCTCGGCGGCGGCGGCACGGTGCGCGGCTACGGCTACCAGGAGATCTCCCCGCGCAACGGCAAGGGCGAGTTGCTGGGCGGCCGGTCCTATGTGGCGGCCTCCGCGGAGGCGCGCATCGGCATCACCGAGACGCTCGGCATCGTCCCCTTCATCGACGTCGGCACGGTCTCGACCGACGAGGTGCCGGATTTCGAGGACATCCGGGCGGGCGCCGGCATCGGGCTGCGCTACGCGACACCCTTCGGGCCGCTCCGCCTCGACGTCGCCGTTCCGCTGAAGAAATATCCCGGCGGAACCTCCTTCGGGGTCTATGCCGGCATCGGCCAGTCCTTCTGACGGCCGCCGCGATTTGCAGCCAGGGTGATGGCGGGAAGGCAAGCGGCGATTTTGCGCCCGCCATTGCTTCGACTAAAAGACCAGGGGCGCCCCCGCGCGATTCGAAGACGCGCGAAAGCGCCCTAGTTTAGACGCTGAGGTGCGGCACTTCCCGCCGGCCGAATGGAAGAAGATGAACAGGCTGACCCGAATTCTCCGCGCCACGCTCCGCTATGCCGGTTACGCCCTTGCCGTTCTCCTCGTCGTCCTTGTCGCCGCGCTGGGTTTCGTCGGCTTCACCGATACGGGCGCGCGGCTGGCCGTTTCCTATGCGGAGCGGATCGCGGCGGCGAACGGGCAGGTGATCTCGATCAGCGAGCCCTCCGGCCTTCTGACCGGCAAGCTGCGCGCCGCCGCAATCACGCTCGGCGACGGGAAGGGCACCTATGCCGAGATCCGCGACCTTGCCGTCGACTGGTCGCCGCTACGCCTGCTGACCCTCAGCTTCGAGGCCGAGCGCGTCTCCGCCTCCACCGTTTCCCTGTTCCGCCTGCCCGAAAAGAAAGCGGAAGCAGAAACGACGACGTCCGGCGGCTCGTTCTCCCTGCCGGTGGAAGTGCATGTCGGCTCGCTCGCCATTCCGGAGCTCTTCGTCTCCGGCGCCGTCGCCGGGCGCGACCAGCGGATCGTCGTCTCCGGCCGCGGCGATGCGACGGGAGAGAGCATCGCCCTCAAGCTCTCCGCATCCGAAAAGGCGCGGCCCGACGCCCATGTCGCGGCCGACATCGCCTTCAACCCGGACGCCAACGAACTGCGCCTAGAGGCCACCGTCGCCGAACCGAAGGGCGGCGTGCTCGCCGGCCTCCTCAAGCTGCCGAACGATCCCGCCGTCTCGATCCGCCTGACGGGCGACGGCCCGCTCTCGCAATGGAAGGGCCGGCTTTCCGCCGCGCTCGACGGCACCGAGACGCTGCGCATCGACGGCCGACACGACCTTGCGGCAAACGGCCTGCACACCCTCTCCCTCAACGGCGGCGGCACGTTCGACGCGCTGATGCCGCCGCCGCTGCGTCCGCTCTTCGCCGGCGAGACCGGCATCGACATCACCGCCGCCTTCGACGGCTCCGACATGCTGCGCATCGAAAAGGGCGCGATCTCCACCGGCGCGCTGACGCTCGCCGCCTCCGGCACCGTCAGCGCCAGCGGCGCCAACGACCTCGACGTGAAGCTCGCCGGCAAGGACGGCCCCATCGATTTCCGCTGGCCGCTCGCCGACGGCGAGGTCCAGGCCCTCATCGAAGGGGCCGACATCTCCCTCAAGGGCGAGGCGAAGGCGGCGGTGCTTTCGGCCGATGCGCGGCTCGCTTCCGCCGCCCTCCCCGCCGGCCGTATCGAGGCGGTCCACCTGTCGGCGCACAGCGACGCCTTCGACGTCGCAAACCGCTCCGGCCGCCTCGAGATCACGCTCGAAACCGGCGCGACCGCCTTCGCCAATGCCGATCTCGACCGGCTGGTGAAGGGCCCGGCCAAGCTCGCCGCGACGCTCGACGTCTCGCCGCAGACCATCGCCTTCGACCCCGCAACGCTCGAAAGCGCCAGCATCGGCGGCACGCTTTCCGGCAGCTACGGGCTGGAAAGCCGTCAGGCCGACGTCAATTTCCGCCTTTTCGCGCTGCCGGCCGTGCTGCCGCCGGCGCTCGCCGGCAAGATCGACACGACCATCGGCCTTTCCGGCCGCCTCCGGCAGGCGGGCGACGGCGCACTCTCGGTCAGTGGCCTTGAAGTGAAATCCAGCACGCTGGAGGCCGGCGGTGACGTCTCGCTCGGCGGCGGCAAGCTGGATGCCACGCTCTCCGGCAAGGTCCTTACCCTCGGCAAGCTGCTTGCCGATGCCTCGGGGGAAGCCGCCTTCGACCTTGCCGCCAGCGGCCCTCTCGACGGGCTCGACGTCTCGGCCAAGGTCACCTCCAGCGGCGCGACCCTTTCCGGCCGCACCTTGAGCGACCTCATCGTGACGCTCAAGGGCAAGGCCGTCCCCGACAGCCCGTCCGGCGACCTGACGGCAACCGGCGCGCTCGGCGGCCAGGCGATCAACGTGCGCGCCTCCGTCGCTTCCGAGAACGGCCGCATCACCGTTCCCGTGCTGGAGGCCGAGATCGGCCCCAACACGCTGAAGGGCGCGCTGACGCTTGCGCCGAACTTCATGCCGGACGGCACGATCCGCTTCGATTTTCCGGATATCGGCCTCCTCGCCGCCATGGCGGGCCAGAAGGCCGCCGGCGACCTTGCCGGCCAGGTCGAGATCGCCACGGCAAACGGCAAGACCTCCGCGACCATCGAGGCCTCCGGATCCAAGCTGAGCCGCGACACGGCGAGCATCACCAAGCCCGCCGTCAACCTTTCCGTCTCCGATCTCGCCAGCCTCGCCGTGACCGGCACGGTGGAGGCCGCCGGGGTCGCCGCCGGCGAGAACCGGCTGGAGGCCCTGAGGCTCGGTTTCTCCCGGCAAGGCCAGAGCACCGCCTTCGATCTCGCCGGCCGCCTCGACAACGCGCCGCTTACGGTCAAGGGCAAGGTCCTGCAGGAGGGCGGGCTCGCGGTCGCGCTCGACGCCTTCGAGGCCGCACCGCGCCGCATCCCGCTGAAGCTCGCCAAACCGTCGACGATCCGCGTCGTGGACGGCGCGGCCGTGCTCGACGGGCTGACGATCCGCACGGGCAGCGGCGCCGTCGCCGTCACCGGCAAGGCCGGCGAGACGCTCGACCTTGCCGTCCGCCTCGACGCGCTGCCGGCCGCGCTCGCCAACACCTTCGCCGCCGGGCTCGACGCGGGCGGCGCCATCGACGGCACGGTCACAGTCAAGGGCAAGGCGACAGCCCCCGTCGTCACCTATGCGCTCGACTGGAAGGGCGCCGTGACCAGCCAGACGCGCGGGGCCGGCATCGGCCCGCTCAACATCGACGCCAAGGGCGATTTCGCCGACAACAGGGTGAAGCTCGACACGGTGCTCACCGGCGACGGCGGCCTCTCCTTCCGCGGCGGCGGCACGGTGGGCATCGGCGGGGCGACCCCGCTCGCGCTGAAGTTCAACGGCACCGTGCCCTTCGGCCTGCTGCAGGGCCAGCTCTCCGCGCAGGGCTTCGTGCTCACCGGCAATGCCGCCGTCGATGTCTCCATCGGCGGAACGGCAGCCGCCCCCTCCGTCACCGGCAGCATCACCTCGGGCGGGGCACGCCTCGTCGACGTGCGCCGTAACCTCGCGGTCGAGAACCTCGACATCCGCGTCACCATGGACGGCAAGCAGGCGGTGATCCAGACGCTCTCCGGCAAGCTGGCAAGCGGCGGGCAGCTTTCGGCGAGCGGCACGGTCGGCATCGATCCGGCGAGCGGCTTTCCGGTGGACGTCGCCCTCAAGCTCGGCGACGTCACCTATGTCGACGGCACGCTGGTGACGGCGAACGTCACGGGCGACCTGACGCTGAAGGGGCCGGTCGCCGGGCTTGCCCTCGGCGGCAAGGTGCATATCAACAAGGCCAACATCACCATTCCGCAGAAGCTGCCGGCCTCGCTCTCCGAGATCGACATCAAGCACCGCAACGCCCCCGCCGACGTCAGGCGCATGACCGCCGACGTTCAGCGCGAGCAGGGCGCGAGCGGCGCGGCGCGCGGCATCGGCCTCGACCTGACGATCGAGGCGCCGGAACAGCTCTTCGTGCGCGGACGCGGCATCAACGCGGAAATGGGCGGCACCCTGACGATCACCGGCACCTCCGTGGCCCCCGTCGTCTCCGGCGGCTTCGAGCTGAAGCGCGGCCGCATGGAGATCCTGACCCGCCGCCTCGATTTCACCAGCGCCCATATCGGCTTTGCCGGCGGCCTCGTGCCGACGGTCGATCTCGTCGCCGCCAGCACGGCGGGCACGACGGAGATCACGGTGACGGTGGCGGGCCTTGCCAGCAACCCGACGGTGACCTTCGCGTCCTCGCCGTCCCTGCCGCAGGACGAGATCCTCGCACAGCTCATCTTCAACCGCTCGATGTCAAACCTTTCGGCGGTGCAGATCGCCCAGCTCGCCTCAGCCGCCAGCCAGCTTGCCGGTGGCAGATCGACGGGCCTGCTCGACAGCCTGCGCAGCAAGCTCGGCGTCGACGACCTCGACATCACGACGGATGCGGAAGGCCGGGCCGCGGTCTCGGCGGGCAAATACCTCAACGACCGGACCTATATCGAACTGAAGCAGGACCCGGAGACCAACGGCGCCAAGGCGGTGATCAACCTCGACGTCGGCAAGGGCCTCAAGCTGCGCGGCGAGGCCGGCAGCGGCGGCAGCGCGGGCGCCGGCATCTTCTACGAGAAGGAATACTGACGCGGCGCCGGTTTGCGGGCAGGCTTGACGCTTCCGGCGCTTTTGTCGATACGGAAGGAACGAGAATCCGGAAACCACCATGACCGAGCCGACCGAACAGGCCTCTTCCACGCTCGCCCCGCCGCTCGCCGAGGTCGCCCGAGCCGCGCTCGGCAAGCGCAACCTCGTTCTGATCGGCCTGATGGGCGCCGGCAAGTCGGCGATCGGCCGCATGACGGCGCAGGCGCTCGGCATTCCCTTCATCGACAGCGACCACGAGATCGAGCGCGTCTCGCGCATGTCGATCACCGACCTTTTCGCCGCCTATGGCGAGGCGGAGTTCCGCGCGCTGGAAACCCGCGTCATCAAGCGGCTGCTGCGCACCGGCCCGCGGGTCGTGTCCACCGGCGGCGGGGCCTATATCAACGAGAACACGCGCCGGCACATCAAGCGCGGCGGCCTTACCGTCTGGCTGAAGGCAGACCTCGACGTGCTCTGGGAACGCGTCAACAAGCGCGACACCCGCCCGCTGCTGAAGACCGAGAACCCGCGTCAGACGCTGGAAAACCTCATGAACGCCCGTTACCCGATCTATGCGGAAGCCGATCTCACCGTGATGTCGCGCGACGTGAAGAAGGAAACCATGGTGGAGGAGGTGCTCGCCGCGATCACCGCCGCTCCGCCCCGAACCTGACGAGATGACCATGACTGCCAATGCCACCGCGCGCCGCACCGTGCGGGTTAACCTCGGCGACCGCTCCTACGACATCCTGATCGGCCCCGGCCTCATTTCCGCCGCCGGCCGCGAGATCGCAAGCCGCCTCAAGGGCCGCAAGATCGCCGTCGTCACCGACGAGCACGTCGCGCCCCTCTATCTCGACAACTTCATGGCGGCTCTGAGCGCCGAGGGCATCGACGCCGTCTCGCTCGTCCTGCCGGCGGGCGAGAAGACGAAGAGCTTCGAGCACCTGATCGGCGTCTGCGACAGTGTGCTCGCCGCCCGCATCGAGCGGGGCGATGCCGTAGTGGCGCTCGGCGGCGGCGTCATCGGCGACCTCACCGGCTTTGCCGCCGGCATCGTGCGCCGCGGCTCGCGCTTCATCCAGGTGCCGACCTCGCTGCTCGCGCAGGTCGATTCCTCCGTCGGCGGCAAGACGGGCATCAACTCTTCCCACGGCAAGAACCTCATCGGCGTCTTCCACCAGCCGGACCTCGTGCTTGCCGACACGGACGTGCTCGACACGCTCTCGCCGCGCGAGTTCCGCGCCGGCTATGCCGAGGTCGCCAAATACGGGCTCATCGACAAGCCGGACTTCTTCGCCTGGCTGGAGAAGAACTGGCGCGCCGTCTTTGCCGGCGGCGAGGCGCGCATTACGGCCATCGCCACGAGCTGCCAGGCGAAAGCCGACGTCGTCGCCGCCGACGAGCGGGAGAACGGCCAGCGCGCCCTCCTCAATCTCGGCCACACCTTCGGCCATGCGCTGGAGGCAGCGACGCACTATGACAGCGCCCGCCTCGTCCATGGCGAAGGCGTTTCCATCGGCATGGTGCTCGCCCACCAGTTCTCCGCCAGGATGAACCTTGCGAGCCCCGACGACGGCAAGCGCGTCGAGGCACATCTGCGCGACGTCGGCCTGCCGACGACGATGGGCGAGATCCCCGGCGGCCTGCCGCCGGCCGAGACGCTGATGGACGCCATCGCGCAGGACAAGAAGGTCAAGGGCGGCAAGCTCACCTTCATCCTGACGCACGGCATCGGCCAGTCCTTCGTCGCCGACGACGTGCCGCAATCCGAAGTCGTCGCCTTCCTCAGGGAAAAGCTGCCGAAATGACCGGCGCGGCGCCCGCTCCGCATGTCTGGCTCTGGGCCGCCCTTGCCCTCGGCCTGCTCCTGCTTTCCGCCGCCCTTCGCTGGCGCACCTCGATCACCGCGCTGTGGCGCACGCATCAGGAAACGCGCGAGGCGGAGAACGAGCGCGACGCCGCCGCGGCGAAGGCCGAGCGCGACCGGCTCTCCAACGGGCTCGACCTCGACGCGCTGGAAGTCTCCGACATCATGATCCACCGCACGGCGATGCGCGCGCTCAATGCCGGCGACCCGCCGGAGGAGATCGTCAAGGCCGTGCTGGAAAGCCCCTACACACGCATGCCGCTCTGGGCGGGCTCGGTCGACAACATTGTCGGCGTCGTCCATGCCAAGGACCTCCTGCGCGCGCTGACGGAACCCGGCATCGAAGCGAAGACCCTCGACATCACGAAGGTCGCGCAAAAACCGTGGTTCGTGCCGGACACGACGACGCTGAAGGAACAGCTCGCCGCCTTCCTGCGCCGCCAGGAGCATTTCGCCACCGTGGTCGACGAATACGGCGAGGTGCAGGGCGTCGTGACGCTCCAGGACATCCTGAAGGAGATCGTCGGCGACATTTCCGACGAGGCGGCGGTCGACATGCAGGGCGTGCGGCAGGAGGCGGACGGCTCGCTCGTCGTCGACGGGGGCGTCGCCATCCGCGACCTCAACCGCGCCTTCGGCTGGAGCCTGCCGGACGAGGAGGCGACGACCATCGCCGGCCTCGTCATCCACGAATCGAAGTCCATTCCCGAAGAGCGGCAGGCCTTCACCTTCTACGGCAAGCGCTTCATCGTCATGAAGCGGGCGAAGAACCGCATCACCAAGCTGCGCATCCGCCCCGTGGAGCCGGAAGCGCGGGCCTGATCACCAGCGCACCGGCTCGCCGGGCGCGGCGGCCTCGACGGCGAGCGCATGCAGCCCCGCGTCGAGCTCGGCCTTCACCACGTCGTTGATCGCCCGGTGGCGCGCCACGCGGCTCATGCCGGCGAAGGCGGCCGAGACGATGCGGATGCGCATGTGCGTTTCGCCCTCGCCGTCGAATCCCGGCTGGTGGCCGGCATGCATGTGGCTTTCGTTGATGACCTCGAGGCGCTCGGGCGAAAAGGCTGCTTCGAGCTTGCCGGCGATGCTGGATTTCATGGACATGGACGAACCTCGGGCGGCCGGAAAATCGCGCGCCGCGACGCAACAAAATACCTCCACAAAGCCAGCAACAATCCGCTTTGTCAATTCTTGTTGCGGGCCCTCCGCAACCCCATAATGGGGACCATGAAACTCGATTCCAAATACTTCGACCGCATCCGCACGAAGCGGCGCGTGGAGCGTCCCGAGCGTTCCGCGCCGACCTGTCAGTGGGACGGTTGCGAGGAGAACGCCAAGCACCGCGCACCCGTCGGCCGCAATGCCGAGGGGCAGTATTTCATGTTCTGCTTCGAGCATGTGAAGGAATACAACAAGGGCTACAACTACTTCTCCGGCCTCTCCGACGGCGAGATCGCGCGCTACCAGAAGGAGGCCATCACCGGTCACCGCCCGACCTGGACGATCGGCGTCAACAAGGCCGCCAAGAACGGCCCGGCGCAGGGAACGGCGCGCTCCGGCACCGCCGGGGCGAACCAGCGCGTCCGCGATCCCTTCGGCTTCTTCAACGAGGGCAAGGGCCGCGGGCCCCGCATGGAGCCGCGCGCGCGAAAGCTGAAGACGCTGGAGGCGAAGGCCTTCGACACGCTCGGCCTTTCGGCGGGCGCGACGGGCGAGGACATCAAGTCCGCCTACAAAATGCTTGTCAAAAAGCATCACCCGGATGCAAATGGCGGAGATAGGGGCTCGGAAGAGCGTTTTCGCGCGGTCATCCAAGCATATCAATTGTTAAAGCAGGCCGGCTTCTGCTAGAGCATTTGCGGCACCGGGCGGAATCGCCCGGCATCCCCGAATGCGGTCAAGCAAAAGGCAAAGTTGGCGTGCACTAAATTATTGGGCGGAGGCATGGCCGCCGCCCGCGGAGACGTGATGAGCAAGATGGATCTCGATATTTCCAACCTCCCCGATACCACGGTATCCGTTCGGGAGGTTTTCGGCATTGATACCGACCTTCGGGTCCCGGCCTATGCCAAGGCGGACGCCTATGTGCCGGACCTCGACCCGGACTACCTTTTCGACCGGGAAACCACCCTCGCCATCCTCGCAGGCTTCGCCCATAACCGGCGCGTCATGGTCTCGGGCTATCACGGCACCGGCAAGTCGACCCATATCGAGCAGGTCGCCGCCCGCCTCAACTGGCCGTGCGTGCGCGTCAACCTCGACAGCCATGTCAGCCGTATCGACCTCGTCGGCAAGGACGCCATCGTCGTCAAGGACGGCCTGCAGGTCACCGAATTCAAGGACGGCATCCTGCCTTGGGCCTACCAGCACAACGTCGCGCTCGTCTTCGACGAATACGATGCCGGCCGGCCGGACGTCATGTTCGTCATCCAGCGTGTTCTGGAATCCTCCGGCCGCCTGACCCTGCTCGACCAGAGCCGCGTCATCCGCCCGCATCCCGCCTTCCGCCTGTTCGCGACGGCCAACACGGTCGGCCTCGGCGATACGACCGGCCTCTACCACGGCACGCAGCAGATCAACCAGGCGCAGATGGACCGCTGGTCGATCGTCACGACGCTGAATTACCTGCCGCACGACAACGAGGTGAACATCGTCGCCGCCAAGGTGAAGCGCCTCGCTTCCGGCAAGGACGGCCGCGAGACGATCTCGCGCATGGTGCGCGTCGCCGATCTCACCCGCGCCGCCTTCATCAACGGCGACCTGTCGACGGTGATGAGCCCGCGTACGGTCATCACCTGGGGCGAGAACACCGAGATCTTCGGCGACATCGCCTTCGCCTTCCGCGTCACCTTCCTCAACAAGTGCGACGAACTGGAACGCACGCTGGTCGCCGAACTCTACCAGCGCGCCTTCGGCGTGGAGCTGAAGGAAAGCGCCGCCAACATCGTCCTGGAGGCGACGGCCTGACGGCCGGAGAAAGCGCATGGCAGCTCGCGGAGACAATTCGAAGCCGAGGCCCGGCGGCGTGGTCGACATGGAGCCGTTCCGCCGCGCGGTGACGGGGTGCGTGCGCGCCGTCTCCGGCGACGGCGAGGTGGAGGTCGCCTTCGCCAACGAGCGCCCGGGCATGACCGGCGAGCGCATCCGCCTGCCGGAGCTTTCCAAGCGCCCCTCGCCTGCCGAAGTCGCGATCACCCGCGGCCTTGGCGATTCCATGGCGCTGCGCAAGGCCTGCCACGACGCCCGCATCCACGCGACCATGTCGCCGCAGGGTGCGGATGCCCGTGCGATCTTCGACGCCGTCGAGCAGGCGCGCGTGGAAGCCATCGGCTCCAACCGCATGCAGGGCATGGCGCAGAACCTCACCACCATGCTGGGCGAGAAATACGCCAAGGCGAATTTCGGCGCGATCACCCACCAGGCCGACGCGCCTCTGGAGGAAGCCGTCGCCCTCATCGTGCGCGAGAAGCTGACGGGCCAGGCTCCGCCCGCTTCCGCCGGCAAGGTGCTCGACCTCTGGCGCGACTTCATCGAGGACAAGGCCGGCAAGGACATGGAGGGGCTTTCCTCCGCCATCAACGACCAGCAGGCCTTCTCGCGCGTCGTGCGCAACATGCTCGCCTCCATGAACGTCGCCGAACAATACGGCGAGGAGGAGAACGAGCCGGACGACAGCGAGACGCCCGAGGACGAGAACCAGCCGCGCAGCGACGAGCAGGAAGACAACGAGAGCCAGGAGGACGCCGGCGACGACGCAGCGCCCGCCGACGAGAACGAGACGTCCGACGAGCAGATGGACGAAGGCGAGATGGACGGCGCGGAAATCTCCGACGACGATCTCGTCGACGACGACGGGGACGACAGCGAGACGCCCGGCGAGGTTCGCCGCCCGAACCAGCCGTTCACCGACTTCAACGAGAAGGTCGACTACGCGGTCTTCACCGAGGAATTCGACGAGACGATCACCGCCGAGGAGCTTTGCGACGAAGCGGAACTCGATCGCCTGCGCGCCTTCCTCGACAAGCAGCTCGCCCATCTGCAAGGCGCCGTCGGCCGGCTTGCCAACCGCCTGCAGCGCCGCCTGATGGCGCAGCAGAACCGCGCCTGGGAATTCGACCTCGAAGAAGGCTATCTCGACAGCGCCCGCCTGCAGCGCATCATCATCGATCCGATGCAGCCGCTCTCCTTCAAGCGCGAGAAGGACACGACCTTCCGCGATACGGTCGTCACGCTCCTCATCGACAATTCCGGCTCCATGCGCGGCCGGCCGATCACGGTTGCCGCCACCTGCGCCGATATCCTCGCGCGCACGCTGGAGCGCTGCGGCGTGAAGGTCGAGATCCTCGGCTTCACCACCAAGGCGTGGAAGGGCGGCCAGTCGCGCGAAAAATGGCTAGGCAGCGGCAAGCCGCAATCGCCCGGCCGCCTCAACGACCTCCGCCACATCGTCTACAAGGGCGCGGACGCCCCCTGGCGGCGCGCAAGGCGCAATCTCGGCCTGATGATGCGCGAGGGCCTCCTGAAGGAGAACATCGACGGCGAGGCGCTGATCTGGGCGCATGACCGGCTGATGGCCCGCCCCGAGCAGCGCCGTATCCTGATGATGATCTCGGACGGTGCGCCGGTCGACGATTCGACGCTGTCGGTAAACCCGGGCAACTATCTGGAGCGGCACCTGCGCGCCGTGATCGAGCAGATCGAGACGCGCTCGCCGGTCGAGCTTCTGGCCATCGGCATCGGCCATGACGTGACGCGCTACTATCGCCGCGCCGTCACCATCGTCGATGCGGACGAACTGGCCGGCGCGATGACCGAGCAGCTTGCCTCGCTCTTTGCCGACGAAGCGACCTCCCGCCGCCCGGCCCGCCGCCGTGCAGGCTGAGCGGCCGCCGCTCGGCGGCCGCGCGGGCTTTCGGCGCCGCCTTGCCCTCCTCGCCCTTTCCGCCGCGCTCTGCCTGCCGGCGCTCCGGCCGGCCATGGCGGAGGCCATACAGGACATCCCGGTCTCGAACCGGGCCTTCCCGCATTTCGTCCTCGGTTCCGACCGCCGCGTCTTCGGCAAGCTCGAATTCCTCGGCGGCATCAGCTATTCGTCCAGCAATCCCCTGCTCGGCGCCGTCTCGGCCATCCGCTTTCGCGAGGACCGGCAGCATTTCGTCGCCGTCCTCGATACGGGGCACTGGCTGACCGGAAGCGTCGAGCGCGGCGCGGACGGCCTCTTGTCCGGCCTTGCGGACCTCGGGATCCGCTCGATGTTCGACAGGAACGGCGAGGACGAGAACGTCAAGTACCGGATGGATGCCGAGGGCCTTGCGATCGCCGGGGGCGAACTCCTCGTCAGCTTCGAGGTCTTCCACCGGATCGACGCCTATCCCGATCCCGGCTTCATGGAATCCCGGCCGGTCCGCCAGCTCCCCCTGCCCTTCGACCGGCGCGAGCTGCGCGCCAACCGGGGCATGGAAACGCTGACGATGTCACCCGCCGCCGGCCCGCTCGACGCGGTGCCCGTCGCCGTCACGGAACGCAGCCTCGACAGGGACGGCAACGTCTTCGCCGCAGTGCTGGATGGCCCCCGCGCGGGCCTCTTCGCGGTCAAACGCACCGATCCCTGGGACATCACCGACGGCGCCTTCCTGCCGAACGGCGACCTCCTGCTGCTCGAACGCCGCTTCCGCCTGTCGGACGGCATGGGCATGCGCATCCGCAGGATCGACGGTCAGACGATCCGGCCGGGTGCCGTCGTCGACGGCGACGTGCTGATCGACGCCGACATGAGCGAGCAGATCGACAATATGGAAGGCATGGACGTCGTCGCGATGGGGCCGGACGATATCCGCATCATCGTCGTTTCCGACGACAACCACTCCATCCTCCAGCGCAACCTGATGCTGGAGTTCCGGCTTCTGCCGGATAGATGAAACGCGGCCCCCGCCTCTCCCTTCGTCATCCTCGGGTCAAGCCCGAAGATGACGGCATGGTAGGAGCTAGGATACCTCAGGCCAGCTTCTCGACGCCCGGCATCGGGCGCAGGCGGCTCATCAGGGCGCCGTAGGGCAGCAGCATGACGAGACCGACGAGGAGCTTCACGGAGAAGTCGCCGATGGCCCAGGAGATCCAGCGCGGCGCCTCGGCCGTGAAAATGCCCAGCACCGGCGCGGAGGCAATGGCGAAGTCGTCGTTCGGCCCGAAGACCGAGAGGAACGGCGCGAAGGCGAAGGAGAAGAAGATCATCGTGTCGAGCACCGAGCCGATCAGCGAGGCGATCAGCGGCGCGCGCCACCAGGCCTGCCGGCGCAGCCGGTTGAAGACGGAGATGTCGAGGAGCTGGCCGGCGAGGAAGGCCGAGCCCGAGGCGATGGCGATGCGCGGCGTGGAGGCCGCGAAGGAAAAGAGCACCGCAACAAGGAAGCCCGCCGCCACGACCCGGCGCGCCACGCTCGGCCCGAACTGGCGGTTGGTAAGGTCGGTGACGAGGAAGGCGACCGGATAGGTGAAGGCGCCGTAGGTCAGGAGGTCGCCGAGGGCGATGCCGAACAGTTCGCCCGAAAGCGGATACTGCACCAGCACGTTGGAGGCGACGACCACGGCGGTCATCAGGAGGACGTAGACGAGGGTAATGCGGTTCGCGAGCATTTTTTTATCCTGGGTGATGCCACCAGTTGGAGGGACGGAAATGTAGGCAAAGCATCGAGGCCTGCCCGGAGCCCGGTCAAGCCTCAATGAAAACGATCCGGCTCGGGCCTGAAATCAGGCGGCGGCAGCGGTCTTCTTGGCGATCTGGCGGCGCAGCAGGCGGGCGCGCATCGACAGTTCGTTCTCTTCGGCCTTCAGCAGGAAGGCGTCGAGGCCACCGCGGTGCTCGACGGAGCGGAGCGCTGCAGCGGAAACGCGAAGACGGAAACGCTGGCCGAGGACGTCGGAGATCAGCGTGACATTGCACAGGTTCGGCAGGAACTTGCGCTTCGTCTTGTTGTTCGCGTGGCTCACATTGTTGCCCGACTGGACGCCCTTGCCGGTCAATTCGCAACTACGGGACATGGTACACCTATTTTTCTTACGTTCGGGACAATACGTTTCCGGCACCGAAACCGGCCGCAGTCCGCCTGGCCTTTTTTGGAAAGTCGCGGTTCTATAGTCACACTCGCCGCTGGCGTCAAGCCAAACCTGCGCCACGCGGGAAATCAGTTGCCAAACCGCATGATTCGTAGCCAATAACAGCATGGCCGGGAATTTTCCACGGCGTAGAATCGCCGCAATGGCAGGTTGGAGTATCCGGGCGGCGGAACATTGCCGACGGAGCGGTTCGATGAGGTTCGCAAGGATGAACGCGCGGGATTGGATTGCCGGTGCAGCCGTATCGCTTGCCCTTGCCGCAGGCGCGGCGCCGGCCCTTTCGGCCGAGGTCGAGCACAGGACGGACTACAGCATCCGCCTTGCCGGCCTGCCGGTGGCCACGGCAAGCTTCAGTTCGCTGTTCAAGGGCGACCGCTACTCCATTTCCGGCAGCCTGCATTCGGCGGGGCTTGCCGACATCTTCGCCCGCACGCAGGGCACGACCAGCGTTTCCGGCATCGTCAGCCGCGACAGGCTGCGCGCCACCTCCTATTCCGTGACCTATCGCAGCGGCAAGCGCGGCCGGGCGATCGACGTCACGTTCCGCAACGGCAACGTCACCCATGCCAGCATGGTGCCGGCGCGCAACAAGCCGGCCAACTGGGTGCCCGTCTCGCGCGCCGACCTGCGCTCCGTGCTCGACCCGATCTCCGGCCTCATCATCCCCGCCGGCGGCCGCATCTGCCCGAAGACGCTGCCGATCTTCGACGGGGAATCGCGCCTCGACCTCCGGCTGACCTCGAAGGGCACGAAGTCCTTCGCCACCGACGGTTTTGCCGGCGAGGTCGTCGTCTGCGGCATCCGCTTCATCCCGAAATCCGGCTACAAGAAGGGCCGCGAGGACGTCGAGTACCTGCGCAGCCTGAGCACGATGGAAATCTGGTTTGCCAAGGCCGACGCGGCAAATGTATATGCTCCGGTCTATGTGAGGATTCCGACCAAGCTCGGCCCTGTCACCGTCTCGGCCACGCGCTTCGGCGGCTGACCCGGCGTCCGGTCGGCTGACCGGATGGAGTGATCGGCCTTGAAGATGCGCGCAACCCTGATCGGCTTTTCGGCGATCCTCATGTGGGCGCTGCTGGCGCTCTTCACCGCGGCTTCGGGCAGGATGCCGCCCTTCCAGCTCTCCGCCGTCTGCTTCCTTATCGGCAGCCTGCCGGGCATCCTCGTGCTTCTCGCCCGCCCGCAGCGCGCCCGCCTGCTCCGCCAGCCGGCGAAAGTCTGGCTCACCGGCATCCTCGGCCTCTTCGGCTATCACTTCCTCTACTTCACGGCGCTGCGCAATGCGCCGGCGGTGGAGGCGAGCCTGATCGCCTATCTCTGGCCGCTGCTCATCGTCACCGGCTCGGCCCTGCTGCCGGGCGAGACGCTGAAATGGAACCATATTGTCGGCACGCTGCTCGGCCTTGCCGGCACCGTGTTCATCGTCGGCCGCAACGGCTTCTCCTTCGACGGCGCCTACGTCATCGGCTACGGCGCGGCCTTCCTCTGCGCCTTCACCTGGGCCGGCTATTCGCTGATGACTCGGCGCTTCGAGGCCGTCTCGACGGATGTGGTGACGGGCTTCTGCCTTGCCACCGCCATCCTCTCCCTCCTCTGCCACCTCATGCTGGAAACGACGGTCTGGCCCGGCACGGGCTTCGAATGGCTCGCCGTCGCCGGCCTCGGCCTCCTGCCGGTGGGCGCGGCCTTCTATGCCTGGGACTTCGGCGTGAAGAACGGCGATATCCAGATCCTCGGCGCGGCAAGCTATGCCGCCCCGCTGCTTTCCACCCTCGTCCTCGTCCTCACCGGCTTTGCCGAACCGTCCTGGGGGATCGCCCTTGCCTGCCTTCTCGTCACGGGCGGGGCGGTGCTGGCCGCCCGCGACATGATCTTCCGCCGGAGCGCGGTCGCGCCCGCCTGACGGTCAGAAGCGGTCCTTCCGGCCGCGGATCTCGGCAAAGACCTCCGCGTCGCTCGCCGTCTCCATGCCGAGATGACGGCGGATCGCCGGATCGCCTGCCCGCAGGAACGGGTTCGTCGCCTTTTCCAGCCCGATGGTCGTCGGCGCGGTGAAGCCGCCCGCCGCCCGCAGCGCCTCGATCTCCTCGACGCGGGCAAGAAGGGCGGCGTTGTCCGAGTCTATCGTCTTTGCGAAGCGCGCATTCGAGAGCGTGTATTCATGGCCGAAATAGACGGTCGTCTCGTCCGGCAGCGCGGCAAGCTTTTCGAGCGAAGTCCACATCTGCGCCGGCGTGCCCTCGAAGACGCGGCCGCAGCCGAGCGCAAAGAGCGTATCGGCGGCAAAGAGCAGCTTCTCCTCCGGCAGGTAGAAGCAGATATGGCCGAGCGTATGGCCCGGCGTCGCGATGACCTCCACGCGCCGTCCGGCGAACTCGAACACATCGCCCTCGTCCACCTTCCGGTCGATGCCCGGAATGGTCTCGCGCTTCGGCCCGATGATCGTCGCGCCGAAACGCTGCTTCAGCGCCAGGTTGGCCTCGACATGGTCGCCATGGTGGTGGGTCGTGAGAATGTGGGTCAGCGTCCAGCCGCGCCGGGCGAGCGCGTCGAGGATCGGCTTTTCCTCCGGCGCGTCGATGCTCGCGGTCGCGCCCGAGACGGGATCGTGCAGCAGCACGCCGAAATTGTCGCTGCGGCAGGGGAAAAGGTCTATTTCGAGCGGGGTCATGGGCAGTCCTCGTCATGTCGATCCATCGGTCGAGGGCGAATGTAAGGCAACCGGCCTTGAAGTCCACCGGGCGGTCACTAACATGGGACGCCATGCACACCGACATCGTCGACCTTCGCGAATTCTATCATTCCCCGCTCGGCCGCCTTGCCGACCATTCCATTTCCATGGCGCTCGCCTCGCTCTGGGCGCGCCTGCCGGACGAGCGGCTGGTGGGCCTCGGCTATGCCGTGCCCTATCTCGACCGCTTCCGCGCCGACACCGAGCGCACCTTCGCCTTCATGCCGGCCGGACAGGGCGCCGTGAACTGGCCGCCGGGCGAGCCCTCCTCCACCGCCCTCGTCTTCGACGAGGAACTGCCGCTGCCGGATGCCTCGGTCGACCGGGTCCTGATGGTGCATTCGCTGGAATTTGCCGAGAACCCGCGCGAGACGATGAAGGAGCTCTGGCGGGTGCTGGCGCCGGGCGGCCGGCTCGTCATCGTCGTGCCGAACCGGCGCGGCGTCTGGGCCCGCATGGAGCATACGCCCTTCGGTTCGGGCCGGCCCTATTCGCGCGGCCAGCTCACCGCGCTGCTCCGCGAGACGAACTTCACCCCCGGCGCCAGCGCCGAGGCACTGTTCTTCCCGCCCTCCAAGCTGCGCGGCGTCCTGAAGCTGCGCGGCGTCTTCGAGCGGCTGGGGCGCTTCCTCTGGCCGATGTTCTCCGGCGTCATCGTCGTGGAGGCCCAGAAGCGGCTCTACCAGGGCCTGCCCGTCGCCGCCCGCGCCTCGCGCCGCGTCTTCGTGCCGGTGATCGCCCCGCAGGGCGTGCCGACGACGCGCGAGCGCGCCTCACGCTGATCCCCTCGACAAACGAGGGCCTGCCCGCTAGAGCGGACGGGAAAACGGCAGGAGGCGACAGGCATGACCGACGGACATTTCGACAAGATCACCTTGATCGGCATCGGCCTGATCGGCTCCTCCATCGCCCGCGCCGTCAAGGCCAAGGGGCTTGCCAGAACCGTCACCATCTCGACCCGCAGCCAGGAGACGCTGGACCGCGCCCGCGAACTCGACCTCGGCACCGACTACGTCCTCGACGCGGGCGAGGCGGTGGAGGGCGCGGACCTCGTCGTCGTCTCGGTGCCCGTCGGCGCCTCGGGCAAGGTGGCCGAGGAGATCGCCCCGCATCTCAAATCCGGCGCCATCGTCACCGATGTCGGCTCCACCAAGGCCTCGGTCGTCGCGCAGATGCTGCCGCATATGCCGAAGGACGTGCATTTCATTCCCGGCCATCCGCTCGCCGGCACGGAGCATTCCGGCCCCGACGCGGGCTTCGCCGAGCTCTTCCAGGGCCGCTGGTGCATCCTGACGCCCGTGCACGGCACCGACAAGGACGCCAAGAAGAAGCTCGCCGCCTTCTGGGAGGCACTCGGCTCCAGGGTCGACGAGATGGACACGGAGCACCACGACAAGGTGCTCGCCATCGTCTCGCACCTGCCGCATATCATCGCCTACAACATCGTCGGCACGGCCGACGACCTGGAGACGGTGACCGAATCGGAGGTCATCAAATATTCGGCGTCGGGCTTCCGCGACTTCACGCGCCTTGCCGCCTCGGACCCGACCATGTGGCGCGACGTGTGCCTGCACAACAAGGACGCGATCCTGGAAATGCTGGCGCGCTTTTCCGAGGATCTCGCCTATCTGCAGCGCGCCATCCGCTGGGGCGACGGCGAAAAGCTCTTCGACCTCTTCACGCGTACGCGCGCCATCCGCCGCTCGATCATCGATGCCGGCCAGGATACCTCCGCGCCGAACTTCGGCCGTCCGGTTGCCGACGACAAGGGCTGATCAGAGCGGCGGGATTTCGCCGATGGGGAAGAAAGCGAGATAGACGGTGCCCTGCCGCAGCGTCAGCTTCACCGATGCCCGGTCCTGCCCGCCCGAAAGGCTTTTGATGGCCGAAGCCATCTTCCTTGCCGTTTTCGCCGTCTCCGGGAACAGTTCGGAAATCCGGTCGCGCCAGGCATCCACCCCCTCGACGGTGAGATCGAGCGCGCCGGAGACATAGCCCTCGTCATCCACCGAGACGGGGCCGGACAGCGTCACGGTCTTGCCGCCGCCAAGGTCGAGCGACAGGGCGCGCAGCTCCGTGCTCGTGCCGCGCGGCACGGTGCCCGGCACACCTTCCTTCGACAGCCAGCGCGCGGCGTCGGCGATCGTCATGTCGAGCGCGACGTCGACCGGCGGAAGCACCTTGTCCTTGAGGCCGAGGGTGAGCGCGTGAAGCGAGACGGCGACGTCCAGCGCCTCGCCCGAGCGCCGCACATGCTTTTCGCCATGGGTGGCGGAGACCGCGACGGTGAGGCCCTCGGAGGGGGCGTTGAGCGTGCCCTTCAGCCCGTCATAGGCGACGGAGGCCCGGTCGAGCCCGTCCGTGCCGGCGACGACGCTCGCATGGAGGAGGCTCCAGTCGGCATCGAAGACGATGTCCGGCGTCATGCGCACCTGCGCCGGCCCGTCGATCTCCACGACGGCATGGCCCGGCCAGTAGACCTGCGCGGCCGAGCGCAGCGCGCCGAAGGTCGCCGACAGGCCCGTCGGGCGGTCGTCGAAGCCGACCGCATCGCAGAAGACGCCGATGCGGAAGGGAAAGCCCCTTACATCCGGATTGCTGCACGAGGCGGAGTGGAGGCCCTGCTGCGAGGCTGCGAGTTCCTGCGTCACCCGGTCCTTCAGCCAGCTTGCGGCATAGAACCATCCGCCCGTATAGAGGGCGATGGCGAGAACCACGGCGATGGCGAGCCAGACGATCTTGCGCGAGACCCCGGACGTGCCGGCGCGGCTTGACGATGCCATAGTGTTCTCCAATGGTGGCGGGCGTGATTTGCCCGCTCTGCTCGATGCGAGAAAGCCGGCAAATGCGGCGGCTTTTTGAGAGGCGGTCCAGGTGACGGTGGATATGAACGAATTCTGGGTCTTTGGCTACGGATCGCTGATGTGGAATCCGGGTTTCGAATTCGAGGAGCGCCAGCCGGCGCATCTCTTCGGCTTCCGCCGGGTGCTCTGCGTGCGCTCGTGGGTGCATCGCGGGACGCAGGAAAAGCCCGGCCTCGTGCTCGGCCTCGACCGCGGCGGCTCCTGCCGGGGCGTCGCCTTCCGCGTCGCGCCGGAAAAGCGCGATCCCGTGCTCGCTTACCTGCGGGAACGCGAGCTGGTGACCCACGTCTACAAGGAGCGCACTCTGCCCGCCGCGCTGGCGGACGGGCGGCGCATCGCCACGCTCGCCTATATCTGCGACCGCGACCATCACCAGTTCGCCGGCTCCCTCTCCGTGGAGGAAGCCGCAAGCACGATCAGCACGGCCGTCGGAAAATCCGGCCGCAATATCGATTACGTGCGCAACACGCTGGAGCACCTTCGCGAAATGGGCATCCGCGACCATTGGCTGGAGGATGTCGGCCGCACCGCCGAAAGCCTCGCCACGCCGCTCTCTGCCTGATCAGGCGGAAGACCCCTCTGCAGAAAAATGGGAAGAAAGCGCAAGCCTCCAGCGTTCTCCCCCTTGTGGGGGAGATGCCGGCAGGCAGAGAGGGTCTTTAGGCAGCGCGCGCCTTCAATTCCGCCAGCCGATGCGCCGCAGTCGGCGGCAGCAGGAGGTGCGGATTGGCTTCGGCGGTCTCGACCAGCAGGCGGTCGCTCGCCGTCTCCATCACGTCGATGAGGTGGGCGAGGAAGGCGTCGGGCTCCATGCCCGGCATGACGGCCGGCAGGATGCGCACCTTGAAATGGCCGGGCTGGCGGATGAACTTGCGGCGCGGCCAGAAGAGGCCCGGATGCATGACGACGGGCACGACGGGCACTTGAAGATCGCGATAGAGCCGGGCGATGCCGTATTTGTATTCCGGCGGCGCGCCCGGCGGACGGCGGGTGCCTTCCGGGTAGATGATGAGCTGGCGGCCGGATTCCATCTCCGCCTTCGTGCGATCCATCACGGCGGCCATGGCCTTGCCGCGCGCGCTGCGGTCGACGGGCACCATGCGCTGCTTCTTGATGTACCAGCCGAAGAGCGGAATCCAGGTCAGCTCGCGCTTGAGGATATAGAAGGGATCGTCGAGCCAGGGCAGCAGCGCATAGGCGTCCCAGAAGGACTGGTGCTTGGGCGCGAAGATGTAGCCGCCGTTGGGGATGTTCTCCAGCCCCTCGATCTCGAAGGTCGTGCCGACGATGACCTTGAAGAGCCAGTGGTTGCTGCGCGCCCAGTTCTTGGCGATCACATAGGCCTTCTTGCGCGGCAGCAGGAAATAGACCGGCGTGAAGACGATCATCTGCACGATGAGGTTCGCGTAGAAGACGGCATTGAAGAGCACGGAGCGGAAAGCGAGCATCGGGCAGCCTGTAAGAGGACGTATCTTCCCGCCCTACACGATAATGCGGAGCGGGGAAACTCCCGTCGTCGCGATCTCAGGAGCCCGTCATGTCGGCGCGAAGGCCGGACCAGCTCCGCGCGCCGGCAAAGGCCCTGACGCCCGCCAGGCAATATTTGAGATATTCCGAAAGCATGGCCTTCATGACGCCCGGCTCGCGCAGCCAGTTGCCGTTCTTCAGGTCCGAATTGACGACCGGATAGGCGATGAACTCGGTCGTCGGATCGCTCGCCTTCAGTTCGAGGAGGCTGCGCGGCATATGGTAGTTGTTGGTGACGACGAGCACGCGGCGGAACTGGTGGTCGCTGATCCAGCGCGCCGCCTCGTTGGCGTTGCCGATGGTGTCGATCGCCTCGTAGCCCATGTCGACGCAGCACTCGAAGAGGGCCGACGAGGTCTGCGTGAGCTTGCGGATCTGGTTGCCGCTCGTCGTGGGATTGACGCCGGAAATGAGGAGCCGCCCGCCCGCGCCCTTCTTGAGGAGGTCGATGGCGTGGTCGATGCGCTGGTAGCCGCCGGTCAGCACGACGATGGCATCCGCCTTGGGATCGCGCGGCGCCTCCAGCGCGGCGACGGTCTCGGCGAAATAGAGAAAGCCGGCAATGCCTGCGGCGACGGCAAGCAGGATCGTCGCCAGGACGACGCGCACGACGAGTCGGGCGGGCCGCATGGGCCGGCGCCGCCGTCCTCCCTTCGGCCGGGTGCCCTCCGGCAATCCCGGCTTTGCCCGTTCCAGCACGTTCATGATTCCGTCCATAGACCCGGATTGCGGCAACGGATAGTCCGTTTCGCGGCGATGGCCCGTCTCATCCCGCTCATGTGTCGGGCAACTGGTCTGTGCGCGAGGGGTCGGAGCGGACGAGGTCGATCTCGTAGATCGTCCGCATCACCGTGAAGCGCGCCGTCAGCGTCGTCAGGATCGCGATCACGACCATGGTGGCGACGATGCCGAGATAGCCGGTGAACCCCATGGAGAAGGTGCCGAAGAGCGCGGTCGCCTGGTCGCTCTGGGGCGTGGCGATGGAGCGCCCCTGCCAGAAGCCGGCAATGGCGAAGAAGAGGGCGGCGAGGAACCCGCCGGCAAACGAGCCCTTGAGGCTGATCAGCAGGAAATGCTTCTGGAATTCGGAGGCGACGAAACTCGCCTCCGCTCCCACGAAATGCAGCACCTCGACGATATGCCGGTTGCCGGAAAGCGCGCCCCGCGTGGCGAACACCACCGTCAACACCATGGCGGAGAAGACGAGGACGAGCACGCCCGTGCCGATGAAAGCCGTGGTGCGGGCCATGGCGACGAGGCGGTCCACCCAGGTGCGGTGATCGTCGAGAAAGGCCTGCGGGATCTTCTCCGACAGCGCCTTTCGCATGGCGGAGAAATCCGGCGGGCTCTGCTCGTCGATGGTGACGATGACGAGGCGCGGCACCGGCAGCTCGTCGATGTCGAGGCCTTCGCCGAGCCAGGGTTCCAAAAGCCGCGCCGTCGCCGCCTTGTCGACGATGGTGCCGTCGCGCGTGCCGGCGAAGGTGAGCGCGAGGTCGCGCGCATCCTTCAGCGCCTGCTCCATGTCGAGATTGTCGTCCGGCTTGATCTGGATGGTGATCTCGCGGGAAATCTGGCTCTGCCAGCTCGCCGCCGTCGCCCGCACCATGCTGACCGCGCCGAAGGTGAGGCAGGCGAGAAAGGCCATGATGGCGATGACGAACATCAGCGCCCGGCCGGAGACGTTGGCCGGCGGCACGATGGGCGCCGTCGGGCGCACGCGCATTTCCGGCCTGCGGGCGGGGGCGGCTGTCTCGGCGGTTTCGCGGGGGGCGTCAGTCATAGATATCGAGCCGCCCCTGCGAGAGGATCATGCGCCGCGCCTCCACCTGGTCCATCAGCGACAGGTCGTGCGTGGCGATCACCACGGCGGTGCCGAGCCGGTTGAGCTCGAGGAAGAGGCTGAGGAGCCGGCGGGCCATCGGCGGGTCCACGTTGCCGGTCGGTTCGTCGGCGAGCAGCAGTTCCGGCCGGTCGATGAGGGCGCGGGCGATGGCCGCGCGCTGCTTCTCCCCGCCCGAAAGCACCGGCGGCAGCACGTTGATCCGCTCGCCGAGACCGACCCACTTCAGAAGTTCCAGCACGTCGGCGCGGTAGCTCGCCTCCTCCTTGCCGCGAACGCGCAGCGGCAGGGCGACGTTCTCGTAGGTCGTCAGGTGATCGAGCAGGCGGAAATCCTGGAAGACGATACCGATGCGCCGGCGCAGCATCGGCAGTTCGTCACGCGGGATGGTCGAGATTTCCCGGTCGAAGGTGCGGATGATGCCGCGCGTCGGCTGGAGCGACAGGAAGAGGAGACGCAGCAGCGTCGTCTTGCCCGCCCCGGACGGCCCCGTCAGGAACTGGAAGGACCGGCGCGGAATATCGAAGGTGAGGTCGCGGAGGATCTCCGGCCCCATCCCGTAGCGCAGTCCGACATTCTCGAAGTGAATCAATGGCCAACCCGGTTCTAGAAGCGCTCGCCCGCCGCCGTGGCAGTATCCCGGCCGGCGTCGCATGGGAAAACGGCTCTTTCACGGTCGGGTTTCCGAAGCATTAACCAGTATGGTTTACGTTTCGTAAGGATTTCATTCAATGCCCGACTTTTCGCAGGTGATTTTGCGAGGGCGGCAAGGGAGGTGGCGATGAACGCCTTCAGAGCGAGACAGCAGGCGAAAGGCCGGATCGACCTTCTGCCGCCGGAGCCGAAGGCGTCCGCCCGCCGGCACGGCCAGCACTTTCCCGCGCGGCTCGAAACGGTCGACGCCGAGTTCGTGGTGATCCGGGGCGGCGCCCCGCGCACCTCCAACGACAACCATCGCAAGGCTCGCCCGGCGAAAAGCCGGCCGCTGTCGCAGCATCTCGCCTTCCGGCTTCTCGCCGCCGGCGCGCGGCTCTGCGAAGCCGGGCTGCAGCGCCTTCCCCGCCATGCCTTCGCCGGCCTCACCGCCGGCGCCTTCCTCTTCGTCTTCGCTTATGCCGGCGGCCTTTCGGCGCTGAAGGCGGCGGCGACGGGCCCCGGCGAAACGCTCCGCATCGCCGGCGTCTCGGCGAGCCTCGACGACCGCAACGGCATGAAGGTGCTCTCCGTCTACGGCCGCATCGACAATACCGGCAGCGATACGCTCCGCCTGCCGCCGCTCGAAATCCGGGTGGAGGGCGCAGCGGGCATCGTCCAGCGCCGCCTTGCGCTGGAGGCGGATACGGTCGCAGCGGGCGGCAGCGAGGCCTTCGCGCTCCACATCCCCCATGGCGGCGGAAAAGTGCCGAAAGTCTCGGTTTCCTTCGCGGGCGAGGATGCGCCGGCCATCTGACTGTGCTAATCGGCTGCTTTACATCGACTGAGGGAGCCGCATCGCGATGCACATTGTCCGCGGAAAGAAGATCGAGACGCTCTACGACGCCGCGCAGATCGCCAGGCGCAACGAGGAGATGGCCGCTCAGATCGCCGCCGGCCCGACCAAGGACCTCCTCGTCATCGCCGTCCTCAAGGGCTCGTTCATCTTCGCCGCCGACCTCACCCGCGCGCTCCACGCGGCGGGCCTTGCGCCGGAAGTCGAGTTCATCACCCTGTCGAGCTATGGCGCCGGCACCGTGTCGCAGGGCGTCAAGGTCATCAAGGACATCGACAGCGACGTCCACGGCCGCGACATCCTCCTCATCGACGACATCCTCGAATCCGGCCGCACGCTCAGCTACGCCAAGGAGCTGATGTACGAGCGCGGCGCGCGCAACGTCACCATCGCCGTGCTGCTCGACAAGCGCGAGAAGCGCAGGACGGACCTCGAGGCCGATTATGTCGGCTTCGAATGCCCCGACCACTTCGTCGTCGGCTACGGCATGGACGTCGCCTATGCTTTCCGCGAACTGCCGTTCGTGGGCGTGGTGACGGGCGACGCCGAGTAACCCGTTACAAGATCCGCCGCCCGCCGTTTACGGATCGACAAGGAAAGTCTGGTCTTTTCAGGTCCGACCGGGGCCTGATGGATGGGCCCGAAGGGGGATTGATGGCCAGAATCCTGATCACCGAGGATGAAGATTCGCTGCGCACCTTCGTGGCGCGCGCCCTGCGCATGGACGGGCATGAGACCGTGGAAGCGCCGGACGGCGCGGCCGGGCTCGATGCGCTCGAAGAGGGCAGCTTCGATCTCCTGCTTTCCGATATCCGCATGCCGGTGATGGACGGCATCGAGCTTGCCCACAAGGCCTCCGCGGCCCATCCCGCCCTGAAAATCCTGCTGATGACCGGCTATGCCGACCAGCGCGAGCGCGCCGACGACCTTTCCGCCAAGATCGTCGATGTCGTCAGCAAGCCGTTCAGCCTGCCCGATATCCGCCGCGCCGTCGCGATGGCGCTGGCCGCCTGAGGCTCAGCGGATTCCGAGAAGCCGCTCCAGGTAGTCCCGCTCGAAGGCCGGCGCGCCGCCCGTGCCGAGCCGGCGGCGGATTTCTTCCAGGATTTCCCGCGCACGCTGGATATCGATCTCTTCCGGAACCTTCGTCGTGCCGCCGAAATCGGGGCCTTCCCCGTTGGCGTTGCGCTCGCGGCCGAGCGGATCGCGGCCGTTGCGGCCGGCCTGCGGCATGCCCTGGCCTTGGCCCTGCCCCATGGCCTGCATCTGGTTCATCATGTTCTGCGCACCCTTGCGCAGCGCTTCCAGCGCACGGCCCTGGCTGCCGACGGCGGGCTCGCCCTGCCCTTCGCCGAGCGCCTGCGAGGCGCCCTTCATCTCGCGGCCGGCCTCGCCGAAACCCTCGCCCGGCTTCAGGCCCATGCCCTTCAGCGCACCCTGCAACTCGCCGAGCTGCTTGCCGAGATCGTCCTGCTGCTGCTGGAGACCTTTCAGCGCCTCGCGAAGCTGGTCGGCGGTCATCCGGTCCGTAGGCTGGCGGCCGGTGCCGTCGTCGCCCGGCTGCTGTTCGCCGCTCTCGCCCTCCATCGGGTCGCCGTTCATCTGCCGGTCGCGCAGCGCCTGATCGAACTGGAACGTCTGCTCCATGAGCTGCTGCTGCTTCTGCATGAGCGCACCGAGCTTGTCCATCTGCTGGCGCATGGCGTCGTTCTGCCGGCCCTGCTGCGGCCGTCCGGCCTGCAGGTTGTTCATCATGCGCTGCAATTCGGAGAGCATCTGCTGGGCCTGGTCACGCGCGCCGGAGCGCGCCAGGTTCTCGATCTGGTCCATCATGCGCTGCAGATCCTGCTGGCGCAGGACGCGGCCCCGCTGCTGGGCGTTCTGCTGCCCTTCACCGTTCTTGGCCGCCTGCCTGGAAAGCTCCTCCATATAGGCCTGCATCGCCTCGCGCAGCTCCTTGGTGAGCTTGGCGATCTCCTGATCGGAGGCATTGCGCTCCAGCGCCTCGGAAAGCGCCTTCTGCGCTTCGCGAAGGCGCCGGTCGGCGAGCGACAGGTTGCCGTCCTCGATGCCGAGCGCGATCTCCCAGAGATAATCCGCCGCATCGCGCATCTGGTCGTCCGTGCGGGCGAGCTTCATGCGCGCGGCGGCCGATTGCAGCAGGAGGTAGTGCGTGACGTTGGGGATCGTCTCCTCCGGCCGGATCGTCAGCGCCTCGTTGAGCGCGATGGCGCGCGGCAATTCCCTGGCGTCGAGCGCGAAGACCTGCCGCTCCTCCGCGACGGCGCCGGCCAGCGGTTCGAAGAAGGCTTTCGCCGGCAGGATCATCTCGACCGGCTGGCTGCGTCCTTCCTGCCCGGCGGCATCCTTGGCGACGAGCGTGATCTTCACGCGCTTTCCGGAGAGCGGGTGTTCGGACAGGTTGCGGCTCGTCGTGCCCTTGGCCTCGCGCGCGGCGCGGCGCGGCAGGTCGAGCCGGTATTCCGGCAGCGGATAGAGCGCGCGTGCGTCCTTCGGCTCGTCCACCGGCACGATCTCGGCATGGGCCTCCTGCAGCCCGTAATCGTCCCTGGCGATGAAGCTGATCTCAAGCGCCGCCGCCACGGTGCGACGCGGAATGCCGTCGAAGGCGATTTCCGGCACCCGGTCCGGGATGACCGCAAAGGCCCATTGCCGGCCGCCGACCGTCAGCCGGCCGTCCTTGACGATCTTGTAGTGCAGGATGCGGGCGGGCCTTGCCGCCGCGCCGTCCTTCGGCTTTTCCGCCTCGGGGCGCAGCACGGTGGCGTTTCCCTCGCCCGCAGCCTCGTAGCGCATGTCCTCGCCGCTGCTGTCGCCCGTGACGCGCACGGTAAGCTCGCTGAATTGCGGGATGCGGATCTCGCCCTTTTCCGTCTCGCCGTCCGCATTGCCCGTCAGGAAGATGGGCGCGCGCGCCGTATGCGCCGGCGGCGTCACCCAGGCGTCGATCCGCACGTCCGGCGCCGCCTCGGCCTGCACGCGGAAGGAAACGACGTCGTAAAGAAGGCCGCCGCGGTTGGAATAGGAGAAGGCAAAGGCGACGGCGAGCAGCAGCACGGGCACGGCCCGCAGCCCGTGGCGGTCGTGGCGCGCGATATCCGGCGACGGCGCGCCCGTGCGGAGCGCCCCGATCATCCGCGCCATGCGGGACTGGTGCTCGCGCCAGAGCGCTTCGGCGAAGGCGTCGCCGCCCGCCGGCCGGTCGTCCTGCACGCGGATCGCCTGATGGGCGAGCGCATTGCGCGCCTCCAGCATGCGGTCGGCCGCCTCGCCGGAAGGCCAGCCGAGACCGCGCAGGCGCAGCAGCAGCGCGACGAGGCCGGCGGCGAAGGCAAGAAGCGTCGCGCCGTGCAGCCAGGCCGGCACATGGCGGAAATAGCCGAACCAGGTGAGCGCGAGGAAGCCGGCGACGAGAAGCAGGACCGGCAGCAGCCGCGGCGCCAGCGCTTCGAGGAAGAGGATCGTCCGGACGGCGAGGCGCTTGCCGGCAAGCCGGCGCGCCAGCGTCCTGCCGGCCGCATCCGTCCCGCGCTGCCCGTCCGTTTCAATCGCCATCGTGCGCCGTTCTCTGCTGCTCGTTGTCACGGCCTGAGGATACCATGCTTTGTGGCGAAGACGAGGGCGGCCGCAAAAAGGTGAGCGCGGCCCGCCGTCAGGCGAGCCAGTCCGGCAGCGAATCGAGACCGATCAGGTCGTCGTAGGAAAGGCGCGGGCGGATGACGTGGAACTCCGCGCCGTTGACCAGCACTTCCGGGATGAGCAGGCGGCTGTTGTAGGTGCCCGCCTGCACGGCGCCATAGGCACCGGCCGAGCCGACGGCGATGAGATCGCCGGGCTTCGGCTGCGCCATCTCGCGGTCGAGCGCGAGATAATCGCCCGTCTCGCAGACCGGGCCGACGACGTCGGCGCGGATGCGCGGCGCGTTGGCGGCCGAGATGACGACCGGCTGGATCTCGTGCCAGGCCTCGTAGAGCGTCGGGCGGATGAGGTCGTTCATCGCCGCATCGACGATGACGAAAGTCTTCTCGCCGCCGTCCTTCACATAGACGACCTCGGTGACGAGGATGCCGGCATTGCCGACGATCAGGCGGCCGGGCTCCGTGACGATCTTGCAGTTCAGCCCTTCGAGCTGCTTCTTGACGATCTCGGCATAGGCATCCGGCAGCGGCGGCGGGGCGTTGTCGGTCTTGTAGGGAATGCCGAGGCCGCCGCCGACATCGACATGGTCGATGGTGTGGCCGTCGGCGCGCAGCGTCTCGACGAGCTCGCGCAGCAGCCGGAAGGCATCGTCGAAGGGCTGCAGTTCGGTGATCTGGCTGCCGATATGCATGTCGATGCCGGTCACCTCGATGCCCGGAAGGCTCGCCGCACGGGCATAGACGGCCCGGGCGCGCTCCCAGGAGATGCCGAACTTGTTCTCCTTCTTGCCCGTCGAGATCTTCGCATGGGTGCGCGCGTCGACATCCGGATTGATGCGGAAGGAGACATGCGCCACCTTGCCGGCCGCGACGGCGCGGGCGTTCAGCACCTCGAGCTCCGGCTCGGATTCGACGTTGAAGCAGTAGATGCCGGCTTCGAGAGCAAGGTCCATCTCGCGCGGCGTCTTGCCGACGCCCGAGAACATGATGCGCGAGGCGGGAACGCCGGCGGCGAGCGCCCGGCGAAGCTCGCCTTCGGAGACCACGTCGATGCCGGCGCCGAGCCGGGCGAGCGTCTTCAGCACCGCCTGGTTGGAATTGGCCTTCATGGCGTAGCAGACCAGCGCGTCCACGCCCTCGAAGGCTTTGGAGAACACCTTGTAGTGCCGCTCCAGCGTCGCCGTCGAATAGACGTAGAAGGGGGTGCCGACCGCCTTGGCGATCTCCGGAACGGGCACGTCCTCCGCATAGAGGACGCCGTCACGATGCTCGAAATGATTCACGGGGATCTATCCGTCAGAGAAGGGGGTCGAGGATGAAGGGCCTGTCTTCCGGCTGGCGGACTTCCTTGCCGTCGACGGTCTTGACGATCGGCTGCGGGCCGCCCGGCACGTCGAGATCGCCCTTGCGGCCGCAAGCCGTCAGAACCGCCGCTGAAAGGCCGAGCACGAGCGCAAGCTTGCCGATGTCGATGCGTGTCATGAAGCGTTTCCTGCCATTGCCGGGATGGGCATCATCCTTAGCGAATTCACCCGCCCTTGTGCACCCTTATTCTGCTGATGAGTCCTGCAAGCGCCTTGATCAGTTCCGCTGCCGCCACCAGGCGATCTGCTTCCTGACCTCCGACGGCGCCGTGCCGCCGTAGCTCTTGCGGCTGGCGACCGAGGCCTCGACCGTCAGCACGTTGTAGACGTCGGCGGTGATGGCCGCATGGATCGCCTGAAGGTCCTCCAGCGACAGTTCGGCAAGGTCGCAGCCCTTGCCTTCGGCAAGCGCCACGGCGCGGCCGGTGACATGATGGGCGTCACGGAAGGGCAGGCCCGCCTCGCGCACCAGCCAGTCGGCAAGGTCCGTCGCGGTGGAATAGCCCGAGCCCGCGGCCGCCTTCATCCGGTCCGCGCGGATCGTCATGTCGCGCACCATGCCGGTCATCGCGGCAATGGCGAGCTCCAGGCTCTCGGCGGCATCGAAGACCTGTTCCTTGTCTTCCTGCATGTCCTTGGAATAGGCGAGCGGCAGGCCCTTCATTACGGTGAGGAGCGCGATCAGCGAACCGTTGATGCGACCCGTCTTGGCGCGCACCAGCTCGGCCGCGTCCGGGTTCTTCTTCTGCGGCATGATGGAGGAGCCGGTGGAGAAGGCGTCCGACAGGCGGATGAAGCCGAACTGCGGCGTCGACCAGATGACGATTTCTTCCGCAAGACGCGACAGGTGGACCGAGGCGATGGCGGCGATGGACAGGAACTCCAGCGCGAAGTCGCGGTCCGAGACCGTGTCGATGGAGTTGCGCGTCGGCTCGCGGAAGCCGAGGGCCTTCGCGGTCATGTGGCGGTCGATATCGTAGCCCGTGCCGGCGAGCGCTGCGGCGCCGATCGGGCTCTCGTCGAGATGCTCGATGGCGTGGCGCACGCGCTGGCGGTCGCGGCCGAACATTTCCACATAGGCCATGCAATGGTGGCCGAAGGTCACCGGCTGGGCCGTCTGGAGATGGGTGAAGCCCGGCATGACCGTTTCGGCATGTTCTTCCGCGCGGTCGAGGAAGGCGGCGATGAGGCCCGTCAGCGCCTTCTCGGTCCGCTGCAATTCTTCCTTGACCCAGAGGCGGAAATCGAGCGCCACCTGGTCGTTGCGCGAGCGCGCGGTGTGCAGACGCCCGGCGGCGGGGCCGATCAGCGTCGCCAGCCGCGCCTCGACGTTCATGTGGATGTCTTCCAGCTTGCGCGAGAACTCGAAATTGCCGCTTTCGATCTCTGACAGGATCGTGTCGAGACCGTGAACGATCTTTTCCTTATCGTCCGCCGAAATGATGCCCTGATGGGCGAGCATTTCGGCATGCGCCTTTGAGCCGCGGATGTCCTGGGCGTAAAGCTTCTTGTCGAAGCCGATGGAGGCATTTATCTCCTCCATGATCGCATCCGGCCCCGAGGCGAAACGGCCGCCCCACATCTGGTTCGAGGATTTCGTCTCGGAAGTGCCGTCTGCCATGGGTGCCCGCCTGGAAAGTGTCCTGGAGAATGAAATGTCAGTGAAGAAGAAACTCGGCCTGCCGGCAGGAAAGCTCATCGCCATCGCCGGCCTTGCCGGCCTTCTTGCCGGTGGTGCTGCGATATACGTGAAGGAAAGCCTGTCTGGCAATGGCGCGCTCACGGCGGACGCTGCCGGCGCCTGCCCGCTCGCCGCCGGAAAGGCCGCCGCGATCACGCCCTTCACCAAGGGACAGGTCGCCGCCATGCGCACGGTGGACGAGCACCGGACGTTGCCCGCCCTCGTCTTCGACGGCCCGGACGGCAGGAAGAAGACCATCGCCGACTTTTCCGGCAAGACCCTGCTCGTCAATCTCTGGGCAAGCTGGTGCGTGCCCTGCCGCGAGGAGATGCCGGCGCTCAACGCACTGGAAAAGGACCTCGGCTCGGAGAAATTCGAGGTCGTGGCGATCAACATCGACACCGGTGGCGACGAGAAGCCGAAGGCCTTTCTCGACGAGACGAACGTGCACGACCTCGGCTACTATCGCGATGCCTCGATGGGCGTCTTCAACACGCTGAAGAAGGAAGGCCTTGCCTTCGGCCTGCCGGTAACGCTGCTGATGGACGAGAAGGGCTGCCTGATCTCGGCCATGAACGGCCCCGCCGCCTGGGACAGCGAGGACGCCAAAGCCCTGATCAACGCCGCGCTGGCGCCGCCGAAGAGCTGACGTCACGCGCTCGCGTAGACGCGCGGCCGGCGGATATCGATGAAGCCGGCCTCGCCCTTGCGGTGCGGGAATTCCGGCGCGGTATCGAATTCGACGGCCTGCCCGCTTCCCGTCATCGCCAGCACGCGGCGCGAATCCGGCCGGTCGATGACGCGGACGATCTTCGCCGAAATGCCCTGCCCGTCCTCGCGCCAGGTGACGTCCGCCGGGCGGAAGAGGATCTGCCCGCTGCCGTCGGCAACGCCGTCCGCCTCGAAGGCGATGTCGTCGACATAGGCCTTGCCGCCGCGGATATCGGCGTCGAGCCGGTTGGCATCGCCCAAGAAGTTCATCACGAAGGCATCGGCCGGGTTGCGGCAGACGGCCTCGGGCGTGCCTTCCTGCACGATCTTGCCCTTGTTGAGGATGACGACGCGGTCTGCAAGGTCGAGCGCCTCTTCCTGGTCGTGCGTGACGAAGAGCGTGGTGATGCCGAGCTCGTCGTGGATCTTGCGCAGCCAGCGGCGGAGGTCCCGCCGCACATTGGCGTCGAGCGCGCCGAAGGGCTCGTCGAGCAGCAGCACGCGCGGATCGACGGCAAGCGCCCGGGCGAGCGCCACGCGTTGGCGCTGGCCGCCGGAGATTTGGCCGGGGAAGCGGTCCTTGAGCCCGCCGAGCTGCACGAGGTCGAGCAGCTCCGTCACGCGCGCGGCGATCTCCCGCGGCGTGCGCTTCACCTTGGAGACCTTCATGCCGAAGGCGATGTTCTCGCCCACCGTCATATGCGGGAAGAGCGCATAGTGCTGGAAGACGAAGCCGACGCCGCGCTCGCGCACGGGAATGTCCGTGGCGTTCTCCTCGCCGAAATAGATCGCGCCGCCGTCGGCATATTCGAGGCCGGCGACCATGCGCAGGATCGTCGTCTTGCCGGAACCGGAAGGGCCGAGCAGCGCGACGAGCTCGCCGCTTTCGATATCGAGCGAGACGCCGTGCACGGCACGGAAGGTCTGGAACTCCTTGACCACGTTTTCGAGGCGGATCTTCACGGCTTGACCTCCGGAGTGATGCTGTCGGCGCCCGCAAGCGCGGACGGGCGCTGGACGCGGCCCGCTCCCCGCCGCTCGAGCGCCACCTTGGCGACGAGCGTGACGATGGCAAGGCAGGCGAGAATGGATGCGGCGGCGAAGGCGCCGGCCGCGTTGTAGTCGTGGTAGAGAAGCTCGATATGCAGCGGCAGCGTGTTGGTCTGGCCGCGGATGTTGCCCGAGACCACCGAGACCGCGCCGAACTCGCCCATCACGCGCGAATTGCAGAGCACGACGCCGTAGAGCAGCGCCCATTTGATGTTCGGCAGGGTGACGGAGAAGAAGGTGCGCCAGCCGCTCGCCCCGAGCGAGGTCGCCGCCTCTTCGAGGTCGCGGCCCTGCGCCTGCATCAGCGGGATCAGCTCGCGCGCGACGAAGGGCCCCGTCACGAACATGCTGGCGAGCACGATGCCGGGCAGCGCGAAGAGAATCTTGATATCCGCCGCCTGCAGCGCATGGCCGAAGAGCCCCTGCAGGCCGTAGACGAAGAGATAGGACACGCCCGCGACGATCGGCGAGACCGAGAAGGGAATCTCGATTACGACCGTCAGCAGCCGCTTGCCGGGGAAATCGTGCTTGGTGATCGCCCAGGCGGCGGCGACGCCGAAGGCCGTGTTGAACGGCACGGCGATGAGCGCGGTGACGACCGTCAGCAGGATGGCATGGCGCGTGTCGGGATCGGCGATCGACTTGGCGAAGTAGCCGATCCCGCGCGAAAAGGCCTCGACGGCGATGACGACGAGCGGCGCGACGATCATCAGCGCGACGAGCAGCAGCACGACCGTCAGGAGGACACGGCGGAAGACCTTGTTGTCGCCGACGCGCGGGGGCCTGCCCTTTCCATGATCCGCCATGGTCAGCCCTTCACGGTATAGCGCAGGGCTCGCGCCTGCATGAGATTGGTGAGCGCCAGCATGACGAAGGCCGTCAGCAGCATGACGGAGGCGATAGCGGCGGAGGCCGGGTAGTCGTACTCCTCAAGCCGGATGAAGGCGAGCAGCGCCGTGATCTCGGTCGAGAACGGCTGGTTGCCGGCGATGAAGATGATGGCGCCGAACTCGCCGAGGCTGCGCGCGAAGGAGAGCGACACGCCGGCAAGCAGCGCCGGGGCGAGCAGCGGCAGCATGACGGAAGCGAAGATGGAAAGGTCGCTGGCGCCGAGCGTCTGCCCCGCCTCCTCCAGCGCCGGGTCGAGCTCCTCCAGCACCGGCTGCACCGTGCGCACGATGAAGGGAATGCTGGTGAAGCTCATGGCGACGATGATGCCGAGCGGCGTATAGGCGACCTTGATGCCGAGATGCGAGAGCGGCCCGCCGAACCAGCCGTTGGTGGCGAAGAGCGTCGTCAGCGCGATGCCGGCGACCGCCGTGGGCAGGGCAAAGGGCAGGTCCACCAGCGCATCGACGAGGCGGCGGCCGGGAAAGCGGTAGCGCACCAGCACCCAGGCGAGCGACAGGCCGAAGACGAGGTTGAACGCCGTGGCGGCCAGCGCGCAGAGCAGCGTCACGCGGTAGCTGGCGAGCGCCCGGTCGGACGAGACGATGCGCCAGTAATCTTCCGGTCCGAGGCTTGCCGCCTTGAAGACGAGCGCGGCCAGCGGCAGCACCACGATGATGCCGACATAGACGAGGGTTATGCCGAGCGCGAGCGGCAATCCGGGCAGTACACGCCGTCTCAAGGAAGGCTTCCTTTCATGCCGGCAACCGGCAGGCTTCGCGCCCGCCGGTTGCCGGAAACGTTGACGTCGACGAAATCAGCGGCTGCCGTAGATCTTGTCGAGGGTGCCGCCTTCGGCGAAGTGCTCCTTGGAAACCTTGTCCCAGCCGCCGAACACGTCGTCGACATTGACGAGGCGGATAGCCGGGAACTGGTCCTTGAACTCGGCGGCGACCTTCTCGTCATGGACGCGGTGGCCGAATTCGGCGGCGACCTTCTGGCCTTCCGGCGAATAGAGGAAGTCGAGATAGGTTTTCGCAAGGTCGCGGCTGCCATGGGCGTCGGCCACCTTGTCGACGACGGCGACCGGGAACTCGGCGAGCAGCGAGACGGACGGCGTGACGCCCTCGAACTTGTCCTCGCCGTACTGCTTGGCGATCGACCGCGTCTCGGCCTCGAAGGTGATGATCACGTCGCCGATCTCGCGCTCGACGAAGGTGGTCGTGGCTGCGCGGCCGCCCGTGTCGAAGACCGGAACGTTGTCGAAGATCTTCGTGACGAAGGCCTCGACCTTGGCCGGGTCGTTGTTGAAGGCTTCCTTGGCGTAGGCGGTCGCGGCAAGGTAGGTGTAGCGCGCATTGCCCGAGGTCTTCGGGTTCGGGAAGATGACCTTCACGTCGTCACGGGCAAGGTCGGACCAGTCCTTGATGTGCTTCGGGTTGCCGGCGCGCACGAGGAAGGACGGGAAGGAATAGAAGGGCGAGGCGTTGTTGGGGAACTTCTTCTGCCAGTCCTCGGCCACGAAGCCGTTCTTCACGAGGAAATCGATGTCCGTCACCTGGTTGAAGGTGACGACGTCGGCCTCGAGGCCCTCGACGATGGCGCGGGCCTGCTTGGACGTGCCGGCGTGCGACTGGTCGATCGTGACGCCCGGATGCTCCTTCACGAAGGCCTCGTTCTCGGCGGCGAACAGCTCGCGCGCCACGTCGTAGGAGGCGTTCAGCAGCTTGTCGGCGGCATGCGCGGTGAGCGGAGCGGCGAGACCGGCAAGAGCCACGCCGAGAAGGAGAATACGTTTCATGAAAAGCCCCAATGCGAGAGAAGTTCGGGGCAGACAATAGCGGCCGGTCAGGGGCTATCCGAGGCATGGCCTGCCGCGACACTTCCGGCAGGCGAAACATTTTTCCGCGAAAGGATGCGGTTGGGGAATCTCCCGCCGCTCAGCGGGTGGGAACCGGAATCTCGCCGCGGTAATCGTAGAAGCCGCGGCCGGACTTGCGGCCGAGCCAGCCGGCCTCGACATACTTCACCAGCAGCGGGCACGGGCGGTACTTGGAATCGGCGAGCCCGTCATGCAGCACCTGCATGATCGACAGGCAGGTGTCGAGGCCGATGAAATCGGCAAGCTGCAGCGGGCCCATCGGATGGTTCGCGCCGAGCTTCATGGCCGTGTCGATGGCTTCCACCGAGCCGACGCCTTCATAGAGCGTGTAGATCGCCTCGTTGATCATCGGCAGCAGGATGCGGTTGACGATGAAGGCCGGGAAATCCTCGGCGACGGTCACCGTCTTGTCGAGCTTGGCGACGAATTCCTTGGCGGCCGCGAAGGTCCCTTCCTCGGTGGCGATGCCGCGCACCAGCTCGACCAGCTTCATCACCGGAACCGGGTTCATGAAATGGATGCCCATGAAGCGCTCCGGCCGGTCGGTGGCCGAGGCAAGGCGCGTGATGGAGAGCGAGGAGGTGTTGGTGGCGAGGATCGCTTCCGGCTTCAGCACGGAACAGACCTGGCCGTAGATCTTGCGCTTGACGGTCTCGTCCTCGGTGGCCGCCTCGATGACGAGGTCGGCGTCGGAGAGGTCGTTGATGTCGGACGAGCCCTTGATCAGCGCGAGCGCCTTCTTGCGGTCCTCGTCGCTCATCTTGCCGGAGGAGACCTGGCGGGCAAGGTTGCCGTTGATCGTGGCAAGGCCGGTCTCGACGCGCTCGGGAGACAGGTCGTAGATATGGACCTTGTACCCGGCAAGGGCCGCGACATGCGCGATACCGCACCCCATCTGGCCCGCACCTACAATACCGATGTTCTTGATCATAGCGCCCATCGCCCCGTCATTCAGCCTGCGCCCGCGGTGCAGGCAAAAAAATACCGGGCCGGTCGAGCCGGCCCGGTGAAGTGATAAAGGCACGCGACGCATTTTTCCAGTGAAAACATCGTCGCGAAGACCGCGGGAAAGCGGCTCAGAGCGCCTTTTCGAGTTCCGGCAGGGCCTCGAACAGGTCTGCGACGAGGCCGTAGTCGGCGACCTGGAAGATCGGCGCTTCCTCGTCCTTGTTGATCGCGACGATCACCTTCGAGTCCTTCATGCCGGCAAGGTGCTGGATGGCGCCGGAAATGCCGCAGGCGATGTAGAGCTGCGGGGCGACGACCTTGCCCGTCTGGCCGACCTGCCAGTCGTTCGGGGCATAGCCCGCATCGACGGCGGCACGCGAGGCGCCGACGGCAGCCCCGAGCTTGTCGGCAACCGGAAGGATGACTTCCTGGAACTTCTCGGAGGAGCCCAGCGCACGGCCGCCCGAGATGATGATCTTGGCGGACGTCAGCTCCGGACGGTCGGAGGAGGACAGCGCATCCTTGACGTGGCTGGAAAGGCCCGGATTGGCGGCGGCGGCGACGGTCTCGATGGAGGCGCTGCCACCCTCGCCGGCTGCGGCGAAGGAGGCCGTGCGCACGGTGATCACCTTCCTGGCGTCGGTCGACTGCACCGTCTGGATGGCATTGCCTGCATAGATCGGGCGCTTGAACGTATCGGCAGAGACGACCTCGACGATCTCCGAGACCTGCGCGACGTCGAGCAGGGCGGCAACGCGCGGCAGCACGTTCTTGCCGACGGAGGTCGCGGCCGAGACGATGGCGTCGTAGTTGCCGGCGAGCGACACGATGAGCGCCGCCAGCGGCTCTGCGAGGTTGTTGGCAAGGCTTGCGTCCTCGGCGAGAAGCACTTTCGTGACGCCCGAGAGCTTGGCGGCCTGTTCGGCCGCGGCCTTGGCGCCGGAGCCCGCAACGAGCACATGCACGTCGGAGCCGATCTTGGAGGCTGCCGTCAGCGCCTTGGCGGTCTGGTCGGAAAGGGTGGCGTTGTCGTGGTCTGCCAGAAGAAGAATGGCCATGTGATGTTCTCCCTTTCCTGCTTAGAGCACGCCGGCTTCGGTCTTGAGCTTTTCGACGAGCTCGGCGACCGACTTGACCTTGACGCCTGCCTTGCGGCCCGACGGCTCCTCGGTCTTCAGCACCTTGAGGCGCGGGGCGGTATCGACGCCGAAATCGGCCGGGCTCTTCTTGTCGAGCGGCTTCTTCTTCGCCTTCATGATGTTCGGCAGCGAGGCATAGCGCGGCTCGTTGAGGCGCAGGTCCGTCGTGACGACGGCCGGAAGCTTCACCTCGATGGCCTGGAGGCCGCCGTCGACTTCGCGCGTCACCTGAGCCTTGCCCTCGCCGATCTCGACCTTGGAGGCGAAGGTCGCCTGCGCCCAGCCGAGGAGCGCCGACAGCATCTGGCCGGTCTGGTTCGAATCGTCGTCGATGGCCTGCTTGCCGACGATGACGAGGCCGGGCTGCTCAGCCTCGGCAACGCCCTTGAGGATCTTCGCGACGGCGAGCGGCTCGACGGCATCGTCGGTCTCGACCAGAACGGCGCGGTCGGCGCCCATGGCGAGCGCGGTGCGCAGCGTTTCCTCGGCCTTGGCCGGGCCGATCGAGACGACCACGACTTCCTCGGCCTTGCCGGCTTCCTTCAGCCGGAGCGCTTCTTCCACGGAGATTTCGTCGAACGGATTCATCGACATCTTCACGTTGGCAAGCTCGACGCCCGAGCCGTCCGCCTTGACGCGGATCTTCACGTTATAGTCTACGACCCGCTTGACAGGGACCAAGATCTTCATGGCTTCCTTCCTTCAAATGCCCGCGAGGGAAAATGCGCCTTTCAGGGACGCCCTGATTGTCGGTTGGCGACATCGATACGCGTTTTTTCCCCAATTACAATGCACGGCGGGCTCTCCTCCTGCGAAAACGGGAGGCTTATAAATTACCTTTACGTCCACGTCAATTTGCCTCGAAACATCTCACCGCCCCCAATGGGTGGGCGGCACGGAGGAGCCGGAGGACGAGGCTTCGGCGGATATTGCCGGCGCCTCGGCATGCCGCACGGCCTTCGGCGTCACGATGGTCCGGTCGAACAGCGGCACGCCCTTCCGCCGCAGGACGAGGACGAGGAGCGCCCCGGTGAGGATGCCGCCGACATGGGCGCCCCAGGAAACGCCGCCGTCCCGGTCGACCGCCAGCATGAAGAACTGCTGGGCGATCCAGAAGGCGAGCGGAATGACCGCCGGCAGCGGCAGGGGAATACGGAAGAACACCAGCACCCAGACACGCACCTTCGGATGCAGCAGGAAATAGGCGGCGACGACGCCGGAGACGGCGCCCGACGCGCCGATCAGCGGCGCCTCCGAATCCGGCTGCACGAGGCCGTGCACCAGCGCGCCGCCCGCGGCGCACAGGAGATAGAAGAGGAGGAAGCGGACATGCCCCAGCGCGTCCTCGACATTGTCGCCGAACACCCAGAGAAACAGCATGTTCGACGCGAGGTGCAGGAAATCGAGATGGAGGAAGGCATAGGTGATGAAGGTCGCGTCCTTCGGCACCAGCACGAGGTCCGCCTGCAGGTCGGCGAAATCGAAGACCACCGCGGGAATATAGCCGAGACCCACCACCGCCGCGTCGGAGAATTCCCGCGTGGAGACGAGCCCCGTCACCAGCCAGGCCGCGACATTGACCGCGATCAGGCCGATCGTGACATATTGCACCTTGATGTATTTCAGGGAATTCGCGTCATGCAGCGGTATGAACATGGATCCCCTTTCCGGCCCTTTTGCGGGGAGCTTACCTGTTCTGCCCCGGCACCCACAATATGTCCGTGCGGCCGTGGTCGTTCACCCAGCGCGCGGCGACGAAGAGGAAGTCGGAGAGCCGGTTGATATAGGCGACGGCCTCCGCCGAAACCGCCTCGCCCTCGCTGTCCTGAAGGGCGACGATGCGCCGCTCGGCCCGGCGCGCGACCGTGCGCGCCACATGCAGCGCCGCCGCCGCGGGCGTGCCGCCCGGCAGCACGAAGGAGCGCAGCGGCTCCAGGTCGGCATTGAGCCCGTCGATCTCCCGCTCCAGGCGGTCGACCTGCGCTTTCACGATGCGCAGCGGCTCGTAGTCGAGCTTCTTGCCGGTCTCCGGCGTCGCAAGGTCCGCGCCGAGGTCGAAGAGGTCGTTCTGGATGCGCATCAGCATGCGGTCGAGCGGGGGATGCTCGGCGAGATGCTGGCGCGCGATGCCGATGGCGGAGTTCGCCTCATCGACCGCACCGTAGGATTCGACGCGCAGGTCATGCTTCTTGCGGCGGGGGCCGGCGGCAAGGCCGGTCGTGCCGTTGTCGCCCGTGCGGGTATAGATCTTGTTGAGCTTGACCATATCAGCGCCCCCCACCCGTGATCCACAGCGTCAGCATGATGAGCGCGATGGCGATCGCCTGCAGCAGGACACGCATCTGCATCAGCTTGTTCGACGTGTTGCCGCTGCCGCCCTTCAGCATGTTGAAGAGGCCGCGCACGAGCACGAGGGCGACCAAGGCCATGACGACGAGGGTCAGGTAGGTGAGGAAGGAAGACATGCCAGCGATCCGGTTTGATTTCTGTCAGCCCTCATCACATAGGGCATTCCGCGCAAAGTGCACGCATTTTGCGGGCTTTCGGCCTGCGACGACGCGCCGCGTCAGCCGAGCCGGCCGATGATGCGGTAGAAAAGCGCCGCCGGCAGCAGCTTCTTGAGGAGCACGCCCTGTTTTGCCGGCCGCGTCACCACGTAATGCGGCCGCGGCTTCCTCGCCGTCAGCGCGTGGCGCAGCACGGCGTGGACCGCCTCCGGACCCAGCTTGCCGCGCGCCGGCTTCGATTCGCCGCGAAGGCGCCTCAACTGCCGCCGGTATTCTTCGGCGTGCACCGAATTCTCCAGGTCGATGACCCGCTCGATATGCGTGAGCGCATTGGCGGTGAAGCGCGAGGCGATTGGCCCCGGCTCGATGAGGCTGACATGGATGCCCGAGCCGGCAAGCTCCATGCGCAGCGTCAGCGAAAGCCCCTCCAGCGCGAATTTCGAGGCGTTGTAGGCCCCGCGCCAGCGATAGGGCACGACGCCGAGGATGGACGAGCACTGTACGATGCGCCCGCGCCCCTGCCGGCGCATGACGGGAATGACCCGGCGCGTCAGGTCGTGCCAGCCGAAGACGTTCGTCTCGAACTGCTGGCGCAGCGCCTCGACCGGCAGGTCCTCCACGGCCCCCGCCTGCCCGTAGGCGCCGTTGTTGAAGAGCGCGTCGAGCCGCCCGCCCGTGCGCGCCAGCACGGTCTCGACCAGGGCGGCGATGGTCTCCGGCTTCGTATAGTCCATCAGCAGCGTCTCGATGCCGTCGGCCTCGAGCCCCGCCCGGTCCTCCTCCCGCCGCACCGTGGCGAAGACGCGCCAGCCCTCCGCCTTCAGCGCCCGGGCGCAATAAGCGCCGATGCCGGAGGAACAGCCGGTGACGATGATGCTCGGCAGGCAGGCGCTTGGAGAAGACATGGTCGTTTCCTGTACAAATCCGCTTCCGTTTCCCATATTCCCCCCGAGCAGACAATGCGAGAGACGGCCGGCAACGGCCGCAAGGGAATGGACAATTGCCGATGCCGACCGCCATTCGCTGTGCCTACAAGGTCGCCTTCGATGCGATCTGGCATTTTTCCGAGGACGACGGCTGGGCGATGGCGAGCCATGTCGCGCTTTCGACGCTGCTGGCGGTCTTCCCCTTCCTGATCTTCGGCACCGCGCTCGGCTCCTTCCTCGGCGCGGACCAGTTCGCCGAGACCGCCGTGCACCTCATCTTCGACACCTGGCCGGAATCGATCGCCGCGCCGATCTCCCGCGAGGTCGTCGCCGTGCTGACGATCCCGCGCGGCGGGCTGCTCACGGTCTCCGTGCTCGCGGCCGCCTATTTCGCCTCGAACGGGGTGGAGGCGCTGCGCATCTCGCTCAACCGTGCCTATCGGGTCGCCGAGACGCGCTACTGGTACATGACGCGCCTTGCCAGCCTCGGCTTCGTCATCGCCGGCGTCCTGGCGCTCGCCGTCATCTCCATCGTGCTCGTCGCCGCCCCGCTCGCCGTGCGCGCCACCGGCGACTGGCTGCCGTGGCTTTCCTACGTCTATTCCTGGGTGGAGAGCTGGGGCCTCGTCGGCACCGTGGCCGTGCTGCTCATCGGCCTCCTCATCGCCCATCTCTGGCTGCCGGCCGGCCGGCGCCGCATCGCCGACGTGCTGCCGGGCATCCTCTTGACGCTGCTCTTCTGGGCGCTCGGCGCCTATGCCTTCGCATCCTACCTCTCGACCTTCGCCAACTACGTCTCGACCTATGCGGGCCTCGCCTCGATCATGATCGCGCTCGTCTTCCTCTACATGATCGGCGCGATCTTCATCATGGGCGCGGAGATCAACGCGGCGCTCCTCAAATACCGCGTGAAGCACCTGATCCTCGACCGCATCCGCGGCGTGCGCCGCCAGCGCGCGGGCGAGGCGGAGGAGCCCTCAATGGAGGACGAGGCCATAGCCCGCGAGCAGGGCGCGAATGTCCGGCGGTAAGAAACCCTTCTCGCGATAGGCCGCAATTCCCGTATCCCTGTTGCTCTTGGAGAGCTTCTTCCCGTCCGGCCCCGGCACCAGCCCGTGGTGGCGGTAGCGCGGCGCCGGCAGGCCGAGGAGGCTCTGCAGCAGCCGGTGCACGGCCGTCGCGTGGAAGAGGTCCTGCCCGCGCACCACGTCGGTGACGCCCTGCGCCGCATCGTCGAGCACCACGGCGAGGTGGTAGCTCGCCGGTGCATCGGGCCGCGAGAGGATCACGTCGCCCCAGCGCTCCGGCCGTGCCGTCACCGTCCCCGTCTCGCCCTCCGGCCCTTCGCCCGCCTCCTGCCAGTCGAGCACGGCCGGCGCGAGCGCCCGGGCCTTCTCCATGTCGAGCCGCCAGGCATGCCGGTGCCCGGCGGCGATGCGCGCCTGCGCCTCGTCCCGGTCGAGGTGCCGTTCCTCCGTCGGATAGAGCGGCGCGCCGTCCGGATCGCGCGGCCAGGCGCCGCCCGCCTTCTCCCGCGCTTCCACCCGCGCCTTCACCTCGCCGCGGCTGAGGAAGCCCGGATAGAGGACGCCCATCGCCTTCAGCCGCTCCAGCGCCTTACCGTAGAAGGCGAGATGCTCGGACTGGCGGCGCACCGGCTGCTCCCAGGAGAGGCCGAGCCAGGCAAGGTCCCGGTAGATCGCCGCCTCGAATTCCGGCCGCGAGCGGGCCGGGTCGATATCCTCGATGCGCAGCAGGAACCGCCCGCCGCAGGCGGCGGCAAGATCGTGGTTGAGCATCGCCGACAGCGCGTGGCCGAGATGCAGCAGGCCGTTGGGGCTCGGCGCGAAACGGAAGACACGAGTCTTTGACAAAGCAGGTTGCATGAGGTCTTCTGCCACGAAGAGGCGTGTCGCGTCACTCCCGTGAAAGGCGCCGGGGCCGCTTGAAACCATGCAATTGCACATGATCAGAACGGATGCGGATGTGGCCGCGGGTCTCGTCGACCTCGCGCTCATCGACGCGCGCCTCTTCACCGTCATCGACAAGGCCGGCCCCGTGCCGCTGCGCCGGCTTCCGCCCGGCTATCGCGGCCTTGCCGGCATCATCGTCGCGCAGATGGTCTCGCGGGCGAGCGCCGACGCCATCTGGCACCGGCTGGAGGACGCGGCGGGCGACATCACGCCCCACCATATCCTCGCGCTCTCCGATGCGGACTGCCGCGCCGTCGGCCTCTCGCGCGCCAAGGCCGAGACCCTGCGCCGCGCCGCCGAGGCGGTCGACCGCGGCGACCTCGATCTCGACGCCGTCTGCCGCATGGACGCGGCCGCCGCGGCCCGCGCTCTGACGGCGATCAAGGGCATCGGCCGCTGGACCGCGGACGTCTATCTCCTCTTCTGCGGGGGTCACCCCGACATCTTCCCCTCCGGCGACATCGCGCTGCAGAATGCCGTCGCCCACGCGCTCGGCCTTGCCATGCGGCCGAGCCCGCAGGAACTCGACCGGATCGCCGCCGCCTGGTCGCCCTGGCGGGGCGTCTCGGCCCGGCTGTTCTGGGCCTATTACGCGCGGGAGATGCGGCGCGAGGTCGCCCCGGTACTGGAGGGCTGAAGCCCGCGAAATACCTTGTTTTCGCTTTTCCTTTCCCGCTTCACAATGCTGTAACAACGGGCCTAATATAGAAGGGCAGATGCCGAATCGATCAGGAGAAGCCCTTGACGATTTCTGTTTCACCACAGGCCCTGCCAGCTCTTGTACTGAACGCTGACTACAGGCCGCTGAGTTATTATCCCTTGTCGCTCTGGTCCTGGCAGGACGCGATCAAGGCTGTGTTTCTCGACCGCGTCAACATCATCGCCGAATACGACCATTCGGTTTCCTCGCCCAGCTTCACGATGCGCCTGCCGAGCGTCGTGTGCCTGAAAACCTACGTGCAGCCCTCTCGCTACCCGGCCTTCACCCGGTTCAACGTGTTCCTGCGCGACAAGTTCGAATGCCAGTACTGCGGGTCGGCGCACGACCTGACCTTCGACCATGTCATCCCGCGTGCCCATGGCGGCGAGACGACCTGGGAGAACGTGGTCGCCGCCTGCTCCCCTTGCAATTTGAGAAAGGGCAGCAAGCTGCCCAGACAGGCGGGCATGCACCCGCATCAGAAGCCCTACCAGCCGACGGTTCAGGATCTGCACAACAACGGGCGACTGTTTCCACCCAACTATCTGCATGAAAGCTGGATGGACTATCTCTACTGGGACGTCGAACTGCAGCCGTGAACCCTGCCCCGCAAGGGCCCGGACGGCCCTGCGGCGACGGTCACCTCACACGCTGCGGCATCTCAGGCTTTCGCGGACCGCGCGCCCGAAAAGGCGATCGCGGCGAGGATGAGGCTCGCGATCACGTTCCAGCCGGCGAAGGAGAGGCCGAGGAGCCGGAAGGAAGCCTCCGTGCAGGACGGGCCGTGCTTGGCATTGAGGTCGGAGAGGAGGTCGCCAGCATTCTGCGTGACGCCCTGCGCCGTGGTCGCGCAGGTCGCGGGCCCTTCCCAGAAGCCCCATTCAACGCCCGCATGATAAACACCCATGCCGGCCCCCACGAGCATCATGATGCCCGCGACCGCCAGCAGCAGCCGCGTCAGCCAGACGGGCCCGCCGAAGAGCGCGGAAAGAAGCGCCGCCACCGCGACCGGGATGCCGTAGTAATAGGGATCGCGCTGCAACAGGCAGAGCGCGCAGGGAATGTAGCCGCCGATATGCTCGAAGGCGAGCGCGCCGCCGACGGTCGCCGCCATGCCGAGGGAAAGAAGGCCGGCGGATGCCTTGCGGGAAAGAGATGCGGTCATCGGGATCGTCCAGTGAAGCCGGCGAATGACCGGCGGAAACCGCGCCGATTTCTATCAGGTGCCGCCGCATTGTAAATGCACCGCACGGATAAGTGATCGTGCCCTCCGCCGGATTTGCCGGTTGCCGCCCGCAGGTGCTTCGTGTAAACGGCGATGGCTCACAAGTGCCGTGCCCCATTGGCGGAACTGGTAGACGCGCTCGACTCAAAATCGAGTTCCGAAAGGAGTGCTGGTTCGATTCCGGCATGGGGCACCATTTGGGCTTGAGAGCCGCTGAGTTCTTAACAATTTCTACATCTAGACGCCTCCCTTCGACAAAGCGAAATAGACTCAGCGTTCGACGGGTGTCACTGTCGCCTCATGATATCGTTCACCTTCGATACAAATTGTCTGATTGATGTTGCCGAAGATCGGCCAGCGGCAGTCCATATCCGGACACTACTTACCGCGGCCGAGAATGGACAAGCGGATCTTGCCCTCGTCGCCTCAAGCGCGTCAGAAAGACAAAAGGGAAATACGTTTCTCGCAAGCATCGCCATATTCGAGGAGCGTCGAGCCATCCTCGGCTTCGGCAAGCTGCCGCTTCTTCCGTCCATTGCTAGATGGGGCGTATCGTTCTTCAGCCACTCTGTCTATGCGTCACCAGAGGGAGCAGAAAGAGAAGCGCTGATTTATAGCGTACTCTTTCCTGCTTCCCCGGTTGAGTGGGCGGACTATGCAGCATTAAAGGGGGCAGACTTAGATGATCAAGCCGCGCCCGCCTACATGCGATGGCGCAATCAAATGCTCGACGCACAAGCTCTGTGGGCCCATGATTCCGCTCGGCGGGAGGTTTTCGTGACAAGTGATCAGCGTCTCGGAATAATTGACGGCCACCCGAGCTTCCCTAGGATGGTAGTTAAAACGCCAGTGGAAGCAATAGCCCTGCTCTGATGCCTGACATCATCCAGTTATCGGAAGGTCGCACTTTTCGAGATCAGTTGAGCACGAGCCCATACTTATTGGTTGCGGCACGCTCTCACCACTCATCCTCCTCATAAAATTCGCTCTTTAGCGGGAACAAATATTGCGTGGCCGCATTCCTTCTGTGCAACCGCAAACGCCCCCGGACGCGGTTGTGAGGGGGACCCGAGAGCGATGTGCACGCTCTTGGGTCTCAACCGTTTCGAGGCCTGTTTTCCCCATCCAGATCCGTCTATGCTGCGTGCGGTGAACATATTCGCCCGCTTTGCGTTTTCTCCCCGCAATTCGAGCCGAAGGAGCGCGTCATGGTCTTCAAGGAAGGTACGTTCAAGGGCGAGATGCCCGAGCATTTCGACGGGCCCCATCCGGCCTGGCTCGAAACGGCGGTCGCCGATGCGCTGTCGCTGGCCGGCGACGTGGACGCCTCGGATATCGCCGTGACCTGCGAGGGGCGGCGGATCGTGCTTTCGGGCAGCGTCGGCACGCCCGAGGAAGCCGGGCGCGCGACGGAGATCGCAGCCTCCGTCAAGGACGTCGCCGAGGTCGACAACCGGCTTTCCTGGCTCTGACGCCCCGCGAAAAGCCGCCATTGCCGGCCACCCCTCCAAGATGCTAGTTGCATTGCAGCAAATTGGAGTGAGGCAGGATGCTCGCCGAAAGATCCACCTACGATGCGCTCTACGGCGATTTCCGCTGGCAGATCCCCGGGCGCTTCAACATCGGCACCGCCGTTTCCGACGAATGGGCCGCGCGCGCGCCGGACCGCGTGTGCCTCCAGCACTTCCTTACCGATGCCCCGCCCCTTGAGCTCACCTATGGCGAGCTTGCCGCCCGCTCCGATGCCTTCGCCGCCGCGCTTGCCGCCGAGGGTATCGGGAAGGGCGACCGTGTCGGCATTCTCCTGCCGCAGGGCTTCGAGACGGTCATCGCCCATGTGGCGATCTACAAGCTCGGCGCCATCGCCCTGCCGCTCGCCCTGCTCTTCGGCGCCGATGCGCTCCTCTTCCGCCTGAGGAATGCCGGCGCGAAGGCGGTCGTCACCAGCCGTTTCGGGCTGGAGCGCCTGGGCCCGATTCTCGCCGACCTGCCGGACCTTGCCCTGCGCGTGACGACGGAGCCTTCCGGCGATCCGGCGGCCAGGTCCTTCCACGAGATGCTGGCGCGCCATGCCGGCCCCTTTTCGGCGGTCGACAGCGGCCCGGACGACCCGGCGATGATGATCTACACCTCCGGCACGACCGGCCCGCCGAAGGGCGCGCTGCACGGCCACCGGGTGCTGCTCGGCCATGTGCCGGGCTTCCAGATGCATCACGAATTCCTGCCGCAGCCGGGCGACCGCATCTGGACGCCCTCCGACTGGGCCTGGGCGGGCGGCCTTCTCAACGTGCTCCTGCCGGCGCTGCTGCTCGGCGTGCCCGTCGTTTCCTCGCCGGGCCAGAAGTTCGACCCGGACATGGCCTACCGCATCATGCAGGACATGGACGTGCGCAACGCCTTCATCCCGCCGACCGCGCTGCGGCTGATGAAGAGCGTCGCCGACCCGCGGAAAAAATACCGGCTGAACCTGCGCACCATCGCTTCGGCGGGCGAATCGCTCGGCCGCGAGACCTGGGAATGGGTGCAGGACACGCTCGGGCTCACCATCAACGAATTCTACGGCCAGACCGAGTGCAACATGGTGCTCGGTTCCATCGGCAAGCTCGGCGTCTCGCGGCCGGGGCCGATCGGCAAGGCGATTCCGGGCCATACGGTGGCAATTATCGATGCCGAGGGCCGGGAGCTGCCGCACGGCACCGTCGGCCAGGTCGCCGTGAAGCGCCCCGATCCGGTGATGTTCCTCGGCTACTGGCGAAACGAGACGGCGACGGCGGAGAAATTCATCGGCGACTGGATGACGACGGGCGACCTCGGCCGCATGGACGCGGACGGTTACGTCACCTTCTTCGGCCGCGACGACGACGTCATCACCTCCTCCGGCTACCGCATCGGCCCGAGCGAGATCGAGGATTGCCTTGCCGGCCATCCGGCCGTACAGCTCGCCGCCGCCGTCGGCAAGCCCGATCCGGTGCGCACGGAAATCGTCAAGGCCTATGTGATGCTGCAGCCCGGCCATGCGCCCTCGGCGGCGCTGGCGGCCGATATCCGCGAATGGGTAAAATCGCGCCTTTCCATGCACGAATATCCGCGCGAGGTGGAATTCGTCGATTCCCTGCCGCTGACGACCTCCGGCAAGGTCATCCGCCATCTGCTGCGCAAGCGTGCGGCGGAGGAGACCTCGGCCGCTGCCTAGAGCATTTTCGCATTGTCCGGCGCCGAAGCGGCTTCGCTTCGGCTGGAAATGCTTGTCTTATGACTTTCTGCGCCGGACGGGCGAATATGAACCGCTGCGAGAGGGTTGCCTCCCTCTCTCAGCGGCGAGGGTCGGA
>NZ_JACHIK010000018.1 GCF_014203155.1 Shinella fusca
ACGGGCTTGGTGTCCCAAAGGTGCTGCGGTCTCTCATCCGCCACCGCAATCGGCAATACAGCGCCAATCCCGGGCAAAGGGAAGTTACAAAGGTGCCGGCAGGCGGATGAGGGGCAATCACCACACGGCCCCTCACAAACTCCGCTGCCCACGCCCCACCGCGCGGGTCAGCATGGCGGCGATCTGGCCTTCCGACTTGCGGAAGCTCGCCGCGTCCTGCGCCGTCACGTTGAAGACGATCTGCGCCCCGCCGCCGCTGCCGCCCGCCGCGACGCCCAACGCCCCGTCCGGCCCGCGCTTCAGCGGCAGGATCGCCTCCGCCCCCGCCTCGCCCATCAGGCCGAGCCCGCCGGCGCTGCCGAAATAGGTCGGCGCGGAGACCACCCCGCCCTTGGCAAACGGCGTCACGCCGCCGAGAACGCTGGAAATGCCGGAGGAAAGCAGCCCCTCCAGCGGCTTCAGCCCGGCGGAGAGCGCGATGTCGCTCATGCGCAGCGCAAGCCCGCGCAGCACGCTTTCCAGCCCCTTGCCGTCCACCACCGCGCCCTTCAGCGCGCCGGTCAGCGCATGGCCGAAGGAGCGCGAGCTCGCCTCAAGGTCGTCGAAGACGTCCGAAAGCGCCTCCGCCTCCTCCCGCGCCCCGGCAAGGGCGCCCGGGGAGGTCTCGTCATCGGAATTCGCCATGGTTCACTCCGTCCCGTCGGGAAAGGCCAGCATCAGCGCGGCAAGCGCCGCCCGCCCCGGCACCGCCGGCGAGGGCCGCAGCAGCCCGAGCGCAAAGCCGAGCTCGCGCGGCGTCATCGCCCAGAAATCCTTCGCGGAAAGCCGCATGCGGCAGAGCCCGGCATGAAGCGCCGCCTCCCAGGGGAAGGCCGGCGCCTCATCGGGCGTGCCGGATGCGGCGCTCAAGGGCGCGGCGAAGCCGCCTCCCCGCCCGGCCCGAAGGTCGCGTGCAGCAGTTCGGCGGCGATGCGCGCGAAGCCCGCGAGCCCGTCCGCCACCGCCATGCCCGCCACGTCCTCGTCGGAGAAAAGGTTGCCCGCCCCGCGCAGCCCCGCGCCGATGATGCGGATGAGGTCGTCCGCCCTCAGCCTGCCGGAGGAAAACCTCTCCGCCAGCCCCGTCAGGCTGTCGACCGCGAAAGCCGTCTCCAGCTCGGCGAGCGCGCCGAGCGTCAGGCACAGCACTCTCATTTGTCCGTCGAGATGGGCCTCGATCTCGCCGCGATGGCGGTTCGCCCGCGCGCCCATCACAGCGCCTCGAAGGAGAGAGCCCCGGCCGATTCCAGCGCGATCTCGAAGGCCACCTCGCCGTCATGCGCGCCGGAATATTCGAGCGCGGCGATCTGGAAAGGGCCGGCGACCGTGCCGAAATCCGGGATGACGACCTGCCAGCCGGCAATGGTGCCGGCGAAGAACAGCGAGCGCACCAGCGCGTCGGACGCCTGGTCCTTGAAGATGCCGCTGCCGGAGACGCTGGCGCGCTGCACGCCGGCCCCGCCGAGCAATTCGCGCCAGCGCCCGGCCGATTCCGCATCCGTCACGTCGACGAGCTGGGCATTGAAGGCGAGGCGCTTGGAGCGCAGCCCCGCCGCGGTGACGAAGCCCGCGCCGTTGTCGATCTTGAGCAGGAGGTCCCGCCCCTTCTGTGCCGTCATTGCCAGGGTCCTTTCCTAAAAACCGTGGTTCAGCTTTCCGGTTCCGTCACCGCGCGCAAACGCATTTCCGCCCGGTGGAAGCGAGATTTTTCCGCGCGCCGCAGCCGCGTGTCGCGGTGGAGGAGCAGCACGAGAGAATGTCCGTCGAGAATGAGCGGCGCGTCGTGCAGTGCGTCCCGCACCAGGGCGGCGATCGCCTGCGCCTCGCGGTGCCCGCCCGCGCCGGACCAGACCTCCAGCGTCACGGAATGCGCCTCGCCCGCCTCGCTGGCGGTCGAATGGTCGGTGCTGTCGATGCCGGCGATCACCACCAGCGGCGAAGCCGGTGCGTCGATCCGCCGGTCCGTGATCCCGTTCGCGCCGACGAGGGCCGCCAGCGCCGCGTCGCCCGAAAGCCGGGCGAAGATCGCCTTCTGCAGGGCCGATGCCGCGCTCATGGCTTTGCCTCCTCGCAGTCGCAGACGAGGTAACGCCCCGTCTCGTCCGGGTCGCGAAAGGTAAGAACTGTGAAAATCCGCGCGCCCTTGCGAAAGCGCATGCCGCCCGCAAGGTCGGCGCGATGGCGCAGCCAGATGCGGTGCGTCACCGTCACCGGCAGCGTTCCCGCCACCTCTGCGGCACGCGCCGAAACCGGCTCGATGCGTCCCCAGACCGTCGCGAGCGCGGCAAAGCTCCGCTCCACCCCGCCCTGCCCGTCCGGCGTCTCCTCCGGCCGCTCCAGCACCAGCCGCGCGGCAAGCGCGCCGGGATCGATCACCCGCATCACAGCCTCCGCATCCGGTAGGGTGCGACCAGCCGGTCGTAGCCGGCGGGCACCGCCCCCGGCTGGTCGCCGGGCGCGACCGCGCCGCGCAGCTCGAACATGGCAGCGACATGCAGCAGCAGCGCCCGTTTCAGCATGTCCGGCACCTCCGCGCCCGTCTCGCCGAAACCGGCGGTGAAATCGATCTCGACGCCGTTCAGCGCCCGTTCGGTCGCAGGCTTTTCCGCAAGGACCAGCCGGGCCGGCCGCGCCGCCCCGTCGAGCACATGGCCGCTGGCATCCACCTCGACCGGCGCGCCCTCGGCGTCGTAAACCGTCACCAGATCAATGGTTTGCACCGGCCCTCTTACGATCTGAATCACCCGCCCCTCCGGCCAGTCGTCGAGATAGAGGCGCAGCGGCCGCGCAATGAGGCAGAGCCCCGTCGTGGCCTCCAGGTACTCGCGCGCGGCGCGGATAAGCGCTGAGACCAGCGCATCCTCCTCGTCCGTATCGAGGCGCAGATGCGCCTTCGCCTCGGCAAGCGTGATCGGCTCCGCCGCGGGCGGCAACAGTTCGGCAATGGTCATGATCGGCCTTTTCGCTGAAGAAGGGATGCGGGCGCGGCCGGGAGGCAAACCGCGCCCGCGGCACCGGCCGCAGGGAGCCGCCGGTGCGTAGGGGAATCCGAAGGAGGAAAACAGAGCCGCGCAGTCCCTTCGCCCCGCTTGCGGGGAGAAGATGCCGGCAGGCGGATGAGGGGCAACCGGCACGGCCGACGCCGCAGGATAACCCCTCACCCCGGCCCTCTCCCCGCAAGCGGGGAGAGGGAGAAGATCGGCATCAGCTCGCGGCGAACTTCACCAGCTTGATCGCCTCGAAATTCTGCACCCCGCCGCCGACGCGCTTGGTGGTGTAGAACAGCACATAGGGCTTGGCGGAATAGGGATCGCGCAGCACGCGCACGCCCGTGCGGTCGACGACGAGATAGCCGGCGCGAAAATCGCCGAAGGCGATGGAGAAGCTGTCGGCGGCGATGTCCGGCATGTCCTCCGCCTCCGCGATGGCAAAGCCCATCAGCGAGGCGGCCTGCCCGGCGGCAGCCGGCGGGCGCCAGAGATAGTTGCCGTCCGCATCCTTGAACTTGCGGATCGCTCCTTGCGTCTTGCGGTTCATCACGAAGGTGGCGTTCTGCCGGTGCCCGGCCTTCAGCGCGTAGATCGTGTCGATCAGCGCGTCGGAGGGGTTGGAGGCCTTGAAGCCGCCCGCCGCGCCGGTGGCGACATAGCCGAGATTGCCCCAGCTCCAGCTCGCATCGGCGACGGCCGTGTAGCTGAGGAAGCCCGCCGGCTTGTTGGTGCCGTCGCCGGAGACGAAGGCAGTCCCCTCCTGCTCGGCGAAGACCATGTCGACCTCCGAGGCGATCCAGCTTTCCACGTCCACCGCCGCGTCGTCGAGCAGCGCCGGCGTCGCCGCCGGCATGGCGTAGAGCTCCATGGTCGGGAAGGAGAGTTCGGCAAGCTGAGCATTGCCGGTCTGCGGGCGGGATGCCGTCTCCGCCACCCAGCCGGCAGCCATGCCGGAGGTCGCGAAGGGCTTCTTCAGCACCGCGCCGGAGACCTGGCGCACGGTCGCCAGCGCACGGATCGGCGAGGCGGCGGAAAGCCTGCGGCCGATATCGGTATCCGTCCCGGGCGGCACGAGATAGCCGCCGTCCGCCGCCGATCCGACGGACATCGCCTTCTCCTCCAGCGCCCGCAGCGCGCTGTCGTCGCCGCGGCGCATATAGGCGGAGAAGGCCGCCTTGTGCTCGGCCGTCTCGAAGCTCGTCTCGCCGCCGAGTGCCGGGCGCGCCCTCTTCAGCGCGAGCTGGTCGAGCGCGCGCTTGTGCTCGTCCATGGCGCGGTTGATGCGGTCCACCTTCTCGCGCGTCACGACGTCGGCCGTCAGCTTCTGCTCGATCTCGCCGAGCCGCCGGTCGTTCGTCTCCTTGAAGGCCTCGAAGGCCTCCATGAAATCGTCGAAGGCGGCGGTCATGGTTTCCGGCACGGCCTTGGTCTCCGGCGCGGTCTTCTGCAAATCGCTCATGCGTTCTCTCCGTTAGCGTTTCATCATCCGGGCCGCCCGGCGCATGGTGCGCACGAGCTCCGTTTCCCTGTCGCGGAACCACCGCGCATTCTTCACGTTCGACACCCGCGCCGAAGGCAGCATCGGGAAGGTGACGATCGAGATCTCCCAGAGGTCGGCCTCGAGAATCCGGCGCACGCCGCTTGCCCGCTCCGTCCGCGAACGCACCGTCTGGAAGCCGATGGAAAGCCCGTCGAGCGCGCCGGATTTCATGAGGCTCAGCACCTCGCGCGCCCGCGCCACGCCCGGCGACAGCACGCCCTCGACATAGAGCCCGCGCGCATCCTCGCGGATCGTCCGCCAGCGCCCGATGGGCTCGGCCGGATCGTGCTGGAAGAGCATGCGCACGCCGGAGGGTCCGCGCTTTTCCAGCGAGCGCACGAAGGCCCCGGGCGCAATCGCGTCCTTGCCGAGGTCCACCTCGCCGAAGAGGCTCGCATAGCCGGAAAACACCCCGTCGCCGGAAACGCCCGCAAGCGTCAGATCGGCATATTTCTTCGTCCGCCAGACCGGCAGGTCGTCGGTTGTCATTGGTCTCTCCGATGATGTGATTGAAAGCGCGCGGAAGCGGCTGCTATTCCCGCAGCCGTTCGGCAAGCCGCGCCAGCACGCCGAGCCCCCACCAGGCCGAAAGGCTCGCCGCCGCCGATCCCGCCAGCAGCATTTCCGAGGGCCCGAGATAGGCGGCGATGCCGAGCCTGACGCCGATCCACAGCCCCGCCGGCCCGCCGAAGACGAGCCCGCAGGCCAGCCCCGTGAAGAACCGGCACCCCGCCTCGCGGCGCGTCTTGGGCAGAAGATAGATGAGCGAGACCGCCGCCCCCGCGGACGCCCCGATGAACCGGGCCGTCCAAAGCCCGCCGTCATTGCCGAAGTCAGCCATTGTTAAGCCTTTCGGATTATTATGAAAAACAGCAAGAAGCGGCCGCACGGACCGCAAACCTGCCCCCTCACGCGGAGTCGGGCAGCGAAAATTCACGAGTCTTCCGAATCCCTTGCGAAGATTTCCTCGAATTTCGATTCAACGCGTTCAGGCGAAGAGTCCGCGGGACGGCAAAGTGATTCAGGTGGCAGAGCCAATCGCCTGATTTCCTACAGAAATCGCCCCTCACCCTAACCCTCTCCCCGCAAGCGGGGGGAGAGGGGACCTGCCCCACCAAAGTTCATTGTTTGAGGAAACCAGCCCGGCATACCCCTTCGCCCCGCCTGGAGAAGGTCGCGGCAGCGGGATGAGGGGCAGCGCCCCAACGACACCCCCCTCTGCCCTGCCGGGCATCTCCCCCACAAGGAGGGAGATTGGATGGAGAGCTGGCTTCCTTCCCATCAAAAGAGGAACAAAGAGCAGGCGTCTTGCCAATCTCCCCCCTTGTGGGGGAGATGCCCGGCAGGGCAGAGGGGGGTGAAAGCCACACCCGCCCCACTCCCTCAATACCCCACCGCCCGCCGCTTTTCCTCGTCCGTCAAAAACCCCGCCGCCGCCACCCGCGTCCAGAGCTCCGAGCGCTCGGCGACAAGCCCGCTCACCTGGTCGAGGTCCGGCACCAGCCGCAGCCCCGCGCCCTCCCCGTCCAGCCATGCCGCGAAAGACGCCGCCGTGCGCTGCACCAGCGGCAGCACCGTCAGCCGCCAGAACGCCCGGTTGGCCTCCTGGTAATTGGCATAGGTCGCGTCCCCCGGAATGCCGATCAGCATGGGCGGCACGCCGAAAGCGAGCGCGATGTCGCGCGCCGCGCCGTTCTTCGCTTCCACGAAATCCATCTCGCGGGGCGAAAGCCCCATCGCCTTCCAGTCGAGCCCGCCTTCCAGCAGCATCGGTCTTCCGGCACGCGCGGCGCCCGAATAGCCCTCCTCCAGCTCGCCCTTCAGCCGGTCGTACTGGTCGGGCGAAAGGTTACCGCCCTCCTTCGGCTGGTAGACCAGCGCGCCGGAAGGCCGCGCCGAATTGTCGAGCAGCGCCTTGTTCCAGACGGCCGCGGCATTGGAGAGGTCGAGCGCCATGGAGGCCGCCTCCAGCGGCGCGAAGCCCATCTGGTCGTCGAGCGGATGGAAGAGCCGCAGATGCAGGATCGCCTCCCCCTCGCCCGCCGCATGCCGGCGCACATTCGTGCCCGTGCGGTATTCATAGGCGACCGGCCACCCGTCCCGCCCCTCGACGATCTGCACCCGGTCGGGCCGCAGGAGGTGCAGCTCGCGGAGCTCCCCACCGAGCCGCACGCCCTCGACGAAGGCGTTGCCGGAAAGAAGCAGGTGCCCGTAGAGCGTCTCGAAGAAATCCGTGCCCGCCATGCGCCCGTTCGGGCGGGCAAGCAGTGCAAGGCGCGGATCCTCCGGCCGCTCCGCCTCGCCCTCATAGGCAAGCCAGGGCACCGAGGCCGCCGCCTCCGCGATCATCCGCACCGCCCGGTGCGCGACCGGGTTCTTCATGAACCCCTCGCGCGACAGCGAGGCATAGGACCGGCTCGACCAGTGCGCCCGCCCCTCGCCCGTCAGCGTGAAGAAGCCCGACGCTTTGGTCTCCGCCGCCCTGCGGCGGCGCGTGAGGAAGGAAGGTAGCTTCATGATAGTCCTCGATCGTGTGAATTGATTGAAGCGTCGTGCCGGGTGGGTGGATCCTCGGGTCAAGCCCGAGGATGACGGAGGGGAGGAAAGATCACCCGTCCATCGAGCGGCACGGCATCATGCGGAACCGTTGTGACTATCCGCCATCCTTCTCGTCTTCCGTCATCCTCGGGCTTGACCCGAGGATCCACCAACACGGCACGCCCCTACCCGCCGAGCGCCACAAAAAACGCCCGCCCGTATCCCGCGACCAGCTTCGCCCGGTCCAGCCCGTTGACGATCCGCCGCGCGCCGACCCAGTCGGCCTCGCCTACAAAAAAATGTTCCGCCAGCCGCCGCCCGGTAAAGGCCCCCGCCAGCATTCCGGCGAACAGGATCTCCACCGCCGGCCCCGTCTCCATCGCCAGCTCCGGCCGCGCGACGAGGTCGAGCCCCGTCAGCGCCGCCAGCTTTTCATAATTCCGCCGATGCGTGATCTGCACCAGCCCGCGCCCGAGCCAGCTATGGCCCGTCTCGTCGCGCCGCCAGTAGGGCGCGGAGACCTGCGGCAGGCGCCCCGCCGCAAAGGCCGCGTCGAGCCGCGCGATGGCCGCATCGTCGGTGGCGGCAAAGGTCTCGCGCACCGGCCGCATCCGCCCGCCCGTCTCGTGGTGGGCCGTCGCCAGCATATAGGCGAGGAAGCGCCGGTCGGCCGTCCTCCCGTCCCGCTCGAAGCGGTCGAGGAGCGCCGTCATGCCGGCCACCTGCCCGCGCGACAGACGCCCGCCGTAGAGCGGCCCGCGCACGGCGCCGAAGAAGGCCCTGCGGTCGATGCCCATCGTCAGATCCCCCGCACCCGCGGCTCGCCCAGCCGGTCGAGCACCAGCGCCGTCAGCGCCCAGACGAGCGCGTCGAGCCGGTCCGGCGAGCGGCCGGCGGAAAGCCCGTCCGGGCCGAAATCGCACATCTGGTCCTCCAGCTCGGCGAAGGCGCCGGCATGGGCGACGCGCCCCTGCTCGTAGAGCGCGGCCACCGGCTCGGCGCGCAGGAATTTTCCGCGCGTCGCCCGCACGGTCGAGACCGGCAGGCCCGCGTCCACGCTTTTCAGCATCGCCGTCACCATGTCGCCGCCTTGGTTCACCTCGGCCACAACCCGGTCGGCGTCGAACCGCCGGAAGGCGCGCACCACCGCGCCCGCCCAGCCGGCGGGGCTCGCCCCCGTCACCGAGCAGTCGGCCAGCACCACCGCACGCCCCGCGCCGTCCAGCCCCGCGACGACGATGCCGCAGACGGAAGCAGCGGATGCCGTCGCCGGCGGATCGACCGCCACGACGATGCGCGAGAGCGGCCCCGGCGCCTTCAGGCGGATCGCCTCCAGTCGCGGCCGGCTCCACAGCGCGTCCTCACGGTCGGCGATCAGCTCGCCGTCCAGCTCCTGCCGTCCCAGCCGCGAGCCGCCGTAGCGGTCTGCCATCGCAGCGATAAAGCCGGGCGAAAGATTGCTGGCATTGTCGGAGGTCGCGATGCGCCGCACCGCCGTCCGCGCATCGCCGGCCAGCGCCCGCAAAAGCGGCACCGGCCGCGGCGTCGTCGTCACCAGCACGCGCGGGTCCTCGCCGAGGCGCAGGCCGAATTGCAGCATGTCCCAGGTCTCCTGCGCGTGTTTCCATTTCCCGAGCTCGTCGCACCAGGCGAAGTGAAACTGCGGCCCGCGCAGGCTTTCGGGGTCTTCCGACGAGAAAATCTGTGCGATGGAGCCGTTCGGCCAGACGAGCCGGCGGCGCGAGGCCTCGAATTCCGGCCGCGCCCGCCCGGCGATGCGGCAGATGCCGGAAACGCCGTCGATCATCACCTCGCGCGCATCGCCCAGCGTCTCGGCGACGAGCGCGATGCGCAGCTCCGGTCGCGACAGCGCCAGCGCCTGCACCCATTCCGCCCCCGCCCGCGTCTTGCCCGACCCGCGCCCGCCCATCAAAAGCCACACCCGCCAGTCGCCGGGCGGCGGCATCTGCGCGAGCCGGCGGGTGAAATGCCACCGCCGCAACTGCCGCGCATCACGAAGCCGAGCCGCCGCAACGGAGCCACAAGGAGCATGGGCGGGAAACCCTCGCCCCCCGCCGATCTCCCCCCTTGAGGGGGAGATGCCCGGCAGGGCAGAGGGGGGTATCCCACCCACCTGCCCTCCCGAAAGAACCGCGCCGGCCGCGCCGTCGCCACCCCCCTCTGTCGGCTTCGCCGACATCTCCCCCTCAAGGGGGGAGATCGGGGGCGTCCGTGGCAACGTATCCGGTTCCCTGCCGCGCCGCGAAAGTCCGCCCTCCAGCGCATCCGCCCGTTCCAGCAAATCGGCCCGCCGGCCTTCGATTTTGCTCAAGCCCGCCGCCATCTTGTCCATCTGCTTGTCGAATGCCTTGCGAACCGCCTGCAAGCCCCGCCGCCCCTTACGGTCCGGCGCGCGCACCGGCGGCAGCATCGCCGCCAGCCCCGTCTTCCCGCAGCCACTCTTCCTTCGCCGCATTCAGCCGCTCCTTCACCCGCGCCTCGACGAGCCGGTCGAACTCCTCGGCCAGCGCCGCCTCGTCCTCCGGCAGGCCGGCGGCTGCTTCCGCCTCCACCCGCTCGGCGATCAGCGTGCGCTGCAGGCTGTCGATCTTCTCCAGCGTGCGCACGATCAGCGAGACGGCCTCGATGGCGGCCTTGGCGTCGGTCTGCGCCAGCTTGCGGGCGGCCTCGTCCTCGGCCGCGCCGACATCCCGCTCGGCCAGCGCCTTCTGGCTCTGGAAGCGCTGGAAGCGCTCGCGCAGTTCCTTGGTCATCTCCAGCAGCATGGCCTGCATGTCGAGGAAGGGATCGCAGGGCGCCTCGGCCTTGGTATCGAGCAGCAGCGCCGCCCCGCCCGCAAGGTCCGCCCCGCAACCGCGAAACCCGTCATAATCCGCTTGCGGCTCCACACCGAACAGCGCCAGATCCTCATCCATCGCAAAGCCCCAAACGAAAAAGCGCCCGGACCCAATGGGCCGAGCGCCTGTCAAAACCTATCTCAAAGCTGGCCGCGGGCGGAAACCGCCAACCCCTTCCAGCCTCCGGAAAGCCCGGCGATCCCTTTCGCCCGCACCTTTCCGACTATGCCATAACCCTACCAGACGACCGTGACGCCGTCAAGGACTATTTTCCTAATTATATACTTGACGTACCAAGGTGCAAAATGGATAATGAGTCGCGACAGGCCGGCACTAGCAACGCGGTTGAACTAACGAAGGAAACAGTTGCCTCCGCAGTTGCAACGGAGATCATCAGCTTTTTTGACGGGCATTCCGTAGACGGGTCAGCGCTTCAGAAAACAGACGTAGACTGGATAGTGTCTGGCGTGCTGTCGAGGCTCCGCTTTCATGATCAGGAAAAGCCTCTCTAAGTCGCTCGTCCAAATTCGCGACAGACGGATCTAAGATAAATCCGATCAGATTTATCATCTGGATCGTCTCGTCTAGATCCCTCAGTACGTTGTCGAAATCAGCTTTCCGGTAGACGTAGATTTTGTCGAAGTCATAGCTCATCGCCGCCATACGTCGTTCATGGCGCTCTGCTGCTGCAACGCTCAAATCTTCGTCCGAATTCCAAACCTGCTGATGGTTGCGCCTGTGCTTGAGCATGTATCGTGGGTCAACCAAGACGAGGGCGTCGTCTACTTGGTCGCAACTTCCCCAAAGCCAATGGGCAAATTTGTTTCTAACGTCCATTTGCGTCCTGTACGCAGACGAAATTGCCTCGAACGCCTCAAAGTCTTCCGCCGGCAGTGCAGCTCTAGCCGCTGCTAAAATCATAGACCTCTTGTTGCCGGCATCCATTACCTCGCTGAACATAGCGAACGCAGGTTCTGGGCTGGCATGCAAGAGATGAACGAGTATCATAGCCATACCGTGTTCCATGGCTGACGCTTTGGCTACGGTTTCAGCTATGAGTACGGCGAGCGCTGGCTTTTTCGGGATTTCCTCCGCGTCAATAGCCATGGCCCAAGGCTCACCGGGCTTTATGAACTTGCTAAGAGGTTGAGGCATGCCAAACTCCGAAAAGCAGATTGACGAGAAGAAGGGCGATGAGGTCTTGCGGCGTATGCTGAAAACCACGCCTGGACCGCATGTTAAGCCCCGCGAAAGCAATCGCGGTGTAGAAACGAAACCGAGCGGCACTCCTGCGAAGAAACACCGCCCGGAAGAAGACAGCTAGGCTGGCTTACTTTTTACGGGTTTCCACGATGTGGGTACGGGGATGCCTCACTGCGGTTTTCACCGTTGTGAAGCGCCCCGTAACCGCGCTTCGCCCGATTTTGGTTGCCTTGGACATTCGCTCTCACCTCCTTTCTCGGGCAGTGGCCCGGCTTAAGGCATAACCCTGAGAGGTGTGGCTGAGGCGAATCGACAACCGCAAATAAGCTAGCGCTTTTTACGTTTTCTGAGAATAGCTCGCGCTTTCTGCTTAGGCGTGAGCGGCTTCACCAATCCGCCGATAGGTGAGACGCTTGTCGCGGGCACCAGCCAGAAGCTGTTCGGCGCGTTCGGCATCGGAAATTTTCAGAGCCGCACGGCGGTTATGGCGGAAATCAAATTCTGCGAGGTAGCGGTGAAGATGGGCTTCGCCGCAATGCTGGTAGACGCCGATCATGCCGCGCTTGAATACCGAGAAAACGGCTTCAATCGTGTTTGAGTGAATGACCACGTCGCCTTCACGACGGGCATATTCCTTGGCGGAATGCTTAGTCGTCTTGTGCGTTTCGAACTCTTTGCCGACGACCGTATAGAGACGGCTTTCATCGGTGTAGAGATTGCTATCGCGAGACACGTTGCGAACGAGGACTTCGCGGACGGTATCGCGCGTGGCTTCGTTCAGATGGAACATGCGGGACTTGCCGCCGCGCTCTACGAGGCCGACGACAATGCGCTTGTCGGCGCCGCCAGACTTGCCGCCCTTTGTGGGCTTGGCGATGCGGCCACGAGCGAGTTTGCGGGGCGTCTCGCGCTTGCCGATATAGGTTTCGTCGGCTTCAACGGTCTTGCCACCACCACCGAGCGGGCCGGAGGACTTAACGTCCTCCTTCATCGCCTCGCGGATGCGGTGCGCCATGAACCATGCGGTCTTGTAGGTAACGCCAAGCATGCGGTGTAGCTGATGAGCCGAAATGCCCTTCTTCGATGCGGCCATGAGGTGAGCAGCGAGAACCCACTTGTTCAAGGCGATTTTGGAGCGCTCGAACACGGTGCCAACGGTCACGGTAAAGGGATCACGGCAGGCGTTGCACTTGTAGACGCCGGGGCGGGTAGACTTGCCAGCAAGCTTTGTAATGGCTGTCTGGTCGCAGTTGCCGCAATGAGGGCAGATAGGACCGTTCGGCCAGTGGATAGCCTCCAGATGTTCGCGGGCCTTGTTGGCGTCGTGGTAGATTTCGTGATCGAGTGCGTACATTGGCTATCTCCTTGGATTCTTGTACCAAAGAGCGATGTGGTACGTCAAGTATATAATTAGGACTATTTTCCTATATTTTTATCAGAGGCCCGCCGCCTTGCGCAGATCGTCGTTCATGCGCGCCTGCCAGCCTTTGCCGGTCGCCTTGTAGTGCCTGATGATATCGGGGTCGAGGCGAACCGAGATTTGCTGCTTCGGGTTATCCATTGCCGGGCGTCCGCGCTTGGCCTTCGCGCGATCGATCGCCGCGGCAAGCTCCGGCAATGCCTCGCGGAAGGGCCTTGCCTTGCGAAAATCGTCTTCGGTCCATTCGGGACTGTCCGGATCCTCGGCAATGCCCTTGCGGATATGATCTTCCTCCGCATCGGAAATGTCATGGGGACGTTTTGCGATAGTGCTCATAGAGCCTCCTCTCGTTCCGGCTTGCCGCCCGCATGGAGATCAGCGAAACGGCCTCATGGCCGAGCGTGGCGAAGACGACGACAAGCGTGCCGTCGCGAAAGAAGCCGATCGCCTTCCACCGTCCCGAATGGGCGGGAACGATCAGCGCATCCTCGAAGAAATCCATCTCCAGCACGGCGAAGTCGTGGCCGTGCTTTTCAATATTGCCGAGCCGCTTCACGTCGTCATAGAGGATTTCCATGGATTTCCTGTATCACATTTAATCCTCACATGGAAGATATAGGATGAAAATCCTATTTCCCCTCGCCCACTTCCAGCGGCCAGGTCACGAGGTAATCCTCGTAGTCCTCGATATCGATGCCCTCTTCGCTCACCGTGCGGCCGCGGGCGGAGATGCCGGCCTGGTGCACGGTGTCGGGATCGCCCGAGACGAGCGGGTGCCACCAGTAGAGGTCGTGGCCGTCGCGGATGAGGCGGTAGCCGCAGGTCGGCGGCAGCCAGGAGATCTCCGCGACGCTCTCCACGGTGAGGCGGATGCAGTCCGGCACCGTCGCCTGCCGGTTCTCGTAGTCCTTGCAGCGACAGCTTTCCCCGTCGAGCAGCACGCAGCGGATGGAGGTCCAGGCGATCTCGCCGGTCTCCCAGTCCTCCAGCTTGTTGAGGCAACAGAGCCCGCAGCCGTCGCACAGGCTCTCCCACTCGCCGTCGGTCATCTCGGCAAGCGTCTTGGTCTTCCAGAACGGCAGGTCGTCCGTCTTTGCGGCATCGTTCGTCGTCATGCCCGACCCCTGGACCCCTCGGGCGCAAAGGTCAAGAGCGGCGGGCGGTAACCCTTCCCCGCAAAATCCGTTCTGCTGCCGTCAAAAGCCTGATATCGTACTAGAATAAACCGATGGTGACAGGACGTTAACCGGCAGGCCGTCAGTGTCACGGCGCGAGGGACGAGAAGCAAGAGACCGCGATCGTGGAAGACGACGACCAGGAGAAGACGAAACCGCGCCGCCGCCGGCGGCACATCTTCCTGCGCATCGATTCCTGGATCGATTCGGCGGTGTGGAACGCCGGTTTCCGCGCGGGCGAGATCTGGGAGGAGATCACCATCTTCTCCCGCCGCTTCCATGCCAAGGGCTGGAAGAAGGCGGTGTTCGAGGTCGCCGGCGAGGCGATGAACCTCGGCACCGCCGGCTTCATCCTCCTGCTCGCGCTCGCTCTTCCCGCCTTCGAGGAAACCAAGGGCGACTGGCGCGCCCAGAGCGATTTCGCCGTCACCTTCCTCGATCGCTACGGCAACGAGATCGGCCACCGCGGCATCATCCACGAGGATTCCGTGCCGATCGACGAGTTGCCCGATAGCCTCATCAAGGCGGTGCTGGCGACGGAGGACCGCCGTTTCTTCAGCCATTTCGGCATCGATTTCCTCGGCCTTGCCCGCGCCATGAACGAGAACGCGCGGGCCGGCGGCGTCGTGCAGGGCGGCTCCACGCTCACCCAGCAGCTCGCCAAGAACCTGTTCCTGTCCAACGAGCGCACCATCGAGCGCAAGATCAAGGAAGCCTTCCTCGCCCTCTGGCTGGAGGCGAACCTTTCCAAGAAGGAGATCCTGCGCCTCTATCTCGACCGCGCCTATATGGGCGGCGGCACCTTCGGCGTGGCGGCGGCCGCGCAGTTCTATTTCGGCAAGAACGTGACGGACGTGAACCTTGCCGAATCCGCCATGCTCGCCGGCCTCTTCAAGGCCCCGGCGCGCTACGCCCCGCATGTCAACCTGCCGGCCGCGCGCGCCCGCGCCAACGAGGTTCTGACCAACCTCGTGCAGGGCGGGCTGATGACGGAAGGCCAGGTCATCGCCGCGCGGCGCAACCCCGCCAGCGTCGTCGACCGGGCGGAAAAGACCGCGCCCGACTTCTTCCTCGACTGGGCCTTCGACGAGGTGCAGCGCATCGCCAAGCCCTTCCACCAGCATTCGCTCATCGTGCGCACCACCATCGACATGGGCCTGCAGGCCGCCGCCGAGGAGGCCATCGAGACCGGCCTTCGCCAGTACGGCGAGAGCTACCGCGTCAAGCAGGGCGCGCTGGTGATGATGGAGAACGGCGGGGCCGTGCGCGCCATGGTCGGCGGACGCGATTACGGCGAGAGCCAGTTCAACCGCGCCACGCGCGCGCTTCGCCAGCCGGGCTCCTCCTTCAAGGCCTATACCTATGCCGCCGCGATGGAGGCCGGCATGAAGCCCGAGACCACCATCGTCGACGCGCCGATCAGTTGGGGCGGCTGGTCGCCGCAGAACTACGGCCGCAGCTATGCCGGCCGCATCACGCTGATGACGGCGATGGCGAAATCGATCAACACCGTGCCGGTGCGCCTTGCCAAGGAGAAGCTCGGCACCAAGCCCATCGCCGCGCTCGCGAAAGCCATGGGCGTCGAAACGCCGATCCGCACCGACAAGACCATGCCGCTCGGCACCTCGGAGGTGACGGTGCTCGACCAGGCGACGGCCTACGGCGTCTTCCCGGCGGACGGCTTGCAGTCGCGCCGCCACGGCATCAGCCAGATCATCGACTACGACGGCGACATCCTCTACGATTTTTCCCGCGACGAGCCGCCGGCAAAGCGGGTCCTCTCCGAGGAGGCGACCTCGTCGATGAACCACATCTTCGTCACCATCCCCGTGAACGGCACGGCGCGGCGCGGCGCGCTCGACCACGGCATCGTCTCGGGCGGCAAGACGGGCACGACGCAGGCCTACCGCGACGCCTGGTATGTCGGCTTCACCGGCAACTACACGACCGCCGTCTGGTACGGCAACGACGACTACACCTCGACCAACAACATGACCGGCGGGTCTCTCCCCGCCATGACCTTCAAGCGCCTGATGGACTATGCCCACCAGGGCATCGAGCTTCGCCCCATCCCCGGCATCGAGAACCCGCTGCCCGACGGATCGAAGGCCAAGGAGGTCGCCAGGGCGACCGACGAGAACGCCCTGCCGGCGCTCGTGCGCCCGCGCTCGCTCTCGTCCGACGTCACGAAGCTGCTGAAGGATATCGCCCGCCATTTCCAGGAGGCGGCGCCCCTCAAGGCCGATGGCCGCGTGGCCGCGCTCGACGGGGCGCTTGACCTTGCTCCGGCGAACCGGACAGAGTGACGCAACGCTGATTCCAACGGTCGACCGCCTTGTTCCGAACCCCTCTCGTCATCGCCACCGCGCTCGCCGTCGCCTTCGGCCTCGGCATCCTGAGCTCGATCTATGCGCTGAGGGCGACGGTCGGCTTCGGCGCCATCGCGCTCGGGCCGTGGACGGCCTTTCCCGCCGCCCAGACGGTGGATGCGGACCCTTACGCCAAGGCCCACCGCGCGCGTGACGGCAAGCTCCTGCTCGGCGGGGCCGAGGGCCTTGCCTTCACCGCCGCCAGCGACAGCGAGGGCCGCACGCTGGTGGAAAACTGCCGCTACAGCATTTCCGGCATCACGCCGCCCGCGCGCCTGTGGACGCTGCATGCGGCAGACCGCAGCGGCAATCCGCTCGGCGGCATCCGCAAGGGGCTTCCTTCCGGCCTCAACGCCTGGTCCGTGCTGCGCGCGGCCGACAGCAGCTTTACCATCCGCATCTCCGCCGCCGCGTCTGCGGGCAACTGGCTGGCGGTGCCGGAGGGCAAGGCGCCCTTCCTCCTCGTCATGACCCTCCTCGACACGCCGACCGCCGGCAGCTCCGGCGTTATCGACCTTGCCATGCCCGGCATCGAGCGGCTGGATTGCGCCGATGCGTAGCTTCCTCTACGCCATCGCGATCGGCCTCATCGGCGCGGCGCTCCTGCACATCGTCATCATCCTCTCGCTGCCGAGCTTCACCGGACGCGACGCCTATACGCGCGTTTCCAGCCTCGGCGAGGCGAACCGCTTCTTTGCGCTCGGTAATACCGGCGATACGCTCGCCCCCGTCAACGACGATCCGGCGATGAAGACCGCCGTATGCACCTTCTCCGTGGAAGACGGCCCCGTGCGCCTCTTTGCCGAGGGCGACGTGCCCTTCTGGTCGCTCGCCGTCTACGACAGCGCCTCCAACGAGGTCTTCAGCATGAACGACCGCACCTCCGTCACCGGCGCGCTCGATACGCTGGTGGCGACGCCCATCCAGCTCATCGCCATCCGCAAGCAGGTGCCGCAGGAGCTGGAACAGTCGATCCTCGTGGAAATGCGGGGGGATGAGGGCTATGCGGTGCTGCGCACCTTCGTGCCGACGGAAAGCCGGCTGCCGGCCGCGACAGCGTTCCTCGCCAATGCCGGCTGCGAGCCCTTCGCGCCGGATCAGTGACAAAAGCGTCGCCCGTCAGGGCCGGCGGGCGGTGTCCGGCGCGCCGTGCTTTGCCGCCTTGCCGCGCGAGGCGAGCATGGCGGGGGTCAGGCGCTCGTAGCGCACGCCCGTGAAAAGAAGGATCCGGGCCGGGCTTTCCGGCCGTGCCGTCCCGCGCCGCGGCATCCGCTCGCGCCATTCCGTCAATCGTACCACGTCTGCCATTCTCGCCTCCAAAAGAAGAATCGAGACGGATGAAGCACCTTTACAATCTCACCCTGCCCGTCTCAACGGGCCGGTGCATCCGGTTCCGTCCACCGGATGCGGCATCGGGTATCCTCGTCAACCCTGCCGCATACGGGCGGAAACGGCGATACGGGACCAGAAGTTTCCCTTTCACGGGAATGTGTCTGGTGACCGCCCGGCATCCGGAACATCGCACCTTTCCCCTGCGAGGCGACGGCGCCCGAAAGCGAACCGCCGCGTCCATGGTGGAATCATAACACGTCCGTCGCAACAGACGAGCCGATCCATGTCCCTAAAACTAGCGACCACCGGGTTAACAGGCTGTTAATCTAACCCGAGAGTGCGAAACGGGCCGTTTCCTGCGGAACAGGCGAGCGCACCGCCGGCCCCCGTCCCAGACTTGCTACGCTATCGGAAAGGCGTAATATATTTTGTATTACACAATGGAGGCGCGGATGGCATCGCTCATGAATTTCCGGGTCGATGACGACCTGAAGGATCGTTTCACCCAAGCGGCCGAAACAAGGCAGCAGACGCAAAGCGAGGCCATGCGGGAAGCGCTGCTGCTCTATGTCAAGCGGGTACGAAACGAGCAATTGCGCGATGCCGCTGAACGCATCCGGCGCCACCGCGAGGATGAAGAGGACATCATGCGCTGGATCGAGGCTCATGGCGTAGGGATCGCGGATGATTGAGCGCGGCGCGATATACAGGATGACCGAGCGGGGCGCCTACACGGGCAAGCCCCGTCCGGTGGTCATCATGCAGAACCCCAATATTCGAATGGACAGCATCATCGTGGTTCCGCTGACCTCGAACGACTCGCATGGTGCGCCGATCAGGATCGGGATCGACCCGAACGCAGAAAACGGCCTCAGGCGGCATTCATTTGCGATGTGCGACAAGGTGCAGGCGATCCGCAGGGACAGCCTCGTCGAGCCTCCGGTCGGCAAGTTGTCCGATGCCCTGCTCAGGCAGATACGGGACACGGTCTATGACCTGATCGACGAAGGTGTCGCACTGGATTGAATCCGCACATCCCCGGTGAACCCTTTACCCGCCGTTAATCATAAACGCCCTAAGATCGAAACCGGCGGCATGCAATGTGCCGACGCATCGAAATTTAGAGAAAACCCTTTGTTCCAAGGCACTTGCAAAGAGTGCGCGGCACAACGACAGACAAGCGTTTCCTCTGATTTTCATGAATGACAACAGGATCGCCAAGGGGCCGGCGGTCGGGACGACAGGTGTTTCGTGGCGGACAGGTTTCGCGAACTGGAGAGACCGCAAGCCGGGCGGCCGAAGGACATCGTGCTGATGGCCACGGTCTCCAGCTTCGAGAGCCTGCGTTTTCCAAGGAAATCCGACCTCTACCAGTTCGGCGAGCTCTTCGAGCCGCTCTATGCTGCTTCCAGCGACGAGGCGCGCCGGCAGGCCGTCGCCGCGCTCTCGCGGTGCCCGCAGGTGCCGGAGGAGACGGCCTTCTTCATCGCCTGCCAGCCGATCGATATCGCCGCCATCTTCCTCATGGGCTCGAAAGCCATCGCCGACCGGACGCTGCTGCGCGTCCTGCGCGCGGCCGGACCCGACCACGCCCGCGCCATCGGCCGGCGAGAGGATCTTTCCCCCGTCGTCGTCGAGGCGCTGGTCGGCACGCATCAGGATCAGGCGAGCCGCCGCACCGGCGAGGAGCGCGAGGCCGCCATGCGGGAAGCCGCACGGCTGGAGCGGGAAGAGGCGATCCGCGACGAATTGCGCGCCCTCGTGCGCGCCGCAACGCCCCCGGTGGAGGCACCCGTCCGCCTGGAACCGGCGACGCCGACCCATCAGGCCCTCCTCGTGCGCTTCGCGCGCACCGGCGAGGTCGGCATGATCGCCGTCACGCTCGCCGACGCCCTCGCCTCCAGCCAATGGCTGTCCGAGCGCATCCTTCTCGATGTCTCGGGGCGGCAGCTTGCCGAGACGCTGCTGGCGCTCGCCATGCCGGAGGCCGACGGCCGCTTCCTGCTGGAATGCATCTATCCGCACCTTGCCGGCGGCGGCGCGGAGGCGCTGCTTGCGGAGCTCGACGCCGAAGACGCGATCCGCCGCGTCGAAAGCTGGCAGCGCGCCGACAGCTATACCAGCGGCGCGCCGAAGGCTGCCAATGGCGAGGAAACCGCGGCGCCGGGCGAGACCCGCCGCGCCGCCGCCGGCTGATCCGTCATCAGAGAACCTTCCGCTCCGCACGAAGCGCGGCCAGCATGGTCGCGACGAACATTCCCGAAATCAGCAGTGCAAGGGCAGGCAGCACGATAAACACGGGCGTTCCTCCAGGGTGAAGCACAGGCCGTTGCCTGTGTGTTCGCCTTCTCCCATGCTGCGCAGCACGGCGCTGTTTCCAGCGGAACAGCCCTACCGCCGGAAAAACCCGTCGTCCTGCGGCTTCGCCCCGGCGAAATCGATGAGCCCGGAGAGATCGTCCGCCTCGATGGAGACCACCCAGAGATCGCCGTCGAAGCGCCGCTCGCGGGCGATGGCCTCGGCGACCGCATCCGCATCCGCGCGCTCCAGCCGCGTCTCGAAAAGCCGCCTGCCGTCGTCGTCCTCCTCGAAGAAGCTCTGCGGGGCCGGCGCATGGAGGCTTTCCGTGCCGTTGCGGAACACCTGCCGCACGAACACCGCCCCCGCCTCCTCCGCCCCTTTCGCCTCCACGGCCGCGAAATCGCCGCGGGCGAACACGCGGCGCATCAGGGCGGAAACGAAGATATCGGTACGAAGGCGCATCACGGCGGCATACACGCCGGCGCGCAAGCCGGCAATGGGCGCGCTACACCCTGATCGCCAGCCTCAGCCCGCCCCAGTGCCGGCCGTCCACGACGATGGGGGCGGAGATGTCCTTCATCAGCACGAACTGCCCGCCGCCCATGTCGCGCCGATAGGTCTGGAGGAGGAAGGGCTCGGTGTTGCGGCCGGCCGCCAGCCCCACGCGGTCGTTGAAGATACGGCGGTTGCGGCAGTTGGCGGTGTTCCAGGCCGGATCGCCCGGGCGCTGCGGCTCGGAGAATTTGCGGTTGTGCGTGGGCAGGTAGCCGTTCTCGTCCACGGCGGCGCAGAAGGCGATGCGGTCGTCGGCGGCCACCGCCGGCTCCTGGATCGCCGGCAGCACGCGGTCGGTGAAATCGACAAAGCGCGTCGTCATCTGCACCGGGTCCGTGCCGGAAACCGGCCGGTACTGCCGGTCGAACAGCGCGTCGAGGCCGATCTCGCCGCTACGCACCGCCGCCGAAAACCGGCGGGAGACTTCTGCGGAAAGCTGCTGCACGAGGCGGATATAGGGCGTGTCCGGCGTCTCGATGCCGGCGCTCGCCGTCGCCTGGATGATGCGCTCGGAGATCGCCACCACCTCGCCGACCTTGCCGGAGGCGCCCTGCAGCACCTCGCTGGAACGGATGATCTCCGCCGAGGCCGCGCCGATGGAGCGGGCGAATTCGCTGCATTCGCGGTCCACCGCGCCGGTGGTCGCGGCCAGCGTCGAGGCGCTGTCGAGGATCTTCGACATCACCGCCTCCACGCCGGAAAACGAGCCCTGCACGCCGGAGGCCGTCGCCTTCACGCCCTCGGCCGAAACGCGCGCCCCCTCGCCCGCCGCCTCCAGCCGGTCGATGCGCGCACGCAGTTCCTGCAGCGTCTTCTGGATCGAGGCGGTCGTGTTGGAGGTCTCCAGCGAGAGCGCCCGCACCTCCGCCGCCACCACGGCAAAGCCCTTGCCCGCCTCGCCCGCCCGGGCGGCCTCGATGGCGGCGTTGAGCGCCAGGAGGTTCGTCTGGCGCGCGATGGTGCCGATGGCGTCCGCCAGCCGGCCGACATCGGCAAGCGCCCCGGAAAAGGCGGAGATCTCCGTGCCGATCTCGTTGGAGGCGGTCACCATGTGGTCGATGGCGGCGATGGAACCGTCGAGACGCGCCGCCTGCTCGCCCAGCACCGTGCGGGCGCTGGCGGCAAGCTGGTCGGTCTCGCCGAGGGCGCGGGCGATGTCGCCGTTCGCCCCGGCGATCGCCGTTGCCGATTGCGTCAGCCGCGTGAAGAGGCCGGCATGCTCGCGCGACTGCGCGGCCGTGTCCTGGATGGACCCGGCGATGTCGACGAGGTGCAGGCCGAGGTCGGAGGCCTCGGCGGCGAGCGCCGCGACGACCGCGCGCAACGCCCCGGCATCGGCCGGTTCGTCCTCCTCAAGCGTATCGGCAGTCTCATGCAGGGCAGCAGCGGGCATGGCTCGACGATCCTCCGGTCATCGAAGGATCATCCGGCAGACATGGTTAACGCTTCCTTTAAAAGGCCTGACGCTACGGAAGGTCGTAGGCGTACGACTTTCGTCGTATACAGGGTTTACAGTGCGCCGATGTCCTTGAGCTTGTCGAGGACGGCGACATTGGGCTCGCCGGTCACCGGCAGCCGGTAGTGCTTTTCGAAATGGCGGATCGCCGTGCGCGTCTTCTCGCCGATCAGGCCGTCCACCACGACATCCGCATAGGCGATGTTGCTGAGGCCCTTCTGGATCTTCATCACGAGCTCGCTCGGCGCGGGCTTCTCGACGGCGGCGGTGACGCCGGGATCGGTCTCGGCCGCAAGGATCGCCGCGGCGACGGGATCGCCCTCGTCCCCGGCGGCCTGCTTGGCCGCGGGGCGCTTCTCGATGCTCTGCGTCACCTCGTCGAAGGGGCGCTCGGCGGGCGTCACATCGGCGACGGCGGGAAGGTCGCCCTCCTCGTCCTGGCGCTCGATGAGGAAGGTCGTCACGTCCTTCGGCTCGGGCTTCGTGGCCGAGAAGCCGAGGGAGTTTCCGGCAGCGCGGGTGCGCAGGAACGGCGAGGGATGGCCGCCCGGCTGATACCAGAGCGCATTGGCCGCGACGAAGGAGAAGACGACGATGAAGGCGCAGGAGCCCCCCACCACGCTCGGATAGCGCGCGGCAAGCCCGCCGAGCGCGACAAGCCCGGCGATAACGACGTTCGGCCGGCGCTGCGGCTGTCCCCGCCCGCCGGAACGGCCCTTGCGGGCCGGGCCCTTCGGCCCCCGCTCAGGCTGTCTTCTGACGTGCGCGTTCATCTTTCGTGTCCTTGCCATCGTCCGACGGCTGGTAAACGGTCTGCGGGCCGCCCGCAAGGCGCGGCGGGAAATCGACGGTGGACGGCGCGGATGCCCGAAGGTCGCCGTCGCGGGCGATGCCCGAGCCGTCGGCCGGCACGCGCACGGTGATGACCGTGCCCTCGCCCGGCCGGCTTTCCACGGCGAAGCTGCCGCCGTGCAACGCCACGAGCCCCTTGACGAGCGAGAGACCGAGCCCGGTGCCCTCGTACTTGCGGGTATATTCGTTCTGCACCTGCATGAAGGGCTGGCCGATCAGCGCCAGCTTGTCGGCGGGAATGCCGATGCCGGTATCGCTGACGGTAAGCAGGAGGTCGCGCCCCTCGCGCGCCGCATCGATGGTGACGATGCCGCCGCGGTCGGTGAACTTGATGGCGTTGCCGACGAGATTGATGAGGACCTGCTGGATCGCCCGCTGGTCGGCCACCGCCTCGCCGATGGCGCGCGGCACGCGGCTCGTGAGCTGGATGCCCTTGTCGCGCGCCTGGAGCCCCAGCATCTGCTCGCAGGCCTTCACGCTGTCGGCGACGGCGAAAGGTTCCGGCAGGAGCTCGTAGCGGCCCGCCTCGATCTTCGAGACGTCCAGCATGGTGTTGACGACGGACAGGAGATGCGAGCCCGACTGGTGGATCAGGGCGACATATTCGCGCTGGCGGTCGTTCTCCAGCTTGCCGAAATACTCGCCGGACAGGATGTCCGAGAAGCCGAGGATGGCGTTGAGCGGCGTGCGCAGCTCGTGGCTGACGGCGGCCAGGAACCGCGTCTTGGCGTCGTTGGCGGTCTCCGCCTCCGCCGCCTTGCGGACGTTCTCGTTGCGGAGCTTGGCTTCTTCGGAAATGTCGCGCGACTGGGCGACGACCGCGGCCAGCGTGCCGTCCGGCCCGGCCAGCGCCGTCATCTCCACGCGCATGTGCACGAACTGCTCGACATCGCTTGCAAGGCGCGCCCGGTCGATGCGGATCTCTACGGTCTCGCTGGTCGCGCCCTGGCGCAGCCGGTCGATGGCGGCAAGGAAGCCGATCCGGTCGGAAACGTGGATCTGGTCGAGATAGCCGCGGCCCATCGGCGCGCGCATCCAGGCGAGCATGGCGCTCCTGTCGCGGCCGTGCACGGCGGTCACGAAGCCGCGCGCATCGTGCAGCGTCACGAGGCCGGCGAAGAGATCGTAGGGAGATGCGGCAGGCGGAGCGGCCTCGGCCAGCTCCTCGGCAAAGGTCTTTACCGGCTGCGGCTTCGGCCGGCGCACGCCCGTGGCGGCGGCCGCCAGCAGCGCACCTGCGCCGGCAAGCGCAACGCCCGCCGGAAGCGCCGCGGACGCGGGCATGACGGCGGAAAGGGCGAGCGGCAGGCCGGGAACGGCGGCAAGGAGCGCGAGCGTCGTCGCCCGCAGCGGAGCGGTAGGGCGCGCATCGGCAGCGCCCGCGCCAGCAACGCCGGTGGCCGCGCCCAGACGGGCCGCCATTCTGTCAGCGATGATGGTCAATTGGCGCAACGCGAAACCCTGCCGTTTTTTGTCTTTTCTGTGCGCTCAAAATCGCATCGGCGACTTAAGGAAACAATAAACGGCGGGGGTGGAAAGCGCGGCAAAAAGGGCCAAAAGTCCCATTTCGGGGCAATCCAAGGGTCATTCGTCCGGCGTGGTTAACGGGGCGTAAGCGCCTCATTTTGCGGCATTTTTCTGTTCGTATTAACTTGTGGGGCAAGGCGGCGCCGGCCCTCCTCCCGGCATTCCGGCGCCTTGGGCACGGTGGCCGCGCCATCATCCTTAACGCGAAACGCTAAAATCCGTCTCAAATGCCTGCAAAGCTGGGAATAGAGACAATTTTACTCAAAACTGGGCAAAACCCGAGCGATTCCAGCAAAAGGGAATTTCCTTCCGGCCCCTATTCTCGCATCAACGGTTCGCCAAGGACCAATCTGCCGAAGGCCGCAAAGAGCCGAGGCGCTAACGAGGATGGCAAGCGATGTGGTTTCTGATCAAGGGAACGTTCTGGTTCTCACTGGTTCTCGTCCTGCTCCCCTTCCTGAATGCGGAATCCTCCGCGAAGCTGGAAAAGGGGCCGACGGTGGCGATCGGCGATACGTTCAGCGCGGCAAGCGAGGCGATCGAGTATGTGAGCGCCATCTGCCTGCAGAAGCCGGACGTCTGCGAGAAGGGTGCCGAGACCTTCGTCGCCCTCGGCCACCGGGCCCGTGAAGGCGCCCGCGTCGCCTACCAGTTCCTCGACACGCAGTTCGCCGACGAAGAGGCCGCCAAGGCCGGCCCGGGCAAGAAGGAAGCGCTGACCCAGCCGCTTCCGGCCGTCGCCAGCGTCGACGCCGACGACGAGGTCATCACCGGCACCATCGCCGTGCCGACCCGCCGTCCCGACCGGAAGGGCTGACCCCTCCGGCATTCAAGTTTCTGCCTGCCTCACTCGTTGCCCCTGCAACCGCCGCACGGACCCGTTCCCTGCGGCGTTTCTTTTTGTCCGGGGCGCTTTTCGGTTCAAATCCCGCGGCCCCTCGCCTATATCAGGGCCAGAAACTTGGACGGACAGACATGGCCACGCTGCAGGACATCATCGACGACTTCGCCTTCCTCGAGGACTGGGAGGATCGCTACCGTTACGTCATCGAACTCGGCAAGGCGCTGCCGGACCTGCCGGAAGACAAGCGCACGGCGCAGAACAAGGTGCAGGGCTGCGCCAGCCAGGTCTGGCTCGTCAGCCATACCGAAGGCGGCGCCGACCCGGTGATGACCTTCGAGGGCGATTCGGACGCCCATATCGTGCGCGGCCTCGTCGCCATCGTACTCGCCATCTATTCCGGCCGCCATGCCTCGGACATCGCCGCGACCGACGCCATCGACACCTTCAACGAGATCGGCCTCGTCGAACACCTCTCCTCCCAGCGCGCCAACGGCCTGCGCTCGATGGTCAAGCGCATCCGCGAAGAAGCGGCGATGACGGTGGCGGCATAAGGCCCCTCCCCAACCCCTCCCCACAAGGGGGAGGGACTTAACGCGCGGCACGCTCGGCGTTCAAAAATCGAGGGAAAAGGGTGCTGCCAGCCTTTCTCCCCCCTTGTGGGGGAGATGCCGGCAGGCAGAGAGGGTCTTACCTCTCACCCGCCCAACTCCGGCCGATACCCCTCCGCCCCCCAGGCATGCGCCCGGCGGCCCTTCGGCGCCGGCGGGGCATAGTGCCTGGCGAGCGCCATCAGGGCGGCGCGGAGCATCAGCTTGGCGGAGCGGGCCGGCCACTGGCGTTCGCGCTCCACCGTCTCCAGCCCCTTGGCAAAGCAGCAGACGTCGAGGGCGACGCCGGAAAGCTCCGGGCCGATCGCCTCGATGGCGCGGGCGACGCGCAGGCGCGCGGCAAGCGCCGTGTCGGTGATCTCGCGCGCCGCACCCGCCTCACCCTTCTGGCGGCCGGCGATGCGCGGCTCCCAGGACATGGTCGTGCGCGGCTGGAGCCCGCCGCGGGTGAAATCCGCATGCAGCCGCTCGCCAGCGGCGATCGCGCTTTCCGGCAGGTATGCGCCGCCCGTCTTCTCCTTCAGCCGGGCAAGGGCGGCGAGCGGCGATTCGAGCCGGTTCGCCATTGCCGTCTCCCGCACCCCGTCGCGCAGGACCGTCACCGGCGCCATGTCGCGATGCTGGCCGGCAAAGGGTGTCTGCGCATCGCAGAGCCGGCGCTTCAGGAAGGCGCGCGCCTCCGCCGTGGCCGCAAGCCGGCCGTCCCCATGCCGGACGAGGCCGAGGCGCAGCGCCTCGGCCAGGACGCCTTCCGGCAGCGGCATCGTGCGGCCGCCGGCGGCGTGAAGGCCGTCCTCGCGGACAACGGCCTCGCCCGAGGCAAGGAGGAAGCGCAGGAGCCGCGCCAGCCCGTCCGCCAGCGCCCTATTCATGGCTGCCGATCCCCGCCGGGCCGAACACCGAGATCACGAGGCGCTCGATGGCCGAGACGAAGGCGTCGAAGGCCGCGTCGTCGCGCCGGTCCTCCACCACGTTGCAGGCATGGCCGACCGTCGTGCGGTCGCGCCCGAAGGCCGCCCCGATCTCCGACATCGACAGGCGCAGGACGACATGGCAGACATACATGGCGACCTGGCGCCCGTGGCAGGTGGCGCGGCGCCGGTCGCGCCGCCAGAGGGGCCTGTCCCCCGCCATCGCCGTCATTTCCAGGACGAGCTGGTGGACGATGCGGCAGGCGACGCCCGTGGGCACCGCCGGCATGGCAAGGCCGCTTTCCGCGGTGCGGGCGCCGCCATCCTCCGGGCGGCCCGCGCCCTTCGTTTCGGGAGCGGGACCGCCGGCGCGGCCGGGCGCCGTGCCGGCCCGCCCTTCGGATACGATGAACTGGTGCATGACTGGTCCCTCCATTGATAGGAATTTATTCATACACCCTAGAGGACGAGCGGGGATGAATGAAGCGACAAGCCACAATCATTCGTTGAATTTCCTCAGAAAATCACAATTCCCGTCCCCGATATAGGCTTTTATTCCTCAATTCCACTCTCAAAGCGCAAGGCCGCAACGCAAAAAGGCCGGAACCTTCCGGTCCCGGCCTTTCCATTCCTGCCGTGATGACGGCGCTTACTTGCCCTTGCGGCGCTGGCCGAGGCCCATTTCCTTGGCGAGGCGCGAGCGGGCCTCTGCATAGGCCGGAGCGACCATCGGGTAATCGGCCGGCAGGTCCCACTTCTCGCGGTACTCTTCCGGGGTCATGCCGTAGTGGGTCATCAGGTGGCGCTTCAGCGACTTGAACTTCTGGCCGTCCTCCAGGCAGATGATGTAGTCGTTCTGCACGGACTTCTTCACCGGCACCGGCGGCTTCGGCTTTTCGGCGGCGACGGGCGCCTCGACGGCGGCCGACGGCTGCGTCGTGTTGTTGAGCGCGGCATGCACATCGGCGATCAGGCCCGGCAGTTCGCCGACCGGCACCACATGGTTGCCGACATAGGCGGCAACGATATCGGCCGTCAGTTCGACAAGCAGGCTGGAGCTGGCGGCGCCAAGGGTTGTTTCAGACATATTCTTCTCCTGTCGGACAATAGGAAGACCGATGGCCCCATCCATCGGCCGGCATTCAATTCCGGTAAAGCGTCTTTTCAGCCGGGCTTGTGGCGAAACATTGCTTATGCGCGCACGAATTTCTAAACCCTGAGAACTCTGGTCAATATAACTTTTTACTACAACGGCCGCCGTTCCCGCCGCATCTTGGCGGGAACATATACCTGGTAATCGTGATCGAAGTGCTTATTCAACTTAAACAGGCAACTTGCAATCGAGCTAAATCAACCGGAATGCTTTACTTCGCCTGAAATATCATTCCGCTATTCAAAGTCCAGAATTATTTTGAAGAATAGTGAATATGCCCGCCGGCATCCGAAATGCTTCCGGCTCGACACCGTGGATACTGCCAACTTCCGCACCGGATTATAAACCGAATGTCAACGCTTCTTGTCGGCACACGCCTCAGCCGCGCCAAAGACCACCGCGCCGGTGCCGGATGGGCCGCGACGGGCACTGATGGCTACGGAACGATCAGAGCGCTTTTTCCAGGTCGGTATGTTCGAAATCGCCGCCCTTGAACAGCAAGGGCGCGGCATTCTCCCGCGCCAGCGCATAGGAGAAGCAATCGCCGTAGTTGAGATGCGCGGCGTGGCCGGTGCCGCGCCCGAAGCGGCGGAATGCCTCGAAGGCGACCTCCGCCTGCGCCGCCGTGACGGGCTCGATGCGGATATCCGCCTGCCGGAGGAAGGCATCGAGCGCATTGACGCCGGCGCCGCCATAGCGGGCGAAGAGGACCATCTTCGCTTCCAGAAGCGTCGCGGCGCTCATCAGGCAGCCCGGTGCATTCTCGATCGCCTCGTTGAAGGCCCGGCGCTCCGGTTCGTCGGTCAGGATGGCAACGAGCGCGGACGTATCGAGGACGATCATCGCGGCAGGCCGCTCTCGTCGTACCCGAGGATTTCCTCCGGCGTGCGCGGATCGAGCACCGGCAGGCTCGCGCAGTCGAGCGCGATGCGGTCGAGCCGGTCAGCAAGGCGGGGCCTGAGGTGGCGCACGCGTGCAAGCCGTTCCGCGATGGAGACCTTGACGGCACGCGTGAGGCTTTCGCCCGTCGCCTCGGCAAGCTCCCGGGCCAGCGCGTGCGCCTCCGCGTCCTTGATGTTCAGCGGCATCTTTTCCTCCATAAGGTTGAAGATGGAGGATAGGAGGAAGGATTCCGTTTTTCAAGGATGCTGCCGATTGTCTTGCCACAATCGGCGCCTTATCTAAGGGCTCGACAGGAGGACGCCCATGAGTGACGTAGCGACTTTGAAGGTCAACAAGACGAAGGACGAGTGGCGGCAGGTCCTGACGCCGGAGCAGTTCCGCATCACGCGCGAACACGGCACGGAGCGCGCCTTCTCCAGCCCCGATTTCGACCTTTCCAAGAAGGGCACCTACCGCTGCATCTGCTGCAACCGGCCGCTCTACCGGTCGGAGGCGAAGTACAATTCGGGCACCGGCTGGCCGAGCTTCACGCAGCCGATCGAGCCCGGCGCGGTGACGGACCACACGGACCATTCCTACGGCATGACGCGCACGGAGATCCGCTGCGCCGACTGCGACGCCCATCTCGGCCATGTCTTCCCCGACGGCCCGCCGCCGACGGGCCTGCGCTACTGCATGAACGGCGTCGCGCTCAGCTTCGATCCGGATTGATCAGCGCTTCGGCACCTTCAGTTCCATGCAGGTGAGGTCCAGCCAGCGGCCGAACTTGATGCCGACCTCGCTGAACCGCCCGACGATGCGGAAACCCAGCTTCTCGTGCAGCTTGATCGAGGCAAGGTTCTCCGCCTCGATGCCGGCGATCATGACATGGACGCCGTTGAAGCTCGCCCGGTCGATCAGCGCCGTCATCAGGCGCTTTCCCGTGCCCGTGCCGCGCGCGTCGCCCCGCACGTAGACGGAATGCTCCACCGTGTGGCGATAGCCGTCGAAGGCGCGCCAGTCGCCGTAGGAAGCGTAGCCGAGGACCTCCTTGCCGCGCAGGGCGGCAAGGACCGGGAAGCCGCGTTCGCGGCGCGCGGCAAGCCACGCCCTGCGGTTGTCGAGATCGACGACGGTGTCGTTCCAGATCGCCGTCATGTTGGCCACGGCATCGTTGTAGATGGCCATGATCGCCGGGAGGTCCGCCTCCACGGCATCGCGTATCGTCAGGTCCATTGTGCCCCCCGGTTTTCCTGATGGCATACAGGAGGAGCGGGAAGGCTGTCCAGCGTTCCCGCGAGGGGTCAGAGGCCCGAAACGACGCTCGTGACGACCGCCGAATAATGGACGGCCGCGGCGGCGACGACGAAGCCGTGCCAGATGGCGTTCTGGAAGCGCAGCCTCTCCCAGACATGGAAGACGACGCCGACCGAATAGAGGACGCCGCCGGCGACGATGAGGGCGAGCGTGGCGGTGGAAAGATGCGTCGCCAGCGGCCCGGCGGCAAAGACGCCGCTCCAGCCCATGGCGAGGTAGACGAGGATGGCGAGCCTGTCGTAGCGGCCGGGGAAGAGGAACTTCAGCGCCACGCCCGCCGCCGCCATCAGCCAGATGAAGACCAGCATGCCGGCAAGGAACGGATTCTCGATGCCGCGCTGCAGGAAGGGGGTGTAGGTGGCGGCGATCAGCACGAAGATCGCCGAATGGTCGAAGCGGCGCAGGTGCCACTTCACCACCGAGACCGGCCAGAGATTGTAGGCGAGGGAGGTGGAAAGCGCGAGGACCAGCCCGACGCCGTAGATCCAGGCGGCGGCGAGCTGCCCGCTCGTCGCCCACACGGTGGCGTAGAAGATGAGCGCCGTCACGCCGACGAGGGCCAGCACCACGCCGACACCGTGCACGATGCCGTCGGCGATCACCTCGTAGCGGTCATAGTTCCATTTGACGCCCTTGATTTCCATGGATGGCCCTGTTCTTCCTCCCGCCCCCATGGTGGCAAGTTCGGGCCGCGCGGGCAAGACCGCCCGCGCCCCGGGCGGATCACGAAAGTTTGCCGCCCGACATGTGCGGCCGACTGTTGAACGATAGCGGACGGAACCGGCATTTACCGCCTCACCGTCAACATTCCATTGACAGTAAATCGCCGATTTGCCGCCTTCCGTGAACAGCCGCACTCGGCCATATTTCCCGGCAGCAGAACGGTTCCGTGGGAACCGACGGGAAACCAACCATGACGGACCTAGACAGACGGACATTCGTCGGCGCCGCCGCCGCGGGTATCGCCGCAGGCAAGGCCGGCCCCATCCGCGCGGAGACCGCCCCCATGACCGAAGAGAGCGCCAACACCAACCATGCCGTCGAGATGCCGGCCTTCGTCGACCATGCCCGCCTCCGCGTGGTCGACCTGCCGATGGTCTCGGCCTTCTACCAGAAGGTCATGGGCCTTTCCGTGCTGGAACGCTCGGCCTTTGGCGAGACGCTCGGCGTTGCCGGCCGCCGCCTCCTCACGCTGACGACGGAGGGCGGAACCATCCGCGCGCCGCGCAATGCGCCAGGCCTCTTCCACACCGCCTTCCTCGTGCCGAACCGCGAGGAGCTCGGCCGCTGGCTCGTCCATGCCGCCCATAACGACGTGCCGCTCACCGGCGCTTCAGACCACCTCGTCAGCGAGGCGATCTATCTCGACGACCCGGAAGGCAACGGCATCGAGATCTACCGCGACCGCGACCGTTCCGAATGGACCTACGTGCCGGACGACACGGTGAAGATGGCGACGCACCGGCTCGACCTGCAGGCGCTCTACGACGAGGCCCCGAAGGGCGGATGGGACGGTCAGGAGGCCGGCACGGCGATCGGCCACATCCACCTCCAGGTCTCCGATATCCCGCAGGCCGACGCCTTCTTCCGCGACGTGCTGGGCCTCGACATCATGGCGCGCTATCCGGGGGCGAGCTTCTTCGCCACCGGCAAGTACCACCACCACGTCGCCGCCAATGTCTGGAATTCGGCCGGCCGGCCGAAGCGCGAGGCCGGCATGAGCGGGCTTGCGGACTATGCGATCCGCTTCAGGGATCCCGCACGGCTTGCCGCCGCGGCGGACCGGATCGAGGCGCTTTCCCTGCCCGCCGCCCGCTCGGGCGATGCGATCGCGCTGGTCGATCCGTGGGGCATCGGCCTCACGCTGTCCGCCTGAGGCGCCTCAATTGTAGAGGTAGTGCTCTTCCCAGTCCTCGTGCGGCACGACCTTGCCGATGCTGTACTTGAAGGCGTTGACCTCCAGGCGGTCGGGGCTCGCCTCGCATTTGTAGGACAGCCGGTACCATTCGCCGCGGCTGCGGAACACGGCCCCCTTCGTCTTGAAGGTCGTGCCATTGAGCTTGGGATCGCCGAAGGCGTAGGCGATCACCTTGTCGGGGCGGAAGCCGCCCTTGGCCTTGCTGATCTGGTCCATCGCCTCGATGTCGCAGCGCTGCTCCAGGCGTTCTTCGGGCGTCAGCTTCTGGAGCTGGGTGCGGATGCGTGCGTCTATGGCGAGCGCGGGGGACGCGACAAGCGGCACAAGGGCAAGGCCAAATAGGGCGTTCCGCAGCCCTTTCGGGTCGAGTTTCAACGGTTTGCCTCCTCTTCGCGGCGTCATTCATCCTGACGTCTAAATTCGGGGTTGGGTCGCAATATGTCGATTTGGCGGCGGCTGGCAACCCTTCGACGCTTTCGCGGGCATTTTCCGGGAACTTCCACCACGCCCGTGCGTTCATCGGCGCGAACGGGGCAGAGGGGAAAAACCATGCACGACGTGTCGGGACAACCCGCCGAACGGCGGCTTCTGAAAGGCAGCCTCGACCTGGAGGCGGACCCGGCCGAACCACGGCAGAAACGCTACGGCCTCGACATCGCCGCCGCCTGGGCGGCCATCGGCATCTTCGCCATCATGGCGATGGGCGTCGTCTATCTCATGGCGCCGATCCTCATCCCGCTCTCGCTCGCCATCGTCACCGGGCTCATCCTCGGAGTCGCCGCGGAAAAGCTGCACGAGCTCGGCATTCCCCCGCTGCCGACCGCGCTGCTGCTCGCCGGCGCCTTCGGCTTCGGCCTCTTCCTCGCCGCCGGCCTTCTCGCCGAGCCGATCACCCAGCTTGCGGCCAACGCGCCGGAGCTCGTGCGCGGGGCCTACGACCGCATCACGCCGCTCATTTCCCGCCTCGGCTGGCTGAACATCCGCCCGGAGACCTTCGAGACGGGGCAGATGTCGATGGAGAAGGTGCTGGAGAACACCGGCAGCATCCTCTCCATCCTCTCGGCGAGCCTGACACCGGCACTGCTGCAGGCGATGATCTTCTTCGCCGCGCTCGTCCTCTTCCTCTCGGCGCGGCTGAGATTGCGGCAGATGATCATCATGGCCTTTCCCCGCCGCGGCCAGCGCCTCGCCACCATCCGTATCATGAACGCCATCGACAGCGCGCTCGGCTATTATTTCGCCACCGCCGCGCTGGTCTACGGCGCGCTCGGCATCGTCACCACGCTCATCACCTGGGGCGGCGGGCTCGCCATGCCGGCGCTCTGGGGGCTCTTCGCCTTCCTCTCCAGCTTCGTGCCCTTTCTCGGCGTCACGCTGATGACCATCGCACTGACGGCGGCGGGGCTCCTGACGCACGACACGCTGCTGATGGGCCTCCTGCCGGCGCTCGCCTTCTTCCTCGTGCACCTGACGATGGAAAACCTCATCATGCCGGCGGTGATGGGCAAGCGGCTGGAGGTCGACGCCTTCATCATCTTCACCGCCATCCTCTTCTGGACCTGGATGTGGGGCGCCGCCGGCGCCATGCTGGCCCTCCCCCTCTCCATCATCGGCATGACCATCGCCGACGAACTGCGCCCCGCCAAGCGCAAGGCGAAGCGGAGCCTGCCGGGGTAGCAGAGCGTAGGGAACACCCCCCTCTGCCCTGCCGGGCATCTCCCCCACAAGGGGGGAGATCGACCTGGGGCAAGGCGGTGCCACGATCCAATCTCCCCACCTGTGGGGGAGATGCCCGGCAGGGCAGAGGGGGGTGAACCTCACCCGCAAACGCTCCCCACCCGAAAACCCCCGCTTGATGCAAGCGCCCCGGCTCTCTATCTCTCAGGTCCCGCCTGTCGATTTGCCGGAGTGAACCCTTGTCCGTCTTCAAAAACCTTCCCGCCGCCCCCGTCGCCGCCAAGGAGCCGGTGTCCGACACCCGCCACGGCATCACCCGCACCGACGACTATGCCTGGTTCCGCGACGAGAACTGGCAGGCGATGTTCAAGGATCCCTCCATCCTCAAGCCGGAGATCCGCAAGCATCTCGAAGCCGAGAACGCCTATATGGCGGCCGCCATGGCCGATACCGAGGCGCTGCAGAAGACGCTGTTTGCCGAGATGCGCGGGCGCATCAAGGAGGACGACAGCTCCGTGCCGGTCAAGGACGGCCCCTTCGCCTACGGCACGGCCTATGTCACCGGCGGCGAGCAGCCGCGCTATTTCCGCGAGAAGCGCGAAGGCGGCGAGCGCAAGCTGCTGCTCGACGGCGACAGCGAGGCCGCCGGCAAGGACTATTTCCGCCTTTCCGGCATCGACCATTCCACCGACCATTCGCTCGGCATCTGGGGCTATGACGACAAGGGCTCGGAATATTTCACGCTGAAGGTGCGCGACCTTGCGAGCGGCAAGGACCATGCCGACGAGATCGTCAATACGGGCGGCGGCGGGGTCTGGGCGCCCGATGCGAAGAGCTTCTTCTACACCGCGCTCGACGAGAACCACCGCCCCTCGAAGATCTTCCACCACATCCTCGGCGAGCGGCAGGAAAACGACCGGCTGGTCTACGAGGAGAAGGACCCCGGCTTCTTCATGTCGGTCGGCGGCTCGCTGATCGACGATTTCATCTACGTCGACATCCACGACCACGAGACGAGCGAATACCGCCTCATCCCGACGAAGGACCTTCTGGCCACCCCCGCCGTCGTCGCCCCGCGCCAGACGGGCCTCGAATATGCGATGACGGAGGGCGGCGACGTCTTCTACATCCTGACGAACGCCGACGGCGCCAAGGACTTCAAGATCATGGAGGCGCCGGTGACGGCGCCGGGCCGCGAGAACTGGACGGAGGTGGTGCCGCACCGCCCCGGCACGCTGATCCTCAGCCACATGGCGTTTGCCCGCCACCTCGTCTGGCTGGAGCGCCACGAGGGCCTGCCGCGCATCGTCGTGCGCGACCGCAGGAGCGGCGAGGAACACGCCATCGCCTTCGCCGAGGAGGCCTATTCGCTCGGCCTTTCGGGCGCGGCGGAATACGACACCGACGTCATCCGCTTCTCCTACTCGTCGATGACGACGCCCTCGCAGCTCTTCGACTACGACATGGCGAGCCGCGAGCGCACGCTTTTGAAGACACAGGAAGTGCCTTCCGGCCACAACCCGGACGACTACGTCACCCGCCGCGTCTTCGCCCCCGCATGGGACGGCGAGAGCGTGCCAGTCACCCTCCTCTACCGCAAGGATACGCCGCTTGACGGCTCCGCGCCGTGCCTCCTCTACGGCTACGGCGCCTACGGCATCACCATACCGGCGTCCTTCAACACCAACTGCCTGTCGCTCGTCGACCGCGGCTTCGTCTATGCCATCGCCCATATCCGCGGCGGCAAGGACAAGGGCTTTGCCTGGTACGAGAACGGCAAGATGGACAAGAAGACCAATACCTTCAAGGACTTCATCGCCGCGGCCGACTATCTGAATCAAGAGAAGTTCACGTCCTACGCGAAGATCGTCGCCGAGGGCGGATCGGCCGGCGGCATGCTGATGGGGGCGATCGCCAACATGGCGCCGGAAAAGTTCGGCGGCATCATCGCGGCCGTGCCCTTCGTCGACGTGCTCAACACCATGCTCGACGACACGCTGCCGCTCACCCCGCCGGAATGGCCCGAATGGGGCAACCCCATCGAGAGCAGGGATTTCTACCAGCTCATGGCAAGCTACTCGCCCTATGACAACGTGGCGGAAAAGCCCTACCCCGCCATCCTCGCCCTGTCCGGCCTCACCGACCCGCGCGTCACCTACTGGGAGCCGACCAAGTGGGTGGCGAAGCTGCGCGAGAAGACGACGGGGTCCGAACCCATCCTCCTCAAGACCAACATGGGCGCCGGCCACGGCGGCGCCTCGGGCCGCTTCCAGCGGCTGGAGGAAATCGCCTTCGAATATGCGTTCGCGATCAAGGTGGCGGGGAAGATGTAGGGGCAGAGCCTTCTACGCCGACGCCAGAATTGCCCCCCCTCTGGCCTGCCGGCCATCTCCCCCACAGGTGGGGAGATTGAATCGTGGCACCGCCTCGCTCCAAGCCAATCTCCCCCCTTGTGGGGGAGATGCCCGGCAGGGCAGAGGGGGGTGTCACCGCCCTCTACCGGAACGCCCCCACGCAGTCCTGCAAATCTCCCAGCATGGCGCTGGAGCCCTTGAGGCTGGTGCGAACGTCGCCGATGCGCAGGAACCGGCCGCGCTTCAGGGCGTCGACCACCGCACGGTCGCTGCCGAGGTCGTAGGCGATCTCCCGCCGGCCGTAGGCCCTGCCGGCCACGTCGTAGCCCCGGCCGTCGTCGATCCAGTAGGTGCCGTCCTTTGCATAGCCGTCGGCATAATCGTAGGCCGCGTCCCGGAAGCCGAAGGTCAGGTGGCCGTCGGCATACCAGCGGAAGGCGGCGGAGCGGCCGCCATCACGACGCACGGCGCTGCAGTTGAGGAAGCGCCGGCTGCCGTCGAAATCCGCGACCACGTCCCAGCCGCCGACCGTGCGCACCGCCCGGTAGGGATCGGCATCCGCGCCGTAGCCGTCATCCTCACGGCCGGACGCGCCGGCATCCGGATAGCTCTCCGTGGCCGCCGCCTGGACCGCATGGTCCTCCTCGGCCGGGAAGTCGCGCAGCGCGTCGCGGTAGCGGTCGAAATAGCCGAGGCGCCGCACGTCGACGAACGCGAACTCGTAGTCCTCCAGCGTGCGCACGGAATTGTCGCGGAAGCGCACGAGGCCGCGGAAGCGCAGGCACCCATCGCCGCAATCGACCGTATCGACATATTCGCGGGCATTGTCGTCCGGCGTCTTCACCGCGATGCCGAAGCCGTGGCGGCGCGCGTCGTCGATGGCGCGGAACATCAGCGATTGCGCATAGCCTCGACGGTCCTCGTCGAAATAATCGTAGATCGAGCGCTCCTCGCTGGGGCTGAGGTCGTCCTGGCCGGAGACGTAGATCCGCCGCTCGGGAATGCTCGCGGCGGTGATGACGTTGCGCAGCCGCTCGTGCGAATAGACGGTCGTGAAATAGGAGAGGTCCTCGCAGCTTTCCGGCGGCGCCCAGAAGCGGATGTCGATCAGAACGAGCTGGCCGTCCTTGTAGACGTCGGAGAGGCGCCGGTCGCGGTCGTTGCCGGAAAAGACCATGCGCCCGCAGGGATCGTGCCGGTCGTTGGAAAGCGTCAGGTACGGCAGGTTGCCGATGTCCTCGTGCGTATCCTCGAAGCGCTTGCCGAGCAGTTCCACCTTACGCTCGGCGACGGCGGAAAAGATGCCGTCCGGGTAGCGGCTGAGGTAGCGGTCGTAGGCCTCGCGGTTGTCGGAGAGCGAGGCGAAGTCGTAGAAGGCGATCTCAGCCGCGTCGACCTTGCCGTCCTTCGGGCTGAGGGCGAAGCCGCCGTAGTCGTCGTTGCTCTGCCAGATCGCCTGCCGGTCCTTGCTGCGTTCCTTGACGATGTCGCCGACCTTGCGGAACACCTCTTCCAGCGGCAGGCCCGGAATGCTCGCCGCATCGGCGAAGGCCGAGGCGAAGGGGCTGATCGGCGTGCCGTCATAGTCATAGGCCGTGCCGGGGGCCGCCGCATAGGCATAGTGGATGCCGCCGGCGTTCTTCGGCGCGGCGAGCCCGTCGCGGATATCGCGCAGCGTGAGGAAGGGGTTTTCGTGCGGGGCATCGAACAGCACGACCTTGAGGCCCGTGCCGAGCCTGCGCAGCGCATCGGCGACCTCCGAGACGGCGAGCGAGCGGTTGCGCAGGCCCGTCAGCGTGCGGCCGGACGCGTCCGTCGGCAGAAGGTAGTTCTCGCCGTCGATCTCCACCGCATAGCCGGAGAAATAGACGAAGAGCACCGGGTTTTCCGCCTTCTCCGCCGCGCGCGTGAAATTGTTGAGCGCGGAGAGCATGCCGAGCTGGTCGGCATCGGTGGCGCGCGTCACGTCGAAATCGGCCCGCTCCAGCACCTCGCCGACGAGGTCGACATCGTTCAGCGGGTTTTCCAGCGGCTCGGCATCCTCGTAGTCGCCGTTGCCGATGAGGAGCGCATAGCGCTCGGCGGCGAAGGCCGCGGGCGCTGCAAGCAAGAGAAGACAGGCGGCAAGCGCCCCGACCAGCCGATGGACATTGCGCTGCACGACACCCTCCAGAAAACGGCCGGCCGCACGGCCGGGACCCCGAAACGCAGCTTTCATGCTGCAAAAGGAAACGGCCCGCCCCCGCCGCTTATTCAGCAGGCGGTGAAATTCCATTGCGTCGTGCCGGCAAGGGCAGGGCAATCGCATGTGGAGCAAAGGCCCCTCCCCAACCCCTCCCCACAAGGGGGAGGGACTTAACGCGCGGCGTCCTTAGCGCGAAAAATGGAAAGAAGAGCAAGCGTCTAGCCTTTCTCCCCCCTTGTGGGGGAGATGCCGGCAGGCAGAGAGGGTCTTCCCGCCCGCACGGCAAGCCTTTCACTCGTCCGCCCAAGGCCCTATCTAGAATGCAGGCGACAGAAGGACGAAGACCATGAGCGGCGCAACGACGGCAGCAGCGGCGGAGACCTCCCCCGTCCTTCCCTTCGACAACAGCTATGCGCGCCTGCCGGAGGCCTTCTTCGCGCCGGTCGAGCCGACGCCGGTGGCAGCGCCCCGGCTCGTCAGGTTCAACCGGCCGCTCGCAGAAGAGCTCGGCCTCGACGCCGATGCGCTGGAGCGGCACGGCGCGGCCTATTTCTCCGGCAACGTGCCGCTGCCCGGCTCCCTGCCGCTCGCCATGGCCTATGCCGGCCACCAGTTCGGCCAGTTCGTGCCGCAACTCGGCGACGGGCGGGCGATCCTGCTCGGCGAGGTGATCGACCGCGAGGGCAGCCGCCGCGACATCCAGCTCAAGGGCGCCGGCCCGACCCCCTTTTCCCGGCGCGGCGACGGGCGGGCGGCGCTCGGCCCGGTGCTGCGCGAATATATTATCAGCGAGGCGATGCATGCGCTCGGCGTGCCGACGACGCGGGCGCTCGCGGCCGTTTCCACCGGCCAGCCGGTCTACCGCGAGCGGGCGCTGCCCGGCGCGGTCTTCACGCGCGTCGCGGCAAGCCATGTGCGTGTCGGCACCTTCCAGTTCTTCGCCGCGCGGGGCGACAAGGCGAACCTGCGCGTCCTCGCCGATCACGTCATCGGCCGGCACTATCCGGAGCTGGAGGGCGCTGAAAAACCCTATCTCGCCCTGCTCGACGCGGTGGCGGAGCGGCAGGCTGGGCTGATCGCGAAATGGCTCGGCGTCGGCTTCATCCACGGCGTCATGAACACCGACAACATGACGATCTCGGGCGAGACCATCGACTTCGGCCCCTGCGCCTTCATGGACCGCTACGACCCGCGCACCGTCTATTCCTCCATCGACCGCGGCGGGCGCTATGCCTTCGGCAACCAGCCGATGATCGGCCAGTGGAACATCGCGCGCCTTGCCGAGGCGATGCTGCCCATCCTCGACGACGACGAGGACAAGGCGGTGGAGGCGGCGAACGCCGCCGTCGCCCGCTTCATGGACCGCTTCCAGGAACACTGGAAGGCGACGATCCGAGCCAAGCTCGGCCTCGGAGACAAGGAGGAAGAAGCCGACCAGGAGCTGATCCGCGACCTCCTCGTGACGCTCTACGAAGGAAAGGCCGACTACACGCTCGCCTTCCGCCGGCTTGCCGACGCGGCCGAAAAGCCGAATGCCACGCTCGGTACGCTGCTGGAAAATCCGGACGCCCTCTCGCCATGGCTTGCCGCATGGCGCGCAAGGCTTTCCCGCGAGGAAACGCCACCGGCCGTCCGCGCGGCGGCGATGCGCCGCGTCAACCCGGCCTTCATCCCGCGCAACCACAAGGTCGAGGAGGCCCTGACGGCTGCCGCCGACCACGGCGACTTCTCGCTGTTTATGGCGCTGAACGACGTGCTGGCGAAACCCTACGAGGACCAGCCCCGCTTTGCCGCCTACGCCGAGCCGCCGAAACCGGGCGAGGAGATTACCGCGACGTTCTGCGGGACGTGAGGGCGAAAGAGAAGACCCCTCCCCAACCCTCCCCACAAGGGGGAGGGACTTAAACGGCCGCCCTACATCATTTTCCTTTCGACGCTTCTGCTAGTAGCAACGTTTTAAGAACGTACCGCGGGCGCGGCATCGTAAGTCCCTCCCCCTTGTGGGGAGGGGTTGGGGAGGGGTCTTTGCATCCCGGCATTGAAGCCGCCTCGCCCCTGCCCTAGTTTCCTCCACGTCCCTCCTTGAGCCGGACGTCATGTCGGCCCTTCCCGGCCTGCATCACCAACGGAGACCATCATGTTGCTCACGCTGACCGCCGCCCTCATCGCCATCATCGGACTGGTGCTGACGGGCGGAGGGGGATGGTTGCTGTCGCTGGGCGGCAGTCCCTATTACCTCGTCACGGGCATCGCCTTCCTCGCCACGGCCGTGCTGCTGTTCCGCCGCTCGGCGGCGGCCCTCTGGCTCTATGCGCTGATCGTCCTCGGCTCGCTTGCCTGGGCTATATGGGAAGTCGGCTTCGACTGGTGGCAGCTCGGCCCGCGCGGCGGGGTCATCGTGCTCCTCGGCCTGTGGCTGATGCTGCCGGCGATCCGCCGGCCGCTCGGCTTTGCCAGCCCCACCGGCACGGCCTATCCCGCCTCGGCCCTGCCGCTCGCCGTCGCGGTCGTCGTCGCCATCGCCGTTGCCGGCTATTCGATGACACAGGACCCGCACGACCTCGCCGGCACCCTGCCGACGAAGATCGCCAACGCCTCCCCCGCCCTCGGCGGCAACGTGCCGGCGGGCGAATGGCACCAGTACGGCCGCACGCCCTTCGGCCAGCGCTATTCGCCGCTCGACCAGATCAACACGGACAACGTTTCCACGCTCAAGGTCGCCTGGCAGTACCAGACGGGCGACGTGAAGAAACCCGACGACGTCGGCGAAACCACCTATCAGGTGACGCCGCTGAAGATCGGCGACACGCTCTACATGTGTACGCCGCACAACATCGCCATCGCGCTCGACGCGGCGAGCGGCAAGGAGAAATGGCGCTACGATTCCAATCCCGGCATGAACCCGGACCGCCAGCACCAGACCTGCCGGGGCGTCACCTACTACGCCGATGCGGCGGCAAGCGCCGGCACGACCTGCGCGGCCCGCGTCTACCTTCCGACCTCCGATGCCCGGCTGATCGCGCTCGACGCGGAAACCGGCGACGTCTGCACGAACTTTGCCGAGAACGGCGTGCTGCATCTCGAAAAGGGCATGCCCTACAACCCGGCCGGCTACTACTATTCCACCTCGCCGCCCGTCATCACCGACGGCAAGATCATCATCGGCGGGGCGGTGAACGACAACTATTCGACCAAGGAGCAGTCCGGCGTTATCCGCGCCTTCGACGTCAATTCCGGGGCCCTCATCTGGAACTGGGATTCGGGCAATCCGGACGTCACCACGCCGCTGCCGGAGGGCGAGGTCTACACCGTCAACTCGCCGAACTCCTGGTCGGTCTTCAGCTATGACGACGCCCTCGGCCTCGTCTATGTGCCGCTCGGCAACCAGGTGCCGGACCAGCTCGGCATGGGCCGCAGCGAGAATGTCGAGAAATATTCCTCCTCCATCGTCGCGCTCGACATCAGGACGGGCGCGGTGCGCTGGGTGCGCCAGACGGTCCACCACGACCTGTGGGACATGGACGTGCCGGCCCAGCCGGCGCTGATCGACATCACGAAGGACGGCAGCACCATTCCCGCCCTCGTCGGCCCCACCAAGCAGGGCGACATCTACGTGCTTGACCGGCGTACCGGCGAGCCGATCGTCCCGGTCAAGGAAGTGCCGGCCCCGACGGGCGCGATCCCGGAGGACTTCACCTCGCCGACACAGCCGCTCTCCGACCTCACCTTCACGCCGCCCCCGCTGACGGAGAAGAACATGTGGGGCATCACCATGTTCGACCAGCTCGCCTGCCGCATCGACTTCCGTTCGATGAAGTACGAGGGCCGCTACACGCCGCCCTCGCTTCAGGGCACCATCGTCTATCCCGGCAATTTCGGCACGTTCAACTGGGGCTCGGTGGCGGTCGATCCCGAGCGGCAGGTCATGTTCGGCATGCCGACCTATCTCGCCTTCACCTCCCGCCTCGTGCCGCGCGACCAGATCCCGCCGAAGGGGCAGGACGAAAAGGGCTCCGAACAGGGCCTCAACCGCAACGACGGCGCGCCCTACGGCGTCTATATGGGTCCGTTCCTCGGCCCCCTCGGCATTCCCTGCCAGGCCCCGCCATGGGGCTATGTCGCCGGCGCCGACCTTGCCACCGGCAAGATCGCCTGGAAGCACAAGAACGGCACGGTCAGGGACATGACCCCGCTGCCGCTGCCCTTCAAGGTGGGCGTGCCCGGCATCGGCGGGCCAATCGTCACCAAGGGCGGCGTCGCCTTCCTCGGCGCTGCGGTCGACGACTATATCCGCGCCTACGACGTGACGAGCGGGCGCCAGCTCTGGGAGGGCCGCCTTCCGGCCGGCGGGCAGGCAACGCCCATGACCTACACGGTCGGCGACAAGCAGTACGTGCTGATCGTCGCCGGCGGCCACGGCTCGGTCGGGACGAAGCCCGGCGACTACGTCATCGCCTATACGCTGCCGTAGCACGGCCGGATTCCAGTCTCGCAAAAGCCGCAACCGCTAATGGTTCCCTGAAGTCTTTCAGGGAGCCATTGTCATGAAGATCGACGGCAGCACGCTTTCCGCCTATGCGCTCTCCCGCCAGCGCACGGCGACGGCCGACAACAGCCTTTCCGGCGACACGGGCGGCGGCGGCGGTTCTTCATCGGGGCGCAACATCCCGACCGTCGAGCCCACCGCCGCGATGCCCTCCGGCCTTGCCAACGCGCTCTGGCTGACGACGGCGAAGCTGGAAAAATCCGGCACGGAAAGCGACGATCTTCTCTCCGAATTCATGGACCTTGCGAAGATGACGCCCATCGAGCGGCTGCGCAAGGAGCTCCTGGAGAAGATGGGCCTCACCGAGGACAGCCTCGCGCAGATGCCGGAGGAACAGCGCGCGGCCATCGAGGAAGAGATCCGCCGCGCCATCAAGGAACGTCTCGGCATCGACGACACGCAACACGCCGGCGCCATGGAAGGGCAATCCACCGCCGGCACGCCGGAAGCGGAGGCCTGACCAGCCTTCGCTTTCCTGCTTCGAGGTAAAGACCCTCTCTGCCTGCCGGCATCTCCCCCACAAGGGGGGAGAACGCTGACGGCTTGCTCTTCCTTCCCATTTTTCGCGCGAAGGAGCGGCACGTTAAGTCCCTCCCCCTTGTGGGGAGGGGTTGGGGAGGGGTCTTCATTTTTCCGCAACAGACCCGATTGACAATCACCGCGAAAGAGAGAATATCGCGTCCATGATCAAGAGCACGCACATCGCCGCAACGTATTTTTGGCTGTTCCGATAGGAGCGGCTGTTCGATCATGTCAACAAGCCGCCATCAGGCGGCTTTGTTGTTTTAAGGGCACCTGATGGCAGAAAAACCAAGGAGCCCGAAATGCAAAATACCGTCATCAAGCTCGAACCCCTGCCCGTCGAACGCCCGCCGGTGCTGACCATCCGCGCCGCCCGCCAGGGCGACCTGCAGCAGATCCTCGACATGATCGCGCTGCATGCCGAATGCCACGGCGACACGGCGAAACTCACGGCCGCCGACCTCGACCGCGACCTCTTCGGCGCCCATCCCTGGATCACCGCGCTGGTGGCCGAAGCCGGCGGGCGGCTGATCGGCTACGCCCTGCTCGTGCCGATGTACCGCGCCGCCGAAGGCCTGCGCGGCATGGAGCTGCACCAGATCTTCGTGCGCGCGGGCCATCGCGGCAACGGCATCGGCCACCATCTCGTCTCGCGCGCCCGCGAGCATGCCCGCATCGCCGGCTGCGGCTACCTCTCGGTGAGCGCGGCGACCGGCAACTTCAACGCCCACCGCTTCTACGAGCAGATGAATTTCCGCGCCGGCCCCGTCACCGGCATGCGCTACGTGCAGGCCCTCGGCTGACCGCCCCTTCAAGGAGACCACCATGGCAAAGCGTCTGGCAATCGTCCTCACCGAGGGCTACGCGGACTGGGAATGCGCGCTGCTGATGGCGACGGCGCGCGGAGACTGCGGGGCCGAGACCGTCGTCCTGACACCGGGCGGGGCCGACGTCACCTCGCTCGGCGGCCTCACCGCGCGCTCCGCCGGCCGGGCCGAGGAGGCCGCGCCCGGCGATTTCGACATCCTGGTGATCTGCGGCGGCACGATCTGGCAATCCGGCAAGGCGCCGGACCTTGCCGCGCCCGTCCGCCGCTTCCTGAATGCCGGAAAGCCGGTGGCGGGGATCTGCGACGCGACGCTGGAGCTCGGCCGCCTCGGCGTGCTCGACGAACGGGCGCATACCGGCAACTACCGCAGCCAGCTTGCGGACAAGGTGCCAGCCTATCGCGGCGGCGCGCTCTACCGCGACCAGCCGCAGGCGGTGAACGACCGCAGCGTCATCACGGCCTCGGGCGCCGCGCCCGTCACCTTCGCGAAGGAAGTGCTGGAGGCCATCGGCCTCGGCTCGCCCGAGCTTCTCGACTATCTGCGCCTTTACGGCGACGAGCACCGCCCGGCTTCCGCCTGACGCTGCACCTATTCCTGTCCGGCGTCGTCCACCGTCTTGTCGTCGCCCGTTTCGGCGCGCTTTGCGGCGGCGGCCGCGCGCTCGCTCTCGCGCACCACATGCAGGAACTCCGCGGCGATCGGCGGGGAGACTTCTACCGTCTTCTTCTCTTTGTCGTAGATGCAGACATAGGTGATCTGGCTCTTGGCCTCCGGCGAAAGCCCCTCGACGGCGGCGATGCCGAAGGATTGGGTCCCCGTCGGCTCGACGAAGACGGTGGGCGTTCCGAGCGCCTCGGGAAGGCTTGCAAGGCAGCTCTTCTCCACGTCCGCGCGGAATTCCTCCCAGGCATCGGGCGAGGAGGCATGCGCCGCCGGGGCGGCAAGGGCGAGGGAAAGGACGGCAAGGGGATGAACGCGCATCGAAAGGCTCCGTGTTGCATGGACTTCGGGCGAAATGTCCTTGATCGGATCTCGTTCCGCCCGCCCTTGATCTGACAGGGGAAACGGGAATGATTTTGTCGCCTGTCAGGAAAATTTGGAAGCCGGGCGGTTGCCTCTTCCGGTTGCCGCTCCTATGTTCCGATCACGGATTTCATTCATAAAATCCCGTCGCCAAGAGGAGACACCACCATGGCTTTCGAACTTCCGCCGCTTCCCTACGATTACGACGCGCTTTCGCCCTTCATGTCGCGCGAAACGCTCGAATATCACCACGACAAGCACCACAAGGCCTATGTCGACAACGGCAACAAGCTGGCGGAGGAAGCCGGCCTTGCGAACCTCTCGCTCGAGGAGATCGTCAAGAAGTCCTACGGCACCAACCAGGGCCTCTTCAACAATGCGGGCCAGCACTACAACCACCTGCATTTCTGGAACTGGATGAAGAAGGGCGGCGGCGGCAAGAGCCTGCCGGGCGCGCTCCAGAAGGCCATCGACAGCGACCTCGGCGGCTATGACAAGTTCAAGGCCGATTTCGTCGCCGCCGGCACCACGCAGTTCGGCTCCGGCTGGGCCTGGCTCTCCGTCAAGGACGGCAAGCTCGCCATCTCCAAGACCCCGAACGGCGAGAACCCGCTGGTCCACGGCGCTCAGCCGATCCTCGGCGTCGACGTGTGGGAACACTCCTACTACATCGACTACCGCAACGCCCGCCCGAAGTACCTCGAAGCCTTCGTCGACAGCCTGATCAACTGGGACTATGTCCTCGAACGCTACGAAGCCGCCACGAAGTAGTCCTTTCGCGGGTTTAGCGCTTTACGGAACCCCGGCTGGAAACGGCCGGGGTTTTTCCTTGGCCGGCACCCTCGCCTCACGCACTCCGTCATCCTCGGGCTCGACCCGAGGATCCAAGCAACACCCGGGGCATGGATAGTCGGGTCAAGCCCGACCATGACGGAGGAGAGGTTCGGCAAATTGCAACACAGTGCTCTGGCTAGAAATGGCCCGAGTTTTCTTTTGTAGGCAACATCACCCCCACACTCCGTCATCCTCAGGCTTGCCCCGAGGATCCAGTCGGCACCGGGGCATGGATGGTCGGGGCAAGCCCGACCATGACGGAGGAGAGGCCAGTGGAGTTGCCGGCAATCTGACCGGGTCGTCTCCGGTCGGTGTTTCTTTGGTCGACAAACCGCCGTGTTGATGGCATAAATGCCAACATGGATGCCGTTCTTCTCGAGCGCTCGAAGACGGTCCTGCCGGACGGTTCGATCGTCGAGATCGTGCTCTGGCAGGTTCCCGAACCCGTTCCCGGAAGCACGCATCTTTTCAAATACCGCCTGTTCTACGGGCGGGACGGCCGGCGGATCGTCGGCTTCGATAATGAGCGCGGCAAGGGCGACCATTGCCATCTCGACGGGCGCGAGCGGCCCTATGCGTTCTCGACCGTCGCCGCGCTGCTCGAAGATTTCCGGGCCGAGATCGCCAAAAGGAGACGTTGAATGAAGCGCGCCTGCATCCAGATCCGCAGCGATTCCGAGGCTCTCCTCGCAGAAAGCCTGGCACGGGCGGCCGAAGCGGCACGCACGGGCGTGCCTTCCGATCCTGTCGCGACCTTCACTTTCAGCTCCCCCGCGCAGCTCTTTTCCGTCATCAGCCCCAAGCGCTGGGAATTGATCGAACATTTGCAGAAGATCGGCCCGAGCAGCATCCGGGCGCTCGCCCGTTCGCTCGGACGGGATGTGAAACGGGTGCATGAGGACGTGGTCGCTCTCGCAGACTGGGGGATCGTCGAGCGCACCGATACCGGCAAAGTGGTAGTGCCTTTCGACGTCATCCATGCCGACTTCGATTTGCGGGCCGTCGCGTAGTCACACCGCACCGGCCGGCCTTTCCGCCCACCCCGAAATCCACAATTGCCGCAACCCATTCCCCTCGCCGCGGAAATGACTGCCGGTCGCTTCACAGGCTTCCACGCGGTCGGCGCGGAAGTTGCGGAGGGCGCGGCGCAGCTCGCACCAGGCGACGATATTGGCGTTTTCCGAATAATAGATCAGGGCGATGGGGCGGATGGTGCGCTCGGTGGGGCGGGCCTGTTCGTCGCGGTAGCGGATCGACAGCGTCTCCTCGTCGCGGATCGCCCGGCGCACGCCCGCAAGGTCGATGCCCTCCGGCTGGCGTGGCGCCGAGCCCCAAGCGTGCAGCGCTCGGGCCGAAAGCGTCTGGCGCAGCGGCGGCGGTACGGCGCCGGCGATCTTCTCGCCGACGCGGCGGGCGGCGGCCTTGAGTTCGGCATCGCCTGTGCGCTCCAGCAGCGCGAGCGCCAGCACCACCGCCTCTGTCTCCTCGATGGAGAACATCAGCGGCGGCAGGTCGAAGCCGGGCCGCAGGATATAGCCGATGCCGCGCTCGCCCTCGACCGGCACGCGCATGGCCTGGAGAGCCGCGATGTCGCGGTAGATCGAGCGCACCGTCACCTCCAGCCGCAAGGCGATCTCCGCCGCCGTTATCGGGTGGCGGGCGAGCCGCAGGATCTGGATGATCTCGAAAAGCCGTGATGCCTTGCGCATGTCCCCCATCACAACTGACACATCCCTGTCAGTTGCCTTTCGCTATAGCACGCCCCAAACGCTTGAAACTGAACGCATCATAGGCCCTTCGCGCGGGGCCCGGCAATGGACAACTGACATGACCTACAGCGAAAACCTCTGGCTCTTCTTCCTCCTCGTCGCCGGCATCATCGTCGTGCCGGGCATGGACATGGTGTTCGTGCTGGCAAGTTCGCTTTCGGGCGGGCGCAGGGCCGGCCTCTCGGCGACCCTTGGCATCATGGCGGGCGGGCTCGTGCACACGCTCTACGGCGCGCTCGGCGTCGGCCTGCTTCTCCATTTCGCGCCGAAACTCTTCGAGGTGCTGCTGGTCGCGGGTGCGGCCTATGTCGCCTATATCGGCTGGCAGCTCTTCCGAAGCTCCATCGTGATCGAGGCGGTGGACGGGCTCGACCGGCGCGGCCTCCTCACCCGCTTCCGCCAGGGCGCGCTGACGAGCCTCATGAACCCCAAGGCCTATCTCTTCATGCTCGCCGTCTTCCCGCAGTTCCTGAGGCCCGAGTTCGGCCCGGTCTGGCGGCAGGCGGCGGTGATGGTGCTGGTGATCTGGGCAACCCAGCTTGCCGTCTACGGCGGCCTTGCGCTCGCCGCCAGCCGCAGCCGCTCCGCGCTCCTCGCCAGCCCCGCCGCCACCCGCTTCATCGGCCGCGCCGCCGGCGTGCTGCTGATCGCGATCGCGGCGTTTACGGTGTGGCGGGGCTGGGGAAGCCTGTGAGGGCGCAAACAGGTTCCCGCCCGCGGCATCAAAAAGATTTTACTGTCCGGATTCGTTCAAAATGCAATCATGCGGTCGCATCGTAAACCGGCGGCGCGTGGAGCGGCTGCCAGAATCGGGAGACCTCGATGAAGTTCAGGACTTTGGCGGTCGCGGCCGCGCTTGCGGTCATCGGCGCGGGCGTCGTCGCAGCGGCGGACGAGCCGCAGGTCGTGCGTCAGGGCATGATGAAGAAGATGGGCGGCGCCGCCGGGGCGCTTGCCGGCATCGCGAAGGGCGAGAAGCCCTATGACGCGGAGATCGTCAAGGCATCGCTTTCCACCATGGTGGAGGTGGCCAAGACCTTCCCCGACCAGTTCCCCGCCGGCTCGGAGACCGGCCACGAGACCGAGGCGAGCCCGAAGATCTGGGAAGCCATGGACGACTTCAAGGCGCATGCCGCCAAGCTCGGCGCGGACGCCGAGGCCGCCCTTGCCAACCTTCCGGCGGACCAGGCGGCGGTCGGCGCAGCGCTCAAGACCATCGGCGCCGATTGCGGCAGCTGTCACGAGGTCTACCGCATCAAGAAATAAGCGGTAGACCGGCCTTCCCGAAGCTGCGCGCCGCCCGGCCCTTCCTGCCGGGCCGGCGCCTTTCGGTCCGGATGCGTCACAGGAGGCCCGCATGGCACTTCGCAAATTCCTCGGCGGCATCGTCCTCCTCGCGGCGGCGGGCGCGGGGGCATTCTATTTCATCACCGCGCCGCAGCGCCTTCCCGCGCAGACCTGGGCCTCGGCCGGCGAACCGGACCTTGCCAACGGCGAGCGCCTCTTCAATGCCGGCGGCTGCGCAAGCTGTCATGCCGCGCCGGGCGCTACGGATGCAGACCGGCTGGTGCTTGCCGGCGGCCTTGCGCTGAAGAGCCCGTTCGGCACCTTCCATGCGCCGAACATCTCGCCGGACGAGACGGCGGGCATCGGCGGCTGGACATTGGCCGAGTTCGGCGATGCGATGAAGCGCGGCACGGGGCGACGGGGCGAGCATCTCTACCCCGCCTTCCCCTACGCCTCCTATGCGCGCATGACCGTCAAGGATATCGGCGATCTCTACGGCTACCTGAAGACGCTGCCGAAGAGCGCCAGCGTGCCGCCGGGGCACGACCTGCCCTTCCCCTTCAACATGCGCCTGCTGCTCGGCGGCTGGAAGTTCCTCTATCTCAACGAGGCGCCGCGCGTGGTGCTCGCCGATGCTAGCGAGACGGTGAAGCACGGCCAGTACCTCGTGGAAGGCCCCGGCCATTGCGGCGAATGCCACACGCCGCGCGACGTGCTGGGCGGACTGAAGACGGACGAATGGCTTGCCGGCGGGCCGAACCCGGAGGGCGAAGGCCGCATCCCGGACATCACGCCGGTCGAGGGCAAGTTCGGCGACTGGAGCGCGGGGGATATCGCCGGCTATCTCGAAACCGGCTTCACGCCGGACTTCGACAGCGTCGGCGGGGCGATGGTCGCCGTGCAGAAGAACATGGCGCGCCTGCCGAAGGAGGACCGCGAGGCGATCGCGGCGTATCTCAAGGCGGTGCCGGCGCGGTGAAGTGGAGGTGGTAAAGACCCCTCCCTAAATCCCTCCCCACAAGGGGGAGGGACTTACCGTGCGGCACGCCCGGCATTCAAGAATTGCGGGAAAAGCGGGCTTCCAGCCTTTCTCCCCCCTTGTGGGGGAGATGCCGGCAGGCAGAGAGGGCCTTTACGCATCCCCGCCCGAATGGGCCCAGTCGAAATAGAGGTCCCGCGCCTTGGCGGTGACGGGGCCGGCTTGCAGGTCGCGGTCGTCGAGGCGGGTGACGGGGACGACCTTGGAATAGTTGCCGGAGGTGAAGATCTCGTCGGCGCCGGCGAAATCGGCGACCGTCAGCGTCGTTTCGACCACCTCGAAGCCGGCCTCGCGCAGGAGGCCGATGACGCGGCTGCGGGTGATGCCGGCAAGGAAGGTGCGGTTGGCGGCGGGCGTGAAGACGACGCCGTCCTTCACCATGAAGACGTTGGACGAGGCCGTCTCGGCGACGTTGCCCAGCATGTCGCGCACCAGCGCGTTGTCGAAGCCGCGCTTCCTCGCCTCCACCAGCATGCGGGCGTTGTTGGGGTAGAGGCAACCGGCCTTGGCGTCCGTCGGCATGCATTCCACCGTCGGGCGGCGGAAGGGCGAAAGGGTGAGCGAGGAGCCGGCCTTGGCGTCGCCCATCGAGGCCTCGAAGAGGCAGAGCGCGAAGCGGGTCGATTCCGGGTCGGGCGCGACGACGCTGAACGAGCCGTGCTCGGCCCAGTACATCGGCTTGATGTAGATCGCCGTCTTTCCGTCGAACTTCTTCACGCCCTCCCAGGCGAGCGCCTCGATCTCCTCGGCCGCCATCGTCGCCTTGAGGCCGAGCGCCTCGGCGGAGCGGTTGACGCGCCGGCAATGAAGGTCGAGGTCCGGCGAAATGCCGTCGAACCAGCGCCCGCCGTCGAACACGGTCGAGCCCAGCCACATGGCATGGGAGGTGGGGCCGATGAGCGGCGGATTGCCCGAAATCCATTCGCCGTCCACGAAGGTAAAGGTCGCGGAACGCGGTGCGGTATCGACTGGCATCTTGAAAACTCCTTTCACCGTTCTGGCCGGGCCGGCGGGCCGGTCCGTTCGCAAATGCCTTCCGCCAGCAGGGCCGGCTTGTCCATTCAAGATGTTGAATGGGTGCATCAGGTCTTATCATGAATGGCGTTCTGGCGGGTCCCCATCCGCCATGCGATAGAAGGGCAAAGGGAGGCCAGCATGCGCGCGATGTATTACGAAGCCTTCGGGGCGGTGCCGGAAATCCGCACCCTGCCCGATCCGACGCCGGGCGAGGACGGCGTCGTCATCAAGGTGGAGGCGACGGGGCTCTGCCGCAGCGACTGGCACGGCTGGATGGGGCACGACCCGGATATCCGCCTGCCGCATGTGCCGGGGCACGAGCTTGCCGGCCGCGTGGTGGCGAAGGGCAAGGCGGTGCGGCGCTTTTACGAGGGCGAGCGGGTGACGGTGCCTTTCGTCTCGGGCTGCGGCCATTGCAGCGAGTGCCGCTCGGGCAACCAACAGGTCTGCGAGGCGCAGTTCCAGCCGGGCTTTACCCATTGGGGCTCGTTTGCCGAATATGTCGCCATCGACCATGCCGATCACAATCTCGTGCATCTGCCCGAGGCGATCGATTTTCCCACCGCCGCCAGCCTCGGCTGCCGTTTCGCCACCTCGTTCCGCGCGGTGGTCGACCAGGCGCGGGTGACGGGCGGGGAATGGGTGGCGGTGCATGGCTGCGGCGGCGTCGGCCTTTCCGCCATCATGATCGCCGCCGCGCTCGGGGCCAATCCGATCGCCATCGATATTTCGGCCGAGAAGCTGGATTTGGCCCGGAAGATGGGCGCCGTCGCGACGGTCGACGCGCGCGCCGTGGCGGATGTCGCGGAGGCCGTGCGCGAAATCACGGGCGGCGGGGCACATGCCTCCATCGATGCGCTCGGCTCGCCCGTCACCTGCTTCAACTCGATCAGGAATTTGCGCCGGCGCGGGCGGCATGTGCAGGTCGGGCTGATGCTGGCGGACCACGCGACGCCGCAAATCCCCATGGCCCAGGTCATCGGCCACGAACTGGAGATCTACGGCAGCCACGGCATGCAGGCCTGGCGCTACGACGCGATGCTTTCGATGATGGAAAGCGGCAGGCTCGCGCCGCAGAAGCTGATCGGGCGGCATATCGGGCTGGAGGAAGCCGTGCCGGCGCTGATGGCGATGGACCGGGCGACGGATCTGGGGATCAGCGTGATTACGCGGTTTTGAGAACGTAGCGGGCTTGCCTTCGGCATACCCCCCTCTGCCCTGCCGGGCATCTCCCCCACAAGGGGGGAGATTGAATCGTGGCACTGCTTTGCCCCAAGCTGATCTCCCCCCTTGTGGGGGAGATGCCCGGCAGGGCAGAGGGGGGTGCCATCGCACGCCCTAGCCGATTGACATTCCCGCCCCGATATCCGCCAATCGCGGGCGCCACCAGAGGAGAATACCCCCGCCATGTCCCACGCCGCCTATGTCTTCGACGCCTACGGCACGCTGTTCGACGTGCATGCGGCCGTGCGCCGCCATGCGGGGGATGTGGGGCCGAACTACCAGATCTTCTCCGAGATGTGGCGCGCCAAGCAGCTCGAATATTCCTGGACACGGGCGCTGATGGGGGCCTATGCGGATTTCTGGCAGCTTACCGAACAGGCGCTCGACTATACGTTCCAGCATGTCGGCGGCGTCGATCCGGCGCTGAGGCAAAAACTGCTTGATGCCTACTGGAAGCTCGACTGCTACCCGGAGGTGCCAGCCGTGCTGAAGGCGCTGAAGAGCCGCGGCGCGCATATCGCGATCCTCTCCAACGGCTCGCCCGCCATGCTCGCCTCGGCGGTGAGGAACGCCGCGCTCGACACGGTCATCGACGACATCTTCTCCGTCGACGCGGTGAAGACCTACAAGACCGCCCCCGCCGTCTACGACCTCGTGACGACGAGTTACCGGCTCTATCCGAATGCCGTGTCCTTCCAGTCCTCCAACCGCTGGGACGTGGCGGGTGCGACGAAGTTCGGCTTCCGCACCGTCTGGATCAACCGCGGCAACATGCCGGATGAATATTTCGATCTCGGGCCGGCGCTGATCCTGCCCTCGCTGGAGAGTCTGTAAATGGCCTGGTCTGCCGCGCAATACCTGAAATTCGAAGACGAACGCACGCGGCCGGCCCGCGACCTCCTCGCGCAGGTGCCGGACGACCTCGTCGCCGGCACGGTCTACGACCTCGGCTGCGGGCCGGGCAATTCGACGGAGCTGCTGGTCAGGCGCTTTCCCGGCCGGGGCGTGCGCGGTGTCGACAGCGCGGCCGACATGCTGCGCGCCGCCCGCGAGCGGCTGCCGGGCGTCGATTTCGTCGAATGCGACCTTGCCCGCTGGAACCCGCCGGAGCCCGCCGCCCTGCTCTTCGCCAACGCCGTCTTCCAGTGGCTGCCGGACCATGTGGCGTTGCTCGCGCGGCTGATGGACGGCCTTCGCCCCGGCGGCGTGCTCGCCGTGCAGATGCCGGACAATCTGAACGAGCCCTCCCACCTCATGATGGAGGAAAGCGCGCTCGCCGGAAATTGGCGCGGGGCCTTTTCCGAGGGGACGCCGCGGCGCAAGACCCTCCCCGCCCCCGCCGCCTATTTCGATGCGCTCGGGCCGAAGGCGGCGCGCGTCGATGTGTGGCTCACCGCCTACAACCATCCGATGGCCGATGCCGGCGCCATCGTCGAATGGGTCAAGGGCACGGGCCTTCGCCCCTATCTCGACCGCATCCCGGCCGAGGAGCGCGACGGCTTTGCCGCCGACTACGAACGCCGCCTCGCCGCCGCCTACCCGCCGATGGCCGACGGACGGCTGCTGCTGCGCTTCCCGCGGCTGTTCATCGTTGCCGTGAAGGCGTGAAGGCCCCTCCCTAAATCCCTCCCCACAAGGGGGAGGGACTTACAGTGCGGCACTCTCAGCGGAAAATTTTGGGAAAAACACGCCCCCAGCCTTTCTCCCCCCTTGTGGGGGAGATGCCGGCGGGCAGAGAGGGTCTTTTAGCCCTCTACCGTCGCAAACTTCCGAGGATGCCGCGCACAAGGGCGCGGCCGAGGGAGGAGGCGACGGTGCGGGCGACGGACTTCATCGCGGCTTCGGCGATCGTCTCGCGCTGGTAGCCGGAGCGGGCCTTGGGCTTTGCGGCGGAAGGCGATGCCGGCTCCTCGTCGCCGAAGCCGGGCAAGGTCCAGCGGCTGCCGCCGGAGGACGGCTGGCTCGCCTCCTGCGTTGCGGCCTCCTGCTGCGCGGCGGCGGTCTCGGCCGCCTTCTTGGCGCGCGCCGTCAGGATCTCGTAGGCCGATTCCCGGTCGACATCCTCGTCATAGAGGCCGGCGACGGGGCTGACGCCCATGATCTCCTTGCGCTCGGCATCCGTGACCGGGCCGAGGCGCGAGGACGGCGGACGGATCAGCGTGCGCTCGACCATGGAGGGCGAGCCCTTGCCTTCGAGCGTGGAGACCAGCGCCTCGCCGGTGCCGAGATTGGTGATGACCGTGGCGCAGTCGAAATCCGGGTTGGGGCGGAAGGTATCGGCCGCCGTCTTCACCGCCTTCTGCTCGCGCGGCGTATAGGCGCGAAGCGCATGCTGCACGCGGTTGCCGAGCTGGGCGAGCACCGTTTCCGGTACGTCGAGCGGGTTCTGCGTGACGAAATAGACGCCGACGCCCTTGGAGCGGATGAGGCGGACGACCTGCTCGACGCGCTCGATCAGCACCTTCGGCGCCTCGTTGAAGAGCAGGTGCGCCTCGTCGAAGAAGAAGACGAGCTTCGGCTTGTCGGGATCGCCCACTTCCGGCAGCACCTCGAAGAGTTCGGAGAGCATCCAGAGCAGGAAGGTGCCGTAGAGGCGCGGGTTCATCATCAGCTTGTCGGCGGCGAGCACCGAGATTGCCCCGCGCCCGTCGTTCGTCGTGCGCATGATGTCGGAGATCTTCAGCGCCGGCTCGCCGAAGAACTGCTCGGCGCCCTGCTGCTCGAGGATCAGCAGCTCGCGCTGGATGGAGCCGACCGAGGCCTTGGAGATGAAGCCGAACTGGCTGGAGAGCGCCCCGGCATTCTCGCCCATGTAGTTGAGCAGCGCCTGGAAATCCTTGAGGTCGAGCAGCGGCAGGCCGCCCTGGTCGGCGATCTTGAAGGCGATGTTGATGACGCCTTCCTGCGCGTCCGTCGCGTTCATCAGGCGCGAGAGGAGGAGCGGGCCCATCTCGGAGATGGTGGTGCGCACCCGATGGCCCTTCTCGCCGTAGAGGTCCCAGAAGATCACCGGGAACTGCTGGAACTCGTAAGGGGTAAGGCCGATCTGGTCGGCGCGCTTCTGAAGGAAATCCTTCGCCTCGCCGATGGCGCCGATGCCGGAAAGGTCGCCCTTCACGTCGGCGCAGAACACCGGCACGCCGGCATTGGAGAACCCTTCGGCGAGGATCTGCAGCGTCACCGTCTTGCCGGTGCCCGTCGCGCCCGTGACGAGGCCGTGCCGGTTGCCGAACTTCAGCTCGAGATACTCGGGCTTGTTGTTCGTGTCGTCCGGCTTGCGGCTCGTGCCGATATAGAGTTTTCCGTCCTGAAGAATGGGTTCCGCCACGTTGAAACTCCTTGGCTGCCGGTCCCTTCACGATTCGCGGCCGGTTGTCGCCCCGGCCATGTTTTCATTGAATCGTCTCACGCAGGTTATAAGGATAGTCCGGCGGGCAAACAACACGCTTTCAGGGCCTTGCGGATGAGGCCGCCCGCGTGCCGCACCCGCTTGAGTTTGCCGGGGATTTCATTTACCTTGACGTTAACGTCAATTCGTTCGGAGGATTTTGCATGAACGATCTCGTCACCCGCGTTGCCGATGCCGTCGGCATCGAGCCGGCACTCGCCGAAAAGGCCATCGGCATGATGCTCGGCTTCCTGCAGCGGGAAGCCGCCGACGGCCCGGTCGCCAAGATGATCGAGGCCATTCCCGGCGCGTCCGACCTCGTCGCGCAGTATAACGGCGAAGGTGCGGGCGGCGGCCTCCTCGGCGGCCTGATGAACGCCATCGGCGGCGGCGGCGTGATGGCGCTCGGCCAGCAGCTCATGAGCCAGGGCCTCGGCATGGGCGAGATCACCGGCCTTGCCAAAGAAACCATGGCCGTCGCCCGCGAACATGCCGGGCCCGACGTGGTCGACGAGGTCGTCGCCTCGGTGCCGGGGCTCAGCCAGTTCGTCTGATCGGGTGGGCGAAGGCCCCTCCCCAACCCCTCCCCACAAGGGGGAGGGACTTACCGTGCAGCACGCCCGGCGGAAAATTTCGGGCGAGGAGCAAGCCTCTCGTTTTCTCCCCCCTTGTGGGGGAGATGCCCGGCAGGGCAGAGAGGGCCTTTCCTACCGCCGCCGCGAAAACACCAGCGCGGCGGTGAAAACGGCAAGGCCGAGGCCGACGGAGAGCGGGCCTGCGGTCGGCCCGCCCGCCTCCATGATGGCGCCCGTCAGGCCCGAGCCGGTGGCGCTTCCCGCCGCGTAGACGAGCGCGAAGGCGGCCGAGCCCGCGACCAGCATCGCGCCGTTGTAGCGTTCGCCGAGCATGGTCAGCGCGCAGGTATAGAGCGAGAAGACGGCCGCGCCCATCACGGCGAACACCACCAGGATCGCGATTTCCGAGGTCAGCATCGGCAGGACGAGGTAGCTCGCGGCGGCGGTGCCGACGGCGGCGAGCGCCACCCGTTCGCGCGGCAGCCGGTCGAGCAGCACGCCGATGAAGGGCTGTGCAAGCGCCGTGGGCAGCGCCAGCACCGTCACGCTGACGGCGGCGAAGGCCTCGCTGTAGCCCATCTTCACGAAATAGACCGGCATGGCGGAGATCGCCGCGATATCGGCGAAGCCGAAGACGAAGACCATGCCGACGAGAAGCGGCGCCGCCTTGAAGAAGCGGAAGACATCGGCCGTGGAGGACGGCTCCGGCACCGTCTTCGTGGAGAACATCAGCATGCCCGTCGCGAAGGCGACGATGGCGAGGTAGACCGCCGTCAGCGCGAAGCCGAGCCCGCCGGCGCTGCCGAAGAGCGGAATGGCGAGCGGCCCGGCGGCGAACCCCGCGCAGATGCCCATGCCGTAGAGGCCCGAGACGCGGCCGCGCAGCCGGTCCGGGCAGGCGGCGTTGAGCCAGGCTTCGCCGAGCATGAAGATGACGCTGGCGAAGAAGCCGAGCAGGGAGCGCGCAAGGCTCCAGACCGTGAACGAGGCCGAGGCCGCGAAGGTGGCAAGGCAGAGCGAGCAGATGGCGAGGCTGGCGATGATGAGCCGGTCGGCGCGCCAGCGCGCGGTGAGCCCGCCGATGAGCAGCGTGGAGGCCCCCATGCCGGCGGCATAGGCGATGGCGTTGACGCCGATCATCGAGGAGGAGTAGCCGCGCGCCTCCAGCGTCAGCGAGACGAGCGGATAGGTGAGCCCCTGCGCCACCGAAAAGGCGGTCGCGCCGAGCACGACGGCGACAATGGCCGGCCAGTCCGGCGAAAGGACGGTCGAAGACGAGGTCTGCATGAAGGGCTCCCTGCCGCATCGCAGGGCGGCGCGCGACCATATCTGCAGGAACGCGCCGTGGGAAGCGCCCTGCCCGCGCTAGGCGATGCGCGGATCGGCGCGGAAATCCTCGCGGGAAAAGCCGATGCGGCGCGGCGGGTGATCGCACAGCGCCTGCACGCCGAGGGCGGAAAGCCGGATGCGCCAGGTCTGGCGCTCCACCGGCTTCGGCGCGGCGAAGGCCTTCGCCGTCAGCAGCGCCATGTTGGTGCCGCCGGCCGGATCGCGCACCGAGCGGTAGAGGATGGCGGCAAGGCCTGCCGCACGCGCACCGTCGGCGAGCGACTGGCAGGCGGCGTAGTCGGTCGGGTGGGTCCGCAGGCCCGCATCCCGGTCGAGCGGCGGGCGGGTGAGGTCGAGCGCTTCTTCCGTCGCGACCGCGGCGGAAAAGGCGGTGTAGTCGGCGGCGTTGGCCGGCAGCGGCGTTGCGGGCGATTCGGCAAAGAAGAGCAGCCGGTAGAAGGCCATTTCGGCCAGCGCCGTCTCCACCGAGAGCGCCGCATAGTAGACGCCGAGGGTGCGCCCTGCCCGGCGGAAGCGCGAGCCGTATGGATAGGCCGCGCCGTAGCGGAAGGGCGTGGCGAGCAGGTAGTCGAGCCCGGCGCATTCGGGCGGCAGCACGGGCTTGCTCTCTTCGAGGATGTCTTCCAGCAGCGCCTGCTCGTCCAGCGTATCGACGAGCTTCAGCGTCGAGACGCGGTGCTGCGCCTCGACGAAGCGCCAGACCGGACCCGAAAAGGGCCGCGCCTCAGACGAGAGCGCGGCGGGCGTCCAGATAGGCAAGGACATCGACAAGGCCGGAAATGGAAACGATGCGGTCGACGGGACGCGCGCCGAGCGCGCTGTTGTCCGCCGTCATCCAGGCGCGCGCGACCGTCTCGTCGCCGCCGGCAATGGCGTCGAGCGAGCGGAAGAGCCGCACCAGCAGCACCGCCAACTCGAAGGGCTTCGTGCCGCGCTCCAGCAGCACGTCCTGCCGCTTCAGCCGCGACACCGTCGCCTCGGACACGCCGATGACCGCCGAGAGGATGCGCGCCGTCAACCCCAGCCGCTCCGCCGCATTGACGGCCGCCTTGGTGAGCACAGTGCCTTCGTCGATTTGGGGTGCGGGTTTGCGGTGCATGGGGACGCTCCTTTCACGAGAAAGAATATAGGCTGTATTTTTCTAATGACAAGAGCTTGACCGTGAAGGCAAGGCCAAGCAAGTTTCCCGCATGGCGGGTTATGTCTATATCCTCACCAACCAGAAGCACGGAACGCTCTATATCGGCGTGACGTCCGAGCTTGAGCGCCGCATCTACGAACATCGCGAGGGTCTGACGCCCGGCTTTTCATCGCGATACGGATGCGCCCGCCTCGTCTGGTACGAGGAGCACGACAGCATCGGCACGGCCATCCAGCGGGAGAAGTCGCTGAAGCGGTGGTACCGGCAGTGGAAGATCGACCTGATCGAGGCGATGAACCCGGAGTGGCGGGATTTGTACCTGGAGCTGTGGTGAGGGCGTGCCGTGGGGTGTGGATCCTCGGGTCAAGCCCGAGGATGACGATAGGAGGGGAGAAGCGGGCAAAAGCGGCGGCGTCGAATGCCGCACCGTCAAACATGCCACAGCACCTGATGGACGGGAATCCTTCTCCTCCCCTCCGTCATCCTCGGGCTTGACCCGAGGATCCACGCCCCACGGCACGCCAAAAAACCCCGGACGCAGGGAGCATCCGGGGTTCCGGGGAGGTCGGCGCTGAGCGTTACCTGCAGACCTTGATCTTCCTGACGATCACGTTGCCGTAGTAATCGTAGGACTTCACCTTCTTAATGAAGCAGTGCGGCTTGTAGCCGTAGCTGTAGTAGCCGGCCTCGGAGGGCGCGGCGAAGGAAACGGCGGCGATGGCTGCGATGGCGGCGGAAACGATGATCTTGCGCATGGGTCTCTCCTGATCTCTTGAGGATGAGCCTCTCTCATCCGGTGATCGGAATGTCCCATATCGCCCCGCCCGGCGCTGTTCCTTGAGGAACAGGGCCGCCGGGAATGCCGGCGGCCCTGCGGAACGGTCAGGCGATCGTCGTCTTGACGTCGAGGTTGCCGCGCGTGGCGTGGCTGTAGGGGCAGACGACGTGGGCCTTCTTCACGAGGTCTTCCAGGACGGCCTTGTCGACGCCGGGGGCGGAGACTTCCAGCGAAGCCTCGATGCCGAAGCCGCCGCCGTCCTCGCGCGGGCCGATGCCGACGGTCGCCGTCACCTTGGCCTCGTCCGGGATCTTCACCTTCTCCTTGCCGGCGACGAACTTCAGCGCACCGAGGAAGCAGGCGGAATAGCCGACCGCGAAGAGCTTTTCCGGGTTGGCGCCCGTCGCGCCGTCGCCGCCGAGTTCCTTCGGCACGGTCAGCGTCACGTCGACGGTGCCGTCCTCGGTTGCGCCGTGGCCGGCGCGCCCGCCGGTTGCATGAGCTTTGGTCCTGTAGAGAATGGGCATGGATGTCTCCTTCCGTTCCGTCGTTGATGATGGCAGTTCAATAGCGTAAAATTAGATTGCGCGCAATATGATTTTGCAAATTGCAATTTTGCCCCTTTCCTGCGATAATAACAGGATGAGCGACAAACGTGACGAAGCTGAGACGAACGACATTCCCGCCGGCCTGCTGGCGCTCGACCAGCAGCTCTGCTTTGCCGTCTATGCCGCGGCCCATGCGCTCAACCGCACCTACAAGCCGCTGCTCGATCCCTACGGCCTCACCTACCCGCAATATATCGTGCTGATGACGCTGTGGGAGGAGGACGGGCGCACGGTCAAGGCGCTGGGCGCGACGCTGGGGCTCGATTCCGGCACGCTCTCCCCTCTCCTCAAGCGGCTGGAGGCGGCCGGCTTCATCCACCGCGCCCGCGACAGGAGCGACGAGCGGCAGGTGCTGGTGACCCTTACCGACAAGGGCCGCGCCATGCGGCACGAGGCCCTTTCCATCCGCATGGAGATCGGCAAGGCGACCGGCTGCTCCGTCGAGGCCCTCACGGCGCTGACGGCGGAGCTCCAGACCCTGACGCGGCGGCTGGAGACAGGCGAGGCGCACGACGACGCGGCCTGACGGATTTCTTGCCGGCATCACCTTACGGGACCTGTTCGCGATTCAACCTTCGCGCTAGAGTGCGCGCGGCGGGAGGGAACGCCGCGGGGGCCGGATGAACAGGGAATGGTCGTGGAAGAAGGCGAATATCATGGCGGGCCTGTGGTGCCTTGCCGTGGGCCTCGCCATGATGGCGCTGTGGCTCGCCAAACCCGCGGAGCTCGCCGCCGGCCATCCCGCCGTCTTCGGCATGAAGTTCAACGCGGCGCTCGCCTTTTCCGTCATGGGCGTCGCGCTTCTGCTTGCCGCGCGTGAATTCCACCGCCTGCCGGCGCTGATGCTGGCGCTCGTCTTCCTCTACGGCGCGGCGGCCCTGTCGCAGCACCTCTTCGGCATCGACACGGGCATCGACACGGCGCTGAACGTGCCCTTCGTCGACATCGGCACCAGCGTGCCGGGGCGCATCGCGCCCAACACGGCGCTGTGCTTCATGCTGACGAGCCTTGCGCTCGGCCTGCGCGCGCTGCAGAGGCGCAACGGCCTCGTGCCGGTGGGACTGGGCTTCGCCACCTTCGTCATCGCCGCCGTCGCGCTGCTCGGCTATGTGATCGCGCTGGATTTCGCGCATGACTGGATCCGCTTCACGCGCATGTCGCTGCAGAGCGCGAGCTGTTTCTTCATCCTCGCCATCGCCATCATCTTTTCCGGCAAGGAGCCGGCGGGCTACCACCGGGCGGTGCTGGCCGGCGCCCTCGGCGCGCTCAGCTATCTCCTCCTGCTCGCCATGACCTATTTCGAGCTGGCGCGCTACGAATCCTCCTTCGGCATCACGTTTTCCAGCGGCGGAACGAACGCCCGCTCGACGCTCTCCTCGCTGGTGCTGATTTCCGCCGCGCTCTACGGCGGCCTGATGGTGCACCTCTACCTCTCCTCGCGCCGCTCGCGGGCGATGGCGGCGGACCTCGCCGCCCACCGCATCCGCCTTGCCGCCATCATCGCCAACGCGGTGGACGGCATCATCACCATCGACGAGCGCGGCGTCGTCCTGTCGGTCAACCCCGCCTCGGAGCGCATCTTCGGCTACGGCGCGGAGGAGATGGTGGGCCGCAACGTCAAGATGCTGATGCCCGAGCCCTACCGCAGCGAGCACGACCGCTACATCGCCAACTACCAGCGCGGCGGCGAGGCGAAGGTCATCGGCATCGGCCGCGAGGTGGAGGGCCGGCGCAAGGACGGCTCGACCTTCCCGCTCGACCTTGCCGTCGCCAAGCTGGAGCTCGGCGACACCGTGCTCTACAGCGGCACCGTGCGCGACATCTCCGAGCGCAAGGCGAGCGAGCAGGCGCTGCTCGACGCCAATGCGGAGCTGGAGGAATTCGCCTACCGCACCTCGCACGACCTGCGTTCGCCGATCGCCTCCTCGCTCGGCCTCCTCGGCATCTCGCGCGACATGCTGGCGGAGGGCGACCTTCCCGCGCTCGGCCAGACGCTCCAGCGCATGGAGGGCAATTTCCGCCGCCTCGACCATCTCATCCAGAACATCATCACCATCACGCGCAACCGGCTGATGGAAGAGGACACGCAGCCGATCGACCTTCGCGCGCTCGTCGCCGAATCGATCGACGCCCTCTCCCACCTCGACGAGTTCAAGCGGATCCGCATCGAAAATCATGTGCCGGCGGAATTGACAATCGAAAGCAAGCCATCGAAATTCCAGGTCATCGTCGGCAACATGCTCTCCAACGCGGTCAAGTATCACGACCCGAAGGAGGCCGAGCCGGCGATCGACGTCCGCGCCGTCCGCCATGCCGGCAGGGTGCGGCTGTCGGTGGAGGACAACGGCCTGGGCGTTCCGCCCGCCAGCCGCCATTTGTTGTTCAAGATGTTCAAACGGCTGCACCCCAACCGATCCTTCGGCAGCGGGCTCGGCCTCTACATATTGAGAAAGAGTGCGGAATCCCTCGGCGGGACCGCCCTTTACGAAGCAAAAGATAAGGGCAGCCGGTTCATCATCGAACTGCCCGACGGGGACCATAATGAAAATCCACTCGATCCTGGTCGTCGATGACGACGAGAACGACCAGTTCATCTGCGAATACACGATCCGCAAGTTCGATCCGTCGATCCGCGTGATCAAGGCCTTCGACGGCACCGAAGCGCTCGACGTGCTGCGCCGCGAGACGCCGGACGCCATCATCCTCGACATCAACATGCCGGTGATGAACGGCTTCGAGTTCCTCGACCGCTATGCCGAGGAATTCGAGGTGCACGCCCCCGTCGTCGCCATGCTCACCAGCTCCCACCTCGGCAAGGACCGCGAGCGGGCCATGCAATACGCCTTCGTCAAGAGCTACTTCGAAAAGCCGCTGCAGGCGGATCATCTGCGCGTCATGGCGGAGTTGCTGGAGTAATTGACGCTTCGGGGTGAAGCCACCCCCTCTGGCCTGCCGGCCATCTCCCCCACAAGGGGGGAGATTGAATCATGGTACCGCCTTGCCCCAAGCCGATCTCCCCCCTTGTGGGGGAGATGTCCGGCAGGACAGAGGGGGGTGCAAGGGCACGGCGCCCAAAATTTCATCACCCACAACGCTTTCCCTCTCCCTTTCCGCAAAACCTCCGCCATAGTGCCGCGATGTCGACGCTTCGCCCGCTGATTCCCCTTCTCGTCACCGCTGGCATCCTGATCGGGGGCAACGGGCTGCAGGGCACGTTCATTGCGCTCAGGGCCTCGCAGGAGGGGTTCTCCACCGCGCTGATCGGCCTTCTCGGCGCCGGCTACAGCATCGGTTTCGCCATCGGCTGCATCTATGTGACGCGCGTGCTGCGGGCCATCGGCCATATCCGCACCTTCGCGGCCATGGCGGCTATCGCGTCCGCCTCGGCCATCGCCATGGCGCTCGTCATCGATCCCTTCTTCTGGTTCGCCCTGCGGCTTGTGACCGGCATCTGCATCGCCAGCCTCTTCGCCACCGTCGAAAGCTGGCTGAACGCCGCCGTCACCAATGCCAACCGGGCGCGCACGCTCTCGCTCTACCGCCTCGTCGACCTCGGCTCGGTCACGGCCGCGCAATATGTCATGGCGGGCGTCGGCATCGGCGGCTTCGACCTCTTCGCCATCATCGCCATGGCGCTGTCGCTCTCGCTGGTGCCGATCTCGCTGGCCGACCGCTCCAGCCCCACCGTGCCGGAAGCCATCCGCTTCGACGTGAAGAAGCTCTGGAACATCTCGCCGCTCGCCACCATCGGCTGCATCGTCGTCGGCCTCACCAATGCCGCCTTCCGCAATCTCGGGCCGATCTACGCGCACGACATCGGCCTTTCGGTGACGGCCATCGCCAGCTTCATGAGCGCCGGCATCGTCGGCGGCGTGGTGCTGCAATATCCACTCGGCATCTATTCCGACCGGCTGGACCGGCGCCTCGTCATCCTCGTCGCCACGCTCGGCTCGACGCTCGCCGCCCTCTACCTCGCCTTCCTTGCCGGCGGCAACGAATGGAAGAACATGGTCGGCATCTTCGTCTTCGGCGCCTTCGCCATGCCGCTCTATTCGCTCTGTTCGGCCCATGCCAACGACCATGCGGGCGCAGGCGAGCATGCGCTGGTCTCGGCCGGGCTCCTGTTCTTCTGGTCCTGCGGGGCGATCATCGGCCCGCTCTTCGCCTCCGTCCTGCTGGAGGCCTTCGGCCCGTCGGCGCTCTTCCTCTACACCGCCGTCGTGCTCGTCGCCTTCATGGCCTATACGGGGCTGCGCATGGGCGCGCGCCCGCCCGTGCCCGCCGGCCCGCGGCGCAGCCGCTTCCGCGCGCTCCTGCGCACCTCGCTGTTCTTCAACAAGCTCGCCGCGCCCGACCGGGAGACGTAAACTGCGGCAATTCGCGTGGCCGCCGCTTATTGCTGAGCGGCCGCCTCAGGTTTAGAAGCGGGGCAAGCACCGGAGGGATTGCCATGCTGACACGCCGCACGCTGATGAAGGGCGCACTCGTTGCCGGGGCCTATGCCGGCGGGATCGGCCTTGCCGGCAATCTCGGCGGTTCTGCGCGCGCAAAAGCCGCGACCAGCCTTGCCGCCCGCCGCACCGAGGCGATGCTGACCGAGCACGGGCCGACGAAGGGCGCCATGACCTACGGCGACGGCGAGGTGCCGCCGGTGCTGCGCCTTCGCCGGGGAGACCCCTTCGCGCTGAGGCTCGACAACCGGCTGGACGAGCCGACCACCATCCACTGGCACGGTCTTCGCATCGACAACAGGATGGACGGCGTGCCCTTCCTCACCCAGCCCTATGTCTACGGCGGCGACGGCTTCGACTATGCCTTCACCCCGCCCGATGCCGGCACCTACTGGTATCACCCCCATTGCAACACGCTCACGCAGATGGGCCGCGGCCTTGCCGGCGTCCTCGTGGTGGAAGACCCGTCCGATCCCGCCTTCGACGCGGAGATCGTGCTGAACCTTCGCGACTGGCGGCTCGGCGGCGACGGGCAGTTCATCGCCCAGTTCCGCCCACGCGATGCCGCGCGCGCCGGCACCTTCGGCACGGTGCGCACCGCCAACTGGCGCCAGTCGCCGCAATACGACGCGCCGGCGGGCGGGCTGGTGCGCCTGCGCCTCGCCGCGACCGACGTCACCCGCATCCTCGCCCTTTCGGTCGAGGGGGCGGAGGCCACGGTGATCGCCCGCGACGGCAATCCCGCCCGGGAGCGCTTCGCGCTCGACCACCTGATGATCGGCCCCGGCCAGCGGCTCGACCTTGCCCTGCGCATGCCTGATGCGGAAGGCACGGTCGCCGTGCTGAGGGACCTGCGCGGCACGAAGCCGGCGGCGCTCGCCAGCTTCCGGGCCGTCGGCGCCTCGCTGAAGCGCGACGTGCGCGACCTGCCGGCGCTGGCCGCCAATCCCCTGCCCGAGCCCGACCTTTCCGCCGCAACGCAAATCCCCTTCATCCTCAGCGCGTCTGCCGAGGAGCGGCCGAAGGACGGCATCTGCGGCTCGCTCGGCTACAATTTCTGGGCCATCAACAAGGTGCCGTGGGCGGACGATTCAGGCGACCCGACCGCCCCGCTCGCCGAGATGAAGGCGGGCCGCACCTACATATTCAACGTCGAGAACCCGACGCCGCAGCTTCACCCGCTGCACCTGCACGGCCTCGTCTTCCGGCCGATGAATTCCAACAAGCAGGCGATCCGCCCGCATTTCTCCGACACCTACCTCATCCAGCCCGACGAAAAGGTGCAGCTCGCCCTCGTCGCCGACAATCCCGGCGACTGGGTGTTCCACTGCCACATCATCGAGCACCAGAAGACCGGCATGACAAGCTATGTGCGGGTGACGTGACGGGCGTGCCGTGCGGCCGTGGATCCTCGGGTCGAGCCCGAGGATGACGGTGGGGAGGAAGCGGTTTCCGTCCATCCGGCGGTGCGGCATGCGGGATCGCCCCTTGTTGTCGCGCCTTCTCTTCTTCCGTCATCCTCGGGCTCGACCCGAGGATCCACGCCCCGCCCGCAGCGCCCGCGACACCCCTTTCCGGTTGCAGGCGGGCAAGTTTTTGATTGTGGCAAAACCGTGGACCGTCTAAAGCTGCCCCATCAAAAACATAAGAAAGTTGCGCCCGAGCCCGCCATGCAGATCATCGAGACAACCGCAGCCCTTCGCGACGCCTGTGAGACGCTCGCCCGTTCCGAGTATCTGACGATCGACACGGAGTTCCTGCGGGAGACGACGTTCTGGCCGGAGCTCTGCCTCATCCAGCTCGCCGGACCCGAGACCGAGGTGATCGTCGATCCGCTCGCCAAGGGTATCGACCTTGCCCCCTTCTTCGAGCTGATGGCCAATCCCGCCGTACTGAAGGTGTTCCACGCCGCGCGGCAGGACATCGAGATCATCGTCAACCGCGGCAACCTCATTCCGCACCCGATCTTCGACACGCAGGTTGCCGCCATGGTCTGCGGCTTCGGCGACAGCGTCTCCTACGACCAGCTCGTGCAGAAGATCAAGGGCGTGCATATCGACAAGTCCTCGCGCTTCACCGACTGGAGCCGCCGGCCACTCACCGAAAAGCAGCTCGAATATGCGCTGGCCGACGTCACGCATCTGCGCGACGTCTATCTCGCGCTCAAGGAAAAGCTGGAAAGCGCCGGCCGCTCGCTGTGGCTGACGGAGGAAATGGCGGTCCTGGAATCGCGCGACACCTACGACCTGCACCCGGACGACGCCTGGAAGCGCCTGAAGATGCGCGTCAAGAAGCCGATGGAGCTGGCCGTCCTGCAGAAGGTCGCCGCCTGGCGCGAACGCGAGGCGCGCGCGCGCAACGTGCCGCGCTCGCGCATCCTCAAGGACGACACGATCTACGAGATCGCCCAGCAGCAGCCGGCCGACGCCGAGGCGCTGGCGCGCCTTCGCACCATCCCCAAGGGCTGGGAGCGCTCGCAATCGGGCGCTGCGCTGCTCGAGGCCGTCGGCGAGGCGCTTGCCATCCCGAAGGCCGACCTGCCGCGCCTGCCGCGCCAGAACCATGTGCCGGAGGGCGCGGCCGCCGCCAGCGAGATGCTGAAGGTGCTTTTGAAGATCGTCGCGGAAAAGCAGGGCGTCGCCGCCAAGATCATCGCCAATTCCGACGACCTCGAAAAGATCGCCGTCGACGGCGAGAACGCCGAAGTCGCCGCCCTCAGCGGCTGGCGCCGCGACCTCTTCGGCGAAACCGCCCTCAACCTCATCTCCGGCAAGGTGGCGCTGCGCTTCATCGACAAGAAGATCGAGGCGGTGGAGCTTTAACCGAAGGCCCTCTCTGCCCCTGCAAAGGTCGCAATCGCCTATCGACTGAAGACCCCTCCCTAAATCCCTCCCCACAAGGGGGAGGGACTTAACCCGCGGCACACTCGGCGTTCAAAAATCGAGGGAAAAGCAGGCTGCCAGCCTTTCTCCCCCCTTGTGGGGGAGATGCCGGCAGGCAGAGAGGGTCTTGGGCGTTACTGCGGGTCGACCAGTTGCAGGATGAGCTGGTGGACGTTGCCGCCGTCGCTCATTTCGGCCTTGTCGAAATCGCGGCTGCGGGCGCGTTCGGCTTTCGAGAGTTCGCCGAGGCGGGCCTGGAGCTGAGGGCGGATCTTCCAGCAGTCCGGGTCGTCCTCGACGCGCATGCCGACGCTCATCGCCTCGATGTCGCGCACGAGCTCCTTGATGAAATCGCCGTGCACCTTCTCATGCGCGGTGACGCCGGCGATGAAGGTGTCCCAGCGGTCCTTCACCGGGCCGGAGAGCTTGGTCTTCAGCTTCGGCAGCGTGTAGGTGATGACGAGCTTCGGCCTGTTGACCGTGATGACGCAGGCTCTGCCCTGCCGCTCGTACCTGCGCGTCCAGGTGAGCTTGAAGCCGGTATGGGCGATGACGCGGCCGGCGCCGAGCTTCGGGCCGTTCGCGCCGATCGACTGGTAGATTTCAAGGCCCGTCGTGCCCGTCACCGCATAGGGCACCACCTGCTCCACGGCCTGCCAGTCCGCGGCCGCGGCGCCCGTGGCGAAGAAAAGGCCGGCGGCAAGGAAAAGGCCCCTCATCGCAGGAACTTGAAGGCGAGTTTCTTGCCGGTGAGCCTAGCGAGTTGCTGGAGGCGGCCGTCGAGGCGTTCTCCGGCAAGCTCGGCATAATCCGCCGGCACGGCAAATTCGAGGTCCACGTCCGGCTGGCTCGCCTTGCGGAAGGCAAGGTGCGGCACGACGCCGGGCATGGAGGCGGAGAAGAGGTAGACGACGCGCAGGAGGCCGCCGACGAGCTTGGCCAGCTCGCGAAGGCGGGGCGTCGCGATACCGGCCAGCGAGCTGCTGACGGCATCGTCGTTCAGCCCCTCGAAGCGGTAGTAATTGGTGAGCGCGATGAAGGCGCGGCCGGGGTGGGTGATGCCGATGAAGGTGCCGTGGGCGATGAGGTTCAGCGCCTGGAGGCCGCGGTAGTCCGGATGCGCGCGCCAGCTTATGTCGGCCAGCAGGCAGGCGGCCTCGCGGTAGCGGCGCTCCTCCTCCGTCTCGGCAATGCCGAAGAGCGGCATCATGCGGCCGGTCCATTCGGCAAGCTCGCGGGCGTGCTCGGGCGAGCGGGCGCGCAGGATGGCAAGCTCGCTTGCCGCGGCGATGAGCGGGTCGCGCGCCTTCTCCCGGTCCGGCAGCAGCGAATAGAGATAGCCTTCGCGCACGCCCTGCGCGGAGAAGAAGACCCGCGCGGGCTTCATGATGGCGATGGTCTCCTGCAGGGCGACGGCGCCGAAGGGCAGGAGATTGCGGCGGCCCTTGGAGATCGCCGAATAGGCCGGGTCCTTCTGGTCCTTGGCGGTCACGATATCCGTCAGGAAGTCCATGGCGTCGGAAAAGCCGAGCTCGTAGCCCTGGATCATGTGCAGCGGGTAGTTCTGTATCGCCATGTGCAGGGCGCCGATGGCGCGCCATGTGCCGCCGACGGCGTAGAAGGCGCGGCCCGCGCCGTGCTTGAGGAGGTTGGCGGTGCGCAGGTATTTTCGCGCGACGATGCGGGCCTGCGCGGGCGAGCCGCCGGAGGCTTCCGAAAGCCGGATGCCGCCGAGCGGCAGGGTGATGCCCTTGCCGATGGCGTTGCCGGCCACATCGATGAGTTCCAGCGAGCCGCCGCCGAGGTCGCCGACGATGCCGTCGGGATCGTGAAAGCCGCTGACGACGCCGAGGGCGGAGAAATAGGCCTCCTCCTCGCCGGTCAGGACACGCACCTTCTGGCCGAGGATCGCCTCGGCGCGGCGGATGAAATCGGGGCCGTTCTCCGCCTCGCGCGCGGCGGCGGTCGCCAGCGCGAACATGGTGGAGGTGCGGGCCTGCCAGGAGAGCGCCTTGAAGCGGTGAAGGGCGGCGAGCGCCCGCTCGACGCTTGCCGGATCCATGCGGCCGGTCTTGGCAATCCCCTTGCCGAGACCGCACATGACCTTCTCGTTGAAGAGGATCGCGGGGGCCCGGCTCATGCCCTCGTAGATGACGAGGCGAATCGAGTTGGAACCGATATCCACGACCGACACCGGGGCAATTCCAGGCAAACGCCCCTGGGCTTCAGATTCGACCATGCAGATCCGTTTATTTCTTCCGGCGGCCTTGCCAGCCCGCGATCGCCTTCGGTGCCGAGGACTTCAGGGCCTCGCCCCGGCCGGACAGGCTGGGGTTGGTCATGAAGTAGTGCTGAGCGTTGAACGGCTCGGCGCCGGGCTGCACTTCCATGCGCCGGGACGTTCCGTCCGCAAGGATCTCGTAGCTCTGCTGGTTATCGATAAGATTGCCCAGCATGATCTGCGAAAGAACCTGCTCATGCACCGTCCGGTTGATCAGAGGCACGAGTGTCTCGACCCGCCGGTCCAGATTGCGCGGCATCATGTCCGCCGAGCCTATATAGACCAGCGCCTTGTCGGAGGGAAGACCGTGGCCGTTGCCGAAGCAGAAGATGCGGGAATGCTCGAGGAACCGGCCGACGATGGACTTGACGCGGATGTTCTCCGAAAGGCCGGGAACCTGCGGGCGAAGGCAGCAGATGCCGCGCACGACGAGGTCCACTTCCACGCCCGCCTGGCTGGCGCGGTAGAGCGCGTCGATGATCTCGGGATCGACCAGCGAGTTCATCTTCATCCAGATCGCCGCCGGCGCGCCGTTCTTCGCATGGGCGATCTCCTCGTCGATGTGACGCAGGATGCGCGGGCGCAGCGTATAGGGCGAGAAGGCGAGCTTCATGCCGGCCTCCGGCTCGCCGTAGCCGGTGATGAAATTGAAGATGTTCGCCATGTCGTTGGCGATGGTGGGATTGCAGGTGAAGAAGGAAAGGTCGGTGTAGATCTTCGCCGTCACCGGATGGTAGTTGCCCGTGCCGAGGTGGCAATAGGTGCGCAGCCTGCCCTCCTCGCGGCGCACGATCAGCGACATCTTGGCGTGGGTCTTCAGCTCGATGAAGCCGAAGACGACCTGCACGCCGGCGCGCTCCAGGTCGCGCGCCCAGCGGATGTTCGCCTCCTCGTCGAAGCGGGCCTTGAGCTCGACCAGCGCCGTCACCGACTTGCCCGCCTCGGCGGCATCGATCAGCGCACGCACGATGGGACTGTCGTTGGAGGTGCGGTAGAGCGTCTGCTTTATCGCCAGCACGTCAGGATCGCGCGCAGCCTGGAGAAGGAACTGGACCACCACGTCGAAGCTCTCGTAGGGGTGGTGGACGACCATGTCCTTTTCGCGGATGGCGGCGAGGCAGTCTCCGGCGTGCTCTCGGACGCGTTCGGGAAATCGGGCATTGTAGGGCTCGAACCTCAGGTCCTCGCGCGGGGCCCTGGCGATCTCCGACAGCGTGTTGAGGGCGAGCAGGCCCGGAAGGACGGCGACGCGGTTGTCCGGCACGCCGAGCTCGCCGACCACGAAGCGGCGCAGCGATTCCGGCATTTCGGAATCGGTCTCGATACGGATCACCGAGCCGCGGCGGCGGCGCTTCAGCGCCGTCTCGAAGAAGCGCACGAGGTCTTCGGCCTCTTCCTCCACCTCGATATCGCTGTCGCGGATGATGCGGAAGGTGCCCGATCCGCGCACGATATAGCCGGGGAAGAGCCGGCCGATGAAGAGGCCGACGGCATCCTCCAGCGTGATGTAGCGGATCGCCCCGCCGGCATCCGGCAGGCGGATGAAGCGGTCGAGCGCGACCGGCAGGCGCAGGAGCGCCGTCATCGGCTCCTTGCCCATCGTGCTTTCGAGCTGCAGGCCGATGGAAAAGCCGAGGTTCGGGATGAACGGGAAGGGATGGGCCGGATCGATGGAGAGCGGCGTCAGCACCGGGAAGATCGACTGGTTGAACTCCTGCTGGAGCCAGACCTTGTCCTCGCTCGACAGCGCCGTCGGGCGGACGATGAGGATATCTTCCTTGGCGAGGTATTGCTGGAGCACGGCAAGCGAGGCCTGCTGCTCCATCTGGAGATTGTCGATCTCCTTGAGGATATCGTCGAGCTGCTCGGCCGCGGTCTTGCCGTCCGGGCTGCGGATGCCGACGCGCTGGCGCACCTGCCCTTCGAGGCCGGCGACGCGCACCATGAAGAACTCGTCGAGATTGGCGGCAGAGATGGAGAGGAAGCGCACGCGCTCCAGCAGCGGATGGGCGGTGTTCAGCGTCTCCTCGAGGACGCGGCGGTTGAACTGCAGCCAGGAGAATTCGCGGTTGATGAAGCGCTCGGGGCTCGCCATCAGGGCCTCGATGTCGACGCCTGCGCCCTCCGGCGCCGCACGGCCGGCGGGCTTTTCCTGAGCAAGGTCCGAAGTCGCTGTATCCATTTCCATTTCCGCCCGTTGACCGTCACCCGGCTCCTATCCCAGTTTGACGACGGAACTGTGACAGTCAATCCGGGGTGGTGGAATAAGGGGGGGGGCGACGCCGTGAAATACCCCCTCTGCCCTGCCGGGCATCTCCCCCACAAGGGGGGAGATTGGATGGAGCGAGGTTTCGCCCCTATCCGACGCTGCCGATTGAGTGGGGTTTTCGCCTCTTGCCGATCTCCCCCCTTGTGGGGGAGATGCCCGGCAGGGCAGAGGGGGGTGCTCCGGGATACGCCCCCTACTCCTCCCCGCCGACCATTTCGCCCAGCACCTCCTGCGCCAGCGCCCGCGTGATGCGGCTGCCGCGGGAAAGGGCGAGGCGGTCGAGGCGGTCCACCAGCGTCTGGGCGGCCTCCAGCGAGCGCTCCATGCGCGCGACGATATAGGCGACCAGCTTGTCGTCGACGAAGAGCTGGCGGTCGGCGAAGAGCTTGACGATGACCTGCGAGAGCAGTTCGTCGTCCGGCTCGCCGATCTCCACCACGGTCGCGGCCTTGAGGCGCGAGCGCAGGTCCGCAAGCTCGACCGGCCAGGACATCGGCCACAGCCGGCTGGTGATGAGCAGCGTGTGGCCGTGCTGGCGCACGTTGTTGATGACGTGGAAGAGCGTGCGGTCGTCGAAGCCGGCGCGGTCGGCATCCTCGATGAGGACGGGGCCGCGCTCGGCGGCCGCCTCCGCGCCCTCGCCCGGCTGCGCCAAGACCAGCGCCGCGCCAGCCTTCTCGCGCCAGATGGCGGCAAGGTGCGATTTTCCCGAGCCGACGGGGCCGGCGATGACCACGACGGGCGCCGGCCAGTGCGGCCAGGCGTCGATCATCGCCACGGCCGCGTCCACCGGCTTTGCGAGCAAAAGGTCGTCGCGCCCCGTCGCGGGGTCGTGCCCGAAGGCCAGCGGCAACTGTTCGGCGGTCTTGCGCGGGGTCATTGTCTTACTCGGATACACGTTTGCGGCCCGTTATTCTTCCGGCGTGCTCTCTTCGAGGAGAACGGGCTTGCTGGCCCCGTAATAGAGGTCGCTGTCAAGGTAGCGGCTGAGGCCGAAGCGGACAAGCACGCCCACGGCCGCGGCCGCCGGCACCGCGATCATCAGCCCGACGAAGCCGAACAGCGCGCCGAAGGCGACCAGCGCGAACATCAGCCAGACCGGATGCAGGCCGACGCGCGAGCCGACGAGCTTGGGCTGGAGGATGTTGCCCTCGATGAACTGGCCGGAGAAGAAGATGACGGCGATCAGCACGACCATCCAGTAATCCGGCCAGAACTGCACGACGGCGACGCCGATGGCCAGCACCAGCCCGACCAGCGAGCCGACATAGGGGATGAAGCTGATGACGCCGGCGAAAAGGCCGATCAGCAGGCCGAAATTCAGCCCCGCGAAGGAGAGCCCGATGCCGTAGTAGAGGCCGAGGATGATGCAGATGGAGCCCTGCCCGCGCACGAAGCCGGCGATCGCCGCATCCATCTCGGAGGCGATCTGGCGGACATTGTCGACATAGTCGCGCGGCACCCAGCTGTCGACCTTGGCGATCATGTGGTCCCAGTCGAGCAGCAGATAGAAGGCGACGACGGGCGTGACGACCAGAAGCGAGACGATGTTGACCAGCGCCATGCCGGAATTCCAGAGCTGCTTCATCACCGTGCCGAGGAAGCCCGCGCCCTCTGCGAGGATGGAGGAGAAGCTCTCCTTGATCGTGCCCATCTGGCTGCCGATCCATTTCGGCAGCAGGTCCGGGTTGAAGCTCGCCACGAGCTGCTGGAGCTGGGTGACGTAGCCCGGCAGCTTTTCCAGGAAATCGGCGGCCTGGGTTGCCAAGAGCGGGATGACGATCATCAGCGACAGGGCGAAGAGCACGACGAAGGTGATGAGGATCACCACCGTCGCCATCATGCGCGAGAGGCCGATGCGCTCCAGCCGGTCGGCCACCGGATCGAGGAAATAGGCGAGCGCCATGCCGGCGATGAACGGCAGCAGGATATCGGAAAAGATAAGGAGGAAGAGCACGAAGAAAGCGAGCGCGATGAGCCAGAAGATCGCCTGCCGCTTCAGTCCCGCGCCGCTGATATGGGCTGCCATCGCGCTTTTCCCGTGTTTGCCGTTTACATGAGGAGATAGGATGCGCGCCTGAGAAAGGTCAAGGCTGGGCGGGGAAATGGTCTCGTGGGGCCATGTTTTCCTCGGTTTCCCCAGAGCCAGCGGCTACCCCCCCTCTGCCCTGCCGGGCATCTCCCCCACAAGGGGGGAGATTGGATGGAGGGGCGTTTCGCCCATCTTTCACGTCGCAATTTGAGCGGGGTGCTCGCTTCTTGCCGATCTCCCTCCTTGTGGGGGAGATGCCCGGCAGGGCAGAGGGGGGTGTCGCCGCCGCGCCGCCGTCCCCCGCAATCCAGTGAAAAAATCCCCGCAATACCGGCATTCTCCTTGCACTTGCCGCCCCGCCATGCCAATCGGGCGCGAACAGCGCGCAAGCCGGAGGCGAGAGCATGAGCCAGTCGGGAAAGAACGGTCTGACCTATAGCGATGCGGGCGTCGACATCGACGCGGGCAACCTGATGGTCGAGAAGATCAAGCCGGCGGTGCGCTCCACCCGCCGCCCGGGCGCCGACGGCGAGATCGGCGGCTTCGGCGGGCTCTTCGACCTCAAGGCGGCCGGCTTTTCCGATCCGGTCCTCGTTGCGGCCAACGACGGCGTCGGCACCAAGCTGAAGATCGCCATCGACGCGGACCGGCACGACACGGTCGGCATCGACCTCGTCGCCATGTGCGTCAACGACCTCGTGGTGCAGGGCGCCGAACCCCTCTTCTTCCTCGACTATTTCGCGACCGGCAAGCTCGATCCCGAGCAGGGCGCGGCCATCGTCGAGGGCATCGCGGAAGGCTGCCGGCAGGCTGGCTGCGCGCTCATCGGCGGCGAGACGGCCGAAATGCCCGGCATGTATTCGCACGGCGACTACGACCTCGCCGGCTTTGCGGTCGGCGCGGCCGAGCGCGGCCGGCTGCTGCCGGCGGGCGACATTGCCGAAGGCGACGTCATCCTCGGCCTTGCCTCCTCGGGCGTCCATTCCAACGGCTATTCGCTGGTGCGCAGGATCGTCACGCTCTCGGGCCTTGCCTGGGACGCGGCGGCTCCGTTCGACGGCGGAAAGAGCCTCGGCGAGGCGCTGCTGACGCCGACGAAGATCTATGTGAAGCCGCTGCTGAAAGCGATCCGCGAGACGGGCGCGATCAAGGCGCTGGCGCATATCACCGGCGGCGGCTTCCCGGAGAACATTCCGCGCGTGCTGCCAAAACACCTTGCCGCCGAGATCGACCTTGCCGCCGTCAGGGCGCCGGCCGTGTTCTCGTGGCTCGCGAAAACCGGCGGCGTGGAAGCGACGGAAATGCTGCGCACCTTCAACTGCGGCGTCGGCATGATCGCCGTGGTGCCGGAGGACAAGGCCGACGCGGTCGCCGCCGTGCTGGCCCGCGAAGGCGAAAGCGTCTTCCGCCTCGGCCGCATGGTCGCCCGCGCGGAAGGCGCGGCCGGCACGATCTACAAGGGCACGCTCGCCCTATGAGCGGCGCCCGCAAGCGCGTCGTCGCCTTCATCTCCGGCGGCGGCTCCAACATGCTGGCGCTGGCAAAAGCCTGCGCGGCGGCGGATTTCCCGGCGGAGATCGTCGCGGTCTTCTCCGACAAGGCGGAGGCCGGCGGGCTTGCGAAGGCCGAGGCGCTCGGCATTGCGACCCGCACCTTCCTGCGCCGGGATTTTCCCAGCAAGGAAGCGCATGAAGCGGCGATCCTCGATGCGCTCGATGCGCTCTCGCCGGATATCGTCTGCCTTGCCGGCTACATGCGCCTTCTCTCCGGCACTTTCATCCAGCGCCACGAAGGCCGCATCCTCAACATCCACCCGTCCCTGCTGCCGCTCTTTCCCGGCCTCCACACGCATCAGCGCGCCATCGACGCGGGCATGCGGATCGCCGGCTGCACGGTGCATTTCGTGACGGAGGGCATGGACGAGGGCCCGGCGATCGTGCAGGCCGCCGTGCCGGTGCTGCCGGCCGACACCGCCGACACGCTCGCCGCGCGCGTGCTGACGGTCGAGCACCGGAGCTACCCGCTGGCGCTGCGTCTCGTCGCGGAAGGCAATGTGCGGATGGAGGGCGGCAAGGCGGTTACGGCGGGGGATTTGCCGGCGCTGGACGGCGCGTGCCTGATTTCGCCGGCGGCGGGTTAGGTTCACCCCCCTCTGCCCTGCCGGGCATCTCCCCCACAGGTGGGGAGATTGAATCGTGGCACCGCCTCGCCCCAAGCCGATCTCCCCCCTTGTGGGGGAGATGCCCGGCAGGGCAGAGGGGGGTGCGCTACAAGTTCCCCCTCAGATCACCAGGATCGGCGCCTTGCCCTTCACGCGGTCGTAGAGATCGATGACGTCCTGGTTGAGCATGCGCACGCAGCCGGAGGAGACCGCCTTGCCGATGGATTTCCATTCCGGCGAGCCGTGCAGGCGGTAGAGCGTGTCCTTGCCGTTCTGGAAGATGTAGAGCGCGCGGGCGCCGAGCGGGTTGTTGAGGCCGCCGGGCATGCCGCCGTTGGCGCTCGAATATTTGATGAGTTCCGGCTGGCGCGCGACCATTTCGTCCGGCGGCGTCCATTTCGGCCAGGTCTGCTTCCACTGGATGACGCCACGGCCCGACCAGGCGAAGCCCTCGCGGCCGATGCCGACGCCGTAGCGCATGGCCCGGCCGTTCGGCAGGATGAGATAGAGGAAGCGGTTACCCGTATCGACGATGATCGTGCCCGGCTTTTCGGCGAAGGGGCTTTCGACCTCCTGCCGGTAGAAGCGCGGGTCGATCTGCTGGTAGGGCACGGCCGGCACCTGGAAGCCGCCGTCGCTCACCGGGCCGTAGATCGAGGCGTATTGCGAGGATTCGGGCAGAAGGCCCGAGGGCGGCGTCTGGCCGTAGAGGCCGATCGGCCCCCTGTTGTCGATATATTCCGGCCGGCCTTCCAGCGCGGAATTGCGGAAATAGGGCCGCGTCTCGTAGCGGAAGCGATCGGTGTTCATGGAGGAGGTGCAGCCGGCAAGGCCGCCTGCCATGGCAAGGCCGGTGAACTGCAGGAAGCGGCGGCGGGAGAGCGCGGTGTCGGTCATGAAGAGCGTCGGTATCCGTTTTGCGGAAGGAGAAAATGAAGGCGAGAGCTGAATCACTAACTAACGAGGCGCCAATTAGGTCCACAATCCTGCCCCAAATGTGGCATTTGCGGCTGACCTGTGGCTTGCGGGCATCATTTTTCGGCGTCCCGCCCGCTTTGTGAACGCTGTGTCAAACGGCGGCGCGATTGCCCTTCGCACGCGCGGGGAATACCTCAGGGGACACGACGAAAGGAAGGTGCACGATGCTCGTCAACGGCAAGTGGACGCAAGACTGGCAGCCGGTTCAGGCGATCGACGCCAAGGGCGGCTTCGTGCGGCAGGTCTCCAGTTTCCGCAACTGGGTGACGCCGGACGGCAGCGCCGGCCCGACCGGCGAAGACGGCTTTGCCGCCGCCAAGGGCCGCTATCACCTCTATGTCGCCTATATCTGCCCCTGGGCCTCGCGCACGCTGATCGCCCGCAAATTGAAGAAGCTGGAGGACGTCGTTTCCGTCTCGGTCGTCGAGCCGGTGCTGTCCGACGAGGGCTGGCGCTTCGGCGACTATCCGGGATCAAACCGCGACGACCTTAACGGCGCGACCTATCTCCACGAGCTCTATTCCCGCGCCGAGCCCACCTTCACCGGCCGGGCCACCGTGCCCGTGCTGTGGGACAGGGAAAGGAAGACCATCGTCAACAACGAATCCGCCGATATCGTGCGCATGCTGAACAGCGGCTTCGGCGCGCTTTCGGACGAGAGCGTCGACTTCTATCCCGAGGCGCTGCGCGGCGAGATCGACGGGCTGAACGAACGCATCTATCCCGCCCTCAACAACGGCGTCTACCGCGCGGGCTTCGCCACCACGCAGGTCGCCTACGAGGAGGCCTATCAGGGCGTTTTCGCCATGCTGGACGAGCTGGAGGCCCGCCTTGGCGACGGACGGGCTTTCCTGACGGGCGAGACCTTCACCGAGGCCGACATCCGGCTCTTCGTCACGCTCATCCGCTTCGATGCGGCCTATTACGGCCTCTTCAAGTGCAACCGCCGGCGCCTTGCCGACTATCCGGCGCTTTCGGCCTATACGCGGCGCGTGCTCGATCTGCCCGGCGTGCGCGGGACGGTGAACATCGACCATATCAAGCAGGGCTATTATTCGATCAAGGCGCTCAACCCGAACCGCATCGTGCCGCTGGGGCCGGATCTTTCCGCGCTGGGGTTCTAACAAGGCCGCGTTCCTGGGTTACCCCCCTCTGCCCTGCCGGGCATCTCCCCCACAAGGAGGGAGATCGGCTAGAGGCAGCAACCCTGCTCAAATCGCAGCGCTAGAGAGTGGCGAAACAGTGCTCCATCCAATCTCCCCCCTTGTGGGGGAGATGTCCGGCAGGACAGAGGGGGGTGTTAAGCCCCCCTACCCCTCCTTCGCCTCCACCATCGCCATCAGCGTCTCCAGCCGGTCGGCATCGGCCGGCAGCTTGTCCTCTCTCAGCCGCGCGATGCGGGGGAAGCGCATGGCGACGCCGGATTTGTGGCGGGTGGAGCGGTTGATGCCCTCGAAGGCGACTTCCAGCACGAAGCCGAAGCCGGGCTCGGCGCGCACCGCCCGCACGGGACCGAAGCGGTCCGTCGTGTTGTTGCGCACGAAGCGGTCGAGCACTTCCAGTTCCGCATCGGTGAAGCCGAAATAGGCCTTGCCCACCGGCACCAGCACGTCGCCGCCCTCGCCCTCCGTCCACACGCCGAAGGTGAAATCGGAATAGTAGCTGGAGCGCTTGCCGTGGCCGCGCTGGGCATACATCATCACCGCGTCGATATTGTAGGGATCGCGCTTCCACTTGAACCACGGCCCCTTGAGGCGGCCGGCCTGGTAGGGGCTGTCGAGCCGCTTGATCATCACCCCCTCGATCACCGGGTCGGGCGGCTCGCGGCGCAGCGCCTCCAGTTCTCCCCAGTTCGAGAAGGGCACGAGCGGCGAGAGATCGAAGCGGTCGTGCGGGGCCTTGTCGATGAGGCCGGAAAGCCGGGCGCGGCGGGCGGTGAAGGGGTTCGGCCGCACGTCCTCCTCGCCGTCGAAGAGCACGTCGTAGGCGCGCACGAAGGCGGGATAGTCCTCCAGCATCCTGCCCGTGACGGTTTTGCGATTGAGGCGCTGCTGGAGATCGGAGAAGGTGCGCGTCGGGCTGTTGGTGCGCGCCGTGCCGCCGACCAGCAGCTCGCCGTCGATGACGCCTTCGAAGCCGACGGCCTCCAGCACATCCGGGAAGGCGGCGGAGATGTCGTCGCCGGAGCGCGAATAGAGCCGGCGCGTCGCGCCCGCGGCGGAAAGCTGCACGCGGATGCCGTCCCATTTCCATTCGGCGGCGAAATCGGTGGGGTCGAGCGCATCGAGGTCGCCCTCGCCCACCGGGTTTGCCAGCATGACGGAATGGAAGATGGCGGGCGTCGCCAGCACCGGGCGTTCCGCGCGGCCCTCCAGCCAGGCGAAGAGCGGCTCGTAGGGCGGGGAAAGGCCGTGCCACAGCGTCTCGATCTCCGCGACGTCCTTGCCGGAGAAATCGGCGAGCGCCTGCTTGGCGAGGCGCGCCGAGACGCCGATGCGCAGGCCCCCGGTCGCGAGCTTCAGGAAGGCGAAGCGGGCGGAAGGGTCGAGCCGGTCGAGAAGATCGCGCACGGCGGCGCGCACCTCCGTGCGGCCGAGCGAATTCATGCGGGCGACGACCGCGCCGAGCCGCGGTTCGTCCGCCTCCGGCGGCAGGTCCTTCCGCTCCTCGCTCCAGACCAGCGCGATGGTCTCGGCAAGGTCGCCGACATAGTCGTAGGAATAGCGGAACAGCACCTCGTCCATGCGCTCCAGCACGAGCTCGCGCAGCAGCGCGGGCTTGACGCCCTTCAAGTCCAGCGTGCCGGCAATGGCGGCAAGGCCGTAGCCGCGGTCGGGATCGGGCGTATCGCGGAAATAATCGGCGAGCAGCTTCAGCTTGCCGTTGCGCGCGGGGGTGAGGACGAGGCGGTCGAGGAGGGTTGCGAAGGCTTTCATGGGCGGGCGCCTCCGACAGGGCACCGTGGCGGATGGGCCCCCCCCCTCTGCCCTGCCGGGCATCTCCCCCACGAGGGGGGAGATCGGCTTGGGGCGAAGCGGTGCCACGATTCAATCTCCCCACCTGTGGGGGAGATGCCCGGCAGGGCAGAGGGGGGTAAGCCACGCCCGCATCGCTCAACCCGGAAAGACGAAATCATTCAATCCCCCTCATCCTCATAGCCCACCAGATGCAGCGGCCGCGCGGGTATGCCGGTAAGCTCGCACCAGCGCACCAGCGCCTCCTCGCGGCCGTGCGTCACCCAGACCTCGCTGGGCGCGAGCTCGCGGATCGTGGCGGTGAGTTCCGGCCAGTCGCAATGGTCGGAGATGACGAGCGGCAGTTCGACGCCGCCCTGTTTCGCCCGCTGGCGCACCATCATCCAGCCGGAGGCGAAGGCGACAAGCGGCTCGTTGAAGCGGCGCGCCCAGCGGTCGGCGAAGGCCGAGGGCGGGCCGACGACGACGGCGCCGCGGAAATCGGCGGGGCTGCTCTTTTCGAGCGTTGCGGGGCGAAGCTCGCCGAGGTCGATGCCGCGGCCGACATAGTAGTCGCACAGCCGCGCGAGCGAGCCGTGGATATGGATCGGCGCGTCATGGCCGCAGTCGCGCAAAAGGCGGATGACGCGCTGCGCCTTGCCGAGCGAATAGGCGCCGACGAGATGGGTGCGCTCGGGAAATTGCCTGAGCGAGGTGAGGAGCTTGCCGATCTCGGCCTTCGGGTCCGGGTGGTGGAAGACCGGCAGGCCGAAGGTCGCCTCGGTGATGAAGACGTCGCAGGGGACCGGCTCGTAGGGCGCGCAGGTCGGATCGGTGCCACGCTTGTAGTCGCCCGAGGCGACGATGGTGAGGCCGCTCTTCTCCACGGCGATCTGCGCGGAGCCGAGCACATGGCCGGCCGGGTGGAAGGAGACGGCGACGCCGGAAAGGTCGATGCGCTCGCCGAGGGCGGCGGCCTGCATGGTGCCGCAAAAGTCCTCGCCGTAGCGGATCGCCATGATGTCCAGCGTCTCGCGCGTCGCCAGCACCGCACCGTGGCCGGCCCGGGCATGGTCGGCATGGCCGTGGGTGATCAGCGCCCTTGCGACGGGGCGCACGGGGTCGATGTAGAAATCGCCGGCCGGGCAATAGAGGCCGGCGGGCGCCGGGCGAAGGAGCTGGTCTGGCTTCATGGCGGGGAAGATAGCGGCTTTTGCGCCGGCTTCCAGTGGGAGGATGGTGGATGGCGTGCCCGGCGGGTGGATCCTCGGGTCAAGCCCGAGCAACTGTGTTTGTGATGTCAAGTACGCACTGGTTTGTTGTCCCTGATAGCGGCATTGAGCGTGACGAGCAGGCGCCTT
>NZ_JACHIK010000019.1 GCF_014203155.1 Shinella fusca
GCTCGGACACGGTCTCTGGCGACCTGGGATGACGAGGTACGCTGCCGCAACGCGAACATACAATATTCTCGCGCGATACACAGATAAGGATGACGAAGGAGAAGGGAGGGGGGTGGCGGAAAGAAAAACGGCGGGGCTTAGCCCCGCCGCCCCATTTGACGTGGCTTGGGAAAACTACTCCCGCTCGCCCGTCAGATTCAACAGCAGCTGGAAGATGTTGACGAAGTTGAGGTAGAGGGAGAGCGCGCCGAAGACGGCCATCTTCTGCTGGGATTCCTGGTCGATGTTCTCGGCATACTGCTCCTTGATGTTCTGCGTGTCCCAGGCGGTGAGGCCGACGAAGACGGCGATGCCGATCACCGAGATGGCGAACTGGAGTGCGGTCGAGCCGAGGAAGATGTTGACCACGGAGGCGATGACGACGCCGATGAGGCCCATCATCAGGAAGGAGCCGAACTGCGAGAGGTCACGCTTCGTCACGTAGCCGTAGAGGCTCGTCGTGCCGAACATGGTGGCGGCGATGAAGAAGGTGCGGGCGATGCTCGTGCCGGTGAAGACGAGGAACACCGAGGCGAGCGAGAGGCCCATGACGGCGCAGAAGGCCCAGAAGGTCATCTGCGCGGCGCTTGCCGACATCGTCTGGATCCTGAACGAGAAGAAGAAGACGAAGGCGAGCGGCGCCAGCATCACCACCCATTTGAGCGGCGAGGTGAAGATCGGCACGTAGAGCGCCGGCGTGGAGCCGACGACGAAGGCGACGAGGCCGGTGATGACGAGGCCGGCGCCCATGTAGTTGTAGATGCGCAGCATGTGCTGGCGCAGGCCCTCGTCGAAGAGGGCGGCCGACTGCGCCTGTGCGCCGTGGCCGTATCGCTGCTGGATGGGTTCCATGGTGGTTCTCCTTTGGAAGGGGGGATCAGTAGAGCGTGCGCAGGAGGTCCCGCGCGGTTCCGGCGAGGTCGTCGGCCTTGCGGCTTTCCGAGACCAGCGCATAGGCGACGTCGCCGATCTGCCAGTAGGCGGCGCGGGCATTGTCGGCGTGGAAGAGCAGGACCTGCTGCACGGCGAAGGAGCCGGGGCGCACGGCGAAGAGCGACAGGCGCTCGCCCTTTTCCGGCTCCAGTTCCAGCTCCACGCTCGGGCCGTAGACGGAGGGGTAGACCTGCGCGTCGATCACGCTCCAGCCCTCCGGCAGGTCCGGCAGGACGATGGCCGTCGCGGAGCGGATTTCCGCCGGGTCGAAGCCGTCGGTCTCCGGCTGCGATGCCATGGCGTCGCGCACGAGCGTGGTGCGGTGCGCGCGCACGGCCTCTTCCACGAAGGCGGGCGGCGGGGTGGAGGCGATGACCTCCGTGGCGCCGAACGGGCCGAAGGCGGCATGGGCCGCCCAGCCGGCGGCGACGAAGAGGGCGATGGTGGCGGCGCGGCGCAAGCCCGTGAAGACGCGGCGGCGCGACAGCGAACGCTCCAGGAGCCGCGCGGCCTCGCGCGTCGCCAGTCGGCCCGGCGTGCGGTGGTCGGCGAGCGCCAGGCGCAGTTCGTCGCGCACGCGCAGGTCCTTCATGATCTGCGCGGCGACCTCCGGCCGTTCCGAGAGATAGGCTTCCACCTCGATGCGCCGGCCGACGGCGAGCTGCTCGTCGACATAGGCGTTGAGGTCGGATTCGAGGATGGGATCATTGCTTGTCATCGCCAGTGCCTCCGACGAGTCTGAGATGGGTGCCCGGGCCGGCCCGCTCGCCCTGCTCGAAGGCGCGCAGGCGCTGGCGCGCGCGGGCGACGCGCGACATCAGCGTGCCGACGGGAATGCCGAGCGCCTCGGCCGCCTCCTGGTAGGAAAGCTCCTCGATGGCGACCAGGTGCAGGGCCGCGCGCTGCTCTTCCGGCAGGGCGAAGAAGGCGTTGCGGAGCTGCGTGAGGCGCACCGAGTGATCCTGCCCGGGCGGGGCCACGACCTCGGCGATCTCGGCGGCGGCATCGTGGCGGCGCTCCTGCGAGCGGCGCTGGCGCAGCCGGTCGACATGGGCATTGTGCAGGATCGACATCAGCCAGTTGCGCACATTGGCGCCGGTGCGGAAGGTTCCCTGCCGCTCATAGGCCTTCACGAGCGCGTCGTGCACGAGGTCTTCGGCCTCGTCCGCATTGCGCACGAGCGAGAGCGCATAGCGCCGAAGCGCGCCGAGCTGGCCGATCACGTTGAAGCCGGGTGTCTTTCCGTTCATGCCCCAGTATACGGAACCCGGGCCGCTTCCATTCCATCCCTATCGAGAAAAAATCGCATGGGGATTGCAAACGGGATCGACGGCCGGTCCTCAGGCGAGGGCCGGCCGTGCGATATGCCTTGGAGAATGGATCAGCAGAGCGGCGAGCGGTTCATCAGCATGATGTCGCTCGACGTCAGCGTGACGCGCGACGGCTCGTCGATCTGGTCGAGCACGGCATGCAATGCCTTGTCCAGGCAGAACTCGGCGACCTCCGCGTTCAGCGACTTTGCCGATTCCAGCGCGAAGGCGACAAGCCTTGCCAGCGCCATCAGTTCATGACTGCGGTCTTCACTCTCGATCGTATCGATGTCCATGTCCCTGCCCCCGGAGCGAACGCTCTTTTCTAGCCCTCGCGGCGAGTATAGGCGTGACACTTCCGCTTCGCGCGTGACTTGGGCGTGACACACGCGGAATGGGAAAACGCGCGTTCTTTCAGGTTTCCGGTTGATCTGCCGCCATGCGCCACAGAGATGTCGCCCGAAAGCGCCAGTCTCCCCGTTTTGCAGGGCTTTCCGTGCCGCAATCGCGAAGCGCGGCGAGGAGGGCGAGTGCATCTTCCCGCTTTCTGTCCACATTTTCTGCGAGGATAAGTTGTATCAATTCGGTGCGGTTTTCCGCAAGGCCAGCCCCGCTGAGGATCGCGGGCCAGGTCCGGTCCTTGTAGAAGAGGGCGCGGGCGGCGGTGCGAAGGCGTTCCAGGTCTTTTCCGCCGAGGCGTCCCAGCGTCTCCAGTCGGTCGAGCGTCGCTTCCACGTTGACGAGGGCGAGCGAGAGGGCGGGATAGCCGAGCTCGGCCGGCCCGTGCAGCAGCGCGACATCCGCGTCGTCGACACGGCGGCCGCTTGCATAATCCTCGTAGATGGCGCCGATGCCGATCATGCCGAAGGTGTCGCATTCGGCTGCCCGCAGCGCGCCCATGCTGGCCGCGCCGAAGACGGCGACACCCGCCTCCAGCGCATAGAGGATCTCCTTGTGCCAGACGGGCGCGACATGCTCGAAATTGCCGTCGACGATGCCGATGGCCGTTGCGCCTGCGCGCACCGCGGCAAGAACGTCGCCATGGGCGGCCGGCGGGCGGGCTTCGACCGCGCCGGCGCAAAGGCGGGGGGCATCGGGCAGGCTGGGGCCGGCGAAGAGGATCTTCATGGCGTTCCGAACACCATGCGGGACAGCGCGCGGGGGCCGACGGCATGGCGGCGTGCGCCTTCGGGATTTTCAAGGGCGGGCACGACCATCTTGACCACCGAGACGGGAAGGGAGGCATCGCCGAGCGGCACCGCGACGACCGGGCCGATGCCGGCCGCCGCCAGCCGCTCCAGGCACCAGGCGAGCAGCGCGGCCGCATCGCCCGACGGAGCGGGGTAGGCCTTCGCCGGCCGGGGCCGGGCCTCGAAGAGCGCGAGCGTCTCGGCCGGCAATGGCCGGGTGAAGGTCTCGGCGAAGAGGTCGTCGCGCGCCCCGCTGATGAAGGTCAGCCGCGACTGGGCGACCTCGGTGAGCGCGCGGATGGCGGCCCGGGCGGCGACGGGATGGGTACCGTAGCCGATCGTCGCATCGTGGAAGAGCGGGCGCTGCCGCTTCAGGATGCCGTTTTCGGCAAGCACGGCGGCATAGGTGGGAACGGCGAGGTCGCTGGTGATGTCGAAGAGGCGAAGGTCGAGGCCGCTGCCGTGGAAGCGGGCGGCAAGGTCGTTGACGACGGGACTGGCAAGGCTCGCGGGATCGATGGCGGCCGCGAGGCGGCTTTCGCGTGGCAGGAGGCGCCACAGCCGGTCGGCATCCCGCTCGATGCGCTCCAGCAGGCCGTGCAGCATGGCCTCCGTCTCGCAATTGCCCGAGGCGAGGCCGTCGGAGGATTGCCAGAAGCGCGGGGCCGTATCCGTGCGGTCGAGGCAGACGGCCTCCTGCGGCACCCAGACGCGCGCGCCCGTCACCACGTCGCGGCCGGCCAGCCAGTCGAGCGTCTCGCCCTCGCCGACGAAAGGCTGGCCGGCGGCGATGAAGACGTCGAGCGGAAGGCACGTTTCGCCCGTCGCGGCGAAGTCGCGCCGGGCGGCGGAACGGGCGGGAACGAGCGGATCGCCCGCCACTGCCCGCTCCAGCGCCTCCATGGCGGCGGAGACCTTGGCGTCGATATCCGTGATGCCCTTGCCCTGGTTGATGACGATCGAGCGGGCATTCGGGCTCACGGCGTTCCAGACGGGAATGCCGGGACGGTCGAGCCCCGTCAGGCGCGACAGCCGGGTGATGCCGAAGCGGGGCAGCAGCGCCGCGATCCGGCGCCAGGTCTCATCGGGGCCGCAGATGCGGTCCGAACAGGCTGCCGCCGTTTCCGCGGTGCCGCGGCTCATGTGTCCATGAAGCCGCCGGATACGTCCATGAACCCGCCGGACACGGCGTCCGCCGAGGAGGCGAGCGCGGCGAGATTGACGCCCTTGACCACAGACGCGCCGGCCTTGCGCAGGTCGTCCGCCGCCTTCAGCGCGCCGGTCGTCGGCGCGGCGATCTGCGTGACGGTGCCGGCATCGAGATCGGCGACCCAGAGGCCGTCATCGCCTTCGATCCCCAGAACTACAAGCCTTGCCATGTTCAGTCCTCCCTTGGAAAATCAGAAACCGGCCTTCTTCAGGCCCTCGTAATAGTGCGCGCGCTGCCACTCCTCCTTGAAAGGCACGATCGCCATCCAGGAGTCGAGGTCGAAATCGGGGTGCACCTCGTAGGTGCGGCGAATGAACTGCCGGGCCTTCTTCATGTCGCCGAGCATGCTCCAGCTCGCCGCCGAAAGGCGGTCGGCGGGCGTGCGGTCCTTCATGCGGCCGATATAGTCGAGCGCCTGGCTGTAGTGCCCGAGCGAATAGCTGGCGCCGGCGGCCGTCCAGAAATATTCGTCCGGCGGCAGGGGGTTGAGCTCGATCGCGTGCTCGATCTTCTGCAGGCCCACATCCGGCCGGGAGGCCTGCACGAGCGTGTCGGCATAGCTCGCGATCACATTGGCATAGTGCGGGCTCAGCGCCTCGGCCCGGTCGAGATAGGCCGCGCTGTCGTCGAACTGGCGGGCGTAGAGTTTCACGACGCCGAGTTCGCGGTAGCCGGCGGGCAGGCGCTCGTCGGCGCGGATGGCCATCTCCGCGTGCCGCTCGGCCTGGCGCAGGAGGTCGGCGTCGCCGCGGGCCGTCACCAGCCATTCGAGAAAATAGCTGCGGGCAAGGCCGCCGATGGCCGGGGCGAAGCCGGCATTGGCCTGCAGGGCCTCGCGGAAGCTCTTGCGGGCGCGGCGGATATCCGGCAGCGCCAGGTTCTTCAAGTGCCCCTGGCCGATCAGGAAGCTGCGATAGGCATCCGCATCGCGCTCGTAGTCGCCGCGCACCAGCTCGTTGCGCTCGATCTGCGTGGCGATGGCGCCGGCGACATGCTGGGCGATCATCTGGCGGGAGCGCGCAAGGCCTTCCGCCGAGATCGGGAAGCGGTCGGCCCAGATGACCTCGTCGCTGCCGAAGAAGATGAGCTGGGCGAAGAGCGTATGTCCTTCGCCCTCGTCGCGCAGCCGCGTCTCCAGGATATAGCTGATCTTGTGGCGTTCGTAGGTGGCGGCGCGGTCGGCCTGCAGCGAGATCTGCGCGGCGGTGTGCGGCGCGATGATGGAGATGGAGCGCAGCGCGCAAAGGCCGATCGTCACGTCCTCGATCAGCGCTTCGGAAAAGCGGACCGCCGCACGCGAGGCAAGGCTGGTGACGGGCGGCAGGAGGACGAGGCGCGGCGGGTTGCGGCGCGGCGGCGGCGCCTCCCCGGTCGGCGGCAGGAGGATCTGTGCCGGCGGCTCCCGCGTCATCAGGCCGACGGCCGCCGGGCGCCCGATGAGGAGCGCGCGCACCTCGTCGTCGTCGGGCGTCCTTTCCAGAAGGCGGAGGGCGGCGGCGGAGCGGACCTGCCGCGGGGCGCCGTCTTCCCCGCCGTCGACAAGGGCCCGGCGCAGAAGCGCCATGTGGCCTGCGCGCTGCAGGGCGATCCAGTTTTCGAGGCTTCGGTTGCGGGGTTTTGCCGATTTCAGGAAATCCTCGGCGAGAAGCTCGACCAGAAGGCCGAGACCGGCGCCCTCGCGGACCTGCTCGACGTCGCATTCCACGGGCTCGCGCCCAAGGGCGATGGCGCTTTCGGTGAAGGCGAGATAGGCCCGGCCGAGCTCGTTCTGGCGTTTCTGCACGCGCGAGACGGTCTGGCGGAGGCTGGCGAAGGCGGCGGGGCTCGCCTCGTCCCAGAAGAGGCCGGCCGCATCGGCGCGCGACATTTCGGAAAGGCCGCGCGTGCGAAGGTAGCAGAGGATCAGCAGCGCCTTTTCGGGAAAGGCGACGTCGTTTCCGCCCTCATCGAGCAGGCGCAGCTGGCCGAACGTCTGCAGCCGTGCCGGCATTTTGGGTCAGATCCGCAGTTCCGGAGCGTTTTCCGCGCGGTCGCCGGCTTCGGTGGCGCTGGCCCGCGAAAGGGCGGTGGCGAGCTGGATGATCGACTTGCGCACGCCAGCATCCTCGATCTTCAGGAAGGCGCGGTTGAGGTCGAGGCCCTCCTTGGAGGAGACGAAGGTGGAGACGTCGCCGGTTTCCTGCCCGACGGCCGTGCTCGGCCCGGCGCTCTCGTCGTCCTGGAAGAAGAAGCTCGGCGGCACGCGGAAGACGTCGGAGATCGCCTGCAGGCGGCTGGCGCTGATGCGGTTGGTGCCCTTCTCGTATTTCTGCACCTGCTGGAAGGTCACGCCCAGCCGGTCGGCGAGCGCTTCCTGGCTCATGCCGACCATGAGGCGGCGAAGGCGGACGCGGGAGCCGACGAAAACGTCGATCGGATTGGGTGTTTTCTTGGTCATGAGGCTTTCTCCCCTGAAGGCATGCCGGGGCATGGCGGGACACGAACACGCCGTCACTGTGCTTGAATCGCCCGGATGATGCAACTGCCGCGACCCGTATTTTCACCGTGCCGCGGCATCCGGCGGCCTAGATGTCGTAACTCTGGGGCGCGCTGAGGGACGCGATGAACCTCTTCGTGCGCTCGCGTTCGGGCATGGTGAAGATGGCGCGCGGCGGCCCTTCTTCGACGACCACGCCACCGTCGAGGAAGACGACGGCGTCGGCGACGCGCGAGGCAAGGCGCAGGTCGTGCGTCGCCATCACCATGGTCGTGCCCTCGCGCGCAAGGCGGCTCAGCACCTCGACGACTTCCTCGGCGAGCTCCGGATCGAGCGCGGAGGTCGGCTCGTCGCAGAGCAGCACGCGCGGCGAGGGGGCGAGCGCACGGGCAATCGCCACGCGCTGCTGCTGGCCGCCGGACAGCGTCGCCGGCCAGGCTTCGGCCTTGTGCGCCATGCCCACTTTCTCCAGCAGCTCCATGGCGCGGGCGCGCGCCTTGCCGGCCGGCCATTTGAGGACGGTCACGAGGCCTTCCATGACGTTGCCGATGGCCGTCTGGTGCGGGAAGAGCTGGAAATTCTGGAAGACCATGCCGGTCTGGCGGCGCAGCTTCTGGATCGCCTCCCAGCCGACCTTGCGGCCGGGGGCGAACTCGATCCGCTCCTCGCCGAGCCGGATGGCACCGGAGGTCGGCACTTCCAGGAGGTTGATACAGCGCAGGAGCGTGCTCTTGCCGCCGCCGGACGGGCCGACCAGCGCGGTCACGGTGCCTTCGGCCAGCGTGAGGCTGATGTCGCGCAGCACATGGTTGTCGCCGAAGCGCTTTTCGATATGGGACAGCTCGATCATGTGCGGGCCTCCAGGAAGCCGCCGTAGCGGGCGAAGCGCCGCTCGAGTCGCACCTGCAGCGACGAGAGCACCGAGCTCAGCGCGAGATAGATCAGCGCCGCCTCGATATAGAGGATCAGCGGCTCGTAGGTGGTGGCGACGATGCGCTGAGCGGTCTGGAAGAGCTCCGGCACGGTGACGGCGGCGGCGAGCGAGGTGTCCTTCACCAGCGAGATGAAGGTGTTGGAGAGCGGCGGGATGGCGACGCGTGTCGCCTGCGGCAGGACGGTGCGGCGCATGGCCTGCGACCAGCTCATGCCGATGGAGTAGGCCGCTTCCCACTGGCCGCGCGGCACGGCGGAGATGGCCGCCCGCACGATCTCGGAGGAATAGGCGCCGACATTGAGCGTGAAGCCGATCAGCGCCGCCGGGAAGGCGTCGAGCAGGATGCCGAGGCTCGGCAGGCCGTAGAAGATGACGAAGAGCTGCACGAGCAGCGGCGTGCCGCGGATCACCCAGACATAGAAGCGGGCGATATCGGAGAGCGGCCGCGGGGCGAAGAGCCGCGCGACGGCGGTCAGGAGGCCGAGCGCAAGGCCGAGCACGAAGGAGGCAAGGGTCAGCGGAATGGTGAAGACGAGCGCCGCCCACAGAAGGGGGGCGAGCGACTCCTGCATCAGTTGAAGCCACGGCGGCACGGGTACGATCCTCCGGAAATGCGGCTGGCCGGGGCAATACCCGGCCAGTTCGTGCGTTTATCTATATGCGAGGAACGGGCCGGCGCGAAGAGCCGCCCGGCAGGACTTACTTGGAGACGTCCTGGCCGAAATACTTGTCCGAGATCTTCTGGTAGGTGCCGTCGGCCTTGATGTCGGCGAGCGCCTTGTTGATCGCGTCCAGAAGCTCCGGCTCGCCCTTGCGGATGATGATGCCGGAATAGTCGGCGCCTTCCTGCTCGGCGGCGATCTTCACGTTGGCGTCGGGCTTGTGCTTCTTGAAGTCGAGGAAGGACAGGCTGTCGTTGATCGTGGCGTCGGCACGGCCGGTCAGCACGAGCTGGATCGACTGGTCGAAGCCGTCGGTGCCGACGAGCTCGGCGCCCGACTGCTGGGCGAGCTTGCCGAAGTTGCTGGTCAGCGACTGGGCGGCCTTCTTGCCCTTGAGGTCGGAAAACCCCTTGATGCTGTCGTCGTCGGCCCGCACGATCAGCACGGCCTTGGAGGCGATGTAGGGCTCGGAGAAGTCGTACTTCTTCTTGCGCTCCTCGGTGATGCCGACCTGGTTGATCACGGTGTCGTAGCGGTTGGCGTCGAGGCCGGCGATGAGGCCGTCCCACTTGCCTTCGAGGAACTCGGCCTTGACGCCGAGCTTTTCGGCGACGGCTTCGCCGATCTCCACGTCGAAGCCGACCAGCTTGCCGTCGGCGTCATGGTAGGTGAAGGGGGCGTAGGTGCCTTCCGTGCCGATCTTCAGCGCGCCGGCGCTCTTGATGGCGGCGAGGTTTTCGCCCGCATGGGCGGGGGCGAGGACGGCGGCCTGGAGGGCCGCTGCGGCGGCGAGGGTCTTCAACCAGTTCATTTGGAACTCCGTTTCCGGTTGTGAATTCGATGGCCGATCATTCGCAGAAATCCATGCGAAACGATGGGCAGAAAACTGCGATTTATTTGGGCAAAGGCAAATATTTTTCTCATTTTTTGCGGCTTTCTACGGCCAAAGCCGGCATTTCGCCTGTCCTTCGGGGCCATGCGAGGCCTGTGCATTTCCTGTTTGCGGGGACTTGCCAAGCCGGCAAACTAGGACAATTGATGTGGCACCCAAAAACAACAACGGGGAAGGAAAAACAAATGGCAAACAGAATTCTTGGCTTGCGTGCGGCGCTTCTGGCCGGTGCGATCCTCATCGGCGCGAGCCCGGCATTCGCCGAGGCGGTGCTTCACCGCGGCAATGCCGGCGAGCCGCAGACGCTCGACCAGGCGCATACCTCCATCAACATCGAGGAGTTCATCCTGAAGGACCTCTACGAGGGCCTGACGGTCTATGACGCTGCCGGCAAGATCGTTCCCGGCGCCGCGGAGAGCTGGACGGTTTCCGACGACGGAACGGTCTACACCTTCAAGCTGCGCGAGAACGCCAAGTGGTCGGACGGCTCCCCGGTGACGGCGGACGACTTCGTCTTCTCCTTCACGCGCGTCGAGGACCCGAAGACCGCCGCCGGCTACGCCAATATCCTTTACCCGATCAAGAACGCCGAGAAGGTCAACAAGGGCGAGGCCGGCCTCGACCAGCTCGGTGTGAAGGCCGTCGACGCCAAGACCGTGGAAGTCACGCTGGAGCGCCCGACGCCCTTCTTCCTGGAGCTGCTCGCGCACCAGACGGCGCTGCCGGTCTCCAAGGCGAGCGTCGAGAAGAACGGCGCGGACTTCGTCAAGCCCGGCACGATGGTCTCCAACGGCGCCTTCAAGCTCGTCAGTCACGTTCCGAACGACAACCTCGTCGTCGAGAAGAACCCGAACTACTGGGACGCCGCCAACGTCAAGCTCGACAAGGTGGTCTTCTACCCGATCGACGACCAGGCCGCGTCCGTGCGCCGCTTCGAGGCCAAGGAAATGGACCTCGTCTACAACTTCTCCGCCGACCAGATCGAGCGGCTGAAGAAGAGCTATGGCGACGAGGTCCACGTCTCGCCGACGCTTGCTACCTATTACTACGCCTTCGACACCCGCCAGGAGCCCTATAGCGACGTCAACGTGCGCCGGGCCCTTTCCATGGCCGTCGACCGCGACTTCCTTGCCAAGGAGATCTATTCCGGCTCGCAGATCCCGGCCTATTCCATGGTGCCTCCGGGCATCCAGGGCTATGAGCCGGCCAAGGCCGATTTCGCCGACCTCTCCCAGCTCGACCGTGAGGACAAGGCGCTCGAACTGATGAAGGAGGCCGGCTACGGCGAGGGCGGCAAGCCGCTGAAGATCGAGATCCGCTACAACACCAACCCGAACCACGAGCGCGTGGCGACGGCCGTTGCCGACATGTGGAAGAACACGTTCGGTGCGGACGTCTCGCTCGTCAATCTCGACGTCTCCTCGCACTACGCCTACCTCCAGGAGGGCGGCAAGTTCAACGTGGCGCGCGCCGGCTGGGTCGCCGACTATGCGGATGCGGAGAACTTCCTTGCCCTTTCGACGAGCGGCAACAAGACCTTCAACTACGGCCAGTTCAACAACGCCGACTATGACGCGCTGATGAAGAAGTCGTATGAGGAGCGCGATCCGGCGGCCCGCGCCAAGGTGCTGCACGATGCCGAAGCCCTGCTCATGAAGGAGCAGCCCATCGCCCCGCTCCTCGCGCAGGCCGACCTGTGGCTGGTCTCCAGCAAGGTTCAGGGGTGGCAGGACAATGCCGCCGACCAGCACCTGAGCCGCTTCCTCAGCGTTTCTGAATGATCCGCGGCCGGTGCGCGGCCTGACCGGCCGCGCACCGCGCTTCAGGGAGTGCCAGCCATGCTTTCCTTTGTTCTGCGGCGCCTTGCCAGCGCCGTGCCGACGCTGTTCATCGTCGTCACCATCTCGTTCTTCCTCATGCGCTTTGCGCCCGGCGGACCGTTCAACCTCGAGCGTCCCCTTCCGCCCGCCACGATGGAAAACCTGATGCGGGCCTACCAGCTCGATCAGCCGCTCTGGCGGCAATATCTCACCTATATGGGCAACGCCGTGACCGGCGACTTCGGCCCGAGCTACGTCTACAAGGACAATTCCGTCGCCGAGCTCATCGGCAAGGGCCTGCCCTATTCGATGGAGCTCGGCTTCTATGCCCTGCTGCTGGCGCTCGTCGGCGGCGTCATCGTCGGCACCATCGCGGCGCTGCGGCAGAACAGCCTCCTCGATTTTTCCGTCATGTCGGTGGCGACCATCGGCGTGACGGTGCCGAACTTCGTCGTCGGCCCGGTGCTGACGCTGATCTTCGCCATCATGCTCTCCTGGCTGCCGGCCGGCGGCTGGGGCGACGGGTCGCTGCGCTTCCTCATCCTGCCGATGATCGCGCTCGCCTTGCCGCAGCTTGCCGTCTTCGCGCGGCTGACCCGCGGCTCGATGATCGAGGCGCTGCGCACCGACCATATCCGCACCGCGCGGGCCTACGGCCTGCCGGCAAGGTCCGTGGTGGTGGTGCATGCCATGCGCGGCGCCATGCTGCCGATCGTCTCCTATCTCGCACCCTGCGCGGCCGCGCTCCTGACGGGCTCGGCGGTGGTCGAGACCATCTTCACCATTCCCGGCGTCGGGCGCTATTTCGTGCTCGGCGCGATCAACCGCGACTATACGCTCGTCATGGGCACGGTCGTCTTGATCGCCATCTTCGTCATCGTCTTCAACCTGGCTGTCGACATTCTCTATGGCCTGCTCGATCCGAGGGTTCGCCATGACTGACGCCGCCGTCTCCCCGTCCCCGGCGGCCGAGGTGAAGGGCCGCAGCCTCTTCCAGCTCGCGCTCCTGCGCTTCCGCCGCAACCGCCCCGCCATGGCGGGTTCCGTCATGCTGGTGCTGATCGCCTGCTTCTCCTTCCTTGGGCCGTTCGTCATCAGCCACAGCTACGATCAGGTCTTCTCCTCCTACGTCACCACCCCGCCGAACCTCGAGCCGCGGCCGGGCGCCGATGCGCTGGAGGAGGCGACGAAGCGGGTCGCGGCCCGTGCGCGCGTCGAGTTGCAATCCTTCTCCGTCGAGGGCGAGACCTTCACGGCCGTCGTCACCGCCAGGGATCCGATCGATCCGCGCGCGGCGCGCTATTTCGACCGCGCCAACGAGTTCGACAAGACCGAGGTCGCGGCCAGCGAGGACGACGGCCGCAAGCTGACGCTCACGGGCGTGGTCGACCGGGAATATTTCCTGTTCGGCACCGATACCAACGGGCGCGACCTGATGGCGCGCGTCATGCTCGGCGGGCAGATCTCGATTGCGGTCGGCCTCCTCGCCAGCCTCGTCTCGCTCGGCATCGGCGTCGTCTACGGCGCGATCTCCGGCTATATGGGCGGGCGCATCGACAATGTGATGATGCGCTTCGTCGAGATCCTCTATTCGCTGCCCTTCGTCTTCCTCGTCGTGGTGCTGGTCGTCTTCTTCGGGCGCAGCTTCGTCCTGATCTTCATCGTCATCGGCGCGGTGGAATGGCTGGACATGGCCCGCATCGTGCGCGGCCAGACGCTGTCCTTGAAGCGGCGGGAGTTCATCGGCGCGGCGGAAGCGCTCGGGCTCACCGACTGGCAGATCATCCGCCGGCACGTCATCCCCAACACGATCGGCCCGGTCGTCATCTTCATCACGGTCATCGTGCCGAAGGTGATCCTGCTCGAAAGCTTCCTCTCCTTCCTCGGCCTCGGCGTTCAGGCGCCGCTGACGAGCTGGGGCTCGCTGATCGCGGAAGGCGCCAACAACATGCAGTCGGCGCCGTGGCTGCTCGTCTTCCCCGCCATCTTCTTCGTCGTCACGCTCTTTTCGCTGAATTTCGTCGGCGACGGCCTGCGCGACGCATTCGACCCGAAGGACCGCTGACATGACGGAGGAAACGAAAGCCATGGAGCCGATCCTGTCCGTCCGCGACCTCAAGGTCTCCTTCACGACGCCGGACGGCGACGTGAACGCGGTCAAGGGCATCGACCTCGACGTGCGCCCCGGCGAGACGCTGGCGGTGGTGGGCGAGAGCGGCTCCGGCAAGAGCCAGACCATGATGGGCATCATGGGCCTTCTTGCCGCCAACGGCACTGTCACGGGCTCGGCGACGTATCGCGGGCAGGAGATGGTCGGGCTCGATCCGAAGGCGCTCAACGCCATCCGCGGCGCGAAGATCACCATGATCTTCCAGGAGCCGATGACCTCGCTCGATCCGCTCTATCCCATCGGCAAGCAGATCGCCGAGGTGATCGTGCATCACCGCGGCGGCACGCAGAAAGCGGCGCGCCCGCGCGTCCTGGAGCTCCTGAAGCTGGTCGGCATTCCCGATCCCGAACGCCGCATCGACAGCTATCCGCACGAAATGTCCGGCGGCCAGCGCCAGCGCATCATGATCGCCATGGCGCTCGCCAACGAGCCGGACATCCTGATCGCCGACGAGCCGACGACGGCGCTCGACGTGACGATCCAGGCGCAGATCCTCAAACTCCTGCGCGACCTGCAGAAGCGTTTCGACATGGCCATCGTGCTCATCACGCACGATCTCGGCATCGTCCGGCACTTCGCCGAGCGGGTCGTCGTCATGCGGCGCGGCGAGGTGGTGGAGCAGGGGGCGACGGGCGAGCTCTTCGAGACTCCCAAGGCCGACTACACGCGCATGCTGATCGAGGCCGAGCCCTCCGGCCGCAAGGCAGCGCCGCCGGACAATGCGCCGATCATCCTCGAAGGCCGCAACGTCGTCGTCGACTACAGGATCGACGGCGGGCTCCTGAAGAAGCGGGCCTCCACCTTCCGCGCCGTCGACGATGTCACGATCAGCCTGCACGAGGGCCAGACCATCGGCGTCGTCGGGGAATCGGGCTCCGGCAAGTCGACGCTCGGCCGCGCGCTGCTGCGCCTCATCGCCAGCGAGGGCGCCTACCGTTTCGGCAGGACGGACATTTCCGGGCTCGATCGTGCCGGCATGCGCCCGCTTCGGCGCAGCATGCAACTCGTCTTCCAGGATCCCTACGGCTCGCTCTCGCCGCGTCAGACGGTGGGCGAGATCATCACCGAGGGGCTTTACGTCCACGAGCCGCAGCTTTCGCGCGCAGAGCGCGACAAGCGGGCCATCGAGGCGCTGAAGGAGGTCGGCCTCGATCCGGCGGCGCGCAACCGCTATCCGCACGAATTCTCCGGCGGCCAGCGCCAGCGCATCGCCATCGCCCGGGCGATGATCCTGAAGCCGCAGGCCGTGGTGCTCGACGAGCCGACCTCGGCGCTCGACCGCTCGGTGCAGGGCCAGGTGATCGAGCTCCTGCGCGATCTCCAGGCCCGCTACGGCCTTTCCTACGTCTTCATCAGCCATGACCTTTCGGTGGTGCGCGCCATGTCCGACTATGTCGTGGTGATGAAGGACGGCAGGATCGTCGAGGAGGGGCCGACGGACGCCATTTTCAGCGCGCCGCGGGCGGCCTATACCAGAACCCTGATCGGGGCGGCCTACAACATCGCGCCATAATTTCGGAGAGACGGAATGGCCGAAGGCCGCTTGCCGCATATCGTGCTTTTTTCGGGCGGCACCGCCTGCCGCTCGACCAATCTTGCGCTCTGCTCCAAGCCGGTGCGGCTGACGCGCATCGTGCCGGCCTGGGACAGCGGCGGCAGTTCCAAGGTCATCCGCGAAAGCCTCGGCGTGCTGGCCGTCGGTGATATCCGGCAGGCGCTGATGACCATGGCACATGGCGAGGGGCGGGCGGGCGACGTCGTCAAGGTCTGCAACGCGCGGCTCACCAGCGGGGCGGAGGCAGATGCCCGCACCGAATTCTCGCTCTATGCGGAGGGCCGCCATCCGCTCCTGGAGCGCATGGAGCCGGGCCTTCGCGGCGCGATCCTCAATTACCTTCGCACCTTCCGGGCGGCCATCGGGGCGGATTTCGATTTCCGCAACGGCAGCATCGGCAATTTCATCCTCACCGGCGCGCATCTCGCCCATAACAGCGACATCAACACCGCCATCTTCGTCTTCCGCAAGCTCTGCGACGTGACGGGCCATGTCTGGCCATCGACGGCGGCGGACGGTGTGGCGCTCTCCGCCGTGCTGAACGACGGCAGCCGCGTGGAAGGCCAGCATCGCGTGACGGGGCTCGACGACGGGCAGAGCCGGACGGGTATCCGCGAGGTATCGCTTACGGCCGCTGGCGGAGGCGTGCCGGCCAACGAGGCGGTGATCGAGAGCCTTGAAAGCGCCGATGCCATCGTCTTCGGACCGGGCAGCTTCTTCACCAGCGTGCTGCCGCATTTCCTCGTCGAGGGCGTCGTGCCGGCCATCGCACGCAACATCCATGCCCGGCGCATCTTCATCGGCAACATCCTGCAATGCCGCGAGACGCGCGGGCTGGACCTTGCACGCATGCTGGAGATCGCCGCCGGACTCTGGCGCGCGCGGGGTGGGGCGGACGTGCGGCCCTTCACCCATGTGCTCGCCAACCGCCAGCTCCTGCCCTTCGAGAAGACGGTCGGGGCCTTCGCCTATCTCGGCAACGGCGCGCTGGAGGAGGCCTCTGCGCATCTCGGCGCGGAGGCGCTGATCGGCGAATTCGAGGACCCCTGGCAGCGCGGCAACCACGACGGCCGCGCCGTCGCCGACGCCCTCAGCCTGCTGCTGCAGCGCTAGCGGCCGGCTTCCAGTCCCGCGCCTTTGCGAAGGAAAGGAAGTCTTCCGCGCTCATCGGCCGCGCGAAGGCGTAGCCCTGCAGGGCGTGGCAGCCGAGGCGGCGCAGGAGATCGGCATGGGCGAGCGTTTCCACACCCTCGGCCACCGTCTCGATGCCGCGTACCTTGCCGATCTCGACGATGGAGCGCACGAGGCTCTGCTGCGCGGTGGATTCGAGCAGCGGCAGAACGAGCCGGCGGTCGATCTTCAGCCGCTTGGGCGACAGTTCCAGGAGGCTGACGATGGAGGCATGGCCGGTGCCGAAATCGTCGATCTCGATATCGATGCCGAGCGCCTTGATCTCCTCGATCGCCTGTTTCAGCGCGTCGTCGGCCGTGTCGAAGGAGATCGATTCCAGCAGTTCGAAGGTCAGCGTGCCGGGCCGCAGGTTCATCGATCTCAGCTTGTCGACGAGGCCTTCCTCGTGCAGGCGCTGGCAGGAGACGTTGACCGAGACGCACGGGATGCCGAGATCGTGCGCCTCCCAGCGCGCGGCCTGGAACAGCGCCTGGTCGAGAATGGTCTCGTCGATCTGCGAAACGACGTTGAGGCTTTCGGCGACGGGCAGGAAGACGTCCGGCGGGATGAAACCGCGCGTGGGATGCTCCCAGCGGGCAAGCGCTTCCACGCCGACGATCTCGAGCGTCTGCGCATCGAACTGCGGCTGGAAGAAGGGCCGGAACTCGCCGCGCTCGAGGCCGCGCAGGATAGCGTCGCCAAGCCTTTTGGCCTCCACGGTGCGCAGGCGCAGGTCGTCGTTGAAAGCCTCCACGCGGTTGCGCCCGCGGCGCTTGGCCTCGTAGAGCGCGATGTCGGCGTTGACGAGAAGCTGGTCGGCGGATTCGTCCGGCTCGCCGCGGGTGGCGATGCCGATGCTGGCGCCGATGCGACAGTCGTGGCCGTCGATCGCCATCGGCTCGCTGATCGCCTGGATCAGGCAGGCCGAAAGGGCGGAGAAATCGGCATCGGCCGGGTCGCGGCGCGAGAGCAGCACGAACTCGTCGCCGCCGATGCGGGCGATGAAATCCTCCTGCGGCGCCTTGGCGCGCAGCACCCGGGCGGCCTGCTTGAGCACCTCGTCGCCGGCGGCATGGCCGAGCGTGTCGTTGATGTCCTTGAAGCGGTCGAGGTCGATGTGCAGCAGGGTCAGCGGGCGGCCGTCGCCGGCAAGCGCGAGCTGCTGGTCGAGGAAGCGCCGGTTCGGCAGGCGGGTGAGCGCGTCGTGCAGCGAATTGTGCTCCAGCACGAGCCGCGCGTCCTCCAGCGCCCGGTTCTGCGCCTCGGCGGTCAGCTTGGCCTGGAGCAGTTCGGCCCGAAGGAGGGTGTCTTCCGTCACATCCCAATTGGCGCCGACGATGCGCTTGGTGCCGGAGGAGGAGCGGTAGGTCATGCCGTGCGCGCGGATATGATGGACCTTGCCGTCCCGGTTCAGCACGCGGAATTCGGTGATATAGGGCCTTTCCGTCTCGATGGCCTCGGTGAAGACGCGCTCGGCCTCCTCGATATCCTCTGGGTGGAGCGCCGCGCGCCAGTCCTCGTATTTGCAGACGGGCCGGCCGGCCGGCACGCCGTAGAGGGCGCGCATGCGCGCGTCCCAGGAGAGGGTGCCCGTCTCCGTATCGTATTCCCACACGCCGACGCGGGAGGCGTCGAGCGCAAGCTGCAGGCGCTGCGAGACGGCTTCCAGCCTGTCTTCACGGTCCTGCAGCGCCAGGATATGCCTATGGCGATCCTTCATCAGATAGCCGACCCAGAACATCGGCGCGACGATGATGAGGGCAAGGAGCGCCAGCCCGCCGCGGAAGAGGCCGAGGCCGGCGGTCGTGTGGGCCCAGCCATTCACCGGCGCCGCGGCCATGGTCCAGACCTCATGGCCGATGTCGATCGTCATCACCACCGGGTCGGCGTCGACCGGCGCCCGCGTGCTGAAGAACAGGCGCGCCCTGCCGCCGTCGCGCGCGCGGCTGGAAAGCGAGACGGCGATGCGCATGTCGTCCTTGAAGCCGCTGGCGTCGAGCAGCCTGTCGAGGTCGATCACCGCCGATGCGATGCCGTAGAAGGCGTTGTCTCGGCCCGCATGGATGGGGTAGCGCGCGATGACGCCGCGCCCGCCCTGCACGAGATCGACCGGGCCGGTGACGATCAGCTTGTCGAGGTCGCGCACCTGGAGAGCGGCGGCGCGCTGCTGCGCATTCTTGCGGTAGTCGAGGCCGATGCTGCGCTCGTTGCCCTTGAGGGGATAGGCGAGGGAGACGACGAAATCCGGCGCGATGGCGAGGTTGCGAAGCTGGTTCTCCTCACCGAAGATGCGGCCGGCAAGATCGGCGAAGCGGGCCGGCGACATGTCCGGCTCGGTCGAGAGCGTCGCGACGAGCCCCTGCACGAGCTTCACGTTGCCGAGGATGTTGCCCTGCAGGCGCGAGCGCAGCAGGCCGATCTGCTCGGTGGTGAAGGAGCGCAGGTACTCCTCTTCGAGCCGCCGCTTCTGGACGTCGGCGAGGAGGGCGGCGACCAGGACGGCGACGGCCGTGACGATGGCGGGGATGTAGTATCCCAGCCCGCGCAGGGATAATGAGGCATTCCGGTCGGTCATCGTGCTTCGTTCGTCCCGCACTTTTCCCTCTGCCGGGCAGGCCTGCCCAGGATCGGCTCTTGCAGGACGATGGCAGACACGGCTTAATATTTGCTGACGAGCCGGCTGAAAGCGAAAGCCGGCTCGCCGCACGGCGCCGCGGTCTATTTTTTGCGGTTTGCTGCAATATATGGAATGCTTTGCCCGGACGGGGTTTGCCGAATGTGATGTGAATGCCGCCACGGGTTCCCGCACAACGAAAGGTTTTTTCATGCGCCCAGCCGTCAAATTCCTCGGAGCAGCCCTGGCGCTCGGCCTTGCCGCCGGCGCGGCCAATGCCCAGGTCGTCGTTTCCTCCAAGATCGATACCGAGGGCGGCGTCCTCGGCAACATCATCCTCGCCGTGCTCAACGCCAACGGCATCGAGACGACGGACCGCGTGCAGCTCGGCGCGACGCCCGTCGTGCGCAAGGCGATCACCGCCGGCGAGATCGACATCTACCCGGAATATACCGGCAACGCCGCCTTCTTCTTCGAGAAGGCCGACGATCCGGCCTGGAAGGATGCCACCAAGGCCTACGAGCTTGCCAAGACGCTCGACTACGACGCCAACAAGATTGTCTGGCTGACGCCCTCGCCCGCCAACAACACCTGGGCGATCGCGCTGCGCAAGGACGTCGCCGAACCGAACAAGCTGGTGACGCTGACGGACTTCGGCAAATACGTCTCGGGCGGCGGGAACGTCGTGCTGGCGGCCTCGTCGGAATTCGTCAATTCCGCAGCCGCCCTTCCGGCCTTCCAGACGACCTACGGCTTCACGCTCAAGCCGGAACAGCTCATCACGCTTTCGGGCGGCGACACGGCCGCGACCATCGCGGCGGCCGCCAACCAGACGAACGGCGCCAATGCCGCCATGGTCTACGGCACGGATGGCGGCATCGCGCCGTCGGGCCTCGTCGTGCTGGACGACGACAAGGGCGTGCAGCCTGTCTACCAGCCGACCCCGATCATCCGCGAGGAGGTGCTGAAGGCCAATCCGCAGATCGAGGACCTCTTGAAGCCCGTCTTCGAGAAGCTCGACCTCGTCACCCTTCAGGACCTCAACGGCCGCGTGCAGGTCGGCGGCGAACCGGCCAAGGCCGTCGCCGAGGACTTCCTGAAGAAGAACGGCTTCCTGAAATAGGCCGCTTGTGCCCTTCGCCCGCCGGGCGGAGGGCCATTCCCGAAAGGCGTTCATGACGTTGCGGATCGACAAGCTCGGCGTGGTGATCGCCGCATTGCTGGCCTACGGCGCCTTCGTGGCGCCGTTCGCCAATTTCAGGGCCAACCGCATCGTGCCGGGCGAGGCACGGACGATCCTTGAAGCGCTTCCCTCCGGCCTCGGCGCGGCGCTGCTCGTCTTCGTTGCCGTCTCCCTCGTCGTCATCGTCCTCAAGACGCCGACGCTCCTGCGGCTCGTGCTCGGCCTTGCCGCCACGCTGGCGCTTGCCCTCCTCATCGGCCTTTCCGCCCGGTACCTGACGCCGCCGGAAAACACCTATGCCCGCGTCGCACCGGCCTCCGGCTTCTGGCTGACGAGCTTCGCCTTCGTGCTGCTGACGGCCGATGCGCTGACGCGGCTGAGGCTCTCGCCCTATGCCCGCATCGCTCTGCTGGCCGCCGTCGCGGCGGCCGCGGCGGGGCTCCTGCTCTCGGGCGCCTGGGACGGGCTGTCGATCCTCAAGGAATATGCGAGCCGCGCCGATACGTTCTGGCTGGAGGCGAGCCGGCATGTCGTGCTGGCGCTCGGCTCGCTGGCGGCCGCGGCACTTTTCGGCCTGCCGATCGGCATCCTCTGCCATCGGGTGGAGGCGCTGCGGGCCGGCGTGCTCAACGTCCTCAACATCATCCAGACCATCCCCTCCATCGCGCTCTTCGGCCTCCTCATCGCCCCGCTCGGCTGGATCGCCGTCCATGTGCCGGGGGCCTCGGCCATCGGCATCCGCGGCATCGGCGCGGCGCCGGCCTTCGTCGCGCTCTTCCTCTATTCGCTGCTGCCGGTCGTCGCCAACACGGTGGTCGGCCTTGCCGGCGTGCCGCGCGATGCGAACGAGGCGGCCCGCGGCATCGGCATGACGGACCGGCAAAGGCTCTTCGGCGTCGAACTGCCGCTCGCCTTCCCGGTCATCCTCACCGGCATCCGCATCGTGCTGGTGCAGAATATCGGGCTTGCGACCATCGCCGCGCTCATCGGCGGGGGCGGCTTCGGCGTCTTCGTCTTCCAGGGCATCGGCCAGACGGCGATGGACCTCGTGCTGCTCGGCGCGGTGCCGACCGTGGCGCTCGCCTTCGCGGCGGCCGTCGTGCTCGACGCCGCCACCGAACTTTCCAATTCCAAACCCGGCAGGGCCGCATGATCGAGATCGAAGCCATCACCAAGCGCTACGGCGACACCACGGTCGTCGACGACGTCTCGATGACGATCGCGCCGCACACGATCACCGTCATCGTCGGCACCTCCGGTTCCGGCAAGACGACGCTGATGCGCATGATCAATCGCCTCGTCGAGCCGAGCGAGGGCACGATCCGCATCGACGGCGCGGACAACCACGCCATCCCCGGCCACGAGCTGCGCCGGCGGATCGGCTACGCCATCCAGGGCCACGGCCTCTTTCCCCACCGCACGGTGGCGCAGAACATCGCGACGGTCCCCACCCTGCTCGGCTGGGAGAGGAGGCGCATCGACGCCAAGGTCGAGGAGCTCCTGTCGCTCTTCCAGCTCGACGCCGCCGCCTTCGGCCCGCGCTACCCGCACGAGCTCTCCGGCGGCCAGCAGCAGCGCGTCGGCGTTGCCCGGGCGCTTGCCGCCGAGCCGAACATCCTCCTGATGGACGAGCCCTTCGGCGCGCTCGACCCGGTCATCCGCGCCAAGGCGCAGGACGACCTGCTGGCGATCCAGAGGCATTTCGGCACCACCATCGTCCTCGTCACGCACGACATGGAGGAGGCCTTCCACCTCGCCGACAAGATCGCCGTCATGGACAAGGGGAAGATCGTGCAATACGCCGCGCCGGAAGAGATGCTGGTGAACCCCGCCACCGATTTCGTCGAGACGCTGATCGGCGCCGGCGAGCGGCCGTTCCGGCTGCTGTCCGTCGGCACGACCGGCGAGGCTGCCGAAGCCGGCACCGCCGATGGTGAGCCGCTTGCCGCCGATGCCAGCCAGCGCGACGCGCTCTCGGCCCTCCTCTGGTCGGGGCGGGATGCCCTGCCGGTCGTCGGGGCGGACGGCGAGCCCATCGGCCGCGTCACGCTTGCCGGCCTTGCCCGCCGCGCCGCGAGGCCGCAATGAGGCGTTTCCTGCCCAATCTCCTGCGGCTGGCGACGCTCGCCGTCCTCGTCGTCTTCCTCTTCAGGCCGGAGCTGTTCGAGCCGCTTTTGAAGCCGCTGGTGCAGGCCAATGCCCCGGCGATCTACAACCAGGGCAGCCTGCTCTCGCTGACGCTGTCGCACCTTGCAACGGTCTTCGCCGCGACGCTCGCTGCGACCATCGTGGCGGTGGGGCTCGCCATCCTCGTCACGCGGCCGATCGGGGCGGAGTTCCTGCCGCTCTCGCGCAGTCTCGTGAATATCGGCCAGACGTTCCCGCCCGTCGCCGTGCTGGCGCTTGCCGTTCCGGCCGTCGGCTTCGGCGAGAAGCCGACGCTGATCGCGCTCTTCCTCTACGGCCTCCTGCCGATTTTCGAAAATGCCATGACCGGGCTTTCCACCCTGCCGCCCGCCATCGTGGAGGCGGCGCGCGGCACGGGCATGACGGGCTGGCAGCGGCTCACCAAGGTGGAATTGCCGCTCGCCCTGCCGGTGGTGCTCGCCGGTATCCGGCTTTCCGTCACCATCAGCCTTGCGACGGCCACCATCGGCTCGACGGTGGCGGCCAAGACCCTCGGCGAGGTCATCATCGCCGGCCTGCAATCCAACAACCTTGCCTTCGTGCTGCAGGGCGGCCTTGTCGTTGCCGTGCTGGCGGTGCTGATCTACGACGCCTTTTCCGCGCTGGAGCGCGTGCTGGCGCGCCGAGCGGGCCGAGGCTAGTCGTCGGTTTCCAGATCGTAGACGAGGATGCCGGCGATCCCGCCTTCGGCCGCGGCGACGAGGCGCGCGCCCGTCTCCCTGTGCTCCGGGTCCGCCAGATAGGCATCCCGCGAGAAACTGTCCTCGAAATCGACGATAAAGCCGTCGCCGAACCCCTTGTCCATGCCTTCCTCGGGGCTGACATTGGTGCCGATATGCACGGCGGCCATGCCCGGAAGACGGTCCTTCAGGGAATCGATCTCGTTGAAGAGCTCGGCCTTGTAGGCGGGCGAAATGGTCGGCTTGAAACGGATGAAGACGCAATGGCGGATCATGGCTTCTCCTATCGGACGTTGGCGCGGGCACGCGGGCGCGTGTCGTTGCGCTCGTATTGGAACACCTGGGCCGGCAGCGCCGGCAGGCCGCGGATGATGTCGGCGCCCTTCTCGCCCACCATGATGGTCGGCGCATTGGTATTGCAAGAGGGAACGCGCGGCATGACGGAACTGTCGCAGACGCGCAGCCCGTCAAGTCCAAGCACTTTCAGGTCCAGCCCGACGACGGCATCCGCCCCCGTGCCCATCTTGCAGGTACCGACCGGATGGTGGTCGGTCTTGGCATTGGCGCAGCCGTAGTCGAAGAGGTCCTCGTCGGTGACGGCCTTCGGCCCCGGCAGGCGTTCGGCCAGGACGAAGGGCTTCAGCGCGGCCTGTTGCATGATCTCGCGGGCGATCTTCAGGCCTTCGATCGACATCTTCCGGTCGTGCGGGTCCTCCCAGTAGTTCGGGTCGATCAGCGGCGCGGCGGATGGATCGGCGGAGGCGAGGCGCACCGTGCCCTTCGAGCGCGGATGCAGGTAGGCCGAGTTCAGCGTCACGCCGGCATTCTTCAGCCGTTCCACGCCCGCCTCGATGCCGGAGCCGAGGCCGAGATGGAACTGGATGTCCGGCGAACGGGCATCCGGATCGGCATACCAGAAGCCGCCCGTCTCGAAGAGCGAGGATGCGACGGGGCCGGAGCGGAACAGCACATATTCGAGACCGGCCCAGAGCGTGCGGTGCAGCTTCGCCACGCCGTCATAGGTGTGGTCGCCGGTGCATTCGCAGATGACGAAGAGGTCGAGATGGTCCTGCATGTTGGAGCCGACGCCCGGCAGGTCGTGCCTCACCGGAACGCCCACGGATTTCAGGTGATCGGCCGGGCCGATGCCCGATTGCAGGAGCAGCTTCGGCGAGCCGATGGCGCCGGAGGTGACGAGCACCTCGCGCTCCGCCCGGATCGTCTCGGCGCCCTTGCCCGTCACCACCTCGACGCCCACGGCACGCGTTCCCTCCAGCACGATGCGGGCGACGCGGGCGCCGGTACGGACGGTGAGGTTCTTCCGATCCTTGATCGGCGAGAGATAGGCAAGCGAGGCGGAGGAGCGGCGGCGGTTCCGCTGGGTGAGCTGGTAGAAGCCGATACCGGCCTGCTGGCGGCCGTTGAAATCGGGGTTGTAGGGAATGCCGAGTTCCTGCCCGGCACGGATATAGGCGTCGCAGATCGGCAGCGCCGAGACCGGCATGGAGACGCCGAGCGGCCCGCCATAGGCGTGGTAGTCGTCGGCAAAGCGCTGGTTGTCCTCCGCACGCTTGAAATAGGGCAGAACCTCCCGGTAGCTCCAGCCCTCGCAACCGTCCTCGCTTGCCCACAGGTCGTAGTCCGCCGCATTGCCGCGCGTATAGAGCTGCGCGTTGATCGAGGAGCCGCCGCCGATCACCTTGGCCTGCGTATAGCGCAGCACGCGGCCCTTCATGTGCTTCTGCGGCACGGTCTCCCAGCCCCAGCTCGCCACGCCCTTCGTCATCTTGGCAAAGCCCGCCGGCATGTGGAACAGCGGATTCCAGTCCCCGCCGCCGGCCTCCAGCAGCAGCACCCGTACGGAAGGGTCTTCCGAAAGCCGGTTCGCCAGCACGCAGCCGGCAGGACCTGCGCCGGTGATGATGTAGTCGTAGGTCATTGCGTGTTCTTCCTCACATTCCGCACTTGCGCCTGACATCGGCTGAAGCTGTGCCTTTTTGCGATCTCCCCCCCTTGAGGGGGAGATGCCCGGCAGGGCAGAGGGGGGTGTCGCCGCGACCCGAAGCGCCTGCTTTGCCGCACCGTTGCAACCCCCCTCTGTCGCCTTCGGCGACATCTCCCCCTCAAGGGGGGAGATCATGGGGAGCCTGCCGCACCGCTCCCCTCTCTCAAAGCCGCCCGATCGACAGTCCGCCGTCGAGGTTGATCACCGAGCCGGTGGCGAAGGCGAATTTGCCGGTGGCAAGTGCTGCTGCGGCGGCGCCGATGTCGTCCGGCTCGCCCCAGCGCCTCATCGGCACCAGCCCGTCTTCGATCAGTGCGTCGTATTTCGCCGAGACGCCGGCCGTCATGTCGGAGCGGATGATGCCGGGGCGGATCTCGAAGACGGAGATGCCGGTCTCCGCAAGCCGGACCGCCAGCCCTTGGCTGAAGGCGGCGAGCCCCGCCTTGGTCATGCAATAGTCGAGCCGCTCGGGCGAGGTAAGGCCCGCCGAGACGGAGGTGATGTTGATGATCGCGCGCGGGCCCGGCGTCTCGGAACGCAGCATCGCCTTCAGCACGGCCTGCGTGAAGAAGACGGTGCCGCGCAGGTTGGTGGCGACGATGGCGTCGAAATTCTCCGGGAGGAGGTCGAGGAAATCGCCGCGCACGACCGAGGCGATGCCGGCATTGTTCACGAGGCAGGAAATCGCTCCAAGCTGCTCCTCGACGGCCGCGACGGTCGCCGCATGGGCGGCGATATCCGCAAGGTCGCCCTCCAGGTAGATCGCTTGCCCGCCATGGGCGGAAAGGCCGGCGAGCATCGCGTCCGTCGCCGCATCGCCCGCGCCGATGCCGGTGATCGCGATGTCGAAGCCTTCCGCCGCGAGCGCCCGGGCGATGCCGAGGCCGATGCCGCGGCGGCCTCCGGTGACGATGGCGACGGGACAGGGCGGGCGCGTCATGGCCGGCTCACGCGATGCGAAGCTGGCTTGCGGGATCGAAGAACACCGCCTTGTCGAGGTTGAAGGCAAGGCGCGCCGTCTGGCCGGCGGCGATGGGCACGTCCGCCCGCAGGCGCGCGACGATCTCCTTGCCGCCGAGATTGGTGACGGCGAAGGTGTCGGCGCCGGCCGGCTCCACCACTTCGATCAGGCAATCGCCTTCCGCGACGGTGCGCGCATTGCGGTCGGCCCCGTCCGGGTCCGTCAGCGCCTCCGGGCGGATGCCGAAGATCACTTCCTTGCCGGCATAGGCGGAAAGGTTGCCGGGCGCGTGCGGCACGGCGAGCACCAGCGGCTCGGCCTCGTGGCGGGCGAGCGAGACGGCAAGCCCGGTCCCGTTGCCCTCGACCCTGCCCTTGAGGAGGTTCATGGCGGGCGAGCCCATGAAGTCGGCGACGAAGGTATTGGCCGGGTTGTTGTAGATCTCGGAAGGAGAGCCGAACTGCTGGAGCACGCCGTCCTTGAGGACGGCGATCTTGCTGGCGAGCGTCATCGCCTCGATCTGGTCGTGCGTCACATAGACGATGGTGGTCTTCATGCGGTGGTGCAGGCGCTTGATCTCCGTGCGCATGTCGACGCGCAGCTTGGCGTCGAGGTTGGACAGCGGTTCGTCGAAGAGGAAGAGCTTGGGGTCGCGCACCAGCGCCCGGCCCATGGCGACGCGCTGGCGCTGGCCGCCGGAAAGCTGGCCGGGCTTGCGATCGAGGAGGTGGCCGATCTGCAGCATGTCGGCGACCTGCTTGATCGCCCTGTCGCGTTCCTCCTTCGGCACGCCGCGAATCTCCATGCCGAAGGCGATGTTCCCGGCGACCGTCATGTTCGGGTAGAGCGCATAGGACTGGAAGACCATGGCGATGTCGCGCTTGGAGGGGTGCAGACCGGCGACCGAGCGGCCGTCGATGGCGATGTCGCCCGAGGTGATCGGCTCCAGCCCGGCGATGGTGTTGAGCAGCGTGGACTTGCCGCAGCCGGAGGGGCCGACGAGCACGAGGAAGCCGCCCTCTTCGATCTCCAGATTGATGTCCTTCAGGATTTCGAGCGCGCCGTAGGACTTGCGCAGGTTGCTGATCTTGAGGAACGACATGAGGCTATCCTTTCACGGCGCCGGACATCAGGCCGCGCACGAAATAGCGTCCGGAGACGATGTAGACGATAAGGGTGGGCAGCGCCGCCAGGATCGCGCCCGCGAAATGCACGTTGTATTCCTTCACGCCGGTGGAGGAGGAGACGAGGTTGTTGAGCGCCACGGTCATCGGCGTCGTCGCCGCGCCGGAGAAGGAGGCGCCGAACAGGAAGTCGTTCCAGATATTGGTGAACTGCCAGATGACCGAGACGACGATGATCGGCCCGGAGGAGGGCAGGAGGATCCGGTAGAAGATCTGGAAGAAGCTCGCCCCGTCGATCTGCGCCGCGCGCACCAGCTCGGTCGGGAAGTTTTCGTAATAGTTGCGAAAATAGAGCGTCGTGAAGCCGATGCCGTAGACGACATGGACGAGGATGAGCCCCCAGAGCGAGCCGGCAAGCCCCAGCATGCCGAGGATGCGGGCCATCGGGATCAGCACGATCTGGAACGGGATGAAGCAGGAGAGCAGCAAAAGGCCGAAGAAGATGTTCGAGCCCCGGAACTGCCATTTCGTCAGCACGTAGCCGTTGAGCGCGCCGATGACGGTGGAGATGGCGACGGCCGGAACGACCATCAGGATGGAATTGATGAAGAAGGGGCGAAGGCCCGTCGGCTGCACGCCGATCTGCGCCGTCGACCAGGCGGAAAGCCACGGCTCGACGGTCCACACCTTCGGCAGGTTCAGCATGCCGCCCTGGCGGATTTCCTCCAGCGGCTTCAGCGAGTTCACCAGCATCACGTAGAGCGGCAGCAGGTAGAAGACCGCGAAGAGGATGAGCGCGGCATAGATGAGCGCGCGCGTCAGGCGGCCGTGCGAGATGATGTTGTCGGGGCTTTGCGCGCTCATCGGCCTTTGCCTCCGCGGATCTCGGAATAGAGGTAGGGGATGATGATCGAGAAGATCATGACCAGCATGATGATCGCCGAGGAGGCGCCGATGCCCATCTGGTTGCGGGTGAAGGTGTAGGAATACATGAAGGTCGCCGGAAGCTCGGTCGCCTGTCCCGGCCCGCCGCCCGTGAGCGCCACGACGAGGTCGTAGGCCTTGATGGCAAGGTGCGCCAGGACGACGAAGGCGGAGAGGAACACCGGGCGCATCAGCGGAATGATGATGCGGCGGTAGATGGTGGCCGTCGTCGCGCCGTCGATCTGCGCGGCCTTGATGATCTCGTTGTCGACGCCGCGAAGGCCGGCGAGGAACATGGCCATGACGAAGCCGGAGGATTGCCACACGGCGGCGAGCACCAGGCAGTAGATGGCGTAGTTGCGGTCCTTGATCCAGTTGAAGGAGAAGCTCTCCCAGCCCCACAGATGCATGGTGTTCTCAAGGCCGATGCCGGGGTCGAGGAACCATTTCCAGGCCGTGCCCGTGACGATGAAGGACAGCGCCATCGGATAGAGGTAGATCGGCCGCAGCAGGCCTTCCGCCCGGATTTTCTGGTCGAGCAGGATGGCGAGCGAAAGGCCCAGCACCGAGCAGATGGCGATGTAGAGCGAGGCGAAGATTGCAAGGTTGGAGATCGCCCGCCACCAGTGCGGCAGCGCCCAGAGCTTGGTGTAGTTGCTCAACCCCACGAAATTGTAGGAGGGCAGCATCTTGCTGTCCGTCAGCGACAGGAAGCCCGTATAGGCGATGAAGCCGTAGACGAAGACGAGCACGATGAGAAAACTGGGCGCCAGCACGAGCTTCGGCAAAAGCTCCTGCAGCCGGCTTCGGCTATCCATGGTCGTTACCACCGTTTTTGTGTTTGGTCGGCGACGGGGCCGCGCCCCTCATCCGCCTGCCGGCACCTTCTCCCCGCGGGCGGGGAGAAGGGTTATGCCGTGACCTCTCCATCTGCCTCTCCCCGTTTACGGGGAGAGGGCCGGGGTGAGGGGCAGCCTCGTTCGCTTACTTCGCAGCCTCGACGGCGGCCTTGAGTTCCGTGACGGCTTCCTCGGAGGAAAGCTCGCCGTTGAACTCGCGCGTCACGACGTCGTAGATGGCGTTCTTGACGGCGGCCGGGTTGGCGTGGCCGTGCGCCATGGAGCCCATCAGCGTGCCATTGGCATTGGCTTCGGCAAGGTCCTTGATGGCCTTCTTGCCGCAATCGTCGAAGGCTTCGTCGGAGACGTCCGTGCGGGCCGGGGCCGAGCCCTTGACCACGTTGAAGGCCGACTGGAAGGTCGGGCTTTCGATGGCCGAGGCCATGGTGAGCTGGGCCGGAACCTTGTCTTCCGAAACCTTGAACATCGCGAACTGGTCGGAGTTGAAGGTGACGGAACCCTGCGTTTCCGGATAGCGCATGCAGACGAAGTCCGTGCCCGGCTTCTTGCCGGCCTTGATGAACTCGCCCTTCGCCCAGTCGCCCATGAACTGCACGCCGGCCTTGCCCTCGATGACCATGGCGGAAGCAAGGTTCCAGTCGCGGCCCGAGAAGTTGTCGTCGACATAGGTGCGCAGCTTCGTCATGCGGTCGAAGGCTTCCTTCATCTTGTCGCTGCCGAGCGTGTCGGGATCGAGGTCGATGAAGGCCTTCTTGTAGAAGTCGTTGCCGAGCGAGAGCACGACAGCGTCGAAGATCGTGGCATCCTGCCAGGGCTGGCCGCCATGGGCGATCGGCGTGATGCCCTGTGCCTTGAAGTTGTCGAGAAGGGCGATGAGCTCGTCCCAGTTCGCCGGCTCCTTGCCGCCCGCCTTGTCGAGCGCGGCCTTGTTGATCCACATCCAGTTGGTGGAGTGGACGTTGACCGGCGCGGCGATCCAGTGGCCGTCATACTTGGAGAACTGCTGGAGGGCCGTCGGGATCACCTTGTCCCAGCCTTCCTTGGCGGCGACTTCGTCAAGGTTGCCGAGCGCGCCTTCCTTGGCCCAGTCGAGAATGTCGAAGCCGAGCATCTGCACGGCGGTCGGCGCGTTGCCGGCCGTGACGCGGGCGCGCAACACGGTCATGGCTTCCGTGCCGCCGCCGCCGGCAACCGGCATGTCGGTCCAGGTGATGCCCTTGGATTCGAGGTCCTTCTTGAGCACGTCAAGCGCTGCGGCCTCCCCGCCCGAGGTCCACCAGTGCAGGACCTCGACGTTTTCCGCAGCGTGGACGACTGTCCCGCCCATGCCCATCATCGTCACCGCTGCGATTGCGGTGGTTGTCAGAAACTTGCGCATCGTTTTCCTCCCGTTTGCAAGTTTTCGGGCGGAAGCTTCCTTCCGCCAATCTCCCCGAGGCCCTGAGGGCATCGGAATTCCGTTCTTGGCTCAAAGCGCCGGGTCAATTTAAAACGTTGTAAATTTGCGAAGTCAAGCCGCGACGGTGGGCAGCGGCGCCTCTTTGCAATAACGCGGTAAATTCGGCAAATACCGGCCCGCTTCCGCAAGGAACGGCCTTTGTGCAGCGCACGGAAAACGTTTTAAATTCTGTGCGGCGCAAGATTGCCGAACGGGCGGTGCGCCGATATGGTGCCGCGTATCGCCTGCCGCCATCCGAAGAAGCGTATCCGTGTCCCGCATCGAAAAGCCCGCCGACAGTGAACCCGCCCGCAGCCCCCGCGCCGGCAAGCCGACGCTGAAGACCATTTCGGAAATCACCGGGCTTGCGATCACCACGGTCTCGCGCGCGCTCGGCAATGCGCCGCAGATATCCGAGGCGACGCGTCGGCGCGTCCACGCGGTCGCCGCCGAGATCGGCTACCTGCCGGACCGCGCCGCCCAGCGCCTCAAGACCGGCCGCACCAACGTCATTTCCGTGCTGCTCGATCCGCACGAGGAAATCCTCGGCTTCGGCACGTCCGTCATGCACGGCCTTGCGCGCGCGCTCCAGGCGACGCCCTACCATCTCATCGTCACGCCGAACTTCCTCGACGGCAGCAATGTCGAGGCGGCCAACTACATCATCCGCAACGGCATGGCGGACGGGCTCATCTTCTCGCGCACCGAGCCTTTCGATCCGCGCGTGCGGCTGCTGCTGGAGAACGGCTTTCCCTTCGTCACGCACGGACGGACGGAGTTTTCCACGCCGCATGCCTTCGTCGACTACGACAATTTCGCCTTCGCCTATGCCGCGACGCGGCGTCTCATCCAGAAGGGCCGGCGCAAGGTCACGATCATCCTGCCGCCGAGGCGCCTCACCTTCTACCAGCACATGCTGCACGGCTTCATGACCGCGGTGCGCGAGGCCGGGGCCGCCTACGAGATCCCGGAAGGCCTCGACCTCGACAGCCCTGCCGACATGATCCGCGACTATGTGCGCCGGCGCAGCGGCGAAGCCGATCCGCCGGACGGCTTCACCTGTCCCGGCGAGGTCTCGGCGCTCGCCACCATCACCGGCATGAGCGACAACGGCCTTGCCCTCGGCGGGCAATACGACATCGTCGCCAAGCAGACCTCGCGGCTCCTCAGCCAGATTCAGCCGAAGGTCGAGACGATCTACGAGGACCTGACCGCCGCCGGCGAGGCCATGGGCCGCCTGCTGCTCAGGCGCATCGCCGGGGAGGCGGTGGAGGAGCTGACGCTGCTGCAAGGCCCGCAATTGGGGTTTCCGGCGGCGTAGGGCAGGGCGGCCTCCGCCTGCCGATGAAGGCCCCTCCCCAACCCCTCCCCACAAGGGGGAGGGACTTAACCCGCCGCTCCCTCTGTGGGAAAATGGGAAGGAAGAGCAGGCGTCCAGCGTTCTCCCCCCTTGTGGGGGAGATGCCGGCAGGCAGAGAGGGCCTTCCCCGCTGCGTCGTTTCGCCACCACATCGCTCATCGCTGCATCCACCAGCCGGTGCGTGCGCCGATATGCATGTTGAACGTCTTGGTCTCGGTGTAGTCCTCCACGGCATGGCGGCCGAGTTCGCGGCCGAGGCCGGACTGGCGGTAGCCGCCGAAGGGCAGCTCCGATGCGCCGTCCATGAAGGTGTTCATCCAGACGGTGCCTGCGCGCACCCTGCGGCCGATGGTCAGGCACGTATCGAAGTCGCGGCTCCAGACGCCGGCCGATAGGCCGTAGTCGATGGCATTGGCGATGCGGACCGCCTCGTCCGTCGTCTCGAAGGTCAGGACGGAGAGGACCGGGCCGAAGACTTCCTCGCGGGCGACGGCCATGTCCGGGGTCACGCCGGAAAGGATCGTCGGGGCCATGAACTGGCCGAGGCCGAGATCGAGCGCCGCCCCGCCGAGCGCCACCGAGGCGCCGGCCTTCGCCGCGCCGTCGACATAGCCGCCGATTTTTTCGAGGTGCTGCGGCGTGATGATCGCGCCGACCTGCGTTGCCGGGTCGAGCGGATCGCCGACCTTCACCTTTTTCGACAGCTCCGCGATGCGCGCCGTCACCTCGCCCGCGATGGACCTGTGCAGGATCAGCCGCGAGCCGGCATTGCAGCATTCGCCGGCATTGAAATAGGCGCCGAACACGGCGGCGTCGACGAAGGCGTCGAGATCGGCCTCGGGGAAGACGATCTGCGGGTTCTTCCCGCCGAGCTCCAGCGAGACCTTCTTCAGGGTCTGCGCCGCATTGGCCATGGTGAGGCGGCCGACGCCCGTGGAGCCGGTGAAGGACACCATGTCGACATCGGGATGCGTCGTCATCACGCTGCCGACTTCCGGGCCGGTGCCGGTGAGGATGTTGACGACGCCCGCCGGCACGCCCGCCTCGATGAGGATCTCGCCGAGCACCAGCGTGGAGCCGGAGGTCAGCTCCGAGGGCTTCACAACCGCCGTGCAGCCGGCGGCGAGCGCAAAAGGTAACTTCTGGCTTACGATCAGGAAGGGGAAGTTCCATGGCGTGATGATGGAGACGACGCCGATCGCCTCGCGCAGCACGACGCCGAGTGTGCCCTGCCCAAGCGTGTTGTAGCTCTCGCCGTGGAGGTCGCGGGCAAGCGCCGCCGCATAGCGCCAGATATCGGCCGCGCCGGCAAGCTCGCCCTTCGCCTGGCTGATCGGCTTGCCGCTCTCGATGCAATCGAGGAAGGCGAGGTCGTCGGCGCGCGCGGCGATGATATCGGCGGCCTTGAGCAGGATATTGGAGCGCTCGGCGCCCGTCATGCGCGGCCACGACCCGTCGTCGAAAGCATGCCGCGCGGCGGCGATGGCACGCCCGGCATCGGCTTTCGTGCCCGCCGGATAGCGGCTGACGGTGACGCCGTGGCCGGGCGCGACGCGCTCGATCACATTGCCCGCGCCTTCCGTCCAGGCGCCGTCGATCAGCATGCGGAAATCGCGTGCCGTGAAATCGGTGAGGGGCTTCACATGCGCGGTCATCACCATTCTCCCTTGAACTCTGCGGGGCGCTTCTGCGTGAAGGCGGAAACGCCCTCCCTGAGATCGCCGGTCTTGGCGACGAGGATGGAGCCGAGCGCTTCCACCGCCGCGCCGTTGTCCTCGCCGTTCGCCACCGCGATCATCAGCTTGGACACTTCCGTCGCTGCCGGCCCGCGCGCAGCGATGCGCGCCGCATAGGCCTTCGCGGCCGTCACGGCCGTTCCCGCCTCGACGACCTTGTCGATAATGCCGAGCGTTTCCGCCTCCGCCGCCGTCAGCACCTCGCCGCCCAGCAGCATGCGGCGCACGGCCTGCGCGCCAAAACGCTTCACCAGCCGCTGCGTGCCGGACCAGCCGGGCACCATGCCGAGGCCGGCTTCCGGCAGGCCGATCTTCACCTGTTCTTCCGCGATGCGGATATCCGCCGCCGCCGCCAGTTCCAGCCCGCCGCCCAGCGCATGGCCGTTGACGGCGGCGATCAGCGGCATGCGCAGCGTCGCCAGCCGCTCGAAGACGCGATGGCCGAAGCGCACCCAGGCATGGCCGAATTCATTGGCTTCCATGCCCGCCCAGGCGCGGATATCGCCGCCCGCGGAGAAGGCCTTGCCCTCGCCGGTGAGGATTGCGGCGCGCACGGCGGCATTCGCCTCGATCTCGTCGCAAGCCGCCGACAGTTCCTTCAGCATGTCGATGTCGAAGGCGTTCAGTTTTTCCGGCCGCGCGACGGTGATCGTCGCGATGGCGCCTTCGACGGTCGTGCGGATGCGCTCAGCCATGATGGCCTCCCGTCGCCAGCGTCAGGCCGATCGGCGCGTCCCGGAAGAGCGCGGCGTCCATCACCTTCAGGTCCGGCGAAACGATCAGCGGGAATTCCGACTGGTCGAGGATATGGGTTTGCAGGTCGGCGCCGGGCGCGATCTCCGTGAGCATGATGCCCTCGGGTGTCAGCTTCAGGACGCAGCGCTCGGTGACATAGGTGATGTCCTGCCCCTGCGCGATGCCGCGCGGGCCGGAGAAGGTGACGTGCTCGACCGCGTTCACCAGCTTCTTCAGCTTGCCTTCCTTCTCGATGACGAGCCTGCCGCCCTCGACGGCGAGCTTGGCGCCGGCATTGAACATGCCGGAGAAGACGATCTTTTTCGCCCGCGCGGTGATGTCGACGAAGCCGCCGCAGCCGGCCGTCACATGCGGGCGGAAGGCGAGTTTCGAGACGTTCACCGAGCCGTCCCTGCCGATCTCCAGGAAGGAGAGCAGCGAGGCATCGAAGCCGCCGCCCTGGAAATAGGTGAACTGGTAGGGCGAGGGCATGAAGGCATCGGCATTGGAGGCGCAGCCGAAGGCGAAGTCGAGCAGCGGCACGCCGCCGACCGCGCCCTGCTCGATCACCCAGGTGACGGCCCCGTGCAGGCCCTCTTCCATGAGGATGCGCGGCACGTTGGCGGAAATGCCGAAGCCGAGGTTGACGGCGCTGCCAGTGGAAAGCTCTTGCGCCACCCGGCGGGCGATGACCTTCTGGATGTTGAACTCCGGCACGCGGAAGCTGTCGAGCGGGCGGAAGATCTCGCCGGAAATGGCAGGGTCGTAGAGCGTCTGCGTCGTCTGCTTCTGCTCGGGATCGACCACGATGTAATCGACCAGCACGCCGGGCACGCGCACGTCATGCGGCTTCAGCGAGCCCTCCTTGGCGATGCGCTTGACCTGCGCGATGACGATGCCGCCGTTGTTGCGGGCGGCGAGCGCCTGGTCGAGCCCGCCAAGGGTGGCGCCCTCGTGCTCGTAGGTGAGGTTGCCGCGCTCGTCCGCCGTGGTCGCGCGGATGATCGCAACCTCAGGCGCAATCGCCTTGAAATAGAGCCAGTCCTCGCCGGCGAAGGCGATCTTCTCCACCACCGGCTCGGCGGCGGCGGATGCATTCATCGCGCAGCCCTCGCGGCGCGGGTCGACGAAGGTGTCGAGCCCGACCTTGGTGATGACGCCGGGACGCTTTGCGGCGGCCTCGTGGTGCATGTCGAAGAGGATGCCGGAGGGGATGTTGTAGGCGGCAACCTCGTCATTGCCGATCATCTGCCAGATCAGCGGCGGCTCGGCGGAGGAGGGGCCGGAGGGATAGGAGCCGGCAAGGATCTTCTTCAAAAGCCCCTTCTTCGCAATATGGTCGACGCCCTTGATGCCGCTCATGTCGCCGGCGGCGATGGGGTGCAGCGTCGTGAGGTTTCGCGGGTGCCCGGTCTCGTCGAACCGCTCGCCGATCGCCTTCAGCGTCAGGTCCGGGCAGCCGAGGCCGGAGGAAGAGGAGACCGAAACGACGGCGCCGTCCGGGATAAGGTCTGCGGCCTGGCGCGGGGTGATGTGCTTGCTCATGGTTCTTCCGTCGTGTCGTTCAGGGGCAGGGCGCGATCTTCACCGCATTGCCGGTGCGCGCCGCTTCCATCGCCGCAAGGCCGGTCGCCAGCGACCAGACGCCGTCCTCGCCGGTGCAGAGCGGCCTGCCTTTGCCGGCAATCGCCGCATCGAAGGCGGCAAGCGTCGTCTCGTAGAGGTTGCGGTGGTCGAGCGTCAGGTCTTCCTCGCCGGCGGCGGTGCGCAGCGTCACCGAGCCACCCGGCTTCTGGATCATGCAGTTGCGGGCGATCAGCGAGCCCTCGCTGCCGTGCACCTCGAAGCCGGTCACGGCATAGGGCGTGGTGAAGCCGTCGTGGAACTGGGCGATGAGGCCGGATTTGAAGCGCATCGCGCCCATGGCCGCGTCTTCCAGCCCGCTTGTGGCCATGCCGCTTTCCTGGCCGAAGGCGATCACCTCGGCCGGATCGTCGCCGAGCACGAAGCGCAGCGCATCCGTGTCATGCACGGTGATGTCGAGAATGACCCCACCGCCGGCCTCCGGCCTGTCGAGCCGCCAGCCCTGAAGATGCGCCGGTAAGAGGCCGGCATGGCAGACGCGGGCGGCGAGCGGCCGGCCGATCCTGCCGGCCGCGATGGCGTCGCGCATCGCCCGGTGCGTCGCCGCCCCGCGCAGGTGATGGTTCGTCGCCAGAATGACGCCGGCCTCCTTTGCCGCCTTCACCATGGCGCGGGCATCGTCGAGCGAGGTGGCGAGCGGCTTTTCGCAGAGGATGTGCTTGCCGGCCTTCGCTGCGGCGAAAACCTGGTCGCGGTGCAGCTCGTTCGTCGTGGAGATGTAGACAGCGTCCACTTCCGGATCGTTCACGAGGGCGTCGAGCGTCGTGACCGCCTTGGGGACCGCGTGGTCGTCCGCATATTTGCGGCCGCGCTCGGCGCTGGTGCTCATCACGGAGGCAATCTCGCCGCCGACGGCGCGGATCGCGTCGATCACCCATTCGTGGGCGATCGTGCTCGCCCCGATCAAACCCCATCGCGTCATGCCGGTTTCCTCCCGGTTTTCAGGCCGGCGCCGCAGCTCTGGCGCACGACGAGGCGCACGGAGCCGACGATGGCCTCGGGCTCCACCCGGCCCGCATTGATCTGTTTCAAGAGCAGTTGCGCCGCCCGCCGGCCCATGCCCTGCGGGTCGACGGACACCGTCGTCAGCGCCGGCACGGCGGTCTCGGCCTCGATCACGTCGTCGAAGCCGACCACGCCGAAGTCGCGGCCCGGCTCCATGCCGGCGGCGCGCAGCCCGTCGCAGACGCCGAAGGCGGCCGCGTCGTTGAAGCAGAGCGCGGCGGTCGGCCGGTCGGGAACGAGAAGCGCCCGCTCGATGGCGGCGACGCCCCCGGCGCGCGAGGCCGTGGTACCGATGACGAGCGCATCCGGCGCCTCCAGCCCGGCTTCGGCCAAGGCATCGCGCCAGCCGGCGACGCGTTCGCCGAAGACCGTGGTGTTGGCTATCCCGCCGAGGAAGGCGATGCGGCGGTGGCCGAGCGAAACGAGGTGGCGCACCGCATCCTTCGCGCCGGCATGGTTGTCGGAGGAAAGGCTGGAGACCTTCGCGCCGACGACGTTGCGCACCACGGCGACGACGGGAATGCCGCTCGCGGCAAGCGGCTTGAGGTCGGCGGCTTCCGTGCCGCGGGCGGGCGAGAGGATGAGGCCGGAAATGCCGTGCTCGCGCATCGAGGCGATGACCTCGCGCTGGCGGTCGACGCTCTCGGCGGAGTTGGAGAGGAACTGCACGTAGCCGGCCGATTGCATGACCATGTCCATGCCGACGGCAAGCTCGGCGAAGAAGGAGTTGGTGAGGTCGTTGACGATGATGCCGATGATCCGCGAAGAGGCAGACTGGCGCAGGTTCGCCGCGCCGCGGTTGTAGACATAGCCGAGCTCGCGGATGACCGCGTTCACCTTCGCCCGCGTCGCCTCGTTGACGAGCGGGCTTGCCTGCAGGACGAGCGAGACGGTCGACTTCGACACGCCGGCGGCGCGCGCAATATCGACGACGGTCACCCGGCCCTTGTTCACGACGGCTCCTCCCTGAGCGGGCGTGGTTGCCCGCTTGTTGGTGGGTAATTAATTGGATCGTTCCAAATTTGTCAAGCAGGTTTTGATTGAGTTCGGGAGCGCGCGTTCTTCATATTCTTGCCATGACCCCTCTCTTCTCCTTCGTCATGGTCGGGCTTGACCCGACCATCCATGCGACACGCGCGGCATTGCGGATGCGTGGATCCTCGGGTCGAGCCCGAGGATGACAATGGAGGGTGGAGTGGGCGCTTTCCGCCTTCCTGTGTGATTGGCTGCGTCCCGTCGCTGAAGGTTGCTCTTCAAAATCACCCTTGAAATTTGGAACGATCTAAATTATCCCCTCCGAAACCCACCGGGAGGATGCCATGCCGATCAGCCTTTTCCTGCCGCATGCCGATGGCGGCGTCGAAGCCTATGCGCTCACAGGCACGCCCACCCCGCGCCCCGCCGCCGTGCCGCGTTTCAGCCGCATCGCCTATGCGGCGGCCCATGTGGTTTCCGATCCGCGCCGCGACACGCGGCCGTGGGAGCGACCGGCGGTCGACTGGGAGGCGACGCTCAAGTTCCGTCATCATCTCTGGTCGCTCGGCTTCCGCATCGCCGAGGCGATGGACACGGCGCAGCGCGGCATGGGGCTCGACTGGTCCGGCGCGCAGGAGCTGGTCCGCCGCTCGCTCGCCGAGGCGCGGACGGTGCCGGGCGCCGATCTCGCCTGCGGGGCGGGCACCGATCACCTGGATCCCGCCGACGCCCGCTCGCTGGACGACGTGATCCGCGCCTATGAGGAGCAGGTCGGTTTTGTCGAGAAGCACGGCGGCCGGGCGATTATGATGGCGAGCCGCGCGCTTGCCCGCGTCGCGGCCTCGCCGGACGATTACCGCAAGGTCTATGGCCGCATCCTCTCCCAGGCGAAGGACAAGGTCGTGCTGCACTGGCTCGGCGACATGTTCGATCCGCAGCTTGCCGGCTATTGGGGCGCGGCGGATTTCGAGCGGGCGCTGGAGACGGTGCTGTCGATCATCGAGGAGAACCGCGGCAAGGTCGAGGGCATCAAGATCTCGCTGCTCGACAATGCGAAGGAAGTGGCGCTGCGCGACCGGCTGCCGGAAGGCGTGCTGTGCTTCACCGGCGACGATTTCAACTATGCCGGACTGATCGAGGGCGATGGTCGGAAGTACAGCCACGCGCTGCTCGGCATCTTCGATGCGGTGGCGCCGCAGGCCTCGGCGGCGCTTTGCGCGCTTGCGGCCGGCGATGCCGCCACCTTCCGCGCGGTCATCGCGCCCACCGTGCCGCTGTCGCGAAAAATCTTCGAGGCGCCGACGCAGTATTACAAGGCAGGCGTCGTCTTCCTCGCCTGGCTGAACGGCCATCAGGACCATTTCACCATGCCGGCCGGCCTGCAGTCCGCCCGCGGCGTCCTGCATTATGCCGATGTCTTCCGCCTTGCCGACCGGGCGAATGTGCTCGACAGGCCGGAATTGGCGGCGACGCGCATGAGAAGCCTGATGACGGTGCTCGGTGTAGCACAGGATTAGCTGTGGATGACCGGCGGTTCTGCCGGTCCATGCCGCTTTCCGGGGCTAAACTCCCGCCCTGACGGAAGGGAGCGGACGATGACGGCAAGCGAAGTGAAGATCGGCGAAAGCTGGAAGGCGCCGCTGGCGGCGGAATTTTCCGATCCCTACATGGCGGACCTCAAGCGCTTCCTCCTCGAACAGAAGCAGGAGGGGCGGCGCATCTTCCCGAAGGGGGCGGAATACTTTCGCGCCCTCGACCTGACGCCGCTCGACGAGGTGCGCGTCGTCATCCTCGGGCAGGATCCCTATCACGGCGAGGGGCAGGCGCACGGGCTCTGCTTTTCCGTGCAGCCGGGCGTGCGCATTCCGCCGTCGCTTGTCAACATCTACAAGGAAATGCAGGAGGACCTCGGCATTGCCCCGGCCCGCCACGGCTTCCTGGAGCATTGGGCGAAACAGGGCGTGCTGCTTCTCAACAGCGTGCTGACGGTGGAGATGGGCCGCGCCGCCTCGCATCAGGGCCGCGGCTGGGAGCGCTTCACGGATGCCGTCATCCGCGCGGTCAACGAGCAGGAAAAGCCCGTCGTCTTCATCCTCTGGGGCTCCTACGCGCAGAAGAAGGCCGCCTTCGTCGACCGCAGCCGCCACCTCGTCCTGCGTTCGCCCCATCCCTCGCCGCTCTCCGCGCATAACGGCTTCTTCGGCTCGCGGCCGTTCTCCAAGGCGAATGCGTTTTTGGTAGAGCATGGCCGCAAGCCCATCGACTGGCAATTGCCGGCGGTGGCGGGATAAAGAGGCCCGGATAGCCCCTCATCCCCCTGCCGGGACCTTCTCCCCGCAGGCGGGGAGAAGGGGCAGAACGGTGAGCCCATCGTTCCTCGCCCCGCTTGCGGGGAGAGGATGCCGGCAGGCAGGTGAGGGGCAGGCTTCCCTTACCGCACCAGCGTCTCGTCCAGCAGCGCCATCACCTTTTCCGCGTCGATGCCGATGCAGGCGTGCTGGCTCGGCAGGCCGTCCCAGTTGCCGGGCGGGAAGCTGCGGGCGTCGGGTTTCTGGATCGTCTGGCCGTCGGCGATGCCGCCGCAGACGACGCGGATCGCGCCGCTGCGCGTTTCGAAGAGTTCGGGGGCGACGAGGTAGATGCAGGCGCAGCTATCGTGAACCACCATGCCCTCGCCCTCCACATGCCGGCCGTAGAAGTCGATGTAGAACTGCGAGACGGCGGAGAGCAGCTTGAGGCTCCGGCCATTCTGCGCGGTGAGCTCGGCAAGGCGCCTGCGCGTCATCACCGTCTTCATCGTGACGTCGAGGCCGACGACGACCACCTTCCACGGCGCTGTCATCACCGCGTCGGCGGCTTCCGGGTCGCCGTGGATATTGGCCTCGGCGGCGGGCGTGATGTTGCCCGGCACGTCGAAGGCGCCGCCCATGATGATGACCTGCCTGACGAGGCCGGCGATCTCCGGGTCCTCCTTCAGCGCGTAGGCAAGGTTCGACATGCGGCCGACGGCGATCAGCGTCACCTCGCCGGGGTTCGCCCGCACGGTCTCGATGATGAAGCGGTGCGCCGGGCGCGGGTCGACCGGCAGGTCGATCGCCTCCGGCACGTCGATATTGCCGAGCCCGTCATGGCCGTGGATCATCACCGGCCAGTCGGTCGGGTTGCGCATGGGATTGTAGGTCTTGCCCTCGCCGCGCGCGACAGGCGCGGCGATGCCCCATTCGCGCTTGAGGAACAGCGCGTTGCGCGTCGTCGTCTCGATGGCGGCATTGCCGAAGACGGTGGTGATGCCGATGAGGTCGATTTCGGGGTGGTTGTGCAGGAAAAGCAGCGCCATGGCGTCGTCGACGCCGGGGTCCGTGTCAAAAATGACCTTGTGCATGTTCGTCTTTCTATGGTGATGGGCGATCCGCTTACTGGAAGCGGGCGATGGAGAAGGGGGCGAGCGCGCTGTCGTCCTCGCCGGAAACGAGCCGGGCGACGTGGCGTCCGGTGGTGGCCGAGAGCGTCAGGCCGAGATGGCCGTGGCCGAAGGCGAAGGCGACGCGCGGGTCGCGCGGATGAAGGCTGATGACGGGAATGGAATCCGGCGTCGAGGGCCGGCGGCCCATCCATTCCGTGCCGCCTTCTTCCTGAAGGTCCGGCACGTAGCGGCGCATCTTCCGGCGCATGGCGGCGGCACGCCTGTAGTTGGCGGGTGCGTCCGGAGAGGCGAGCTCCACCGCCCCGCCGATGCGCAGCGCGTTCTCGAAGGGCGTCGCGACGAAGCCGTGCTCGGAGAAGAAGACCGGCATGTCCAGCACGGTCGAAGGGTTCATGAAGGTCGTGTTGTAGCCGCGCTCGGTTTCGAGCAGCACCTTCAGGCCGAGATCGGCGACGAAGCGGCGCGACCAGACGCCGGCCGCGACGACGAGCCGGTCGAAGATGAACTTGCGCCCGCCCTCCGTGCGCACCGCGATGCCGTTCTCCCGCTGGCCCACAGCGGCGACGTTGGCGTCTGTGAAGGCCTCCCGCTCGCGCAGCGCGGCCTGCAGCCGGCGCAGGAAGGTCAGCGGATATTCGAAGATCTTGTAGCCGTCGTTGAAGACGGCACCGGCAAAGGCTCCCTTGAGGGCCGGCACGCGGCGGCGGGCCTCCCCGGCGTCCAGCTTTTCGACGTTGTGGCCGATCAGCCTCGCATTTTCCGCTTCATGGGCGAAGACCTTGTCACGGGCGGCAACGCTGTCGAAGACGGTCAGAGCGCCGGTATCGCGCATATGGCCGGAAACGCCGGCAAGAGCGCCGAGGCGCACATGGTCGGCCTCGGCGGTCCTCATGAGAAAGAGCATCGCCTCCCGGCTTTGCGCCGCCTTGCCCGGCCGCGCGGAGAAGAGGAATTTCATGAGCCAGGGCGTCAGGGCGGGCAGATCCTGCCAGCGCACGGTGAGGGGGCCGAGCGGATCGAGCAGCCATTTCGGCACGGAAAGCAGCATGTCGGGCCGGGCGAGCGGGTCGATTTCCGGCACGGCGAGAATGCCGGCATTGCCGACGGAAGCCGGCAGGCCGCCGGCATCGCGCTCCAGCACTGTGACGCTGTGGCCCTGTTCCAGAAGATGGAGCGCTGTGGCGCAGCCCATCAGGCCGCCGCCGACGATACCGATATGCGCCATGCCGTCCCGTTGCGTTCGTGTCGTTGTCGTTGCGGCCGCAGAGGCCGGTTGCGCCGGACGATAGACGCAAACCGGCCGGCTGTCGACAGAGTGCGACGGCGCCGGTCAGATGCTTTCCAGAGGCTTTCTGTCGCGGATCATGCGGGAGAGGAAGGCAAGGACGAAGAGGCCCGCCATCAAAAGGACGATGGTCGGCGCCGGGGCACTGTCGAGGAGAAAGCTCAGCCAGATGCCGAAGAAGGAACAGCTGAGCGCAACGCAGACGGCGACCGCCAGCATGGTGGGAAAGCGCCGGGTGAGGAGGGCGGCGATGGCGCCGGGCGCCACCAGCATGGCGACGGCGAGGATGATGCCGACCGCCTTCAGCGCGCCGACCACGACGAGCGAGAGCACGGCGAGCAGGCCGTAATGCAGGACTTTCACCGGCAGGCCGATGGCCGAGGCGTGCTGCCGGTCGAAAGCCTGTACCAGAAGATCCTTGCGGAAGGCGAGGATGAAGCCTGTCGCGGCAAGCGCGATCACGGCGGTTTCGATAAGATCGGCAGCACCGATGCCGAGCATGTCGCCGAAGAGGATATGGTCGAGATGCACGTCCGGCTGGATCTTCACATAGAGCACGACGCCGAGGGCGAACATGCCGGAAAAGACGATGCCGAGGACCGTGTCCTCCTTCACCCGGCTGTTGTCCTTGAGATAGCCGGCCGCAAGTGCGCAGACGAGGCCTGCGACGAATGCCCCCGCCGCGAAGGGAAGGCCCGCTACATAGGCGAGGACGACGCCCGGCAGCACGGCATGCGAGACCGCATCGCCCATCAGCGACCAGCCCTTCAGCACGAGATAGCAGGAGAGCAGCGCCATGGGTACCGCGATGGTCAGCGTTACCAGGAACGCGTTCTGCATGAAGGCGAGCTGGAAGGGCATAAGGGCGAGTTGCAGCGTCTCGTTCATGGCCGGCCCGCCTCTACCGCCGCGGAAAGCGCCTGTCGTCCCCTCCGCCGCGCGGCGATGAGCCCGTGCTTGGGTGCAAGCAGGAACGCGACAAGGAAGAGCGCGGTTTGCAGCACGACGATGATGCCGCCCGTCGCGCCGTCGAGGAAATAGGAAAGATAGGCCCCGACGAGGCTGGTGCCGGCCCCGAGCGCGGCGGCGATCACCACGAGGCGCTGGAAGCGGTCGGTCAGGAGATAGGCGGTGGCGCCCGGCGTCACCACCATGGCGACGACGAGGAAGGCGCCGACCGTCTGCATGGCGGCGACCGTGGAGGCGCTGAGCAGCGTGAAGAACAGCACCTTCAGGCCCGTCGCGTTGAGGCCGATGGAGCGGGCATGGCTCTCGTCGAAGAAGGTCACCATCAGGTCCTTCCATTTCAGGAGGAGGACCACGAACGTCACCGCGCCGATGATGGCGAGCTGGATCGTGTCTTCCGGCGTGATGGCGAGGATATTGCCGAGCACGATGGTCTGGATGTTCACCGGCGTCGGCGAGAGCGAGACCATGAAGAGGCCGAGGCCGAAGAAGGAGGAGAAGATCATGCCGATGATCGCATCCTCCTTGAGCCGCGTCTGGCGGTTGAGGAAGAGCATGGCGCCGGCGGCGAGCCCGCCGGAAAGGAAGGCGCCGGCCGCGAACGGCAGGCCCAGCATGTAGGCGCCGGCAACGCCCGGCACGATGGAGTGCGAGAGCGCGTCGCCGATCAGCGACCAGCCCTTGAGCATGAGATAGGCGGAAAGGAAGCCGCAGATGCAGCCGACCAGCGCGCTCACCCACATGGCGTTGACCATGTAGCCGTAGGAGAAGGGCTCGAGCAGCGCCCCGGTCACGGCCGCTTCTCCGTCTCGCGCTCGCCGTAGATGACGAAGGGGCGCTCGTCGTCGGTGATGACCTTGACGGAGCGCCTGTCCTCGTCGTCGTGGAGGTCCGGGCCGCCGAGGATGAAGTGGCGGAGCACGCCGCCGAAGGCCTTTTCCAGGTTGGCTTCGGTGAAGGTCTCGGCCGTCGGGCCGGAGGCGATGACCGTGCCCTTGACGAAGACCGTGCGGTCGCAGAAGTCCGGCACGCTGCCGAGATTGTGGGTGGAGACGAGCATCACGCGGCCTTCCTCGCGCAGCGTGCCGAGCAGCTCGACGATCTGCTCTTCCGTCGTGACGTCGACGCCGGTGAAGGGTTCGTCGAGCAGGATCACCCGGCCCTCCTGCGCGAGCGCCCGGGCGAGGAAGACGCGCTTTCTCTGCCCGCCGGAAAGCTCGCCGATCTGGCGCTTGCGATAGGCGGACATGTTCACGCGTTCGAGGGCCTCGTCGACCATCTCGTGGTCGCGCTTCGTCGGGATGCGCAGCCAGTTCATGTGGCCGTAGCGGCCCATCATGACGACGTCCTCGACGAGGACCGGGAAGGTCCAGTCGACCTCCTCGGCCTGCGGCACATAGGCGACGAGGTTCTTCTTCAGGGCCTCGCGCACGGAAAGGCCGAGGATCGTCACCTTGCCGCCGGCAACCGGCACGAAGCCCATGATCGCCTTGAAGAGCGTCGACTTGCCCGAGCCGTTGACGCCGACGAGCGCGGTGATCGTGCCCGTCGGCACGGAGAAGCTGGCATGGCGCAGCGCCGTGAGGCCGTTGCGGTAGGTGACGGTCACGTCCTCGGCGACGATGCCGGCCACCGTCTTCGCCTTGCTGCCCATCATCATTGCGACAGCCCCTTCACGATGGTCTCGGAGGTCACGCGCAGGAGATCGAGATAGGTCGGCACCGGCCCGCCGGCCTCGCTGAGGGAATCCACATAGAGGACGCCGCCATAGGCCGCGCCCGTTTCGGCCGCCACCTGCTCTGCCGGCTTGGCCGAGACCGTGCTTTCGCTGAAGACGACGTGGATATTGTGCTCGCGCACCGCGTCGATCACCGCCTTCACCTGCTTGGGCGTTCCCTGCTGGTCGGCATTGATCGGCCAGAGGAAGAGTTCCTTGAGGCCGAAGTCGCGGGCGAGATAGGAGAACGCGCCCTCGCTGGTCACCAGCCAGCGCTTTTCCTCCGGCAGCGCGCCGATCCTCGCCTTCATCTCCGCGCCGAGCGCCTTGATCTTCTCGCCATAGGCCTTGGCGTTGGCGTCGTAGGTCGCGGCGTGGGCGGGGTCGAGCGTGCCGAGCGCCTTGCGGATGTTCTCCACATAGATCAGCGCGTTGTCCGGCGACATCCAGGCATGCGGGTTCGGCTTGCCCTCGTAGGGGCCTTCCACGATGCTCATCGGCGTAATGCCGTCGCTGACGACGACGTTCGGCACGTCGCCGAGATTGGCGAGGAACTTTTCGAACCAGAGCTCGAGGTTGAGGCCGTTGCGGAGCACGAGCTGGGCGTCCTGCGCCTTCAATATGTCGCGCGGCGTCGGCTGGTAGTTGTGGATCTCCGCGCCGGGCTTGGTGATGGATTCCACGGTCGCGGCATCACCCGCCACATTCGCCGCCATGTCGGCGATGATGGTGAAGGTCGTCACCACCTTCGGCTTTTCCTGCGCGAGCGCCGGGGCGGCCGCGACGAGCGGCAGGCCGAGAAGGAGGGCATTGAACGAGCGGCGGAGCATGGGAAACCTGATCTGCTTTTGCGAATGAGTTGCAATTGACTATAGGGCCCTTTTGTTCCCTGTCAACGCTATTGCAAATCATTCGCAAGAATGGATCGAAACGGCACGCTGCGGTTTAAAACTTCGGAAACGCACGGCCTGTAGAGTGCGGGCGTTCGCGTGCTCTCGGCGCGTTCGTGTTCTGCGTTCAAAGAGAAGTTCGACGCCCGTGAAGTTCCTGCCGACCTCGTTCCGCCTGTCCCGGAAGATCCTGATCATTGCCGCCGGCGTTCTCGTGCTCACCGGCGCCTCGGGCGCCGCCGCGATCTTCGTCGGGCGCGATGTGCTGCTCGGGCCACCGTCCGAGACGATCTCGGGCGTCGCCTGCACCACCGTCTCCACCGTGCGCATCGAGCAGGACGGCCAGCAATGGCTGCGCAGATACGTGCGCTCGGCGGCGAAGGACGGCGATATCCGCGTGAAGACGGCGCTGCGCGTGGCCGGTGCCCTCTCCAATGCGGAAGAAGCCGATCTCTACCAGGTCATCCTCCTCGATGCCGCCGGCCCCGTGAACCGCGCCGACATGCGCGGCCGGGCGATCGGCGCCGAAGTGCTCTTCGCGCGCGATCCCGCCGCCGTTCCCGGCATGGCCGCCCCCTTCGTCGCCCGCTACACGGACGGCCAGCCCGCCGAGAACGGCGATTTCTACGGCGAGCGCAAGGAACTCTCCCTCGATGAGATCAAGTCCATCGTCACGGCGATGACGGAGCGGGAGGATTGCGTCGACCCGAATGCCGTCATCGAGGCGGAAGGGGAGACGAAGCCCGAAGCGGGCGGCGCGACGGCGGAAGGCGAGGGCGCGGCGGCGGAAACGCAGGAGGTCGCCGCCAGCGGGCACTGACGGCCTTTCCGTCGGCGGGGCGGCATATTTGCCGTTGTACAGCACCGCCCAACTTTGCTAGCAGAGGCACACGATTTTCACCCCATACCGGCACGCCGTGCCGACCCTTGCCGCGTGGCGAGGGTGAGGAAAGTTGACATGCCCGATCTTCTGCTTGAACTCCGCTCCGAGGAAATTCCCGCCCGCATGCAGCGCAAGGCGGCGGGCGACCTGAAGAAACTCGTCACCGACGCGCTGGTGGAAGCGGGCCTGACCTACGAGGGCGCGCGCGAATACTGGACGCCGCGCCGCCTGACGCTCGACATCCGCGGCCTCAACGCCCGTTCGGTCGATATCCGCGAGGAGCGCAAGGGCCCGCGCACCGACGCCAACGAGAAGGCGATCGAAGGCTTCTTGCGCGGCGCGGGGCTTTCCTCGATTTCCGAGGCGCATGTCCATTCGGATCCGAAGAAGGGCGATTTCTACGTCGCCCATATCGTCAAGCCCGGCCGCCCCGCCGAGGAGATCATTGCCGAGGCGATGCCGGGCATCATCCGCAATTTCCCCTGGCCGAAATCCATGCGCTGGGGCGCCGCCTCGGCAAGGCCCGGCGCCATGCGCTGGGTGCGCCCGCTGCAATCGATCCTGTGCACCTTCGGCGCGGAGACCGAGGAAACGCGCGTCGTGCCCTTCGAGGTCGACGGGCTCGTCGCCGGCAACGTCACCTACGGCCATCGTTTCCATGCGCCGGAGGCCATCACCGTGCGGCGCTTTGCCGATTATGCCGCAAGCCTCGAAAAGGCGAAGGTCGTGCTGGACGCCGAGCGGCGCAGGCAGATCATCGCCACCGACGCTAACAACATCGCCTTCGCCAACGGCCTCGAACTGGTCGAGGACGAAGGCCTGCTGGATGAAGTGTCCGGCCTCGTCGAATGGCCGCAGGTCCTGCTCGGCACCTTCGAGGAAGAGTTCCTGGCGATCCCCGCCGAGATCATCCGCCTTACCATCAAGACGAACCAGAAATGCTTCGTCACGCGCAGGCCGGGCACCGAGGCGCTTTCCAACCATTTCATCCTCGTCTCCAACATCGAGGCGAAGGACGGCGGCAAGGAGATCGTGCACGGCAACGGCAAGGTCGTGCGTGCGCGCCTTTCCGACGCCAAGCATTTCTGGCTGCGCGACCAGGGCGACCTGCCGGACCTCGACACGCTGAAGGTATCCGCCGAGAAGTTCGGCCTCGACCTTGCAAAGCCGCTCGACCAGCGCATGGCCAAGCTCGACGCGCTCGACGTGACCTTCCACGCCAAGCTCGGCACGCAGGGCGAGCGCGTCGCGCGCATCCGCACGCTGGCCGCCGAACTGGCGAAGGTCACCGGCGCCGATGCCGCGCTCGTCGACCGCGCCGTGGTGCTCGCCAAGGCTGACCTGCGCACGGAGGCCGTCGGCGAATTCCCCGAGCTCCAGGGCATCATGGGCCGCAAATACGCCGCCCTCCAGGGCGAGGACGCCGCCGTCGCCGAGGCCATCGAGGACCATTACAAGCCGCAGGGGCCCTCCGACCGCGTGCCGTCCGGCAAGGTCGGGCTCACCGTGGCGCTCGCCGACAAGCTCGACACGCTGATCGGCTTCTGGGCCATCGACGAGAAGCCGACCGGCTCGAAGGACCCCTATGCGCTGCGCCGCGCCGCCCTCGGCGTCATCCGCATGCTGCTGGAAAAGAACATCCGCCTGCCGCTGCTGTCGGTCGTCAGGGACCCGGATCTCATCGCCTTCTTCCATGACCGGCTCAAGGTGTACCTGCGCGACATGGGCGCACGGCACGACCTCATCGACGCCGTGCTGACGCCGGACGCCGACGATCTGCTGACGGTTGCCCGCCGCGTCGAGGCGCTGACGGCCTTCATCACCTCCGAGGAGGGCCAGAACCTCCTCGCCGGCACGAAGCGCGCCACGCAGCTCCTCGCCGCGGAAGAGAAGAAGGGCACCGTCGTCGAAGGCGCCGTCTCGCCCGCCCTCCTGAAGCTCGATGCGGAAAAGGCGCTGCACGCCGCCGTCGAAACCGCCGCCAGGGACGCCTCCGCCGCCGTCGCGAAGGAAGACTTCCGCTCCGCCATGGCAGCCCTCTCGGCACTGCGCGCCCCGGTCGACCGCTTCTTCACCGACGTCCTCGTCAACGACGACGACCCCGCCATCCGCACCAACCGCCTCGCCTTGCTCTCCGCCATCCGCGCGGCAACCGGCACGGTCGCGGATTTCTCGAAGATCGCGGGATGAGAGGTCGGCGCTGATGACCGGGAAAATCCTCATCAGCGCCTGTCTAGCCGGCCGGCCGGTCCGTTACAACGGGTCGGCCAAGCCGCTCGTGCATGAGGCGGTTGCGCGTTGGCGGGCGGAGGGGCGGCTGGTGGAGCTCTGTCCCGAGCTTGCGGGCGGCTTTGCCGTGCCGCGGCCGCCGGCGGAAATCGAGGGTGGGCGCGACGGCGACGACGTGCTCGACGGGCGGGCGCGGGTGCTGGAGATTTCCGGCGGCGATGTCTCGGCGGCCTATATCGAGGGCGCGCGCATCGCGCTGGACGTCGCGCAAGAGAACGGCTGCCACCATGCCCTGCTCATCGACGGCAGCCCGTCCTGCGGATCGGGCTTCATCCATGACGGCACGTTTTCCGGTGCGCGCCATGCGGGGCAGGGGGTAACGGCGGCGCTGCTTCGCCGCGCCGGCATCGCCGTCTATTCGGACCGGGAGGTCGACAACCTCGTCAGGGATCTGGGGGAAGAGGGCGGCTGACACGTTTGCGCCCCCGCCTGAGGGCCAGGGGCGCATCCGTCCGCTTTCGCGAATTCCCGTCAGCCTGGAGGGACTGAGAGGCAGGGACCACCAATATGGGGTCAATCGAGCCTGAGTTCAAATTTTCCGGGATCAAACTCCCGTGAGGCCGTCATGCCGGCCGTCACCGTCGCCTGGGCCGCGTCCTTGCCAAGGGCGCTCGTCCTGGCGCTCGTATCGACGGGCTGCTCCGTCTCGGCGCTGTCGACCGTCTCGGCGGGCGCCTTGCTGACGAAGAGGACGGGCGAGCCGCCCATCCAGGCTTCCGTGCGGAAGAGCTTGCGCTCGCCGTTCTCCTCGCGGATTTCCACCTTCTGCGTGCCGGGCGCGATCGCGTCGACATGGTAGGTCTCGGCGACGGGCTTCGGCTTCAGCGCCGGGCAGGCCTCGCAGGTGATGGTCGAGATGCTGTCCGCGGCGGTGGCGCCGGTCACGGGTTCGATCGAGCCCGCAAGGGCGGGGCCGGCAAGAAGTGCCAAGGCGAAGGTCGGCAGCAGGATACGCATCAACGGTTCTCCCTCATCGTTGGGAGCAACCTAGCGCCTGCCGGTTACGGTCCCGTCAGGAGAAATGGTAAAATTCGATCTATCGGGCGATTTCGCCGTCCCGCCTCAAGCCTTTTCGCGGGCGACGGCGCGCCAGCCGATATCGCGGCGGGCAAAGCCGTTCTGCCATTCCACCTTGTCGAGCGCCCGGTAGGCGGCCTGTTGCGCCTCGCCGACGGTCCTTGCCACGGCCGTGACGTTGAGCACGCGCCCGCCCGTCGCGACCAGTTTTCCGTCTTTCAGGGCTGTGCCGGCATGAAACACCTTGGTCGCGGCGTCGTCTGCCGGCAGCGAGAGGATGGGCGTGTTCTTCTCGTAGGCGCCGGGATAGCCCTTCGAGGCCATGACGACGGTGAGCGCCGGGTCGTCCCGCCATGTCGCGGAGACCTTGTCGAGCCGGCCGACGGCGGCGGCGTGCAGGATCGGCAGGAGGTCGCTCTCGAGGCGCATCATCAGAACCTGGCATTCCGGATCGCCGAAGCGGACATTGTATTCGATGAGTTCCGGGCCCTTTTCGGTGATCATCAGGCCGGCGAAGAGCACGCCCTGGAAGGGATGGCCGTCCGCCGCCATGCCGCGGATCGTCGGCTCGATGATCTTCTTCATCGTGCGCTCGACCATTTCGGGCGTCATCACCGGGGCGGGCGAATAGGCGCCCATGCCGCCGGTGTTCGGGCCGGTGTCGCCGTCGCCGACGCGCTTGTGGTCCTGGGCGGAGGCGAGCGGCAGGGCGTTCACTCCGTCGCACAGGCAGAAGAAGCTCGCCTCCTCGCCGTCGAGGAAGGCCTCCACCACGACTTCCGCGCCTGCCGCGCCGAAGGCGCCATCGAAGCAGTCGTCGATGGCCGCGAGCGCCTCGTCGAGCGTCATGGCGACGGTCACGCCCTTGCCGGCGGCGAGCCCGTCCGCCTTGATGACGATCGGCGCGCCCTGTTCGGTGACATAGGCCTTCGCCGCGGTCGCGTCGGTGAAGCGCCTGTAGGCGCCTGTCGGGATATCGTATTTGGCGCAGAGGTCCTTGGTGAAGCCCTTGGAGCCTTCTAGTTGCGCGGCGGCGGCCGAGGGACCGAAGACGTCGATGCCGTCTGCGCGCAGCGCGTCGGCAAGGCCGGCGACGAGCGGGGCTTCCGGCCCGACCACCACGAAGCCGACCCCGTTCTCCTTGCAGAAGGCCGAGACGGCGGCGTGGTCCTCGACATTCAGGGAAACGAGCGTGGCGCATTCGGCGATGCCCGGATTGCCGGGGGCGGCGTAGAGCGTATCCAGAAGCGGGGACTGCGCCATTTTCCAGGCAAGGGCATGCTCGCGTCCGCCCGATCCGATCAACAGAACCTTCATGCCCGTAACCCCTGCTGCGTCCTTGTTGCTGGCGGGTTAAGGGCGCGGGGCGGAAAGGTCAAGAGATGCGGTGTGACAGAGCGTCGAGATGTCGGCGGTGGGTAGGGGCGACCTGCCCTAACCCCCGGCCACTTACGGACCGGGAGGGTCGAAGACGGGTCGGACGGGTGGGAAGCTCGCCTGCCGTTTCGTTGGCCACGGGGAGAAACCGGAAAAATCCCCGTGTTCTTCATCTCCGTCGCGTCCGGTTGACACGACCCGTCTTCTCTTGGCAAATCTTCGGACGGTTGGATTGTTCCGCGAAAGTTCTGGACGGCTGCGCCGCTTGCGGCGGAACCGGCAGGACCTGCAGGGAATTCACGCCGAGCATCGCCCCGCCGCACGGACAGCTCCATGACGCTTCAGCAGACCTTCGCCTTCGTCGTCATCGCTCTGATGATGGCGGCGTTCATTTGGGGACGGTTCCGCTACGATGTCGTGGCGTGCTGTTCGCTGCTTCTGGCGCTCGCGCTCGGCATCGTTCCCTTCAACAAGGCCTTTTCCGGTTTTTCCGACGACATCGTCATCATCGTCGCAAGCGCCCTGATGGTGAGCGCGGCCGTCGCGCGCTCGGGCATCGTCAACCTCGCGGTCAAGCGCTTCTTCCCGAACCTTGCCTCCAGGCGCAGCCAGCTTGCGCTGCTGCTCGTCTCCGTCGCGGTGCTTTCGGCCTTCATCAAGAATATCGGCGCGCTCGCCATCATGATGCCGCTCGCCTTCCAGTTCGCCAAGAAGTCCGGCACGCCGGCCTCCAAGTTCCTGATGCCGATGGCCTTCGCCGCGCTCCTCGGCGGCCTCATGACGCAGATCGGCACCTCGCCCAACATCGTCGTCTCGCGCCTGCGCCAGGAGATCGGCGGCGAGAGCTTCAGCATGTTCGATTTCACGCCCGTCGGCGCGGTGCTGACGGTCTGCGGCATCCTCTTCCTCCTCCTCTTCAACCGCATCGTGCCCGAGCGCACGAACAAGAGCGCCAATATCGAGGAAGCGCTGGAGGCGGCCGCCTATTCCTCCGACGCGACGATCGAGGCCGGCTCGCCCTCCGTCGGCAAGTCGCTGAACGAGGTGCTGCGCAACGGCGATGGCGACGTGATCGCCACCGCCATCATCCGCGGCCATGTCCATATCGCGCCGCTGCCGGACGTGCGGCTGACCGCGGGCGACACGATCCTGATGGAGGGAACGGCAGGGGCGCTCGACAAGGTGGTCTCCGCCGCCGGCCTCACGCTCTCCGGCCAGCCGATCCGCGCCGGGCGCGGCGAGGAGGGCGAGATCAGCGCCATAGAGGCGGTGGTGGGCAAGGATTCGCGGCTCATCGACATTTCCGCCCGCAGCATCGCGCTCTTCCATTCCTACGGCATCAACCTGCTCGCCGTCAGCCGGCAGGGCGAGCGGCTGCGCGAAAAGCTCTCCGCCGTGCGCCTGCGCCCCGGCGACATGATCGTGGTGCAGGGCAACAACCGCACGCTGCCGACGCAGCTCACCGAACTCGGCCTGCTGCCGCTCGCCCAGCGCGAGATCCTGCTGGGCGCGCCGCGCCGGGCGATCATTCCCGTCCTGATCCTCATGGCGGCCATGGTCGCCACCGCCTTCGGCGTCGTGCCGGTGGCGACGGGCTTCTTCGCCGCCGCCGTCGCCATGGTGGTCTTCCGCGCCGTGCCGCTGCGCGAGGCCTATACGGCGCTCGACGGGCCGATCCTCATCATGCTCGCCGCCCTCATCCCCGTTTCCGACAGCCTGCGCACGACGGGGGCGAGCGAGCTCGTCGCCGGCTGGCTCGGCGACATCGCCGTGCACCTGCCGCCCTTCGGCGCGCTTGGCCTCATCCTTCTTACCGCCATGGCCGTGACGCCCTTCCTCAACAATGCGGCGACCGTCCTCGTCATGGCGCCGATCGCCGCCAGCTTCGCCAATGCGCTGCACTACAAGCCGGAGGCCTTCCTGATGGCCGTGGCGATCGGCGCGGGCTGCGATTTCCTCACCCCCGTCGGCCACCAGTGCAACACGCTGGTGATGGGCCCGGGCGGCTACAAGTTCGCCGATTATCCGCGCGTCGGCCTGCCGCTCTCCATCCTCATCGTCATCGTCAGCGTGCCGACGCTGCTTTATGTCTGGCCCGTGCGCTAGCCGCCGATCGACATTCCCTTGACGCGCCGGGCTGAATATGGTCTCACCCAGCCCAACGGAGAGCCCCTTTCTCCCGCAAATCCGGGCACTCCCTTCCAAAGTCGAGACGGGCCACATCCATGAGCACTTCCGGAACCGCATCCGGCGTTCGCGTACGCATCGCACCTTCCCCCACCGGCGAGCCCCATGTCGGCACCGCCTATATCGCGCTCTTCAACTATCTCTTCGCCAAGAAGAACAACGGCACCTTCATCCTGCGCATCGAGGACACGGACGCCACGCGCTCGACGCCGGAATTCGAGCAGAAGGTGCTGGACGCGCTGAAATGGTGCGGCCTCGAATGGTCCGAAGGCCCCGATGTCGGCGGCCCCTACGGCCCTTACCGCCAGTCCGACCGCAAGGCCATGTACTGGCCCTATGCCGAGGAGCTGCTGCAGAAGGGCCATGCCTTCCGCTGCTTCTGCACGCCGGAACGGCTGGAGAAGATGCGCGAGGCGCAGCGCGCCGCCGGCAAGCCGCCGGGCTACGACGGCCACTGCCTCAACCTTTCCGCCGAGGAAGTAACGAGCCGGGTCTCCGCGGGCGAGCCCTCGGTCGTGCGCATGAAGATCCCGGCGGAAGGCTCCTGCGACTTCCACGACGGCGTCTACGGCGACGTGTCGATCCCGTGGGAAAGCGTCGACATGCAGGTGCTGATCAAGGCCGACGGCATGCCGACCTATCACATGGCGAACGTCATCGACGACCACCTGATGAAGATCACCCATGTGGCGCGCGGCGAGGAATGGCTTGCCTCGGTGCCCAAGCACATCCTGCTCTACCGCTATTTCGGCTGGCAGGAGCCGGTCTTCATGCATCTGTCGTTGATGCGCAACGCCGACAAGTCGAAGCTCTCCAAGCGCAAGAACCCGACCTCGATCTCCTACTATTCCGCGCTCGGCTACCTGCCGGAAGCGCTGATGAACTTCCTCGGCCTGTTCTTCATCCAGATTTCCGAGGGCGAGGAACTGCTGACCATGGATGAGCTTGCCGAAAAGTTCGATCCGGAGAACCTTTCCAAGGCCGGCGCGATCTTCGACATCCAGAAGCTCGACTGGCTGAACGGCCGCTGGCTGCGCGAGCAGCTTTCCGAAGAGGACTTCATGAAGCGCGTCCTCGACTGGGCGATGGAGAACGACCGCATCCGCGAGGGGCTGAAGCTCTCGCAGTCGCGCATCTCCAAGCTCGGCGAGCTGCCGGACCTCGCCGGCTTCCTGCTGAAGTCCGACCTCGGGCTGACGCCGGAGTCCTTCGCCAAGGTGAAGTCGGCGCCGGAAGAGATTCTCGAAGTGCTGAACCAGGTGCAGCCGGACCTTGAGAAGATGCCGGAATGGACCGTGGAAAGCATCGAGGCGGAACTGCGCGCGAGCGCCGACAAGCTCGGCAAGAAGCTGAAGGTCGTCGTCGCGCCGCTCTTCGTTGCCGTCTCCGGCTCGTCGCGCTCGCTGCCGCTCTTCGATTCGATGGCCATCCTCGGCCGCTCCGTCGTGCGCCAGCGCCTGAAGGTCGCCGCGCAGGTCGTGGCCTCCATGGCCGGCGGCGGAAAGTAAGGAACGAGAAGAATGAACGACAAGACCGAAACCGCCCTTTCCTCCGACCCGACGGAAGTCCGCCGCCAGAAGCTCGGCCAGCTCCGCGAGACGGTCGGAGATGTCTACCCGGCGCATTTCCACCGCACGATGACCAATGCGGAGCTTGCGGAGAAGTACGAAAGCCTCGAGCCCGACACGGAGAGCGGCGATGTCGTGACCGTGGCCGGCCGCGTCTATTCCTCGCGCAATTCCGGCATGTTCATGGACATCCATGATGCCTCCGGCAAGATCCAGATCTTCTCCCACAAGGACACGACGCCGGAGGAGGCGCGTGCCCTCCTGCCGATGATCGACCTCGGCGACATCATCGGCGTCACCGGCGTCGTCCGCCGCACCAAGCGCGGGGAACTGACGATCAACGCGCAGGAGATCGTCATGCTGACGAAGACCCTGCTGCCGATGCCGGAGAAGTGGCACGGCGTCGCCGATGTCGAGATCCGCTACCGCAAGCGCCACCTCGACATCATGACCAACGAGGAATCGAAGCTCCGCTTCCAGCAGCGCTCGAAGATCGTCTCCGGCATCCGCCGCTTCATGGAGAACGACGGCTTCATGGAAGTCGAGACGCCCATGCTGCATTCCGTCTACGGCGGCGCGACGGCAGAACCCTTCAAGACGCACCACAACACGCTGAAGCTCGACATGTATCTGCGCATCGCGCCGGAACTGTTCCTGAAGCGCACGCTGGTCTCCGGCCTCACCGACAAGGTGTTCGAGATCAACCGCAACTTCCGCAACGAGGGCGTGTCGACGCGGCACAATCCCGAGTTCACGATGATGGAGTGCTACTGGGCCTATGCGGATTACGAGGACATCATGGACCTCGTGGAGCGCCTCTTCGCCGAGCTTGCCGTCAAGATCCACGGCTCGACGGAGTTCGCCTACGGCGACAAGGAAATCTCCTTCAAGGGCCCGTTCAGGCGCGTGCCGATGCCGGATGCCGTGAAGGAAGCGACCGGCATCGACTTCCTCGCCATCAAGACGGACGAGGAAGCCCGCGCCGCCGCCAGGGCCGCCGGTTTCGAGGTGGAGAAGGACTGGACCTGGGGCGAGTGCCTCGCCTTCATCTTCGAGGAGAAGGTGGAGGGAACGCTGATCCAGCCGTCGCACGTCACGCATTTCCCGAAGGACATCTCGCCCTTCGCCAAGGAAGTGCCGGGCGAGCCGCGCCTCGTGGAACGCTTCGAGACCTATTGCAACACCTGGGAACTCGGCAACGCCTTCTCCGAGCTGAACGACCCGGAGGAGCAGCGCGCCCGCATGGTCGAGCAGCTTCAGCAGGCCCACGGCCGCGGCGAGAAGGACAAGCAGCTCGACGACGAGTTTCTGGACGCCATCGACCAGGGCATGCCGCCTGCCGGGGGGCTCGGCATCGGCGTCGACCGCCTGATCATGCTCCTGACGAACGCCCCTTCTATCCGCGACGTCATCCTCTTCCCGGCCCGCCGCGCGAAGACGGACTGAGAGTAGAGCAAGGTGGGAGGGCCAGGAAAGCCCTCCTTCCTACCCTCTGTCTCCTCTTCTCCCTCTCTCTTCCCTCTCCTTCGTCATGCTCGGGCTTGACCCGAGCATCCACCCTCACGGCGGCGCCTCGCTTGTGGCATGGATCCTCGGGTCAAGCCCGAGGATGACGACGGTGGGAGTCGAGGATGACGCCGGCGAGAGGATTGACGCCGACCGGCGGAGCGCTTCCGGCGGTGAGGTGACACCGGCGGATGGATGGTGCCTAGGGATGGAGGGGATGCCGGGCAGCAGCGTGGCACCGTTGCGCCTCACGCCTCGATCGACACGTCCCCCATCGGCCGCGAGCAGCAGGCGAGGATGTAGCCTTCGGCGATCTCGTCCTCCAGGATGCCGCCGTTGTGGTGCATCTCTACTTCGCCCGTCACCTTCAGCACCCGGCAGGTGCCGCACAGGCCGCCTTCGCAGGCCGCGCCGATGCGCACGCCCGCGGCGCGCGCGGTCTGCAGGATCGTCTGGCCGGGCGGGCACGGAGCGTCCTTGCCTGCCATGGTGAAGGTGACGGTGGCGACCGCGTCGGCATCCACGGCCTGCTCGCCGGCGCCGGCCCGGATGGCGATCTCTTCCGGCGCGGGCGCGCTCGACGGCTGGAAGCTCTCCTCGTGGTAGCGCGCCATGTCGAAGCCGCAGACCTTCAGCATGTCGCGCACGCCGCGCATGAAGGGTTCCGGGCCGCAACAGAAGACCGTGCGCTCGCGGAAATCGGGCGCGAGCAGCGAGAGCCGCGCCGCGTCGATCCGGCCGCGAAGGCCGTGCCAGCCGTCACGCGGATTCTGGCTCTCCACGACGAAGCCGAGCGTCAGGCTCGGCATCTGCGCGGCGAGGCATTCGAGCTCCGCCTTGAAAAGGAGGTCCTCCGGCTTGCGCGCGCAGGTGACGAAGGAGACGTCCGACTGCGGCGCGCAGTCCGCCATCCAGCGCGTCATCGACATCATCGGCGTGATGCCGGAGCCTGCCGAGACGAAGAGGTACTTTTCCGCCGGGTAGCGCACGAAGGAGAAGTCGCCGAGCGGGCCGAACGCCCGTAGCGTCATGCCCGGATGCAGGTTGTCGAACATCCAGCGCGTGCCGATGGAATTCTTCTGCGCCTTGACCGTCACCGCGACCGAGAAGGGGCGCGAGGGCGAGGAGGAGAGCGTATAGGTGCGCATGACCGGCTCGTCCTGCGACACCGGCAGCTCCAGGGTGACGAACTGGCCCGGCAGGTACCGGAACCAGTTCTTCTGATCGGAGCTGAACGTGAACGTCATCACGTCGGAAGTCTCCGCCGTGACCGCGATGCATTCCAGGAGGTTCTGGCGGTCGTGCCACGGGTTCAGTTCGTCGAAGTGGCGAAACGGGGTCGATATCGTCATGTCAGGCCACCCGGGACATCGGCTTCTTGTCGCCCAGGCGGTCGATCATGAAGTTCGTGTACCACTCGACGAACTGCATGACGCCGCCCTCGTCCTCGACCGAATAGGGGCCGGGCTGGTAGGCGGGCGAACGGATGCCGAAGGCGTTCTCCTCGACGATCCGGCGGTCCTGGTCGTTGGTCTCGGTCCACACATGGGTGAGCTCGTCGAGGCGGTAGTCGACACCCTCGACGGCATTCTTGGCGACCAGCCACTTCGTCGTGACCTGGGTGAGCTCCGGGCCGAGCGGCAGCACGCGGAAGGTGATGGCGTGGTCGGCCAGCACATGGTTCCACGTCGTCGGATAGTGGAAGAGGAGAAGCGTGCCGATGCCGCTTTCCAGGACATCGCTCGACAGCGGCCGCTGCACGGCGGGCGCGCCGGACATGGTGTAGCTCTCCGCATCCTGGATCAGCGGCATGCGCGCGGCGCGGAACTGGCCGGTCGGCGACATGCGGAATTCGCTCGCAAGGCCCGCCGCCTCGCACTTTTCCCAATGCGCGGCGATGACCGGATCGTCCTTGGCGCCCTGCACGCCCGTGGCGCTCGGAGCCTCGGGATAGGTGCGGCAGAGCTCGGGATGGTTGGCCGCGCAATGGTAGCACTCGCGGTTGTTCTCCCAGACGAGCTTCCAGTTGCCCTTCTCCACGATGGTGCTCTCGAAGGCGACCTTCGTCTCGCCGAGGCGGTGGCGGGCAAGATAGGGCTCGACCAGGCTGCGGAAGGCGGAAAAGTCCGGCGCCTCCTCGGCAAGGCAGATGAAGATGTAGCCGCCGACCGTCTCGCAATGGATCGGCTTCAGGCCGTGCTGCGCCTTGTCGAAATCCTCCGCCATGTGGCGGGCGAAGAGCAGCGAGCCGTCGAGCTCGTAGGTCCACTGGTGGTAGGGACAGACGAGCTTGGCCGACGTGCCCTTGTGCTGCGTGCACACGCGCGAGCCGCGGTGGCGGCAGGAATTGTGCAGCGCGCGGACGGTGCCGGAACGGTCGCGGGTGACGACGACGGGATAATCGCCGACCTGCACGGTGAAATAGTTGCCCGCCTTCGGGATCTCGCAGTCGTGGCCGATGAACAGCCAGTCGCGATACCAGATCGTCTCCAGGTCGAGCCTGTAGTGGTCGGGGTCGATGTAGAAGGCCTGCTCGAGGCTGTGGCCCTCGCGCCGGGTCTTGAGCTTGCGGAGCACGTCGCTGCGAATGTCCATGGCGGATCCTCAGATATCCAGATTTGCTGAGGCGCACGGAGGAGACGGCATCCGGGCGGCAGGCCGCACGGTTTGCACGCTTCCCGGCCGCCCGCCGCAGCCAGTCACGATCGATGCTCCAGGCTGGTTTCCGGGCTGAGGAGTGTCCCTTGAGGACCGGCGCAGCGCCTTCCCGGACATCTCGTCCAGTGGCCTCTGCTGCACCTTGCTCCAACACCGTTGCGGGGGCAGCGCCGGATTTCAACCGGCTTCCCAATTCTCCGCTTCCTTGGGGGAAGCAGCACCTTGAGCGTTCTTATCTAAGCGCAAGTCCGGCCGCCCGACATTCCGGAAAACGACATACCGTTCCAAGTTGACGACAGGGGAAAAGAGGAAATTCTGCAATGATGGTATAAATAATACAATAGGAACAATGGTTTGATAAAAGACGCCCAACGGAAAGTCTGCGCAGCCCGCCTGAAGCGGCGGTTCTCATGCCTTTGTCATATTGCGACCTTGCCGACCCCGCGCGAAGAAGCGGGAGGTGCACGGAAAGGAATGTTTAACGGCGTTTGCTTAAACTTCGACGCATCAGGGCACGAGGATAAGGTCCGGTCAGGTGCAGCAGACGAAGTTCCGATATTACGACGCCGTCGCCTACAAGCGCACCAACCAGCCGAAAGCCGCAGCCCATACGGAGTTCCTGCGCACCGGCCGCATCGACCGCAGCCCGACCTGGAGCCCCAGCGAGAAGCGCTACCTCACCTATCAGGAGGTCGCCGAGCGTACGGGCCGCAAGCTGGAGCGGGCCGGCAGCATCACCCATGAGCGCATCAACGGCTTCCACCATTCCATCCAGTTCCCCAGGCTGATCTTTCACCGCACGCTCGCCCAGACGCCGCATCTCGGCTATTGCCACATCACGGTGGCCAATTCGCGCTTCGCCGAGTTCGAGAATGTGCAATGGGCCTTCTACATGGCCAATTTCCTCGCCGAGATCGGCGAGGGGGAGCAGTTCTTCGCCGGCATCTCGACGAAGCCGGGCCGCATGTATTTCGCCGTCGCCATCGCGCCGACCGAGGAGGAAGGGCGCCTGACGATCGACCGCAAGGTGCGCGGCAACGGCGTGATCTTCCGCACCGACGACCCGAAGCTCGCCATGAAGAACGTGCTGATGCTCGGCACGCGCAACGAGGCGCTGCGCAAGATCATCAGCGCGCTCTGATCAGGACGCCCTGTAGATCATCCATTCCTTGCCGGCCGGCACCTCGTCGCCGCGGCCGTAGACGACGATCTGGTCGCCGCCGGCCCCCTTGGCCTCCATCAGCGCCCGCTCGCAGGCGGCCGAAAGGTCGAAGGCGCTGTCTGCCCTGTCCGACATGCAGGCGCCCGCCGAGAGCGTCAGGTGCCCGAGATTGCGGCCGGTGCGCGGATCGCGCAGCGCGACCGTCTGGAAGGCGGCGCGCAGGAGATCGACAAGCCGCGTCACCTCGCTCTCTTCCGCCGTGTGGAACAGGAAGCCGAAGCGCAGCCCGTCGAAGCGCACGGCAAGCGCGCTTGATGGAAACGCCTGGCGGATGAGGTTGCCGTAGAAGGTGACGAGATGGTCCGACAGGGCCTCGATCTGGCCGGGCGAGAAGCGCCGCTCCGCATCCACCTCGGCGATGACGACGCCGCAGAGCATCGGCAGTTCCGCATTGGCATAGACGCGGGCGAGCGCCTTGTTGAAGGCGCGGCGGTTGCCGAGCTTCGTCGGCGGATCGACGAACTTCATCGCCTCGAATTCCGCCATCTCCTTCTGGATGCCGTCCATGACGGCCGATTGCGCGGCCACCTTCTCGGCCATCTCGGCCGTGTGGGTGACGCGCAGCTCCGTCGCGCGCTGCAGGGCTTCGAGCGAGCTGCCGAGCGCGCCCTCGTCGCCGGCGGCATTGCGGATGACCTGCGAGGCCTCGCCGATCAGGCGGCCGTAGTCGGTGAGCGAGGAGCGCTCCTGGGTGAGCAGGTCCATGAAATTGCTCATCTCGCTGCTGATGGCGCCGGCCGAGCGCTGCAGCACGCTCGCCTCGTGCTGGTGGGGCAGGTACTTGCGGCCGAGCTCGTCAAGCGCGGCCTGCGTCTTGTACTTGCCGAGCGCGATGAAGTCGCGCACGAGATCGGGATTGCAGCCGGCATAGGCCTCGTAGACCAGCTCGTAATTACGCGGCAGGCCGTCGATGCCCATCTGCCTCATGGCCGTCGCAACGCGGAGCGCGATGTCTGTCGTCGAGGATTTCTTGTTCGCCATCTCGGGAAACCTGCCTTCGGATTTTCCCGAGCCATAGCAGCCGCCGCTTTCGGCCGCTCTAATCCGGTCGGTCGCATTTTAGGCAATCGCTCAAGCCTTGGCATTTTCCGCCAAAGGGCTGTAAAGAGACGCCAGACGAAGGACGAACGGCATGGCAGACATCGTGGATACGCGGACGGACCCTGAGGCGGCGCTGGCGCGCGCCACGGAGGCGCTCGGCCGCGGCGTGCCGGTCGCCATTCCCACCGAGACGGTCTACGGTCTTTCCGCCGACGCCACCAATCCGCAGGCGATCGCCCGCATCTACGAGATGAAGGGCCGGCCGCGCTTCAACCCGCTGATATGCCACATGGCGGACCTTGCCATGGCGGAGCGGCACGCCGTCTTCGACCCGCTCTCGCGCAAGATCGCCGAGGCCTTCTGGCCTGGGCCCTTGACGCTGGTGCTGCCGATCCGGGCCGAAAGCGCCATCCACCCGCTGGCGCGTGCCGGGCTCGACACGGTCGGCGTGCGCGTGCCCACCGGCTTTGCAAGCCGGCTGCTGTCCGCCTTCGGCCGGCCGCTGGCAGCGCCCAGCGCCAACACGTCCGGGCGCATCAGCCCCACCACCGCCCGCCATGTCGCGGACGATTTCGGCGACCGGCTGGAACTGGTGCTCGATGCCGGCCCGGCCGTCGTCGGGCTCGAATCGACCATCCTGCGCGTCGAGGGCGAGACGATCCGCCTGCTGCGGCCGGGCGGCCTCGACCTTGAAGCCGTCGAACGCCTGACGGGCCGGCCCGTCATCCGCAACGAGAAGGCGGGCGCCGCCATCGAGGCGCCCGGCATGCTCGCCTCGCACTATGCGCCCGACGCCCCGGTGCGGCTGGAGGCGCGGGACGTGCGCCCCGGCGAGGTGCTGATCCGCTTCGGCGGTGCGGCGCTGCCCGGCGAGAGGGACGCCGCGCTGGTGCTCGACCTCAGCCCTGCCGGCGACCTTGCCGAGGCCGCGGCCAATCTCTTCGGCTACATGAAACGGGCCGACGCCCTGGGCGCCGCCTCCATCGCCTTTTCGCCCATCCCGGCCGTGGGCCTCGGCGAAGCGATCAACGACCGCCTGCAACGCGCCGCCGCCCCGCGCGGCTGAAAGGTAAAGCCATGGTCCAGGCGACGCTTTCCCCCGATCTCATCGCCCGCTTTTGCGCGATCACCGGCCCCGCCCATGCGCTGACCGAAGCGCAGGACATTGCGCCCTACCTCGTCGAAAGCCGCGGGCTCTACCACGGCACCTCGCCGCTGGTGCTGCGGCCGGGCTCCGTCGAGGAGGTCTCGAAGATCCTCGCGCTCGCCACCGAGACGCACACCGCCATCGTGCCGCAGGGCGGCAATACCGGCCATGTCGGCGGCAGCGTGCCGCGCGAGGGGGCGATGGACGCCGTGCTCTCGCTCTCGCGCCTCAACCGCATCCGCGACGTCGATCCGGTCGGCAACGTGATCGTCGCGGACGGCGGCTGCGTGCTCGCCGATATCCAGGCGGCGGCCGAGAATGTCGGGCGGCTGTTTCCGCTCTCGCTGGGCTCGGAAGGCTCCTGCCAGATCGGCGGCAACCTTTCCACCAATGCCGGCGGCACCGCGGTGCTCTCCTACGGCAACATGCGCCATCTCTGCCTCGGCCTCGAAGTCGTGCTGCCGACGGGCGAGGTATGGAACGGCCTCAGGCGCCTCAAGAAGGACAATACGGGCTATGATCTGCGCGACCTCTTCATCGGCGCGGAAGGCACGCTCGGCGTCATCACCGGCGCGGTGCTGAAGCTCTTTCCGCAGCCGCTCGGCCACGAGGTGGCCTTTGCCGGCCTGAAATCGGTGAAGGACGCGCTCGCCCTCTTCGAGCGTGCGTCGAGCCGCTGCGGCCCGGCGCTCACCGGCTTCGAGCTGATGCCGCGCCTCGGCGTCGATTTCACCACGCGCCACATTCCGGGCGTGCGCGATCCGCTCGCCACCCGACACGACTGGTACGTGCTGATCGACATCTCCACCTCGGACGCGGCCGACACGGCGGCGCGCATGATGGAGGCCGTGCTTGCGGAAGGCATGGAGGCGGGCCTCATCGAGAACGCCGTGATCGCCGCGAGCGAGGAGCAGCGCAAGGCCCTCTGGCACATGCGCGAGAGCATGTCGCCGGCGCAGAAGCCGGAGGGCGGCTCGATCAAGCACGACGTCTCCGTGCCGGTCTCGGCCATTCCCGATTTCATGGCGAAGGCCGATGCGGCGGTGACGGCGGCGATCCCCGGCGCGCGCATCTGCTCCTTCGGCCACATGGGCGACGGCAACATCCACTACAACATCTCCCAGCCTGTCGGCGCGGACAGGAGGGCGTTCCTCGCCCGCTGGCAGGAGATCAACCACATCGTCCACGGCATCGTGCTTGCTTTCGGCGGCTCGATCTCCGCCGAGCACGGCATCGGCCAGTTGAAGCGAGACGAGCTGGCGGAGATCCGCGAACCGATCGAGATGGACCTGATGGGCCGGATCAAGCGCGCCTTCGACCCCGCCGGCATCATGAACCCGGGCAAGGTCGTGCGCGCCTGAAAGGCGGCCTCAGCTTCCGCCGGTGCGAAGCTGCGCCAGCGACATCATCAGGTCCGCGCTGATGCCGGCCGAGCCGGAATCGGCGGAGAGGATGGAGACGGCCGGGTCGCTGGTGGTGTCGTTGTTGAGGTCGTAGAGCACGGAGAACTTGACGATCATCTTGGAGACCTTTTCCGGGTCCTGCAGATCGGCAAGGTCGAGGTGGCGCTTGATCATGTCGGCCTGCGCATCGATATCGGCGCTGCCGATCTCGTCCGGCAGCGAATAGACCACCTTGAAGACCTCGAAGAGCGCATCGTCGGCGAGGATATCGTAGGGGCTGGTGACCGTATCGGCCTTGCGCTGGAAATAGAGCGCGAGGCGCACGCCGGCATTGTCCTCGCCGGCCTCCTCCTCCAGCTTCTGGCGCACATAGCCGTCGAGCGTCTCGTAGACGCCGCGGCGTGACTGGACCTGCGCATCCTTCGGCTGCTCGACGAGGCCGTCGGCGTTGAAGTTGAACGAGGCGACGATCTTGCGGTACGAACGGTCCGCCTGCTGGTTGACGAAGCTCTTCGGGTCGTCGAGGTCGGACGTGAAGATCTTCTTCATGAACTCGGTATCGACGCTCTCCGGATCGATGTCGTTGGCCGTCAGCACGAAATCGACGAGGCGCTTGTCGGCAAGGAAGTCCGAGACGGAATCGATCTTCTGCATCTGGACGGTGTAATATTTCGCCTCTTCCTCGGCCTTCGTCTTGTCGTCATCCGTTCCGAAACGGGACTTCTCCGTCACATAGGCACGCGACATGGCAAGGATTTCGGATTCGGCCTGCGCCAGCTTGGGCTCGGCGATCTTGCCGTCCGACCCGAAATTGAACGCCTTGGCAAGCTCCACGTAGCGCTCGTCGTGAAGCTGGTACACGTAGCTCTTCGGGTCGTTGAGGTCGCTCTTCAGCACGTTCTTGATGGTGAGCGCGGAAACCTTGTCCGGATCGAGGCCGTAGGCCTTCAACGCGAAGTCGTAGACGGTCGCCTCGTCGACGAAATCCTGGACCGTGGTCACCGCGCCGATCTGGCCCTTGAAGCGGTTGACGGCAAGCTCGTCCGCCTCGTCGTCCTTGTCGTTGTAGTGGGAGGAGTAGAGGCTGGCGGTGGCCGAGGTCTGGGCGGCGGTCTGCGCCGGCGTGCCGGCCGGAAGCGTGCCGTCCTCCTCGAAGTTGAAGGCCGCGCGCAGCGCCACATAGGCCTCCTTGTCCGCGCCGCCGAACATGTTGATGTAGCTCTTCGGATTGTTCGGGTCGGGGTCGCTGGTCATGATGTTGCGCAGGGTGAAGCTGGTGACCGAAACCTTGTCGAGCCCGTAGGCGGCCTTGAGGTAGGAGACGACCCGCTCGTCGGCGATGAGCGCGTTCGCCGTCGTGACGCTTCCCACCACGCTCTTGAAATGCTCCTGGTTGAGCTGCGCGGCCGCCGAGGTCACGCGCGGATTGGAGAGCGTGTAGAGGTCGTTCGTGTTCTGCTTCTGCGTGGCGTTCTGCACCGTGCCGGCCGTCGCGGTGCCGTCGGTGTTGAAATTGTAGGCCTCGGCGAGCGAGCGGTATTTCTGGACATTGGCGACGATCGCGCTCTGCCGGGTGATCTCCGCCTTCAGTTCGGCGATGCGCGCCTTGTTGGCGTCGTTGGATTCGAGGCCCGAAAGCTCGGTCGTCGCCGTCTGGATGGCCGCCTCTGCCGCCGTCTGCCGGCCGGCGAACTGCGTGTTGAAATAGCTTGCCGGATCGTCGAGGTCGCTCGTCAGCACGCCCTTGAGCGTCTGGCGCGAATAGGTGTTCGGGTCGATGTCGAAGGCCGTCAGCAGGTAGTTGCGCAGCCGGTCGTTGTTGAGAAGCTGGTCGGCGCTGGTCACCTTGTCGATGACGATGTCGTAGTAGCGCGTCTCCTCCTTGATCTGCGCGCCGGCATTGGCGGCGGTGGCGGAATAGAGGCCGATGATCTCGTCGAGCTGCACCTCGGTCTGCGCCGAGGGCGTTGCGGCGGTGAAGGCGAAGGCATTGGCGAAATCGCGGTAGCGCGTGTCGGTGAGCTGGTTGGCGAAGCTGTTGGCGTCGGACATGTCGCTATCCAGCACCTTGCGCATGAAGGCCTTGGCGTAGATCATGTCCTCCAGGCCATAGGCCTTCATGGCGTAGGAGTAGAGCCGGTAGTCGTCGAGGAACTCGTCCACCGTGGCGACCTTGCCGATGTTCTCCTTGTAATAGTCCGCCTCGCGCTGGTTGACCGCCTCGCTGCCCGTGCGGTTCAGCGACTTCAACATGTCCTTCGTGATGAGGTTGTAGCTCGTATAGGTGGACAGCATCGGGACTCTTCCTTCGGATCATCGGCAAGCCGATCTTCGTCCATTCTCGCGCGCGAGGCTTGTCCCGGCCTTTCCCGCTGCCCGCCCTTCCGTTCACCTCTTCGAAACCCTAGCCCGTGCGGTTTTGCTAACCATCAGGAACTGCAAAGTTTTCTTAACCGCGATTTTTAAGCGGCCTGGAAGGGAGGGCGCCTAATCTCACGCTCAGAGGACGCAAAGTCCCGATGAGAAGATCGCAAAGCGGCTCTCAAGGAAAACAAGGGCGAAAGACATGCTGAATACCGTTTCCAAGCCGGCATGGGCCGGCAACACGCTAAGGCTCGATCCCAAGCGCTTTCCGCAGCAGGTGACGTTCGAGCTGAGGATGGAAGGAACCGACGCCACCATCACCCTCGACGAGCGCGGCGCCGTCCTGCGCAAGGTCCTGCCTTCCAGCGGCCTGCCGCTTTCCATCGCGCTTCCGGCCCGGGCCTTCAAGGGCGTCGCCGCCCGCGCCATCGACCATGGCAACGGCGAAGTGACCGTGACGCTGGAACTGCACCACGACGACCCGGACCTCTGCATCCCGCTGCTCGTCGCCCATGACCTGTGCGACATCGCCGCCGACTGGCGGAGCTGGTCGGACGCCTACCGCATTCCCATGCTGATGGTGGAAGCCGACGGCATCGCCCGTCCGCTCGACGACCACCTCGCCGTCGGCAGCCGCCCCACCCGGCCGCGCCGCCGCCATTCCTACTTCGCGGACCGCCGCCCCCGCTTCCTCGTGCGCCGCACGACCGGCAAGCTCGGCGTCCAGATGAAGATCGACGGCCGGGAGATCATCGCCCGCCGTTGAGCCTGCGATGAAAGCATGACCTCCGGAAAGCCGGCCGTCCCCTGCGGCCGGCTTTTCGTTTGCCCTCAGGCGAAGAAGAGGGCGAGCACCAGCGCCAGGAAGATGGCGAAGCCGACGACGTGGTTGAACTTGAAGAGCGCGAGGCACTGCACCGGATCGTCGATGTCGAGCGTGCGGATCTGCCAGGCGAACATCAGCGCGGCGGCGGCAAGGCCGAGCCAGGCGAGGATGCCGACGCCGGCAAGCCAGAAGGAAAGCGTCATCAGCGCCACCGTCAGCCCGTAGAGGCCGACGAGCCATTGCCGCGTCCTCTCGCCGAAGAGGCGGGCGGTGGAGCGCACGCCGATCAGGGCGTCGTCCTCCTTGTCCTGGTGGGCGTAGATCGTGTCGTAGCCGATCGTCCAGGCGATGGCGCCGACGTAGAGCGCGACGGGGGCGAGCGAAAGGCTGGCGAACTCGGCCGCCCACCCCATCAGCGCGCCCCAGGAAAAGGCCATGCCGAGGAAGAACTGCGGCCAGTCGGTGAAGCGCTTGGCGAAGGGATAGACCGCGACGATTACAAGCGAGGCGATGCCGAGGCCGATGGTGAAGAGATTGAACTGCAGCAGCACGGCAAGGCCGACGAGCGCCTGCAGCCCCATGAAGATCTTCGCCTGCCGGCGCGTGACGCGGCCCGACGGCAGGGGGCGCGAGCGGGTGCGCGCCACCGCCTGGTCGATATCGTGGTCGACGAGGTCGTTATAGGTGCAGCCGGCCCCGCGCATGGCGACGGCGCCGAGGAAGAACAGCAGGAGATGGCCGACAAGGCGCGCCCAGTCGAAGCTGCCGGCCGCTGCGGCGACATTGGCGGCGAGCGCCGCCGACCACAGGCAGGGCCAGAGAAGAAGCTGCCAGCCGATCGGCCGGTCCCAGCGGGCAAGCTGCGCATAGGGCCAGATGCCGCGCGGCAGGACGCGGTAGACCCAGTTGTCGGACGGCGCATCGGAAACGCGGCCGGAATCGGAGGAGGTGCTGATCATGCACCTAGATCGCAAGCGGCCGCGCCCCGGTCAAGCCGGCACGCGGCCGCAGGCCGTTCAGGGCACGGTGAAACCGAAGCGATAGGTCGCGGCAACGCCGATGAGGGTCTGGTCGCGGTCGCCGCGCTGCTTGACGAGGCTCGAATCGGCCGCGGGGCCCATGAGGCGCTTGTATTCGGCGAAGGCGCTCGTCTCGATGTTCTCGCTGACCTGCCAGGTGATCGCCGCGCCCACGCCGACCGAATGAAGGCCGCCGGACGGATCGTAGGCGGCAAGGCCGGAGGCCGCCACCTGGCTCGGCTTCACGCCGTAATAGGCCTGCATGTAGTCCTTCGAGGCGAGCGTCATGCGCGGGCCGGCCGAAACGCGCACGTTCGGCAGCACATCGACAAAGGCGTCAGCCGCGATATCGGCGACGACGCCGTCATGGCTGCGGATGCCGCGGCGCACTTCGCCGCGCACGCGCAGGAAATCCGTCGGGTAGACTTCCGCAAAGCCGCCGAGCTCGCCGCCGAACTTCACCGGTGTCAGGCCCTTCAGGTCTGCCGAATCGTCCTCGTCGCGCGGCATGATGAGCTTGCCCGTCGCGCCAGCCCGGAAGGCGCCGCTGTCGATGAGGGCGAAGGACGGATTGTCGTTGCGCGAGGAGAAGCGGACCGCGCTGCCCGCCTTGCCGAGCGAGATCAGCGGCGTGATCTGGAAGAGATGCCCCTTCGCGCCCTCGTAGCGCGGCGCGGAAAAGCCGGCGGCGCCGACCTTCAGATACCAGTCGCCGGACCAGAAGTAATCGCCCGCAAGGGCGGGAACGGGCGCAAGAAGGAGGGCGGCCGCAGTCATTGCGGTCGATCGACGGATACTCAAGACACAATCCTCGTTTTACCGGACGACCCGCCGCGGGCCGCCGAAAGCTCTGATTGCGTAAATTTAGCCCTCTTTCGTTACCGTTCCGCTAACCATCGCCTGCACGGAGACGCCCGCGATTCGCGGGCGCTCCCTTTCCCTCAATGCCCGCCCGTGCCCCTGTTTTTCTGCCTTGCATTGCGGGAGAACATGTTCAGCACCTCGACGAGCGCCGAGAAGGCCATGGCGGCGTAGACGTAGCCTTTGGGCACATGGAAGCCCATGCCCTCGGCGATCAGCGTCGTGCCGATCATCAAGAGGAAGGCGAGCGCCAGCATGACGATCGTCGGGTTCTTCTCGATGAAGTTGGCGAGCGGCGTCGCCGCCACCAGCATGACCGTGACGGCGGCGAGCACCGCGACCACCATGATCGGCAGGTGCGGCGTCATGCCGACGGCGGTGATGATGCTGTCGATGGAGAAGACGAGGTCGAGCAGCAGAACCTGGCCGATGGCGGCGGCAAAGCTCGTCGTGACGGCGCCGCCGACCATGTCCTCCTTGTGGTCGATCGGATCGACATTGTGGTGGATCTCCTTCGTCGCCTTCCAGACGAGGAAGAGGCCGCCGGCGATCAGGATCATGTCCTTCCACGAGAAGCCGTGGCCGAAGGCGGTGAAGACCGGCGTGGTGAGCTGGACGATCCAGGCGATGGTGCCGAGCAGCAGGAGGCGCATGACGAGCGCCAGCCCGATGCCGATGCGGCGGGCCTGGGCCCGGTGTTCGGCGGGCAGCTTGTTCGTCAGGATCGAGATGAAGATGAGGTTGTCGATGCCGAGAACGACTTCCATCACGACGAGCGTGACGAGCGCGATCCACGCGGCGGGGTCCTGCATGAGCGCAAGAAGGCTGTCCATCCGGTCTCCTCTCCCTGAATACGGTGCTGGAATGGGCTTTCCGTATGTATGGAGAATCCGCCGTCTGGCAAGACGGGCAGGCCGCGCCTGCCGCTTATTTCACGAATTCGTCATCGACCGCGGGTGTTTGCGCCTTCGCGCCGTAGGCGGCGAGGAAGACGCGGATGGCGGAGGCGACGTTCTTCTCGATCGCCGCTGCGGTCGGCACCTCCTCCATGGCGCCGAAGATGCGCGGCTTGAAGAGCCCGACGGTCGTCAATTCGATGAACTGCTTGGCGGCCTGCACGGTGTCGTCGCACACGACGGTGCCCTCAGTCACCTGGCGGTCGAGATAGGCCTGCAGCACCGAGACGGGATTGATCGGCGTCGCGGTGAAGAAGCGGCTACAGAGCATCGGCAGGCGATGGTTGGCGGCGATCACCATGCGCATGGCGCGGATGGTGTGGTCCGCCGTCATGTGGGTGGCGAAGAGCGTGCCGAATTCCCACAGGGTCTCGGCGATGGGCTTGCGGCTGTCGAGCGCATGGCGCACCGTCTCGGTGATCCGCCCGCGCTCGCGCTCGATCATGTAGCCGAACAGGTCTTCCTTGTTTTCGAAGTAGACGTAGATCGTGCCCTTGGAGACACCCGCGGCCCGCGTGATGTCGTTCATGCTGGCCGCTTCGAAACCCTGCTCCATGAACACGCGTTTCGCCCCGTCGAGGATCTGTTCGCGTTTGGCCGGATCCTCGCCGGCGACGCGGCGGCCCGTATGCGGGATGGCCAACGTGTCTTCCGTCGTGTGCATTTCGCTGCCCGTGTCTGAAACCATGTCTCAACTATTTCGAACCACTCGGTTCGATTTCACTTGATATGCGCGAGAAAGAGAGCTATGTCAAATCGAACCGAACGGTTCAGTTCGGAATTTTATCACAAAGTATGGTGGCAAGCCAATGTCGACTTCCCATGGCGCCGGCACGGCGAAAGTTCGTCCGGTCAATGATGATTTTGAAGCCGAAACCGCCGAGGCCCGGCCGGTGACGACCGCGGAGGCGACCCCTGCCGCCGCCGCCGTCGCGGAACCGGAGAAGAAGAAGGGCGGCCGCCGCATGGCGCTGCCGATCCTCGCCGTGGCGCTGCTCGCCGCCGGCGGCTGGTACGGCTACCAGTGGTGGACGAACGGCCGCTTCATGATCTCGACGGACGACGCCTATATCGAGGGCGACATCGCCTCCATCTCGCCGAAGGTCTCCGGCTATGTCGCGGCGGTGAACGTCGTCGCCAACCAGACGGTCAAGGCCGGCGATCCGCTCGTCACCCTCGACGACGGCGACTATCGCCTCGCCAAGGAGCAGGCCGCGGCGCAGATCGCCACCCAGAAGCTCGCGCTCGACCGCATCGACGCGCAGATCGAGGGGGCTCGCGCCAGCCTTGCGCAGGCCGAGGCCCAGAAGACGGCCTACGAGGCCGCCCTCAGCGGCGCGGAAGTCGCCGAGAAGCGCGCCAAGGAACTGAACGTCAAGGCCGTCGGCACCGCCGCCTCGCTCGACAGCGCGACCGTCGCGCTCGACCAGGCCAAGGCCAACCTCGTCGGGGCCGATGCCAACATCGTGGCCGCCAAGGCGAATATCGCCGTGCTCCAGGCGCAGCGCACGGAGGCCGAAAGCGGCATCCGCACGCTGGAACTGGCGCTTGCCAAGGCGGACCGCGACCTCGGCTTCACCGTGCTGAAGGCGCCCTATGACGGCGTCGTCGGCAATATCTCGGTGCAGGTCGGCGACCTCGTCTCGGCCGGCCAGCGCCTTGCCGCGCTCGTTCCGGTGAAGGACCTCTATATCGAGGCGAACTTCAAGGAGACGCAGATCGCCCATCTCGTTCCCGGCTCGAAGGTGCACCTGCATGTCGATGCCTACGAGGACGACGACATCGTCGGCACGGTCCAGTCCATCGCGCCGGCCTCCGGCTCGGTCTTCTCGCTGCTGCCGGCGGAGAACGCCACGGGCAACTTCACCAAGGTCACGCAGCGCGTGCCGGTCCGCATCGCGATCCCCAGGGACGCGCTGGAGACGGGCAAGCTCCGGGCCGGGCTCTCCGTGGTCGTCGACGTCGACAGCCGCACGGCGCCGGCCGACGCGAACTAAAGGCATATATCGTTTCACCGCATCAGCGGGCCGGCGCCAGCGCCGCCTGCAGGGTGCACCAGACAGGGAGCGCGGGCCATGGCGGCGACCGCTCGAATGACTGCCGGCGCGCTTGCCGCGGCGCCGGCCCATGCCGACCGGGTTCCCACCCGGCGCGTCATCGCGTTCTTCGCGATGGTCTTCGGCATGTTCATGTCGATCCTCGACATTCAGATCGTCTCGGCCTCGCTCTCGGAAATCCAGGCGGGTCTCGGCGCGGGGGCGGATGAGATCGCCTGGGTGCAGACCTCCTATCTCATCGCCGAAGTCATCATGATCCCGCTGTCGGGCACCCTTGCGCGCATCGTCTCGACGCGCATTCTGTTCAGCTTCTCCGCCGCCGGCTTCACCCTTGCGAGCGCCCTTGCCGCGACCGCCACGAACATCGACCAGATGATCGTCTACCGCGCCATCCAGGGTTTCATCGGCGGGGGCATGATCCCCTCGGTCTTCGCGGCCGCCTTCACCATCTTCCCGCCCTCCAAGCGTTCCGTCGTCTCGCCGATGATCGGCCTCGTCGCGACGCTCGCCCCCACCATCGGCCCGACGGTCGGCGGCTATCTCAGCCACGCCTTCTCCTGGCACTGGCTGTTCCTCGTCAACATCATCCCCGGCATCATCGTCACGGTCGTCACCTTCAACCTCATCGATTTCGACAAGCCGGAATTCAGCCTCCTGAAGCGCTTCGACTGGTGGGGCCTCGCCTCCATGGCGGTCTTCCTGGGCTCGCTCGAATACGTGCTGGAAGAGGGCAACAACAAGGACTGGTTCTCCGACGAGCATATCGTCCTCGGCTCGCTGGCTGTGGCGATCGGGGCGATCGTCTTCTTCTGGCGCGCCTTCAAGGTGCCGTTCCCGGTGGTGGACCTGCGCGCGTTTGCCGACCGCAACTTCGCCTTCGGCTCCATCTTCTCCTTCGCCATGGGCATCGGCCTCTACGGCCTCACCTATATCTATCCGCTCTTCCTCGCCCATGTGCGCGGCTACGATGCGCTGATGATCGGCGAGACCATGTTCGTCTCAGGCCTTGCCATGTTCTGCACGGCGCCGATCGCCGGCATGATGTCGTCCAGGCTCGATCCGCGCATCATGATGATGATCGGCTTTGCCGGCTTTGCGCTCGGCACCTGGCTGATGACGCAGCTCACGGCCGACTGGGATTTCTACGAGCTCTTCATTCCGCAGGTCCTGCGCGGCTGCTCGCTGATGATCTGCATGGTGCCGATCAACAACGTGGCCCTCGGTACGCTGCCGCCCGACCGCATCCGCAATGCGTCCGGCCTCTTCAACCTGACGCGCAACCTCGGCGGCGCCGTCGGCCTTGCGATCATCAACACGATCCTGACCCAGCGCACGCAGGAGCATTACCTGCGCCTGTCCGAGCATGTGCAATGGGGCAATCCCGAGGCGCTGGAGCGGCTGCGCAGCATGGCCGGCAACTTCACCGCCCACGGCCTCGACGGCCCCACCATCGCCATCAAGAAGATGGCCGGCATGGTGCATCAGCAGGCCTATATCATGTCGCTCATCGATATCTTCCTGCTTCTGACGGTCCTCTTCGGCGGGCTCGTCGTCTGCGTGCTCGCGATCCGCAAGCCGCAGTCCGGCATGGGCGGGGGCGGCGGCGGGCACTGACCGCCTGCCGCCGGCAACCTCTTGCGGGCGCATCGATTTTTCCGCCACAATGGCGAAAGCCCATCGATGCCCCGGGAGATATCCTTGCCGCCCACACCCACCCGCCGCCATTTCCTCGCCGCCGCCGCCGCCGGCGGCCTCGGCCTGTCGCTTGCCCTTCGCGGCCTTCCGGGCCGGGCCGCGGGGCGGCCGGTAACGGATGCCACCTTCCTCTTTTCCAGCGACGTGCATGCCTGCCTCGTTTCGGCCGACGGGCTCAGCCCGGGCTGCGAGGCGGAGGGCAAGACCGATGCGGCGCTGCTGCGGCACGTCGCGGCGGTGAACGGCCTTGCCGGGCAGGCCTGGCCGGCAGAGATCGGCGGCAAGCCGACCGGCCTTGCTGGCGCGGGCACGGCCATCGTGCCGCCCCTCGGCCTCGTCATCGGCGGGGACCTGACGGACGACGGCGGCGGGCAGGTGAAGGTGCCGGGCGAGGGGCGCCAGCTCCAGCAATATTCCAGCCGCTACCAGCAGGGCGTCGGTCCCGACCGCGTGCACTATCCGGTCTATAGCGGCCTCGGCAATCACGACCTCGACCAGGATGGCGTGAAGCCGCATGTCGACTGGTATCGCCGGGAACTGCGCGACTATGTCGAATTGAACCATCGCTCCACCGTCTTCTACAAGGCGCCCGTGCCGGTGGGGAACTACGACATCGATTCGGACAATTATTCGTGGGACTGGGGCGGGCTGCACCTCATCCAGCTCCAGCGCTTCGGCGGCGACGACAGGAAGGGCGCCATCAGCGGGCTTCCCTGGCTGCAACAGGACCTTGCGACCTATGCCGCCGACGGCCGCCCCGTCGTGCTCTTCCAGCACTACGGCTGGGATTCCTTCTCCACGGAGCACTGGGACCCGGCCGCCGAGACCTTCGACCCGAAGGGCAGCGGCCCGGCGCACTGGTGGACCGATGCCGAGCGCGCCGGACTGCTGGCCGCCCTCAAGGGCTACAACGTGGTCGGCATCTTCCACGGCCACGAGCATCCGACGCCGATGATCTATGCCAGCGAGGGTTACGACCTCTTCAAGCCCGTCGCGGCCTATATGGGCGGCTTCGCGCTCGTGCGCATCACCGATTCCTTCATGGACGTTGTGCTCGGCAAGGCTGGCGAAAACCCCGGCGAAGCCGCCTTCACGAACGCCTTCAGCAAGCGCTTCAAGACCTGAAAAAACGCCTGCCGGCTTCCGGCCGAAAATTTCTGATTTACGTACATCAGAAATTCCTCTAAGGGTCTGCGCACGGAGGAGCGATGAGACCCACGGTTCACGATATTGCCGACAAGGCGGGCGTCAGCCTCGCCACGGTCGACCGCGTCCTCAACGGCCGGCCGGGCGTGCGCGCCGTCACGCGCGCCAAGGTCGAGGCGGCGATCGCAGCGCTCGGCTATGTGCGCGACGTCGCGGCGGCGAACCTTGCCAAGAGCCGTATCTACCCGCTCGTCTTCATCCTGCCGGAGGGCGACAATCCCTTCATGCGGGAACTCGAAGCGGAAGTGCGCCGCGCGGGCCTGCATTCGGCCGCCGAGCGCACGCAGCTTTCCGTCGTCACGGTTCCCGCCTTCGATGCCGCCGCGCTCGCCGCCGCCATCGACGCGGCGGTCGCGGAGAATGTCTCCGGCATCGCCGCCGTCGCGGTGGACGGGCCCGAGGTCTTCTCCGCCATCGAGCGGGCGCGGGCGGCGGGCGTTCCCTTCGTCACGCTGGTCTCCGACCTTGCAGGCTCGGCCCGCGATCATTTCATCGGCGTCGACAACATCGCCGCCGGCCGCACGGCGGGTAGCCTCATGGGCCGCTTCCTCGCCACCCGGCCCGGCCCCGTCGCCGTGCTTGCCGGCTCCATGCGCGTGCGCGACCATGGCGAGCGCCTCGAAGGCTTCCTTGCCGCCATGTCGGCCATGCTCGTCGCCCGGGCCATCCTGCCGGTACTGGAAGGCCAGGACGATCCGGAGCTTTCCTTCTCGCTGATCGCCGAGTGCCTTGCGGAGGTGCCGGACCTTGCCGGCCTCTACAGCCTCGGCGCCGGCAACCGCGGCCTCATTCGGGCGCTTGCCGCCGCGGGGCGCACCGATGTCTGCGTCATCGCCCACGAATTGACGGCCGAGACGCGCGCCGGGCTGGAAAGCGGCCTCGTCGACGCCGTGCTCAACCAGGATGCCGGCCACGAGGTGCGCAGCGCCGTCCGCGTGCTGCGCGCCAAGGCGGACGGCCTGCCGGTCAACGCCGCGCAGGAGCGCATCCGCCTCGATATCTTCATCCGGGACAACCTGCCGGCCGAACCGGACGCAGTTGACCCATCCGCCGCTGGCGGCAACTAGGGAGAACGTGATGTATCTCGGGATCGACCTCGGCACTTCGGGCGTCAAGGCCATGCTGATCGACGCGGACCAGAAGGTTATCGGCTCGGCTTCCAGCCGCGAGGTGGCGACCAGCCGCCCGCATCCCGGCTGGTCGGAGCAGGACCCGGCCGACTGGATCCGCGCCACGGAGGAGGCCGTCGCCGGCCTTCGCGCCGCTCACCCTGGGGCCTTCGCCGCCGTGCGCGGCATCGGCCTTTCCGGCCACATGCACGGGGCGACGCTGATCGATGCGGACGACGCCGTGCTGCGCCCCTGTATCATGTGGAACGACACGCGCAGCCACAAGGAGGCCGCCGCGCTCGATGCCGATCCGCGCTTCCGCAGGATCACCGGCAACATCGTCTTCCCCGGCTTCACCGCGCCGAAGCTCGCCTGGGTAAAGGCCAACGAGCCCGCCGTCTTCGCCAAGGTCCGCCGCGTCTTGCTGCCGAAGGATTTCCTGCGTCTCTGGCTGGCTGGCGAGCATCTTTCGGAAATGTCGGATTCGGCCGGCACGTCCTGGCTCGATACCGGCGCGCGCAAATGGTCCGCCGAACTCCTCGCCGTGACCGATCTGGATGAGAACCAGATGCCGGGCCTGGTCGAAGGCACGGAACCTGGCGGTATCCTCCGGCCGGCGCTCGCTTCCGCCTGGGGGCTTGGCGAGGGCGTCGTCATCGCCGGCGGGGCGGGGGACAATGCGGCCTCCGCCTGCGGCATGGGCACGGTGCGCGAGGGCGCGGCCTTCGTCTCGCTCGGCACCTCCGGCGTGCTCTTCGCCGCCAATGCCCGCTACCTGCCGAACCCGGAAAGCGCGGTCCACGCCTTCTGCCACGCGCTGCCCGATACCTGGCACCAGATGGGCGTCATCCTTTCGGCGACCGATGCGCTCAACTGGCATTCGCGCGTCACCGGCGCGTCCGCCGCCGACCTGACGGCGGAGCTGGGCGAGAGGCTGAAGGCGCCCTCGAGCGTCACGTTCCTGCCCTATCTTTCCGGCGAGCGCACGCCGCACAACGATGCCGCCATCCGCGGCGCCTTCCTCGGCCTCGGCCATGAGAGCGGCCGCGCGGTGCTGACGCAGGCCGTGCTGGAGGGCGTTTCCTTCGCCCTTCGCGACAATCTCGAAGCGCTGAAATCCGCCGGCACGACGCTCTCGCGCGTCACCGCCATCGGCGGCGGCTCGCGCTCGCACTACTGGCTGAAATCCATCGCCACGGCGCTGGACCTGCCTGTCGACCTGCCGGCCGACGGCGATTTCGGCGCGGCCTTCGGCGCCGCCCGTCTCGGGCTCATCGCCGCCACGGGCGCGAACCCGGCCGAGGTGCTGACCGCCCCGGCGACGGCCGAGACCATCGAACCGGAAGCGGCTCTGACGGCCGCCTACGAGGACGCCTACCAGCGCTACCGCCGCCTCTACCCGGCGATCCGCGCCGCCTACTGATCAACGACAATCCAAGAGGAGACATCCATGGCCACCGGCTTCTTCGGCGATATCGCCAAAATCAAGTATGAAGGTCCCGAGAGCACCAATCCGCTCGCCTTCCGCCACTACAATCCCGACGAGATCGTCGCGGGCAAGCGCATGGAGGATCACCTGCGCTTCGCCGTCGCCTATTGGCACACCTTCGTCTGGCCGGGCGGCGACCCCTTCGGCGGGCAGACCTTCCAGCGCCCGTGGTTCGAGGACACGATGAAGGCCGCCAAGCTGAAGGCCGACGTCGCCTTCGAATTCTTCCAGCTCCTGGGCGTGCCGTTCTACTGCTTCCACGATGCCGACGTGCGGCCGGAAGGCAAGGACTTCGTCGAGAACACGAAGAACCTCAACGAGATCGTCGACTACTTTGCCGAAAAGCAGGCCGCAACGGGCGTGAAACTCCTCTGGGGCACGGCGAACCTCTTCTCCAACCGCCGCTACATGGGCGGTGCCGCCACCAATCCGGATCCGGAGGTCTTCGCCTTCGCCGCCGCGACGGTGAAGACCTGCATCGACGCCACGCAGCGCCTTGGCGGCCAGAACTACGTGCTCTGGGGCGGCCGCGAGGGCTACGAGACCTTGCTCAACACGAATATCGGCCAGGAGCTCGACCAGCTCGGCCGCTTCGTCAACATGGTCGTCGAATACAAGCACAAGATCGGCTTCAAGGGCGCGATCCTCATCGAGCCCAAGCCGCAGGAGCCGACCAAGCACCAGTACGATTTCGACGTCGCGACGGTCTACGGCTTCCTCAAGAAGTACGGCCTCGAGAACGAGGTGAAGGTCAATATCGAGCAGGGCCATGCGATCCTCGCCGGCCATTCCTTCGAGCATGAGCTGGCGCTTGCCAACGCGCTCGGCATCTTCGGCTCCATCGACATGAACCGCAACGACTACCAGTCCGGCTGGGATACCGACCAGTTCCCGAACAACGTGCCGGAAATGGCGCTGGCCTACTACCAGGTGCTTGCCGGCGGCGGCTTCACGACGGGCGGCACCAACTTCGACGCCAAGCTGCGCCGCCAGTCGACCGACCCGGCCGATCTCCTCATCGCCCATATCGGCGGCATGGATTGCTGCGCGCGCGGCGTGAAGGCGGCTGCGAAGATGATCGAGGACAAGGCCCTTTCCGGCCCGCTCGCCGAGCGCTACGCCGGCTGGCAGACGCCCGAGGCGCAGAAAATCCTCGCCGGCGGCTCCTCGCTGGAATCGCTGGAAGCCCATGTGCTGAAGAACAACGTCAACCCCGAGCCCCGCTCCGGCCGGCAGGAGTTTCTGGAAAATGTGGTCAACCGCTACGTCTGAGCGGTGTTCGCGATATCGGAAGAGGGCGCCTTCGGGCGCCCTTTTTCGTTGCGGGGTCTCCACTTCGCTGTCTCGCTCATCTGCCCCCACTTCGCCTCACCCACTCGCCGCGCTCCCTCTTTTTCACCCATGTTGCCCCACCCACTGTCGTCATCCTTGGCCTTGAGCCGAGGATCCAGCCGCGAATGAGGCGTGCTCGGGTCAAGCCCGAGCATGACGGAGGAGAGGTGGCATGACGGAGGAGAGGTGGCAGGGCGAGGAGAGGCTTGGCCGAGTGATGAGAGCTTTGACCTGCGAGGAGAGGCTTGGCCGGTCGAGTGGCGATGAGAGAAAGGTGGCCGGGTGAGAGAGGTGCCCGCCGGCAGACATCACTTGGCGAAAACGGTGCGTCCTGTCTCCTTCGCCCCGCTTGCGGGGAGAGCGACTGTCTTTGTGGTCAAGCGTTTTTCCATGGTTTACCGTCGCGGATGATTGCGTTGAGGATGGTGAGGAGTTTTCGCATTGTCGCGACGATGGCGACGATCTTCGGCTTGCCGGCAGCCACGAGCCTGTC
>NZ_JACHIK010000020.1 GCF_014203155.1 Shinella fusca
CTCCCACGGGCTTGGTGTCCCAAAGGTGCTGCGGTCTCTCATCCGCCACCGCAATCGGCAATACAGCGCCAATCCCGGGCAAAGGGAAGTTACAAGGTGCCGGCAGGCGGATGAGGGGCGGTCTTCATGGATGAGCCGATGACAAACGATGCTGCGATGCGGTAAGAGAGGCCATGCTGACGATCATCATGGAATGCCGGGACAACGAGGCGGAGCTGGCGCAGACGCTGTCGGTGCTCGTCGCCGGGGCCGTGGAAGGCCTCGTGCGCGACGTGATCGTGCTCGACCACGGCTCGCGCGACGGCTCGGCGACGGTGGCGGACGCAGCCGGCTGCCGCTTCCTCGATACGTGGGACCTTGCCGATGTGCTGGGCTCGGCGCGCGGCGACTGGCTGCTGCTGCTGGAGCCCGGCGCGCGGCCGCTTTCCGGCTGGGTGGAGGCGATCGCCGATCACGTCGCCGCCCATCCTGGCCCGGCCCGGTTCCGCGGCGCGCGCAAGCGGCCGTTCCTGCAGCGGCTCAGGCAGAGGCTGCCGCTCGAAGAGGGGTATCTCGTTACGAAGCGGCAGGCGGCCGACTCGGTACGGCCGGGCATGGGGCTTGCCGGGCTTGCGGCAGGGGCGAAGGTGCGGATGCTGCCCGCCGAGATCGCGCCGGCCTGGGCGACGCGGGCATTGCGCGCCGGCTGATCAGCCCGCCGAGCGCCTCAGGTGCTCGTCGAGGCGCGGCATGATTTCCACGAAATTGCAGGGCATGTGGCGATAGTCGAGCTGCGCCTTCAGGATGCTGTCCCAGGCGTCCTTGCAGGCGCCCGGCGAGCCGGGCAGCACGAAGACGAAGGTGGCGTTGAGCACGCCGCCCGTCGCGCGCGACTGGATCGTCGACGTGCCGATCTTGTCGTAGGAGATGCGGTGGAACACCTCGGAAAAGCCGTCCATGCGCTTTTCGAAGATCGGCTCCAGCGCCTCCGGCGTCACGTCGCGGCCGGTAAAGCCCGTTCCCCCCGTGGTGATCACCACGTCGATGGCCTCCTCCCGCGTCCAGGCCTCCACCTGCGCGCGGATGGCGGCGACGTCGTCCGCCACGATGGCGCGGGCGGCAAGGCGGTGCCCGGCTTCGGTGACGCGGGCGACGAGCGTGTCGCCGGAGCGGTCCGTCTCCGGCGTGCGGGTGTCCGAGACCGTCAGCACGGCGATGCCGACCGGGATGAAGGGCCTTGTCTCGTCAATGCGCGCCATCGGATGCTCCAAGCGTCGTGGTGGCGGCGAAGAACCAGTGCGGATGCCGCCGGGAAAGCGCGGCTGCCGCTGCGTCCGCCGCCTCCCGCGAAGGATATAGCCCAAAGCAGGTCGCGCCGGAACCGGACATGCGCACGGTGCTCGCTTCGGCCTCGCCAAGGCTTTCGGATATCCGCGCGATCTCCGGGCAGAGCCGGCGGGCGGGCGGCTCGAGGTCGTTGCGCAGGCCCGCTATGGCCGCCGGCCAGTCGGCCGATGCTCCCTCAAGGGCGAGCGGCGGATTGTCCGTCGAGGCGAGGGCCTTGAAGACGGCGGGCGTCGAGACGCCGACGAGCGGATTGGCGAGCACCATGGCAAGCGGGGGGAGGGCGAGCGGCGCGATGGCCTCGCCGATGCCGCGGGCGACCAGCGGCCGGCTCGCAAGGCACATCGGCACGTCCGCGCCGAGGTAGAGCGCAATGGCGTTCAGCGCGTCGTGCGGCAGGCCCGCCTGCCAGAGTGCCAGAAGCCCGCGCAGCGTCGCCGCCGCATCCGCCGAGCCGCCGCCGATGCCGGAGGCGACGGGCAGGTTCTTTTCGAGATGGATATGCACCGCCGGCGCGCCGCCGAGAGCCTCCCGCAGCCGGTCCCGGGCGCGCGTGACGAGGTTGTCGCCCTCCGCCGCAAGCGCGCCCGCGAAGGGGCCGGACAGCGTGAAGCGGTCCTCTTCCGCCGGCGAAAGGCCGATGCGGTCGCCGAAGGCGGTGAAGGTCACGAGGCTGTCGAGCAGGTGATAGCCGTCCGCCCGCCGGCCGGTGACGGCGAGCGCGAGGTTGATCTTGGCCGGGGCCGGCTCGATGAGCGCGAAATGAGCGGGGCTGTCAGGCATGGCGAGCACCCCCCTCTGCCCTGCCGGGCATCTCCCCCTCAAGGGGGGAGATCGGCAAGCGGCGGGAACCTCGCTCAAATTGCGACGTCGGAGAGGGGCGGGGCAATGCTCCATCCAATCTCCCCCCTTGAGGGGGAGATGCCCGGCAGGGCAGAGGGGGGTGTCCGGTGATGCTACGGCTCATAAACAGGCGTCCCGGCCGCCATCCCCGATCAGGACTTGCGGTCCGCCGCCTTGCTTTCCGGCGAGGTGTTTTCCGCCGGCTTGTCTTCCTTCGCCTCGGCGGAGGCCGGGTCGGTCTTCTTCAGTTCCGGCAGGCCGTTCTCGATCTTCAGCTTGATCTTCGGGATTTCGGCTTCCTCGGGGTTGAGGCCGAGGGCGCGGTTCCACTGGAAGGTCGCCTCCAGCTTGCGGCCGACGCGCCAGTAGGCATCGCCCAGATGGTCGTTGATCGTCGGATCGCCCGCCTTCAGCTCGGCCGCGCGCTCCAGTTCGGCGACGGCGTCCTGGAAGCGGTTCAGGCGGAAATAGGCCCAGCCGAGCGAATCGACGATATAGCCGTCGTCGGGCTTGAGGCTGACGGCCTTGCGGATCATGTCCAGCCCCTCGTCGAGGTTCAGGTTCATGTCCACCCAGGAATAGCCGAGATAGTTCAGCACCTGCGGCTGGTCGGGGTTGAGCTCCAGCGCCTTGCGGAAGTTCGGCTCGGCCTTGTCCCATTCCTTCAGCCGCTCGTAGGCGATGCCGCGCTGGAAGAAGATGCTCCAGTGGTTGCGCGCCGGAACGGCGCCGATGGCCGCGACCGCCTTGTCGTAGAGCGAGGCCATGGCCTTGTAGTCCTTGGCCTCGGAAAGCACGCTGCCGAGCGCGAGATAGGAGCGCAGGTCAGACGGGTCGGCGTCGATCAGCTCCTGGAGGTGGGTTTCCGCGTCCTTGACCTTGCCGGTGTCGGCGAGGTTGATGCCGAGCTGCAGTTCGGAAATGCGGCGCATCGGCGATTTTTCCGGCACGGCGCGGTAGTATTCGATGGCCTTTTCCGGGTTCTTCTCGCTCTCGGCGAGCCCGCCGAGCAGCACCAGGACGTCGTCGCTGTCCGGATCGAGCGCGCGGGCGGTCTGGAGATAGAGCGAGACGATGTCCTCCGCGCCCTCGCGGTTCAGCGCGCCGCCGATGGAAAAGAGCACGGCGGCCGCCCCCTGCGCGGCGGTGCGCACCTGCTGCTCCTGCTTCTCGCCGGCCTCGATGCTCTGGCGCAGCGCCTTCAGCGGTGCGTAGCTGGCGATGAAGTTGTCGCCGACCGAGATGGCGTCCAGCGCCTTCTGCTTGTTGCCCTCGCGCGCCTCCAGCCGGGCGAGCGCCATGACGGCGCGCAGGAACGTGTCCGGTGCGGCGCTCGCGCCGTTGCGGTCGAGGATGGCGTCGTTGAGGCGGGCGCGCGCGGTGACCTTGTCACCGGCCGCCGCGGCCAGCGCGCCGGCATGGTAATTCTTGAAGATGGCGAGCCATTCCGGCCCCTTCATGCCGCTGATGAGCTTGAGGGCTTCCTTCGGCTTGCCGTCGCCGAACTTGGCCCAGGCGAGCAGCAGGTCGTTCATCATGCGGTCGAGATCGTTCGGGCCGGAATAGGCGAGGATCTTTTCCGCGCTCTTGTATTCGCGCTTGCGGATCGCCTCCATGCCGCGCACGACCGAGGTGATGCGCTCGACGGCCGGGTCGTTCTTCAGCGCGTCGGCGAACTTCACGCCCTCCTCGAAATCGCCGTTCATCAGGTGCGTCACCATCAGGCGCTGCTTGACGTCGGAATTGGTCGGGTCGAACTGGAGCGCGATCTTGTAGAGCGCGACGGCGGTCTTGTAGTCCTTGTCGAAATCCGCCGTGCGGGCGGCGAGGAACGCGCCGGAGAAGGTGTTGACGTTCGCGGGGTCGAAGGGCTTTTCCTCGGCGGCGGCCGCGGCCGGTTTTTCTTCCGCGAAGGCCGCAAGGGGGCCGGTGAGGGCGATGCTCGCCGCGAGCGCCGCGCCGCAGAGAAGCCGAAGAAGAAGGGACTGCCGCATCAAGATGCCTTTCGCCGCAATGGGAGTTCGTTTGGTGCGTCTTCCGTACAGGTCATGCCACGGTGCCGCCCAAATCAGTCACGGATACATGGGGGCAGAGAATGGCTTTTTTGGCGCAGTGCGGCAAGAAAATCCTGCAGGCCCGCTTCGGATAGGGTGAGGGTGGAACGGCTCGCTCCGACGGCATCTGGTGCCTGCACGTGGTCATTCTTGCGAATGCCACAAAGAGGGCCGTTCCAAAGGAAAGGTTACCATCGCCGGGCGGCGCGTCAACCGTTTTCGCGCTCCGCCCGGGTCAACTGACGCGGGCGATGGAGAAGTCGATGACCTCCAGCAGCGCGTCCTTCCACGGGCTTGCCGGCAGCGGCGCCAGCGCGTCGCGGGCGATCATGCCGTAGTGCTGGGCCCGAGCGATGGTGTCGGAAAGGCCGCCGTAGCGGGTGATGAGGCCGAATGCGCGCTCCAGGTTCGCGTCGTCGCTCTGCCCGCCCTCGATGGCCTCGCGCCAGAAGGCGCGGTCTTCCGCCGTGCCGCGCCGCCAGGCGAGGATGACCGGCAGCGTGATCTTGCCCTCGCGGAAATCGTCGCCGGTGTTCTTGCCGAGGTCGGCCGCCTTGCCGCCGTAGTCGAGCGCGTCGTCGACGAGCTGGAAGGCAAGGCCGAGGTTCATGCCGTAGGATTTCAGCGCCGCGCGCTCGGCCTTGCCCGTGTTGGCGACGATGGGGCCGACTTCGGCGGCCGCGGCGAAGAGCGCGGCCGTCTTGGCGCGGATGACCTCGAGATAATCGTCCTCGGTCGTCTCCATGTTCTTGGCGACGGAAAGCTGCAGCACCTCGCCCTCGGCGATCACGGTCGCGGCGGTGGAGAGCACGTCGAGCGCCTCCAGCGAGCCGACCTCGACCATCATCTTGAAGGCCTGGCCGAGCAGGAAGTCGCCGACGAGCACGCTCGCCTGGTTGCCCCAGATCATGCGCGCGGTCGACTTGCCGCGGCGAAGGTCGCTCTCGTCCACCACGTCGTCGTGCAGCAGCGTCGCCGTGTGCATGAACTCGACGCTGGTGGCGAGCTTGACGTGCTGGTCGCCCTTGTAGCCGAACATCGCGGCGGCCGCGAGCGTCAGCATGGGGCGCAGCCTTTTGCCGCCGGAGGAGATCAGGTGGTTGGCCACCTCCGGGATCATCTGCACGTCGGAGCCGGCCTTCGACAGGATGAGCTGGTTCACCCGCTCCATGTCGGCTTTTGTCAGGTCGACGAGCGGCTTCACCGATGCCTGTTTGTTTTTGCCTTCTTCAAGCGGTATCACGACGCCCAAATGCCCGGACTCCTGTTCATTTTTGTTGAAAGACAATAGAAAACGGGGCCTTCTGCGGCAAGAGGCGAATTGTCCCGCCCTCGGAATTATGGCTGGAAAACGACCGAATGATCGAATTGATCCGAACCAACGACGCCGTGCTGCTCTCCTTTGCCGAAAGCCTGATGAAGGAAGCCGGCATCCACTGCCTGATCGCCGACCAGGGCATGAGCATCCTGGAAGGCTCCCTCGGCATGCTGCCGCGCCGTTTTCTCGTGGAAAGCGACCGGGAGGACGAGGCGCGGCGGATCTTGAAGGACGCAGGTCTTGCGGCGGAGTTGCGGGGGTGAGGAGGCAGGATTCCACAGCTCGCGGCTGCGTTTGGGGCTTCCACCCCCCTCTGCCCTGCCGGGCATCTCCCCCACAGGGGGGGAGATTGAATCGTGGCACCGCTTTTCCCCAAGCCGATCTCCCCCCCTGTGGGGGAGATGCCCGGCAGGGCAGAGGGGGGTATGCCGCAAGCCGCTCCGTCGAGGCTCCCCGCCCATGACTGTCCGCGAAACCGTCGACGCCTTCCACTACGGCCGCTTCCACCTCGTCCAGCCGAAGGGCATCGGCCACCGCTCGGGCATGGACGCCATGCTGCTGGCCGCCCTCGTGACGGGTGACGGCCCCATGCGCGTCGCCGATCTCGGCGCGGGGGCGGGCGCGGCCGGCCTTGCCGTCGCCGCGCGCATCGAGAAGGCCGAGGTCCTGCTGGTCGAGCGCTCGCCGCTGATGGCCGGCTTCGCCCGCAAGACGCTGGCGCTTCCCGCCAACGCCGCCTTGGCCTCCCGCGTCTCGGTGCTGGAGGCCGACGTCGCGCTCGCCGGCAAGGCGCGCATCGCGGCCGGCCTTGCCGACGACGTCTTCGACCACGTCATCATGAACCCGCCCTTCAACGACCGTATCGACAGCCGCACGCCCGATGCCCTGAAGGCCGAGGCCCATGCGATGGAGCACGACCTCTTCGAGCGCTGGATCAAGACCGCGGGCGCCATCATGAAGCCCGGCGGCCAGCTCTCGCTCATCGCCCGCCCGCAATCGATCGCCGAGATCATCGCCGCCTGCGGGCGACGTTTCGGCGGCATCGAGATCACCGCCCTCCACGCCCGCGCCGGCGAAAACGCACTGCGCATCCTCGTCACCGCCGTCAAGGGTTCGCGCACCCGCCTCGCCCTGCGCATGCCGCTTGTCATGCACGAGCCCGGCCAGCACGACTTCACCCCTTTCGTCGACGACCTCAACAACGGCCGCGCCGCCTATCTCCGCCTGCCGCGTTGACAATTTTCCGAAAATCGGCGACCTTGTATTACAAAATATGAGGTTTCCCATGGAAAATCAAAGAAACCTGTCCGATCCCTTGACGCTGCGGCTGCCGGGCGACGTGCTGGCGGATATCGAGGCGGTCGCCCGGATCTGCGGGCGCACCCGCAGCTGGGTCATGGTGCGGGCGATGAAGGCCTATCTTGCGAGCGAAGGCCGCGACATCCTCGATCTCGACGCGGCGCGGCGTGCCGCTGCCGAAGAAGGGGCGACGGAACTCGACGACCTCCTGACGAAAATGGAGCGTATTCTGCCGGGCGACGCCGCCTGATGCCGAAAGTCCTGTTCGCGCCGCCGGCAAGGGCCTTTGTCGAACAGGAAATCCTCTACCTGCGCGACCGCAGCCCGGCTGCCGCCATCGCCTTTCGTGCCGGCATTGCGCATCTCGGCCGCCAGCTCGCCCGCTTTCCGCAGTCGGGTTTCCTGCGGCAGGACATTCCGCTCGGCGGTATCTACCGCATCGTTCTCGGCGATTATCGCGTGGACTACGAATTGGCGGGGGATGACGTTCTCGTCCTGCTCATACGCCATGGCCGCCAGGCGGAGCCCGGCCTGCCGCTCGACGACGATGCGGATTACGAGGCGCCGTAGGCGATTTCCGCGGCCGATCTTGCGTTTTCGCCCGCCGTGCATACATCAGCCGGGCAACATGAGAGACAGGATCGCGCGATGGCCGGAATTTTGAAGAGGCTGGTTCCCAGGAGGTTTCGCAACGAGGGGGTGGCGATCCCCGTCGTGCGGCTGCAGGGGGCGATCATGGCGAACGGCAGCCAGTTCCGCCCGGCGCTGAACCTTGCCAGTGCCGCGCCGGTCCTCGAAAAGGCCTTCGGCGACAAGAAGGCGCCGGCCGTGGCGATCTCTATCAATTCGCCGGGCGGCTCGCCCGTCCAGTCGCGGCTGATCTTCCAGCGCATCCGCGATCTTGCGGCGGAAAAGGGCAAGCATGTCCTCGTCTTCGTCGAGGATGTCGCGGCCTCCGGCGGCTACATGATCGCGCTTGCGGGCGACGAGATCTTCGCCGACCCGACCTCCATCGTCGGCTCCATCGGCGTCGTTTCAGGCGGTTTCGGCTTTCCGGAGCTTTTGAAGAAGATCGGCGTCGAGCGGCGCGTCTATACCGCCGGCACCAACAAGGCGATCCTCGATCCCTTCCAGCCGGAGCGCGAGAACGAGATCGAATACCTGAAATCCCTCCAGCTCGAGATCCACCAGGTCTTCATCGACATGGTCAAGGCCCGCCGCGGCGGCAAGCTGGCGGACGATCCGGACCTCTTTTCCGGCCTGTTCTGGACGGGCACGCGCGGGCGCGCGCTCGGCCTCGTCGACGGGCTTTCCGACATGCGCACGGAACTGAAGCGGCGCTACGGGCCGAAGACGCGGCTGGAGCTCATCTCCGCGCCCAAGGGGCTCTTTGGTCGCAGGATGCCCGGCGTCGGGGGGCTTTCCGGCGGCATGGCGGAGCGTATAGGCTCGGGTGGCGTGTCGGCGGTGGCCGATCTTGCGGAAGAAAAGGCGCTCTGGGGCCGCTTCGGCCTTTCGGGATAGGCGCCGTCACATTCGAGGGGAGGGGCGATGGCCCAGATCATCTTTCTGCTTCTGGTCGTCGGCCTTGCCTGGTACGGCTACCGCAAATTCGTCTCGGACGCCGAGCGGCTGGCAAAACAGCAGCGGCGAAGCGAGCAGGAGCGCCGCACCGGCGCCACCGGCACGCTGGTCAAGGATCCCGAGACCGGCGAATACCGCCTGCGCCGCGACGACGAGTAGCTTTGCGCGGTTCTGTGCCTCGGCGGGAAGGGAAAAACAGCCGCGCCGCCCCATTCCGGCACATTAACCACGACGCGTAAGGTTAACCCCCGTTTTATCCGTTTGCGGCTTTCCCAGCCGTTGCACCCGCGCGGGGCCGGGCCGATCTAGGGGCAAGGCCGATTCAATGCGGCCGCCCGATGTCTGCAATGAACGGAGTAAACCATGGCCTCGCTCGACCTCGACCGGATCCGCACCATCGTCGTGACGGGCGGCGCGGGCTTCCTCGGCTCGCATATCGTCGACGATCTTCTCCTTCATTGCCCGAACGCGCGCATCCGCGTGCTCGATACCTTCACCTATGCCGCGGACATGGCGCATCTCGACGCGGCCTTCCGCACGGGCCGCGTGACGCTGCAGGAAGGCGATGTCGGCAATCTCGACCTCGTGACCGAGATGCTGAAGGATGCCGACCTCGTCGTGCATGCGGCCGGCGAAAGCCATGTCGAGCGCGCCTTCTCCGTGCCGGAGCGCTTCACGCTCGCCAATGCGCTGGGCACGCAGGTGCTCGTGGAGGCGATGGGCCGGCGCCGCGTGCCGCTGATGATCCATGTCAGCTCCGCCGAGGTCTATGGCACAGGCAAGGGCCTGCCGCTCGGCGAGGCGACGCCGCTCCTGCCGGACAATCCCTACGGCGCCTCCAAGGCGGCCGCCGAAATGCTGATCGCCGGCCTTTCCCGCTCCTTCGATCTCGATATCCGCGTGCTGAGGCCGGTGAACGTCGTCGGCACGCGGCAGAACGTGGAAAAGCTGCTGCCGCGCTTCCTGGAGCTTGCCGCCGTCGGCCGGCCGCTGCCGGTGCATGGCGACGGCATGCAGGCGCGCGCCTTCCTCACCGTGCGGGATTTCTGCGCGGCGCTGCGCACGGTCGTCACGCGCGGGGCGGAAAACAGCACTTACAACGTCTCGGGCCGCGATCATCTCGATGTGCTCTCCGTCGCCCGCATGGTGCTCGATGCGGTGCAGGAGCCGGTTTCCGGCGTCGCCTTCACCGGCGGCCGGCCGGGCAATGCCAGCCGCTCGCCGCTCGACACGGCGGCGCTGGAAGCGCTCGGCTGGAAGGCGTCGGGAACGCTCGCCGGCGAACTGCCGATGCTTGCCGCCTGGTATGGCGCGCGCGTGCCGGGCGGCGCCCGCCGGCAGGTCCGCCGCGTGCCGGACCTCGCCCCGCAGCGCGTGCACGCCGTCACGCAGGCGGCGGGCTCGGGCCTTTTCCGCTCGCTCGAGCGGCATTGAGTGTCATGCGAGTCTGAACCGCTTTGCCCTCATCACCCCCCCTCTGCCCTGCCGGGCATCTCCCCCACAGGTGGGGAGATCGGCTTGAGGCAAGGCGGTGCCACGATTCAATCTCCCCCCTTGTGGGGGAGATGCCCGGCAGGGCAGAGGGGGGTATGGCGTGTTGCTCCCCTCGTGGCCGTGCCGGCGCCCGAAACCCTTGACCCTTCCGGCGCATCGTGGCACCAGTCCGCCAGCTTCCCAAGTATGCCGGACATGAACCGATGACCCCTGCCGCCCTGCCTGACCACATGAATCCGACCCGCTCCTTCCAGGCTCTGATCCTGACGCTGCACAATTACTGGGCGGACAAGGGCTGCGCGGTGCTGCAGCCCTACGACATGGAGGTGGGCGCCGGCACGTTCCATCCGGCAACGACGCTGCGCGCCCTCGGCCCGCGCCCGTGGCGCGCCGCCTATGTGCAGCCCTCGCGCCGCCCCTCCGACGGCCGCTACGGCGAGAACCCGAACCGCCTCCAGCACTATTACCAGTACCAGGTCATCCTGAAGCCGAACCCGTCGAACCTGCAGGAACTCTATCTCGGCTCCCTCGCCGCCATCGGCCTCGACCCGCTGCTGCACGACGTGCGCTTCGTCGAGGACGACTGGGAAAGCCCGACGCTCGGCGCCTGGGGTCTCGGCTGGGAATGCTGGTGCGACGGCATGGAGGTCTCGCAGTTCACCTATTTCCAGCAGGTCTGCGGCATCGAATGCGCGCCCGTCGCCGGCGAGCTGACCTACGGTCTCGAACGCCTCGCCATGTACGTCCAGGGCGTCGACAACGTCTACGACCTCAACTTCAACGGCCGCGAGGGCGCGGAAAAGATCACCTATGGCGACGTCTTCCTGCAGGCCGAGCAGGAATATTCCCGCCACAACTTCGAATATGCCGATACGGCGATGCTCCACCGCCACTTCATCGATGCGGAAAAGGAGTGCCAGGCGCTGCTCGCCGCCGGCGCGCCGGGCGATACGAACGCGCTGCACAAATGCGTGCTGCCGGCCTACGACCAGTGCATCAAGGCCTCCCACGTCTTCAACCTGCTCGACGCGCGCGGCGTCATCTCCGTGACCGAGCGCCAGAGCTACATCCTGCGCGTGCGCACGCTGGCCAAGGCCTGCGGCGAAGCCTTCCTGCTCACCGACGCAGGCGGCGCGAACTGGACGAAGGACGCCGCCTGAGCGGCCGGCCTTCGGGCCGCCGTTTGGCTGTTTTCTCTGCGTTTTCCGCTCAGTGTGACCTTTCGGTTTGGTCTACCTCTTCGCTCACCGCCGTTCCCTACCTGCTCTCCTCCTCTCCGTTGTCATCCTCGGGCCTGACCCGAGCATCCATGCGGCACCCGCTGCGGACGAGGCGTGGATCCTCGGGTCAAGCCCGAGGATGACGACGGAGAGGAGGAGAAGGGCCTTACCCCAGCGCGGAAACCTTCACCCCAAGCTCCCACACGGGCTTGAGCGTGGGGCGGGCGCCGGTCGGCAACTGGCCGGCATAGATCTGGAGCGTCCGCCGCACGCCGGCCGGACGCTCGGCCCTGTCGCCTGCCGTATAGGTGAGGAAGAGGGCGGAAAAGCAGATGACGTTGAGGATAAGGGCGAGCGTTTTCATGGAAGTTGCCTTGCGGGTCCGATCTCACTGGTGAAGCGACTATCGGGCAAAGGCACCGGCGGCGCGGTTCCCCCGGTGACAGGCGCGACCGGTGCGCAAGGGGGCTTTCCTGCGGCGGCATGAATGCTAAGGTCGCGCCCAACGCAGGAAAGCAACGGAGAAGGTCATGATCGCTCTGGCAATCGTGGCGGTGGTCGTCATCTACGCCATCGTCATCTACAACGGCCTCGTGCGCGCCCGGCAGATGAAGGAGGAGGCCTGGTCCGGCATCGACGTGCAGTTGAAGCGCCGCGCCGACCTGATCCCCAACCTCATCGAGACCGTGAAGGGCTACGCCGCGCACGAGAAGGAGACGCTGGAGAAGGTGGTGGAGCTGCGCAACCGCGCGCAGGCGCTGCCCGCCGGCGACGTTGCCGGCCGGGCGCAGGCCGAGGGCATGCTGAGCCAGGCGCTCGGCCGCCTCTTCGCGCTTGCCGAGGCCTATCCGGACCTCAAGGCCAACCAGAACTTCGCCGAGCTGCAGGCGACGCTGGAGACGATCGAGGGCGAGATCCAGATGTCGCGGCGCTACTACAACGGCGCGGCGCGCGACCTCAACGTCAAGGTCGAGAGCTTCCCGTCGAACCTCGTCGCCGGGGTCTTCAAATTCGTCAAGGCGCCCTATTTCGAGATCGACAACCCGGCCGACCGGGCCGTGCCCAGCGTAAAATTCTGATCCCGGAGGCGCTCATGACGCGGATCGCCGCCTTCCTGGCACTGTGCTTCTGCCTCCTTGTCGGGGGCGCGGCGCGGGCGGAGGAATATTTCGACAGCTACCGCTCCGATATCGCGGTGGCGCGGAACGGCACGCTGACGGTGACGGAAACGATCCGCGTCCATGCCGAGGGCGACAGGATCCGCCGCGGCGTCTACCGCGATTTCCCGCTGACCTTCACCGATGCCAAGGGCCGCGAGCGGGAGGTCGGCTTCAAGGTCATCGCCGTCGAGCGCGACGGCCGGCCGGAGCCCTATCACACCGAAAGCATCAGCCGGGGCGTGCGCATCTATTTCGGCTCGTCAGACGTGCTGCTCCAGCCCGGCTTCCACGAATACCGCCTCACCTACGAGACGAGCCGGCAGATCCGCTTCTTCGACACGCATGACGAACTCTTCTGGAACGTCACCGGCACGGAGTGGGCCTTTCCCATCCGCAAGGCCTCGGCCGTGGTGCGGCTGCCGGCCGGCGTGCGCGCGCAGGAGCTCACCTTCTTCACCGGCCCCTACGGCGCGGCGGAGAAGAACGCGCGGGCGGAGAACCGCGGCGAGACGATCTTCTTCGAGACGACGCAGCCGCTCGGGCCCGAGGAGGGCCTGACCATCGGCATCAAGATGCCGGCCGGCAGCATCGACAAGCCGACGGCGGCGGAGGAGCGCGCGCTCTTCCTCAAGGACAACCGCAACCTCTTCCTCGCCTTCGGCGGGCTCGTCCTCGTCGTTGGCTACTATCTCTGGGCCTGGGTCTCGGTGGGGCGCGATCCGCCGGCCGGCGTGGTCGTGCCGCGCTGGGATGCGCCGGAGGGCATATCGCCCGCGCTCGTCAACTATATCGACGAGAAGGGGTTCGGCGGGAGCGGCTGGACCGCGGTGTCCGCCTCCTTCCTCAACCTTGCGGTCAAGGGGCTGGTGGAGCTGAAGGACCTGAAGACCTCGATTGCCGTCACCCGCACGGCAAAGCCCGTCGAGGCCCCGCTGCCGACCGGGGAAGCGACCCTCATCAACGCCATGGCAGGCGAGGGCAGCAGCTTCGTCATCGAGAAGGCCAACGGCAAGCGGGTGCAGAAGCTCGGCGCCGATTTCCGCGATGCGATGGAAAAGGAGCATCGCCAGAAATACTACCTCGCCAACTGGCCGCAGGTGATATGCGGTGTCTTCCTGTCGCTCGCCTGCCTTGCCGCCCTCCTGCTGTTCGGCTCGCTGCCGGAGGAGGGCGTGGTGCTCGTCATCCTGCCCGTCTTCGCCTCGGTCTTCGTCTCCATCTTCGCCATGACGCTGGGGCAGAGCATGCGGCGGTCGAAATCGCTCGGTTCGCGCATCGCCGCGGTCGCCTTCGCCGCCTTCTTCGGCTTCGTCCTGCTGACGGTCTTCGGCGGCATCGCGCTCTCGCTCTTCGCCGAGGCGGAGGCGACGGGGCAACTGCCGATCTTCGCCGCCGTCGGCGGCATCGTCGTCGCCAATCTCGTCTTCTTCTTCCTGATGGGTGCGCCGACGCCGCTCGGCCAGCGGATGATGGACGGCATCGCGGGCCTGCGGCAATACCTGACGCTGGCCGAGAAGGACCGCATGAACATGGCCGGTGCGCCGGACATGTCGCCGCGCCACTACGAGACGCTGCTGCCCTATGCCGTGGCGCTAGGCGTGGAAAAGCCATGGTCGGAGACCTTCGACCGCTGGCTGCTCACCGCCGCGGCGGCCGGCGCTGCCGTCGCCTACCAGCCGGCGTGGTATCACGGCGACGGCTTCTCCTCCGGCAGCTTTTCCGACCGCATGGGCGGCTTTGCCGGCTCCATGGCCGATACCATGACCCGCTCGCTCCCCGACCCGCCGAAAAGCTCGTCCTCGGGCTTTTCGTCAGGCGGAGGCTTTTCGGGTGGCGGTGGCGGTGGCGGCGGCGGTGGCGGCGGAGGGTGGTAGACCGCAGGCCCCTCCCTAAATCCCTCCCCACAAGGGGGAGGGACTTGACGCGCGGCACCCTCAGCGAAAAATTTTGAGGGAAGAGCAGGCTGCCAGCCTTTCTCCCCCCTTGTGGGGGAGATGCCGGCAGGCAGAGAGGGTCTTCCCTCAGAAATCCTGATAGTTCAGCGGCGTGATCTCGACCATCCGCTTGCCCGGCATCACGGTTGCCGACCCGGCGGCGGAAAGGCCGGCACCGGCCTCCGCGGACACGCTGACGGCGAAGGCGCCCGCCGTGCCCGAGGCGAGCGTCACCGCGCCCGCCGTCTGCACGCTTGCCCCGGCCGAGGCGTCCGCATCGGCGCTGGCCTTCAGCGCGCCGGCGGCGGGAATGGAGGCCGTCAGCATCTCGTCCACCGGATCGAGGGGCTTTTCCGGCACGAGGGCGCCGAAGGCCCAGATCTTCGCCAGCGCCGCCTTCGTCATCGGCGCGACGTTGACGTCGATGTCGTTTGCCGCGCCCTTCACGCGGTAGGGACAGCGGCGCTTGGTGCAATTGGCGGCGGCGGAGAACTGCCAGAGCGCATAATTGTCCCAGTTGCCCATCGGGAAGGTGCCGGCGATCTCCGGCCGGTAGCGCGCATACCAGAGCGGCAGGCGCGAGAGGATGCGGTATGTGTCACGGTTCGCGGCGATGTAGCGGGCGGTCGCGTGGTTGGTGTAGAGCACCGGATAGCGCCCCGTGCGCGTCTTGATATGACCGGCGAAGACCTGCGCATCCTCCAGCGACATGTCGGTCTCGGGATTGCGGCCCTCGATGTCGAGCACCATCATCTCGTCATCCTGCGGATTGGCATAGTCGAGGAAATGGTTGGCCTGCTCGACGGGATTGCCGGGCCTTGCGAGGTGATAGGCGCCCCAGAGCAGGCCTTTCGAGCGGGCGAGCAGCCGGCGCGTCTCGTAGAGCTCGCGGCTCACCGCGTATTTGCGCCACATGGTCTTGCAATGGGCGACGGTGTCGCCGCCATGGTCGCCCTTGCAGCTATAGCTTTCCGGCAGGCCGTCGGAGGCTTTCGAGATGAAGCCGGCGATGCGCCCGTCCGTCAGCATGTCCGACCATTCGATGGCGTTCAGCTCGTAGGCGTCGATGACGATGGCATTTTCCGGCTTCTTCCACGGCGCCCTGTCGGCGGTAAGGGCGGAAAGGGGGAGCGCAGCGGCAAGGAGAAGGGCGGCAAGGCCGGAAAGCTGCTTGACGTTCATGGACGGTCCTTTGCGAATCTCTTCTCCCCCGCAAGCGGCGATGATGCGGCCGGCATGGTTAACGAAGGGCTAATCGGGGATTGCGGAACAATGCCGGCGCCACCCGCGTTGCATCGGAAAGCCGCATTGCGGCCTTGCGGCTGCTGCGGAGAATATCCGGGAGATCAGCCATGAGACTTACCAGCAAATGCCTTGCCGTCGCGCTTTCCGCGCTCTTTGCCGCCACGCCGGCGATGCCTGTCAATGCCATGCCGCTGCCCGCCGTCACGGTTCAGCCGGTCGCGGGCGGAGATGCCGTGCAACTCGTCGAGCATCGGCGGTACATCCGCCGGCATTGGCGTGGCCATCGCCACTGGGGCGAGCGCCGCTACTATCGTCACCGTCATCGCCACCATCACAGCAATGCCTGGGTGCCCTTCGCCATTCTCGGCATGGGAGCCATGATCGGCGGTGCCGTCGCCAATGACCGCGGCTATGGCGGCTCGCATGTGCGCTGGTGCGCGAACCGTTACCGGTCCTACCGGGCTTACGACAACACGTTCCAGCCCTATAACGGCCCGCGCCGCCAGTGCCATTCGCCCTATCGGTGATTGCGCAACGTTGACGTTTACGTAAAAATCAATAATCTGTCCGCCAACAAGCCGCGCCCCTGAGTCCGGGGCGCGATGGAGGAGGATAGAGATGTACAAGGCGCCGGTCGAGGAGATTGCGTTCACGCTGAAGCATGTCGCGGGGCTGGCGCCTGCGCTGGAGGGCGGCCATCTCGGGGACCTGACGGACGACCTCGTCGATGCCATCCTTTCCGAAGCCGGGCGCTTCGCCAGCGAGGAGGTGGCCCCGCTCGGCGCGATCGGGGATACGCAGGGTGCGCGCCTCGTCGACGGCAAGGTGAAGATGCCGGACGGCTGGCCCGCCCTTTACAAAGCCTGGGCGGAGGGCGGCTGGAACTCGCTGACGGCTTCGCCGGAATTCGGCGGGCAGGGGCTTCCCCACATGCTGCATGTCGCCGCGCTCGAAATGTGGAACAGCGGCTCCATGGCCTTCGCCATCGGCCCGACGCTCACCATCGGCGCCATCGAGGCGCTGACGGCGCACGGCTCGGATCATCTGAAGGCCACCTACCTGCCGAAGATGGTCTCGGGTGAATGGATGGGCTCGATGAACCTCACCGAGCCCCATGCCGGCTCCGACCTCGGCGTGATGAAGACCCGCGCCGAGCGACGCGACGACGGCACCTATCGCCTCTTCGGCCAGAAGATCTTCATCACCTATGGCGAACACGACTTCACCGACAACATCGTGCACCTGGTGCTTGCGCGCCTCCCCGATGCGCCCGCCGGCACGCGCGGCATCTCGCTCTTCCTCGTGCCGAAATTCCTCGTCAACGAAGACGGGTCGCTCGGCGCGCGCAACGATGCCTATTGCCATTCCATCGAGCACAAGCTCGGCATCCACGGCTCGCCCACCTGCACGATGATCTACGGCGACGGCCGCTTCGGCGAGGAGCCGGGCGCCATCGGCTGGCTGGTCGGCGAGGAGAATCGCGGCCTTGCCTGCATGTTCACCATGATGAATAATGCCCGCCTTGCCGTCGGCATGCAGGGCGTCGCCATCGCCGAGGCCGCCACGCAGAAGGCCATCGCCTATGCGAAGGAGCGCACGCAGGGCAAGGCGCCCGGCTGGCAGGGCTCCGGCATGAGCCCGATCATCGAGCATCCGGACGTCGCCCGCATGTTGCTGACCATGAAGGTGCTGACGCAGGGCGCCCGCGCCATCACCTATGCCTGCGCCCATGCCGTCGACATGAGCCACGGCGAGGAGGCAACGCACTGGTCGGAGCGCGCCAGCCTCCTCACACCCATCGCCAAGAGTTTCGCCACCGATGCCGGCGTCGACGTCTCCTCGCTCGGCGTGCAGGTGCATGGCGGCATGGGCTTCATCGAGGAGACGGGCGCGGCCCGCCTTTACCGCGACGCCCGCATCGCGCCGATCTACGAGGGCACCAACGGCATCCAGGCCATCGACCTCGTCACCCGCAAGCTGCCGCTGTCGGATGGCGCGCATGTCCGCGGCTTCATCGCCGAATTGCGTGAGATCGCCGCGAAGGCCAGCGCCGCGAATGCCCCGGCCCTTGGCGAGACCGGCGCCCGCCTCGAGGCGAGCATCGCCGATCTCGAAGCCGCCACCGAATGGCTGCTCGCCACGCTTGCCGAAGGAAAGCAGGCCGAAGCCCTTGCCGGCGCCACGCCCTACCAGCGCCTCTTCGGCCTCGTGCTGACCGGCGCCTACCTCGCCAAGGGCGCGCTCGCCGACGGCGGCGACGGCCGCAACGCCGAGCGCGCCGCGCTCTGCCGGTTCGCGGCTGAGAACGTGATCGGCGAGACGGCGGCCTTGCGGGATCGGGTGATGACCGGCGCGGCGAGCCTTGCAGCGGCGCGGGTGGCTTTGGGGTAAGGCAGGGTACAGTATAGCCAGCACCCCCCTCTGCCCTGCCGGGCATCTCCCCCTCAAGGGGGGAGATTGGATGGAGCGCTGGCTTCCTTCCCATCAAAAGAGGAATTGAGAGCAGGCCACCTGCCGATCTCCCCCCTTGAGGGGGAGATGCCCGGCAGGGCAGAGGGGGGTATACTCCACCCGCATTTTTTACAGACGATCCCCTGCCGTTCGCGGGATGAGGGGTAGACGCCCGAGGAGACGACAATGACCGACCACATCCTGATCGAGCGCCCGCAAGACGCCCCCGGCGTCATGGTGATCCGCTTTAACCGCGCGGAGAAGAAGAATGCCATCACCCGCGCCATGTACCAGGCGATGACCGATGCGCTGAAGGCTGCCGATGCGGACGAGGCGGTGCGGGCCACCGTCTTCCTCGGCTCGGACGGCTGCTTTTCCGCCGGCAACGACCTCAACGACTTCATGGCCTTCGCCATGGGCGGCACGATGGGCCGCGAGGTGATCGATTTCCTCCATGCGCTCGCCACGCACGGCAAGCCGCTTGTCTCGGGCGTCGACGGCCTTGCCATCGGCATCGGCACGACGATCCATCTCCATTGCGACCTCACCTATGCCTCGGCCCGCACCCGGTTCCGCACGCCCTTCGTCGATCTCGCGCTGGTGCCGGAGGCGGCCTCCAGCCTCTTGGCCCCGCGCCTGATGGGCCACCAGCGCGCCTTCGCGCTGCTCGCGGCAGGGGACGGCTTTTCGGCCGATGCGGCGCGCGAGGCGGGCCTCGTCTATGCCGTGGTCGAGCCCGGGGCGGTGGAGGCGGAGGCGCTCGCCGCCGCCTGCCGCCTTGCCGCCAAGCCGCCGAAGGCGCTCGCCATCGCCCGCAGCCTCATCCGCGGCGACCGTGCCGACGTGCTGGCGCGGATCGACGAGGAAGCCGCCCACTTCGCCGCGCAGTTGAAGAGCGCCGAAGCCCGCGCCGCCTTCGAGGCCTTCATCGCGCGCCGGTGAGCCTTCGGCGATTTGTGGTCGACCAATTTTAACAGGGTCTTAAACACGTTTTCCTATAGTGCGGCCACTTTCCGGCGTTCTGCCGGCGGCCGCATGACGCGGTTGATTTTCGCCTCCGGCATGCCGTTCAGCATCGCGCCCGCCGCCCGGCGGGCCCCCGAAGGAATACCGCACCCGTGTCCAAGCGCACCAATCTCATGACGCGCATCCTTGTCGTCGCGTCCCTCGTCGTCGTTGCCGCCTTCACCGGCTTTTCCGTCTATATCGACAGCCTGCAGCGCAAGGTGCTGACGGGCTCGGTCGAATCCAGCATCGAATCCTCCGGCAAGCAGGCGGCCCAGGGCATCGCCAACTGGCTGAACGCCCGCGTGGCGCTGACCGAGATGGCCGGCAACGCCGCCGCCAAGGCCGCCAACCCCGCCGGCATCGAGGCCGTGCTGCAGAACGACGTTCTGGTCGGCCAGTTCATGACCACCTATGTCGGCGACGAGGCGGGCGTCTTCACCCAGTGGCCGAAGTCGGAGATGCCGGAAGGCTACGATCCGCGCAAGCGCCCGTGGTATCAGGATGCCGTCAAGGCGAACGGCAGCGTGCTGACCGAGCCCTATATCGACGCCTCCACCAACGACCTCATCATCAGCGCCGCCACGCCCGTCAAGCGCGACGGCAAGCTCGTCGGCGTCGCCGGCAGCGACTTCTCGCTGAAGTCCCTCGTCGACATGGTCAATTCGGTCGATCTCGGCGGTGCGGGCTTTGCCTTCCTCGTCAGCAAGGACGGCCAGATCCTCGTCCATCAGGACAAGGCGCTCGTCACCAAGACGCTGGCCGATGCCTTCCCCGAGAAGACGCCCGCCATCGGCGGCGGCATCATGCACACCACCTATGCCGGCAAGCCGGTGCTGGTCTCCTTCGTGCCGGTCACGGGCCTGCCGTCGGTGGAATGGTATCTCGGCTTCACCATCGACAGCGGCATGGCCTTCGCTGCCATCGACGAGTTCCGCATCGCGGCGACGATCGCCACCGTGCTCGCCGTCATCGTCATGATGGGCTTCCTCGCCACCGTGCTCTCGCGCCTCGTCGTGCGCCCGGTCAAGGACATGACCGTCGCCATGGACAAGCTCGCCGCCGGTGATGTCGGCACCGACATTCCCGGTCAGGAGCGCAGGGACGAGATCGGCCGCATGGCCGCCGCCGTCGCCGTCTTCCGCGATAACGCCATCGAGCGCACGCGCCTCGAAAACGCCGCCGAGGAGGGCCGCGTGCTCTCCGAAAGCGAGCGCCGCGAGCGCGAGGCCGCCAAGGCCCGCGAGGCCGAGGAGATCAGGCACGTGGTCGAGGCTCTTGCCGACGGCCTCGGCCGCCTCGCCGAAGGAGACCTTGCCCATCGTATCGGCACGCCCTTCGCCGGCCATCTCGACCGCCTGCGCACGGACTTCAACAATTCCGTCGCCAGGCTGCACCAGGCCATGACGACGGTGGGCCAGAACGCCCGCGCCATCGATGCCGGCGCAACGGAAATCCGCTCGGCCGCCGACGATCTCGCCCGCCGCACCGAGCAGCAGGCCGCCTCCGTCGAGGAGACCGCCGCCGCGCTGGAGGAGATCACCACGACCGTCAAGGACTCCACCCGCCGCGCCGAGGAGGTCGGCTCGCTCGTCTCGCGCACCCGTCTCGGTGCGGAAAAGTCGGGCGATGTGGTGCGCCGCGCCGTCTCGGCCATGCAGGGCATCGAGAAGTCCTCGCACGAGATTTCCAACATCATCGGCGTCATCGACGACATCGCCTTCCAGACGAACCTGCTGGCGCTGAACGCCGGCGTGGAAGCCGCCCGTGCGGGCGAAGCCGGCAAGGGCTTTGCGGTCGTCGCCCAGGAAGTGCGGGAACTTGCCCAGCGCTCGGCCAATGCCGCCAAGGAGATCAAGGCGCTCATCACCACCTCTGGCGATCAGGTCCGCTCCGGCGTGGCGCTGGTCGACGAGACGGGCGCGGCCCTTGAGACGATCGTCCGCGAGGTGCAGGAGATCAACGGCCACGTCAACGCCATCGTGACGTCCGCCCGCGAGCAGTCGACGGGCCTTCAGGAGATCAACACCGCCGTCAACACGATGGACCAGGGCACCCAGCAGAATGCCGCGATGGTGGAGGAACAGACCGCCGCCAGCCATGGCCTCGCCGCCGAAGCCGCCGCCCTCAACGCCCTCCTCGCCCAGTTCCGCCTGGGCTCGGAAACGGCCGCAGCGGCTACGCGCCGGGCGGCGTAAGGTGGGGATGGGGGAGCGATAGCCCCCCCTCTGCCTTGCCGGGCATCTCCCCCACAAGGGGGAGATCGGATGGAGAGATGTTTTGACAACCTTGAGCGTTGCTATTTGAGCAATGCTTTTGCGTCCTGCCAATCTCCCCCCCTTGTGGGGGAGATGCCCGCAGGGCAGAGGGGGTAACAAACCCGCTAGGCTCTACTTCTCCAGCACCGCCACCGCCTCGACGTGGGCCGACCAGAGGAACTGGTCGATGGGCGTTACGAGGCGGATGCGGTAGCCGGCGGCGGTGAGGATGGCGAGATCGCGGGCAAGGCTCACGGGATTGCAGGAGACGGCGACGATGGTCTTCACGCCGGAGCGGGCGAGTTCCTTGCATTGGTCCTCGGCGCCCGCGCGCGGCGGGTCGAAGACCACGGCGTCGTAGGCTTTCAGCTCCGAGGCCATCAGCGGGCGGCGGAAGAGGTCGCGCCGCTCCACCGTCACGGGCTTGAGCCCTTGTGTGTTGCGCGCGCCGTGGTCCAGCGCCTTCACCGCCTTTTCCTCGCCCTCGACCGCATGCACCTTGGCCTTACGGGCGATGCGCAGCGCGAAGGTGCCGGAGCCGGCAAAGAGGTCGGCGACGCGTTTGGCCTTGCCGAGGGCGGCAAGCACCAGGCCGGCCATCGCCTCCTCGGCCTCCTTCGTCGCCTGCGTGAAGCCGCCGGCGGGCGGGGAAACGCGGACGCCGCCGAAATCGATCTCCGGCTTCTGCGGCTCGATCAGGATCTCGCCGTCGTTCGATACCCGTGCGATGCCGCGCAGCGAAAGGACGCATTGGGTGACGGCGCGCCGCTCCCTGTCACCGACCGTCTTCACGCCCTCGAAGGCAAGGTCGAGGCCGGAAAGCGTTTCGAGCACGGTGAGGCGGAAGGGCTCGCTGGAGGTGGCGATGGCGCCGGCGACGCGGCGGATGTCCTCCAGCCGTAAGACGATGCCGTCGCTGGCGATGGGACAGTGGTCGATGGAGACGATGTGGTGGCTGCCGGCCTGGTTGAAGCCGAGCAGCATGCCCTTTTCCGTCCTGCGCGCGGTGAAGACGACACGGCGGCGCTCGCCGGGCCGGGCGATGACGAGCGGCGCCACCTCCGGCGTCAGGCCCTTCGATTTCAGCGCCGCGACGACGAGGTTGCGCTTGAAGGGGTGGTAGAGCGCATCGCCCGCATGTTGCAGCGTGCAGCCGCCGCAGGTGCCGTTCCTGCCGTCCGGGCCGAAATGCACGCAGGGCGGCGTCACGCGCTCGGGCGAAGCCACCGACATGGACATGACGGTGGCGTGGTTCTTCACCCGCGCGACGGCGACGACCTCGCCGGGCAGGGTGAAGGGCACGTAGACGGGGCCGGCGGACGTATCGGCAATGCCGTCGCCGCCCGAGCCGAGCCGGGCGATGGTGAGGGTTTCCGTCGTCATGGCTTTCGCCCTCCAAGAAGGAATTCGTGATTGCCGTCGCCGCCGGTGATGGGCGAGGGGATGAGCCCGAGGCTCCGCCAGCCCATGTCCTCGACGAGCCAGCGCTCCATCTCGGCGGCGACCGCGGGCGCGCTCTCCGGGTCCTTCAGGAGACCGGCCTTGCTGATCGCCTCGCGCCCCGCCTCGAACTGCGGCTTGACGAGCAGCACGCAGAAGGCGCCGGGCTCGGCAAGCGCAAGGGCCGGCGGCAGCGCCAGCTTCAGCGAGATGAAGGAGACGTCCGAGACCACCGCGCCGACGGCGTCGTCGCCGATGTCGTCACGCGCAAGGCCGCGCGCGTTCAGCCCTTCGCGGTTGCTGACGCGCGGATCGTCCCGCAAGAGCGGATGAAGCTGATGATGGCCGACGTCAACGGCAACCACATGCGCCGCACCCCGCTCCAGCAGCACTTGGGTGAAGCCGCCGGTCGAGGCGCCGATGTCGAGGCAGGCAAGCCCTCTCGGATCGAGGCCGAAATGGTCGAGCGCCGCCGTCAGCTTTAGCGCGGCGCGCGAGACATAGGCCTGCGCCGGATCGTTGATGGCGAGCACGGCCGAGGCGGGAAAGCCGGCGCTCGGCTTGGTGACGACGCGCCCGTCCACGCTCACGGTGCCGCGCGCGATGGCATCGCGCGCCCGCGAGCGGCTGGCGACGAGGCCGGCATTGAGGAGAAGCTGGTCGAGGCGGGTGGTTTCAGACATGGCCTCTCATGACGCCTTGCAGAACAAGAGGCAAGCCCCAGCCTCAAAGCGCGGCAAGGGGGGTATTCGAATCGGGGCCGGTATCGGCGGAAACGCCCTGCGACTGTATCTCCAGCCGGGACCTGCGCACGATGGTCCGGTCGTCGTTGATGCCGAGCGATTTGCGCAGTTCCGGCAGCTTCTTCTGGAGAATGGCGATGGCCGCCGTCTCGATCACCGGGTCGTAAGCGGGCCGCTCCCAGGCGGCCGCGATCGGGGCATGGCAAAAGGTTGCGGCAAATACCGCAAGCAGCACGCGGCGCATTCGTGGAAATCCCTGTCCGGTCTTTATTCCTTGGCGGAAAGACTAGCAGCCGGAGGTTTCGCAACGGCCAAGGGATGTGGTTACGCGCTTGCAAAACGGGATGGTTGAGGAAAGGTGAGCTGTTTTGGAAAGCTGCCCCTCATCCCGCTGCCGCGACCTTCTCCCCGCAAGCGGGGCGAAGGGGCAGGAGGTTGAACTTTCCCTTACTCGGTGGGCGTTTTATTCGGGAAAACGGAGCGGCATCCCCTTCTCCCCGCTTGCGGGGAGAAGGTCCCGGCAGGGGGATGAGGGGCGGTTTCGCGAGGTTCACCCCGCCGCGCCGATACCCGCGCCCTTCTGCCCCAATGCCTGGAACACCGTCGCGACGATGCCGGCGCGGTCGAGGCCGGCTTTGACATACATGGCCTCGGGCTTGGCCTGCTCCATCCAGATATCCGGCAGCACCATGGGGCGCACCTTCAGGCCTTGCTCCAGCAGCCCTTCCAGCGCGAGGAACTGCAGCACATGGCTGGCGAAACCGCCGATGGCGCCTTCCTCGATGGTGATCAGCACCTCGTGGTGGCGGGCGAGCTGGCGGATGAGGTCGTGGTCGAGCGGCTTGGCGAAGCGCGCGTCGGCGACGGTGGTGGAAAGCCCCGCCGCATCGAGGTCCTCGGCCGCCAGAAGGCAATCGCGAAGGCGGGTGCCGAAGGAGAGGAGCGCCACCTTGGAGCCCTGCTTGACGATCCGGCCCTTGCCGATCTCGAGGATTTCCCCGCGCGCGGGCATGTCGACGCCCACACCCTCGCCGCGCGGATAGCGGAAGGAGATCGGGCCCGCGTCATGGGCGGCGGCGGTGCGAACCATGTGCTTCAGCTCCGCCTCGTCGGCGGCGGCCATCACCACGAAGCCGGGCAGGGTGGCGAGATAGGTCGTGTCGAAGGAGCCGGCATGGGTCGGCCCGTCCGCACCGACGAAGCCGGCGCGGTCGATGGGAAAGCGCACGGGAAGGCCCTGGATCGCGACGTCGTGCACAACCTGGTCGTAGCCGCGTTGCAGGAAGGTGGAATAGAGCGCGCAGAACGGCTTGTAGCCTTCGGCGGCAAGGCCGGCGGCGAAGGTCACGGCATGCTGCTCGGCGATGCCGACGTCGAAGGTGCGGGCGGGATAGGCCGTCTTGAACTTGTCGATGCCGGTGCCGGCCGGCATGGCGGCGGTGATGGCGACGATCTTCTCGTCGAAGCCCGCCTCCTGCACCAGCGCCTCGGCGAAGACGGAGGTGTAGGCCGGCGCGTTGGGCTTGGCCTTCGCCTGCGCGCCGGTGATGACGTCGAAGGTGTTGACGCCGTGGTACTTGTCGGCGGCCGCTTCCGCCGGCGGATAGCCCTTGCCCTTCTGCGTCACGACATGGATCAGCACGGGGCCCTTGGCGTTGTCGCGCACGTTGCGGAGCACCGGCAAAAGGTGCTCGAAGGAATGCCCGTCGATGGGGCCGATATGGTAGAAGCCCATCTCCTCGAAGAGCGTGCCGCCGGTGACGTAGCCGCGCGCATGCTCGACGGCGCGGGTGATCGCCCGGTCCACCTTCTTGCCGAGATAGGCCGTCAGCTTCTTGCCGAGGTCGCGGAAGCCCATATAGGTGCGGCCGGAAGCAAGGCGCGCGAGATAGGCGCTCATCGCGCCGGTCGGCGGGGCGATGGACATGTCGTTGTCGTTGAGGATGACGATGAGGCGCGCGTCGAGCGCGCCGGCATTGTTCAGCGCCTCGTAGGCCATGCCGGCCGAAAGCGCCCCGTCGCCGATGACGGCGATGACGTTGCGCTTCTCGCCGGAAAGGTCGGCCGCCACCGCCATGCCGAGGCCAGCGGAGATAGAGGTCGAGGAATGGGCGGCGCCGAAGGGGTCGTATTCGCTCTCCGCCCTGCGGGTGAAGCCGGAAAGGCCGTCCTCCTGGCGCAGCGTGCGGATGCGCTCGCGCCTGCCGGTGAGGATCTTGTGCGGGTAGCACTGGTGGCCGACGTCGAAGATCAGCCGGTCGTGCGGCGTATCGAACACCTTGTGGATGGCGATGGTCAGCTCCACCACGCCGAGGCCCGCGCCGAGGTGGCCGCCGGTGCGCGAGACGGCGTCGACCATCTCGGCGCGCAGCTCGCTTGCCAGCTGCGGCAGGTCGCGGTCCTCGACGGCCTTCAGGTCCGCCGGAACGCGGACCTTGTCGAGCAGGGGGGTGGCTGGCGTCTGTGTCACTCTATGCCTCGTTGTCGCGCCCGGTTGCGAAAGCTCCGTTGCGAAGCCCGCGCCGGATATGCGGTCCAAACCGCGCTTGCCTGTCAAATGCAGAATGCGGCGCGCGATTTCAACCGTTTCGACAAGTCTAGAGCGTATTTCGCCCGATTGATACCGCCCAATCCGACGCATTGCTGCGTTGTGTCGGGCAATTCGGGCATTTTGCGGACGGGGGTTTCCGGGCGGCGGCCTACTTCTTCTTCCGGGCGCGCATGGACCGGTTCAGCGCCACGGCGGCGCGGATGAGCGCCTTCAGCGCCTCCTCGTCGATTTCCGCGCCCTCGTGGACGTCGATGGCGCGGCGCGTGTTGCCGTCGAGACTGGAATTGAAGAGGCCGGCCGGGTCCGCCAGCGACGCTCCCTTGGCGAAGGTCATCTTCACCGCCGCCTTGTAGGTCTCGCCGGTGCAGACGATGCCGTCATGCTCCCAGACGGGAACGCCGCGCCACTTCCATTCCTCGACGATATCGGGATCGGCTTTCTTGATCAGCGCGCGCAGCCGGGCGAGCGTCTCGCCGCGCCAGTCGTTGAGTTCGGCGATGCGCCTGTCGATCAGCCGGGCGGGGGTGTCTGTTTCCGTCATGCCTTGTCCTTTCGCTAGCAGGGTCCTTTCGCTACAGCCGTCAGCCGTGCCGCCATCGCGCGACATAGGGCAGAACGAAGAGATAGAGCCCGCTTGCCAGAAGCAGGATGAGGGGAAAGAGGGCGAGGAGGCCGACCCAGAGGGGCGGCTGCCCTCCGGTCATCGCCGCGATGTTGACGAGCACGGCGAGCGTGAAGGCGATCGAAAGCCAGCGATGGACCTGGCGGATATTCAGCGTCCAGTTCATTTTCGTTCCCCTTCCTGTTTCAGTTCCGCCAGAACCCGTTCGAGGTTCGTGAAGTTCTGCTCCCAGCCATGGCGCGCGCCGCCGAAGGCCTGCTTCTGCTCCGGCCGGAAGCCGGTCTGCTCCATGCGCAGCAGCGTGCCGGAGCCCGTGGGCGTCAGCGTGAAGCTGACCACGCTTCTAAGGTCGAAAGCCGGGTCGGCATGCGGGTGGTTCCAGGTGTAGGTGAGGGTTTTCCCGGGCTCGACCGCAATGACGTCGCATTCGACGCTGCCCCAGTCCCCGCTGAGGGTGAACCTGTGGCCGACGACCGGCGCGAAATCGTTGCGCATCAGCCATGCGGCGATGAGATGCGGCTGCGTCAGCGCGCGCCAGAGCTTTTCCGGCGGATGGGCGATTTCGCGCTCCACGACGACCGAGCGTATCTCCGTGTTCATTGGTCCATTCTCCTCAGCAGATTTTCGAGATCGTCGAACCGCGCCTCCCAGAACCGGGTCATCCGGCCGGTCCAGTCGACCAGCGGCGCGAGCGCGTCAAGTTGCGCGCTGTAATGGGTCTGCCGGCCCTCGTGGCGGTCGCGCACGAGGCCCGCCTGCTTGAGCAGGCTGAGATGTTTCGAGACGACCGGCTGCGAGACGCCCGCCTTCGCCGTCAGCGCGCCGACCGTCTTCTCGCCCTCGCGGCAAAGCCGCTCGAAAAGCGCCCGCCGCGTCGGATCGGCCAATGTGCGGAAGAGGATGTCGTGGGGCTCGGTCAAAATCCATACCTCAATGGCTATGGATTTTTATATAGCTGGATGGCTATGGGTTCGTCAAGCCGGCAAGAAAGCCCGCCACCCTCTCCGTCGTCATCCTCGGCCTTGAGCCGAGGATCCACGCCCCACGCTAAGCCGTCGCCGTGGCATGGATGCTCGGGTCAAGGCCGAGCATGACGACGGAGAGGGCGGAGAGGCAGGAGAAGACAGAGGAACAGGAACGGCCGGAGATACAGGAGAGGCCGGAGCGACAGAAGGGAGAGGAGAGACACGAGAGGCCGGCGAGCATCACCCCTCCGGCAGGGGGATGAACTCCTCCTCGTCGCCGGGCACGATGTCGAAGCGGCCGGTGCGCCATTCTTCCTTGGCCTGTTCGATCCGCTCCTTCGAGGAGGAGACGAAATTCCACCAGATGTAGCGCTTCGAGCCGAGCGCCGCCCCGCCGAAGAGCATGATGTGACAGCCTTCCGGTCCGGCCCTCAGCGTGATCGCGTCGCCCGGACGGAAGACGAGCAGCCGGTCGGCCTCGAAGAGATCGCCCGAAACGTCGAGCGTGCCGGAGAGCACGTAGACCGCGCGCTCCTCCCAGTCGGCCGCAAGCGGCGCGGCGGCGCCGGGGGCGAGCGTCAGGTCGGTATAGAGCGTGTCCGTCGGCACGCCGACGGGCGAGGCGTGGCCCTCGTATTTGCCGATGATCGTGCGCCCGGTGATGCCGTCCGCCGAGAAGGTCGGAAGCTCCCCCTTCGTGGTGTGCGAGAAGACGGGCGCCATCTCCTCCTGGCTGTCGGGTAGCGCCAGCCACGTCTGGAGGCCGGAAATGGATTGCGGCCGGCCGCGCAGGTTTTCCGGCGAGCGCTCGGAATGCACGATGCCGCGCCCCGCCGTCATCAGGTTCACGTCGCCGGGGGCGATGACCATCTCGGTGCCGAGGCTGTCGCGGTGCTTGATCTCGCCGTCGAAGAGATAGGTGACGGTGGAAAGGCCGATATGGGGATGCGGGCGCACGTCGATGGCCTCGCCCGCCCGCAGCAGCGCGGGGCCCATGCGGTCGAAGAAGATGAACGGGCCGACCAGCCGGCGCTTCGCCGTCGGCAGCGCGCGCCGCACCCCCAGCCCGCCGATGTCGCTGGTGCGCGGAATGATCAAAAGGTCCAGCGCATCGCACGCCGCCGCATCGCCGGCCTCGGGGTCTTTTCCCGGAAAGAAGCTCATCGCACCCTCCTGTGATGGTTCGTGGAAGGCATGCTAGCGGCAGGCGGAGGAGAGGGATAGGCCGGCCGGCGTTGACGGTGTGTCGCCGCCGCGGAATGTCAGGAGCCGTCGTCCGGCAAACGGCCGGCTGCTTGCCTCGCATCGGCAAGAAGCGCGGGCAGACGCTCTACGACAATCGACCAGACAATGTCTGCGTCGAGGTTGTCGTAGACATGGCGGATAACGTTGCCGAGGTCGCGAATTTGCCGCCATGGATGCTGCGGCAGCATGGTCTCGGCCTGCGCCCCCAGTTTCACCGCCGCTTCGGATATTCTGGACAGGCAACGTTCGGTGGCATCCCGCGTGCGCCGGTCCTTTGCGAACGAATCCCGATCCATGTCGGCGGTGTATTCCAGAATGGCCTCAGCATTTTCCGCGATATCGAGGAAACGGGTTTTGGGTCGGCTAGAAGGCAACGATCCGTTCCCGCTCGACATTCCGGCGCAGCCGATCTTTCTGGATCGGCTCGGGCAGGACATCGACGGCCCGCCCCGTGAAGCTTTCGATCATGTTCTTGAGATCGGCGAGAGCACCGAAATAGCCGAAGCCCGATTGCCGCACCGGCTCCGACAGCTTGACGAGCACGTCGATGTCGGACTGGTTCGTGTGATCGCCTCGCGCCACCGATCCGAACAAGGCGACATGCTCCGCCCCCGCAGCCTCAAGTTCGGCGCGGTGCTCCAGCAGTTTCGCGATGATCTCGTCCTTCGTCATGGCTTCATGCTACCATGACGGGCATCAGCCGTCGAGCGGCTCGGTGCCCTGGGGCTTGCCGGCGCGGTCGAGGCGGATCTTCTCGATGCGGTTCTCGGCGGCCGAGAGAAGCGTCTCGCAATGCTTCTTCAGCGCCTCGCCGCGCTCGTAGATCTCGATGGAGCGGTCGAGCGGCACGTCGCCGCGTTCGAGGGCCGCGACGATCTTTTCCAGTTCCTCCACGGCCTGCTCGAAGGAGAGGGCGGAGACGTCGGGGGCGGGTGCAGTCATGGAGTCAGCCTCTCATCAGGCGGAAGATATGGGTGGCGGCGGATTCGGCAAGGCCTTCGAGGTCGTAGCCGCCTTCCAGCAGGCTGACCACCCGGTTATTCGCCGATTTTTCGGAAAGGTCCATCAGCTTGCCCGTCGCCCAGTCGAAATCGTCGGCGACGAGGTTGATCTGCGCCAGCGGGTCGCGGTGATGGGCGTCGAAGCCGGCGGAAATGATGATGAGGTCCGGCTTGAAATCGGCGACGCGCGGCAGCACGCGCGAGCGGAAGGCCTCGCGGAAATGATCGCTGCCGGTATCGGGCGAAAGCGGCGCGTTGACGATGTTGCCCGCGCCCGTCTCGTCCTTCGCGCCCGTGCCGGGATAGAGCGGCATCTGGTGCGTCGAGCAGAAGAGCACGGAGGGGTCGGCAAGGAAGATGTCCTGCGTGCCGTTGCCGTGATGCACGTCCCAGTCGACGATGGCGACGCGCTCGGCCCCGTGCGCCCTCTGCGCATGGCGGGCGGCGATGGCGGCATTGTTGAAAAAGCAGAAGCCCATCGCCTTTTCGCGCTCGGCGTGGTGGCCCGGCGGGCGCGCGGCGACGAAGGCATTGTCCGCCTTGCCGGAAAAGACCGCATCGACCGCCGCGACCGCCCCGCCGATGCCCGTCAGCGCCGCCTGGAGGCTGGCGGGGCTCGCATGCGTGTCGGCCTCGAAATGGTTGATGCCTTCTTCCGGAATCACGTCCATCACGGCGCGCAGGTGGCTTTCGGGATGGGCGAGCAGCACGAAATCCTCGTTCGCCTGCGGCGCGGTCTTGCGCTGGAGAGCGGAAAAGCGCTCGTGCTCCAGCGCAAGGTTCAGCGCGCGGATGCGGTCGGAGCGCTCCGGGTGACCCTCCGGCGTATGGTGCTCGAGGAAAATCGGGTTCTCGAAGAGAAACGTCGTCATGGCCGGAGGCTACCCATTGGAGATGGCAAGGTCCACGGGAAATGGGCCGGTCCTTCCGCCTTTTCAACAGTCACGGCGCCAGAAGCAGTTTTCCCTTGCGCGCCGGATCCTCCTGCCGGGCGAGGGCCGCGGCAAGCTCGGACAGCGGAAAGACGCCGTCGATCGCCGAGCCGAGCACGCCGGCGCGGATCCCGGAAAAGCTGCGCGCGAAAGCGTCCTCGATGGCCGCGCGCGGGGCGGAATGCACCCAGTTGCGCAGCCAGAGGAAGGAGAAGGAGACCGCCTCGCGCCGCGCCGAAACCAGCACCGGGTCGAGCTGCGCGCCGGAGAGCGCGCCATACTGGATGAAGGCGCCGCCGGAGCGGATCCGCCGGAAGAGCGCATCTCCGGCGGCCCCGCCGACGGCATCGAGCACCGCATCGAGCATCGGGGCGGACTGGACGGCGATCTCGCCGGAAAAGCCCTCCCGCAGCCGCGCGGCCGTGGCGGGGCTGCGCACCAGCGCGACGGGCCGGAAGCCGGCGTCGGCCAGCAGCGCCAGCAGCATCTTCCCGATGGCCGAGGCGGCGGCGGTGACGCCGACGCGCCGCCCGTCCGCCGCGCCGAAATGCGCGCTGACGGCCTCGACCAGCCGGAAGGCCGTCAGCGGGTTCACATAGGCCATGGCCGCCTGATCGTCCGAAAGATCGTCCGAAAGATCGTCCGGCACGGCAAAGCACCATTCGGCGGGGCGGACGAGATATTCCTGCCAGAGCCCGCTTGCGCCGATGGGCAGGACGCGCTGGCCGACGAAGAAGCGGGAGGCGGTTTGCGGCTCACCCCCCTCTGGCCTGCCGGCCATCTCCCCCACAAGGGGGGAGATCGGATGGGGCACCGTTTTCCTCCCCTTCAGCGACGCAGCATGAGCAGGGTTCCAGCCTCCTGCCGATCTCCCCCCTTGTGGGGGAGATGGCCGGCAGGCCAGAGGGGGGTAGGCTTCCGCCACCCCATCTCCCATCCGCACGATCTCGCCCACGCCCTCGAATCCGGGCACGAAGGGCAGGGTCGTGCGGCTGCGATAGGCGCCGGTGACGGGGATGAGGTCGGAAGGGTTGATCGCCGCGCGGCGGATGCGGATCTCCACCTCGCCGGGTCCGGGCGCGATGCGCTCCGCCTCTTCGATGCCGACCGCTTGCCGGGGCTCGCCGAACGCTCTAACAACGGCACGAAGCATGGTGTGACCTTGGGACAAGACGTGGAACAGGCGGCAGACATCACGGTCGGCGAGGTCCGGATACCCTTCCGCGATATAGACATGCACGGCCATATGCACAATGCCGCCTATTACGCCCATGCCGAGGCGGCGGTGGCGGGCCTCTGGCGGCATCGCCCGCAGGGGGAGAACGACCCCGTCTATTTCGTCCGCAAATCCGGCTGCACCTTCCACCGCGGCCTGCGGCTGGACGATGTCGCCCGCTTCAAGGTCGCCGTCACGCGCATCGGCGCGACCTCGCTCACCTTCGCCGTCGCGATCACCTCGGAAGGTGCGCCGGTCGCGGAGCTGGAGATCGTCTGGGTCGCCGTCGATCCCGCAACGCGCCAGCCCGTCAACGTGCCGCAGACGGTGCGCGACTGGCTGAAGGCCTTCCTTTCCTGACGCCCTTCACGCGCGCCGGAAGAGCGCGGCGATCCCCATGCCGCCGCCGATGCCCATCAGCGCAAGCCCTTCCGTGCCCGCCGGCTCTTCCCGCATCTGCGCGAAAAGCCGCGTGACGAGGATCGCGCCCGACGCGCCATAGGGATGGCCGAGCGCCAGCGCCCCGCCGTCGCGGTTGACGGATGCTGGATCGATGCCGAGCGCATCGAGGCTGGCGAGCACCTGTGCGGCGAAGGCCTCGTTGAACTCGGCGAAGGGGATTTTCGCCGCATCGAGCCCGGGGTTGCGTACGGCAAGCTTTTCCATGGCCGGCACGGGGCCGAGGCCGAGCAGGTTGGGATCGACCCCGGCCACCGCGCTGTCGACCACCTCCAGCAGCGGGGAAAGGCCGAGGGCGCGCGCTTCGGCCAGCGAGGTGACGAGCACCACGGCCGCGCCATCGTTGACCGGGCAGGCATTGCCCGCCGTCACCGTGCCGTCCGGCCGGAAGACGGGCTTTAGCGCGGCGAGCCTTTCCAGCGAGGTGTTTTCGCGCGGGCACTCATCGCTGCGAATGTCCCCGACAGGCACGATCTCGCCGTCGAACCGCCCGGCCCGCTGCGCGGCGACGGCGCGGCGATGGCTTTCAAGCGCGAAGGCATCCTGCCGTGCGCGGCCGATGCTGGCGTGGGCGGCGACGTTTTCCGCGGCAATCCCCATGTCCGGATCGCCCACCGAATCGGGCGCCATGCGGGCGCGGGGCACGGGCTCCGGCGTGCCGCCGGGCTCTGAAGCAGGGCGGAAGCGCAGATGCGCCCGGCTGGTGCTCTCGGTGCCGCCGGCAAGGTAGAAGCGGCCGGCCCCGGCCGCGATCAGCCGCGCGGCAAGGGCGATCGCCTCCAGCCCCGAGCCGCATTGCCGGTCCACCGTCATGCCGGGTATCGAGACGGGAAGGCCGGCCTCCAGCGCGGCAAGGCGCGCAAGGTTCCCGGCGCTGTTGGCCGCATTGCCGAGGATCACGTCGTCGACGGCACCGGGAGCAAGCCCCGTTTCGGCAAGGATGCGGCGGATGAGCGGCGCGGCAAGGCTTGCCGGCTCGACGGCGGCAAGCGATCCGCCCTTGCGGCCGATCGGCGTGCGGAACGCCGCGGCGATAACGGGAATGCGCGCGGGATCAATAGAGCCGTTCGAGCGCATCGCTGTCCTCCGCCACCCATTGCCGCACCGTCTTCGCCTCGACCTTGCCGGAGGGCGTGACCGGCAGGGCGCGGCAGAGCCACAGCCGGCGCGGCTGCTTGTAGCGCGGCAGAACGGCGTCCATCGCCGCCTTCAGCGCCGCCGCCGTGAGGCCGGGCGCCGCCGGCTCGACCACGGCGACGAGCTCGCTGCCGAGATCGGCATGGTCGAGGCCGAACACGTGGGCGGCCCGCACGCCGGCAAGGCCGGTCAGCGCCGCCTCCACCTCGGAGGGATAGATGTTGTTGCCGCCGGAAAGCACCATGCCGCCGGAGCGGCCGAGAAGATGCAGCGTGCCGTCTTCTTGGAGGAAGCCGAGGTCGCCCACCGTGGCGAGCGTCCCGAAGCGCGCCGGCTCCGCGCCGAGATAGCCGGTGGCGACGAGCGGGCTTTCGACGAAGATCGTCCCCGTCTCGCCGGCCGGCAGCGCCGCGCCCGCATCGTCGCGAACCGAAAGCCGCACGCCCGGAAAGGCCTTGCCGACCGCGCTGGCGGAGGCGGCATCGCCCGGCGCGGTGACGGTGATGAAGCCGAGTTCCGACGCGCCGTAATATTCGCGCAGCGCCGCTTCAGGGAAATGCGCCGCGCAAAGCGCATGGTCGGCGGCCGTCAGCTTGGCGCCGGCAACGGTGACGGCCGAGACGGTGGTGACCGGCGCGCCTTCGCACAGCCGCCGCAGCATGGTCGGCACCAGAACGAGGCGGCGGATGCCCTCCGCCCGGATCGCCGTCCGTGCTTCCACGGCATCGAAATGCCGGGCGGAATGGAAGGTCGCGCCGGCAAGCAGCGTCTCCGTCATCGCATAGAGCGCAAGGCCGTGGGCGAGGGGGCCGGGGGCATAGGTGCCGGTCTTGGCATCGATACCGAAGAACGGCGCGCCGCTCGCAAGGCTCACGCGCCAGGAGCGGCGGTCGCGGATGATGGGCTTCGGATCGGCCGTGGTGCCGGAGGTGAAGACGATCAGGAACGGCCCGTCGTCGTCCCCTTCCGGCAGCGAGCAGGGTGATCGCCCATGGCGTTCGGCGGGTGCCACCTGCCCCTTCTCCCCAGCGGGGAGAAGGTCGCGGCAGCGGGATGAGGGGGAGCCGCTGGCAAGATGCTGAAGCCTTGCCCCCTCATCCGACCCTTCGGGCCACCTTCTCCCCGGCGGGGAGAAGGGGAAAGAGGCAATAGCCTGCCCAATGCGATTTCCCTGCGGCAGCGGGGAAGCATCGGGTGCCGCGCTTTCGGCAAGGCGTAGCGCCTCGCCGCTTTTCCGGGCGGAAAGGAGGAGGTCGGGGCCCTCGGCGGTGACGACTACGTCGGGAGCGAGCTTTTCGAGAAGGCGCCCCCGCGTCGCTTCCGGCAGGTGCGGGTCGATCAGCGCGGCGCAGGTGCCGCCGGCCGTCGCGGCGGCGAAGGCGGCGGGAAAGAGCGCGTGGTTGCCGGTGAGAAGCGCGACGAGCCGGGTTTGCGGCCCGATAAGGCTTGCGCCCGCCGGGGCGAGCGCCGCGAAGGCGGCATGGGCCTGCCGGGCGGTCGCGGCAAGGCTTCCATAGGAAAGAACCCGGCCCTCGATCTCGAAGGCCGGGTTTGCGGGGATGCGCGCGGCGTGCCGTTCGAGGGCGCCGGAAAGCGGCATCGGCTCAGGCGCGCTGCGGCAGCAGCGGATAGCCGGCGAGCACCGCCCGGCCGGCCAGCATGGCGACGAAGGCCTTGATGAGGTCGCCCGGCAGGAAGACGAGCGAGGCGGCGGCCGTCCCGAAGAAGGCCTTGCCGCTCATATAGGCGAGCCACGGAATGCCGAAGAGGTAGACGACCGCGATGCCGCCGACGACGGAGGCCGCAAGGAAGGAGAGGAACTGCGAAAGCTCCGCCTGGTCTTCCTTGACGAGGCGCTCGGCGATCAGGCCGCAGACATAGGCGCCGGGCGCGAAGCCGACGAGATAGCCCGCGGTTGGGCCGGCGAAGACGGCAAGGCCGCCGCGCCCGCCGGAAAACACCGGCAGGCCGATGGCGCCCAGCAGCAGCACGAGCAGCACCGCCGCCGCGCCGCGCCTGGCCCCGAGAATGCAGCCGGCGAGCATGACGCCGAGCGACTGCGCGGTGATCGGCACGGGGATGAAGCCGAGCGTGATCGGCGGCAGCAGGCCCAGCACCACGATGATGGCGGCGAAGAGGGCGACGAGGACGATGTCTCTGGTGCTCATGTCGAAAATTCCTCGAATGGACAGGATCGGGTGGGTGCTTAGTGCCGCCGAAAGCCGCGGGCGTCAATCGCCATGGCGATCGTATCGGCATCCTTCAGCGTCAGGATGATGAGCGGAACGAGCGTGGTGAGCGGGCGCACCGGCAGGCCGCGCGCCCGGTGTGCTTCGGCGATATCCCGGTAGCGCGAAAGGATTTCCGGCACGAAGCGGATGACGAGGCCGACCGCGAGGCTGACATCCGCCGCGCGGACGAAGCCGTAGCGCTCCAGCGGTGTGAGGAGCCGCGCGATCTCGTCCATGAAGGCGGAAATGCCGGTCGTCGCCGTGACGGCGGCGGCAAGCAGCACCAGCGCGGCAAGGCGGCAGAAGACGACGGCGGCCTCGTGCGGCGAGACGAAGACATAGTTGGCGGCGGCGACGAGAAGGACGGTGAAGAGGACGAACCGCGTGCGCCGGAACGCTTGCCCGGTCCCGATGCCCGTCGAAAGCAGCAACCACGCCGAAAGCGCGAGCGCCGGCACCAGCAGGCGAAGGTCCGAAACGACGAAAAGCCCGACGGCGGCGGAAAAGAGCAGGACCAGCTTGCCGCGCACCGGCATGCGGTGCAGCGGCGAATCGCCTTCGATGTCGAGCGCGTTCAGCATGCCGCGATCTTCCGGTAGGCGCCGATGGCCTCCGCCGGGCGCGAATCCGCCGCAAGCCGGCCCTCGTGGAAGACCAGCACCCGGTCGAAGCCCTCGATGAGGGCGAGGTCGTGCGTGATGACGATGACCTGCTCGGGCAGGCTCGCGACGGTGCGCTCGATCAGCGCGCGGTTCTTCAGGTCGAGCTGGTTGGTCGGCTCGTCGAGGATCAGCAGGTCCGGCCCGGTGACGAGCACGCTGGCAATGGCCGCAAGCTGCGTCTCGCCGCCCGAAAGCTCATGCACGCGGCGGCGGGCGAGATACGCGATGTTGAAGCGGGAAAGGATCGCCTCCGTCCTCTCGGCGATCTCCGCCTTGGCAAGGCCCCGGTTCTTCAGGCCGAAGGCGATATCCTCGGCAAGGATCGGCAGGATCATCTGGTGCTGCGGGTTCTGGAAGATGAAGCCGGTCTTTCCCCGCGCGGCCTTCTCGTCGGCCACGGTATCGAGCCCGTCCACCGTCACCGAGCCCTCGGTGGGCTTCACCAGGCCGTTGATCAGGCGCGCCATCGTCGTCTTGCCGGAACCGTTGAGGCCGACGATGCCGATGCGCCGTTCGGAAAGCGCAAGGTCCAGCGGATGGAGCGCGACACGCCCGGCATAACGCACCGTGGCGGCGGTAAAGACGATATCCAAGAGCGGTTCCCGGTTCGCAGAAATTCGCGGCGAGCTATAACACGACGGGCGGTAAAGAAAACCGCGGGGGCGATTGCATGTGGATTGAAGACCCCTCCTCACAGTGGGAAAGGGTATCGCCTATGGCAGGCGGCTGCCTCTTCCCCTTCTCCCCGGCGGGGAGAAGGTGGCCCGAAGGGTCGGATGAGGGGGCAAGCGTGCTGTAGTGCGCCAGCGGCCCCCTCATCCCGCTGCCGCGACCTTCTCCCCGAGGGGGAGAAGGGGCAGGCGGCATCTGTCGACGTCCATATGCGATTGCCCTGTCCCGTGTTGGGGGAGATGCCGGCAGGCAGAGAGGGTCTTGAACATGGAAAGAAAACCGGGTGGAACAAACCGGGAATATATGCCTATCATCCGGCATGACGATTCTCCTTTCCAATGCCGAGGCCCGGCGCATCTTCCTCGCCCGACAGGGGCTCAGCGCGCCGCCCGGCCGCATGCTCGGCAAGGCGGGCCTGTTGCAGCTCATCCACGATATCGGCTTCGTGCAGGTCGACAGCATCGCCACCGTGGAGCGGGCGCATCACCAGATCCTCTTCTCGCGCAACCAGACCTACCGGCGCGAGCACCTTGCCGAGCTTCTCGAAGAGGACGGCGAGCTTTTCGAGAACTGGACGCACGACGCCTCGATCATCCCCAGCGCCTTCTTCCGCTACTGGAAGCACCGCTTCCGCCGCGAGGACGAAACGATCCTCGAGCGCTGGCGAAAATGGCGCGAGCCGGGCTTCGAGGAGGCTTTCGGGGAGACCTATGAGCGCATCGCCTCGGGCGGCGCGGTGCTGTCGCGCGATCTTAAGGCGGAGGACCACAAGTCCGGCGGCTGGTGGAACTGGCACCCGAACAAGACCGCGCTGGAATATCTCTGGCGCACCGGCAAGGTGGGGATCGCAAGGCGCGAGAATTTCCAGAAGGTCTACGACCTCGTCGAGCGCGTGCTACCGCCGCATCATCATGCGCCCGACGTCGACCACGACGCCTTCGTCGACTGGGCCTGCCGCAGCGCGCTCGAAAGGCTAGGCTTTGCCACGCACGGCGAGATCGCCGCCTTCTGGGCCCTCATCTCGCCGGAAGAGGCGAAGGCCTGGGTGGAGGCGCACCGCGACGAGCTGCGCCTCGTTTCCGTCGAGCCCGCTGACGGCGGCAAGCCGCGCGCCTCGCACGCCTTCGCCGGATTCCCGGGCAGTCTCGGCGACATCCCCGAGCCGCCCCAGCGCCTGCGCGTCCTCTCGCCTTTCGATCCGCTGATCCGCGACCGGAACCGCACCGAACGGCTCTTCGGCTATTTCTACCGCATCGAGGTCTTCGTGCCGGAGCCGAAGCGCCAATACGGCTACTACGTCTTCCCGCTGCTGGAGGGCGACCGCCTCGTCGGCCGCATCGACATGAAGGCCGACCGCAAGGCCGGCACCCTCGACGTCAGGCGCCTCTGGTGGGAACCGAAGGTCCGCGCCTCGGCGGGGCGGATGGAGAGGCTGGAGGCGGAACTGGCCCGGCTTGCGAAGTTCACGGGTGTCGAGGACGTGCGCTGGCTGGAGGGGGCGCGAGGCTAGAGGGTGTAGCTGCCAGTCGACACGATCAGGCGGGGTCGATCATGCTGACCACGCGGGCGGCGATCTCGTCCGTGAGATGGTCATCCAGCGTTTCCACGTAGCGCGCGGACTTGTTCTTCACGCGCTCGGCGATATCCAGCGCCCTGACCTGGTTGCAGAGAGCGACGCCCGTGGTCCTGTGGCCGGAAATGTTCACCGCAAGGCCGGCATTGCGGGTGAACTGCCCGCCGGTCGTGACCGGCACCACAAGGCACATGCCCACCGCGTTGATTTCGCGCGGTGTGATGACGACGCAACGATGGTCGTCCTTCATCTCGCGGCCGACGACCGGATTGAGATCGACGATGAAGACGTCGCCGCGTTTGGGAATATTGCTGCGGACCATCAGAAGACTTCGTTGCCGGTGCGTCTCCCGCCCTGCCAGGCTTTGGCTTCCTCGCCGAGCGTGGCCATCTCGTCAGCCCCTTCCAGAAGCTCGGCGAGCGTGTATCTCTTCTTCGGCTTCCGGGGCGTGGCCACGAGCGATCCGTCGCTCACCGCCAGCGTCAGCTCGGTTCCCACCTCGGCGCCGAGCATCTTCAAAAGCGCCGGCGGAACGCTGAAGACCGTCGCGCCGCCCTGCCGGCGGATCTTTGCCGTAATCGTCATGCCATCGCTCCTCTATGTGCTACATAAATAGCACATAGAGGAGCGATGGCAAGAAGCCCGCAAATCTGCCTCAGCAGAGATCCGTGGACGTGATGCGGATGCCGAAGCCTTCGAGACCGACATAGTGGCGCTCGCGGGAGGCGAGGAGGCGGATGGAGCTGATGCCGAGGTCCTTGAGGATCTGCGCGCCGAGGCCGATTTCCAGCCATTCGCTTTCGCGCGCCTGTGCCTCGTCGTGGCCCTCGCGGTCGTGCTTGCCCTTCCGGGCGGTTTCGGACTGGCCGACGCCGACCGAGCCTTCGCGCAGGTACACGATCACGCCGCGGCCTTCGCCGGCGATGCGCTTCATGATGGCGTCGATCTGCCGGTCCGCGCCGAAGACGTCGCCGCCGACATTTTCGAGGTGCAGGCGCACGGGAATGTCAATGCCGTCGCGGATGTCGCCGAAGACGACGGCGAGGTGCTGCATCGGGTCCCAGGGCAGGGTGTAGGCATATGCCTTGGCCTTGCCGCCGGGCGTGTCGATGTCGAAGCTGCCGACCTGCTCGATCAGCGTTTCCTTGCGCTGGCGATAGGCGATGAGGTCGGCGACGGAGACCTGCTTGAGGCCGTTCTTCTCGGCGAAGCTGGAGACCTGCGGGCCGCGCATCACGGTGCCGTCGTCGTTGACCAGTTCGCAGATGACGCCGATCGGCGGCAGGCTCGCCAGCTTGCAGAGGTCGACGGCCGCCTCCGTATGGCCGGAGCGCATCAGGACGCCGCCCTCGCGGGCGACGAGCGGGAAGACGTGGCCGGGGCGCACGAAGTCGCTCGGGCCGACATTCGGATTGGCGAGGTTGCGCACCGTCAGCGTGCGGTCGTCGGCCGAAATGCCGGTTGTCGTGCCGTGCTTGAAATCGACGGAGACGGTGAAGGCGGTGGTGTGGGCCGAATCGTTCTCCGCCACCATGGCGTTGAGGTTGAGGCGCTTGGCCTCCTCGCGCGGCATGGGCGTGCAGACGATGCCGGAGGTGTGGCGCACGATGAAGGCCATCTTCTCCGGCGTGCAGTGCACGGCGGCGACGATGAGGTCGCCCTCGTTCTCGCGGCCGTCGTCATCGGTGACGACGACGATCTCGCCGGCCTCGAAGGCGCGGATGGCGTCGACGACACGCTTCTGGTCGTAGCTCATGGCAGAATCCTATTTCAGGCGGCCGGTCTGGCCGCGGTCGCGGAGATAATGGTCGGCAATGGCGCAGGCGACCATCGCCTCGCCGATGGGCACGGCGCGGATGCCGACGCAGGGGTCGTGCCGGCCCTTGGTGCGCACGTCGACATTGTTGCCGTCGGCGTCGATGGAGCGGCGCTCGGTGAGGATCGAGGAGGTCGGCTTGATGGCGAAGCGCGCGATCACCGGCTGGCCGGTGGAGATGCCGCCGAGGATGCCGCCGGCATGGTTGGACAGGAAGATCGGGTTGCCGTCGTTGCCCATGCGCATCTCGTCGGCGTTCTCCTCGCCGGTGAGCTCGGCCGAGGCGAATCCCTCGCCGATCTCGACGCCCTTGACGGCGTTGATCGACATGAGGAGCGCGGCGATATCCTGGTCGAGCTTGCCGTAGATCGGCGCGCCGATGCCGGCGGGAACGCCCTCGGCGACGACTTCGACGACCGCGCCGATGGAGGAGCCGGCCTTGCGGATACCGTCGAGATACTCTTCCCAGACGGGCACGATGGCGGGATCCGGGGCAAAGAACGGGTTGTTGTTCACCTCGGCCCAGTCCCAGTTGTTGCGGTCGATCCTGTGCTTGCCGATCTGCACCAGCGCGGCGCGCACGACAAGGCCGGGCACGACCTTGCGGGCAAGGCCGCCGGCCGCGACGCGTGCCGCGGTCTCGCGGGCGGAGGAACGGCCGCCGCCGCGATAGTCGCGGATGCCGTATTTGACGTCATAGGTGTAGTCGGCATGGCCGGGGCGGTAGCGCCGGGCGATCTCGCCGTAGTCCTTGGAGCGCTGGTCGGTGTTCTCGATCAGCATGGAGATCGGCGTGCCGGTGGTGATCATCGTTTCGCCGTCCTCGTCCGGCATCACGCCGGAGAGAACCTTGACGAGGTCGTCCTCGCGGCGCTGCGTGACGAAGCGCGACTGGCCGGGCTTGCGCTTGTCGAGCCAGGCCTGGATTTCGGCGAGCGTGAAGCGGATGCCGGGCGGGCAGCCGTCCACCACGCAGCCGAGCGCCGGCCCGTGGCTTTCGCCCCAGGTGGTGACGCGGAAAAGATGACCGAAAGTGTTATGCGACATGAGCGGACCCGGACCCGATGGGAAGTTTGTCCACCAATAGGTGGAAAGCCACCTATTAGTGGAAAATTGCGGGCAGGGACAAGGGTTTCGCGCCATCCGCGTCGTTATGTCGAGGATTGCCCCTCATCCCCCTGCCGGGACCTTCTCCCCGCAAGCGGGGCGAAGGGGGTGATGCACCGCCTTCCCCAAGGCGATGGGCGTCATGATGGAGGAAAAGATCGGCCCCTTGCTCCTTCGCCCCGCTTGCGGGGAGAAGGTCCCGGCAGGGGGATGAGGGGCTGTCCGCCTCCTACGACGCCAGCTTCCAGCGCATTTCCTGCCCGAAGGCGAGGAAGGCGTCGCGGGAGAGGGGTTTGGCGAAGGCGTAGCCCTGCAGGAGGTCGCAGCCGAGGAGGCCGAGCATTTCGGCGTGCTGCATCGTCTCCACGCCCTCCGCCACGATCTCGATGCCGAGCGAGCGGCCGATCTCGATGATCGAGCGCACCAGCGCCTGCTCGTTGTGCGAGGACAGGATGGGCGCGACGAGCTGGCGGTCGATCTTCAGGCGCTTCGGCTTCAGCTTCAGCAGGCTGACGATGGAGGTGTGGCCGGTTCCGAAATCGTCGATCTCGATGTCGATGCCGAGCGCCTTGATGCGCGCGAGGTTGGCGAGCACCACGTCGTCGCTCTCGTCGAGGAAGATCGATTCCACCAGCTCGAAGGCGATCTGGCCGGGCTGGATGGAAAGGCCGGTGAGGCTTTCGATAAGGCTCTCGTCGCGCAGGCGCCGCGCCGAGACGTTGACCGAGATCTTCGGCATGACGAGCCCCTGCGCGGCCCAGCGGGCGCAGTCGAGAAGGGCCTTTTCCAGCACGATCCGGTCGAGCGTCGCCATGACGTTGAGGTCTTCGGCGATCTTCAGGAAGCGGTCGGGGGCAAGCAGGCCGTCGCGCGGGTGGTTCCAGCGGATCAGCGCCTCCGCGCCGGCGAGCTTCAGCGTGCCGGCGTCGATCTGCGGCTGGTAGTAGGGCACGAATTCGTTGTTCTCGATGCCGGCGAGGATGTCGTCGGCGATGCGCTTGTTCGAGATGATCTCGGCCTGCAGTGCCTCGGTGAAGAATTCGTGCCGGTTGCGCCCGAGGGCCTTGGCCCGGTAGAGCGCGATATCGGCGTTGACGAGGAGTTTCGCCGTATCGATCGACCGCCCCTCGGCGAGCGCGATGCCGATGGAGACGCCGAAGCGGCACAGGTGCCCCTCATATTCCACCGGCTGCTGCATCAGCGTGATGATGCGGCGGGCGAGCGTGCTGAGATAGGCTTCGTCCGTGGTGTTGGTGACGACCACGACGAATTCGTCGCCGCCGATGCGCGCGACGATGTCGCCCTTGCGGGTGGAGGCGTGCAGCACCTTGGAGGCGTGGACGAGCAGCGCGTCGCCCGCGGCATGGCCGAGCGTGTCGTTGATCTGCTTGAAGCGGTCGAGGTCGATGTGGAGGATGGCGGCGCGCACGTCCACCAGCTCGCTGAGCCCGGCGATCTCCGTCAGCTCGTCGTCCAGCATGCGCCGGTTGCCGAGGCCCGTCAGCGGGTCGTGCAGCGCGTTGTGCTCGATGCGCACCTTCGCCTGCTCCAGCTCGACATTCTTGGCGTCCGCCTGTTCCTTCGCCGCCTTGAGGTGTTCGCGCAGCGCGACGTCCTCCGTGACGTCGAAGGCGAGGCCCACGAGCTTGCGGGTGCCGCCGTGGCCGTAATGGATCTTGCCGACGGAACGCACATGGCGGATTTCGCCATCGGGCAGCACGACGCGCGCCTCGTGCGCATAGGGCAGGTCCTGCGCGGTGCAGCGCTCGACATTCTCCAGGATCGAGGCGCGGTCGTCCGGATGCACGGTGCCGAGCCAGTCCTCGTGGGACACGATGCCGTCCGTGAAGGTCAGGCCGTAGAGCTGGTGCATGCGCGGATCCCAGAAGGTCCGCCCGACGTCGAGATCGGCTTCCCACAGGCCGCATTCGTAGGAATCGAGCGCGAGGTCGAGGCGCTGCGTCAGGCGGGCGAGCTCGGCGTTCTGCACCTCGGCGTGCTCCTTGGCGCTCTTCAGCGCCTCGTTGAGCAGCACGTCCTCGGTGACGTCCCAACTGATGCCGGTCAGCTTCTCCTCGCCGTTCGGGCCGATGAGGCGGGAGCCGACATTGCGGATGTGGCGCCAGCTCCCGTCCGGCATGCGGATGCGGTACTGTGACTTGTATTCGTTGCCGCCGGCGCGGATGACGTCCATCTCCGCCTTGGCCGTCGGGGCGTCGTCGGGGTGGAGCGCCGCGCGCCAGGCGCTGTCCTGCGGCGTCTCGTTCTCGGGAAAGCCGTGCAGGCGGTGCATCTGCGCATCCCAGTTGCGCGCGCCGGTGGCGAGCTCGATCTCCCAGATGCCGATCTTGGAGGCGTCGAGCGCGATGTCGAGGCGCTGGGAGAGCGACTGCACCTGCCGCTCGCGCGCCTTGAGGCGGGCGATGTTGCGCTGGCGCTCGCTGACGAGGCCGCCGGTCAGGAAGATCGGCAGGATGATGATGAGCGCGGCGGCGGCGATGATGAGCCTCAGGCGCGCCAGATTGCCGGGCGGATGATGCCAGCCTTCCGCGGGAATGGCGGCGAGCTCCCACCGCCCGCCCGGAAAATCGAGCACCTGCACGACGGGTTCGCTCTCGAAGACCTCCACGTCGCCGAAGAACGGATCGACGATGTTGTCCGCCACGCTGACGTCGCGGATCGCCAGCCGGATATCGCGGGCGTGCCCGGCAATGCCTGGCGAAAGATGCCGGTCGCCGTCGATGAGGCCGGCATCGGTGAAGAGCTTCCTTTCGTCGATCAGCCCGTCGATATAGCCCCAGAGATAGGGCCGCGCGTCTATGTTGGTGAAGACCGGGATGAAGAGGTTGAAGCCGCGTCCGCTCCTGGCGAACTCGATGGGACCGGACATCAGCGGGCGCCCCTGCGTGCCGTCCGCCTCCGCGGCCATGCGGAAGGAGCCGAAGCGGTTGAAGTCGGTGCCGATATAGTGCCGGCTCCGGTCGAGCGGGAAGGCCTGCGCGACCTTTCCGCCCGGCGCCACGCCGACGCGGCGGAAGTGCGGGTTCTGCAGCAGGAGCTTGCGGGCGAAGACGGAAAACTGCGAGGCCGCCTGATCGGGCGCGGCGGAGAAGAGATTGGCCACGCTGCGCAGCGCCGCGACGTTGCCGTTCACCTCGCTCTGCAGCCGGGCGCCGACCAGCGCGAGGTCGCCGGCGACATGGCTTTGCAATTCGTTGCGGTAGACGCCCTCGTTCTGGCGCTCGTAGAGGATGCCCGCCGTCAGGATGACGCAGCCGGCGATCGCGGCCGGGACGAGCGAGGGCTTCGCCCATTCTGCGATGGACGCCACGGCGCGGCGGAATGCGGCGGTCAAAGGCAAGAATGCGGTCCCCGATGATGCCAGGAACCATAGGGATGTTTCATTAAAATTGCATTTATAACTCGCTGAAATACTTGCGCTTCCCCTGAAACGGCAGGGGTGCGCGGCGGCGGGTTCGCCGCATTTGTCGGACAAACCCGGGGATGACGCGGCCGCGCGCCTTGATTCGCGCATCCTTTCCGGCTTTCCTTCCCGCAAGCGGGCGAATTTCGCCATATTTGGGGGGCATCTGACGTGACCGGCAAGAAGACTGATTCATTCCCAGGGATTCACAAGATGCGGTTGCTCATCGCGGCTCTGATGGCCACGGCCTCTTTCCTTTCACCGCTCGTCGCCTCTGCCGAAAGCGCGGATGTCGAGGCCGTGATCACCAAGGTCGATACCGCCAACCTCAGCCTCTCGCTCGACGACGGCAAGAAGTACCAGGCGCCGGAAGAGTTCAATTTCGAGGGGCTGGAGCCGGGCGTGAAGGTGCTGGTGTTCTACACCGAAGTCGACGGCAAGCGCGTCATCAACGACCTCGAAGTGCTGCAGCAGTAGCGGGCTGTCGCTGCCCCTCAGAGCCAGTTCATCCCCGTCCCGTCGAGCCGCAGGATGCGGTCCTGGTGGATGAGGGCGTTGGCGGCCTCCTCCTCGCTCATGCCGTGGAGGCGAAAGGCGGCGCGGAAGACGCCGCCGTGGCTGACGCAGACCGTCGGCCGCGTCACGTCGGCGAGGAAGGAACCGATCCGCCAGCAGAGGATCTCGTAGCTTTCGGCCGCTTCCCCCGGCGGAATGAAGTTCCACTTGGAATGGCTGCGCTCTTCCACACGCTCGGGCGCGTGCGCCTCCAGCTCGGCCAGTGTGAAACCCTCCCAGTCGCCGAAGGAGACTTCGACGAGGCGCGGATCGGTGCGGTAGGCGAGGGGGTCTAGGCCCATGGCCCTGCGCAAAATCTCCATCGTCTCGCGCGTGCGCCCGAGCGGGCTTGCCACGAAGTCGAAATCTGAAACCGTATCGCCGAGAATGCCCTTGAGGGCGAGGCCGTTGCCGGCCGCCTGCCTGCGGCCGGTCTCGTTGAGCGGGATGTCCTTCTGGCCCTGCAGCCTGCCTTCTGCATTCCACGCGGTCTGGCCGTGTCGGATCATGTAGAGGAGCAAGGCGGCGTCCTGGAGTCTTAGTCCTTGATGACGGAGATGTCCGGCGCGTCGACGGCCTTCATGCCGATGACGTGGTAGCCGCTGTCGGCATGGTGCGTCTCGCCGGTGACCGAGCGCGACAGGTCCGACAGGAGGTAGAGGCCGACATCGCCCACTTCCTCGATGGTGACGGTGCGGCGCAGCGGCGCGTTGTACTCGTTCCACTTGAGGATATAGCGGAAATCGCCGATGCCGGAGGCGGCCAGCGTCTTGATCGGGCCGGCCGAGATGGCGTTGACGCGGATGTTCTTCGGGCCGAGGTCGACGGCGAGGTACTTCACGCTCGCCTCCAGCGCCGCCTTGGCGACGCCCATGACGTTGTAGTTCGGCATGACCTTCTCAGCGCCGTAATAGGTCAGCGTCAGCATCGCGCCGCCGTCCGTCATCAGCTTTTCCGCGCGCCGCGCGACGGAGGTGAAGGAATAGACCGAGATCTGCATGGTCTTGGCGAAGTTGCCCGGCGTCGTGTCGACGTAGCGGCCGGTCAGCTCGTCCTTGTCGGAAAAGCCGATGGCGTGCACGATGAAGTCGATCTTGCCCCACATCTTCTCGACATTGTCGAAGACCGCGTCGATGGAGGCTTCGTCGGAAACGTCGCAGTCGCCGGCCAGCACCGCGCCGATCTCGGCGGCCAGCGGCTCGACGCGCTTCTTCAGCGCATCGCCCTGATAGGTGAAGGCGATCTCGCCGCCCTGCGCGTGGATGGCCTTGGCGATGCCCCAGGCGATGGAGCGGTTGTTGGCGACGCCCATGATGACGCCGCGCTTGCCCTTCATCAGACCAGATGCCTGAACCATGGTTTGTCCCCTGATATCTAGGGCAATCCCGGCAGGCGCGAAGCGCCTTGCCCTTGGAATTGCGTGGAATAAGTCGGAATTGCCTATGGCATAGGCGGCAATGCGGTTCAAGCGCGCACAGGTTCAGGAACTGTTAGCACCCGTAACAATGGGTGCATCTTTCACGCAAGCGTCATAAACCGATTTAAAGGTAGAGCCCCTCGCGCAGCGAGCGCATCAGGTCGATCATCTTGTCGTCGGGCTTTTCCCAGAGCAGGAGGCGGACCTGCGCGACGAGGTCGCCGCGCTCGCCGGTGTCCCGCAACAGCCCTTCGCCCTCGATGCGGATTTCCCGGTCGGAGCCGGACCAGGCCGGCACCGTCACGGAAAGCGGGCCGGAGGGCCCTTCCACCGTCATCTCGCAGCCGAGCACGGCATTTTCGATCGTCACCGGAAGGTCGATCTTGAGGTCGAAGCCGTCGATGCGGAAGCGGCCGGGCGCGACGCGCACGGTCACGACCACGTCGCCGCGGCGGAGATTCTCGATGCGGTGCCCGGCCTCCTTGAGGCGGATCACCTGGCCCTCGGTGGTGCCGGCGCCGATCGGCACGCGGATCGTCTGGCCCTCGGGCGTCTCGATGGTCGGGCGGGTGCGGGCGAGGATATCCTCCACGCTCACCGTCACCTCGGCCATGAGGTCGGGCGCCTTGTCCGCCTTGGCGCGGCTGCCGCGGATGCGGCGGAGGATCGCCGAGACGAGCGTTGCGGCCGACGGCGCGCCTCGGCTCGCCGGCATTTCCTCGCCGGTCGCGGCGTCGTCCGCCGGCCTGCGGGCTTCCTGCGCGGGGGCGGCGCCTGCCTGCGGCTGGGCCTGTGTTTGTGCCTGTGCCTGGGGACGGGCCTGCGCCTTGCCTTCGGCCTGCGCGGTGCGGGCGTCGACGCCGAAGATGCGGGCGATCATGTCCTCCGCGTCCTCGCCGGAAAGGGGCGGGGCCTCGGCCTTTGCCTTGCGCTCGGCCTCGCGGCGGCGCATCTGCTCCATGCGGCGGAACTCGGCCTCGCGCTGCTGGCGGTCGTAGCGGCTGCGTTTGTCCGGGTCGCGCAGGAGGTCGTAGGCGCGGCCGGCTTCGGTGAACCGGACGGTGGCGAGCGGGTCGTCGTGATTCTGATCCGGGTGCACGGCCTTTGCCAGCGAGCGCCAGGCCGCCTTGATTTCTTCCTGTCCCGCGCTGCGCTTCACGCCGAGGACCGAATAGGGATCACGCATAATTTCCACCCGTCTCCGTTGTACCGTTCAAAATAGCGATGAACGTCCTAATCGCCTGTTACGGATCAGGGTTGAGAAAGCGTTACCCCTGCTTGTCGAAGGCGAGCAGCAGCCATTCGCCGGTGTTGCCGAGGCAGGTCCGGCCGGTGAAATTGGCGATGCCCTGGTAGGAGTGCTTCGTCGTCACGAAATCGCGGCAGGGGCGGCCGTCCCGGTCCCGGTTCTCCGCGATCCGGCTGATGACGCCGGCGCTGCCCGAGGCGGAATTGGCCCATGGAATGGGGTTGCCGCCGGTACGCAGGAGGTCGGCCGAAGAGACGGCGTTGCGCACGGTGATCTCGTCGGTCAGCCGCTCGGCATTGCCGTTCTGCACCGTTCCCGTGTGCACGGTCTTGTCGACGCCGCTGTCGGAAAAAAGGTCGAGACCGCTCATGCAGCCGGAGAGGATGAAGCCGCCCATCATGACGGCTAGGATCCCGTGGCTGCGCGTCCAGTATCGCTTTGTGTCCGGTCGCGTTTTTGCTATGTCTTTCACTCCAGACTGCCTCATACAGCTAGATAGATCGGCATTTGAGTAGAATATGAGCGAAAATGCGTTAACAAGCGGTGACTTTACCGAGGAAAACCAACCCTATGACCTGTTCGCGGCGTGGCTGGCGGATGCCGGCGGGAGCGAACCGAACGATCCGAACGCCGTGGCGCTCGCGACCGTCGACGAGGACGGCCTGCCGAACGTGCGCATGGTGCTGCTGAAGGGCTTCGACGAGCGGGGCTTCGTCTTCTACACGAATTTCGAGAGCCGCAAGGGCACGGAGATCCTCGCCGCCCGCAAGGCCGCCATGTGCTTCCACTGGAAATCGCTGCGCCGCCAGGTGCGCATCCGCGGCGAGGTCGAGATCGTCAGCGACGCGGAGGCCGACGAATATTACGCCTCGCGCCCGCGCGGCAGCCGCATCGGCGCGTGGGCCTCCAAGCAGTCCCGCCCGCTCGAAAGCCGTTTCGCGCTGGAAAAGGCGGTCGCCGAGTACACCGCGCGCTACGCCGTGGGAAACATTCCCCGCCCGGCCCACTGGTCCGGCTTCCGCATCAGGCCCGTCTCCATCGAGTTCTGGCACGACCGCCCCTTCCGCCTGCACGACCGCGTCGAATTCCGCCGCACCGCGGACGGCAAGGGCTGGGAGAAGGTGCGGATGTATCCGTGAGCGGCTAGCGGCGGTAGACGGATTTCCGGTCGCCGATGCGAACGATGAAGATCGTGACGACGGAATCCTCTATCCGCGCGATGACGCGATAGTCGCCGACCCGGTATTTCCAGAATTCCCCGAGTTCGGACCCTTTCAAGGCCTGGCCGACGGCACGGGGATTGTCGAGTTGCGCGATGCGGTCGTGGAGAAAGCGCAGGATGCGCTGCGCGGCGACAGGGCCGATCTCGGCAAGTTCCTTCTCCGCGCCCGGATGGAACTCAATTTTCCAGGCCATGGGCCTTCATCAGTTCGCCAATCGCGATGGCCTTGCTCGATCCGTCCCGCAATTCGCGCAGGCGCTCTTCGGCAAGCTGCAGGTCTTCGAGGTCGTCGAGATGTTCAATGATGGCGTCGCGGACATGGTCGCTCTTGCTGCGCCCGGTTTTCCGGGCGAGCTCGTCGAGGCGTTTTTCGATATCGGCGGGCAGGTGAAGGTCAAGCATCGTTCGGTCTCCACGGCTTATATAGCACGTCGGGAAGCGCCGCCAAAGCCTAGCGGCGCATCAGCCGGAAGGGGATGCCGGAGGCCAGTGCGCCGACATATTTCGGTTTCTGGTAGAGGCCGTTCAGCGAGATGCGGGGAAGCGCCATGGGCGCATCGAAGGAGCGCGGCGAGAGCGTGCCGGGCTCCGTCGTCACGGCGGCGCGGAAGCCGAGGTCTTTGGCAAGCCGGTGCTCGCGCGCCGAGACGGCGGGGGCATCGCCATAGGGATAGGCGAAGGTTTCCGGGCGCCGGCCGGTGATCGCGGCGATGCGCTCGGCCGATTCGGCCATTTCGCGGCGCGCCTCGCCGTCGTCCAGCCGCGCCAGCGCGCGGTGGCTCACGGTGTGGGCGCCGATTGCGGCGAGCGGATTGAGGACGAGGCTCTTCAGTTCCGGCTCGCGCATGACGAGCTTCTCGGTGATCATCCGCGGATCGATGCCGTGCGCGCGGGCGGCCGTATCGAGCCGTTCGATCGCGGCGGCCTCGTCCATCTCGGCCTGGATGAAGCGGGCGAAGCGGGAAAAGGCCGCCTGTTTCTGGAAGGGCGTGGCGAGCGGCAGGGTCACGGGGCCGGAGCCGAAATCGAATTCGAGATGCGGGACGGCGCGCAAAAGTTCGGCCAGCGTCTCCCACCAGATGCCGTGCGTGCGCGCGGCAAAGCCCGGCGCGACGAACACGGTGAAGGGAACCCGGTGCTGCGTGAAGACCGGCTGGGCGTGGACGGCATTGTTGCGATAGCCGTCGTCGAGCGTGAAGGCCGCAAAGCGCTCGCCAGCCCGCGCGATGGCAAGGCGCGCCGGCATGTCGGAAAGCGCCACGAACTGGTAGCCCTCGTCCGCAAGGTGCCGGATCGCCGCATCGAGGAAGTCCGGCGTGATCTCCAGATGCGCATTGGGGTCGAAGGCCTGTGGCGTCTTCGGCCGGACATGATGCAGCGTGAAGATCGCACCCATGCCGCGCGCGCCGGCCATGAGCCCGGCCCGTCCGGCCAGATGGGCGACCTCCAGCCCGCCAGTGATCACGGCGCGCTTCAGCCCCTGTCTCATGACGCTGCGGATCGGCATGTGGCGTTGTTATCCTTCGTCTTTCAGGCGGCCGTTATCGCACCCGGGCGGTATCCGAGGGGTTAACGGGCGTGGCTGCTGGGGAAAAGGCCCTCTCTGCCTGCCGGCATCTCCCCCACAAGGGGGGAGAACGCTAGAGGCTTGCTCTTCCCTTCAATTTTCATGCGAAGGGTGCCACACGTTAAGTCCCTCCCCCTTGTGGGGAGGGGTTGGGGAGGGGCCTTCGTGCCATACGGGAAGCGCTGCCTTAAGCCTTCGTCCCGCCCACCGTGATCTGGTCCATCCGAAGATGCGGCTGGCCCACCCCGACGGGGACCCACTGGCCGGCCTTGCCGCAATTGCCGATGCCGGTGTCGAGCCTGGTGTCGTTGCCGATCATCGAGACGCGGCGCATGGCGTCCGGGCCGTTGCCGATCAGCATGGCGCCCTTGACGGGGGCCGTCACCTTGCCGTTCTCGATGAGATAGGCTTCCGTGCAGCCGAAGACGAATTTGCCGGAGGTGATGTCCACCTGCCCGCCGCCGAAGGAGACGGCGTAGAGGCCGTTCTTCACCGAGGCGATGATCTCCTCCGGCGTCCGGTCGCCGGAGAGCATGTAGGTGTTGGTCATGCGCGGCATGGGGCGGTGGGCATAGCCTTGCCGCCGGCCGTTGCCGGTCGCGCGCATGCCCATCAGGCGGGCGTTCTGCCTATCCTGCATGTAGCCGACGAGCTTGCCGTCCTCGATCAGCACGTTATAGGCCGAAGGCGTGCCCTCGTCGTCGACAGTGATCGAGCCGCGGCGGTTGTCGATGGTGCCGTCGTCCACGACGGTGACGCCCTTTGCCGCCACCTGCTCGCCCATCAGCCCGGCGAAGGCGGAGGTCTTCTTGCGGTTGAAGTCGCCTTCGAGGCCGTGGCCGACCGCTTCGTGCAGCATGACGCCCGGCCAGCCGTTGGAAAGCACCACGTCCATCGTGCCCGCCGGGGCCTCGACGGCTTCCAGGTTGACGAGCGCCTGGCGCAGCGCCTCGTCGGCGCCCGAGCGCCAGCTTTCCTCCGTGAGGAAGACGTCGAAGGTGGTGCGCCCGCCGATGCCGTAGCTGCCCGTCTCCTGCCGGTCACCCTCGCCGACGACGACGGAGATGTTGATGCGGGTCATCGGGCGCACGTCGGTGACGCGGTGGCCGTCGGCGCGCAGGATGTTGACGACCTGCCAGCTTGCGGCAATCGAGGCCGTCACCTGCCGCACCTTCGGGTCCTTGCCGCGCAGATAGGCGTCGATCCCGGTCAAGAGCGCCACCTTCTCCTCGAAGGTCGGAGACCCGATCGGGTTGTCCTCGGTATAGAGCCGGCGGTTGGTGCCCTGCGGGGCGGCCGAATAGTCGCCGGAATAGCCGCGCGTGACGGCGCCGGCCGCATCGGCCGCGCGCTTCAAGGCCGAAAGCGTCATCTCGCCGGAATGGGCGTAGCCGACGGCCTCGCCCGCCACGGCCCGCAGGCCAAAGCCCTGGTCGGTGTTGAAGCTGCCGCCCTTGAGGCGGCCGTTGTCGAAGGAGAGCGATTCGGCCTGCGCATGTTCGAGGAAGAGCTCGCCGTCGTCGGCGTCCTTCAGCGTTTCCCGCAGCACCGCCTGTACGGTCGCCTCGTCGGCGTCGAAGAGGGAGAGAAGGTCGGTGTTCATGGCGGGCTCCGCAAGCGTCATAATCTGGGGCTCATGTAAGTCCCCCGGCGGCGGGCGGCAAGCCCGCCGTGCTTACGGCAATGCGTCGTAGCCTTCGCCGAAGCCCTTGAGGTCGACGGGAATGCCGATGCCTTCCTCCGGCGACTGGAAGACGATGAAGGTCGCTGTCGCGCCCGAGCGGAAGGTCTTCAGCAGCTCGTCCTCCAGCACGACCTCGGCATAGCAGCCGTCGGCAAAGCAGCGCACGAAATAGGCGCGGCCGATATCCTTGCCGTCGACATTGAGGCCGAGGCCGTTCGGCAGGAGAACGCCGAGCGGGGCGAGCACGCGCAGGATCTTCGCCTTGCGGTCCGCGGTCTTCAGGACGACGACGGAAAGGCCGAGCTCCGGCCTGTCCTCGGCCAGCACGTTCTGCATCAGCGCGCACTGTTCGCCCGAAGCGCCCGCCGGCTGGTCGCAGACGATCGACCAGGCGCCATGGTTCGATTTCACCGTGCCGGGCTGCTGGGCTGCCGCAAGGGGGGCGAGCGCGGCGGTGCCGAAACCCAGAGCGGCAAGGCCAAGGGCCGCCCGGGACAGCCGGGAAAGGGAGGAAAAACCCATGAAAACCTCGGAATCTCGAATCAGTCGCGGTATCTTTGAATAGGCGGCAGCGAAATGAAAAGCCCCAAGGGCTCCTTTCCGATTGATTGACGGCGGAAATTGGACAAGCCGGCGCTCTTTATAAATAGAGGCGCTTTGGAAGCGCCCGCCGGGCGGCGCGAAGGGGAGGGCGCACGGCCAAACCTTTCGTGCTATAGGAAATTATGAAGAAAGTGTGTGGAGCGGCTGCGCGCTTTTGCCTTTGCGCAAAAATGCCGCATGGGGTGTCCCCCATGGCGGTTGCGGCGAGCATGAAACTGTGGTTTTAAGCTCTCAGTATAGCAGGGATTCTGCGCGTCTGTTTGATCCCGATCAAACGCCTTGGGGAGATACGTTGTGAAAAACAAAGCTTTTGCAGGTCTGGCCGCTCTCGGCTGTCTGCTCTTTGCTTCGACCGCTTTCGCGGACCAGCCGATGCCGTGGCAGACGGGGTTTCAGCCCGCTGCGACCTCGATCATGGAAGAGGTCCGCTGGTTCGAGCAGTACACACTCTGGTTCATCGTCCCGATCACTCTCCTCGTTCTGGGCCTGCTCATCGTCGTCATGGTGAAGTTCCGCGAGGGCGCGCATCCGGTTCCCTCCAAGACCAGCCACAACACGGCCATCGAGGTCGTCTGGACGCTCGGCCCGGTCATCATCCTCCTGTTCCTGGCCGTTCCGTCCTTCCAGCTTCTGACCAAGCAGCTTGCACCCACGGAAGAGCCCGAGCTGACGGTCAAGGCGACCGGCTACCAGTGGTACTGGGGTTATGAATACCAGGTCGGCGACAATCCGGTCTCCTTCGACAGCCTGCTGCTGGCCGATGCGGACCGCGCGGCCGCCGGCAAGGAAGACAAGGCCGTCTATCCGCGCCTTCTGACCGTCGACAACGAACTCGTCATCCCGGTCGGCAAGCACGTCCGCGTGCTCGTTACCGGCGCCGACGTGATCCACGCCTTCGCGATGCCCTCCTTCGGCGTGAAGATCGACGCCGTGCCGGGCCGTCTCAACGAGACCTGGTTCAAGGCGGACCGCGAAGGCCTGTTCTACGGCCAGTGTTCCGAGCTGTGCGGCAAGGACCATGCGTTCATGCCCATCGCTGTCCGGGTCGTCTCGCAGGACAAGTTCGATACCTGGCTCGCCGCCGCCGCAACGAATGTCGGCGAAGCGAACAAGGCCCTGATCGCGTCCATCGATGGTGCGGACAAGTCCGTCGCCGTCGCTGCAAACGCCGCGCAGTAATACCTAGGGAGATTGAGACCATGGCCGGAACATCCGTTGCCCACGGCGATCACCATGATCACCATGAACACAAGCCGCTTAGCTTCTTCCAGCGTTGGTTCCTGTCGACCAACCACAAGGACATCGGCACCCTCTATCTGATCTTCGCGATCATCGCCGGCCTCATCGGCGGCTCGCTCTCCGTCGTCATGCGCATGGAGCTGCACGAGCCGGGCATCCAGATCTTCCACGGTCTCGCCCAGATGGTCTACGGCTACCAGGGCGATGCCGCCATCGACGGCGGCAAGCAGATGTTCAACGTCTTCACGACGGCGCACGCCCTCATCATGATCTTCTTCATGGTGATGCCCGCGCTGATCGGCGGCTTCGCCAACTGGATGGTGCCGATCATGATCGGCGCGCCGGACATGGCGTTCCCGCGCATGAACAACATCTCCTTCTGGCTGCTCGTGCCGGCCTTCGCGCTGGTGCTGCTCTCGATGTTCGTCGAGGGCCCCGCAGGCGCCTACGGCTCCGGCGGCGGCTGGACGATCTATCCGCCCTTCTCGACCTCGGGCCAGCCGGGCCCGGCCATGGACCTCGTGATCCTCGGCCTGCACATCGCCGGCGCCTCGTCGATCCTCGGCGCGATCAACTTCATCACCACGATCCTCAACATGCGCGCCCCGGGCATGACGCTGCACAAGATGCCGCTCTTCGCCTGGTCGGTTCTCGTCACCGCGTTCCTGCTGCTGCTCTCGCTGCCGGTTCTGGCAGGCGGCATCACCATGCTGCTGACCGACCGCAACTTCGGCACGGCCTTCTTCGCGCCGGAAAACGGCGGTGATCCGATCCTCTTCCAGCACCTGTTCTGGTTCTTCGCCCACCCGGAAGTCTACATCCTCATCCTTCCCGGCTTCGGCATCATCAGCCACATCGTGTCCACCTTCTCGCGCAAGCCGATCTTCGGCTACCTCGGCATGGCCTATGCCATGGTCGCCATCGGCGTCGTCGGCTTCATCGTGTGGGCGCACCACATGTACACGGTCGGCATGTCGCTCGACTCGCAGCGCTACTTCGTCTTCGCCACGATGGTCATCGCGGTTCCGACGGGCGTGAAGATCTTCTCGTGGATCGCAACGATGTGGGGCGGCTCGATCCGCTTCACGACGCCGATGCTCTGGGCGATCGGCTTCATCCTGCTCTTCACCATCGGCGGCGTCACGGGCGTCCAGCTCGCCAATGCCGGCCTCGACCGCGCCATGCACGACACCTACTACGTCGTGGCCCACTTCCACTACGTCCTGTCGCTCGGCGCCGTCTTCGCCATCTTCGCCGCCTGGTACTACTGGTTCCCGAAGATGACCGGCTACATGTACTCCGAGTTCATCGGCAAGCTGCACTTCTGGATCATGTTCATCGGCGTGAACCTGATCTTCTTCCCGCAGCACTTCCTCGGCCTTGCCGGCATGCCGCGCCGCTACATCGACTATCCGGATGCCTTCGCCGGCTGGAACGCGGTTTCCTCCTACGGCTCCTACATCTCGGCCGTCGCGGTGCTGATCTTCCTCTTCGGTGTCGCCGAAGCCTTCGCCAAGAAGCGCGTCGCCGGCGACAACCCGTGGGGCGAGGGTGCGAACACCCTGGAATGGCAGCTCTCCTCGCCGCCGCCGTTCCACCAGTGGGAACAGCTCCCGAAGATCAAGTAAGGTCTTCGAAAGATCGGGGCCGCCGGCAACGGCGGCTTCCGAACATACGGAATACCGGCGGAGGCCGGGGCAAGGGCGCCAGCTATAACCGGCAGCCCGCACCCCATCCTCCGTCATCCTCGGGCTTGACCCGAGGATCCACACCCGCGGCACGCCGGAGGATGTGGCATGGATCCTCGGGTCAAGCCCGAGGATGACGAAGGAGAGGGAAGGGCATGAGGCCCCTCGCTCCCGGACAGAAGAACGGAAAGAACATGGCGGTCATCGAGCATCACGAAACGGTTCCGGGCGGAGAGGTCTACCTTTCCGAAGCGTCCCCGCGTGATTTCTTCGAGCTTCTGAAGCCGCGCGTCATGTCGCTCGTCGTCTTCACGGCCTTTGCCGGCCTCGTCGTCGCGCCGGGCACCATCAATCCGTTCATCGGCGCCATCGCCATCCTCTGTATCGCCGTGGGCGCCGGCGCGTCCGGTGCCCTCAACATGTGGTACGACGCCGATATCGACGCGGTCATGTCGCGCACGGCCAAGCGGCCGATCCCGTCGGGCCGCGTGCGCCCGGAAGAGGCGCTCGCCTTCGGCCTGACGCTCTCGGCCTTCTCGGTCGTCATCCTCGGCCTTGCGGTCAACTGGCTTTCGGCCGCGCTGCTCGCCTTCACCATCTTCTTCTACGCCGTCGTCTACACGATGTGGCTGAAGCGCTCGACGCCGCAGAATATCGTCATCGGCGGCGCGGCCGGCGCCTTCCCGCCGATGATCGGCTGGGCCTGCGTGACCGGCGGCGTCTCCATCGAGAGCGTCGTCCTCTTCCTCATCACCTTCCTGTGGACCCCGGCGCATTTCTGGGCGCTCGCGCTCTTCAAGATGCGCGACTACGACGCCGTCGGCGTGCCGATGCTGCCGAACGTCGCCGGCGAGGCCACCACCAAGGTGCAGATCCTCGTCTATGCCGTGCTGACCGCGGTGATCGCCGTCGTGCCGGCCGTCCTCGGCTTTGCCAGCTTCGGCTACGGTCTCTTTGCCGCAGCCCTCGGCGCGGGCTTCGTGTGGTACTCTGTCGGCGTGTTGCGCATGCCGGAGGGCGACCGCGCGATGGTGCCGGCCAAGAAGCTCTTCGCCTTCTCCATCGTCTACCTGTTCGCGGTCTTCTCCGGGCTCATGCTCGATCACCTGATCGCATCGCTTGGATGGGGGCTGTGATGGAAACCGTGAACCTTACCGAAAACCAGAAGAAGGCGCGCCGCAACCGCAACATCGCGCTCGGCGCCGTGCTCCTCGGCCTCGTCGTCCTCTTCTACATCATCACGCTGGTCAAGCTCGCCGGCGGAATGGCAGGCTGACATGAGCAAGATGCAGAAGACCGGAAAGGGCGGCCTCGGCAATGGCACCATCGTCGCCATCTGTTGCGCCTTCGTCATCGGCATGGTCGGCATGGCCTATGCCGCCGTGCCGCTCTACCGCATGTTCTGCCAGGTGACGGGCTACGGCGGCACGACGCAGCGCGTCGAGCAGGCTTCCGACGTCATCCTGGACAAGACGATCAAGGTGCGCTTCGACGCCAATGTCGGCCCGGGCCTGCCCTGGACCTTCGCGCCCGTGCAGCGCGAGGTGGAGATGCGCATCGGCGAGACGACGCAGATCTTCTACAAGGCGCGCAACAATTCGTCGGTCGCCACCACGGGGCAGGCGGTATTCAACGTCACGCCCGAATCGGCCGGCGCCTACTTCAACAAGATCGAGTGCTTCTGCTTCACCGAAACGACGCTGAAGCCCGGTGAGGAACTGGAAATGCCCGTCGTCTTCTTCGTCGATCCCGAGATCGTCGATGCCGTGGAGACGAAGGATATCCATACGATCACGCTGTCCTATACCTTCTATCCGCATGAGGCGTCGAAGCCAGTGGCTTCGACTGCGGATGGCAAGGCGGACGACGCGAAGAAACTTTGAAAGACATGCGTTTCCGGCTATGCCGGAACGGAACGCGATACATTCGGGGATAAGTCACATGGCCGATGCGCATCAGAAGAAACACGACTACCACATCATCGACCCTAGCCCGTGGCCGCTGCTCGCCTCCATCGGCGCCTTCATCATGGCCTTCGGCGGCGTCGCCTACATGCGCTACCTTTCGGGCGGCTCGTTCCACCTGTTCGGTGCGGACCTTGCCACGCCGTGGGTTTTCTTCATCGGCCTGCTCATCGTCCTCTACACGATGTTCGGCTGGTGGTCGGACACGGTGAAGGAAGCCCATGAGGGCCACCACACCCGCGTCGTCTCGCTGCACCTGCGCTACGGCATGATCATGTTCATCGCTTCGGAAGTGATGTTCTTCGTCGCCTGGTTCTGGGCCTTCTTCGATGCCAGCCTCTTCCCGGGCGAGGCCATCCAGGCCGCGCGCACCCAGTTCACCGGCGGCGTCTGGCCGCCGAAGGGCATCGAGGTGCTTGATCCCTGGCACCTGCCGCTCTACAACACGGTCATCCTGCTCCTGTCGGGCACCTGCGTGACCTGGGCGCACCATGCGCTGCTGCACAACGACCGCAAGGGCCTCGTAAACGGCCTCGCGCTCACCGTGCTGCTCGGCATGCTGTTCTCCTTCGTGCAGGCTTACGAGTACGCCCACGCTCCCTTCGCCTTCAAGGACTCGATCTACGGCGCGACCTTCTTCATGGCGACGGGCTTCCACGGCTTCCACGTCCTGGTCGGCACGATCTTCCTGATCGTCTGCCTCGTGCGCGCCGTGCGCGGCGACTTCACGCCCAAGCAGCACTTCGGCTTCGAGGCCGCCGCCTGGTACTGGCACTTCGTCGACGTCGTCTGGCTCTTCCTCTTCTTCGCCATCTACATCTGGGGCGGTTGGGGTGCGCCGGTCGCCCACGGCTGACCCGGCAGAAACGACCTTCCGAACGGCCGCAGCGATGCGGCCGTTCGTTTTTGGGGCTTTCGGTTGGACGGAAGGGCGATATAGGATGTGGCCGTAAGGCCCCTCATCCCCCTGCCGGGACCTTCTCCCCGTGAACGGGGAGAAGGAGGAAAACGGTGAGGCCATCGTTCCTCGCCCCGCTTGCGGGGAGAGGATGCCGGCAGGCAGGTGAGGGCCCCGGCCTGCGCCTCGGATGCAATTGCCTCGGTTTGCTGCCGGGCGGAAATACGGAAACGACCATGGAAGACGACAAGGCACTCTATCCCCCGATCGATCCCTTCAGCGCGGGCCTGCGCGGCTGCTGCCCGCGCTGCGGGCAGGGCAAGCTGTTCGACGGGCTTTTGAAGGTGCGGCCGGCCTGCAGCAATTGCGGGCTCGATTATTCCTTCGCCGATTCGGGCGACGGCCCGGTCGTCTTCGTGCTGTTCATCGTCGGCTTCCTCGTCGTCGGCGCGGCGCTCTGGACGGACATCAACTACAATCCGCCGCTCTGGGTGCACTTCATGCTGTGGATCCCGCCGGTCATCGTCCTCGGCCTGTGGCTCACGCGCCTCGCCAAGGGCCTGCTGATCTCCCTGCAGTACCGCAACAATGCAAGGCCCGGCGAGATCGACCGTGGCTGAGGTGCCGGCAGGGCATGCTCCGGGCAAGGCGAAGGGCAGGGGCCGGACGGTCCTTGCCACGATCGCCTTCTTCGTCGCGCTCGCCATCCTCCTTGCGCTCGGCACCTGGCAGGTCGAGCGTCTGCAGTGGAAGGAGGCGCTGCTGGCCGACATGGCCGCGCGCCGCACCGCCGCGCCCGTGCCGCTCGCCGATATCGAGGCGATGGCGGCAAAGGGCGAGGATATCGAATACCGCCCCGTCACCGCCACCGGCGTCTTCGCCAACAACAGGGAACGCCACTTCTTCGCCACCTGGCACGGCCAGACGGGCTATTACATCTATACGCCGCTCCGCCTTGCCGACGGCCGCTTCCTCTTCGTCAACCGGGGCTTCGTGCCCTACGAGGCGAAGGAGCCGGAAATGCGCAAGCAGGGCCAGCTCACGGGAACGCAGACCGTGACGGGCCTTGCCCGGTCCCGCCTTGCCGGAAAGCCCTCCTACCTCGTGCCGGACAACGACATCGCCAAGAACATCTTCTACTGGAAGGACCTCGACGCGATGGCCGCCAGCACCGGCATCGCCGCCGATGCGCTGGTACCCTTCTTCGTCGATGCGGGCGATGCGCCCAATCCCAAGGGCCTGCCGGTCGGCGCCGTCACGCAGTTCGACCTGCCGAACAACCACCTGCAATATGCCATGACCTGGTACGGCCTTGCCGCAGCGCTTGCCGGCGTCGGCCTCTACGCGCTGTTCCGCCGCAAGGGCGATTGAAAGTACGGGACGGGGCGGTTTTTCCTTGGCGGGCCGGCCTCGGGCGGCCTATATGGGCGCAAGGCGTCTGAGACCACCGGATAAGCGATGAGCATGAGTGAAACCCGACCGGACTTGACCATCAGGCTGTGCGGCCCGCGCGGCTTCTGCGCCGGCGTCGACCGCGCCATCCAGATCGTCGTGCTGGCGCTGAAGGCCTATGGCGCGCCGGTCTACGTCCGCCACGAGATCGTCCACAACCGCTATGTCGTGGAGGGGCTGGAGGCCAAGGGCGCGATCTTCGTCGAGGAGCTCGACGAGATCCCGGAAGAGCACCGCCGGCAGCCCGTCGTCTTCTCCGCCCATGGCGTGCCGAAATCCGTGCCGGCGGACGCCATGGCGCGCAACCTCTTCTATCTCGACGCCACCTGCCCGCTGGTCTCCAAGGTGCACAAGCAGGCGATGCGCCACCAGCGCCTCGGCCGCCATGTCGTGCTGATCGGCCATGCCGGCCATCCGGAGGTCATCGGCACGATGGGCCAGTTGCCGGAAGGCTCCGTCTCGCTGATCGAGACCGTCGAGGATGCCGACAGATACGTGCCGGCCGATCCCGACAATCTCGGCTACGTCACGCAGACGACCCTCTCGGTGGACGACACGGCCGGCGTCATCAAGCGCCTGCACGAGCGTTTCCCGAATCTGACGGCCCCCGCCGCCGATTCCATCTGCTATGCGACGACCAACCGGCAGGAGGCCGTCAAGCAGGCCGCGCCCGGCTGCGACCTCTTCCTCATCGTCGGCGCGCCGAACTCCTCCAACTCCAAGCGCCTCGTCGAGGTGGCGCTGCGCGCGGGAGCGAAACGGTCGGTCCTCGTGCAGCGCGCCTCCGAGATCGACTGGCAGACCATCGGCGACATCCGCACCATCGGCCTTTCGGCCGGCGCCTCCGCGCCCGAGGTCATCGTCAACGAGATCATCGAGGCCTTCCGCACGCGGTACGATGCTGCGGTGGAACTCGCCGATACGGTCGAGGAGAACGAGCACTTCCTCGTCAACCGCGAACTGCGCGCCATCGAACTCACCCCCGCCGACATGGCGTTTGTGAACGGGGAGTGAGGTATTGCCGTCCGCGATAGTCCTGCCGTGGATTGCCCCTCATCCCCCTGCCGGGACCTTCTCCCCGCAGGCGGGGAGAAGGAGGAAAACGGCGCCCCCATCGCTCCTCGCCCCGTTTACGGGGAGAGGATGCCGGCAGGCAGGTGAGGGGCCGAACTCAACGCCGTGCCTTCCGATTGATCTCATCATTCCAAAAGCCTGAGACCCGCCCGTGGCCGTCTATACCGATATCACCGAAGACGATCTCTCCCGCTTCCTCGCCGCCTACGATGCCGGCACGCTGCTCTCCTACAAGGGCATCGCCGAGGGCGTGGAGAATTCCAACTTCCTGCTGCACACCACGAAGGGCGCGCTCATCCTGACGCTCTACGAAAAGCGCGTCGACCCGAACGACCTGCCCTTCTTCCTCGGCCTCATGCACCATCTGGCCGAGCGCGGCCTTTCCTGCCCGCTGCCGCTGCCGCGCAGCGACGGCGCGCTGCTGGGCGAGCTCTCCGGCCGCCCCGCCGCGGTCATCTCGTTCCTCGAAGGCATGTGGCTGAGGAAGCCCGCGGCGAAGCATTGCCGCGAGGTCGGTCGCGCGCTGGCCGAGATGCATCTTGCCGGCGAGGGCTTCGCCATCACGCGGCCCAATGCGCTCTCGGTCGGCGGCTGGCGGCCGCTGTGGGAGAAATCGGCCGCCCGCGCCGACGAGGTGGAACAGGGACTGGAGGACGAGATCGCCGGCGAGCTTGCCGCGCTGGAGACCGGCTGGCCGAAGGCGCTGCCGACCGGTGTCATCCATGCCGATCTCTTCCCGGACAACGTCTTCTTCATCGGCGACGAGCTCTCCGGCCTCATCGATTTCTACTTCGCCTGCAACGACCTTCTCGCCTACGACGTCGCCATCTGCCTCAATGCGTGGTGCTTCGAGAAGGATGGTTCCTTCAACCTCACCAAGGGCATGGCGCTGCTTGCCGGCTACGAGAGCGTGCGCCCGCTCTCGGACGCGGAGGCCGCCGCCCTGCCGCTGCTCTCGCGCGGCGCGGCGCTGCGCTTCTTCCTGACACGGCTCTACGACTGGCTGATGACGCCGCCCGGCGCGCTGGTCGTCAAGAAGGACCCGCTCGAATACCTGCGCAAATCGCGCTTCCACCGGCAGGTGCGGAACCCGGCCGAATACGGGCTTTCGCGATGAAGCATGTCGATATCTTCACGGACGGCGCCTGCTCGGGCAATCCCGGCCCCGGCGGCTGGGGCGCGGTTCTGCGCTACGGCGAGGTCGAGAAGGAAATGTGCGGCGGCGAGGCCGAGACCACCAACAACCGGATGGAGCTGACGGCTGCCGCCTCGGCGCTTGCCGCCCTCAAGACGCCCTGCGAGGTCGATCTCTACACGGATTCGAAATACGTCATGGACGGCATTTCGAAGTGGATCTTCGGCTGGAAGAAGAACGGCTGGAAGACCGCCGACAAGAAGCCCGTGAAGAACGGCGACCTCTGGCAACTGCTCGACGAGGCGCGCCTGCGCCACAAGGTCGAATGGCACTGGGTCAAGGGCCACGCCGGCCACCCGGAGAACGAGCGGGCGGATGAGCTGGCTCGGAAAGGCATGGCGCCGTTCAAGAAGGGGTAGAGCGATCGCCCCTCATCCCCCTGCCGGGACCTTCTCCCCGCAAGCGGGGAGAAGGAGGAAAGCGGTGAGCCCATCGTTCCTCGCCCCGTTTACGGGGAGAGGATGCCGGCAGGCAGGTGAGGGGCGGGCCTCACCGGAATCGTCAGCTCAAAGCTGCTCGATCATCGCCGCCGCGCCGGAGACGGAGGCCTGGCCGGGGCTTTCCTCGATGTTGAGCGATTTCACCACGCCGTCCTCGACGAGCATCGAATAGCGCTTGGAGCGGACGCCGAGCGTGCCGGCGGAAAGGTCGATATCCATCCCGAGCGCCCCGGTGAAGGCGGCGTCCCAGTCGGCGATGAAGCGCAGCTTGCCGGCCCCGCCGGTGGATGTGGCCCAGGCGCCCATGACGTGATGGTCGTTGACCGCCACGACGACGATGTCGTCCACGCCCTTGGCGAGGATCGCGTCGCGATTCTCCAGATAGCCCGGCAGGTGGTTCAGCGAGCAGGTGGGCGTGAAGGCGCCCGGCACGGCGAAGAGCACGACGCGCTTGCCGGAAAAGAGGTCGCTGGTCGAGATGTCGGCCGGGCCGTCCGGCGTGCGCTCCTTCAGCTTGAGATCGGGCAGCTTTTCTCCAACGGCAATGGTCACGGTGTGTCTCCTCGTCTGTCCTGGGAAATGGTTCGGCCGCACTATAGCAAAGGCGGCGGGGCTGCGAAGCGCTTTCGCGCCGAAAACGGAAGGGCCCTCAATCGAGCGGAAGCGGGGCTTCCATCGTCCGCGTCCCGGCCCGCACCGTCAGGCGGATCGCCGCCTTTGCCGCATCGAACGCCTTCGGCATATGCAGCACCGGCACATCGGCGACGAAGGCGTCGCCCTCCCGCCGCGCAGGCGCCGAAGCGCCGAATTCGAGCGCGGAATCGCCCGAGACGAAGACCTCCGGCACGGGGCCGTCCGCCGGCGCCTCGAAGCGCACGGCGATGCTCTTGCCGTCCGCCGCAAAATGCCCCGAAAGCGGCCGGAAGCCCTCCGTCGCGGCCTGCGGCAGCTTCGCCTCGGCATCCGCAAGGGCGGCCTGTTCCAGCGGGCTGGCGAAGGCTTCGCCGCTCGCGTCCGCCGTCAGCTCGGCCTGCACGGGAATACAGATGTCCTTGCACATGCCGAGGAAGATCGCCGCGGTGACCGGCCCGCCTTTCGCCTTTTCCAGCGTCAGGGGAAACTGCACGGGCGCATTGTAGCCGATATAGTGGCCGTCATCGCCGCCGAGCCGCTGCGGCGCGGGAAAGCCGATGGTATCGAGTGTGGCGCCCGAGACGGCGATGGACGGCGGAATGCCGCTGCCGCCCGGATCGCGCCAATAGGTCTTCCAGCCTTCGTTGAGGCGGATATCGAGAAGGGCGCTCGCCGTTCCGCCGGCATCGGCGGGAAGCGCGATGAGCCGCACGCTGCCGCCCGGCGTCTCGACCCAGCCGGAGGTCGCGGCCGGTGCGGCGGAGGGAAGAAGGAGCAGGGCGAGCGCTGCGGCTTTGACATGTTTCATGCTGCGACATCTACCGCCGCCCGCCGGGCCTTTCCAGCGGCAAAACCGGGCCGGCCGATCATAAATGCTTGATCTTCGGCGCGCGGACCTTAGCTTTTCTGCAAGGCTTGGGCGTCGTCCGGGCAAAAAGAGCGCTTTTCATTTGGCGATGAATTGATAGGCTGAGGGCATCATGGCTATGTCGGTTCTGAAAAACAGACGAGAGCGAGGCTTCCTTGACGGTCAGTTCCTGATCGCCATGCCGGGCATGCTGGATGCCAATTTCGCCCGCACGGTCGTCTATATCTGCGCCCATTCGGATGACGGGGCCATGGGCTTCGTCATCAACCGGCCGCAGCAGTTGAGCTTCTCCGACGTGCTCCTGCATCTCGACCTTGCCGGCGAGGACGGGCTGATCCGCATGCCGGGCGCCTCGCGCGACTTTCCCATCCGCTGCGGCGGGCCGGTGGAAAGCGGCCGCGGCTTCGTGCTGCATTCGGACGACTACATGTCGGAATCCTCCATCCCCGTCAGCGACGACATCTGCCTGACGGCGACGCTCGACATCGTGCGCGCCATCTCGCGCGGGCGCGGGCCCGAGCGCGGCCTGATGATGCTCGGCTATGCCGGCTGGGGCGCCGGCCAGATCGAGAACGAGATCGGCGCCAACGGCTGGCTGAGCTGCCCGGCGCAGGAAGAGCTGATCTTCGACACCAATCTCGACAGCAAGTACGAGCGTGCGCTCGCTTTGATGGGCGTCACGCCCGCCATGCTCTCGGCCGAGGCCGGCCACGCCTGAGTGCGATTTTCACGGGTTCCCCGGAACTTGTCGCGCGGTTCGCCGTTAACGGGCCGCGTCGATGAGGACGTCTCGAACAAGGGAGCATGACGGTGAGCAGCACGACCGACAAGATCAAGGGTACGGCGAACGAAGTGACGGGCAAGGCCAAGCAGGCCGCCGGCAAGGCGGCAGGCAGCCCGAAGCTGCGCGCGGAAGGCGCCGCACAGGAAGCCAAGGGCAAGACGCAGAAGGCCGTCGGCAAGGCCAAGGACGCGGTCAAGGGCGCCGTCGACCGGCTCTGAGCCCAAACCGCCGAACGAACGAGGATGCCCGCATCGCCGCCCGATGCGGGCGTCTCGCCTGAAGCCGGGGACGTCATGAAGCTCTTCACCTGCAGCACCTGCGGCCAGACCATCCATTTCGACAACCGCGTCTGCGTGCGCTGCGGGGCGACGCTCGGCTTTTGCGTGGACGACATGGCGCTCCACGCGCTGGTGCCGGAAGGCGAAGGCCTTTGGGCGCTCGCGCCGGGAGAGGGCGCCTATCGCTTCTGCGCGAACGCCGCGCAGGACGTCTGCAACTGGCTGGTGCCGGCGACAAGCCCCCATGCCTATTGCGAGGCCTGCCGGCACAACCGCATCGTGCCGACCACCGACCCGCAGGGGCTGGAGCGCTGGCGGCGCATCGGCGCGGCGCAGCGCCACCTCTTCTATTCCATCCTGCGCTGGAAGCTGCCGCATCCGACGCGCGAGGAGGACCCGGCGGGCGGTCTCGTCTTCGATTTCCTGGCCGATACGGTGGGCGCGGACGGCACGATCGTCGCCGCGGCCATGACGGGCCACGAGGCCGGCGTCGTCAGTCTGCGCGCGGCCGAGGCGGACGATGCGGTGCGCGAGAGCGTGCGCGTTTCCATGGGCGAGCCCTACCGCTCGCTGCTCGGCCATTTCCGCCACGAGATCGGCCATTTCTACTGGGGGCAGCTCGTCCGCGACGAGGCGAGCCTTACGGAAGCCCGCCGCCTCTTCGGCGACGAGCGCGAGGACTACGCGGCGGCCCTCAGGCGCAACTACGAGCAGGGCCCGCCGCCCGATTGGCAGGACCGCTTCATCAGCGCCTATGCAAGCGCCCATCCTGCGGAGGATTTTGCCGAATGCTGGGCGCATTTCTTCCACATCGCCGACACGCTGGAGACCGCCCGCGCCTTCGGCCTCAACACCGATCCGAAGGGCCACGAGGAACTGGAGGCCGAAGTCACCTTCGATCCCTACCGCGCGCCTGATGCCGGTCGCCTCGTCGAGGCCTGGGTCCCGCTCTCCGTCGCCATGAACGCCATCCAGCGCTCCATGGGCCAGCCCGACAGCTACCCCTTCGTCCTCTCCCCGCCCGTGGTGGAGAAGCTCGATTTCATCAACGGGTTGGTGCGCCGCGCTTGAAAATATAACCCAATGGGTTATATTCGGGCATGCAGACGGTCGTTGAGCTTCCCACGTTCATCCGGCAGGCCGAGGCGATCTTCTCGCCGGAGGAACGCACGGCGCTCATCGATTATCTGGCGGCCCACCCCATGCTTGGGGACGAAATCCCCGGCGCCGGCGGCGTGCGCAAGCTGCGCTTCGCCGCCAGCGGCAGGGGAAAGCGCGGTGGCGCACGGGTGATCTATTACTGGTACAGCGAGGACGCGCCGATCTATGCGCTGCTCGTCTATGCCAAGAACGTTCGGACCGATCTTTCCCCTGCGGAAAAGAAGACCGTTGCGGCCATCGCGAAGGCGATCAAGCAGCATCAAAGGAGCAAGTGACATGGCGAAGAAAACCGCATTCGGGAGCGACCTTGCCGCCGCCATGTCCGAGGCGCTCGCCCATGCCTCCGGCGCACCCGTCGAAGGCACGCGGGTTCACGCCGTCGATACCGATAGCGTCGATCCGAGGGCTGTCCGGCGCCATCTCAAGCTTACCCAGGCGCAGATGGCGCAGTTTCTCGGCACGAGCGTTTCGGGCTACCGCAAATGGGAGCAGGGGCAGCGGCAACCGAGCGGCGCCGCCCGCACGCTCCTGCGCGTCATGGAGAAGGAGCCGGAAGCGGTCCTCCGCGTCCTTACGGCCGCTTGACGCCTACGCCCGCTTCATCAGCGGAAAGCGCTCTTTCAGCAGGCGCAGCACGGAATCGAAGCCGATGGGGGGGCCGAAGAGGTAGCTCTGGCCGAATTCGCAGCCCATGGCGCCGAGCTCGATGGCGTCTTCCTCCGACTCGATGCCTTCCGCCACGACCTGCATGTCGAGTTCGCGCGCCATGGAGATGACGGAGCGCAAGAGCACGGTGCGCTTGTCCGAGCCGTCGCGCACCAGCGCCTTGTCGATCTTGATCGTGTCGAAGGGGAAGCGCGTGAGGTAGGAGAGGGAGGAATGGCCGGTGCCGAAATCGTCGAGCGCGAGGCCAAGGCCCACGTCCTTCAGCTTGGCGAGGATGAGGCGGGCCTGTTCCGGGTTCTCCATCACGACGGATTCGGTGAGCTCGAGCTTCATCTTCTGCGGCTCGCAGCGCGTCTTGGTGAGCGCGGCGCGCACGTCGTTGTAGAGCTCGTTGTTGAGGAGCTGCGCGCTCGACAGGTTGACCGAGACGAAGATCGGCAGGTCGCCGGTCTGGAGCTGCCAGTCCATCAGGTCGCTCGCCGCCTTGTCGAAGGCGAAGAGGCCGAGCTGGTTGATGAGGTCCGAGGCTTCCGCGATGGGGATGAACTCGGTGGGCGAGATGTTGCCGCGCTTGGGATGGTCCCAGCGCATCAGCGCCTCGAAGCCGGCGATCTCCGCATCCGATAGGCGGACGATCGGCTGGTAGACGAGGGAGAGCTCCTTGCGCTCGATGGCGCGGCGAAGGTCCGTCTCGATCTGGAGGCGGTCGGCGCCGAAGGTGCGGAAGGCCGGGCGGAAGGGCTCGACGCGGTTGCCGCCCGCCTTCTTGGCGCGGTACATGGCCAGTTCCGCGTCGTTGAGCAGGCCGGCCGCGTCCTCCTGCTGGTCGACCCAGGAGACGAGGCCGATGGAGGCCGTCAGGATGATCTCGCGCCCGCCGAAATTGATCGGAACCATGATCGCCTTGCTGACGGCGTCGGCGAAATCGGCGACCTTGGCGGGGTCGCGCTCGGACATCAGGATCAGGCCGAACTGGTCGCCGGAAAGCCGCGCCAAGGTATCCTGCGGCTTCAGGAGACGGCGCAGGCGCCGCGTCAGCGCGATGAGGATGTTGTCGCCCGCGGCGATGCCGAGCGCGTCGTTGACCTGCTTGTAGCGGTCGATGTCGATGGTCAGCACCGTCGGGCGCACCGTGTCGGAGCTTGCCGTCAGCGAGAGGATCGATTGCAGCCGGTCGAGGAAGACCTGGCGGTTCGGCAGGCCCGTGAGGTTGTCGTGCAGGGCGTCCTGCAGGAGGCGGTCGACGGAATTGCGCTGCTCGGTGATGTCGATGATCGTGCCGACGCAGCGGATGATCTCTCCGTTGGCGCCGAGCACCGGCCGGGCGCGGATGGAGAGCCAGTGATAGTGGCCGTCCTCGGCGCGCACGCGGAACTGATGGTTCAGCCGGCCCTTGCGGTGCTCCAGCAGCACGTCGAGCGTGGCGCGGAAGCGGTCGCGGTCGTCCGGGTGGAGGCGCGGCAGCCAGTTGCGGGCAGGGCCGTGCATGACGCCGGGGGCAAGGCCGAGCTGGATGGAGATGTCGGGAATGGTGACGACGCGGTCGCGCGCCACGTCCCAGTCCCAGACGGTGTCGCCGGAGCCCGTCAGGGCCAGCGACTGGCGCTCGAGGTCGGAGAAGAGGCCCTGGCTATAGGCGCCGCCGGCAAAGGCGTGCTGCATCACGGTGAAGCCGATGAGGAGAACGATCAGCACGAGGCCGCCGCCGAGCGCCGGCTGGATGATGTCGTTGTTGAGCTGGCCCGTCACCGTCAGCCAGGCGCCGAACAGCCAGACGAGGATCAGCGACCAGGCCGGAACCAGCAGGATGGCGCGGTCGTATCGGTTGAAGCCGAGATAGGCGATGAGCACGATGCCGACGGTGCCGGTGAGCGCGAAGGACAGGCGGGCGATGCCGGCGGCGATCGGCGGATCGTAGATCGCGACGCCGAAGAGAAGGCCGAGCCCGAGGATCCACGCGAGCGTCGCATAGGAAAGATGCGCGTGCCAGCGGTTGAGGTTGAGATAGGTGTAGAGGAAGACGACGAGGCCGGCGGCAAGGAACACCTCCGTTCCCGCGCGCCATATCCGCTCGTCGCCCGCCGTGATGGAGATGAGCTTCGAGAGAAACCCGAAATCGACGCAGATATAGCCGAGCACCGCCCAAGCGAGCGCGGCCGTCGCCGGCAGCATGGAGGTGCCCTTCACCACGAAGAGGATGGTGAGGAAGACGGCGAGGAGGCCCGCAATCCCGAGCACGATGCCGCGGTAGAGCGTGAAGGCGTTGACCGTGTCCTTGTAGGCGTCCGGCTGCCAGAGATAGATCTGCGGCAGGTCGGGCGTGGCGAGCTCCGCGACGAAGGTGACGACGGAGCCGGGATCGAGCGTGATGCGGAAGACGTCGGCCTCCTCGCTCGGCTGGCGGTCGAGCGCGAAGCCCTGGCTCGGCGTGATCGAGATGATGCGCTTGGCGCCGAGGTCCGGCCAGAAGAGCTTGGACTGCACGAGGCGGAAATGCGGGGCGACGATCAGCCGGTCGATCTGCTCGTCCGAGACGTTGGCGAGCGCGAAGACGGCCCAGTCGCCCTGGTGCTCGTCCGAGGTGGCGCGCACCTCGATGCGGCGCACGATGCCGTCGGTGCCGGGCGCGGTGGAGACCTGGAAGGCCTCGCCCCGGCCGGTATAGATCTCGGTCGTGGCGGTAAGGTCCAGCGCCGTGTCGTCACGGGAGATCTTGACGGGCTCGACGGCGAAGGCCCGGCCGCAGGACAGGCCGACGAAAAGCATCGCCGCCAGGAGAAGGAAAGCGAGCAACCGGCTGGCACGCTGCATGTGCGGCACGAAAGAAGACGTCATTGAAAGCGCATTGTCCTTAGTCTGCCCAGTCCTGCCGCGTTCCCGTGTTCGCTCAGGGTCGCCTGTCGGCAGCCAGAAGCGAGAACATCACGTGGTCGCGCCACTCCCCGTTTATCTTCAGATACTCCCGAAGGTAGCCTTCCCGTTGAAAGCCGGCCTTTTCAAGGAGACGAATGCTTCTTGTATTGTCTGGAATACAGGCTGCCTCGATACGGTGCAACTGAAGGCTGGAAAAGATATAGGGAATGGCGAGTTTCAGTGCGGCCAGCATGTGCCCCTGGCCGGCGTGCCGCTCGCCCATCCAGTAGCCGATCATGCAGCATTGCGCGGCCCCGCGCCGGATATAGCCGATGGTCAGCCCGCCCAGCAGCGTCTTTTCCTCGCGGGAGAAGAGGAAAAGCGGCACGGCCTGGCCGGATGAAAATTCCTGTTCATTTCGGATGACGCGGGCGCGGAAGGCGCCTTCCGTCAGCTCGTCCGCGCGCCAGACGGGCTCCCACGGTTCCAGGAAGCGGCGGCTTTCCGAGCGCAGCGCATACCATTGGCGATAGTCCTGGAAGCGGGGCAGGCGGAGGAAATGCCTCTCGCCGGCAAGCTCGACGGCGTCGGGCTGCCGGGACAGAAACCGAAATACCGACCGTGCCATTCAGTCCTCCGCCATGCCGTTGCGGGGACACTATGCCGAGAGGCTCGCCGGCGTCAAATGGAGCGGAGAACGCCGCCTGCGGCCTATGCAATATTCGCATGCCTCTGCTGCGAACATATGCATTTTTTCCGGGCAGGAAAGCGCCTATCTATTGGGCAACACAAAGGAGTTGATCATGAACGTTTTCGCAAAGCTCAAGAAGAATGTAGCCGACCGCCGCGCCATGCGCGAACTCAGCGCCCTCGATGACCGCGCCCTCCAGGACCTCGGCATCTCGCGCTCGAACATCCAGTCCGCCGTCAAGGGCCTGGTCGTCTTCGGCTGAAGCCGGCCTCGCGCGGGGCGCCAGAACCCGCCGCGACAACGACGAACCCATCTGCCAAACGCCCGGTTCCCGGGCGTTTTTTGTTATGGGCATCCGGCTGGAAAGAGGGCGAAGCCCTCAGCTTGCCGCGCGATCGATGGTGCCGCGCGTCAGCGAGCGCGTGATGTCGCCGGCCGAGACGAGCTGCTCCAGCGGGCCGATGGCCGAGAGCGTCGGGACCGTGTCGAAGAACAGCCGGCCGGCAAGGTCCGTCAGCCGCTCGATGGTGATGCCGGCAAGGCGCTCCATCAGTTCCTCGTTGGGGATCGGGCGGCCGTAGAGCATCATCTGGCGGGCGATCTGGCCGGCGCGGGCGGCCGGGCTTTCCTGGCCCATCAGGAGCTGCGCGCGGATCTGCGCGCGGGCGCGCTCGATTTCCTGCTGCTCGATCGTCTCGGAGGATTTCTTCAACTCGTCGAAGATGACCGGCATCAGCTCCGGCAGGTTCTCCCCGCCCGTCGCTGCATGGATGCCGAAGATGCCGGTATCCGAAAAGCCCCAGTGGAAGGCGTAGATCGAGTAACAGAGGCCGCGGTGCTCGCGCACTTCCTGGAAGAGGCGGGAGGACATGCCGCCGCCGAGGATGTTGGCGAGGATCTGCGAACAGTAGAAGTCGCGCGCGTGGTAGGCCTTGCCCTCGAAGCCGAGAAGCACCTGCGCGTCCATCAGGTCGCGCGTCTCGCGCACGTCCCCGCCGGTATAGCGGGCCGGCTCGAAGACGGGGGAGAGCTTGGGCGCCGTCGGCAGCGAGGAGAAGCGCGTCTCGACCTGGCGCACGAAATCCTCATGATTGACCGCGCCGGCGGCCACCACGAACATGCGGTCCGTCGTGTAGTTGCGGTCGAGATAATGGCGGATTTCGCCCGGCGTGAAGGACAGCAGGGTCTCCGGCGTGCCGAGGATGGCGCGGCCGATGATCTGGTCGCGGTAGGCGACCTCGGAGAAGCGGTCGAAGACCACGTCGTCGGGCGTGTCGTTCGCCGCGCCGATCTCCTGCAGGATGACCTGCTTCTCGCGGCGCAGCTCGTCCTCGTCGAAGGCGGATTCCGTCAGGATGTCGGCGAGGATGTCGACCGCGAGCGGCACATGGTCCTTGAGGACGCGGGCGTAGTAGGAGGTGGTTTCCGTGGAGGTGGCGGCGTTGACCTCGCCGCCGACATTCTCGATCTCCTCGGCGATCTGCCGGGCCGAGCGGCGCTCGGTGCCCTTGAAGGCCATGTGTTCGAGAAGATGGGCGATGCCGTGCTCGTCCGTGGTTTCGTTGCGCGAGCCGGACTTGATCCAGACGCCGAGAGCCACGCTCTCGAGATGGGGCATGTTTTCCGTTACCACGGTCAACCCGGATGCAAGCCGGGTGCACTCAACTTTCATCATGCGCACTTTCTGCGTTCCAGCCTTTCCGCTCCCGGGGGATCGGAAAGGTCCTCCCTGTGATCCCGCAATCCCGGGCGCAAGCCTGCCCCTGGAATTGCCTAGCCCCGGATTCGCGAATGGTCGCCGATATAGGCTTCCACGACGTCGAGTTCTGCGCTCAGGACGTCGAACCGCTCCTGCCTTTGCATGAGGTCAGCAAGCCACGTCGGAAGCGCCGGGTCAATACCGCAGGCCGATTTTACTGCCGCGGGGAACTTGGCCGGATGGGCCGTCGCCAGCGTCACCATCGGCGCGTTTGCCTTCTCGTGCCTGGCCGCGACGAAGACGCCGATGGCCGAATGCGGGTCGAGCAGGTAGCCGGTCTCGGCGAGCGTCTTGCGGATCGTCTCGGCGACCTGCTTTTGCGAGGCGCGGCCGGCGCGGAACTCCTTGCGGATCGCCTTCAGCGCGCCCGGCTCGATGTCGAAGGCGCCCGCCTGCTTGAGGCTCGCCATGGCGCGGCGCACCGCGCCGGCATCGCGGCCGTGGGCCTCGAACAAGAGCCGCTCGAAGTTGGACGAGATCTGGATGTCCATGGAGGGCGAGGTGGTGGCCTTGGCCTCCTTCATCTCGTAGCGCCCGGTCTTCAGCGTGCGCACGAGAATGTCGTTCTCGTTGGTGGCGATGACGAGCTTGTCGATCGGCAGGCCCATGCGCTTTGCCGCATAGCCGGCGAAGATGTCGCCGAAATTGCCGGTCGGCACGGTGAAGGAGATTTTCCGGTCCGGTGCGCCGAGCGTGACGGCGGTGGTGAAGTAGTAGACGATCTGGGCCATGATGCGCGCCCAGTTGATCGAGTTGACGCCGGAGAGCTTCATCCCGTCGCGGAACTTCGTATCGTTGAACATCGCTTTGACGAGGTTCTGGCAATCGTCGAAATTGCCCTTGATGGCGAGCGCGTGGACGTTCTTCGCCGTCGAGGTCGTCATCTGGCGCTGCTGCACCGGCGAGACCTTGCCTTCCGGGAAGAGGATGAAGATGTCGGTGCGCTCGCGCCCGGCGAAGGCGTCGATGGCCGCCCCGCCGGTATCGCCCGAGGTGGCGCCGACGATGGTGGCGCGCTCGTTGCGGGCGGCCAGCGCATGGTCCATCAGCCGGGCGAGAAGCTGCATCGCCACGTCCTTGAAGGCGAGCGTCGTGCCGTGGAAGAGCTCCATGACGAAGGCGTTCGGCCCGGTCTGCACCAGCGGCGCGACGGCCGGGTGGCGGAAGGTGGCATAGGCCTCGTCGATCATCGCGCGGAACGTGTCGGCCGGGATGTCGCCCTCCACGAACGGGGTGAGCACCGTGAAGGCGATTTCCTCATAGGACTTGCCGCGCAACGCCCGGATCTCCCGCTTCGAGAAGGTCGGCCATTGCCGCGGCACGTAGAGGCCGCCGTCGCGGGCAAGGCCTGCCAGGAGCGCGTCGGAAAAACCGAGGGAAGGGGCCTCGCCCCGGGTCGAAACATAATCCACGTTCACACGTCCTTGGAATGGTCGGGCTTGCGAAGGCATGGCCTGCCGGCTCCCGAAACGGCCTCTCCGAAATTCTGCGGGCGGTTTCATTCGACAATCGATTTTTCGCCGCGTCGCTGCTATAGACCATCGCCTGGGGTCGTGAAAAGGCCCGTGAAACGAGTTCCGAAAGGCTTGCGCGCCGGAGGCGGAGCCTGATCGCAGGGGTAGACGTAACGTGTATGGAATGACCATCCGCCGCTTTCTCGGCATTTCCCTTCTCGCCGTCGTCGCCGGCTGCAACCAGACGGACAAGCCCGTCAATCTCGGCGTGACCAGCGACCCGTCGGGCGTTCAGGCCGCCGCCCAGCAGCAGACGCAGGTCGCCGTCGTGCAGGGCTCGTGCCCGCAGGTCTACCTGCGCGACGGCACCGCCGTGCTGGAGCGCTACGGCAAGGGCGCCAAGGACGATCCGCAGAACCTTCTCTACCAGGCGACGCTCGCCGACACGACGCGCCAGTGCGTCATCAACGAGAACCAGCTCGTCATGACCGTCATGGTGCAGGGCCGCATCGTCAGCGGGCCGGCCGGCGGCAGCGGCACGGTCAACCTGCCGATCCGCGTCGCCGTCCTCGACGGGCCGAACGAGCTTTATTCGCAGACCGTGCAATATCCCGTGACGATCCCGGCCGACACCGGCTCCGGCCAGTTCATCTTCACCCAGGCCAACGTCGCCATCCCCGGCGGCTCCGGCGGCTTCACCAAGGTCTATGTCGGCTTCGAGGACGGCCCGGCGAAGAAGAAAAAGCGCAAGTAACGGTTTTTCCGGCTCTGCAAACACGAAGGCCGCGGAAGATGCTTCCGCGGCAAACCCGCCGCCGTCATCCTCGGGCTTGACCCGAGGATCCACGCTTCACGGCACGCGCTGAGCGCGGGGTATGGATGCTCGGGTCAAGCAACCGTGGAGTCATTGAGAGAGGGCTGCCTGTGATCGGGCGATTGCATTGAGGATTGTCATGAGCTTTCGAATGGTTGCGACC
>NZ_JACHIK010000021.1 GCF_014203155.1 Shinella fusca
GAACGGCCACCTGCCTGCATCGGCCGGGATGCGCATCCCGGCCGATGCAAGCAAGTAAACCACATCTCATCCACACAAGCCCGAGGATGACGGAGAGAGAAGGACGGTTTCGAGGCGTGCCGGCCGCCGGAGCGGCCGGCTCGTTGTCAGGCCTTCTCGCCGAGCTGCGTTGCGACGCGGTTGCCGGCGTGGTCGCCCAGCGTCCGTTCCCGCCGGTTGTGGCGGATCGAGGACCAGAGGGAGATGCCGATCAGCGTTGCGCCGCCGAGGCCGGTGATGACCTCGGGGATGTGCACCAGCGTCTGGCAGTACATGACGACCGAGAGGATCAGGATCGCATAGAACGCGCCGTGCTCCAGGTAGCGGTATTCGGCGAGCGTGCCCTTGTCGACGAGCATGATCGTCATTGAGCGCACATACATGGCGCCGATGCCGAGGCCGATGGCGATGACGAAGAGGTTCTGCGTCAGCGCGAAGGCGCCGATCACGCCGTCAAAGGAGAAGCTGGCGTCCAGCACCTCCAGATAGATGAAGGCGCCGAGGCCGCCCTTGGCCGCTTCCGACATCGCCTTCTGTGAGGCGTCGAGCAGGCCGCCGACGACCTCCACCGCAAGGAAGGTGAGGAGGCCGTAGACGGCCGCGTGGACGAAGGTGTTCGACGCCTCGCCCTCCAGAAGGTTCGAGAAGACGAGGATGAGGGCGAGGACAAAGGCGATCTCGATGCCCTTGACGGTCGCCGAGCGCGCCATGTGCTTCTCGATGAAGCCGATCCAGTGCACCTCCTTCTCATGGTTGAAGAAGTAGGTGAGGCCGACCATCATCAGGAAGGTGCCGCCGAAGGCGGCGATGGGCAGGTGCGCCTCGTTCATGATGCGCGCGTATTCCTGCGGCTCCCGCGCGGCAAGCACGAGGGCATCGACCGGGCCGATGCCGGCCGCGATGACGACGATCAGAAGAGGGAAGACGATGCGCATGCCGAAGACGGCGATGATGATGCCCCAGGTCAGGAAGCGGTGCTGCCACACCGGCGTCATGTCCTTGAGCTTGTTGGCGTTCACGATGGCGTTGTCGAAGGAAAGCGAGATCTCCAGCACCGCGAGCACGGTGCAGATGAAGAAGACGCTCGCCATGCCGGCAAGCGTCCCGGTCGACTGCCAGCCGAGCCAGCCGCCGAGCACCAGGCCGATGGCGGTGACGATGAAGGCCCAGGTGAAATAGGAGAGGGTGGATTTGCCGTTGTTGGTCACGACCGCACCTCCATGCCGGAGGTAAGGGACGTGAGATTGCGCATACCACGACGGGCATGCGGGTGAGGCATGGTCAGGATGTTCATGTGCGTTTGAATCCGCCGGCTCATTGCTGGCGGTACCGACATCACGAGAGCGCCGTAAAAACTCTCGCCAGAGGGGCCCGGCACCAGGGTTCACCGCGGCAACCGATGTCAAAGGCCGCGGTGGCCGATGTTTTCACCGAAGTCGCCCTCCGCGTCAAGAGGCAGGGTGCCGCAGCCCGTGCAACGCGGCATGCGGCTTTCTGTTCCACTTTTTATGCCGGCGCCCTGTACCAGGGCCCCCGTCCGTTCCTATATTCGGCGCACGCTGATTTGCCGGAAAGGACGCATCATGGCCGAAACCCGTATCGATCCCGCCCTCGTCGAGTGGAGCGGCCCGGGCGGCCTGCCGCGTTTCGATCTGGTGAAGGACGAGGCCTTCGCGGCCGCCTTCGATGCGGCGCTCGCGGCCCACGAGGCGGAGATCGACGCGATTGCGAACAATCCCGAGGCGCCGACCTTCGAGAATACCGTCGTCGCGCTGGAGATCGCGGGCGACGCGCTGTCGCGCGTCTCGGCCCTCTTCTGGAGCCGGGCCGGCGCCAACACCAACGATACGATCCAGGCGCTGGAGCGCGAGATCGCGCCGAAGATGTCGCGGCATTACTCGAAGATCGGCACCAATGCGGCGCTCTTTGCACGCATCGATGCGTTGTGGGAGGGCCGTGCGGCGCTGAACCTCTCGCTGGAGCAGACGCGGGTGCTGGAACGGCACTGGAAGGGTTTCGTCAAGTCCGGCGCCAAGCTGGCAAAGCCCGAGCAGGAGCGGCTTTCGGCGATCAACGAGCGGCTCGCCGGGCTCGGCGCGAAATTCGGCCAGAACGTGCTTGCCGACGAGAAGGACTGGGCGCTCTTCCTCGACGAGGGCGAGGCGCTCGACGGCCTGCCGGATTTCCTGAAGGACGCCATGGCGGCCGCCGCGCGCGAGCGCGGGCATGACGGGCGCTATGCCGTGACGCTGTCGCGCTCGATCATCGAGCCGTTCCTCACCTTCTCCGCCCGCCGGGACCTGCGCGAGCAGGCCTTCCGCGCCTGGGTGGCGCGCGGGGCGAACGGCGGCGAGACGGACAATCGCGGCATCGTGAAGGAAACGCTGGCGCTGCGCTCGGAAAAGGCCGGCCTGCTCGGCTATGAAAATTTCGCCGCGCTGAAACTCGACAACACCATGGCGAAGACGCCGGAGGCGGTGAACGGGCTCCTGATGCAGGTCTGGGAAAAGGCCGTGGCGCGGGCGCGCGAGGAGGAGGCGGAGCTTGCCGCGCTGATTGCCGAGGAGGGCCGCAACCACGACGTCATGCCCTGGGACTGGCGCTACTACGCGGAAAAGCTGCGGGCGAAGAAATTCGATTTCTCCGAGGCGGAACTGAAGCCCTATCTCCAGCTCGAAAAGATCATCGAGGCCTGCTTCGACGTCGCCGAGCGCCTGTTCGGCATCCGCGCGGTCGAGAAGACGGGCGTGCCGGTCTATCACCCGGACGTGCGGGTCTTCGAGATCCGCGACCGGGAGGACAGGCTCGTCGCCATGTTCCTCGGCGATTATTTCGCGCGCGCCTCCAAGCGCTCCGGCGCCTGGATGAGCTCCTACCAGAGCCAGCACCGCCTGCCGCTGCCGAACGGCTCCGTCGGCGAGATTCCGATCGTCTACAATGTCTGCAACTTCGCAAAGCCCGCCGAAGGCAAGCCGGCGCTTCTGTCGCTCGACGATGCGCGCACGCTCTTCCACGAGTTCGGCCATGCGCTGCACGGCATGCTCTCCAACGTCACCTATCCGTCGGTCTCGGGTACCGGCGTTTCGCGCGACTTCGTGGAACTGCCCTCGCAGCTCTACGAGCACTGGCTGACGGTGCCGGAGATCCTGACGCGCTATGCCGTGCACGACCGGACGGGCGAGACGATGCCGCAGGCGCTGCTCGACAAGGTGCTGGCCGCACGCACGTTCAATTCGGGCTTTGCGACGGTGGAGTTCACTTCCTCGGCGCTGGTCGACATGGCGTTCCATACGCAGGGTCCGGTGGACGATCCGATGGCGGTGCAGGCGGAGGTGCTCGAAAGGATCGGCCTGCCGCAATCCATCGTCATGCGCCACGCGACGCCGCACTTCCAGCACGTCTTTTCCGGCGACGGCTATTCGGCCGGCTACTATTCCTACATGTGGTCGGAGGTGCTGGACGCCGACGCTTTCGCCGCCTTCACGGAGACGGGCGACGCCTTCAGCCCGGAAATGGCCGCGCGGCTGAAGACCTATATCTATTCCGTCGGCGGCTCGGTGGACCCGGAGGACGCCTACAAGGCCTTCCGCGGCAAGCTGCCAAGCCCGGAGGCGATGCTGGAGAAGAAGGGCCTGGCGGCCTGAAGGCCGCCGTCCTTCCGCCGAGCCGTGCGCCGGGCTGGCAACAGAGTTGCGGCCCGCCCCTTTCGCATTTGCGCAAAAACATGTATGAGCCCGGCCATTGAAGACGGCGCCCTCGTTTTGCGCGCGCCCCTGAACCTCAGAGATTATACAATGTCCATCCGCAATATCGCGATCATCGCGCACGTCGACCATGGCAAGACCACGCTGGTCGACGAGCTTCTGAAGCAATCCGGCTCGTTCCGTGAAAACCAGCGCGTCGCCGAACGCGTGATGGACTCGAACGACATCGAAAAGGAACGCGGCATCACCATCCTCGCCAAGGCGACCTCGGTCGAGTGGAAGGGTGTCCGCATCAACATCGTCGACACGCCCGGCCACGCCGACTTCGGCGGCGAGGTGGAGCGCATCCTCTCGATGGTGGACGGCGCCATCGTCCTCGTCGACTCGTCGGAAGGCCCGATGCCGCAGACCAAGTTCGTGGTCGGCAAGGCCCTCAAGGTCGGCCTCAAGCCCATCGTCGCCATCAACAAGATCGACCGCCCGGACGGCCGCCACGAGGAAGTGCTGAACGAGGTCTTCGACCTCTTCGCCAATCTCGACGCTACCGACGAGCAGCTCGATTTCCCGATCCTCTACGGTTCGGGCCGCAACGGCTGGATGAACGTCAACCCGGAAGGCCCGCAGGACGAAGGCATGGCGCCGCTGCTCGACCTCGTGCTGAAGCACGTTCCCGAGCCGAAGGTCGCCGAAGGCCCGTTCCGCATGATCGGCACGATCCTCGAAGCCAACCCCTTCCTCGGCCGCATCATCACCGGCCGTATCCATTCCGGCTCGATCAAGCCGAACCAGACCGTCAAGGTCCTCGGTCAGGACGGCCAGCTTATCGAAAACGGCCGCATCTCCAAGATCCTCGCCTTCCGCGGCATCGAGCGCACAGCGATCGAGGAAGCCCATGCGGGCGACATCGTCGCCATCGCCGGCCTCACCAAGGGCACGGTCGCCGACACGTTCTGCGATCCTTCCGTTACCGAAGCCCTGAAGGCCCAGCCGATCGACCCGCCGACCGTCACCATGTCCTTCATCGTCAACGACTCGCCGCTCGCCGGCACGGAAGGCGACAAGGTCACGAGCCGCGTCATCCGTGACCGCCTCTTCAAGGAGGCCGAAGGCAACGTGGCGCTGAAGATCGAGGAATCGGGCGACAAGGATTCGTTCTTCGTCTCCGGCCGCGGCGAACTGCAGCTCGCCGTCCTCATCGAGACCATGCGCCGCGAAGGCTTCGAGCTTGCCGTCTCGCGTCCGCGCGTCGTCATGCACAAGGACGAGGCGACCGGCCAGATGCTGGAGCCGATCGAGGAAGTCGTCATCGACGTCGACGAGGAGCATTCCGGCGTCGTCGTGCAGAAGATGTCCGAGCGCAAGGCCGAGATGGTCGAGCTGCGCCCGTCCGGCGGCAACCGCGTCCGCCTCGTCTTCTTCGCCCCGACCCGCGGTCTCATCGGCTACCAGTCGGAGCTTCTGACGGATACGCGCGGCACGGCGATCATGAACCGCCTGTTCCACGACTACCAGCCCTACAAGGGTGAGATCGGCGGGCGCGTCAACGGCGTGCTGCTCTCCAACGAAGCGGGCGAGGCCGTCGCCTACGCGCTCTTCAACCTTGAAGACCGCGGCCCGATGGTCATCGACGCGGGCGAGAAGGTCTATATGGGCATGATCGTCGGCATCCACACGCGCGACAACGACCTCGAAGTGAACGTGCTCAAGGGCAAGAAGCTCACCAACATCCGCGCCGCCGGCAAGGACGAAGCCGTCCGCCTGACGCCGCCGATCAAGATGACGCTGGAGCGCGCGCTGTCCTGGATCCAGGACGACGAACTCGTCGAAGTGACGCCGAAGTCGATCCGCCTGCGCAAGCTCTATCTCGACCCGAACGACCGCAAGCGATTCGAAAAGCAGCGCGCCGCCAGCGTGGCCTGAGCGCTTCCTTTCCGAAACGATACATGTCGAACCCCGGCCACCGCGCCGGGGTTTTTCATGTGTGTGCCAGTTTTTGCGGCTTGTGACGTTTGTTAAAAAAGCGTTAACTTTTTCCGGTGCCGCCCGGAACTCGCCTGTGGGCAAAGGAAGCCCTCGCCTTTGACGGGATTCCGGTGGAATCGGCACCGGAATATGAGTCGTGTTATGAAGACACTGTCGATCGATGTGCGGCGGGCCGAGCCGCAGGACGCGCGCGCGATATCCGAAACGCACCGGGTGTCGTGGCTGCAGGCCTATGGCGGCCTCATTCCGCACAAGCCGCTCAACCAGATGGTCGACCGCCGCGGCGAGGCCTGGTGGCGCAAGGCGACGCGCGGTTCAGCAACGCTGCTGGTGCTCGACGTTGCCGGCACGGTGGCGGGTTATGCCACGCTCGGCCTCAACCGGGCCCGCGCGCTGCCGCAGGAAGGCGAGATCTACGAGATCTACCTGCGCCCCGAATACCAGGGCATCGGCCTCGGCCGGCTGCTTTTCGGCGAGGCACGGCGGCTGCTGAAGTCGCTCGGCTGCAACGGGCTGATCGTCTGGTGCCTGGAAGACAGCGAGCATGCCTATCGCTTCTTCCGCTCCTCCGGCGGGCGCGACATTGCCGAGGGCATGGAGAATTTCGGCGAAAAGGAACTCAAGAAGATCGGTTTCGTCTGGTCCTGAGGCTCATTCCATCGCATGCGGCAGGGAGCGCATCGGCTCGCCCGCAAGCTTTCCCCGCGCGCCGTGCCATTGCGGCTCGTTGAGGCCGCAGGCGAAATCCCGGGCGTTCTCGTCCGCCGCCTTCCGGGCGAGCGTGTTGGCGTCCCTGTTCTCCAGCGCATCGACATAGCCGACGACGCAGCTCGTCGGGTTTTCTGCCGTTGCGACCGTCGAGACGACGAGGATCTGGCCGTAGCGCGTGTTGGTATCGCTCGTCGTTTCCGGGTCCGATACGAACCAGCGGACGATGGTGGCGAAGGGCACGCCCCCGGCATCGAGCCGCCATTCGACCGTGGCGTTGGAGTGGTTGAACGGGCCGAAGCTCTCGAAGGCCTCGTCGAGCCAGGCCTTGCCGATCGGCCCGTAGGCCTGGCTCTGGCGCAGGTCGCCCTCCTTGAAATAGATCGCAAGGTCCTTGTAGCCCGCGCATTCCAAGGTGACGCTCGCGCCCTCCTCTTCCTGCGAAAGCGTCTTGCAGGCGTCGAGGTCGCGCTCGCTATAGGCGCTTTCATTGGCCCTGCCGGCCGTCGCCGCGGCAGCGGCGATCAGGAGGGCGAGAAAGAAGGACATCGGCTTCATCGGGGCTTCCTCCGGTCTTTCGGAAACGGCGCGCGGCGGCGGTCTATTCGGCCTCGGCCGAAAGTCATGTTGCGCTGCAACGGGATTCGCATTAGGAAGCCCGCAATCAACCGCACTTCAGGAGCCCCCATGCGTATCGATGCGATTTCCGTTGGCAAGAACCCGCCGGACGACGTGAACGTCATTGTCGAGGTGCCGGTCGGCGGCCAGCCGATCAAGTACGAAATGGACAAGGAAGCCGGCGCGCTCGTCGTCGATCGCTTCCTTTATACGCCGATGACCTATCCGGGCAATTACGGCTTCGTGCCGCACACGCTCTCGGAAGACGGCGACCCGATCGACGTCCTCATCGCCAACACCCGCCCGCTCGTTCCGGGCTGCGTGATCAACGTGCGCCCGATCGGCGTTCTGGTGATGGAAGACGACGGCGGCAAGGATGAGAAGATCATCGCCGTGCCGGTGCCGAAGCTGACGCGCCGCTACGACAAGGTCGAGAACTACACCGACCTGCCGGAAATCACGCTTAAGCAGATCGAGCACTTCTTCTCGCACTACAAGGATCTGGAGCCCGGCAAGTGGGTGAAGATCGCCGGCTGGCAGGACGTTACCGTCGCCAAGAGGATGATCGTCGAAGCCGTCGATCGCTACAAGGCATCGAAGTAAGCATTATCCGCCTGAAATGACAAAACCCTCCGGCCCGCTCGGTCCGGAGGGTTTTTCTTTGGGATCGCGCGGGTGATCAGAGGATCGCGGGCGCGAGGACCGTGCGGATGACCTGTTCGAGGAAGAACAGGATGACGAGCACGACGAGCGGCGACAGGTCGACGCCGCCGAAATTCGGCAGCACGCGGCGGATCGGGCGATAGACCGGCTCGGTCAGCTGGTAGAGCGAGCGGCCGATGGTGGCGATAACCTGATTGTTCGCGTTGATGACATTGAAGGCGTAGAGCCAGGAGAAGATCGCCGAAGCGATCACCAGGAACCACGCGATGTTGATGATGAACAATAGGGTGTTGATGACCGCTATCATTGGCGTCTCCGATTGGTTTTCGTGCTGACATGTAGCCATTGCCGGCCCGGCCAGCAAGGCCGCAGCCGGGGCGGGGCGGCAACATGTTTAACGACGGGGGCGATTTTACCCCTCAGCCCGCGTGGAAGATGCGGTCGAGGAAGGCCGTCATCCAGAGCCGGAGCGCCGCATCGTGCAGGAGGCGGCCGTCGAGATGGGCGCGGCCGACCTGTGCGCCCGGCAGCTCGAAGCGGTGTGCGCCGCGTACGACCCAGCGGTGCATCATGGCGAGCGTCAGTTCGCCGTGGAACTGGATGCCCCAGGCATTCTCGCCGTAGCGGAAGGCCTGGTTCTCGTAGTGCTGGCCGGTGGCGAGCAGCGTCGCGTCCCTCGGCAGGTCGAAGCCCTCGCGGTGGAACTGGTAGACCATGTCCGGCCAGGCCATGAGGGCCGCGCCCGCCTCCGTCGCCTTCAGCGGATACCAGCCGATCTCCGCCCAGCCCTCCTCGTGGCTGCGCACCGTGCCGCCGAGATGGCGCACGAGCATCTGTGCGCCGAGGCAGATGCCGAGGAAGGGGCGGTTCTCCTTCAGCGGCAGGGAAAGCCAGTCGATCTCCCGGCGTACATAGGGCTCGGTGTCGTTGGCGCTCATCGGCCCGCCGAAGACGACGGCGCCGGCATGGTGTTCCAGCGTTTCCGGCAGCGGGTCGCCGAGCACCGGGCGGCGGATGTCCAGCGCGTGGCCCATCGCCTGGAGGATGTGGCCGACGCGCCCGGGGCTGGAGGTTTCCTGGTGCAGGACGATGAGGACGGGCCGCCTGCGATGTGCCTTGCGCGGGAAATCAAGCATGGCTCAACCGTCCTTCGGCGGCTCCTGCCCGGCCGCCGCGCCGATGCGTCCGGCCACTTCCTGCCGTTTCATGATGCGTTCGCGGCCCGACACGCCGAGAAGGTCGGCGATGCGCCAGATGGCGTGATCCTCCATCTCGCTGCGGTCGCCGTCCGCATAGACGATCTCCCAAAGAAGGCCGATGAGGCCGATGCGCTGCTCCTCCGTGAGCTGGCGCTTCAGCTCCGAGGTGAAGCGGAAGAAATCGATCGCCTCGCTCTCGGCGTCGCTGCCGGCCGCGACGAGCGCGTCCAGCTCCGCCTCATCCACGCCGCCGTAGAATTCGCGGAAGCTGGTGCGCAGCGCCTGCTTCTCCACGTCCAGCACCTTGCCGTCCGCCTCCATCACCTGGATGCAGAGCGCCATGACGGCAACGCGCGGATCGTCGGCGGCGAAGGCGGGCTTGTCGTCGCCGGAAAGGCTCGCCAGGAAATGCTGCAAGCGTTCGAACATCGGTGATGCGCCCCGTCCCTTGAAATCTTCAGAACAATTTGAAGCTGCTCGTATCGTCCCGCCGGACGGCGCCGGCCTTGACGCCCGGATCGTCCGGCAGGCCGTAGAAGGGGCGTTCCTCTTCCTCGCTTCCCGCCGGGACGGCATCCGCCTTCTGCGGCGTTTCGGCCTTTGCCGGGACGGGCTCGGCAGCGGCCGTAACGACGACCGGCGGCTCGGCCTTGACGGTCTCGACCTTCTCCGCCTTCACGGCGGGCCGCGTCTCGATGACGATGGGCGGCAGGGTGCGGATGGCCTCGTCCACCGTATTGGCGGAGCCTTCCTCGATCGGCCCCTGCAACTCGCTGACCGGCGTCTTCCATTCGAAGGCGTCGAGCCGGCCGGTGACGGGCGAGACGGCGCGCCATTCCGGTGACGTGATACCGTCGGCGGTCCAGGCGGGATCGCGCGGGGCCTTCAGCGCCTGGTTCATCCAGTGGCGGATGCGGCCCTGGTCGCCCGTCTCGGCGTCCTCGATGTCGGCGAGCAGCAGGAAGGCGCTTTCGCGCGGGGCAAGGCGCGCGGCGGCCTCCGCCTTGGCGCGGGCAAGGGTAAAGTCGCGCGTCTCCAGCGCGGCCTCGGCGACGGCATAGAGCGCCTCGGCATTGTTGGGGCGCATCGCCTCCAGCTTCTCCGCGCGCTTCAGGCGGTCGGCGGCCGAATCGCCGCTGCGGGCGCGCACGTAGAGTCGCGCCACGTCGCCATGGGCCGTCGCCTTCCAGAGCCTTTCGAGAATGGAGGCAGCCTTGCGCAGGTTGTCCTCGCGCAAATACGCCTTCGCCTCGATGAGGCCGGCCGGCACGAAATTCTCGTCGAGCTTCAGGGCCTGATGTGCATCCTCGCGTGCGCCCTTCGGGTCTGCGTCGAGCTTTTCGGCGGCGCGGGCGGTGAGCAGCACGGCCTTGCGGCGGGCATAGGCCTTCTTCTCCTCCGTTGAGCCGGAGCGGCCGTCGCCGAGGAGTTTCAGCGCCTCGTCCCAGTCGCCGGCCTCGGAGCGGTATTCGAGCGCGGCTTCCGTCGCCCAGGGGAGCTGCGGGGCCTTTTCGGCGGCGCGCTCGGCATATTGCCGGGCGGCCTCGTTGGCGCCGAGACGGCGGGCCTCGAGATAGAGGCCGCGCAGGCCGAGCTCCCGCGTCTCCGGGTCGTCGGCCATCAGCTCGAATTTCTTGCGCGCGTCGTCGTAGCGGCCCTCGATCATCGCGGCCTGCGCTTCGAGGAGGTGGATGAGCGGTTCCTGGTCGGCGCTGAGAAGCCCCCTGGTGCGGCCGAGCATCTTTCTTGCGCCGGCGGCGTCACCGGCGCCGGCGGCGATGAGGCCGGTGGAGAGCGCCTGATAGCCGCGGTCGCGCTTGCGGGCGCGGAAATAGCGCTGGATCGAATGCGGCGAGGTCCAGATCACGCGGACCAGCCACCAGCAGAGCATGATGGCGACGATGAGCGAGACGATGAGCGTCGCGGCCACCATCAGGCTCATGTCGGCGCGCTGGCCCTGCCAGATGATGGAGAGTTCGCCGGGCCGGTCCGCCAGCCAGGCAAAGCCCCCGGCCAGGGCAAGGACGAAGAGCGCGAAGACCAGAATGCGTATCATGAAGCCTTCTCCTCAGCCCTGCCTTGCGGCATTCGTCATGGCGCCGGAAACCGCGGCGCCCACCAGCTCTTCCACGCGAACGCGCGCGTCGAGCTTGTTCTTGTAGTCCGCGGCAGCGGCCTTGCCCTTTTCCGGCAGCGCCTGCCATTCGATGGCGGCACCCTTGAAATCGCCGTTCTGCAGCTTGTTCTCGATGCGGGCGACGATCGCCTCGGGCGTGTCGCCCTCGATGCTGCCGACCGGGCGCACGCGGATCGCAGAGGCGGCGCTCGCCATCAGCCGGTTGATGATGCCCTGGTCGCCCTCCGGCTGGTGCACGGCATCGAGGATATTGTCGGCCGCGCCGTCGAAATCGCGCACGAGATCGGAACGGGACGGCACGCCCACGGCGGCATGTTCGCGAAGGCCCGCCACGGAGGGATCGTCGGGTGCGACGCTGGCGAAGGCTTCCAGCTCGGCGAGATAGGGGCCGCCGCGGTCGATGGCGGTCTTCAAGGCGCTCGCGGCAACGGCCCGGGCCATGGAAACGTCGCTCGGCGCCTCAAGCTTCTCCTCGGCGGCGGCGATGCGCTCGGTCAGCTCGCTCTCCGTGCTGGTGACGGCGTCGTTCGTGCGGGCGACGGCCTCGCGCAGCGCGGCAAGCTCGGTCGTCAGCCGGGTAACGTCGGCTTCCAGCTTTTCGGAGGCTTCGGACGGGGCCGCGTCCTTCGCGCTTCCCGCGGATTGTTCCAGGGCGGCAAGGCGCGTTTCGATGGGCTGGAGGTCGACCGGGCCTGCCTGATCGGAAAGGCGCGTCTTCAGGGCCGCGACCTCGTTGGAAAGGGCGGTTACCGCGCTGTCGTCGCCGGCCCGCTCGGGGCCGAGCGCGGGGAGGTAGCCGCCATATTGCAGGCTGCCGGCGCCGAGAAGGGCGATCAGGCCGCCGAGGATGCCGGCGGCCAGCGGGCCGGCATTGCCGCCGCGCTGCGTGGGTGGCGGTGTCTCGGCGCGGGTCGGCTCCTCGTAGGCAGGGCGGGCGGGTTCCAGCGGCTCCTGCTTTTCCTCGAAGGGTTCCTCGGGCGTTTCCGCGGCGGCGGTTTCGGCGGCGGGCGTTTCCGCAGCCTCGGATTCCGGCACGGCTTCCCCGGCGGCGAGCGCCTCGTTGCTGGCGGAGGGCGGAACGGCTTCGAGGTCGATCGTCACGGGCTCTTCGCCGGCCTTCTTTCGACGGGACGGGGTTTCCGGTTCCATGGCGACCTCCTCGCGTTCATGTGCATTGCATTAAACGTAGACAGGGATGGCAGAGAGGGAAAGACCCTTGCGGCAAATTCCTCCGCCGGGACTTGCGCTTAGAGAAGGGCAAGCAGGCTTTCCTCGTCGGGAGCGGCGGCAATGGCGGCCCTTGCCGTAAAGGATTCCGGCACGGCGGCTGCGACATTCGCACTCATGCACAGGAGGCGCATCGCAAGAAAGCGCTCCGGCGCTTCGGCAAGCGGGGCGAGGGCAAAGAAGGCGCGGGCGCTTTCGCGCGAATAGAGGAGCACGGCATCCGGCACGGGCGCAAGAAGCGCGGCCTCGATCTCGGCCGGCGAGGGGGCGAGCGGCACCATGCGGTAGGCCTCGGCGGTGCGGAAGGGAATGCTTGCCTCTTTCATCCGGTGCTCGAAGCCCGGCGCGCGCGGAGAGCCGGCAAGATAGAGGATCGCGCCGTCCGGCCGGGTATGGGCGAGGATGGTTTCGGCAAGGCTTTCCCCATCGCCGCCGCCCGCGACAACGGTGCGGAAACCGGCGCGGCGGGCAGCTTCTGCCGAAGCTTCACCAACGGCGAAGAGGGGGGGCTGTCGGTGCGGCGCAAGGTTCTCACCGATCCCGGCGAGGAGGCGGGCGGCCTCCGCGCTGGTGATGGCGATGGCCGCATGAGGCTTCGTGAGTGCGGCTTTCACCGCCGCGACGTCGTGTTCGGCCTTCGACAAGGGTAGGCGCACGGCCTCGTGTCCGAGCGCGGCGAGCTTTCCGGCGGTGCGGTTCGCCGCAGGCTCGGGGCGGAGGACGAGGACGCGCATGGGTCAGCCCCAGCTTGCGAAGAAATCCGCTCCGGCCCTGGCGCGGATCGCCGCGCCGGCCTCTTCGCCGAGCGCTGCGGCGTTTGCGGCCGGACCGCTCGCCGCGATCTCGTGGAAGCGGCTGCCGTCCGGCGTCAGGATCATGCCGCGGAAGGAGAGGTGGTCGCCCTCGACGGTCGCGTAACCGGCGATGGGCGTTCGACAGGAGCCGTCGAGCGTGGCGAGGAAGCCGCGTTCGCAGGAGACGGCGGCGCGGGTCGCGCGGTCGTCGATGGCCGACAGAAGGGCATCCATGCGCGCGTCGCCGACGCGGCTCTCGATACAGATCGCCCCTTGCGCCGGCGCGGGCGGGAAGATGGCGGGATCGAGAATCTCCGTCGGCACGTCCTCCTTGCCGAGGCGTTTCAGGCCGGCATAGGCGAGCAGCGTCGCATCCGCCTGGCCTTCGGCGAGCTTGCCGAGGCGGGTATCGACCTGGCCGCGGAAGACGATGACATTGAGATCCGGCCGAAGCCGCCGGATGAGCGCCTGGCGGCGCAACGATGCCGAGCCGACCGTCGCGCCTTGAGGCAGGTCGAGGAGGCGCTTTGCGGTGCGGCCGATGAAGGCGTCGCGCACGTCCTCGCGCGGCAGGAAGGCCGAGAGGTAGAGGCCCTCCGGCAGCTTCGTCGGCATGTCCTTGGAGGAATGCACGGCGAAATCGAGTTCGCCGGAGGAAAGCTGCGCCTCGATCTCCTCGGTGAACAGGCCCTTGCCGCCGATCAGCGCCAGCGAGCGGTCGGTGATGCGGTCGCCCTTGGTCGACAGCACGACGATCTCGAACATCTCCTCCGGCAGGCCGTGCGCCGCCATCAGGCGCGCGCGGGTCTCGTGGGCCTGGGCGAGCGCCAGCGGGCTGCCGCGCGTGCCGATCCTGAAAGGTTTTGTTTGCATCCGCCCTGATCCATTGTTACCGGGATGTCTCGTAACCGGCTTTACGGCCGCCCGCAATCGATCCAAGTGCTTCATGTCGCCCCACCTGACCATTCTCGGCATCGAAACGAGCTGCGACGAGACCGCCGCCTCCGTCGTTTCGCGCAACGTCGAGGGCCGGGGCGAGATCCTCGGCGAGGTGGTCCTGAGCCAGCTGGAGGAGCACAGCGCCTATGGCGGCGTGGTGCCGGAGATCGCGGCGCGCGCCCATGTCGAGGCGCTGGACAGCCTGATCTCCGAGGCGCTCCTGCGCGCGGGGAAATCGCTTGAGGACATTGACGCGATCGCCGCGACGAGCGGGCCGGGGCTGATCGGCGGGCTCATCGTCGGGCTGATGACGGGCAAGGCCATCGCGCGGGCGACCGGCAAGCCGCTCTATGCCGTCAACCATCTCGAAGGCCATGCGCTGACGGCGCGGCTGACGGACGGGCTCTCCTTCCCCTATCTCATGCTGCTCGTCTCCGGCGGTCATACCCAGCTCGTGCTGGTGCGCGGCGTCGACGACTACGAGCGCTGGGGCACGACCATCGACGATGCGCTCGGCGAAGCCTTCGACAAGACGGCAAAGCTCCTCGGCCTGCCTTATCCCGGCGGGCCGGCGGTCGAGCGCATGGCGAAGGCCGGCAATCCCGAACGCTTCACCTTCCCGCGCCCGCTCGTCGGCGAGGCGCGGCTCGATTTCTCCTTTTCCGGCCTCAAGACCGCGGTGCGGCAGGCCGCGCAGTCCATCGAGCCGGTAACGGAGCAGGATATCGCCGACATCTGTGCCTCCTTCCAGCGCGCCGTCTCGCGCACGATGAAGGACCGCATCGGCCGCGGGCTGGAGCGGTTCAGAGCTCTCTATCCGGATAGCGAAGCGCCGGCGCTTGTCGTTGCCGGCGGCGTGGCGGCCAATGCCGAGCTGCGCTCGACGCTGCAGGCGCTTTGCGACAAGAACCGTTTCCGCTTCGTCGCGCCGCCGCTCGCGCTTTGCACGGACAATGCCTCGATGATCGCCTGGGCGGGGCTGGAGCGCATGGCCGCCGGCTTTGCGCCGGACGACCTTGCCGTGGCGCCGCGCTCGCGCTGGCCGCTCGACCGCGAGGCGGCGACGCTCCTCGGCTCGGGCAAGCGGGGGGCCAAGGCATGACGGTCAGTTCGCGGATCGCCGTCGTCGGCGCGGGTGCGTTCGGAACGGCGCTGGCAAGCGTCGCGGCCGCCAGCGGCGGCGATGTCACGCTGATCGGCCGCAATGCCGACGTCGTCGAAACCCTGCGGGCGACGCGGCGCAACGAGAAGGTCCTGCCCGGCATCGACCTGCCGCAAACGCTCGCCTACAGCGCCGATGCGGAAGCGGTGCGGGGCGCCGGCATCGTGCTCTTCGCCATGCCCTCGCAGGCGCAGCGCATGGCCGCGCGCAGCCTCGCGCCGCTGCTGGCGCCGGGCACGGCGGTGGTGATCTGCGCCAAGGGCATGGAAAAGGAAAGCGGCCGCCTGCTGACGGACGTGCTGGAGGAGGAATTGCCCGGCCGCGAGATCGCCGTGCTCTCCGGCCCCGGCTTCGCCGCCGATATCGCCAAGGGCCTGCCGACGGCGATGGTGATCGCCGCGCGCACGGCGGAGATCGGTGCGGCGCTGGCGCTGGCGCTGTCCGGCCCGACCTTCCGGCTCTATCCCTCGACGGATAGGATCGGCGTCCAGCTCGGCGGCGCGCTGAAGAACGTGCTGGCGATCGCCTGCGGCATCATCGAGGGCGCGCGGCTCGGCGATTCGGCGCGTGCGGCGCTCATCTCGCGCGGACTTGCGGAGCTGTCGCGCTTCATCGCCGCCCATGGCGGCGACGGGGCGACGGTGACGGGGCTTTCCGGCCTCGGCGACCTTGTTCTCACCGGCACGAGCCACCAGTCGCGCAACCTGCGCTTCGGCATCGCGCTCGGCCGGGAAGGCGATGCGCGCGGCTGGTCGGGCGACCTTGTCGAAGGCGCCTTCGCCGCCTCGGTCGCCTCGACCGTCGCCGCGCAGAAGGGCATCGACATGCCGATCACCGATGCCGTCGCCCGCATCATCGACGGCACGCTCGACGTGAAGACCGCCATCGGGCAGCTTATGACGCGCCCGATCACCCAGGAATGACGGAAGGAAAGGATCGTCCCATGCATTTCGCATTCATCTGCCAGGACAAGCCCGGCGCGCTCCAGATACGCCTCGACACCCGCCCGGAGCATCTCGCCTACCTCAATGCGCTCAATGCGGACGGCAAGCTCGGCTTTGCCGGCCCCTTCCTCGACGGCGACGGCAAGTCGGTCGGCAGCCTCGTCGTGGTCGAGGCCGAGACGATCGAAGAGGCGCGGCAGATCGCCGGGAACGATCCCTACGCCAAGGCCGGCCTTTTCGCGAATGTCGAGGTGAGGGCCTGGAACTGGGTCTTCAACAAGCCGGAGGCCTGATTTCATATGGCATACTGGCTCTACAAGTCCGAGCCCTTCAAGTTCTCCTGGGAAAAGCTCAAGTCGAAGGGCGAGGCCGGCGAGGAATGGGACGGCGTGCGCAACTACCAGGCGCGCAACAACATGCGGGCCATGCAGATCGGCGACAAGGGCTTCTTCTACCACTCCAACGAGGGGCTGGAGATCGTCGGCATCACTGAGGTCTGCGGCCTGTCGCATCCCGATTCCACGGCCGGCGAGGACCCGCGCTGGGACTGCGTCGACATCCGCGCCGTGCGCGACATGCCGCGGCCCGTCTCGCTGAAGGAGATCAAGGCCAACCCGGCGCTCTCCAACATGTCGCTCGTCACCTCCATGCGCCTTTCCGTGCAGCCGGTGACGGAGGAAGAGTGGATCGAGGTCTGCCGCATGGGCGGCCTCGACAACCCGCCGCGCTGATGCTGCCGGCGTGAGAACGGACCCCGAGGTCTTCATCCGAAAGAACACCGGCGTGCTTTGCCCGCCGCATGTGCCGGAGGTGCGGCTGCGGCTCGCTACGGAGGCGCATGACCTTTGGCTGAAGACCGAGGAGGAACTGGAAGAGATCGGCCTGCCGCCGCCCTTCTGGGCCTTTGCCTGGGCCGGCGGGCAGGGGCTCGCCCGCCATGTGCTCGACCATCCCGGCCTCGTCGCCGGAAGGACGGTGCTCGATTTCGCCAGCGGCTCCGGCCTTGTCGGCATCGCGGCGCGAATGGCCGGCGCCTCGGCGGTGCTGGCGGCGGATATCGATCCGTGGAGCGGAACGGCGATCCGGCTGAACACCGGGCTCAACGGCGTCACGCTCGATTACACCGGCGAAGATATGCTGGGCCGCGACGGGGGATGGGACGTGGTGCTGGCCGGCGACGTCTTCTACGACCGCGCCTTCGCCGATGCGATCGTCCCGTGGTTCTCAGCGCTTGCCGCGCGCGGTGCCACGGTGCTCGTCGGCGATCCCGGCCGCGCCTATTGCCCGCGCGAGCGCATGGAGGCGCTTGCGACCTACCAGGTGCCGGTGACGCGGGCGCTGGAGGACAGCGAGGTCAAGAAGACGACGGTGTGGCGGTTCACCAGCGCGGCCGGATGACGCAGACGCCGGCTTCCCATGAGCAGCCGTAATTGCCGGGCGTCACGGTGATGATCTTCGGTCCGCCCCATGTCCGGCGCGTGCGCCGTTCGGACCGCGCGATCACGCCATCCTCGTCGGCATAGAAATAGAGGCTGCCGCCGCTGTCGCGATAGGCGGTGAAGGCGCCGCCGTAGAAATTGCGGTCGCGTGCCTGCCGGTCATGGTTGCCGCCGTAGCGAAGCACGCTGCCGGCCCGCCCGCCGAAGGCGTTGTCGAGATGGGGAACATACCGCAGCCGGGCGGAATGGTCGTGCTGGTGGTGATGGCGCCGGCCGCCGGCGTCTGCGGCCGTCATGCCGCCTGCCGCAAGCACGACCGCAAGCCATAAGACTTTGGTCGCACGATACGCTGATAACAGAGTCATTCTGTCCTGCCTTCCGGATTACACTTAACAAATCCTTAACGGCAAGATGGGTCGCGCGGGGGCGAAAGTCACGGATTCGATTGGGAATTCCGCACTTATCGTTAACGCGCGGCCGGCGGCTCGGACGGGTGTCGTCCGCCGGGCGCGTTTAATCGATTAAATTCATTTTGCACCGCAATGAGACTTGTGGTTCCGCTTTCCGGTGATTAAACGTCGCAATCACTGCATTGTGCACAACATACTGCAATTCCGGAGAAAATTCGTCCAGTTTTTGCTCTCCGGGGTTCCGTGAGGTTCAGATGGCGAATGTCACTCGAAGCCGGCCGCTCTCGCCGCATCTCCAGGTCTACAAGCCGATCCCGACGATGGTCATGTCCATCGTGCACCGCATTACCGGGGCCGCGCTCTATTTCGGCACCGTCCTCGTCGCCTGGTGGCTGATCGCGGCGGCAACGGGCGAAGCCTATTTCGACTGGGTGAACTGGTTCTTCGGCACGCTCGTCGGCCGCCTCATCCTCTTCGGCTACACCTGGGCGCTGATGCACCACATGCTCGGGGGGCTGCGCCATTTCATGTGGGACATGGGCCGCGGCTACGAGAAGCATTTTTCCACCCGGCTCGCCCTTCTGACCCCGGTCGTTTCCGTCGCCCTGACGGTGCTGATCTGGATCGCCGGCTACCTGGCACGCTGAGGAGACAACCATGGACATGCGCACTCCCCTCGGCAAGGTCCGCGGCCTCGGCTCGGCAAAGGACGGCACGGAGCATTTCTGGCGCCAGCGCCTGACGGCCGTCGCCAACGTCCCGCTGCTTCTCTTCTTCGTCGGTTTCCTCATCTGCTATAACGGCGCCTCCTACGCGGAAGTGACGGCGGCGCTCTCGCATCCGATCGTCGCCGTGATCATGGGCCTCGTCGTCGTGTCGGGCCTCTATCACATGAAGCTCGGCATGCAGGTCATCATCGAGGACTACGTGCATGGCGAAGGCGTGAAGATCGCGCTTCTCATGCTCAACACCTTCTTCGCGATCCTGGTCGGCGGGCTCTGTCTCTTCGCCGTCCTCAAAATCGCCTTCGCAGGATAATCCATCATGGCAGCGATCTCCTCCCCGGCGGCCAACGGCAAGGCCTATCAGTATGTCGACCATTCCTTCGACGTGATCGTCGTCGGCGCCGGCGGCGCGGGCCTTCGCGCGACGCTCGGCATGGCAGAGCAGGGCCTCAAGACTGCCTGCATCACCAAGGTCTTCCCGACGCGCTCGCATACCGTCGCCGCGCAGGGCGGCATCGCCGCCTCGCTGCAGAACATGACGCCGGACTGCTGGCAGTGGCACCTCTACGACACCGTCAAGGGCTCCGACTGGCTCGGCGACGTCGACGCCATGCAGTATCTCGCCATGGAAGCGCCGAAGGCGGTCTACGAGCTCGAGCATTACGGCGTGCCCTTCTCGCGCAACGCCGAAGGCAAGATCTACCAGCGGCCGTTCGGCGGCCACATGCAGAACTACGGCGAAGGCCCGCCGGTGCAGCGCACCTGCGCCGCCGCCGACCGCACCGGCCACGCCATCCTCCACACGCTCTACGGCCAGTCGCTGAGGAACAACGCGGAATTCTTCATCGAGTATTTCGCGCTCGACCTCATCATGTCGGCCGACGGGCGCTGCACCGGCGTCGTCGCCTGGAACCTCGACGACGGCACGATCCACCGCTTCGCCGCCAAGATGGTGGTGCTGGCGACGGGCGGCTACGGCCGCGCCTATTTCTCGGCCACCTCCGCGCATACCTGCACGGGCGACGGCGGCGGCATGATCGCCCGCGCCGGCCTGCCGCTGCAGGACATGGAGTTCGTGCAGTTCCACCCGACCGGCATCTACGGCGCGGGCTGCCTCATCACCGAGGGCGCGCGCGGCGAGGGCGGCTATCTCGTCAACTCCGAGGGCGAGCGCTTCATGGAGCGCTATGCGCCGTCGGCCAAGGACCTTGCCTCGCGCGACGTCGTCTCGCGCTGCATGACGATGGAAATCCGCGAAGGCCGCGGCGTCGGCAAGAACAAGGACCACATCTATCTCCACCTCGACCATCTCGATCCGGCCGTCCTGCACGAGCGCCTGCCGGGCATTTCCGAGAGCGCGAAGATCTTCGCCGGCGTCGACGTGACGCGCGAGCCGATCCCGGTCCTGCCGACCGTCCACTACAACATGGGCGGCATTCCGACGAACTTCTGGGGCGAGGTGCTGAACGCCGATAGCCAGAACCCCGAGCGCCTGGCGCCCGGCCTGATGGCCGTCGGCGAAGCCGGCTGCGCCTCGGTGCATGGCGCCAACCGCCTCGGCTCCAACTCGCTGATCGACCTCGTGGTCTTCGGCCGGGCCGCCGCCATCCGCGCCGGCCAGGTGATCGACCGCAACGAGGCTGTCCCGGCGCTCGACATTGCCGCCTGCGACAGGATCATGGACCGCTTTGACGGCCTGCGCTTCGCCAAGGGCAGCACGCCGACGGCGGTGCTGCGCGACAAGATGCAGCGCACCATGCAGGAAGACGCGGCCGTGTTCCGCACGCAGGAATCGCTGGAAAGCGGCTGCAAGCGCATGACGGAAATCTGGAAGGAACTGCCGGACATCAAGGTCACCGACCGCTCGATGATCTGGAACTCCGACCTCGTCGAGACGCTGGAGCTGGAAAACCTGATGGCCAACGCCATCGCCACCGTCTACGGCGCCGAAGCCCGCAAGGAAAGCCGTGGCTCGCATGCCCGCGAGGACTATGTCGACGGCCCCTTCGCCGGCCGCGACGACGTCAACTGGCGCAAGCACACGCTCGCCTGGGTGAACGCGGCGGGCGACGTGAAGCTCGACTATCGCCCGGTGCACACCGAACTCATCGCCGACGGGATCGATCCCAAGAAGATCGAGCCCAAGGCTCGCGTCTACTGATATCGAGGAGAACAGGACATGGTTGAACTCGCTCTCCCGAAGAACTCGCAGGTCACCGAAGGCAAGGTCTGGCCGAAGCCGGAAGGCGCGGCGAACACCCGCGAGCTGCGCATCTACCGCTGGAACCCGGACGACGGGAAGAACCCCTCGGTCGACACGTTCTACATCGACGTCGACGACTGCGGGCCGATGGTGCTCGACGCGCTGCTCTACATCAAGAACAAGATCGACCCGACGCTGACGCTGCGCCGCTCGTGCCGTGAGGGCATCTGCGGCTCCTGCGCGATGAACATCGACGGCACGAACACGCTCGCCTGCACCAAGGGCATGGACGAGATCAAGGGCACGGTGAAGATCTACCCGCTGCCGCACATGCCGGTGGTCAAGGACCTCGTTCCGGACCTCACGAACTTCTACGCCCAGCACCGTTCCATCGAGCCGTGGCTGAAGACCGTGTCGCCGACGCCGGCCAAGGAGTGGAAGCAGAGCCACGAGGACCGCCTCAAGCTCGACGGCCTCTACGAGTGCATCCTGTGCGCCTGCTGCTCGACCTCCTGTCCGAGCTACTGGTGGAACGGCGACCGCTATCTCGGCCCCGCCGTCCTCCTCCAGGCCTATCGCTGGCTGATCGACAGCCGCGACGAGGCAACCGGCGAGCGCCTCGACAACCTGGAAGACCCCTTCCGCCTCTATCGCTGTCACACGATCATGAACTGCGCCCAGTCCTGCCCGAAGGGCCTCAATCCGGCGAAAGCGATCGGCGAAATCAAGAAGATGCTGGTCGAGCGCCGTCTCTGACCTACATAAGCAGCGTTCATGAAACGTGAGAAGGCGGCCCGGACAATCGGGCCGTTTCGTCTTGATTCGTGCGGGCGATTCACGTTAATTCGGCGTGAATTGCTGCAGGGCAGCAGTATCGGGCAGACATCGGGAGTATCGACATGCGGATTTACCATGCGGCCGGCGGACTGATGATGGCGCTTGCTCTGGCGGGCTGCCAGCGGACGGCTTCGATGGACAGCGTCAATACGCAGCCGAATCTTGCTCCGCTCGAAGCCCAGCCGATCGGCACGGTTTCCTCCAGCCAGCTTCCCGATCCCACGACCGGCACCACCAGCCAGTTCCCCGAAAAGCCGACGACCGACATGGCCATGGCGACGGGCACGGGCGATCCGGCGGCTGCCGCCGGCGCGCTCGACGTGAAGAAGGAAGCCATGGTCGGCAACTGGCGCGTCGCCAACGGCCCGTCATCCTGCGACATGTTCCTGACGCTGACCAATCTCGGCGCTGGCTCGCGCGGCGGCACGCGCGGCTGCGCGGGCGAACTGACGGCGATGGGCTCCTGGGAAGTCGCCGGCAAGCAGGTGATCCTCAAGGACCGCGACGGCAACCCGATCGCACGCCTCTACAAGACGGCCGATTCCCGCTTCGACGGCTCGACCAATTCGGGCCAGCCGGTCAGCCTCTCGCGCTGATCGCATCCCTCCATCAGATACGGATGACCGCCGCCCATGGGCAAGGACTGGGACAGGGTTTCGACACACCCGGAACACGGCGTTTCGGATAGGCTGGAAGCCCTTGTCGCCAGCGGCGAATTGAAGGCGGACCCCGCCCAGAAGGCGATGGCCGTGCGCTTCGACCGGCTGCTTGCCGACGTCCATGCGCAAAGGCCGGCCCGCAAGTCGAGCGCGCTCGGCTGGCTCTTCGCCTCCCGCAAGCCGGAGGCTGTCAGTGCTCCCAAGGGCCTCTACATCTACGGCGGCGTCGGGCGCGGCAAGACCATGCTGATGGACATGTTCTTCGAGCTTGCGCCGGTCAGGCGCAAGCGGCGGGCGCATTTCCACGAATTCATGGCCGATGTCCACGAGCGCATCCACAGGCATCGCCAGAAGCTGAAGGCCGGCGAGACGAAGGAGGCGGACCCCGTGCCGCCCGTCGCCGCCAGCCTCATCGAGGAAGCGCGGCTCCTCTGCTTTGACGAATTCTCCGTGACGGACATCGCCGACGCGATGATCCTGTCGCGCCTCTTCGGCGAGCTTTTCCAGCGCGGCTGTATCCTGGTCGCGACGTCCAACGTGGAGCCGGACGATCTCTACAGGGACGGCCTCAACCGCGGCCTGTTCCTGCCCTTCGTCGGCCTCCTGAAGAAGCATGTCGAGATCGTGCCGCTGGATTCGCTGACGGACTACCGGCTGGAGAAGGACAGCGGCCTGCCGGTCTTCCGCCATCCGCTCGGGCCCGAGGCCGACAGGGCCATGGATGCGGCCTGGAAGCGCGCGACGGCGGGCCGGGATGTGGCAGCCGCGACGATCGCCTTCCGCGGGCGCGCCATCGCGGTGCCGCAGGCGGCGGGCCGCGCGGCGCGCTTCTCCTTCACCGACCTTTGCGAAAAGCCGCTCGGGGCCGCCGACTATCTCGAAATCCTTGCGCATTACGATACGCTCTTCGTCGACCACATTCCCCTGCTCGGGGCGGAGAAGCGCAACGAGACGAAGCGCTTCATCAACCTCGTCGACACGATCTACGATCATCGGGCGCGGCTCTTCGCCTCCGCCGCCGCGGCGCCGGAAGACCTGCTCGTCACCCGAAAGGGAACCGAGGGCTTCGAGTTCGACCGCACGGTCTCCCGCCTCATCGAGATCCGCAGCACGGAATATCTTGCCGACCACCGGGCCCGCTACGGCGAAAATATGTCGGCTGCATGACATAAATTCTTACGTTTACGTAAGAATTTATGCATCTAACCGATTGAAAATTCTCATTCGAAAAGTATGTGTTGAATTTTTAACCCCAGAGGCGTAATCCCTTGCGCCGAAAGGTCCCGCAATTGCGACATTGGGGACCGTTGATCGGAGCAAGAGGAAGCTTTCATGGCCCGCAAGAAGATCGCACTTATTGGTTCTGGCATGATCGGTGGCACGCTGGCGCATCTGGCCGGCCTCAAGGAGCTGGGCGACATCGTCCTCTTCGACATCGCCGACGGCGTTCCGCAGGGCAAGGGCCTCGACATCGCCCAGTCCTCGCCGGTCGAAGGCTTCAACGCCTCGCTGACGGGTGCGAGCGACTACGCCGCCATCGAGGGCGCGGACGTCTGCATCGTGACGGCCGGTGTCGCCCGCAAGCCGGGCATGAGCCGCGACGATCTTCTCGGCATCAACCTCAAGGTCATGGAACAGGTCGGCGCCGGCATCAAGAAATATGCCCCGAACGCCTTCGTCATCTGCATCACCAACCCGCTCGACGCGATGGTCTGGGCGCTGCAGAAGTTCTCCGGCCTGCCGAAGAACATGGTCGTCGGCATGGCCGGCGTGCTGGACTCTGCCCGCTTCCGCCTCTTCCTCTCCGAAGAATTCAAGGTCTCCGTGCAGGACGTCACCGCCTTCGTTCTCGGCGGCCACGGCGACACGATGGTGCCGCTCGCCCGCTACTCGACCGTCGCCGGCATTCCGCTGACCGACCTCGTCAAGATGGGCTGGGTCACCAAGGAGCGCCTCGAAGAAATCATCCAGCGCACCCGTGACGGCGGCGCCGAGATCGTCGGCCTGCTCAAGACCGGCTCGGCCTATTACGCCCCGGCCGCCTCCGCCATCGAGATGGCCGAGTCCTACCTAAAGGACAAGAAGCGCGTGCTGCCCTGCGCCGCGCACCTTTCCGGCCAGTACGGCGTCAAGGACATGTATGTCGGCGTTCCGACGGTCATCGGTGCCGGCGGCGTCGAGCGCATCGTCGAGATCGACCTCAACAAGGCCGAGCAGGAAGCCTTCGACAAGTCGGTCGGCGCCGTCGCCGGTCTTTGCGAAGCCTGCATCAACATCGCGCCCGCGCTGAAGTAATCCCGGTTCTTTCGTTTCACGCAATTCCGGACGCAAAACCGCTTCACACTTTTGCTGGAATTGCTCAGACAGGATTTTCTCATGAACATTCACGAATACCAGGCCAAGGCTCTGCTCAAGAGCTACGGCGCGCCGGTCGCGGAAGGCGTGGCCATCTTCTCCGCCGACGAGGCGGAGGCCGCTGCAAAGTCGCTTCCCGGCCCGCTCTACGTGGTCAAGAGCCAGATCCATGCCGGCGGCCGCGGCAAGGGCAAGTTCAAGGAGCTCGGCCCCGACGCCAAGGGCGGCGTGCGCCTCTCCAAGAGCGTCGATGAAGTCGTCGCCAATGCCAAGGAAATGCTCGGCAACACGCTCGTCACCGCGCAGACCGGCCCGGCCGGCAAGCAGGTGAACCGCCTCTACATCGAGGACGGCGCCGACATCGACCGCGAACTCTACCTCTCGCTGCTCGTCGACCGCTCCGTCGGCCAGGTCGCCTTCGTCGTCTCGACGGAAGGCGGCATGGACATCGAGGCCGTCGCCCACGACACGCCGGAGAAGATCCTGACGGTCGCCATCGACCCGGAAGCCGGCGTCACCGCAGCCGATCTCGCCAAGCTGACCGCCGCCCTCAAGCTCGAGGGCGAAGCCAAGGCGGATGCGGAAAAGCTCTTCCCGATCCTCTACAAGGCCTTCGTCGAGAAGGACATGAGCCTTCTGGAGATCAACCCGTTGATCGTCATGAAGAACGGCCGCATGCGCGTCCTCGACGCCAAGGTCTCCTTCGACGGCAACGCGCTCTTCCGCCATGAGGACATCAAGGCGCTGCGCGACGAGACCGAGGAGGACGCCAAGGAAATCGAGGCCTCCAAGTGGGATCTCGCCTATGTGGCGCTCGACGGCAATATCGGCTGCATGGTCAACGGCGCCGGCCTTGCCATGGCGACGATGGACATCATCAAGCTCTACGGCAAGGAGCCGGCGAACTTCTGCGACGTCGGCGGCGGCGCCGGCAAGGAGAAGGTCGCGGCGGCCTTCAAGATCATCACCGCCGACCCGAAGGTCGAGGGCATCCTCGTCAACATCTTCGGCGGCATCATGAAGTGCGACGTCATCGCCGAAGGCGTGGTGGCGGCCGTGCAGGAAGTGGGCCTCAAGGTTCCGCTGGTCGTTCGTCTCGAAGGCACGAATGTCGAGCTTGGCAAGAAGATCCTGAACGAATCGGGCCTGGCGATCACCGCCGCCGACGATCTGGACGACGCCGCCAAGAAGATCGTCGCCGCGATCAACGGCTAACTGAAGGACCAGACCTCATGTCGATTCTCGTCAACAAGAACACCAAGGTCCTCGTTCAGGGCCTGACCGGCAAGACCGGCACCTTCCACACCGAACAGGCGCTCGCCTATTACGGCACCAAGATGGTCGGCGGCATCCACCCGAAGAAGGGCGGCGAAACCTGGACCGGCTCCAAGGGCGAAACCCTGCCGATCTTCGCCTCGGTCGCCGAAGGCAAGGAAAAGACCGGCGCGGACGCGTCCGTGATCTACGTTCCGCCGGCCGGCGCCGCGGACGCGATCATCGAGGCGATCGATGCGGAAATCCCGTTCATCACCTGCATCACCGAAGGCATCCCGGTTGCCGACATGGTGCGCGTCAAGGCCCGCCTCGACCGCTCCTCCTCGCGCCTGCTCGGCCCGAACTGCCCCGGCATCCTGACGCCGGAAGAATGCAAGATCGGCATCATGCCGGGCTCGATCTTCCGCAAGGGTTCGGTCGGCATCGTCTCGCGCTCCGGCACGCTGACCTATGAGGCCGTGTTCCAGACCTCCAACGAAGGCCTCGGCCAGACGACGGCCGTCGGCATCGGCGGCGACCCGGTCAAGGGCACCGAGTTCATCGACGTCCTGGAGATGTTCCTCGCCGACGACGCCACGACCTCCATCATCATGATCGGCGAGATCGGCGGCTCGGCCGAAGAGGATGCCGCGCAGTTCCTCATCGACGAGGCCAGGAAGGGCCGCAAGAAGCCGATGGCCGGCTTCATCGCGGGCCGTACCGCGCCGAAGGGCCGCACCATGGGCCATGCCGGCGCCGTCGTTTCCGGCGGCAAGGGCGATGCGGAATCCAAGATCGCGGCGATGGAGGCGGCGGGCATCCGCGTCTCGCCTTCGCCCGCGCGTCTCGGCAAGACGCTGGTGGAAGTCCTCAAGGGCTGAAGATACGAAAAGGGTGGGCCGGCTGAAAATGCCGGCCGATCCGTCTCTTCCCGGCGCGATGCGGAAGCGGCGCCGGGCGGCAAACCGGCAAGGCCCGGTCAACACGATCGTTCGGGAGGCGGGCTTTCGCCCGCAAGACACCATGGCACGGCAAGACGCCAACGAACAATTCCTGGCCACGTCCTTCCTCGACGGAGCGAATGCGGCCTATATCGAACAGCTCTACGCCCGGTACGAAGCGGACCCCGCTTCCGTCGGCGAGGAATGGCAGGCCTTCTTCAAGGCCCTCGAGGACGAGCCTTCCGACGTCGTGAAGGCTGCCAGGGGCGCCTCGTGGAAGCGCGCGAACTGGCCGATCCACGCCAATGGCGAGCTCGTCTCGGCGCTCGACGGCAACTGGGGCGTCGTCGAACGGGTGCTGGAGAAGAAGGTGCAGGCGAAGGCCGAGGCCGTCGCCGCAAAGACCGGCACGCCCGTCGACCAGGCCGGCGTCAACCAGGCGACCCGCGATTCGGTGCGCGCCATCATGATGATCCGCGCCTACCGCGCCCGCGGGCACCTCCACGCCAAGCTCGATCCGCTCGGCATCGCCGCCCCGGTCGAGGACTATCACGAGCTTTCGCCCTCGAACTACGGTTTCGAGGAGAAGGATCTCGACCGCAAGATCTTCATCGACAACGTGCTCGGCCTCGAATACGCGACCGTGCGCGAGATGGTGGAAATCCTCGAGCGCACCTATTGCTCGACCATCGGCGTCGAGTTCATGCACATTTCCAACCCGGAAGAGAAGGGCTGGATCCAGGAGCGCATCGAGGGTCCGGACAAGGGCGTCGACTTCACGCCGGAAGGCAAGAAGGCGATCCTGCAGAAGCTGATCGAGGCGGAAGGCTTCGAGCAGTTCATCGACGTCAAGTACAAGGGCACCAAGCGCTTCGGCCTCGACGGCGGCGAGTCGCTGATCCCGGCGCTCGAGCAGATCATCAAGCGCGGCGGCCAGCTCGGCCTCAAGGAAATCGTGCTCGGCATGGCCCACCGCGGCCGCCTCAACGTCCTGACCAACGTGATGGCCAAGCCCCACCGCGCCGTCTTCCACGAGTTCAAGGGCGGCTCCTATGCGCCGGACGACGTGGAAGGCTCGGGCGACGTGAAGTACCACCTCGGCGCCTCCTCGGACCGCGAGTTCGACGGCAACAAGGTGCACCTGTCGCTGACGGCCAACCCCTCGCATCTCGAAATCGTCAACCCGGTCGTCATGGGCAAGGCGCGCGCCAAGCAGGACCAGATGGCGACCGTCTTCGAGGGCGACATCATCCCGCTGCGCGAGCGCGTCAAGGTCATGCCGCTCCTCCTGCACGGCGATGCGGCCTTCGCGGGCCAGGGCGTCGTCGCCGAGATCCTCGGCCTTTCGGGCCTGCGCGGCCACCGCGTCGCCGGCACCGTGCATGTCATCATCAACAACCAGATCGGCTTCACCACGAACCCGGCCTTCTCGCGCTCCTCGCCCTATCCGTCGGATGTGGCCAAGATGATCGAGGCGCCGATCTTCCATGTGAACGGCGACGATCCGGAGGCGGTGACCTATGCCGCCAAGATCGCCACCGAATTCCGCATGAAGTTCCACAAGCCGGTCGTGCTGGATATCTTCTGCTACCGCCGCTTCGGCCACAACGAAGGCGACGAGCCCGCGTTCACGCAGCCGAAGATGTACAAGGCGATCCGCGCCCACAAGACGGTCGTCAACCTCTACGGCGCCCGCCTCATCGCCGAAGGCCTCATCACCGAGGGCGAGTTCGAGAAGATGCGGGCCGACTGGCGCGCCAACCTCGAACAGGAATTCGAGGCCGGCCAGTCCTACAAGCCGAACAAGGCCGACTGGCTGGACGGCGCATGGTCGGGCCTTCGCGCCGCCGACAACCAGGACGAACAGCGCCGCGGCCGCACCTCCGTGCCGATGAAGCAGCTCAAGGAGATCGGCCGCAAGATCGCGACGATCCCGGAAGGCTTCCACGCCCACAAGACCATCCAGCGGTTCATGGACAACCGCATGCAGATGATCGAGACGGGCGAGGGCATCGACTGGGCGATGGGCGAGGCGCTCGCCTTCGGGACGCTCTGCGTGGAAGGCACGAAGATCCGCCTTTCCGGCCAGGACTGCGAACGCGGCACCTTCTCGCAGCGCCATACGGTTCTCTACGACCAGGAGACCGAGGACCGCTATATCCCGCTCGCCAATCTCTCGCCGACCCAGGCGCGCTACGAGGTCATCAACTCGATGCTCTCGGAAGAAGCCGTTCTCGGCTTCGAATACGGCTATTCGCTGGCCCGTCCGAATGCGCTCACCCTCTGGGAAGCCCAGTTCGGCGACTTCGCCAACGGTGCGCAGGTCGTCTTCGACCAGTTCATCTCGTCTGGCGAGCGCAAGTGGCTGCGCATGTCGGGCCTCGTCTGCCTCCTGCCGCACGGCTATGAAGGGCAGGGGCCGGAGCACTCCTCCGCGCGCCTCGAACGCTTCCTCCAGCTCTGCGCGGAAGACAACATGCAGGTCGCCAACGTCACGACGCCGGCGAACTACTTCCACATCCTGCGCCGCCAGGTGAAGCGCGACTTCCGCAAGCCGCTGATCATGATGACGCCGAAGTCGCTGCTGCGCCACAAGCGGGCGATCTCGTCGCTGTCGGAAATGGCCGGCGAGAGCTCGTTCCACCGCCTGCTGTGGGACGATGCGGAGGTCATCAAGGACGGCCCGATCAAGCTGCAGAAGGACGCCAAGATTCGCCGCGTCGTCATGTGCTCGGGCAAGGTCTACTACGACCTTCTGGAAGAGCGCGAGAAGCGCGGCATCGACGACGTCTACCTCCTGCGCCTGGAACAGCTCTATCCGTTCCCGGCCAAGGCGCTGATCAACGAGCTGTCGCGCTTCCGCAACGCCGAGATGGTCTGGTGCCAGGAAGAGCCCAAGAACATGGGCGCCTGGTCCTTCATCGACCCCTATCTCGAATGGGTGCTGGCGCATATCGACGCCAAGTACCAGCGCGTGCGCTACACCGGCCGTCCGGCCGCCGCCTCGCCGGCGACGGGCCTGATGTCCAAGCACCTCTCGCAGCTTGCCGCCTTCCTCGAGGACGCGCTGGGCGGTTGATCCGCCCGGCCTATCCCTTCCCACGCAAAGACACGAACGAACGGAACTCAACTCATGGCTACCGAAATCCGCGTCCCGACCTTGGGCGAATCCGTCAGCGAAGCGACCGTCGGCACCTGGTTCAAGAAGGTCGGCGACACCGTGAAGGCCGACGAGCCGCTCTGTGAGCTCGAAACCGACAAGGTGACGATCGAAGTGCCGGCCCCGGCCTCCGGCGTCCTGTCGGAAATCACCGCCGCCGCCGGCGAGACGGTCGAACCGGGCGGCCTGCTCGGCCAGATCGCCGAAGGCGCGTCCGCCGGCGCCGCCGCTCCGGCTGCTGCCGCGAAGGCCGAAAAGCCCGCTGCCGCGCCTGCCGCCGAAGCCAAGCCCGCCGCTGCCGGCCCCTCTTCCATGCCGCCGGCCCCGGCCGCCGCCAAGCTGCTCGCCGAAAACAACCTGTCGGCCGGTGACGTCGACGGTTCCGGCAAGCGCGGGCAGGTGCTGAAGGGTGACGTCATCGCCGCCGTCGCCAAGGGCATCACGGCTGCATCCGCAGCCGCCGAGCCCGTCAAGGCCGCCGCCCGCCCGGCCTCCTCGCAGGCCGATGCGCCGCGCGAGGAACGCGTGAAGATGACGCGCCTGCGCCAGACCATCGCCAAGCGCCTCAAGGACGCGCAGAACACCGCCGCCATGCTGACCACCTACAACGAGGTGGACATGTCGGCCGTGATGGACCTGCGCGCCCGCTACAAGGACCTCTTCGAGAAGAAGCACGGCGTCAAGCTCGGCTTCATGGGCTTCTTCACCAAGGCCGTCACGCACGCGCTGAAGGAGATCCCGGCCGTCAACGCCGAGATCGACGGCACCGACATCGTCTACAAGAACTATTGCCACATCGGCGTCGCCGTCGGCACGGACAAGGGCCTCGTCGTTCCGGTCGTTCGCGATGCCGACCAGATGTCGATCGCCGAGATCGAGAAGGATATCGGCCGCCTCGGCAAGCTGGCGCGCGACGGCGCGCTGTCCATGGCCGACATGCAGGGCGGCACGTTCACCATCTCGAACGGCGGCGTCTACGGCTCGCTGATGTCCTCGCCGATCCTCAACGCGCCGCAGTCGGGCATCCTCGGCATGCACAAGATCCAGGACCGCCCGGTCGTCGTCGGCGGGCAGATCGTCATCCGCCCGATGATGTATCTGGCGCTGTCCTACGACCACCGCATGGTGGACGGCAAGGAAGCCGTGACCTTCCTCGTGCGCGTCAAGGAAAGCCTGGAAGATCCGGAACGCCTCGTTCTCGATCTCTAAGAGGAAACCCGCCATGGAGGCAGCACCCGCACCTTTCCTGCTTGCGCTCGTCGGCTGGAGCGTCGTGCTGCTCTTCGTCCACGTCATGCTGCAGGGCATGGCTGCGACACGCGAACTCGGATCGGCATGGAATGCCGGTCCGCGGGACGACGGGCGGCGCCCGCAGGGTGTCCTTGCCGGCCGCGCCGCGCGGGCGTCCGCGAATTTCCGCGAGACCTATCCCGCCTTCGTCGCGCTGGCGCTCGCCCTTGTCCTTGCCGGCAGGGCGGAGGGTCTCGGGACCATCGGTGCCGGGGTCTGGCTTGCCTGCCGCATCGTCTATATCCCGCTCTATCTTGCCGGCATCCCCTATATCCGCTCCGTTGTCTGGCTGGGTTCGGCCATCGGCCTTGCGGTGATGTTCGTCGCCCTCGTGTTCTGATCGTGCGCCGCGCGGGCGCGGCGGGAGGAAACATGCATCCCTATCTCTTCGAACTGGCTTCCCTGATGGCGATCTTCGCCTTTGCCATCGTCTCGCCCGGCGCGGACCTTGCCATGGTGATGCGCCAGTCGCTGGTGCAGGGCCGGCGGGCGGCCATCATCACCTCCTTCGGCGTCGGCACCTCGCTGATGTTCCACGTCACCTACACGATCCTCGGCCTCGGCCTCATCATTTCCCAGTCGATCTACCTCTTCAACATCGTGAAATGGTGCGGCGTCGCCTACCTCGTCTATATCGGCATCAAGGCGCTGCGCGCCGGCAAGACCGACCTTTCCCTCGAAGCGGTGAAGGGCAATGAGGACGGCAAGGGCGAGCAGTCGGCCCTGCGGGCCTTCGGCCTCGGCTTCCTCGCCAATGCGCTGAACCCCAAGGCGGTCTTCTTCTTCCTGTCGATCTTCTCGACGGTCGTCAGCGCCGGGACGCCCATCGCCGTCAAGTTCGGCTACGGCCTCGTCATGGCCACCTGCCTCATCGCCTGGTTCGTCGGCGTCTCGCTGTTCATGACGACGCCGAAGATGCGGGCCGCCTTCTCGCGCATGAGCCAGTGGATCGACCGGACGAGCGGCCTCGTCTTCATCGCGCTCGGCATCAAGCTCGCCACGGAAAAGGCCCACTGAGCGATGCGCCTCGCCCTCGTCCTTGCCGGATTGCTTGCCGCCGGAGCCGCATCCGCGGCCGAGTGCCGGCAGGACCGCGCGGTCTATGTGGACCGCGACGGGGGCTATGAACTGACCTTCGAGCCCGTCGGCTCCGAGGCGGCGGCGGTGAGCCATCATTTCAAGATGAAGGTGCTTTCCGGCGGCACGGTGCTCGACGGCATCGTCATGCCGGGCGATCCGGCGCGCTCCAACGGCATGGTCATGCACGATTGCCCGGAGGGTGACGTCACCGGCGAGGACATCGCCGCCTGCACCGTCTGGGAGGGCGTCATCTACGCGCTCGGCGGGGCAGGCGATGCGGATCTCCTGCCCGAAGAGAGCGCCACGGCTGCCGAAACCCTGCTGCTTGCCGGCTTCGGCCCGTCGCTGCGCTATTCCGCGCTGTGGGATGCGGGCAAGGCGCGCGCGGTCCCCTCGGATGTCTTCAAACGGAAAGGATGTTCGGCATGAGCGAAGCACCCGTTCTTCTCGTGACCGGCGGCAGCCGCGGCATCGGCGCGAGCGTCTGCCGGCTGGCGGGCGCGGCCGGCTGGCAGGTCGCGGTGAACTATGCGTCCAACCTCGATGCCGCGGAGGCCGTCGTCGCCGATATCCGTGCGCTCGGCGGCTCGGCGGTCGCCGTTCAGGGCGATGTCGGCACCGAGCTTGGCCTCGCCTCGATCTTCTCGGCCGTCGACGGCACGTTCGGCCGGCTCGACGGCCTCGTCAACAATGCCGGCATCGTGGCAATGCCGCAGCGCGTCGACGAGATGTCCGCCGAACGGCTGGAGCGCATGTTCGCCGTCAATGTCATGGGCTCGATCCGCTGCGCGCAGGAGGCGGTGCGCCGCATGTCGACCCGTCACGGCGGACGGGGCGGCGCCATCGTCAATCTCTCCTCGATGGCCGCGCTCCTCGGTGCCGCCGGCCAGTATGTCGACTATGCCGCCAGCAAGGGGGCCATCGAGAGCTTCACGATCGGCCTTGCCCGCGAGGTCGCGGCGGAAGGCATCCGCGTGAACCTCGTGCGCCCCGGCATCATCGACACCGACATCCACGCTTCCGGCGGCCTGCCGGACCGGGCGCGCGAGATGACCGCGCTCATTCCGATGCAGCGGCCGGGCACGGCCGACGAAGTCGCCCAATCCATTCTCTATCTTCTCTCCGATGCGGCATCCTATGTGACGGGTGCCGCCCTCAACGTCAGCGGCGGCCGCTAGGCGCCCGCGCAGGAAGGACTTGTCATGGCATATGATCTCATCGTTATCGGTTCCGGCCCCGGCGGCTATGTCTGCGCCATCAAGGCGGCCCAGCTCGGCCTGAAGGTCGCGGTCGTCGAAAAGCGCGCCACCTACGGCGGCACCTGCCTCAATGTCGGCTGCATCCCCTCCAAGGCGCTGCTGCATGCCTCCGAGACCTACAGCCACGCCGCCCACGGCATGGAGGCGCTCGGCATCGAGGGCGTGAAGCCCACGCTGAACCTGCCGAAGATGATGGCGCACAAGGATGCGACGGTGAAGTCGAATGTCGACGGCGTCGCCTTCCTCTTCAAGAAGAACAAGATCGATGGCATCCAGGGCACCGGCAAGGTGCTCGGCGCCGGCAAGGTCTCCGTCACCAGCGACAAGGGTGAGGAACAGGTCCTCGAGACCAAGGCCATCGTCATCGCCACGGGCTCGGACGTCGCCGGCATTCCGGGCGTTCCGGTCGAGATCGACGAGAAGGTCATCGTCTCCTCGACGGGCGGCATCGCGCTCGACAAGGTGCCGGGCCATCTGGTCGTCGTCGGCGGCGGCGTCATCGGCCTGGAGCTCGGCTCGGTCTGGGCGCGCCTCGGCGCCAAGGTCACGGTCGTCGAATATCTCGACGCCATCCTCGGCGGCATGGACGGCGAGGTCTCCAAGCAGTTCCAGCGCATGCTCGCCAAGCAGGGCATGGACTTCAAGCTCGGCGCCAAGGTGACGGGCGTGGAAAAGTCCGGCTCGGGCGCCAAGGTAACCTTCGAGCCGGTCAAGGGCGGCGAGGCGACGACCATCGACGCCGACGTCGTGCTAATCGCGACGGGCCGCAAGCCCTATACCGAAGGCCTCGGCCTCAAGGAAGCGGGCGTCGCGCTCGACAATCGCGGCCGCGTCGAGATCGACAACCATTTCCAGACCAGCGTTCCCGGCATCTACGCCATCGGCGACGTGGTGCGCGGCCCCATGCTCGCCCACAAGGCCGAGGACGAGGGTGTCGCCGTCGCCGAGATCCTTGCCGGCCAGGCAGGCCATGTGAACTACGACGTCATTCCGGGTGTCGTCTATACCCAGCCGGAAGTCGCCTCCGTCGGCAAGACGGAAGAGGAGCTGAAGGCCGCGGGCATCGCCTACAAGGTCGGCAAGTTCCCCTTCACCGCCAACGGCCGGGCCCGCGCGATGCTGGCGACGGACGGCTTCGTCAAGGTGCTGGCCGACAAGGATACGGACCGCGTGCTCGGCGTCCACATCGTCGGCTTCGGCGCCGGCGAGATGATCCACGAGGCGGCCGTGCTGATGGAGTTCGGCGGTTCCTCCGAAGACCTCGGCCGCACCTGTCACGCCCACCCGACCATGTCGGAAGCCGTCAAGGAAGCAGCGCTGGCCACCTTCGCCAAGCCGATCCATATGTGACCGGCTGACGAAGCCGCAGGCATTGAACGGGCAGGGCCGCGGAGGATTTCCTTCGCGGCCCTTCCGCATTTCTGGCATTGATCAATCTGCACGGGGTCAATCCAGCGCCATGTTGTCGCGGCCCGGCTATTTGCAGCCGATGCGACAACCGGACATCTGTCGTCGCTCGTCGAACCGGAGCAGCATGGAGGCCTGCAAGGAGGTTTTCATGTCGCCGGTGTCGAGACCCGTTTTCCTGCCCCATCCGCTTCTTCCGGCCGCCGACTGGGCGGATCGCTTCACGCTGGGCCTGCCCGTCGACGGCCTGACGGCGCGGGATGCGGCGCGGCTGGCGCTGGAACATCCGCCGGGCTGGGTGCGCAGGCTGATGGCACTGCGCAATGCGCTGGTGGCGCCCCTCGGGCTGAAGGGCGCGGCGAAGGAGGTGAAGACGTCGGAGGCGGAGATCGGCGGCTTTCCGGTGGTCAGCGCCAGCGACGACCGGGTGGTGCTCGGCTTCGACGACCGGCATCTCGATTTCCGCATCGTCATCGACGTGATGGCCGACCGGCCCTCCGGCCAGACCCTCAGCGTGATGACGCTCGTCCACCGCAACAACCTTCTCGGCCGGCTCTATCTGGCGGCGGTCCTGCCGTTCCACAAGCTGATCGTGCGCCGGATGCTGTCGGGGATCGGGCGCCGGGTCGTCAGTTCACGGCGGTGACCGTGAAGCCTTCCTTGCGCAGCAGCTCCACCACGCCCTCCGGCCCCGGCAGGTGCAGCGCGCCGACGGCCATGAAGACGTTGCCGCCGTCGAGGATCGGCGCCGCGCGGGTCGCCATGACATGGTTGCGGTCGACGATGATGCGCTGCTCGAAATCGGCATAGGCCTTGGCGTCCTCGTCCGTCTCGGGGCTGACCGCGCGCGTCATCGGCATGATCATGCCCGTGTCGCCGGCAAGGTAGAGCTGGCTCATCGTCTCGATGACGTCCTCCAGCGTATCGCCGAGCTCCACCGTCTGCACGAGGCCGTGGATCTGCGGCTCCAGCGGCAGGGAATCGAGGGCGGAGATCTGTTCGAGGAGCGTTTCGAGGCCCTTCAGGCTCTTGCCTTCGGCGAGCGCGTCCTTCGCGAGGTGCTGGTCGAGGAAGGCGGCGCCGGCCGTCTTTCGGGTAATCTCGCAGGCCGGAAGCGCCACGAAGCTGGCGATCATCCACGGCTTCATGCGGGCGACGGCGGCAAGCGACAGGCCGCGACCCTTGAGCCCCTCGGTCAGTTTCTCCGTGTCTTCCTTGTCGAGGAAATCGGTGATGGACTTGCCGTCCGCGAACATGGTGAGGTCCGGGCGGGCCATGATCGCCGCGCCGGCCTTCTTCTCGTCGGCGATCTCGTCGGATTCGACGACGACGGTGGCGGCATCGGCATAGGCCTTGCGGGCGGCCTCGGGCATGGCGAGCACGCGCGGATCCGTCACATGCATGGTGCCGAGCAGGAAGGAAGCGGGCTTGCCGTCCTTCTCGATCTTCCAGAAGATGTTCCTGCCGTTCGGCACGGCGTCGGCCTCCGCGCGCAGCTTCGCGAAGGCGGCGGGGTCGTCCCTTTCCAGCTTCGTCAGCAGGTTGTCGCCGCCGCAGGCCGCCGGTTCCCCGGCATGGGCCGGCGAAAGGGCGGCGAGCACGAGGAGGAAGGAGACCGCGAGCGCGATGTGGAGCGCGGCGAGCAGCCGAAGGCCGGCATCGGCCAGCCGGTCGGCAAGCGCCAGCCGGCTCGTGTGAAGAAGGACTGTCATGGTCGAACTTTCTGCATTTTCGCCGGACCCTAGCCTTCCGATCCTCATAATCCCTTAACGCCTCACGGGCGCGCCCCTGACGTCTCAGGCGCGCGGATGGGCACGGTCGTAGATTTCCAGCAGCCGGGCGGAATCGACGCCGGTATAGACCTGCGTGGTGGAAAGGCTGGCATGGCCGAGCAGTTCCTGGATGGTGCGCAGGTCCCCGCCGCCGGCAAGCAGGTGCGTGGCGAAGGAGTGGCGCAGCGCATGGGGCGTGGCGCTGTCCGGCAGGCCGAGCGCGCCGCGCAGCTTCTGCATCTCGCGCTGGATGATGGCGGGTTGCAGCGGCCCGCCGCGCGCGCCGCGGAAGAGCGGCTTGTCGCCGGAAAGCGGGAAGGGGCAGATCTCGATATAATCCTCGACGCCGGCGCGGGCCGGGGCGATCAGCGGCACGATGCGGGTCTTGCCGCCCTTGCCGGCGATGCGCAGCGATGCCGGGCCGCCGGCAAAGTCGGCAGGCGTCAGCGACAGCGCCTCGGAGATGCGCAGGCCGCAGCCGTAGAGGAGGGCGAGGACTGCGGCATTGCGCACCCGGATCCAGGGTTCCTCGGCCAGTTGCTCGTGCGCGTCGACGACGGCGATGGCCTGCCGGTCGGAGAGCGGCTTCGGCAGCGATTTCGGCTGTTTCGGCGAGCGCACGGCCGAAGCGCCGGCCGCATTGGCAAGGCCCTTGCGTTCGAGATGGCGCAGGAACGAGCGCAGGCCCGCAAGGCCGCGACCGAGCGTGCGCGGGCCCGCCCCGTCACGGCGGCGGGCGGCGAGGAAGCCGCGCAGGTCCGATGGGCGCAGGTCCCCGATGTCCCTGAGGCGGGCGGGGGCGGCGAGGTGCTGCGTCAGGAAGGCGAGGAACTGGCGCGTGTCGCGCTCATAGGCCTCCAGCGTATTGCCGGAAAGACGCCGCTCATCGCAAAGCGCGTCCAGCCAGGCCTGCCGCTCGGCGAGAAGCGTCGGATCGGCGATGATGAGAAGCTCGGTCATGCAGAGAGGATCGGCGATTTGCGTTAACGTTGGCTTCACGGGCCGGCCGGGGCGCCTATATAGAGCGTCGTCGCCATCAATCATCCGGGTCTGCCCATGCTGCTGCGGTCCATGTCCGCCGAAAACTACCGTTCGCTGCGCGCCATCCGCATGGATCTCGGGCGGGTGAACCTCTTCGTCGGCGAGAACGGGGCGGGCAAGTCGAACCTCTACCGCTCGCTGCAACTGGTGCAGGCCGCCGTGCGCGGCACGTTCGCCCATGAGATCGCGGCGGAGGGTGGCATGGCCTCGGCGCTGTGGACCGGCAAGAGGCGGCCGAACGAGCCGGTGCGCATCCGGCTGGAAGCCGAGCTCATGGACGAGGAGCGGGCGATCACCTTCCGCTACCGGATCGAGGCGGGGCTGCGCCCGCCGGCCGCCGCAGGCTTTGCCTTCGAGCCACAGGTGAAGGCGGAGGAACTGACCATCGAGACGGGGCGCCGGCCTGTGACGGTGATGAAGCGGGCGGGACCCGGCATTTCGGTGCGTAACGAGAGCGGGCGCATGGCCGAGCATCCCGAACAGGCTCTGACCTCGGAGACGGCCATCGCGCTCATCGGCGATGCCGGGCATTATCCCGAAGTGGGCACCTTCCGCCGCGCGGTCTCGCAATGGCGCTTCTTCCATGGTTTCCGCTCCGACAGGGATTCGGCATTGCGCCAGCCGTGCCTTGCCGTCACCGCGCCGCTGCTCGACGAGGACGGGGCGAACATGGCGGCGGTCTTCGCGACGCTCGCCACCACCCGGCAGGACACGGTGGACCTCGACCGCGCCGTGGCCGAGGCGTTCGGCGGCGCGCGGCTGACCATCCCCGAGCCGGAGGAATTCGCCTCCTACGGGCTCGTCTTCCCGCAGTTTCCCAAGCGGGTCTTCCAGCCGCGCGAGCTTTCCGACGGGCAGATCCGGTTCCTGGCGCTCGCCGCCGCGCTCCTTTCCTACCGCACGCCGCCGCTGATCGCGCTCAACGAGCCGGAGGCGAGCCTCCATCCCGATATGCTGCCGCCGCTTGCCGGCATGATCGCGCGGGCCGCCGGGACGAGCCAGCTGTGGATCGTCACCCATTCGGAGCGGCTGGCGCGGGAGATCGAGGCGCGCTGCGGCGTCCGCGCAAAACGCGTCATCCGCAACGACGGCGCGACCTGGATCGAGGGGATGCGGCTGACCGGCGAAATGGAAGACGAGGACGAATGAACATGTTTGCGGTTTTCTTCGCGCATGGCCGGAGGCATCTTCGCGGGCGATGAGCAGCGATTCGACCGACCTTTTCGGGGAGAAGCTTTTCCCGCGCACCGTGCCCGTCCTGGTGCCGGTGCCGACGCCCGTTGCCTATTCCTATTCCGTGCCGGACGGTGTGGCGGTCGAGCCGGGCTCCATCGTCAAGGTGCCGCTCGGGCCGCGGCTGGTGGCGGGCGTCGTCTGGGACGGCGCGGACGACGGCAAGGTCGATCCGAAGAAGCTGCGTCCCATCGAGAAGGTCTTCGACTGCCCGCCGCTCTCGAAGGAGATGCGCGATTTCATCGACTGGGTCGCCGCCTATACGCTGACGCCGCCCGGCCTCGTCGCCCGCATGGCGCTGCGCGCGCCGGCCGCCTTCGATCCCGAGCCGATGATCGAGGGGCTGCGGTTCACCGGCCACAGGCCGGAGCGGCTGACGAGCGCGCGCGAGCGGGTGCTGGAGCTGGTCGAGGACGGCGTGCCGTGGACGCGGTCGGGCCTCGCGCATGCCTCGGGCAGCTCGGCGAGCGTGATCGACGGGCTGGTGAAGCAGGGTTCGTTCGAGACGGTCTTCCTGCCCCCGCCGCCGGTCGTCGCCGCGCCCGATCCCGACTATGTCGCGCCGCGGCTGGAAGGGCCGCAGACGGAGAGCGCGGCGGCTCTCGTCGAGAGCGTGCGGAAGGGCGAGTTCTCCGTATCGCTGATCGACGGCATCACCGGATCGGGCAAGACGGAGGTCTATTTCGAGGCCATTGCCGAGACGCTGCGGCGGGAAAAGCAGGTGCTCATCCTCCTGCCGGAAATCGCGCTGACGGCGAGCTTCCTCGAACGCTTCCAGGACCGTTTCGGCGCCAAGCCCGCCGAATGGCATTCCGACCTCGCCCCGCGCATCCGCGAAAAGGTCTGGCGGCAGGTGACGACGGGGGACGTGCGGGTCGTCGCCGGCGCGCGCTCGGCGCTGTTCCTGCCCTTCGAGAACCTCGGCCTCGTCATCGTCGACGAGGAACATGACCCGGCCTACAAGCAGGAGGATCGCGTCTTCTACAATGCGCGCGACATGGCGGTGGTCAGGGCCCGCATCGGAGATTTCCCGGCCGTGCTCGTCTCGGCGACGCCGTCGGTCGAAAGCCGGGTCAACAGCGATGTCGGGCGCTATCGCAAGCTGCACCTGCCGACGCGCTACGGCGATGCGGCCCTTCCCGATCTCCACCTCGTCGACATGCGCCGCCATCCGCCGGCGCGGGGCGGCTTCCTCTCGCCGATCCTCCTGCGCGGCATTCAGCGCACCATCGAGAAAGAGGAGCAGGCGCTGCTCTTCCTCAACCGGCGGGGCTATGCGCCGCTGACGCTCTGCCGGGTCTGCGGCCACCGTTTCCAGTGCCCGCAATGCTCGAGCTGGCTGGTGGAGCATCGCTTCCGCGGGCAGATCCAATGCCACCATTGCGGCTATGCCGAGCGCACGCCGGAAGCTTGCCCGGAATGCGGCACGTTCGATCACCTCGCGGCCTGCGGGCCGGGCGTCGAGCGTATCGCCGAGGAGGTGGAGCGGCATTTCCCGGAGGCGCGCACCATTGTGCTCTCCTCCGACCTCATGGGCGTCAAGCGCCTCCGGCTGGAGCTGGAGGCCATCGCGCGGGGCGAGGCGGATATCGTCATCGGCACGCAGCTCGTCGCCAAGGGGCACAACTTCCCCCTGATGTCGCTGGTCGGCGTGGTGGATGCGGACCTCGGCCTTTCCAACGGCGATCCGCGTGCGGCCGAGCGCACCTTCCAGCTTCTCTCGCAGGTGACGGGCCGCGCCGGGCGCTCGGGGCTCAAGAGCCACGGCCTCATCCAGACCTACCAGCCGGGCCATCCGGTCATGCAGGCCATCGTCTCGGGCGATGCTGAGGCCTTCTACGACCGGGAGATCGGCGAGCGGGAGAAGGCGCTGCTGCCGCCGTTCGGCCGGCTCGCCTCGGTCATCGTGTCGGCCGACAGCCGGGGCGAGGCGGAAGGACATGCACGCGGGCTCAGGCAGGCCGCACCCCAGGTCTCCGGCATCTCGATCCTCGGGCCGGCGGAGGCGCCGCTGGCGCTCGTGCGCGGGCGCCACCGCTTCCGCCTGCTCGTCCACGGGCGGCGGGGCAGCGACATGCAGGCCTTCTTGCGCGCCATGCTGGCGAACGGGCCGAAGGAGCGCGCCTCGCTGCAGGTGCAGCTTGACATCGACCCGCAGAGCTTCCTGTGACGCGCAGGGTTAACAAAGAGTTGTGCGAAGTCGGCCGGCACGCTTTAGCGTTCGGCATGGCTGTGCGATAGAACGGCAGGGGCGGACGGAAGAGGCGTCGAGATGGAATTCTACATTCCCACCGAAACGGGCGAGCTTGCCGCCTTCTGCGCGGCCATCGCCACCGGGCTTTTCGGCCTCTTCGCCCTCTTCGCGCCGGGCATGGCGCTGAAGCTGGCGGGCCTCCAGACGCGGGAGGGCAGCCGCGAGGGTTTCGCCTTCGTCCGCTCGGCCGGCGGCTTCTATGCGGGGCTTGCCATCGTCGCGCTGATGATGGCGCAGGACTGGATCTACATGGCCATCGGCGGCGGTTTCGCGCTCGCCGCCTTCGGGCGCATCCTCTCCCTGATGTCGGACCGTTCCTTCACCGTGAAGAACCTCCTGGTGCTCTTCGCACAGGTGCTCCTCGGCGGGCTTCCGCTCGCCTATGTCTTCGGCTTTTTCTGAGGATCGGGGCGTTTTCCGCCCGCCGGGAACAAAACAGAGTGCGCGCAGTCAACTTTTGCCGCGACTGTGGCCGACTTATGGCGCATTCCTGCGCCGCGCGTGTTGCGAGTCCGGGTTTCGTATGCTAGACGAACCGCGAAATTCAGGAAAAGCGGGCGAAAATCCTGTGGGAACTGAAGATTACCGCAACGATTTCAGAATGTTAGGACTGTAGCTCTGCTGCCGCCCGGCGCTCTGGATGAAAAGAAGAGAAACTTGTGCCCGTGGCAGACACATCCCAGCTCGTTTCCGGTGTTGCAGAAAGATACGCGTCCTCGCTTTTCGACCTCGCTCAGGAAGCCGGTTCGGCTGCCGGTGTCGGTGCCGATCTCGACCGTTTCCAGGCCCTGATCGATGAGAGCGCCGACCTGAAGCGGCTGATCGCCAGCCCCGTCTTCTCCGCCGAAGATCAGACCAAGGCCATTGCCGCCGTTGCGGCCAAGGCCGGCATCACGGGCCTCGTGGCAAACTTCCTCAAGGTCGTCGCGTCAAATCGTCGCCTCTTCGCCGTTCCCGGCATGATCAAGGCATACCGCACCATTGCGGCCCGTGCCCGCGGCGAGATCACGGCCGACGTCACCTCGGCCCATGCGCTGACCGCAGCGCAGGAAAAAGAATTGAAGGCGGCGCTGAAAGGCGTCACCGGCAAAGACGTGGCGATCGCCGTCACCGTCGACCCGTCCATTCTCGGTGGTCTGATCGTCAAGGTGGGATCGCGCCAGATCGACACGTCCCTTCGCACCAAACTCTCTACTCTTAAGCTTGCACTGAAAGAGGTCGGCTGATGGATATCCGCGCCGCGGAAATTTCCGCAATTCTCAAAGATCAGATCAAAAACTTCGGCAAAGAGGCGGAAGTCTCGGAAGTCGGCCAGGTGCTTTCCGTCGGTGACGGCATCGCCCGCGTTTACGGCCTCGACAACGTCCAGGCCGGCGAAATGGTGGAATTCCCCGGCGGCGTCCGCGGCATGGCGCTGAACCTGGAAAGCGACAATGTCGGCGTCGTTATCTTCGGTTCGGACCGTGACATCAAGGAAGGCGACACCGTCAAGCGGACGGGCGCCATCGTGGACGTCCCGGTCGGCCCGGAACTGCTCGGCCGCGTCGTCGACGCGCTCGGCAACCCGATCGACGGCAAGGGCCCGATCAATGCCAAGCAGCGCGCCCGCGTCGACGTCAAGGCGCCCGGCATCATCCCGCGCAAGTCGGTGCATGAGCCGATGTCGACCGGCCTCAAGGCCATCGACGCCCTCATCCCGGTCGGGCGCGGCCAGCGCGAGCTCGTCATCGGCGACCGCCAGACCGGCAAGACCGCCATCATCCTCGACACGATCTTGAACCAGAAGGCGATCCACGACAACGGCCCGGACGGCGACAAGCTGTACTGCGTCTACGTCGCCATCGGCCAGAAGCGTTCGACCGTCGCCCAGTTCGTGAAGGTCCTCGAAGAGCGCGGCGCTCTGCAGTACTCGATCATCGTTGCCGCAACGGCCTCCGACCCGGCGCCGATGCAGTACCTCGCTCCCTTCGCCGGCTGCGCGATGGGCGAATACTTCCGCGACAACGGCAAGCATGCTCTCATCGGCTACGACGACCTTTCCAAGCAGGCCGTCTCCTACCGCCAGATGTCGCTGCTGCTGCGCCGCCCGCCGGGCCGCGAAGCCTATCCGGGCGACGTCTTCTACCTGCATTCGCGTCTCCTCGAGCGCGCTGCAAAGCTCAACGACGAAATGGGCGCCGGCTCGCTGACGGCCCTGCCGGTCATCGAAACCCAGGGCAACGACGTTTCGGCGTTCATCCCGACCAACGTGATCTCGATCACCGACGGCCAGATCTTCCTTGAAACGGACCTGTTCTACCAGGGTATCCGCCCGGCCGTGAACGTCGGCCTGTCGGTTTCGCGCGTCGGCTCTTCCGCCCAGATCAAGGCGATGAAGCAGGTCGCCGGCTCGATCAAGGGCGAGCTTGCCCAGTACCGCGAAATGGCGGCCTTCGCCCAGTTCGGCTCGGACCTCGATGCCGCCACGCAGCGCCTGCTCAACCGCGGCGCACGCCTGACCGAACTCCTCAAGCAGCCGCAGTTCTCGCCGCTGAAGACGGAAGAGCAGGTCGTCGTGATCTTCGCCGGCGTCAACGGCTATCTCGACAAGCTGCCGGTCGGCGATGTCGGCAAGTTCGAGCAGGGCCTGCTCGGCTACATGCGCACCGAAGGCAAGGCGATCCTCGACACGATCCGCACCGAAAAGGCGATCAGCGACGACACCAAGGGCAAGATCAAGGCTGCCCTCGACACCTTCGCCAAGACCTTCGGCTGAGCCGACGGTTCAAGCCCTGCGCGCTAACGGCGCGCAGGCGCCCCGAACTTTGGATTTGACGCATGATCCCTCCGGATCGTGTTACAGGACGGAAAACGGATGCCTTCACTTAAGGATCTGAAAAACCGGATCGCCTCCGTCAAGGCGACGCAGAAGATCACCAAGGCGATGAAGATGGTCGCCGCGGCGAAGCTTCGGCGCGCCCAGGAAGCGGCCGAGGCCGCCCGGCCCTATTCGCAGCGCATGAGCGCCGTTCTCGCCAACATCGCCCAGGCCGTCGGCCAGGACGATTCGGCGCCGCGCCTGATGACCGGCACCGGCAAGGACCAGGTTCACCTGCTCGTCGTCTGCACGGCAGAACGCGGCCTTTGCGGCGGCTTCAACTCGCAGATCGCCCGTCTTGCGCGTGACCACACCCGCAAGCTGCTCGCCAGCGGCAAGACGGTCAAGATCATGTGCGTGGGCAAGAAGGGCTTCGATATCCTGCGGCGTGAATTCGCCTCGCTGATCATCGACCGCGTCGACCTGCGCGAAGTCAAGCGCATCGGCTTTTCGAACGCGGACCAGATCGGCCGCAAGGTCATCGGCCTCTTCGAGAAGGGCGAGTTCGACGTCTGCACGCTGTTCTATTCCGAGTTCAAGTCGGTCATCGCGCAGATCCCGACCGCGCTCCAGCTCGTTCCGGCATCCGCTCCCGCGGCCGTTGCCGACACGACCGGCGCCACGGCGATCTACGATTACGAGCCGGACGCCAGCGCGATCCTCGGCGACCTCATTCCGCGCAACATTTCGGTGCAGATCTTCCGGGCCCTGCTCGAGAACGTCGCCGGCGAAATGGGTGCCAAGATGAGCGCCATGGACAACGCGACCCGCAATGCCGGTGAGATGATCAACAAGCTGACGCTCAACTACAACCGTCAGCGCCAGGCTCAGATCACCAAGGAACTCATCGAAATCATCTCGGGCGCTGAAGCGCTCTAAGGACCAGGACAAAGAGGGTAAGAGACATGGCTAAGGCAGCTACCCCGAAGGAAACCGCCGCAGTGGAAAAGAAGCCGGCTGCGCGCAAGCCGGCAGCGAAGACCGCTGCTGCAACCAAGGCGGCGGCTTCGGTCGCAGCCGGCGCGACGGGTCGCGTTACCCAGGTTATCGGCGCCGTCGTCGACGTCGCGTTCGAAGGCAACCTGCCGCTCATCCTGAACGCGCTGGAAACCGACAACAACGGCAACCGCCTCGTTCTGGAAGTCGCCCAGCACCTCGGTGAGAACACCGTCCGCACGATCGCCATGGACTCGACCGAAGGTCTCGTCCGCGGCCAGCCGGTCGTCGACACCGGCGCCCCGATCTCCGTTCCGGTCGGCGACGAGACGCTCGGCCGCATCATGAACGTCATCGGCGAGCCCGTCGACGAAGCCGGCCCGCTGGTCACCAAGTCCAAGCGCGCCATCCATCAGGAAGCCCCGGCCTACGTCGAGCAGTCCACGGAAGCGCAGATCCTCGTCACCGGCATCAAGGTCGTCGACCTTCTCGCCCCTTACGCAAAGGGCGGCAAGATCGGCCTCTTCGGCGGCGCAGGCGTCGGCAAGACCGTTCTCATCATGGAACTGATCAACAACGTCGCCAAGGCGCACGGTGGTTACTCGGTGTTCGCAGGCGTCGGTGAACGCACCCGCGAAGGCAACGACCTTTACCACGAAATGATCGAATCGGGCGTGAACAAGCTCGGCGGCGGCGAAGGCTCCAAGGCCGCCCTCGTTTACGGCCAGATGAACGAACCGCCGGGCGCCCGCGCCCGCGTCGCCCTGACGGGCCTGACCGTCGCCGAAGACTTCCGCGACAAGGGCCAGGACGTTCTGTTCTTCGTCGATAACATCTTCCGCTTCACGCAGGCCGGCTCCGAAGTGTCCGCACTTCTCGGCCGTATCCCGTCGGCCGTGGGCTACCAGCCGACGCTCGCCACCGACATGGGCCAGATGCAGGAACGCATCACGACGACGACCAAGGGCTCGATCACCTCGGTCCAGGCCATCTACGTTCCCGCCGACGACTTGACCGACCCCGCGCCGGCAACGTCGTTCGCGCACCTCGACGCCACGACCGTTCTGTCGCGCTCGATCGCCGAAAAGGGCATCTACCCGGCCGTGGACCCGCTCGACTCGACCTCGCGCATGCTCGACCCGATGGTTGTCGGCGAAGAGCACTACGAAGTCGCCCGTAAGGTCCAGACGACCCTGCAGCGCTACAAGGCTCTCCAGGACATCATCGCGATCCTCGGCATGGACGAACTGTCGGAAGACGACAAGCTGGCCGTTGCCCGCGCCCGCAAGATCGAGCGCTTCCTGTCCCAGCCGTTCTTCGTGGCCGAAGTCTTCACCGGTTCGCCGGGCAAGCTCGTCGCCCTCGAAGACACGATCAAGGGCTTCAAGGGCCTCGTCAACGGCGAGTACGACCACCTTCCGGAAGCGGCCTTCTACATGGTCGGCTCCATGGAAGAAGCCGTCGAGAAGGCCAAGAAGCTGGCTGCCGAAGCCGCTTGATGAATCCGGGCGCCCGATGAGGGCGCCCGTTCCTGCCGGACGACATCAGAAGAAGTGAATGGTCATGGCCGACAATTTCAACTTTGAACTCGTTTCCCCCGAGCGCCTGCTGGTTTCCGGCAGCGTCAGCGAAGTCGTCATTCCGGCGACCGAGGGCGAAATGACCGTCATGGCCAACCATGCGCCGACCATGACGACGATCAAGCCGGGCATCGTCACCGTGAAGTTCGCGGACGGCAGGAAGGACCGCTATGTGGTCTTCGGCGGTTTTGCCGACATCGTCCCGACCGGCTGCACGCTGCTCGCCGAATCGGCCGTCCATGTCGACGAATTCAACCGTGACGACATTGCCCGCCGTGTCGAAGCCGCCCGCGCCGACCTGTCGACGGCAACGTCCGACGAGCAGAAGTTCGGCATCGAGACCTATCTTTCGCAGCTCACCACGCTGCAGGGCGCGATCCTGCCGGCCTGACCGGCAAGCGATAGCCCCACATCGAACCCGCCTTCCGGCGGGTTTTTTGTTGCCCTGCGCATCGTGCGGAAGGCTTCCTTTACCTTCCCGGCAGGAACCCGCCCGGCAAGACACGGCTGGATTGCGGGATTTGCCGTTTCTTTACGGCGCGGATAGAAGGTAGTCCCATCCGCCCCATATCGGGCACGCCGGCCTATCAGCATCAGGACCAGGAATTGATGAGCAGCAAGATCGTACCCGTAATCATGGCCGGCGGTAAGGGCACTCGCCTCTGGCCGCTGTCGCGCGCCGCCGCGCCCAAGCAGTTCCTGGAATTCCTCGGCGAGACGACGCTGTTCCAGAAGACGCTGGAGCGGGTTTCGGATGCCGGCCTCTACGAGCCGCCGATCGTGGTCACCAACAGCGATTTCCGCTTCCTCGTCGCCGAGCAGGCGCGCGCCGCCGGCGTGGCGCTCGGCTCGATCCTGCTCGAGCCCGTCGCCCGCAACACCGCGCCGGCGCTCGCCGCCGCGGCCATCGTCGTCGAGCGCCTGCACAGCGAAGGCGCCCTCATGCAGGTGCTTGCCTCCGACCACGAGATCGAGGCCGACGCCACCTATTTCGATTGCATCGCCAAGGCCGCCGCCGCCGCCCGAGCCGGCCGTCTCGTCACCTTCGGCATCACGCCGAAGGAGCCGGCGACCGGCTACGGCTATATCGAGACCGGAGAGGACCTCGGCAACGGCGCCCATGCAGTCCGCCGCTTCGTGGAGAAGCCGGATCGGGACCGGGCGGCCGAGATGCTGGCCAAGGGCGGCTATCTCTGGAACTCCGGCATGTTCATGCTGCCGGTCTCGCTCTTCCTGCGCGAACTCCAGCAATATGCCCCCGAGGTGCTGGAAGCGGCCGGCGAAGCGGTCGCCAAGGCGAGGCACGACCTCGACTTCGAGCGGCTCGACGACGAGGCCTTCGCCCGCGCGCCGGATATTTCCGTCGACTACGCCATCTTCGAGAAGACGCCGATCGCCGCTGTCGTGCCCTCACCGATCACCTGGTCGGATCTCGGTAGCTGGGATTCCGTCTGGAAGACCGGCCGGCAGGACGAGGCCGGCAACGTGGCGGACGGCAGCACGACCGTGCTCGACACCCGCAATTCGCTCGTCATCTCGCGTGACATCCATGTTGCCGTGCAGGGTCTCGACAATGTCGCGGTCGTCGCCAGCGAGGACGCCGTCTATGTCGGCCGGCTGGAGGACAGCCAGAGCGTCGGCAAGCTGGTCAAGCACCTTGCGGCCCTGCCGAAGACCGCGAAGCTGACGGAAACGCACCCGACCGCCTACCGCCCCTGGGGCGGCTATACCTCCGTGCTGAACGGCGAGCGCTTCCAGGTCAAGCGCCTGTTCGTCACGCCCGGCAAGCGGCTCTCGCTGCAGAAGCATCATCATCGCTCGGAGCACTGGATCGTCGTGCGCGGCACGGCGGAGGTGACGATCGGCGACAGGACGATCCCGCTGCGCGAGAACGAGTCCGTCTATATCCCGCAGGGCGAGGTGCATCGCCTTGCCAATCCGGGCAAGATCCTGCTCGAACTGATCGAGGTGCAGACCGGCTCCTATCTCGGCGAGGACGACATCATCCGCATCGAGGACGAGTTCGGTCGGGGCTGAACGTCACGGCGGCGCCAGCAGGCTTTCGTGCAGCTTCAGCGCCTCGGGCGAGGGCGTGCGGAATTTCGGCAGGCCGAGATGGTAGCCGTAGCCCGTGACGAGGCTTGCCGTTCCCAGTTGCACCAGCCTTCCCTCCGCAAGCTGGGCCGCGACGAGGCCGAGGCTGCCGAGCGCCACGCCGTCGCCGCTGAGGGCGGCGTCGAGCGCCAGCGCATAGGTGGAGAAGGTGAGGTGCGGCCGGGGAAGGGGCGTCCGCCGGAAAACCTCCGGTGCCACGCGCTCCAGCCAGGGCCGGAAGGAAATCCAGTTGGCGTTGAAGCGCTCGTAGTCGATGAGGTCGAGGCGGGCGAGATCGGCCGGCGTGACCGCGGCCGGGTCGAGCCCCTTGCGGGCGATATAGGCGGGCGCGGCGACCGGCGCCAGCTCCTCCGCCAGCAGCGGGGTCAGCGCCCAGCGCGGATGCTCTCCCGTCGAATAGAGGATGACGAGGTCGTTGTTCTCCGAGGCGAGGTCCGCCGGACTATCCGATGTGCTGAGCCGGATTACGATATCGGGATTGTTGCGGGCGAAGGTGCGAAGCCGGGGGCCGAGCCACAGATGCGAGATGGAGCCGCTGGCGGCGAGCGCTATGCTCTCGCCCGCGCCGCTGCGGAAGGGCTCCAGGCTCTCCTCCAGGTAATCCAGCGAGGCGCGCACGCGCTGGAACAGCTTTTCGCCGCGCGCCGTGAGTGCCAGGTTCTTGCCGCTGCGGATGAAGAGCGGCGCGCCGAGATGATCTTCCAGCCCCTTGATGCGCCGGCTGACGGCGGCCTGCGTGATGTTCAGTTCGCGCCCCGCCCGGGAAAAGTTCATGTGCCGGCAGGCGGCGTCGAAGACGCGGAAGGCTTCCAGCGGGATACGGGCGAGCATCGTGGCTTTCATGATTTCAGGTTATCAAAAAGCCCGAAAAATCCAAGGATTTGAAAATCTGAGATCGTGATGCACGGTTCTCCGGTCATTGCGGGGACTATCGTGACATTCGCAACATCGTTCGTGCCTGATATCCGTTTCGGCGAAGGCGTTCACGCCGGCATCGCCGCCTCCGCCAGCGCGTTGGAAACCCGGAGCGCGCTCGTCGTCATCGACGGCTTCCTCGCCGCCAGCGGCCTTGGTGAGCAGCTTGCCGCACAGTTCGCGGCGGAGGGGATAGCGGCGGAGTTTTTCTCCGGCTTCGCAGGCGAGCCGAAGCTTGCCCATGTGCAGGCGGCAAGCGTGGCCGCGCGGGGCAAGGACCTCGTCGTCGGCATCGGCGGCGGCTCGGCGCTCGATATCGCCAAGATCGCCGCCTGCCTCGCCGTGGCGGATGAGGGCCCGATGCATTATGCGCTGGCGGCCAATCCGCTGCCGAAAAGGCCGTTGCGGAAGATCATGGTGCCGACGACGGCCGGTACCGGCTCGGAAACCTCGGCGACGACGATCTTTGCGGGACCCGAGGGCAGGAAGCTCTGGATCTGGGGCCCGGAGACGAAGGCCGACCTTGTGCTGCTCGATCCGGCGCTGACCGTGACGCTGCCGGCTGACCTCACCGCCTGGTGCGGGCTCGACGCCTTCGTGCACGCCTTCGAGGCGGCGACCAACCGCAACGCCCATGCCGGCGCGGCGCTCTATGCCCACTCGGCGCTTAGCCTGCTGACGGTCGCGCTGGAGACGGCTGTGCGGAGCCCCATGGATATCGAAGCGCGCGGCAAGATCCTGCTCGGCTCCTGTTATGCCGGGATCGCCATCGACAATTGCGGCACGGCGATCGCCCACAATATCAGCCATGCGCTTGCCGGGCTCACGCCGGTCCACCACGGGCTTGCCACCGCGCTCGGCTTCGAGGCGACGCTGGAATGGCTGGTCGAGGCCGGCACGGCTGATCTTGCGGCGGCGGCGCGGGCCTGCGGGCTTGCCGACGCGGCGACGCTGCCGGCTTTCGTGACGGGCCTCATGGACCGCTGCGGCATCGTGCGCGCGCTGCCGAAGGCCTTTTCTGCCTTCTCCGCCGGGGACCTTGCCCGCGAGATGCGTGCGCCGGAGAACCAGCCGATGCGCCGCGCGACGATCCGCGACGTCACCGATGCCGATATCGATGCCATCGCGGCAAGGATGATGGCTCTGCCGAAGACGCTTTGAGGACGACATGAGCGAACAGCATAGCCGCGCCTATTGGGAAGAACGTCTTGCCGGCCTCTCACTGGCCCGCGACCATTTCATCGACGGCAGGGCGGTGCCCGCCGTTTCCGGCCGCACCTTCACCCGCACGCGCCCGATGGACGGTGCGCCCGGCGCCGTGCTGGCGCGAGGGGATGCGGCGGATATCGACCGGGCGGTCGCCTCCGCCCGCCGGGCTTTCGCCAGCGGCGTCTGGCGCGGCAGGGAGCCGCTGGAGAAGAAGAAGATCATGCTGCGCTGGGCGGAGCTGATCCGCGCGCATGGCGAGGAACTGGCGCTTCTCGAAACCCTCGACGTCGGCAAGCCGGTTCAGGCCTCGCTCGGCGTCGACGTGCGGCTCTGCGCCGAAGGCATCCAGTATTACGGCGAGATGGTCGACAAGCTCTATGACGAGATCGCGCCGACGGGGCCGAAGGCGCGGGCCCTCGTGCGCAAGGTGCCGCTCGGCGTCGTCGGGGCGATCACGCCGTGGAACTATCCGATGATCATCGACGCCTGGAAGCTGGGGCCGGCCATCGCCGCCGGCAATTCCGTGGTGTTGAAGCCGGCGGAGCAGTCCTCGCTCTCGGCGCTGCGGCTGGCCGAGCTTGCCGTCGAGGCCGGGCTTCCCGCCGGCGTCTTCAACGTCGTCACCGGCCTCGGCACGGAAGCCGGAAAGCCGCTCGCCCTGCACATGGATGTCGACATGATCGCCTTCACGGGGTCCACCGTGGTCGGCAGGCTGATCATGGGCTATGCGGCGCAGTCGAACCTCAAGCGCGTGGCGCTGGAGCTCGGCGGCAAGTCGCCGCTCGTCGTCTTCGAGGATGCCGATCTCGATGCCGCGGCGAGCGCCGCCGCCTGGGGCTGCTTCTACAATTCCGGCGAGACCTGCCATGCCGCAACGCGCCTTCTCGTGCAGCGCCCGATACAGGAGAAGCTGATCGCGAAGATCGAGGCGGTGACGAGGCGCGAGATCGAGCTCGCCCATCCCTTCGAGCCTACGGCGCAGATCGGCGCTCTCATCGAGGCCGCGCATATGGAAAAGGTGCTCGGCCTGATCGAAGCGGGGGAGAAGGAAGGCGGCCGGCGCGTCTTCGGCGCGGAGCGGGTGCTTGCCGAAACCGGCGGCTGGTATGTCTCGCCGGGCGTCGTCACGGATGTGACGAACGACATGCGCATCGCCCGGCAGGAGATTTTCGGCCCGGTGCTCGCCGCCATCGCCTTCGATACGGAGGCGGAGGCGCTCGCCATCGCCAACGACACGATCTATGGCCTTGCCGGCGCGGTCTTCACCCGCGACATGGACCGGGCGCACCGCTTCTCCGAAGCCATCCATGCCGGTACGGTGTGGATCAACACCTACGACATGTCGAATTTCGCGACGCCCTTCGGCGGCTTCAAGCAATCCGGCTTCGGCCGCGACCGCTCGGTGCATGCCATCGACAAATATTGCGACTACAAGACGATCTGGCAGCAGTTCGGCTGAGGAGGAGAAGGCATGAGCCGCATCGTTTCCATCGCGATCACCCATCACCGCCTGCCGCTCGATCCGCCGTTCAAGGCGAGCTGGGACGGGCGGCCGCGCCGGCATTTCGACGCGACCATCGTGCGTGTGCGCGACGACGGCGGCCGCGAAGGCATCGGCTCCGGCGACCTCATGAAGGGCTTCGAAGGGCATGAGGACCTCTTCGTCGGCGAGGACCCGCGCCGTCTCGAACGGCATTACGAAGTGCTCTCGCATATCAATTTCCATTATGGTCGCTGCTGGCCGCTCGACCTTGCGCTCTGGGACCTTGCCGGCAAGGTGACGGGCGAGCCGGTCTGGCGCATGCTCGGCGGGCGGGCCGACCGGGTGCGGCTCTATGCGTCCTCGGGTGTCCTGCGCGATCCCGCCGCCATGGCCGAGCAGGCGGAGCGCTATATCGCGGAAGGCTTTCCGGCGATGAAGGTGCGCTTCTCCGCCTCCGCCGGCGGGCGGAGCGGCTGGCGCGACGACGTGAAGGCGCTGGAGGCGATCCGCGCGCGCGCCGGCGACCGGCTGGAGCTGATGGTCGACTGCAACCAGGGTTGGCGCATGCCCTGGGACACGACGCTGCCCTGGACCTTCAAGGACGCGCTCGCCGTCGCGCGCGAGCTGGAGCGGCTCGGCATCTACTGGATGGAGGAGCCGCTGCACCGCTCCGACCGCAAGGGCATGAAGGCCTTGAAGGAGGCGACCGATATCCGCATCGCCGGCGGGGAGATGACGCGCGAACTCTCCGAGTTCCGCGACATCATCGAGGAGCGCGCCTTCGACGTGATCCAGCCCGACGTGGCGCTGGTCGGCGGCATTACCGGCTGCCGGCGGCTCGCCTTCCAGGCGCGCGAGGCCGGCATCGCCTTCACCCCGCATTCCTGGACGAACGGCATCGGCGTGCTCGCCAATGCGCACCTGACGGCGGGCGCCGGCGATGCGCCCTTCCTCGAATATCCCTATGACGCGCCGGAATGGAGCGAGGCGCGCCGCGACTACCCGCTGAAGGCGCCGCTCCGCCACGAGAACGGCTGGCTGCTGCTCGGCGAGACGCCGGGCCTCGGCATCGTGCTCGACGAAGAACGGCTTGCGGCGACGCGGATCGGCTGAGACGCTTCGCCCCCTTGACATCCGTGCCCCGGAAGCCGACTTCACGGAAGACAGGACGCGAAGGAGAAAGCTATGAGCGAGGCAGCCCGCACGACGATCGACCAGGCCGAAGTCGACCGCTTTTCGGCGATGGCCGCCGAATGGTGGGACCCGACGGGCAAGTTCCGTCCGCTGCACAAGTTCAATCCGGTCCGCCTCGCCTATGTCCGCGATCTCGTCTCCGCCCAGTTCGGCCGCGACCCGAAGGCGCATCGCCCGCTGGAGGGCCTGCGCATCCTCGATATCGGCTGCGGCGGCGGCCTCCTCTCCGAGCCGATGGCGCGCATGGGGGCCGACGTGCTCGGCGCGGATGCGTCGGAAAAGAACATCGGCATCGCCAGGGCCCACGCGGCGGGCAGCGGCGTTCCAGTCGATTACCGCGCGGTGACGGCCGAGGCGCTGGCGGACGCCGGCGAAACCTTCGATGTGGTGCTCAACATGGAAGTGGTCGAGCACGTCTCCGACGTCGATTTCTTCCTCACCACCTGCGCCTCCATGGTGCGCCCCGGCGGCATGATGTTCGTCGCCACGATCAACCGCACGCTGAAGGCGGCGGCGCTCGCCATCTTCGCGGCGGAGAATGTCCTGCGCTGGCTGCCGCGCGGCACGCATCAATACGAGAAGCTGGTGCGCCCGGAAGAGATCGAAAAGCCGCTGACGGCCTCGGGCCTGACGGTCACCGACCGCACCGGCGTTTTCTTCAATCCGCTCACGAACCAGTGGAACCTGTCGAAGGACATGGACGTGAACTACATGCTGGTGGCGCGCCGCGCCTCGGCCTGATCAGTTCGTATCGTCTGGCAGGATGGGCAGGGGCGCGACGTCGACGCCCTCTTCGAGGAGATCGCGCACGTCCTCGGCGGAGGCGCGGCCGATCAGGCCGCGCTGCTCGGCCTCGCCGTAGTGGATCTTGCGCGCCTCCTCGGGGAAGCGCTCGCCGACATCCTCGGAATTGGCGCGGATGGTGGAGACGATCTCCCGGAGCTTCATCATCATCTCACGCTGGCCGGTCTGCACGGCCAGTTCCTGCCGGCGTTCCTTCTTGCGGGCGGTGGAGACAGAGGGCGCCATCAGGCGCTTGGCGACATGGGTCGAGCCGCAGGTGGGACAGGAGACGAGCGCCATCTCCTGCTGGCGGTCGAAATCGTCCGCCGAGCCGAACCACCCTTCGAAGGCGTGCCCGTTGTCGCAGGAGAGCTCATAGCGGATCAAGCGGCAACGCCTCCCTTCGCGGGTGTGTCCGTCACGGCAAGGGTGAAGGCGCGCCCGTTGCGCAGGTTGGGGATCTTGTCATGCGCGGCCTTCACGGCGGCGGTATCGACCTCGGCGAGCACGACGGCTTCGCCCGTGCCGCCCGCGGAGGCGAGAACGCGGCCCCAGGGATCGACGATCATCGAATGGCCGAAGGTCTCGCGGCCGTCCTCATGCACGCCCGCCTGCGCGGCGGCGACGATGTAGACGCCGTTCTCGATGGCGCGGGCGCGCAGCAGGATCTCCCAGTGCGCTTCGCCCGTCTGGCGGGTGAAGGCGGCGGGAACGGAGATGATTTCGGCGCCGGCCTGGGCCTCGGCCTTGAAGAGCTCCGGAAAGCGCACGTCGTAGCAGATGGCGAAGCCGAGCTTGCCGAAGGGCAGGTCCGCCATGCGGGCGACGGCGCCCGGCGAATAGACCGCGCTCTCGCGCCAGCTCTCGCCGTTGTCGAGGTCGACGTCGAACATGTGGATCTTGTCGTAGGTGCAGATGCGCGCGCCGTCCGGGCCGAAGAGGAAGCCGCGGTTGGCGACCTTGCCGTCCGCAAGGGCGATCGCCGTGGAGCCGACATGGAGATGGATGGAAAGCTCGGCGGCGAGCTCCGCCGCGGCGGCGACCACGAGGTCGTCGGCCTCCTGCCGCAGGATGGCGCGCAGGCCCGCGCGGTCCTTCTGGAGGGCGCCGGTCATCTCGGGCGTCTGGACATAGACCGCGCCCTTTCCGGCCGCCTCGCGCACGAGGCGCCGCATCGTCTCGACGTTGCGGACGGGATCGGTCCCGGAGCACATCTGGATGGCGGCAATCGTGGCGGTCATGGCGGGTCTCCTCAGGCGGCGAGCAGCGCGTCGAGCTCGCCGGCGCGCTCCAGCGCATGCAGGTCGTCGCAGCCGCCGACATGGCGCTCGCCGATGAAGATCTGCGGGAAGGTGCTGCGCCCGTGCGCGCGCTGGATCATCTCCTGGCGCACCTCGGGCGCATGGGTGGCGTCATGCTCCTCGAAGGCGACGCCCTTCGTTTCGAGAAGTTTCTTCGCGGCGCTGCAATAGCCGCAGAACTGACGCGTATAGATGACGACGGGGACCATGCGCTCCTGCTCCGAACCTTGAAAAATCATCCTTTCATATAGGTCCGGGAAGGGCCCTTGCAAAGGTCAAAACGGTGACGTCCGCAGCGCCCGCCCGCTTCAGGGCCCGGGTGACGGCGGCGACCGTGGCGCCGGTCGTGTAGACGTCGTCGACCAATACGACGCGGCGGCCGAACAGCGCCTCGCGGCCTTCCGGCGTGACGGAAAAGGCGCTGCGCACGTTCTCGGCGCGGGCGCGCGGGCTGAGGCCGATCTGGCGGCGCGTGCGTTTCGTGCGGCGCACGGCATCGATGAGCACCGGCGTGCCGGAGAGCGCGGCAAGGGCCCGGGAGAGCTCGGCCGCCTGGTTGAACTTGCGCCAGATAAGGCGCAGGCGATGGAGCGGCACGGGAACGATGACGTCGGCCGCCTCGACCGCGCCGTCGCCGGCGCGCAGCATCCACCCGGCCATCATCGGCGCAAGATCGGTGCGGTCGCGGTATTTCAGCGAATGGACGAGGTTGCGGGCAAGGTCGTCGTAGAGCGCGACGGAGCGCAGGCGCTCGAAGGGCGGCGGGTTGGCGATGGCGTCCGCGCTGAGGATGCCGGGGCCGAGATCGTGCGAGAAGGGCGTGCCGAGCACTTCGCAATAGGGGCGCTCGATGAAGGCGAGCTTCGACCAGCAGCCGGGGCAGAGGCCCGCGCCGCTGCCGAGGAGCACGCCGCAGCCGGCGCAGGCCGGCGGATAGACGAGGTCGAGGGCGGCGCCCGCAAGGCCGCGCAGCCGGCGGGCAAGGCCCTGCCGGATCGGGACTGTCGACAATGCCGCGGCCTCGATTTCGCCCATGCGGTTGACAATAGCCGCAGTTAGCGGCCAAAGCGAAGGAATTGCGAACGGGATCGCCGCGATGGAAACGCTCTTCGACCAAGCCCTCATCGACACCAACCGGCTGCGCGCGCTCAGTGGCGGGCCGGCGGATTTCCTGCTCGACGTGGCGGCGCGGGAGCTTGCCGAGCGGCTCGGCGTCATCGAGCGCCATTTCGACCGGGCCGTCGAGCTGCACGGCCATACTGGCGCCACCGCGCGGGCGATCGCCGCGACGGGCAAGGTCGGCACGATCGAGCGGGTGGAGAGCGATCCGCGCTTTGCCGGCCCCGGCGAGGCGGTGACCGTCGCGCCGCTGGAGACGGTGCCGCTGGAGCCGCAATCGGTGAACCTCATCGTCTCGCCGCTCTCGCTGCACCTGACCAACGACACGCCCGGCGTCTTCGTGCAGATCCGCCGCGCCCTGAAGCCGGACGGGCTGTTCGTCGCGGCCATCCCCGGCAGCGGCACGCTGCAGGAGCTGCGCGAGGTGCTTCTGGCGGCCGAGAGCGAGGCGACGGGCGGGGCGAGCCCGCGGGTCATTCCGTTCCCGGACGTGCGCGATATCGGCGGCCTCCTCCAGCGCGGCGGCTTCGCCCTGCCGGTGACGGACACCGAGACCTATACGGTGCGCTACGATTCGATCTTCCCGCTGATGAAGGACCTGCGCGCCATGGGCATGGCCAATCCGCTCACCGGACGCAGCCGCCGGCCGCTGGCGCGGGGCGTGCTCCTGCGCGCGGCGGAGCTTTATGCCGAGCGGTTCTCCGATCCGGACGGGCGCATCCGGGCGACCTTCTCGATCATCTACGTTTCGGGCTGGGCGCCGCATGAAAGCCAGCAGAAGCCGCTGAAGCCGGGCTCGGCGAAGATGCGCCTTGCCGATGCGCTGAAGCAGGCGGAGCGCAAGTAGGCCTATTCGGGCGCCTTGATGCGGTTGCTGAGTTCGCCGAACATGTTGTTCAGCGTATCGCTGAAGGACGAGAGGCCGGCGAGCATGCCGACGGAGATGAGCGCGGCCAGCAAGCCGTATTCGACCGCCGTGGCGCCGGCCTTGTCGGCGAGGAATGATTTCAGCAGCTTCGACCTCATCCGATCTCCCCGGCGCGCCGCGCCCATAAGCGTGTTCAGCAGCCGCCGGCCGTGCCCGTGCCGTTGACGATGCAGACGGCGCCCGGCATTTCCTGCAGGACGGAGCGGCGCACCGTGTAGCGCTTGCCGCCGGCTTCCTTCGGGATCGAGCCCGTCGAGATCATGTCGAATTCGTCCGGCACGTTCGCCATCATGCGCTTGTCCGACTTGGCGGAAAGGACAGGGGTGAGGACCAGCGCCAGGGCGATCACGGCCGTGCCGAAGAGGAGCGCGAGATTGAGCGCGCCGGTCCGGGTATCGCCGGCCGGCGTGAAATCCTTCTCCTGAACGGCTTTCCAGAAGTCTTCGTCACGCATCACAAGGTCTCGCAGGCATTCAACGTTCAAAGCCGATCTTTGAACGAGGGTGCTAAACGTTTGCTTAACGCAGGCCGGAAAATTGCGGGTAGATCCCCGGGGATTGGTCCTAGAGGAGGTCCATCAGGAAGGGGATGAGGGGCTCGTCGGCGGGAGGCATCGGGTAGTCGCGCAACGCCTTCGGGCGCACCCACTTGATCGCCTGGCCCTCGCGGCCGTGCGCCGTGCCCTCGAAGCGGCGGCACACATAGAGCGGCATCAGGAGGTGGAAGTCGTCATAGGTGTGGCTGGCGAAGGTGAGCGGGGCAAGGCACGGGATCTTCGTGGTGATGCCGAGTTCCTCGTCCAGCTCGCGGATCAGCGTTTCCTCCGGCGTCTCACCGGGCTCGACCTTGCCGCCGGGAAATTCCCACAGGCCGGCAAGCGTCCTGCCCTCGGGACGCTGCGCCAGGAGGACGCGGCCGTCCGCATCGACGAGCGCGCAGGCGGCGACGAGGAGGATACGGCGCTGTTTGGCGATGGTCTCGGTCATGCCGCGGCTGGCCCCCGGTAGCTGTATTCGTAGACGGCGGCAAAGCCGGCGCGGCGGTAGAGCGCGAGGGCGGCCGCATTGTCCGCCTCCACCTGCACCCAGGCCTGGCGGGCGCCCTTGAGCTTTGCCCAGCGCAGGCTGGCATGAAGGATCGCGGTGCCGAGGCCCCGGCCGCGCCGTTCCGCCGCCACGCCGAGCTGGAGGATGCCGGCAAGATCGTTGTCCTGCACGGCGATCGTCAAGGCGGCCGGGCCGAAGCCCGGCTCCTCGACGATGAAGAGGCCGGCTTCCGGCTTGATGGCGTTGATGATTTCGGTGAGGCCGGGCTTGAGGGCCGGGTCGTCGCCGGCCACGCGGATGCGCGCGTCGACGAAGCGGCCGACGTCGCGGCTCGGCAGGTGGTCGAGGCCCTCGTCGCGGGGAAGGGTGGCAAGGTCGGCCGTCATGACGACGGTGCGGCCGATATCGGCCCAGCCGGCCTCATCCATGTAGGCGATGAGCTGCGGGGCGGCGAGCGGCGTCTGGCGCACCAGCAGCGGGCGGCCGTAGTCGGCAAAGCGTTTCGCCGCCTTTTCCAGGCGGATGTCGATGTCGCGGATATCGGACGGGTCGAGCGGGTTGACGGAGTTCAGCCGGCGCGAGGGGTGGCCGGCGGTCAGCCGGCAGAGCCAGCTTCCGTCATACTGCACGGTGGCCGCGGGCCAGGCGCGGAAGCCGACGGCTTCCAGCCGGCGGACTTTCGGGAGATCGCTCATCGTCGTTTTCTGTCCGGAAGGGGTCACGCTGTCCGGGCCTCTGTTTCTTTGGCAGTCCGCTACGCGAGCCTGCCGGAACGTGCTTAGCTGCGATAGTCGCCGTTGATCTCGACATATTCCTTGGTGAGGTCGCAGGTCCACACCGTCGCGCGGCCGTTGCCGAGGCCGATCTCGACGCGCACCGGAATGTCCTCACGCTTCATGACGGCGGAGGCCACGTCCTCGGAATAGGCGGGATCGCGCTCGCCGTCGACGGCCACGCGCACGTCGCCGAACCAGATGGCGAGGCGGTCGCGGTCGGCCATCTCGCCGGACTTGCCGACGGCCATGACGACGCGGCCCCAGTTGGCGTCCTCGCCGGCGACAGCGGTCTTGACCAGCGGCGAATTGGCGATGGAGAGCGCGATGCGCTTGGCGGCTTCGTCGCTTTCGGCGCCTTCGACGGTGACTTCCACCATCTTGCGCGCGCCTTCGCCGTCCCGCACGACCTGCAGCGCGAGGTCGCGCAGGAGGTCGGTGAGCGCCGTGCGGAAGCCGTCGAGCGCGGCGTCGTCGGCCGTCACCGGCGCCTGGCCGTCGGCGGCGGCAGCGCCGGTGGCAAACAGCATCAGCGTGTCGGAGGTCGAGGTGTCGCTGTCGACGGTCACGGAATTGAAGGTCGGGCCGACGCCGGCCGAAAGCAGCGATTGCAGCACGGGGGCCGGAATGTCGGCGTCGGTGACGACGAAGGAGAGCATGGTCGCCATGTCGGGCGCGATCATGCCGGCGCCCTTGGCGATGCCGTTGATGGTGACGGTGACGCCGCCGAGGCTTGCCGTGCGGGTGGCGGCCTTCGGATAGGTGTCCGTCGTCATGATGGCCTTGGCGGCCTCGAACCAGAAGTCCTCGGTGCCCGAGGCGGCAAGGCCGTCGAGCACGCCGGAGAATTTCGTGGCGTCGAGCGGTTCGCCGATCACGCCCGTCGAGGCGAGGAAGACTTCGCCTTCGCTGCAGCCGACGGCCCTTGCGGCGGCTTCCGCCGTCATCCTCGTCGATTCGCGGCCCCTGCGGCCGGTGAAGGCATTGGCATTGCCGGAATTGACCACCACGGCGCGGGCAACGCCGCCGGGAAGGTTCGCACGGCAGAAATCGACCGGCGCGGAGGGGCATTTGGAGCGCGTGAAGACGCCGGCGACCGCCGCGGGGCGGTCGAAGACCATCATCAGGACGTCCGTCCGGTTCCTGTACTTGATCCCCGCGGCGGCGGTCGCCATGCGCACGCCGCGCACCGGCGGCATGTCGGCATAGGTTTTCGGGGCGAGCGGGGAAATCGAGCCGGACATTCTTGCCTTCCTGCGGGAAAAAGAGGCCCGGCATTTGCCGGGCCGTCGCCGTGTCTTACTGCTGGCCTTCGGTGGCCGGCGCTGCCTCGCCTTCGCCGTCCTTGGCTTCGGCTTCCGGCTTGTTGACCGCGTCGTAGGCGGTCTTCAGCGCGGCGTCCGTGATGTCGACGGGGGCCGCGGCCTTGGCCTTTTCCAGGAGGTCGAGATACTTGTCGCGCATGACGAGCTGACGGACCTGGCCTTCGACCTGGTCGAGCGCCGGGGGCTGCTGCTTGCGCTTGTCCTCGACCTTGATGACATGGTAGCCGAACTGCGTCTTCACCGGGGTCTTGGTGTAGGCGCCCTTTTCAAGGGCGAAGGCGGCCGCTTCGAATTCCGGCACCATGCGGCCCTTGGCGAAGTAGCCGAGATCGCCGCCTTCCGACTTGTTCGGGTCGGTCGACTTTTCCTTGGCGATTTCGACGAAGTCCTTGCCGGCATCCAGCTCGGCGATGATCGCCTTGGCCTCGTCCTCAGTCTTGACGAGGATGTGGCGGGCGCGGATCTCGTCCTGCGGCTCGATGGCGGCGACTTCCTTGTCGTAGCGCGCCTTCACCTCTTCCGGGGTGACGGAATCGACGACGTGCTTCTTGAAGTAGGCGTTGTGCAACTCGCGGTCCGTCAGGAAGGCGAGGCGCTGCTTGAAATCGGCCGTGTCCTGCAGGCCTTCCTTGCTGGCGTCGGCGGCAAGCAGCTTGACGTCGATGATGGAGGAGAGCGCGGCGACGCGCTTCTGGTCGTCCGGAAGATTGGCGAGCTGCGGATCGAGGCCGGCCATCGCGAGCTTGAGTTCCGATTCGTGGATCTCGGTGGCGCCGACCTTGGCGACGACCGGGTCCGCCGCGGCGTCTTCCGCGCGGACGCCGCCGGCGGCGGCAGCGATCGCGATGAGGGCAACTGCCGCAAGCTTGCTATACTTCAACATATCGAAAAGACCTTTCACATCCTCGCCGGAATCGGGCCGATATCCGGTGCCAGACGGCTCAACACCACCAGAATGTGGCAGTTGTGCAACCGTCTGAGCCGTTGACATCATTCGACCCCCCTCTTATCTGTCACGCAATCCCGCGTCCAGAACAGTTTCCGGGCGTTTCACGGCTTTGCGCGCAATTATCGTGCGACCTGTCACGCGCCGGGCGCCCAGAAAGAAAGGACCATCCTGATGGTCAGCCTCGGCGGCATTGCCCGCAAGTTGTTCGGTTCCTCGAACGATCGCCGCGTCCGCTCCTTCAAGTCCCGCGTCGACGCCATCAATGCGCTCGAGCCCGAGATGAAGGCGCTTTCCGACGAAGCCCTGCGGGCGAAAACCGTGGAATTCCGCGAACAGCTCGCAAACGGCAAGACGCTCGACGACATTCTCGTGCCGGCCTTCGCCGTCGCCCGCGAGGCTGCCTTCCGCGTCCTCGGCCTTCGTCCCTTCGACGTCCAGCTCATCGGCGGCATGATCCTGCACGAGAAGTCGATCGCCGAAATGAAGACGGGTGAAGGCAAGACGCTCGTCGCCACGCTTCCCGTCTATCTCAACGCGCTGGCCGGCAAGGGCACGCATGTCGTAACGGTCAACGACTACCTCGCCACCCGCGACGCGGCGCAGATGGGCCGCGTCTACGGCTTCCTCGGCCTTTCGACCGGCATCATCGTGCACGGCCTCGACGACGAGCAGCGCCGGGCGGCCTACGCCTCGGACATCACCTACGCGACGAACAACGAACTCGGCTTCGACTACCTGCGCGACAACATGAAGTACGAGCGCAGCCAGATGGTCCAGCGCGGCCACTTCTTCGCCATCGTCGACGAAGTGGACTCGATCCTCGTCGACGAGGCGCGCACGCCGCTGATCATCTCCGGGCCGCTCGACGACCGCTCCGATCTCTATACGACCATCGACGCCTTCATCCCCATGCTGGACGAGGCGGACTACGAGATCGACGAGAAGCAGCGCTCGGCCAACTTCTCGGAAGTCGGCACGGAGAAGCTGGAGAACCTGCTGCGCGCGGCCGGCCTTCTCAAGGGCGAATCGCTCTACGACGTCGAGAACGTCGCCATCGTCCACCACATCAACAACGCGCTGAAGGCCCACAAGCTCTTCACGCGCGACAAGGACTACATCGTCCGCAACGACGAGATCGTCATCATCGACGAATTCACCGGCCGCATGATGCCGGGCCGGCGCTATTCCGAAGGCCAGCACCAGGCGCTGGAAGCCAAGGAAAAGGTCACGATCCAGCCGGAAAACCAGACGCTGGCCTCGATCACCTTCCAGAACTATTTCCGCATGTACGAAAAGCTCGGCGGCATGACCGGCACGGCCGCGACGGAAGCGGAGGAATTCGGCAACATCTACGGCCTCGACGTGGTCGAAGTGCCGACCAACCTGCCGATCCAGCGCCTCGACGAGGACGACGAGGTCTATCGCACGGCGGACGAGAAGTACCAGGCCATCATCGAGGAGATCAAGGCGTCGCGGGCAAAGGGCCAGCCGGTCCTCGTCGGCACGACCTCCATCGAGAAATCCGAGCATCTCGCCGAACTCCTCAAGAAGGCGGGCTTCAAGGATTTCCAGGTCCTCAACGCCCGCTACCACGAGCAGGAAGCCTATATCGTCGCGCAGGCCGGCGTGCCGGGCGCCGTCACCATCGCCACCAACATGGCCGGCCGCGGCACGGACATCCAGCTCGGCGGCAATATCGACATGCGCCTCGAGCGCGAGCTGGCCGACATGGAGCCGGGCCCGGAGCGTGACGCCAGGCGCGAGGCGATCATCGCCGAGGTGAAGAAGCTGAAGGAGCAGGCGCTTGCCGCCGGCGGCCTCTACGTTCTCGCCACCGAGCGCCACGAAAGCCGCCGCATCGACAACCAGCTTCGCGGCCGCTCCGGCCGCCAGGGCGACCCGGGCCGCTCGAAGTTCTTCCTGTCGCTGCAGGACGACCTCATGCGCATCTTCGGCTCCGAGCGCATGGATTCCATGCTCCAGAAGCTCGGCCTCAAGGAAGGCGAGGCGATCGTCCACCCCTGGATCAACAAGGCGGTGGAGCGCGCGCAGAAGAAGGTCGAGGCCCGCAACTTCGATATCCGCAAGAACCTCCTGAAGTACGACGACGTGCTCAACGACCAGCGCAAGGTCATCTTCGAGCAGCGCATCGAGCTGATGGACAGCGAGAACCTCACCGAAATCGTCGCCGACATGCGCCACGAGGTCGTCGAGAACCTCGTGCACATGCATATCCCGGAAAACGCCTATGCCGAGCAGTGGGATGTCGCCGGCCTGAAGAAGGGTGTGCTCGAGCAGCTCAACCTCGACCTGCCCGTCGACGCCTGGGCCGCCGAGGAAGGCATCGACGAGAAGGACATCCTGGAGCGCCTGAGGACGGCCGTCGACGAGGCCGCCGCCGACCGCGCCGAGCGCTTCGGCCCGGAAATCATGACCTATGTCGAGCGCTCCGTCCTGCTCCAGACGCTGGACCACTTGTGGCGCGAGCATATCGTCAACCTCGATCACCTGCGCTCCGTCATCGGCTTCCGCGGCTATGCCCAGCGCGATCCGCTGCAGGAATACAAGGCGGAAGCCTTCGAGCTCTTCCAGGCGCTTCTGGCGAACCTGCGCCAGACCGTCACCGCGCAGCTGATGCGCGTGGAGCTGGTGCGCCAGGCCGCCGACGCGCCGGCTCCGGTGCCGCCGAGCATGGAAGGTCATCACATCGACGGCACGACCGGCGAGGACGACTTCAACGAGGCCGCAGGTCCGATGGACGCCGCCGTCGAGCCGGAGAACCGCGATCCGAACGATCCCTCGACCTGGGGCCGCGTCGCGCGCAACGAACCCTGCCCCTGCGGTTCCGGCAAGAAGTACAAGCATTGCCACGGGGCCTTCGAGCAGGCCTGACCGGACGGGGGAGTAAAGTCCCTTTCTGCCGCCGGCATCTCTTCCACAAGAGCAGGGTAATCGCCTATGGCGGGCGGTTGCCTGTTTCCCCTTCTCCCCGAGGGGAGAAGGTGGCCCGAAGGGTCGGATGAAGGGGGCAAGCGTGCTGTATTGCGCCTGCGATTCCCCCTCATCCCGCTGCCGCGACCTTCTCCCCGAGGCGAGAAGGGGCTGGTGGCATCTGTCGAACTCCCTATCCGATTGCCCTGCCCTTAAAGGGAGATGCCGGCAGGCAGAGAGGGTCTTTTCACCGTCATCCAACCGTTTGTTAACCCTGATCTGACAAGACTCCCCTCGGTGAGTTTTGCGTAGCGTTCGGGTTCCTGTGTTGATGGCGGTCATTCAATCGGCGGAGAGGTTGCTGCCATCGGGCCTGCGCGGCAAGGCCGAGCCGCTGCTGCGGGCGCTTGCCGGCAGAGATCCGCACAGCCTCGCCCAGCGCATGGCGCTTGCCGCCTTCGCCATCCGGATCGCCAGCGCCGCCATCGCCTTCCTCACGCAGATCGTCCTTGCGCGCGTGATGGGCGAATTTGAATACGGCATCTTCGTCTTCGTCTGGGCGCTCATCGTCATCGTCGGCGACATGTCCTGCCTCGGCTTCCACACGACGGTGGTGCGGTTCCTGCCCGATTATGCCGGCCGCAGCGCCCATGCGGAGATCCGCGGCCTCACCTCGACCGCCCGCATCTTCGCCATGCTCTCCTCCACGACGCTGGCGGCTGCCGGCTTCCTTTGCCTCATCCTCTTCCGCGACACGGTGACGGACTATTATGTCCTGCCGCTCTTCATCGGCCTCTTCTGCATGCCGATGATCGCGCTTGGCGACGTCCTCGAAAGCACGGCGCGCGCCCATAGCTGGGCGCTGGTGGCGCTCAGCCCCACCTATATCGTGCGTCCGCTGCTCATCCTCGTCTTCATGGTGGCGGCCGTCCGGTCCGGCGCGCCGCATACGGCGCTGACGGCGATGGTCGCCGCGCTCGCCGCGACCTACCTCACGACGGTCGTGCAGTTCTTCAACATCCTCTACCGGCTCGGCCGGCGTTATGTCGCCGGTCCCCGCAAGGTGGAATTCTCGCTCTGGATCCAGGCGGCGCTGCCGATCTTCCTCATCGAGGGCATCGGCTTCCTGCTCACCAATTCCGACGTCATCGTCGTCGGCCTCTTCCTCGATCCGGAGAGCGTCGCCGTCTATTTCGCCGCCGCCAAGACGATGGCGCTGGTGCATTTCGTGTTCTTCTCGGTGAAGGCCGCCGCGGCGCCGCGCTTTTCCGCGCTCTTTGCCGCCGGCGACCGGGTGGCGCTCGCCCGCTTTGCCGGCGAGACGGTGCGCTGGAGCTTCTGGCCGTCGCTGGCCGTCGGGCTCTGCGTGCTGGCCTTCGGCCATCTCCTTCTCTCGCTCTTCGGCCCGGCCTTCACGGCGGGCTGGGAGCTGATGTTCATCCTCTTTTCGGGCATTCTCGCCAAGGCGCTGGTCGGGCCCGGCGAGGTGCTTCTCACCATGTCCGGCGAGCAGCGGCTCTGCGTCGTCGTCTATGCCGTGGCGCTTGCCGCCAACATCGCCTTCAACGTCACGCTCATTCCGCTTTTCGGCATCGAGGGCGCGGCCATCGCCACGGCCGGCGCCATGGTCGTCGAGGCGCTGCTGCTGCACGCCGCCGTGCGCACGAAGCTCTCCATCATCCTCTTCGCCTTCGCCAATCCGGTGAAGGCGAGCCTCATCGACGGGACGGACCACCATGACCGATAGCCACGGCTTCGACCACGCCATCGCGGCAGGGCGCGCCCAGGCCGTTCTGCCGCCGGCCGCACCCGGTGCGCAGCCGCCGGCGGACCAGCGCATCGCCGTCGGGCGGCCGGGCCGCTCGCTTGCGCTCTATCCGGCGACGGCCGGCTACGACCTGCAGCAGGAACTCGATTTCCTGTCCAACCGCGTCATGGAGGCGAACGTCTTCTTCACCGGCCGCTTCCTTGCCCCGGCCATGCCGCGGCTGGAGGACCGCACCGTGCGCCTTTCCGTCATCCGCGACGAGGGCGCAGGCCGCAGCCGCATCCGCCTGCTGATGCCGTTCTCCGTGGAGAAGCCGGGCTTTTCCATCGGCTCCAGCATCCTGCGCGTCTGGTCGAACCCGTTCGGCCCGCTCGGAACGCCGCTGGTCGACGCGGAAGACGCCGCCGAGACGCTCGACAATTTCCTGGAAGCGCTGGGTGGATCTGGCACCGGCCTGCCGCCCATCCTCGTCCTGCCGGACCTTCGCCTGAGCGGCCCGTTCGCCCAGTTGATGCGCGCCGTTGCCATCGGCCGCAACCTGCCTGTCACGGTCACCGACACCTATCGCCGGCCGATGCTGGAAAGCCTGCTCGACGGCCAGGCCTATCTCCAGCACGCCATCTCGCCGGAGCATTTCCGCGAATTGCGCCGGCAATGGCGGGGGCTCGACCGGCTGGGCGAGCTGAACTACAACGTCGCCCGCCAGCCCGCCGACATCCGCCTGCGCATGGAGGAGTTCCTGCTGCTGGAGGCCGCCGGCTGGAAGGGCAAGAGCCGCACGGCGATGATCAACGACCGCTATCGCGCCGCCTTCGCCCGCGAGGCGATCGCCAACCTCGCCGAGACGGACGGCGTGCGCATCCACACGCTCGACCTCGACGGGCGCGCCATCGCCTCGATGATCGTCTTCCTCGCCGGCGGCGAGGCCTATACGTGGAAGACGGCCTATGACGAGGATTTCGCGAAATATTCGCCCGGCAAGCTGCTCGTCGCCGAGCTCACCGAATGGCATCTCGACGATGCCAATATCGCCCGCTCGGATTCCTGCGCGGTGCCGGACCATCCGGTGATGAGCCGGTTCTGGGAGGAGCGCGAGGACATGGGCACGCTCGTCATCGGCCTGCAGCAGAACCGCGACCGCGACGTGCGGCAGGTGGCGACGCAGCTCCACCTCTACCGCAACACACGCAATGTTGCGCGGCTGCTGCGCGACAAGATCCGCTCGCTGGCGAAACGCTAGAGTATCCGTGTTGGTCAAGGTAGGGATGGGACCCATTTTCTGCCTTTGCTGAGCAGTGCATTGGCGAGGACGATGAGTTTTCGCATGAT
>NZ_JACHIK010000022.1 GCF_014203155.1 Shinella fusca
GCTCGCAATGGTCGCAACCATTCGAAAGCTCATGACAATCCTCAATGCAATCGCCCGATCACAGGCAGCCCTCTCTCAATGACTCCACGGTTGCTCGACCCGAGGATCCATCGCCCCCGAGGCAGGCCACGGCCGGAGCCGCGGCCCCGCCCATCAGCCCCCGAAACCGAACAGGTTGCCGAAGAAATCGACGCCGCGGTCGTTGTAGCTGACAGCGCCCTGCCTGTTGCCGGGACCGACGACGATGACCTTGGTGCCGACGCCGGCGCGGGCGTAGAGATGCTCCACGTCGTGGTTCATCATGCGGATGCAGCCGGACGACAGGTTGAGGCCGATCGACCAGGGCTGGTTCGTGCCATGGATGCGGAAGGCCGTGTCGTGGCCGCCCTTGTTGTAGAGATAGAGCGCGCGCGCGCCGAGCGGATTGTCCTCGCCGCCGGGCTGGAAGGTCGGCAGGATATGGCCCTTCTTGGCCTCGCGGCGGCGCATTTCGGCCGGCGGCGTCCAGCCGGGCCATTCGGCCTTGCGGCCGACCTTCACCACGCCCGACCAGCCGAAGCCCTCGCGCCCGACGCCGATGCCGTAGCGCGTCGCCCGGTTCTTGCCCTCGACGAAGTAGAGGAACTTGTTGTTGGTATCGACGATGATCGTACCCGGCGCCTGGTCGGTGACGAAGCGCACCTTGGTGCGCTTGAACTTGGCCGCGACCTGCTTCTTGCTCAGCGGCTGGGCGACGAGCGTCACGGCCGGGGCGGTCTCGATCCGCTCGCCCTGCCGCGCGGCGGGAAAGGCGTTCGCCGACGTCGCCGGCAAGGTCCCGGTGACGGCGACGGCCGCCGCCAGCAGGATCGGTGCGTATTTCCGCATTGGTATATCCCTCTCACTTCCTGAATGTGGCGAGGCTAGCCAAGTTTTGACCGATTTCAAGTCGCCTCGCGCAATCGATGACGCGCACGGGCGGGGTTTTCTTCGGAACGTTGCTTGCAAAAGCGCTGTAAAACGCAACCGTCCCCCCGCAGGCGGACTGCGGGGGACGGCCGCTATACCAGGCTGTGCGCAGTGCTTTGCGGCCTCAGATCACGATGACCCTCGTGCCGACATTCACGCGGTCGTAAAGGTCGATGACATCCTCGTTGCGCATGCGGATGCAGCCGGAGGAAACGGCATAGCCGATCGTCCATGGCGCATTGGTGCCGTGGATGCGGTAGAGCGTCGAGCCGAGATACATGGCGCGCGAGCCGAGCGGGTTGGCCGGCCCGCCGTCCATGGAGGCGGGCAGGTAGTGGCCTCTGGCGGCCTCGCGCTCGATCATCTCCTTCGGCGGCGTCCAGGTCGGCCATTCGGCCTTGCGGGTGATCTTGTGCGTGCCGGCCCACTCGAAGCCCGGCTTGCCGACGCCCACGCCGTAGCGCCGCGCCTTGCCGTCGCCGAGGACGAGGTAGAGGAAACGGTTGTTGGTGTCGATGACGATCGTGCCCGCCTTGTACTGGCTGTCATAGGCGACGGTCTGCGGCAGGTACATGGGATCGAACTTCGAGCGCACGGCGGTGCGTGCCTGGCCCGTCGCCGAGACCTGCTCGACGCGCGCCACGCCGTCGCGGCGGATGACGCGGCGCTGGACCGCCTGCTGGCGCTGGATGACGCGCCGGGTGGCGACGGCCGGCTGCACGCCTTCGCCGGTGAGCTGCATCACCCAGGGGGCGGTGAGGTCGGGGCTGACGATGACGGGCGGGCGGCTCATGTACCGGTCGCCCGCATGGGCAAGGCCGGGGGCGGCAAGAAGGGCCGCGGCAAGGAGAATGCGTATCGACATCGGACGTACTCGCTACTGATCGTCGCCGGGAATGCGCCGCGAAAAAATTGGAAGACGGCGCTGGTTCGCCTCGAATGCTTGCACCCTTCGATGAAGCGAAAGGTAAACGCCGGTTCATTCGATATGTGCGATGCGGATAAACCTTCGGGTAGGGTTATTGCCCGCTTTCCAAATGTGGTTGACGAGTGGTAAAGCGGAACAAACGGGAAACGGAGGCGGCAATGACGGAACGGGGACTTCTGCAGGGCACGGACGGAAACATGCGCTGCGCCTGGCACGGCAATCTGGACGACTACCGCCGCTACCATGACGAGGAATGGGGCTATCCCGTCACCAGCGACCATCGGCTCTTCGAGAAGATCTGCCTCGAAGGCTTCCAGTCGGGCCTTTCCTGGCTCACCATCCTGAGGAAGCGGGAAGCCTTCCGCGCCGCCTTCGCCGGCTTCGATTTCGACAGGGTGGCGGCCTTCGGCGACGAAGATATCGCCCGCTGCCTTGCCGATGCCGGCATCGTGCGCCACCGCGGCAAGATCGTCTCGACCGTCAACAACGCCCGCCGCGCGCAGGCGCTGCGCGACGAGTTCGGCTCGCTCGCCCGCTATTTCTGGAGCTTCGAGCCGAAGCCGGAGGAGCGGCCCGCCCGCGTCGACTGGGAGACCATCGCCGCCAATCCCACGACGCCCACCTCCGTGCGCCTGTCGAAGGACCTGAAGAAGCGCGGCTGGACCTTCGTCGGGCCCACAACCGTCTACGCCTTCATGCAGGCGATGGGCCTCGTCAACGACCATGTGGAGGGCTGCTTCTGCCGGCAGGCCGTCGAAGAGCGGCGCAAGGGGTTCGAACGGCCATAATTTGCGTCTTGTCAGGTAAATAAGGGTTTGTTTTTCAAGCGAATCATGTAGCCTAAGGTTGAGCGGCAAATTCATGTAATGCGAGTTTCGGGGTCAGCGTGCGCTTTGGCGCGCGTGCCGCTTTGTGCTGAATGATTTGGCATGTGGGGGAAACATGGCGCCAAACGCATCTGCAACCGTCGATATGCGTCTCGAACGCTGGGCCTGCGGCAAGGCCGAGGAAATCATGCTGCGCGAGGGCTTCCGCCTGATCCGCTCCGCCCGCAGCGGCACCCAATCCGAAATCCGCGAGACGAGCCTCTTGATGGCCCGCGCCATCGCCGCCTCGCTGCTCGAGGCCTCGTCTGCCCACCATACGCCGGCGGAGTAGGGGCGTCACAGTTGTGCCGTGGGGCGTGGATCCCCGGGTCAAGCCCCACGGCACGCCGCCCGATAAAAAGAGGCCCGCCGTCCGGCAGGCCCCTCCGCCATCACCTGGCGTTCGTCTCCAGCCATTCCTTCATCATGGCGATCTCGCCCTCCTGCGCGGTGACGATGTCCTTCGCCAGCTTGCGGATGGCCGGGTCCTTGCCGTGTTCGAGCTCGACCTTGGCCATGTCGATGGCGCCCTGGTGGTGGGCGATCATGCCGCGGACGAAATCCACGTCGGCATTGCCGGTGAACTCGATCTCCATGCCTTCGTGCATCCTGGCATTCGCGGCGAGAAAAGCCTTGGTCGAGGCACTCTGGTCGTCTGTGGAGGTTCCCATCTCCATGCCCTGATGGGCGGTGTTGCCGGCGTTTTCGGCGGCGGCGGGAAGGGCGAAGGCGAGCGCGAGGGCCGCGCCGAGAAGCATGTTCTTTGCGTTCATTGTCGTTTCCAGTTCTGAAAATACGGGTTGTCGGCCGGGCGCGGGGTGCCCGGATGGTCACGCGCTTTTCAGGACCGGGGAGGGGGATCGAGCGGGAAGGGGCCGAGGCCAGCAAGCCGCGGCGTTGCCGCCGGGACGCGGCCCGAAATGTCGAGGCGGCGGTAAAGCGGCGCCGGCCGCTCGGCCTCGATGGCGAAACAGGCCGAGCACGCGACCGGATGGGCGGCCGCCTTGCCCTTGTGCCCGGTCGCCGCGCCGTCGTCGCCGGCCATCGGGTGCATCGCATGCATGCCGGCCTTCGAGGCGGCATGGAGCGTCGCCGCGACCACCGGCACCCAGCCGGAGACCATGGCGCCCAGGATGGCGAGGACGAAGAGGACCTGTCTCATGCAGGCAGAGATAGGGGCTGCCTTCGCAAAAGAAAAGGACCGCTCAGTTCACCATGCCGTGACGGCCGGACGCGGTTTCGAGACAGAGGCGGGCGATGGCGAAGGTGCCGAAAAGCACGCCGCCCGCCATGCCCTCCAGGTCCGACCGGCCGAAGCAGAAGACGGGGCGGTAGAGCCCGGGGCCGGGGCGGATCGCGGTGGCGAAGCTGAAGGTGGTGGAAACGGTCGACGCCTCCTCCAGCGCCAGCAGCACCTTCTGCCAGTCGGCCGGCTCGTAGAACTGGATGAGGTCCATGATGCCGCAGCGCGTGCCGGAAAGATCGTGCAGGGCCGCGGTCTCCGGGCCGAGATGCACGAGCCCCGTCGCAAGCTCCGCCCGCCATTCCTCGCAGACGAAGGCCGTCTCCAGCTCGTCGGCGTCGATGCCGATGAGATCGGCCACGGAGGCGGGGCGCGGGGAGAGCATGATCGGTTTCGATGCCATTCGATCGGTCCGGAAGGTGGCGGCGCCCAGGAACGCCCGGCCATGTCGGCAGGGGACCCGGAGCGGTTTGCCGCCGCCCGCTGGGCAAAACGCCTTGCCAAACGGACGGGATGGACGTTTACCTTTTCTCAAGGGTAACCGACATCGCCCGCCGCCGGAAGCGGGGCAACTGGTCGTTTACTCGACTGGACGGCGCGTTTTCCAAAAATTCCCCGAAGGGTTGAATGCCCGATTTCGTTCTCCATACCGGCCACGACCTGGTCGATCAGTTGCAGGCCTATCGCCGCAAGACGGGGCTGACGCAGGACGATATCGCCTGGAAGCTCGGCTTCTCCGCCACCACCGTCTCGCGCTGGGAGCGCGGCATCGCCGTGCCGGACCTGCGGGCGACCGGCGCCATCGTCGATTTCCTGCGCCGGGCCGATGCGCAGACCGAGCGGCGCCTGCTCGCCTCGATCCTCGCCTCGCGGGAAAGCCGCAATCTCTGGGAGGGCCGCGACATCCGCTACCTCGGCGGCTCGCAGCAGGAATACCGCGAGAGCCCGCAAATGCGCGCCGTGGTGGGCACCAGCATCCGCCGCTATCTCACCGGCCATTACCGCGCCTGCGTCGAGGACCGGGCGCTGGTCGCAAGCCTTTATGCCCGCGAGATCGCCGGCATCGAGATCTATGGCGGCCCGGCGCTCTCGGTGACGTCCATCCCGGAAGGCTACGTGCAGTTGAAGCGCCTTTCCTTCCAGTCGGAGATGCGCGGCATCATCCGGGGCGACACCCATTCGACCCTCATTCCGAAGGCGCAGGCGCCCACCGCCTCTGCCGTCATCGTGCATAGCTGGGATACGCTCTCGCGCCGTCCGTGACCGGCGGGCTTTTGCGCCCTTGCCGCTGCCCGCCCAATCCGCTAGGGAAACCGGCAACGGAAATACGGAATTTCGGGTATCCCGATGAGCGAAAAGCAGAAAAAACCGCAGAAGCTGAAAGCCCGCCTGCCGCGCGGCTTCGTCGACCGGGACGCCGCGGATATCCGCGCCGTGAACGAGATGACCGCGAAGATCCGCGCGGTCTACGAGCATTACGGCTTCGATCCGGTGGAAACGCCGCTCTTCGAATATACCGACGCGCTCGGCAAGTTCCTGCCCGATGCCGACCGGCCGAACGAGGGCGTCTTCTCGCTGCAGGACGACGACGACCAGTGGATGTCGCTCCGCTACGACCTGACGGCGCCGCTCGCCCGCCATGTCGCGGAGAACTTCAACGAGATCCAGCTTCCCTACCGCACCTATCGCGCCGGCTACGTCTTCCGCAACGAGAAGCCGGGCCCGGGCCGCTTCCGCCAGTTCATGCAGTTCGACGCCGATACGGTCGGCGCGGCGGGCGTGCAGGCGGATGCCGAGATGTGCATGATGATGGCCGACACGATGGAAGCCCTCGGCATCGCCCGCGGCGACTACGTCATCCGCGTCAACAACCGCAAGGTCCTCGACGGCGTGCTGGAGGCGATCGGCCTCGGCGGCGACGACAAGGCAGGCGCCCGCCTCACCGTGCTGCGCGCCATCGACAAGCTCGACAAGTTCGGCCCCGAGGGTGTCAGGCTCCTGCTCGGTGCGGGCCGCAAGGACGAATCCGGCGACTTCACCAAGGGCGCGGGCCTCAATGAAGAGCAGATCGGCAAGGTGCTCTTCTTCGTCGGCATCAGGGATTATTTCGAGAGCGCCGCCGACCTCGCCAGGCTGGTCGAAGGCACGGCGAGGGGCGGCGAGGGCGTCGACGAGCTGAACCAGATCGGCCATCTCGTCACGTCGGCCGGCTACGGGCCGGACCGCATCAAGATCGACCCCTCCGTCGTGCGCGGCCTCGAATATTACACCGGCCCGGTCTTCGAGGCCGAGCTGCAGTTCGCCGTCACCAACGAGAAGGGCGAGAAGGTCGTCTTCGGCTCGGTCGGCGGCGGCGGGCGGTATGACGGGCTCGTCTCGCGCTTCATGGGCCAGCCGGTGCCGGCCACGGGCTTTTCCATCGGCGTCTCGCGCCTGATGACGGCGCTGAAGAACCTCGGCAAGCTCGGGCAGGAGGAGGTCGTCGCCCCCGTGCTCGTCACCGTCATGGACGGCGATATCGAGAGCATGGGCCGCTACCAGCGCTTCACGCAGGAGCTGCGCGCCGCCGGCATCCGCGCCGAGATGTACCAGGGCAACTGGAAGAAATTCGGCAACCAGCTCAAATATGCCGACCGCCGCGGCGCCCCCGTCGCCATCATCCAGGGCGGCGACGAGCGGGCCGAAGGCCTCGTGCAGATCAAGGACCTCATCGAGGGCAAGCGCCTTTCCGGCGAGATCGAGGACAACGCCTCCTGGCGCGAGGCCCGCGTGGCACAGGTCTCCGTGCCGGAGGCCGAGCTCGTCGCCAGGGTTCGCGAGATCCTCGACGCGCAGGCCGAAGACCGGGCGCGGGCTGGCTGACGGCAATGATGATCGCTTTGCCGGAACACCCCCCTCTGCCCTGCCGGGCATCTCCCCCACAAGGGGGGAGATCGGCAGGAAGCGAGAACCGCGCTCGGCGCGCGGCGTTGGAGACGGGCGAGACAGCGCGGCAATTCGATCTCCCCCCTTGTGGGGGAGATGCCCGGCAGGGCAGAGGGGGGTACTTCACGCCATGCCCCTGAGCAACCTCCCCGCCTTCGCCCCCGATCTCGTCGCCGATCTCGAACGCCTCGGCACCGAGCGCGTCGACACGCCGGTCATCCAGCCGGCCGAGCCCTTCCTCGACATGGCGGGCGAGGACCTTCGCCGGCGCATCTTCCTGACGGAGAGCGAGACGGGCAAGAGCCTGTGCCTGCGCCCGGAATTCACCATTCCCGTCTGCCTGCGCCATATCGAGACGGCGATGGGCACACCGCGGCGTTATGCCTATCTCGGCGAGGTCTTCCGCCAGCGCCGCGAGGGCGCCAACGAATTCTACCAGGCCGGCATCGAGGATCTGGGCGAGACCGACGTCGCCCGCGCCGATGCGCGCGCCGTGCGCGATGCCATGACCGTGCTGGAGAACCGCCTGCCGGGCGTGACGCTCTCCGTCGTCCTCGGCGACCAGTCGGTCTTCGAGGCGGTGGTGGCGGCCTGCGGCCTGCCGGCCGGCTGGCAGAAGCGGCTGGTCCATGCCTTCGGCAACCAGGCACAGCTCCAGAGGCTGATGGCCGACCTTTCCAGCCCCGCGCCCGCCGGCGTCTTCGGCCCCGAGGTCGAGCGCCTCGCCATCCTCGGCAAGCTCGACGACGAGGCGGCGCTGATCGCCCATATCGACGAGACGATGGAGGCGACCGGCTATTCCACCAATGCCAGCCGCAGCCCGGCCGACATCGCCCGGCGCCTGCGCGAGAAGATGGAGCTCGCCAACACGCGGCTCGACGCCCGCACGCTGGCGCTGCTCAGGGAATTCCTCGCGCTGGAACTCTCCCTTGCCGAGGCCCCCGCCGCGCTCGCCGCCTTCGCGGACAAGGCCGGCCTTGCGCTCGGCGAGGCGCTTGCCCGCTTCGAGCGGCGCGTTTCGGCGCTGCGCGAAGCCGGCGCCGATCCGGCGCGCATCGCCTACCGCGCCGCCTTCGGCCGCCCGCTCGACTACTATACCGGCCTCGTCTTCGAGATCGCGCCGGCCGGCTCGGCGCTGGTGCTGGCCGGCGGCGGGCGCTACGACCGGCTCCTGACGCTGCTCGGCGCGAGGGAGCGCATCCCGGCGGTCGGCTTCTCGCTCTGGCTCGACCGTATCCAGAGCCTGACGGAGGCCGCGGCATGACGATCACCATCGGCCTTCCCTCCAAGGGGCGCATGAAGGAAGACAGTTCCGCCGTGCTTGCCCGCGCCGGCTTCACCGTCACGGCAGTCGGCAACGACCGTTCCTATCGCGGCCGCGTCGAGGGGCGCGACGACATCGAGATCGCCTTCCTCTCCGCCTCGGAAATCTCCCGCGAGATCGCGGCCGGCACCGTCGATTTCGGCGTGACGGGCGAGGACCTCGTGCGCGAGGGGCTGGCGGAGGCCGACGCCCGCGTCGAATTCAGTGCCCGCCTCGGCTTCGGCCATGCGGACGTCGTCGTCGCAGCGCCGGAAATCTGGCTCGACGTCGACACCATGGCCGACCTCGGCGACGTCGCAGCCGATTTCCGCGCGCGCCACGGCCGCAGGCTGACCATCGCCACGAAATACTGGCGGCTGACCCAGCAGTTCTTCTCCGGCAACCACGGCATCCAGCTCTACCGCATCGTCGAAAGCCTCGGGGCCACGGAAGGCGCGCCGGCCTCCGGTTCCGCCGACATCATCGTCGATATCACCTCGACCGGCTCGACCCTCGTCGCCAACCACCTGAAAATCCTCGCCGACGGCGTGATCCTGAAATCCGAAGCCTGCCTCGTGCGCGCCCGCAAGCCGGAGCATGAGGGGGATGCGGTGGTGGCGGAAATCGTGGAGCGGGTGCGCGGGGTGGTTTGAGGAGCCAGTGCCGCGTGGCACCCCCCTCTGCCCTGCCGGGCATCTCCCCACAAGGGGGGAGATTGGATGGGGCCCGGTTTCGCCCATCTCTAACGCTGCAATTTGAGCAAGATTTTTCCGACTTGCCAATCTCCCCCCTTGTGGGGGAGATGGCCGGCAGGCCAGAGGGGGGTGTCCCCAGCCTCCATCGCAAATTTCTCAAGCCTCCACCCTGACATCCCCCACCGACCTGTCCTATCTATGGGCTCCCACCAAGGAGTCGTCCATGACCGATCTGTCGTCCTTCCCCGTCACCAAGAAATGGCCCGCGAAAAACCCTGACATCATCCAACTCTATTCGCTGCCGACGCCGAACGGCGTGAAGGTGTCGATCGCGCTGGAGGAGCTTGGCCTTGCCTATGAGGCGCACCGCATCGAGTTCGGCGCCGAGGGCGTGAAGTCGCCGGAATTCGTCTCGCTCAACCCGAACGGCCGCATTCCCGCGCTCATCGATCCGAACGGGCCGGACGGCAAGCCGATCGGCCTCTTCGAATCGGGCGCGATCCTCGTCTACCTCGCGGAGAAGACGGGCAAGCTGCTGCCGGCCGATGTGGCGGGCCGCTACGAGACGCTGTGCTGGGTGATGTTCCAGATGGGCGGCATCGGGCCGATGTTCGGCCAGTTCGGCCATTTCTTCAAATATGCCGCCGACAAGGTCGCCAACAATTCCTACCCCATGGAGCGCTATCGGGACGAATCGAAGCGCCTGCTTTCCGTGCTGGAAGAGCGCCTGAAGACCCGTAAGTGGCTGATGGGCGAGGACTACACCATCGCCGATATCGCGACCTTTCCGTGGGTGCGCGGCGCGGACGTCTTCTACGGCGGGCGCGAGGCGCTCGACTATGCGTCCTTCCCGGCCGTCATGGCCTGGCTGGAGCGCTGCCTTGCCCGCCCGGCCTCCGCAAAGGGCCTGGAGATTCCGGCATAGGGCTGACGCAAACGAAGAAACCGGCGGCGCGGCGGCCCGTTGACGCCGCCCGCCGCGGCACGCTACCTCTTGGGCAGGACGATAGAGGGATGGAGCCATCGTGACGGGAAGACTGGTTGTTGCGGGCGGCGGCCAGGCCGCGTTTGCCCTCGTTGCCAAATTGCGCGCGCTGAAGGACGAGCGGCCGATCACCATCATCGCCGCCGAGGCCTCCCATCCCTACCAGCGCCCGCCGCTTTCCAAGAAATACCTGCTCGGCGAGGCCGACCTTTCCCGCCTGATGTTCCGCCCGGAAAACTGGTATGCGGAAAACGGCGTCGAGATCCGCCTTGCCACGGAGGTGACCTCCATCGACCGGGCGGCAAAGCGCGTGGCGCTCAACGACGGCTCGACGCTCGACTACGAATTCCTGGCGCTCGCCACCGGCGCGACGCCGCGCCGCCTGCCGGCCGGGATCGGCGGCGACCTCGACGGCGTCTTCACCGTGCGCGACTACCGCGACGCCGACCGGCTCGGCCTCGAAATGCAGGAGGGCCGGCGCGCGCTGGTCGTCGGCGGCGGCTATATCGGGCTGGAGGCGGCGGCAGTCGCACGGGGGCGGGGGCTGCATGTCACGGTCATCGAGATGGCCGACCGCATCCTCGCGCGCGTCGCTTCTCCGGCCACCGCCACTATCCTCAAGGCGATCCACACCGCACGCGGCGTCGACGTGCGCGAGAAGACCGGCCTCGTGCGCCTTCTCGGCGAGAACGGCCGCGTCACCGGCGCGGAACTGACGGACGGCTTCGTTCTGCCCGTCGACGTGGTGATCGCCGGCATCGGCGTGGCGGCCAATGACGCGCTCGCCCGCGAGGCGGGGCTGGAGGTGGCGAACGGCATCGTCGTCGACGAACATGCGCGCACCTCCGACCCGTCGATCTTCGCCATGGGCGACTGCGCGGTCCTGCCCTTCGAGGGCAGCCGCGTGCGGCTCGAATCCGTGCAGAACGCGGTGGACCAGGCCGAGGCCGCCGCCGCCGTCATCGCCGGGGGCGATGCGCCCTATGAGCCCAAGCCCTGGTTCTGGTCCGACCAGTACGACGTCAAGCTGCAGATCGCCGGCTTCTGCATGGGCTTCGACGACACGTTCGTGCGCCCCGGCCAGCGCGAGGGCAGCGTCTCCGTCTGGTATTTCCGCGACGGGCGGCTGATCGCGGTCGATGCGGTCAACGACGCGAAGGCCTATGTCGTCGGCAAGAAGCTGATCGAGATGGGCCGCACGCCCGAGCGCGCGCTTCTCGAAGACCCGGCCACGGACCTCAAGGCGCTGACGCTTTGAGGTTGCGCCGCGCGGTCCCGACAGGGGCACGCGGTTGCATTCTTTTGATATTCGTTAAGTATGATATGTCCTCGGACCTGCGCCGGCTGGGCGATGCTTTCCCGGTTCACGCATTCTTTAGTGTTCTCGGGCTGATTGGGGCCATCCTGATCCCGCCCGGTGGCCGCTCATGTTTCGTATCCTCACCTGCATCGCCGTCGAGCACGACCTTCGCCTGGTCTTGCTTGCCGCGCTCATCTGCTTCCTGTCCAGCTATGTGGCGGTGACGCTGGCGCAACGGGCGGCGATATCGGAGGGGATGGCGCGCGCGCTCTGGCTGGGCGCGGCGGGCACGTCGAGCGGCTTCGGCATATGGGCGACGCACTTCATCGCCATGGTGGCCTACGATGCGGGCGTCGTCGTGGGCTACGACATGAAGCTGACGCTGGTTTCGCTGGCCGTCGCCATCGTCGTCACGAGCATCGGCCTTGCCATCGCCACCTACCGTTCCGGCCGCGGCGCGCTGGTCGCCGGCGGTATCGTGCTCGGCGCGGGCATCAGCTCCATGCACTATATCGGCATGTCGGCGGTGGAGCTTCCCGGCGCCATCCGCTGGGCGCCGGGCTATGTGGCCCTGTCGCTCGTCTTTGCCGGCGTCTTCGGCGCGCTCTCGCTCATCGCCTGCATGCGCCCGCAGCCGCGTGCGCGCGACCGGGCCCTTGCCACCGCGCTGATGGCGGTCGGCGTCGTATCGCTGCATTTCACGGGAATGACGGCGGTGACGATCGAGCCCGGCCTGATGCCGGTCAACGACGACACGCTGATCTCCACCGGCCTGATGGTGCCGCTGATCGCCGTCGTCGCCTTCTCGCTGCTCTTCACCGGCCTCACGGCGGCGATCTTCGCCCGACAGGCCGAGCTTGCGGCCAGCGAAAGCACGCGCCAGTTCGCCATGCTGGTGCAGGGCGTCAAGGACTACGCCATCTACATGCTCGATCCGCAGGGGCGCGTGGCCAACTGGAACGAGGGCGCCGAGCGCGCCAAGGGCTACAAGGCGCACGAGATCGTCGGCGTGCATTTCTCGCGGTTCTACAGTGCGCCGGACCGGGCCGCCGGCCTGCCCGAGCGGGCGCTTGAGGCCGCCCGGCAGGAGGGCAAGTTCGAGAGCGAGGGCTGGCGCTACCGCAAGGACGGCTCGCGCTTCTGGGCCAATGTCGTCCTCAATGCGATCCACGATGCGTCCGGCGTGCTGATCGGCTATGCAAAGATCACCAAGGACGTCACGGTGGAGAAGCTCAACGCCGACCGGCTGGCCGAAGTCACCAAGAACCTCGATCTCGCGCTGGAGAACATGTCGCAGGGCCTCTGCCTCTTCGACAAGGACGAGCGCCTGCTGCTCGCCAACAAGCGCTACAGCGAGATCTTCGGCTTCTCCGAAGGCAGCGTGCGGCCGGGCATGACCCTGCGCGAGATCGTCGATAGGGGCGTGGCCGACATCTATGCCGATCCGGAGGTCCGCCCGGCCATCGCGCGCGATGCCTATATCCGCCGCCGCGCGGCCATCCAGGGCGACAATGGCGGGGCGACCGTGGACAAGCTGCCGAACGGCGTCTCGGTCCAGTTGCGCTACCGCATGCTGCCGGACGGTGCGTGGGTCGCGACCTACGAGGACATTTCCGAGCGCCTGCGCTCGGAGGAGCAGATCTCCTTCCTCGCCCGCCATGACGGCCTGACGGGCCTGCCGAACCGGGCGAACTTCAACGGCCGCCTGGAAGCGGAGCTCGACAATGCCCGCCGCTCGGGCAGCAAGGTCGCGGCCATCGGCATCGACCTCGACAAGTTCAAGGAAATCAACGACACGCGCGGCCATGCCGCCGGCGACGAGGTGCTCGTCACGCTGTCGCGGCGCATGCAGGCCTGCCTTCAGGCCGACGAGACCGTCGCCCGCTTCGGCGGCGACGAGTTCGCGGCCGCAAAGCGCTTCGAAGACATGTCGGACCTTACCGATTTCATCCAGCGCATCGAGGCCTGCCTCAACGAGGAGATCCGCATCGACGGCTACGACATCAAGCCGGGCGCCAGCATCGGCGTCGCCATCTATCCGCAGGACGCCGACGAAATCGAGGCGCTGCTGAACAATGCCGACCTTGCCATGTACCGGGCGAAGGACGCGCTGACCGAGACGGTGTGCTTCTACGAGGTCTCGATGGACGAGGCCGCGCGCAGCCGCCGCCTCATCGCCAACGACCTCTGGCAGGCGGTCGACCGCAAGGAGCTGCAACTGCACTACCAGGTGCAGAAGGCTGTCCATTCCGGCGAGACGATCGGCTACGAGGTGCTGCTGCGCTGGCACCATCCTTCGCGCGGCACGATCCCGCCGAGCGAGTTCATCCCGATCGCCGAGGAATGCGGCGCCATCCTGCCGATCGGCGAATGGGTGCTGCGGGAAGCCTGCCGCGAGGCCGCGACCTGGGGCAACGAGCAGAAGATCGCCGTCAACCTGTCGCCGGTGCAGCTTGCCAATGCCGACGTCGCCGACCTCGTGCACCGCGTCCTCCTCGAGACGGGCCTCAGCCCGCGCCGCCTGGAGCTGGAGATCACCGAATCGACAATCATCGGCGACAAGGAGCGGGCGCTTGCCACGCTCCGCCGCATCAAGGCCTTCGGCGTCACCATCGCCATCGACGATTTCGGCACCGGCTACTCGTCGCTGGAAACCCTGCGCGCCTTCCCCTTCGACAAGATCAAGCTCGACCGCTCCTTCATGAGCGAGGTGGAGGCGAGCCCCGAGGCGAAGGCCATCATCCGCGCCATCCTGGCGCTCGGCCATACGCTGCGCGTGCCGGTTCTGGCCGAGGGCGTGGAGACCCGCAGCCAGCTCGACATCCTGCTCGACGAGGGCTGCGACGAGGCGCAGGGCTATTTCCTCGGCCGGCCCGTTCCCGTGGGGCATATCCGGCCCGCAATGGAGAAGACGGCGGCGGCTTGAGACCGGAAATGGGGCGGGTGGCGATCACCCCCTCTGCTACTGCCGCTTGAAGCGTCGACCCACGAGGTCGATCTGGAAGCGGGGGAAGATGAAGACGCCGATGATCGTGCCGGCGTATTTCTCCTCAAGCCCCGTGGATTCGCCCACGCAGAACACCGGCTGGCGCGGGGCGCCGTCGAGGTGGATCGTCGTGGAGAAGCAGAAGGACGAGGAGGAGGCCGCGGCCTGCTCGAAAAGCTCCAGCACGCGCGCGCGGTCGGCCGGCTCGTAGCAGCGGATCAGGTTGAGCAGCCCGCAGGGGCGCTGCGGCAGGCCGTGCGCCAGCGCTGCCTTTTCGCCGAGCGTGAAGAGCCCGCTGGAGAGATCGCCGGCCCAACGCTCCGTCACGCAGTATTGCGTCAGCAGTTCGTTGTCCGTCTCGTCGAATTCCATCGAACCCGGAAGGAAGGGCGAGGAGAGATCGGTCTTGATTATCTTGAACACCTACGACCCCAGCAGTTGCTCGAATTCAGCCGGCACGCCCGCCCGAAGCGGGCGCGACATGGTAAAAAGCAGCGCCGGCTGACTCCCCGAAGCCTGCCGAACCATGCCTTCATGTATTGAACTGCGTCCGGCTCCGTCTCGTGCATCGGATCGAACGTACGCATGAAAACCGCGGCGGATTTCCCATTCGAATCTGCCGGCGGGATATGAGACTTGAGGAATCCCGGAAACGGACCGGCTATACGCCGAAAACCAGTACCTGAACCCCTTGGTGAATCTTAAAGTTCACTTGGGGCGTCTTTATAGTTGGTTTTTTGATGCCAGCAACGGGTTTTTGATAATAATTATTCAAATGGAAAAATTCTTTCTCCGGAAACGATACAGTCGTTCCAAGCAGAAAAGGGCGGCCCGAAGACCGCCCTTTCCGAACTGAACCGGATGGCTCAGATGTGATGGCTTTCGCCTATCACATCATGTCCATGCCGCCAGTTCAGCGCGCTTGACGCGCTGAACCAACTTTAGTGCATGGGCGAAGCTTGATGGTCACGCTGCGATAGGCTTGCGCCTATCACATCATGTCCATGCCGCCCATGCCGCCCATGCCGCCCGGCATTGCCGGAGCGTCCTTCTTCGGCAGCTCGGCGATCATGGCTTCCGTCGTGATCAGCAGCGAGGCAACCGAAGCGGCGTTCTGCAGCGCCGTGCGGACAACCTTGACCGGGTCGACGATGCCGAGCTGGATCAGGTCGCCGTATTCGCCGGTCTGGGCGTTGTAGCCGTAGTTGTCTTCGTTCTTGTCGAGGATCTTGCCGACGACGATGGAAGCTTCGTCACCTGCGTTGTCCGCGATCTGGCGAACCAGCGACTGCAGCGCCTTGCGGACGATGTTGATGCCGGCTTCCTGGTCGTCGTTCTCGCCCTTGGCGGAGATCTTCGTGGAGGAACGCAGCAGGGCAACGCCGCCGCCCGGTACGATGCCTTCCTGAACGGCAGCGCGCGTCGCGTTGAGGGCGTCGTCGATGCGGTCCTTCTTTTCCTTCACTTCGACTTCCGTCGAGCCGCCGACGCGGATGACGGCAACGCCGCCGGCGAGCTTGGCAAGGCGTTCCTGCAGCTTCTCGCGGTCGTAGTCGGAGGTGGTTTCCTCGATCTGGGCCTTGATCTGCGCGACGCGGCCTTCGATTTCGGCCTTCTGGCCGGCACCGTCGACGATCGTCGTGTTTTCCTTGGAGATCGAGACCTTCTTGGCGCGGCCGAGCATTTCGAGCGTGACGCTCTCGAGCTTGATGCCGAGGTCTTCGGAGATGACCGTGCCGCCCGTCAGGATGGCGATGTCTTCGAGCATGGCCTTGCGGCGGTCGCCGAAGCCCGGAGCCTTGACGGCAGCGATCTTGAGGCCGCCACGCAGCTTGTTGACGACGAGCGTGGCGAGGGCTTCGCCTTCGACGTCTTCAGCGACGATGACCAGCGGCTTGCCGGTCTGGACGACGGCTTCGAGAACCGGGAGCATGGCCTGGAGGTTCGAGAGCTTCTTCTCGTGCAGGAGAATGTAGGCGTCTTCGAGGTCGGCGACCATCTTTTCCGGGTTGGTCACGAAGTAGGGCGACAGGTAGCCGCGGTCGAACTGCATGCCTTCGACGACTTCGAGTTCGGTTTCGGCGGTCTTGGCTTCTTCAACCGTGATGACGCCTTCGTTGCCGACCTTCTGCATGGCTTCGGCAATGTCGAGGCCGATCTGGCGCTCGCCGTTGGCCGAGATCGTGCCGACCTGTGCGACTTCTTCCGAGGTGTTGATCTTCTTGGCCTTGGCCTGGAGATCCTTGACGACTTCGGCGACGGCGAGATCGATGCCGCGCTTGAGGTCCATCGGGTTCATGCCGGCGGCAACGGCCTTGGCGCCTTCGCGGACGATGGCCTGGGCAAGGACGGTTGCGGTCGTGGTGCCGTCGCCGGCGATGTCGTTGGTCTTGGAAGCGACTTCACGGACGAGCTGGGCGCCCATGTTCTCGAACTTGTCTTCCAGTTCGATTTCCTTGGCGACGGAAACGCCGTCCTTGGTGATGCGCGGAGCGCCGAAGGACTTGTCGATGACGACGTTGCGGCCCTTCGGGCCGAGGGTTACCTTGACGGCGTCTGCGAGGACGTCGACGCCACGCAGCATCTTTTCGCGCGCGCTGCGGCCGAACTTTACTTCTTTGGCTGCCATTGTGAGAACTCCTGAAGAGGTGTCAGCAAAATTGGGAAGGGATGACCGGCGATCAGCCGATGATGCCCATGATGTCGGCTTCCTTCATGATCAGAAGGTCTTCGCCGTCGAGCTTGACTTCGGTGCCCGACCACTTGCCGAACAGGACGCGGTCGCCGACCTTGACGTCGAGAGCGACGACCTTGCCGCTTTCGTCACGGGCGCCGGAGCCGACGGCGACGATTTCGCCTTCCTGCGGCTTTTCCTTGGCGGTGTCGGGGATGATGATGCCACCCTTGGTCTTGGCTTCGGACTCGACGCGACGAACGACGACGCGGTCGTGAAGCGGGCGGAAGTTGGTGCTTGCCATTGTCTTTTCCCTCGATCAAATGACATTGCGGATCGCGAGCGGATCCGTTGGATTGGTGTTAGCACTCATCTATCGCGAGTGCTAGCGGAACCGAGATAGGCGGCAGGGCCCTTCGAGTCAAGAACGGCGCCTCGAAATTATTTCGGCCGGAATGGTTACCGCCCGTCCTCGTCCGCCTGGCGGCAGATGGGGGCACCTTCACAGCCCATCAAGGCAGTCCCGTGAATTTTCGGCCGTTTTCCGGCAGGCGGCGCAAAATTGCGGGAAGAGGCTTGTTTTCTTGGCCTCGCTTTGCAATGTCAGCCGGGCTCGATCTCGACACGGGAAACCCTGATGGCTCAACGCATCCAATCCTTCCGCGACATCGCCGCGCAATACGACGTGGTGCTCTGCGACGTCTGGGGCGTCCTTCATAACGGTGTCGAAGCCTTTTCCCATGCGAGCGAGGCGCTTGCCGCCGCGCGGGCCGCGGGCCTCACGGTCGTGCTCATCACCAATTCGCCGCGCCCCCATCCGGGCGTGCGCGTGCAGATCCGCGGCCTCGGTGTTGCCGACGAGGCCTATGACCGCATCGTCACCTCCGGCGACGTCACCCGCGCGCTGATCGCCGAGGGGCCGAAGAAGATCTGGTTCATCGGCGCGGAAAAGGACCTTCCGCTGCTCGACGGCCTCGGCGTTACCGAGGTGGGGATGGAAGAGGCCGAGGCCGTGGTCTGCGCCGGCCTTCGCGACGACGAGCGGGAGACGGCGGAGGACTATCGCGGCGAACTCGCCATCCTCGCCGCGCGAAAACTGCCCTTCATCTGCGCCAATCCGGACCTCGTCGTCGAGCGCGGCCACAGGCTCATTCCCTGTGCCGGGGCGCTTGCCGTGATCTACGAAACCCTCGGCGTTGCGACGCGCATCGCCGGCAAGCCGCACCGGCCGATCTACGAGCAGGCGCTCGCCGAGGCGCGGGAGGTCCACGGCGCCTTCGACCTGTCGCGCGTGATCGCCGTCGGCGACGGCATGCCGACGGACGTGCGCGGCGCCGAAGCCTTCGGCCTCGACGTGCTCTACATTTCCGGCGGCATCCACGCGCAGCACTATGTCGAGGGCGGGCGCACCGACGAGGAGAGGCTCGCCGCCTTCCTCGCCGCCGAGAACGCCCACCCGAAATGGTGGATGCCCCGGCTTCAGTGACGCAGAGGCGCATCATGACGGTATTTCACAGGAACGAGACGAAAGAGCCGCTGCCGCAGCATCTGCGCGGCGGCGTCATCGCCATCGGCAATTTCGACGGCGTGCACCGCGGCCACCAGGCCGTGCTGCTGCGGGCGCTGGATATCGCGCGCAGCCGCGGCGTCCCCGCGCTGGTGCTGACCTTCGAGCCGCATCCGCGCACCGTCTTCCGGCCGGACAAGCCGGTCTTCCGCCTGACGCCCGCCCCGCTCAAGGCCCGCATCCTCGAAGGCATGGGCTTTTCCGCCGTCATCGAATATCCCTTCGACCGTTCCTTCTCGGAAATCTCGGCGCAGGATTTCATCCGCGCGATCCTGATGGACTGGCTGCATGCTTCCGAGGTCGTCACCGGCTTCGATTTCCATTTCGGCAAGGGCAGGGAGGGCGGCCCCGCCTTCCTGATGGCCGCCGGCGAGGAGAACGGCTTCGGCGTCACGCTGGTCGATGCCTTCCGCGACGAGAACGCCTCGGTCATCTCCTCCAGCTTCATCCGCGCGCTGGTCGGCGAGGGCAAGGTGGCGGAAGCGGCCGGCCAGCTCGGCTACCGCTACACGGTCGAGGCGGAGATCGTCGGCGGCAAGCAGCTCGGCCGCACGCTCGGCTTTCCCACCGCCAACATGCAGCTTCCGCCGGAAGTGCAGCTACGCAACGGCATCTACGCGGTGCGCTTCCGCCGCCCGGACGGCTCCCTCCACGACGGCGTCGCCAGCTACGGCCGCCGCCCGACGGTGGACGCGGACGGTGCGCCCCTTCTCGAAACCTTCCTCTTCGACTTCTCCGGCAATCTCTACGGCGAAATCTCCGCCGTCTCCTTTTTCGGCCACCTGCGCGACGAACTGAAATTCGACGGCCTCGATCCGCTGGTCGTGCAGATGAAGCGCGACGAGGAGGAGGCAAGGGCGCTCCTTTCCGGCGTCAGGCCGCTCGGGCCGATCGATGCGCGTCTCTGTTTCTGACGTTCGTGTGAGCGCTTTGTAGCCAGGCTTTTGCTGGAAACCCTCGCACCGCTCTCCTTCGTCATCCTCGGGCTTGACCCGAGGATCCATTCTTTTCAACGGCTTATGGATCATCGGGTCAAGCCCGAGGATGACGGAAGAGAGGTTTGGCGGGCTTTGTCGGCTACCCATGGCGGCTTTGCCGCTCGTCACGTCTTTTCAAAACGCTGAAAAGGCCGTAAGACCGCGCGCATGATGCTCCACCGGCCGACCATCGCCCTGCGAATTAGTGGCCCGGCCTTCCGCGCGCTCTGAGCGAGGCCGGAAGGTCCGGGATTTCGGGCGTTTCCAGAAAAGCGCCCCCGCCGTCAGTGCCTGACACCATTCCGCGCGAAAAGACGATAGCCATACCCATGACCGATACGCCCGAAAAAGTCGATTATTCGTCCACCCTTTACCTGCCGCAGACGGATTTCCCGATGCGCGCCGGCCTGCCGCAGAAGGAGCCCGAGATGGTGGCCCGCTGGCAGAAGATGGACCTCTACAAAAAGCTGCGCGCCTCCGCCGCCGGCCGCCAGAAGTTCGTGCTGCACGACGGCCCGCCCTATGCCAACGGCCATATCCATATCGGCCATGCGCTGAACAAGATCCTGAAAGACGTCATCACCCGCTCGTTCCAGATGCGCGGGCGCGATGCCAACTACGTGCCCGGCTGGGACTGCCACGGCCTTCCGATCGAATGGAAGATCGAGGAGAAGTATCGCGAGAAGGGCAAGAACAAGGACGAGGTCCCGGTCAACGAATTCCGCCAGGAATGCCGTGACTTCGCGGCCGGCTGGATCCAGATCCAGACCGAGGAGTTCAAGCGCCTCGGCATCGAGGGCGATTTCGACAATCCCTACACGACGATGAACTTCCACGCCGAAGCCCGCATTGCCGGCGAGCTCCTGAAAATCGCGAAGTCCGGCCAGCTCTACCGCGGTTCCAAGCCGGTCATGTGGTCGGTCGTCGAGCGCACGGCGCTCGCCGAGGCCGAGGTCGAATATGCCGATGTCGAGAGCGACACGATCTGGGTGAAGTTCCCGGTCACGGAAGGTCCGGCCGACCTTCAGGGCAATTTCGTTGTCATCTGGACGACCACGCCCTGGACGATCCCCGGCAACCGCGCCATCGCCTTCTCCTCGCGCTATCCCTACGGCCTCTATGAGGTCGAGAGCGCCGAGAACGCCTTTGGCCCGCAGCCCGGCGAAAAGCTTATCTTCGCGACGCGCCTTGCCGACGAGGCCGCCGCCAAGGCGAAGCTTACCTTCAGGTTCGTCCGCGATGTCGCGCCGGAGGAGCTTGCCGCCATCACCTGCGCCCATCCGCTGAAGGACCTCGGCTACACGTTCAAGGTGCCGCTGCTCGATGGCGACCATGTCACCGACGATGCCGGCACGGGTTTCGTGCACACCGCCCCCGGTCACGGCCGCGAGGACTTCGACGCCTGGATGGCCGAGGCGCGCAATCTCGAAGCGCGCGGCATCTCTTCGAAGATCCCCTTCACCGTCGACGACGCCGGCTTCTATACGGCCGACGCCCCCGGCTTCGAGGGCGCGCGCGTCATGGACGACAACGGCAAGAAGGGCGATGCCAACGAGCGCGTCATCAAGGCGCTGATCGCGGCGAACAACCTCTTCGCCCGCGGGCGGCTGAAGCATTCCTATCCGCATTCCTGGCGCTCCAAGAAGCCGGTCATCTTCCGCAACACGCCGCAATGGTTCGTCTACATGGACAAGGAGCTCGGCGACGGCACCACGCTGCGCTCGCGCTCGCTTGCCGCCATCGACGACACGCGCTTCGTGCCCTCTGCCGGCCAGAACCGCCTGCGTGCCATGATCGAGGGCCGCCCGGACTGGGTGCTCTCGCGCCAGCGCGCCTGGGGCGTGCCGATCGCCGTCTTCGCCGACGAGAAGGGCGAGGTGCTGGTCGACGAGGCCGTCAATGCCCGCATCCTCGAGGCCTTCGAGAAGGAAGGCGCGGACGCCTGGTTCGCCGAAGGCGCGCGCGAGCGCTTCCTCGGCAACCGCGCCGGCGAGGGCTGGACGCAGGTCATGGATATCCTCGACGTCTGGTTCGACTCGGGCTCGACGCACACCTTCACGCTGGAAGACCGCCCGGACCTGAAATGGCCGGCCGACGTCTATCTGGAAGGCTCCGACCAGCACCGCGGCTGGTTCCATTCCTCGCTGCTCGAATCGGCCGCGACCCGCGGGCGCGCGCCCTACGACACCGTCATCACCCATGGCTTCACCATGGACGAGAAGGGCGAGAAGATGTCGAAGTCGAAGGGCAACGTCGTCTCGCCGCAGGACGTGATGAAGGAATCGGGCGCCGATATCCTGCGCCTGTGGGTCATGACCACCGACTACTGGGAAGACCAGCGCCTCGGCAAGACGATCATCCAGACCAACATCGACGCCTACCGCAAGCTGCGCAACACCATCCGCTGGATGCTGGGCACGCTCGCCCATGACACGGGCGAGGAGATCGCCCTTGCCGACATGCCGGAACTGGAGCGGCTGATGCTGCACCGGCTCTCCGAGCTGGACGCGCTGGTGCGCGAGGGCTACGACGCCTTCGACTTCAAGAAGATCGCCCGCGCGCTCATCGACTTCTCCAATGTCGAGCTCTCGGCCTTCTACTTCGATATCCGCAAGGATGCGCTCTACTGCGACGCCCCGTCCTCGCTGCGCCGACGTGCCGCGCTTGCCGTCATCCGCAAGCTGTTCGAATGCCTCGTGACGTGGCTTGCGCCCATGCTGCCCTTCACGACGGAGGAGGCATGGCTGTCGCTGAAGCCCGACGCCGTCTCGGTGCATCTCGAACAGTTCCCGGCGGTGCCGGCCGAATGGCGCGACGATGCGCTGGAAGCGAAGTGGGAGAAAATCCGCGAAGTGCGCTCGGTCGTCACCGGCGCGCTGGAGATCGAGCGCCGCGAGAAGCGCATCGGCGCCTCGCTGGAAGCGGCCCCGGTCGTCCATGTCGCCGATCCGGAGCTGCTGAAGGCGCTGGAAGGCGAGGATTTTGCGGAGATCTGCATCACCTCGGCCATCACCGTCGTTGCCGGCGAGGGGCCGGAAGGCGCCTTCCGCCTGCCGGAGGTCGCCAGGGTCTCCGTCGAGCCGAAGCTTGCCGAGGGCACGAAATGCGCCCGCTCCTGGCGCATCACCACGGATGTCGGCTCGGACCCGGATTATCCGGACGTCTCGGCGCGCGACGCCGCGGCGCTGCGCGAGATCGGCTTCCGCCGCGCGGCCTGACGGGCCCTTCTGTTGACGGCCGGTGCTTTCCGGCCGTCGATCTTGCCGGGTGAATTGCGCTTGAGGGCGTCATCCGGTATTGCTGCCTGAAAATGGTCGGATTGTTCCGCCATGGCACGGCAGACTATTGCCGTGGGTTTTCGGCGTGCCGGCTCTGCTGGAAGGGTGTTCATGGGAATGACGCGAAATATTCGGGTACGAACCGGCCTTCTCGGCCTCTTCGGCGCAAGCCTCCTGCTCACCGGCTGCATGGGCCCGACCTACGGCACCGACAAGACCGCCGGCGAACAGCTCGTCGATGATCTCGGCAACGCCATCATGATCCAGCCGGGCAATGACGAAGCCAAGAAGATCCGCTACCAGCCGCGCGGCAAGCTCGTCGTGCCGAAGGACCAGACGGCGCTCGTCACGCCGCAGGATTCCGTTGCCGGCAAGGACAACCCGCAATGGCTGGAAAGCCCGGAGGAGATGCGCGAGCGCCTGCGCACCGAGGCCGATGAGAACAGCGACGACCCGCACTACCGTTCGCCGCTCATCACGCAGAATGCGACGAGCCGCAAGCTTTCCACGGCCGAGCAGACGGAGGCTTATCGTGAGGCCCGCCGCCTGCAGATGGGCGCCTATTCCGACAAGCGCCGCTACCTGAGCGATCCGCCGGTCGAGTATCGCAAGATACCCGAAGAGGCGCAGGCCGACCTCGGCGAGCCGGAAAAACAGAAGGAGCGCCGCCGCAAGAAGGAGGCGAAGGCCGCCAAGCAGGGCTCCTCCTGGTGGCCGTTCTGACCTGACGCCGCAGGCGCTTTCCGTTCGCAAAGGGATGACCTCATGACGAGCTACCGCATCCGCCCGGCGAGCGTCGCCGATGCGGGCATCATCCTGCGCTTCATCCGCGAACTTGCCGATTACGAGAAGGCCCTGCACGAGGTCGCCGCGACGGAAGAGACCGTCGCCGCCTCGCTCTTCGGCGAGGGCTCGGTGAGCCGCGCGCTGATCTGCGAGACCGAGACGGGCGAGCCGGCCGGCTCCGCCGTCTTCTTCAACACCTATTCCACCTGGCAGGCGAAGAACGGCCTTTATCTCGAAGACCTCTATGTCACGCCCGATCATCGCGGCAGCGGCGTCGGCAAGATGCTGCTGCGTGCGCTCGCCCGCATCGCCCTCGATGAAGGTTGCGGCCGCTTCGAATGGAGCGTGCTCGACTGGAACACGCCTGCCATCCGCGTCTATGACGCGATCGGCGCCGAGCCCCACGGCGAATGGATCCGCTATCGCCTTTCCGGCGAGAAGCTGAAGCGCTTCGCGGAAACGGCCTAGCGCCGTTCGGCGAAGAAATCCTTGAGAATCCCGGCCGCCTCCGTGCCGCTCATGCCGGAATAGACGTCCGGCGCATGGTGGCAGGTCGGCTGCGCGAAGAAGCGCACGCCATTGTCCACCGCGCCGCCCTTCGGGTCTTCCGCGCCATAGTAGAGGCGGCGGATGCGGGCGAAGGAGATGGCGGCGGCGCAGAGCGTGCAGGGCTCCAGCGTCACGTAGAGATCGGCGCCCGCCAGCCGTTCCTGCCCGAGCTTTCCGGCGGCCTCGCGGATCACGGCGACCTCGGCATGGGCGGTGACGTCGTTCTCCGCCCGGGTGCGGTTGCCGGCGCGGGCGAGGATCTTCCCGTCGAGCACGAGGACGGCGCCGACGGGCACCTCGCCCCGCGCGCCGGCATCGCGGGCTTCGGCAAGCGCGATCTCCATGAAGCGATTTGTCATGACCGGCACGAATTCCTCTTAACCCCGGACGCCTGACCTGATAGGACACGGCAAAACGCAGGCAGCACAAATGACATCCAAAGACAAGCCAAAACGGCCGGGCACCAAGCCCTCGGGCCGCGATACCAAGCCGCGTGGCGCCGCATCGGCGGCCGCCGGCAAGAAATCCTTCCCGGCCGGAAAGCCGGCGGGCAAGAAGCCGTTCGGCGGAAAGCCCTCCGCCGGCAACGGCAAGCCCGTGCGCGAGGCAAGGCCGGCCCGGCCTGCAAGGCCCGAGCCGAGCACCGCCGGCGCGGAGCTTGCGCCCGAGCGCATCTCCAAGCTGCTTGCCCGGGCAGGCGTCGCCTCGCGCCGCGATGTCGAGCGCATGATCATGGAAGGTCGCGTCAGCGTGAACGGCAAGGTGCTGGACACGCCCGTCCTCAACGCCACCTTCGCCGACCATATCGAGGTGGACGGCGCGCCGATCCGCGGCATCGAGCGCACGCGCCTGTGGCTCTACCACAAGCCCGCCGGCCTCGTGACGACGAATGCCGACCCGGAAGGCCGCCCCACCGTCTTCGAGAACCTTCCCGAGGACCTGCCGCGCGTCATGTCCATCGGCCGCCTCGACATCAACACCGAGGGCCTGCTGCTGCTGACCAACGACGGCGGCCTTGCCCGCATGCTGGAGCTGCCGACGACGGGGTGGCTGCGCCGCTACCGCGTGCGCGCCCACGGCAAGATCGAGCAGGCCGACCTCGACAAGCTGAAAGAGGGCATCGCCGTCGACGGCGTGCTCTACGGCGCCATCGACGCGACGCTCGACAAGGTGCAGGGCTCCAACGTCTGGCTGACGCTCGGCCTTCGCGAGGGCAAGAACCGCGAGGTCAAGAACGTGCTCGGCGCGCTCGGCCTCGACGTGAACCGCCTGATCCGCATCTCCTACGGCCCCTTCCAGCTCGGCGAGCTGCCGGAAGGCCATGCGCAGGAGATCCGCGGCCGGACGCTGCGCGACCAGCTCGGCCCGCGCCTCATCGAGGAATCCGGGGCGAATTTCGACGCCCCGCTCTTCGACCGCAAGGCCGAGGAGGAAGAGGCGGAGGCGCCTGCGCGCAAGCCCCGCAGCGACGACCGGCCCGCCCGCAGCGAAAAGCCGGCCGACCGGCGCGAGAACGCCCGCGCGCGCCTCGATACGAAGCGCGACGACCGCTTCTCCGACAAGCCGCGCGGCGGCCCGCGCGACCGCGGCCATGACCGCGACGACGATCGTTTCGAGGCCCGGCCCAAGCGCGAGCCCGGCGGGCGCGCCCGCAAGTCCAATGTCTGGATGGCCCCGGGCGCCCGCCCGGTCGCCGAGAAGAAGGCCGAGGCCGCCGAAGGCGAAAAGCGCGCGCCGCGCGAGCGCCCGGACGGCGCGCCGAAGACCAAGCGCTACGGCCGCACCGCCGAGGGCGCGCTCACCCGCTCGGCCCAGAAGTTCGACCCGGACCGCAAGGCCGGCCCCCGCGGGCCCGCCGGCGGCAGGGACGACAAGCCGCGCATCCTGAAGACGCGCGACGAGGACGGCGAGTGGATCCGCGCCGCCGAGCCGGAAAAGCGCGACCGCGACGAGGGCGGCCGCGGCGGCTTCGCCCGCAAGCGCTCCGGCGCCGGCGACGAGCGCGCACCCCGCGATTTCGGCGACCGTCCGCCCCGCGGCGACCGCAAGCCGCGCGCGGAAGGCGAACGCTCCTTCGGCGACCGTCCGCCCCGCCGCGACGGCGGAAAACCCTTCGGCGGAAAGCCCGGCGGAAAATCCTTCGGCGGCAAGCCGGGGGGGCGTCCTTCCGGTGGCAAACCCGGCGGCGCAAGGCCCGGCGGTGGCCGGCCGGCCGGCGGCAGCCGTCCGCGCGGCAAGGGGAAATAACGCGCCGTGCGGATCGTCGGGGGTGAATTCCGCGGCCGCGCGCTCGCAACGCCGAAGTCGGACGCCATCCGTCCGACTTCGGACCGCACGCGCGAAAGCCTCTTCAACATCCTCTCCCACGCCTATCCCGGCGCGCTCGACGGCACGCGCGTGCTCGACCTTTTCGCCGGCACCGGCGCGGTCGGCCTCGAAGCCCTGTCGCGCGGCGCGCGCGCCGTGCTCTTCGTCGAGCAGGGCGTCGAGGGCAGGGGGCTTCTCCATTCCAATATCGAGGCGCTCGGCGTGATCGGCCGCGCCAAGATATTCCGGCGCGATGCGACGGCGCTCGGCGCGGTCGGCACCATGGAGCCGTTTCATGTCCTCTTCGCCGATCCGCCCTATGCCAAGGGTCTCGGCGAGAAGGCGCTGGATGCGGCGGCGCGCGGCGGCTTCCTCGTCGACGGCGCCCTTGCGATCCTCGAGGAGCGCGCCGATATTCAGCCTGCCGCCGTCGATGGCTTCGAGCCCCTCGAGGTCCGCACCTTCGGCGATACGCGCATGCATTTCTATCGCTACCGGGCCGGCTGAGTTCCCCCCGCCCGAGGAGGTCCGCGATGACCGACGCCCTCGTGTCCCCTGAACGCCGGCCCTCCGGCGGCCCGACGGTCGCCCTTGCGCTCGGCGGCGGTGGGGCGCGGGGCCTTGCCCATATCCATGTCATCGAGGTGCTGGATGAGCTCGGCATCCGCCCGGTGCTGATCGCCGGCGCCTCCATCGGCGCCATCCTCGGCGCGGCCATGGCGGCGGGCATGCCGGGCCGGGAAATCCGCGAGCATACTTTGGCGACAATCGGCCAGCCGCGCCACATCGCCAACCGGCTTTGGAGCCTGCGTCCGGCCGGCTTTTCCGAGATGGTGGCGGGCGGCTTCCGCCTCGGGCAGTTCAATCTGGAGCGGGTGCTGAAGGCCTTCCTGCCGGAGCGCCTGCCGGAGACCTTCGAGGGCCTTGAAATCCCGCTGAAGGTCATCGCCTCGGATTATTATGCCCAGTGCGAATGCGTCTGCGAGGCGGGGTCGCTCCTGCCGGCGCTTGCCGCCTCCGCGGCGCTGCCCGCGATCTTCCGCCCGGTGGTCCTCGACGGCCGGGTGATGATCGACGGCGGCCTGTGGAACCCCGTGCCCTTCGACCATCTCGCCGGCAAGGCGGATATCGCCATCGGCATCGACGTCATCGGCCAGCCGCCCGCCGGCACGGCGGAAGTGCCGAACGGCATCGACAGCCTCTACGGCGCCACCCAGCTCACCATGCGCTCCATCGTCGCGCTGAAGCTGGAGAAGGGCGCGCCGGATATCTACCTGCGCCCGGAGGTCGGCCGTTTCCGCGTGATGGATTTCATCAAGGCGGAAGAGGTGCTGGCGGCCTCCGCCGGTGTGCGCGAAGAGTTGAAGCGGGCGCTGGATGCGAGGTTTGCGGCGATAGGGTAGGCGCGGGAGATACCCCCCTCTGCCCTGCCGGGCATCTCCCCCTCAAGGGGGGAGATTGGATGGAGGGACCGTATCGCCTCTCTCCGACGTTGCAATTTGAGCGAGGTTCCGCGGCTTGCCGATCTCCCCCCTTGAGGGGATTGTTCATCTTGGACTCGCGAGGCGCTTTCTTGCGATGAAGATGTCGATTGTGATGTGAAGCATTTCGAGTGACTTGGAGGCCCGCTTTGTTTTTCGATTGAAGCGGGCCAGCATGTCGCGGAACGAGGCGTTCGAGGACTCGATGAGATGGGTCTGCGCCTTGGTCTGCCGATGCGGCTCGGTCGCCTTGATCCGCTCGAAGGCCAGATGATAGCAGGAATTGGCGTCGGTGAAGATGGCGCCGATCTGGCCGACGGCGGCCTTGGCCAGATCGTAGATGGCGATGGCGCTGCGCACGCCCTGGTCGCCGATATGGTATGCGACGACCTGGCGGTGGCGACGGCTATAGGCCGTCCAGATCACCGCCCGCCGCTGTTTTTTTGGACATAGGTGTAGATCTCGTCCATCTCGATGACATCGGGTATCCCGGTGTCGGTCGGCTCGGCCTGGGCCAGCTTGTGCTGCAGGACCGCATGCTCCTTGCGGATCCAGTTCAGCACCGTCGCGGGCGAAGCACGAAGCACCCGGCCGATCGCCCGAATGCCCATGCTGTTCATGTACATCTCGATCGCCATGGCCTTGGTCTGGGCGCTGAATTTGGGCGGGCTGTCGGTGCTATAGCGCCCGCAGGTGCGGCATCGGTAGCGTTGATGCCCGGCCTTGCTGCCGCGCTTGATCAGATCTGTGCCGCCACAGCTTGGGCAATCCATCGTGTGCCTCCCCGCAAATCACCTCTATAACAGAATCCAAAAAGCGGTCCGGGTAAACAGTCCCCCCCTTGAGGGGGAGATGGCCGGCAGGCCAGAGGGGGGTGAGCGGCGGGCTCTTTCGTTAGAAAGTGAGCGGCAGCGCTCAAACGCTCTCCTCTTCCTCCGCCTCGCTCTGCGTCTTCTTCTTCGGCTTCAGCAGCGGCTCGGGGCTTACCGGCTTGGAATGCAGCATGTGCCGTCCCGCGCTGATGCCCTCGACGGCCTGCAATTCCAGCCGGGCGAGGTCGCGGCGGCGGATGTCGTCGCTGATGGCCAGCGCGTCGTCGGGCTTCACGCCCAGCTCCTCCAGCGTCTCCCGGCCGAAGACGAGGGCGGATTCGAAGGTCTCGCGCACCTCGTGCTGCACCCCGCGGGCGCGCAGCGACAGCGTGTGCACCCGGTCGTAGGAGCGCACGAAGAGCGTGGCGTTCGGATATTCGGATTGCACGAGGTCGACGATGCGGTCCGTCGCGGCCTTGCCCTGCGTGCAGATGGCGACGATCTTGGCGCGCTCGATGCCGGCGGCGCGCAGCACGTCCTTGCGCGTGCCGTCGCCGAAATAGATGCGGAAGCCGAAATTCGCCGCCTGCCGCACGCGGTCCGTCGAATGGTCGATGATGGTCACCTCGCGCCCGCCGGCAAGCAGGATCTGCGCGGCGATCTGGCCGAAGCGCGAGAAGCCGATCATCAGCACGTCCGCCCCCGCGCCCTCGAAGTCCTCCTCCATCTCCTCCTCCGGGTCCTCGACCAGGAGGAAGCGCGAGAGCGCGGCGGCGATCGGCGTCAGCGCCATGGAGATGGTGACGACGGCGATCAGCAGCGAGGCGAGCCCGTTGGAGAAGATGCCGCCGGCCGCCGCCGCCGTGAAGAGCACGAAGCCGAATTCGCCGCCCTGCGGCAGGACGAGGGCGATGCGCACCGCATCGTTGTGCGGCGAGCCGGTGAGGCGGCAGAGCGCGTAGATGACGAAGCTCTTGATCAGCATGACGGCGGGCGTTGCGATCAGCACCGTCAGCCAGTGCGAGAAGATGACGTCGAGATGGAGCGACAGGCCCACGGCCATGAAGAAGAGGCCGAGCAGGATACCGCGGAAAGGCTCCACGTCCGCCTGCAATTCGTGGCGGTAGGAGGAATCGGCGAGCAGCACCCCGGCAAGGAAGGCGCCCATGGCCATGGAGAGGCCGGCAAGCTGCAGCAGCATGGCGGCGGCGAGCACGACGAAGAGCGCGGCGGCGATCATCGCCTCGCGCGCGCCGGTGCGGGCGATGACGCGAAAGAGCGGGTTGAGCAGGTAGCGGCCGGCGACGAGCAGCGCCGTGATGGCGGCAAGCGCGATGGCGAAATCCTCGAAGGCGCTGGTCGTGTCCTCCGGCTTCTGCTCGGCAAGGAGAGGGATCAGCGCGAGCAGCGGCACGATGGCGAGGTCCTGCAGCAGCAGCATGGAAAAGGCCCGCTGGCCGTAGCGCGTGTTGGTGTCGCCGCGCTCGTCGAGGATCTGCATGGCGAAGGCGGTGGAGGAGAGCGCAAGGCCGAAGCCGATGATCAGCGCCCCGTCCCATTCCTCCAGCCCGAAGGAGAGCGTGAGACCGGCAAGGATGAGGCCGGTGACCGTCACCTGCGCGATGCCGAGGCCGAAGATGTCGCGCCGCATGGCCCAGAGGCGCGATGGCTTCAGCTCCAGCCCGATGAGGAAGAGCAGGAAGACGACACCGAGTTCGGCGACGCCCAGCAGTTCCTCGCCGTCGCGGATCTGGTGGAGGATCGGGCCGATCACCACGCCCGCGGCGAGGTAGCCGAGAATGGTGCCGAGCCCCAGCCGCTTGAAGATCGGGGCGGCAAGAAGCGCGCCGCCGAGCATCAGGAGCACTTCGTTGTAGGAGCTGTGGGTATAGGTCATCGGGAAGGCTTACCATGCTTCGGGCCGGTGGCAGGGCAAAAAAGGCGCGTGGCCCTTGATGCCCGTCACGGTGCACAATAAATGGGGCAGCAAAGAAAGGCCAAGTCATGTCTGAGACGATCGAAACCGCAAGCCTTCTCGCGCGCGCCGGCGAGCTCATCGACCGGGCGAGGGAGGCCGGGGCCGACGCGGCCGATGCGGTGGTCGTTCGGGGCCGCTCCTCCTCCGTCAGCGTGCGGCTCGGCAAGGTCGAGGGCACGGAAGCCTCCGAGAGCGACGACTTCTCGCTGCGCGTCTTCGTCGGCAGGCGCGTCGCCAGCGTCTCGGCCAATCCCGGCTTCGACCTCAAGGTGCTCGCCGAGCGCGCCGTCGCCATGGCCAAGGCCTCGCCGGAGGACCCCTATGCGACGCTCGCCGCCGAAGCCGACCTTGCGAAGGACTGGCCGGACCTTCAGCTTTATGACCCGACCGAAGTCTCCGCCGACCAGTTGACGGAAGCCGCGCTTGCCGCGGAGGCCGCCGCGCTTGCCGTTTCCGGCGTCACCAATTCCGGCGGGGCGGGCGCCTCGGCCGGCATGGGCGGGCTGGTGCTCGCCACCTCGCACGGCTTTTCCGGCGCCTACAGCGCCAGCCGCTTCGGCCGCTCCGTCAGCGTGATCGCCGGCGAGGGCACGAAGATGGAGCGCGACTACGACTTCGATTCGGCGCTCTATTTCGCGGACCTGCGCGCAAGCGAGGAGATCGGCCGCGAGGCCGCCGCCCGTGCCGTGCGCCGCCTCAACCCGCGCCAGGTGCCGACGGCGAAGAACGTTACCGTCGTCTTCGACCCGCGCGTGGCGCGCGGCATTGCCGGCCATATCGCCGGCGCCATCAACGGCGCGGCCGTCGCGCGCAAGACCAGCTTCCTGCGCGACAGGATGGGCAAGCAGGTGCTGAAGGCCGGCCTTTCCGTCACCGACGATCCGCTGATCGTGCGCGGCCCCTCCTCGCGCCCCTTCGACGGCGAGGGCGTCACCGGCCGGCGCCTCGCGATGATCGAGGACGGCGTGCTGCAGCACTGGTTCCTCTCCACCTCCACCGCCAACGAGCTCGGCCTGAAAACGAACGGCCGCGGCGTGCGCGGCGGCACGTCCGTGACGCCCGCCTCGACCAACCTCGCGCTGGAGCCGGGCGACATCCCGCCGGAAGAGCTGATCCGCTCCGTCGGTAACGGTTTCTACGTCACCGAGCTGATCGGCCAGGGCGTCAACATGGTGACGGGCGAATACAGCCGCGGCGCGTCGGGCTACTGGATCGAGAACGGCGAGCTGACCTTCCCCGTCTCGGAGGTCACCGTCGCCTCCAACCTTGCCGACATGTTCCTGCGCATCACGCCGGCGAACGACATCGACCGTTCCTTCGGCGTGGCCGCCCCGACGCTCGCCGTCGAAGGCATGACACTGGCCGGGAAGTAAGACCATGCCCGATGCCGCTGCCGCCTGGACCGCCGATCTCGATCTTCTCACCGGCGCCGCGCGGCTCGCCGGCGCAAGGGCGCTCGATTTCTTCCGCAAGGGGCCGGAAGTCTGGTGGAAGAACGAAGGCCGCTCGCCGGTGAGCGCGGCCGATTTCGCCGCCAACGACATCCTCAAGAAGGAACTGCTCTCCGCAAGGCCCAACTACGGCTGGCTCTCGGAGGAGACGGACGACGACGCGGCGCGGCTCGACTGCGAGACCGTCTTCGTCATCGACCCCATCGACGGCACGCGCGCCTTCATCGCCGGCAAGGACATCTGGTGCGTCAGCGCGGCGGTCGTCCATCGCGGCCGGCCGGTGGCGGGCGTGCTCTTCGCCCCCTCGCTCGACGAGCTTTTCACCGCCGCCGCGGAGGGGCCCGCCCTCAAGAACGGCAGGCCCGTTTCGGCAAGCGAGCCGGATGCCGGCCGGCCGATCCGCATCGCCGCGGCCGAGGACATGGCGCACGGCCTCGAACCGAACATGGCGGGCGGCGTCCAGCGCATCTCCCATGTGCCCTCGCTCGCCTACCGCCTCGCCATGGTGGCGGACGGGCGGATCGACGCCACGCTCGTCAAGCGCAATTCGCACGACTGGGACCTGGCGGCGGCCGACCTCATCCTTTCGCGCGCCGGCGGGGGGCTCGTGACGCTCGACGGCGCCCCGCTTTCCTACAACCGGCCGACCGTCAGCCACGAGACGCTGTGCGCGGCGGGCAGCGCCCGGCTTTCCGGGCTTGTCGAGGCCGCGCGGCACCTTTCCGGCCATTGACCTTTCCCGCGGAATACCGCAAACCGTCTGCCGAAATCGGCATAACAGGCAATTCCCGGGAAAGTGGGACCCGGTTTCCCCTCCGGAATTGCGGAAGAACAAAAGAGAGAAACATGACCGAATCGATCGAACCGAAACAGCTTCTCCATCTCGTTTTCGGCGGCGAGTTGAAGACCCTCACGGACGTCCAGTTCCGCGACCTCGACAAGCTCGACATCGTCGGCATCTACCCGGATTACGCCAGCGCCCTCGTCGCCTGGAAGGGCAAGGCGCAGCAGACCGTGGACAATGCGCACATGCGCTATTTCATCGTCCACATGCACCGTCTCCTGGACCCGAAGAACGGCTGACCGTCCGTCCCGCGCGGCCTTTCCGCGCCGGACAGAAAGACCGGACCCCATGATCCTCGACCGCCCGAGCGCCAAGACGAAGGTGCCCTGCCCATGAGCAGCCGGCTCGCCCGTTTCGCGCTGTCGCTTTACCGCTGGGGCGGCGTCGCGCTCTATCCGGTCGTCGGCCCCTACATCGCGCTGCGCGCGGCCAAGGGCAAGGAAGACCGCGCCCGCCGCCGCGAACGCTATGGCGTGGCCGGCGTCGAGCGGCCGGCCGGTCCGCTCGTCTGGTTCCATGCCGCAAGCGTCGGCGAGACCAATTCCATCGTGCCGCTCGTCAAGGAAGTGCGCCGGCGCGGCATCGCCGTGCTGCTCACCACCGGCACCGTCACCTCGGCCAAGGTCGTGCGCGACCGGCTCGGCTCCGACGTCATCCACCAGTTCGTGCCGCTCGACCTGAAGCCGGCGATCAGCCGCTTCCTCGAATACTGGCACCCGGACCTCGCGATCATGGCGGAGTCCGAGATCTGGCCGATGACCATCCTGGAGCTCGGCAAGCGCCATATCCCGCAGGTTCTGGTGAACGGCCGCATCTCCGACCGTTCCTTCCCGCGCTGGAAGCGGCGCCACGCCTTCGCCGACGCGCTCTTCGAGAATTTCGCGCTGGTCATCGCCCAGTCGGAGATCGATGCGGACCGTTTCCGCACGCTCGGCGCCTTGCCCGTCATGGTCTCCGGCAACCTCAAGGTCGATACGGACGCCCCGCCCGCCGATCCTGTGGTGCTGAAAACCTATCTCGACCAGATCGCCGGCCGGCGCACCTGGGCGGCCATCTCCACCTTCGAGGGCGAGGAGGCGGCCGCCGGCAACGTGCACCGCGCCCTCAAGGAGCGCACGCCCGGCCTCCTCACCATCATCGTGCCGCGCCATCCCGAGCGCAGCGATGCCCTCGCCGACATGCTCGCCGCGCGCGGGCTCAAGGTCGTGCGCCGCACCTCCGGCGAGCCGCTGACGCCCGAGACGGACATCTTCCTCGGCGATACGATCGGCGAGATGGGGCTTTACCTGCGCATGACGGAGATCGCCTTCGTCGGCCGCTCGCTCTTCGCCGAAGGCGGGCAGAACCCGCTGGAGCCGGCCATGCTCGGCTGCGCCATCCTTTCGGGCGGCAACGTGCAGAATTTCCGCGAGGCCTACCAGCAGCTCGCCCGCAACGGCAGCGCCAAGATGGTGCGCGACGTCGAGATGCTGGCCAAGGGCGTGCACTATCTCCTCAACCACGACGAGATGCGCCGCCAGATGATCGACGCGGGGCAGGAGACCGTGCAGGAGATGCGCGGGGCTCTGCGCGCGACCGTCAAGGGGCTGGAGCCCTATATCAACCCGCTTACCGTGAAGGCGCGGCTCCACCCGCGCCAGACCTCCTGAAGGAGCAGCCATGACCGAGGCAGCGACGATCTCCGGCATCCTCTTCGACAAGGACGGAACGCTCCTCGACTATGCCAGGAGCTGGGTGCCGGTGAACTACGAGCTCGCCCGCATCGCCGCCGGCGGCGACGAAGACCTGTCGCGCCGCCTGCTGGTCGCAGGCGGCATGGACCCGGACACCGGCTATGTCACGCCGGACAGCCTGCTGGCCGCCGGCAACACGGTGGAGATCGCCGAGGGGCTGGTCGCCGCCGGTGCACCCTTTTCGGTCGAGGCGCTGGCCGAACTCTTCGACGGGCTTTTCGCCAATTCCGCAGCGCTTGCCGTCGCCGTCACCGACCTTGCCGGTTTCTTCGCCACCATGCATGCGCGCGGCTATCGCCTCGGCGTCGCCTCCAGCGACAACGAAGCCTCGATCCGCGCGACGGCGCAGCGCTTCGGCTTTGCCGATTACCTGCACTATGTCGCCGGCTACGACAGCGGCTTCGGCTTCAAGCCGGAGCCCGGCATGGTGCTCGGCTTCTGCGCGGCGACGGGCCTTGAGCCGCACCAGGTCGCCGTCGTCGGCGACAACAACCACGACCTGCACATGGGCCGCGCCGCCGGCGCCGGCCTCACCGTCGCCGTCCTGACCGGCACCGGCTCGCGCGAATCCCTCTCCGCCGCCTCGGACTATTGCCTCAACGACATCACCGAGCTCGTGCCGCTCTTCACCGGGGCGGGCGTGCCGGCGGAGTGAGGCCGGGATTGCCCCTCATCCGCCTGCCGGCACCTTCTCCCCGCAAGCGGGGAGAAGGAGGCAGGAGGCGGGCGCCTTCCACAATCGAGATGCGGGAAACCCGTACGGCATTCCCCTTCGCCCCGCTTGCGGGGAGAAGGTCGCGGCAGCGGGATGAGGGGCAGGCCCCAGGCTTTGTCCTCGCCTCAGTTGATTTTCCCCGCCGTCTCGCGTTTCTTGTGGCCCACATGGCCGATGGCAGGGGACAGCAATGGTAAGTGAAGCGCCGCCCTTCTGGTGGACGGAGCCGGACTGGCGGGCCTATGCGCTCTGGCCGCTCTCGCGCCTTTATGGCCTCGTCGCCGGCCGGCGCATGCGTCGCGGGCGCCGCGCCGAGGTGCCGGTGCCGGTGATCTGCGTCGGCAATTTCACGGTCGGCGGGGCCGGCAAGACGCCGACCGCCATCGCCATCGCCCGCGCCGCCAAGGCCCGCGGGCTGAAGCCGGGGTTCCTGTCGCGCGGCTATGGCGGCTCGCTCGACGTCACCACCGTGGTCGACCCGCACCATCACCGCGCCCGGGCGGTCGGCGACGAGCCGCTGCTGCTTGCCCGCGAGGCGCTGACCGTCATCTCGCGCCGGCGCGTCAAGGGGGCGCAGAAGCTGGTGGAGGAGGGCGCCGATCTCATCATCATGGACGACGGTTTCCAGAGCGCACAGCTCGCCTTCGACTATGCGCTCGTCGTCATCGACACCCGCCGCGGCATCGGCAACGGCCATCTCGTGCCGGGGGGGCCGGTGCGCGCGCCGCTCGTCGAGCAGATGCGGCAGGCAAGCGCGCTTCTGGCCATCGGCGACGGCGAGGCGGCCGACCGGCTGATCCGCCAGGCCGCGCGCGCCGGTAAGGCGATCCACTCCGCCACCCTCGTCACCGTCGGGGCGGAGGACCTGAAGGGCGAGGTCGTCATGGCCTGGTCGGGCATCGCCGACAACGCAAAGTTCCACCGCACCGTCCGCGAGACGGGCGCGGAGCTCGCCGAGACGCGGGGCTTCCCGGACCACCACTATCTCGGCGACGACGAGGTGGCCGACCTCCTCGACGACGCGGCGGCCCGCGGCCACCGGCTCGTCACCACCGCCAAGGACAGCGTGCGCCTTGCCGGCGGCCACGGCCGCTCGGAGGAACTGCGGGAAAAGAGCCGGGTGATCGAGGTGGAGATCCGCTTCGACGATCCGAAGGGCCCGGATGCGATCATCGATGCCGCGATCGCCAATGCCCGCCGGCGGAAATTGCAGCGGCCGGCCGGGAAGTGATTTTCAAGGCATGTCCGGCCCTTGCCCTTCTCCCCTTGGGGAGAAGGTGGCCCGAAGGGTCGGATGAGGGGCTGTCACGAAGAGGAAACGGGCGGGATTACCGCTTCTGCGTCGGCAACGCGCCGGCGCGCTTTTCCGCGTCCAGCGAGGCGGCGCAGCTCACATAGGCTTCCTGGCGGGCGACGCTCCAGTAGCGCAGCTCGTCGACGGGGATCGTCTCGCCGGTCATGGCGCAGATGACGTGGGAGCCGGGCATCAGGATCTGGAAATCGCCGTCGAGGTAACGGATCTTCGCTTCCCGGCTGCCGCCGCGGCCTTCAAAACGGTTCATCATCGACTTCAATATCCGCATGATTTCTTCGCCATGCCATAGCGTGGCGACCGGAAAATAGCCAGCCCTTTCGCCGCGCCTAGCTGCGGCCGAACAGCCGCTCGATGTCGGAAAGCTTCAGTTCGATATAGGTCGGGCGCCCGTGGTTGCACTGGCCGGAGCCGGGCGTCGCCTCCATCTGCCGCAGGAGCGCGTTCATCTCCTCCGGCCGCATGCGCCGGCCCGAGCGCACCGAGCCGTGGCAGGCCATGGTGGCGGCGAGGTATTCGAGCCTGGCCTTGAGGCCGCCCGCCGTGTCCCATTCGGCAAGCTCGTCGGCAAGCTGGCGGATGAGGCCTGCCGCGTCCATTTCCCCGAGCATGGCGGGCGTCTCGCGCACGGCGACCGCCCCGGGGCCGAAGCGCTCGATGCCGAGGCCGAGCTTCGAAAACTCCTCCGCATGGGCGACGAGCCGGTCGCAATCGTCCTCGGGAAGATCGACGATCTCGGGGATCAGCAGCGCCTGCGCCGGCACGGCGCGCGCATGCAGCGCGTTGCGCATCGCCTCGAAGACGAGGCGCTCGTGCGCGGCGTGCTGGTCGACGATGACGAGCCCGTCCTCGGTTTGCGCGACGATGTAGTTCTCGTGGAGCTGCGCGCGCGCCGCGCCGAGCGGATGGCGCTGCGGCGGCTCCTCGGCGGGCGAGGGGGCGAAGGCCGGCTCGCTGCGCGCCGAGGGCGCCTCGAACTCGGCAAAGCCCGCCTGCCGGCCGGCGGCCGGGCTGGAAGGGGTTGCCTCGAAGGGCCGGTAGGGCGAGGCGGCGGGCGTCCAGGGCGCGGCGGGGCGCGGCGCCTCGGGCCGGAAGGCGCGCATCAGGCCGGAGGCGCCCGTGGTCGACGCCCGGTCGCCCTCGCGCGCCAGTGCCTCGCGGATCGCCCCGACGATGAGGCCGCGCACGAGGCCGGGATCGCGGAAGCGCACGTCGGATTTCGCCGGATGCACGTTGACGTCGACCAGCGCCGGGTCGATCTCGATGGAAAGCACGGCGACGGGATAGCGCCCGTGCGGGATCGTCTCGGCATAGGCGCCGCGCAGCGCCGACCAGACCAGCTTGTCCTGCACCGGCCTGCCGTTGACGAAGGCGAACTGGTTGAGGCTGTTGCCGCGGTTGAAGGTCGGAACGCCGGCAAAGCCCGTCAGGCGTACGCCCTCGCGCTCCGCATCGATCTCGATGGCGTTGTCGCGGAAATCGCGGCCGAGCACCTGCGCGATGCGGGCGAGCCGGTCCGTGCCGGTTGCGGGAAATTCCAGCGTCGTGCGGTCGGAGCCGGAGAGAACGAAGCGCACATGCGGGAAGGCGATGGCCATGCGGCGCACGACGTCGGAGATCGCCGAGGCCTCGGCCTTCTCGCTCTTGAGGAATTTGAGGCGCGCGGGCGTGGCGAAGAAGAGGTCGCGCACTTCCACCACCGTGCCGCGGTTGGCGGCGGCCGGGCGCACGGGCACCACCTTTCCGCCCGTCACGCTGATCTCCGCGCCCTCGTTCGCTTCCGCCGTCCGGCTGAGGAGCGAGAGTTTCGCCACCGAGCCGATGGAGGGCAGCGCCTCGCCGCGAAAGCCGAGGGTGCGGATGTCGAGGAGGTCGCTTTCGAGCTTGGAGGTGCAGTGCCGGCGGATCGCCATTTCAAGGTCGGCGGGCGTCATGCCGGAGCCGTTGTCGGACACGCGCAGAAGCGTCTTGCCGCCGCCGGCCGTGGCGATCTCGATGCGCGTCGCGCCCGCGTCCAGCGCGTTCTCGATCAGCTCCTTGGCGGCGCTCGCCGGCCGCTCGATGACTTCGCCGGCGGCGATCTGGTTGATGAGGGTTTCGGAAAGCTGCCTGATGCTCATGGCGCCATTTTCGCGGATTCGCCCGCCGCCCGCCAGTGGCCGCTGCGGCTTATCCCGTCCTGCCTTTGGCGATCCGGCTAAATCGTTTAATCAGGCTTTAATAAAATGCTGCCAACGTGCGCAGGCGCTTGTATGAGCACAAGCCGGCCGGTCTCCGGCGGACAATTTCAGCGTCGCTGGCCGCTGTCATTCCCATGTCCAAGGGTGCGGAAAGCACCGATCAGCATGTCTTCGGGAATGCCAGACAGGCGAGGTCTGCCACGATGAATGATGTAGCGTCCTCCGACGCGCACATCCGGCTGGGAATGTTCGAAGCGGCGTGCGATATCCTCGCCGCGGCCGTGATCGTCTATGACAAGAACGACAGCCTCGTCTTCGCCAGCCGCCAGGTCCTGCGCTATTTTCCCATTCCAGCCGATGCGCTGAAGCCGGGAGCGCGCCTGCGCGACGTGCTCGGCGCCATCTTCGACAGCGGCATGCGCTACGGCCTCGCCCCGGACCAGCGCCATCGCGCGGTCAACCGCGAGGAATGGATCTCCGCCCAGATCTCCGCCCATTGGCGCGAGCAGTACGACGCCATCGAGCGGCTGAGCCGCGACCGCTGGATCCATTTCCGCAAACGCCGCTTGCCGAACGGCTACAACGTGACGACGCTCGTCGACGTCTCCGAGCAGAAGAAGCAGGAAGAGCAATGGCGCCTCGACCTGGAGCGCATCGCGCTCACCGAGGAGATCCTGGAGACGCTGCCGTCACCCATCGTCATCAAGGACCGCAACCTCACCTATATCGCCGCCAACGCCGCCTTCTGCGCGATCTATGACGTCGATGCCGACAGCATCGTCGGCCGCTCGATCTGGAGCCTTGCCGACGCCGAGAGCGCCGAGCGCATCGAAACCACCGACCGCTCCGTGCTGGAGACGGGCGAGCCGCATGTCCTTGCCGAGCATATCGTGCGCGCCGACGGCTCGGACCTCTATGTCATCACCCGCAAGTACCGCATCGGCGCGTCGGGGCACTACGCGCTCGTCACGGTGATGGAGGACGTCTCCGCGCTGGTTTCGGGCGAGCAGCCGATGACGGATGCCGACGATGCGCTGCTGCGCGTGCCGGGCGGCTTCGTGGAGGCGCAGAACTGCTTCGATCCGGTGCGCGACGCCGAGCGCCGCCTGCTGCTCGACCAGCTCAATCCCGACGAGCTGCACGCCCTCGCCGGCCGCCGCGTGCTGCTGGTGACGCCCAATCCGCATATCGAGGATATCCTTCTCGCCGAGTTCAAGGCCCGCGGCGCCGATTGCTGCGCCGTCACCAGCGTGCGCGAGCACGACGCCTTCCTCGCCCTTGCGGCGGAGGAGGGGCTTGCGATCGACCTGGTCATCGTCGACGACAACCTTTCCGGCCACGAGGCGATCCTGGAGAACGGCCAGGGCATTGCCGTGCGGCCGATCGCGCCGGACGGCATCGGCCCGGATTTCATGCGCACCCTCGTGGAAGAGCACGAATTGCTGTCGGACGAGGGCTCGCCGCTCGGCGACATCGTCACGCCCGTCGGCTTTTCCGACGACTGGTACATCGCCACCGACATCTCGACCATGCTGCCGGCCGCCGTCGGCGACGTGGAGGTGCTGGTGGCCGAGGACAACCAGATCAACCAGTTCGTCTTCTCGCAGATTCTCGAGGGCATGGGCGTCTCGCACCGCATCGCCGAGAATGGCGAGGAGGCCGTCATGCTCTGGCGCAAGCACCAGCCGCGCCTCGTCCTGATGGACATCTCCATGCCCGTGATGAACGGCATCGACGCCGCTCTGGAGATCCGCGAGGCGGAAAAAGGCACCGGAACCCGCACGCCCATCGTCGCCGTCACGGCGCAGGCGCTCAACGTCGACATGCAGAACTGCATGGATGCCGGCATGGACGACTACATCACCAAGCCGGTCAGCCCCGACATGATCGAGGCCATCTACCGGCGCTATGCGGCCGAGAAGCCCCAGAAATCTGTCGCCTAGGTTGAGCAGGGCCGGTCAACTCCCCAGATTTGGGGAGGCAGGTGGGCAGGACTGACGATCGCTTGCTATGCTTTTGTTAACAGTCATGCCTCATCGTGGGAAAATAATCGGAAGGCCAGGTGCAAGTACGGGAAATCATTGATGAAGTCTGCTGACCATGCGGCGCTGGACGTTTCCCAGACTGACCTCCATGCCATGGCCTATACCGATCCGCTGACGGGGCTGGGCAATCTCTACCGCCTGCGCGACAAGGTCCGCCAGATCGCGCGCGAGCGCGAGGAGGATCCCGCGCCCTTCGCCATCGGCATCGCCAATCTCGACGGCTTCAAGCCCATCAACGATCTTTTCGGCCCGCGCGCGGGCGACGAGATCCTCTGCCAGGTCGCCCATCGCCTGAAAGCCTGCATCCCGGACGGGGCGACCGTCACGCGCCACGGCGGCGACGAGTTCGCCTTCGTGCTGCCGCTCGTCTTCGAGCGCAAGGGCGCGGAGAAGATCGGCCAGATGCTGCGCGAGGTGCTGTCGGCCCCCTTCGACCTCGGCGACCGCAATGTGCGGCTTTCCGCCTCCTTCGGCTTTGCCATCTTCCCCTTCGCCGGCGAGGACTTCGCCGAGCTCCTGAAGAGCGCCGACACCGCGCTCTACCGCTCCAAGCGCCGCGGGCGCGGGCAGATCACCGTCTATTCGCAGGAGATCGCCCAGGAGATGAAGCGGGCGACGCAGCTCGAGCAGGCGCTGCGCAACGCCATCATCGCCAACGAGGTGGACGTGCATTTCCAGCCGATCGTCAGCCTGCGCGACGATGCGGTCGTCGGCTTCGAGGCGCTCGCCCGCTGGTGCGATGCCGATCTCGGCTATGTCTCGCCGGCGGCCTTCGTGCCGCTCGCGGAAGAGCGCGGCTTCATCGACGCGCTCTCCGACACGCTGCTGCGCAAGGCGGCGGAGGCCGCGCTCTCCTGGCCGCGCGAGCTCTTCCTGTCCTTCAATCTCTCCTCCGCCCAGTTGATGGATCCGAAGACGGCCTTCAACACGCTGGCGATCCTCAACCGCGTCGGGCTCGATCCGCGCCGGCTGGAGCTGGAGATCACCGAGACCGCCGTGATGACGGATGCCGACACGGCGCAGAAGATCGTCGGCGAACTGCGCGCGGCGGGCGTGCGCATCTCGCTCGACGATTTCGGCACCGGCCAGTCGAGCCTCGGGCGCCTGCGCGACTTCACCTTCGACAAGGTCAAGATCGACCGCGCCTTCGTCTCGCGCATCTCCAACGACAAGGCGTCGGAACACATCATCAAGGCCATCGTCGCCATGTGCGAGGGACTGGACCTTTCGGTCGTCGCCGAGGGCATCGAGGATTTCTCCGAGGCGCTGAAATTGAAGGCGCTCGGCTGCGGCATGGGGCAGGGCTATTTCTACGGCAAGCCGGCCGACGCCGTCGCCACCATGCGCTACCTCTCCGACCGCTATGTCAGCGTCGAAAGCCGTGCCGTCTCCTGAGGCGAACCTGTCCCCGAACGGGCCAGTTCGCTAAAATTGCATCCTTTTCCTTAGCGGCAAGGCAATCGGTGCCGGGTATGCTTCCCCCCACGACAACAATGGGGAAGAGGGATGGCGACGATCAAGGACATGCCCACCCGGACGAACGATCGTTCCAGGGTCCGCATTTTCGCAACGGTCAAGGTGATGCATCAGTCGACGCGCGCGCGCGTCGTCGACCTTTCGCCGACCGGAATGGCCTTCGACGTGGAAAAGCCGATCCAGGCGCTGGCCGGCCAGATGGTGACGGTGGAGAGCGAGGAGCTCGGCCGCCTCACCGGAACGGTGCGCTGGTATTCCAACGGCCGCCTCGGCATCCAGTACAAGCTGTCGACCAATGCGCTGGCGCAGATCACCTCCTATTTCCGCTTCTTCCACGAGGAAGTGCGGCCGGTGCTGCGGCGCTGAAGACTTCCTGTCGCATCCGGAGCTGCCCCTCACCCTAACCCTCTCCCCGCAAGCGGGGAGAGGGGACTTGCCTTGCGGGCGGGCATTGCTTGAGGAAACCGGCACCTCCTGTTTCCTTCGCCCCGCTTGCGGGGAGAAGGTGGCCGGCAGGCCGGATGAGGGGCAGGCTTCAAACATTGAAGGGAAAAGCCCGCATCCTCAACCCGTTTCCCTCCGGCTCAGCCGTCCTTCCTCCACCAGCCAGTCGCGCACGCGGCGGGCGGGGCCGTTGAGCTCGCGCGAGCGGGGCCAGACGACGTAGAAGCCGGCGTCCTGCATGGTGAGGGCATGGCCGCCGACGGGAACGAGCGCGCCGGAGCGCACCTGGCCCTCGATGAGGTGCTGCCAGCCGAGCGCCACGCCTTCGCCCGAAAGCACCGCCTGGATGACCAGCACATAATCGTTGATGGCGAGCCGGCGCGCCTGCGGCGGGTAGCGCACGCCGGCGCTGGCGAACCAGTGAGGCCAGTCGCAGGCCGACCGGACCGGCTCTTCCAGATGGATGAGCGGCAGTTTCAGCAGCGCTTCCGGCGTCTGCGGGTTCCCGTGGCTTTCCACGAAGGCGGGGCTCGCCACGGCGGTGATGACCTCCGGCGCCAGCAGCGCGGCATGGTAGCGCGGCCATTTGCCGGGATCCCCGCCGCGGATGGCGAGCGGGATCGGCTCCTCGTCGAGATCGAGGTCGCGCACGCTGGTCTGGATGCGAAGGTCGATGTCCGGCAGGTCGGCGCGCAGCTTGGCGAGCCGCGGCAGCATCCACATCGAGGCGAAGGCGGTGGAGGCGGCGAGCGTCACGTTCGCCTCGCGCCCCTTGGCGCGGATGTCCTCGGCCGATTTCTGGATGCGCGAGAGGCCGAGCGTCACGTCCGCATGGAAGCGCTCGCCGGCATCCGTCAGTTCCACGGCGCGGTGGACGCGGTGGAAGAGCGCGACGCCGAGCTGTTCCTCCAGGTTGCGCACCGCATAGGAAACGGCCGCCTGCGTCATGCCGAGCTCGTGAGCGGCGCGGGTGAAATTCTGGTGCCGCCCGGCCGCCTCGAAGATGATGAGGCTGGAGGCGGAGGGAAGGAGACGGCGCAGAGTTTCCATAAACTGAGCTTATAGTATCGAAAACTTTTTTCCAGCGTTACAACGTGCGCATTCGCGCCTAGCCTCATCCTGAATTATGGAGGACTTCATGGGTGAGGCAGCAGTGAGCGAAGCGCCGGCAAGGCGGAGCAGGGGCACGCGGCGGGACAATGCGGCAAAGCCTCTGGGCGTGCCCTATATCGTGCGGGGCATCCCGACCTACGACGTGCTGTCGGAGGAGAACCTGCAGAAGGTCGAGCGGACGGCGGACCGCATCCTCGCCGAGGTCGGCATCGAGTTCCGCGACGATCCCGCCGTGCTCGACCACTGGAAGCGGGCCGGTGCGAAGGTCGAGGGCGTCCTGGTGCGCTTCGAGCCCGGCATGCTGCGCGAGATCGTCTCCTCCGCGCCCGCCGAGTTCACCCAATACGCCCGCAATCCGGTAAACAACGTGCAGATCGGCGGGAAGAACGTCGTCTTCTCGCCCGCCTACGGCTCGCCCTTCGTCATGGACCTCGACAAAGGCCGGCGCTACGGCACGCTGGAGGATTTCCGCAACTTCATCAAGCTCGCCCAGTCGAGCCCCTGGCTGCACCATTCCGGCGGCACGATCTGCGAGCCGGTCGACATCCCGGTGAACAAGCGCCACCTCGACATGGTCTACAGCCATATCAGGTATTCCGACCGGCCCTTCATGGGCTCGATCACGGCGGAGGAGCGCGCCGAGGATTCCATCGACATGGCGCGTATCCTGTTCGGCGCCGATTTCGTCGATCGGAACTGCGTCATCCTCGGCAATGTCAACGTCAACTCGCCGCTCGTCTGGGACGGCACGATGACGAAGTCGCTGCGCGCCTATGCCCGCGCCAACCAGGCCGCCGTCATCGTGCCCTTCATCCTCGGTGGCGCGATGGGGCCGGTGACGAATGCCGGCGCCATCGCCCAGTCCTTCGCCGAAACGCTTGCCGGCTGCGCGCTGACGCAGCTCGAAAGGAAGGGCGCGCCGGTCATCTTCGGCAACTTCCTCTCCTCCATGTCGCTGCGCTCGGGCTCGCCCACCTTCGGCACGCCGGAGCCGGCCATCGGCTCCATGGTCGTCGGCCAGCTCGCTCGCCGGCTGAACCTGCCGCTGCGCTGCGCCGGCAACTTCTCCAATTCCAAGCTGCCGGACGGGCAGGCCATGCAGGAGGGGCTGATGTCCATGCTGTCGGCCGTCCATTGCGGGGCCAACTTCATCCTGCATTCGGCCGGCTTCCTCGACGGCCTTCTCTCCATGTCCTACGAGAAGTTCGTGATGGATGCGGATGTCTGCGGCGCGCTGCATTCCTATCTTGCCGGCGTCACGGTGGACGACAATGCGCTGGCGCTCGATGCGTTCCTGGAAGTGGGCCCCGGCCACCATTTCCTCGGCTGCGACCACACGATGCGCAACTACCAGACGGCCTTCTGGGATTCGACGCTCTCCGACAACGAGCCCTTCGAGAAATGGAGCGAGGAGGGCGGCTCGACCGACATGGCCACCCGCGCCAACCGCCAGTGGAAGAAGACGCTCGCCGAATACAAGGCCCCGCCGCTGGACGAGGGCATCGACGAGGCACTTTGCGACTACATGGAGCGTAAGAAGCGGTCGATGGCGGACGCCTGGTATTGACGATGCGTGGGGGTGGACTCACCCCCCTCTGCCCTGCCGGGCATCTCCCCCACAAGGGGGGAGATCGGCCAGAAGCGTGCCCTATGCTTAAACTGCTACGTCAACGATGGGCGAAACATAGCTCCATCCAATCTCCCCCCTTGTGGGGGAGATGTCCGGCAGGACAGAGGGGGGTATCTCGCCCGCGAGCGCACGAAAAACCCGGCAGCGCAGGGGACGCTGCCGGGCGGAGGTCAGAGGGGTTGGCCGGGTTATTCGGCCGGCTGGGTCGTGGCCGGGGCCGTGCCCGTGGTCGTCGACGAGGTGGTCGCGTTGTCGACCGGGGCGTTGGCCTGGCGTTCGGCGACCTGCTGCGCCTTGGTCTTGAATTCCGGCGCTGCCTGCAGGCTTTCGGCGGTCTCGGTCGTCGTCAGCTTGACGTCGTCGGAGTCCGGGACCTGCGTGATCGAGATCGTGTCGAACGGCACGGCCACCCACTTTTCGCCGATGCCCAGGAAGCCGCCGACACCGATGACGGCTGCGGTGATGCCGCCATCCTTCTCCATGATCAGGTCGGAGATCTTGCCGATGCTTTCGTCGGCGCTGTTGTAGACCGCCTGGCCGATATAGGTGTTGGCGCTGATCTGGTCGTCGGTCTGGGCCGTCAGATAGCTTTCACCGGCGGCCGGAGCCTGCGCGGTATCCTCGCTCGGCGTTGCGGGGGTCTGCGCCGTGTCCGTATTGTCGGTGCCGGTTGCCGGCGTCTGGGCCGTATCCGTGTTGTCCGTGCCGGTGGCCGGGGTCTGCGCGGTGTCTTCGCTCGGCGTTGCCGCATCGGGGTTTGCGGCGGTATCGCCCGGCGTGGTGCCGGTGGCGGCGTCACCGTTCATCGGCTGCTGGTCCATGGTCTGGGTCTGGGCCGGCTGGGTATTGTCCTGCGCATAAGCTGCCGGAGCAATGGCCGCGCCCAGGAAAAGTGCACCAGCGGCAACGGAAGTGAGAAATTTATTGGTCATCGTGAACCTGCCTTTCGTCTCGTTGGCATCAAGGCGCGGCGCGGTTTCGAATACCTGTTCCGCGCCGGCTGATGGACAAGGAACGATGTCCCCCCGGTTTGGTTCCGATGAAAATTGCCCTCTTTTTGATGACAGCCATGCAGGAGAGGCGGTTCAGAGCGCGAATTTCGGCTCGAACCGCCCCTTGACCGCAATGCCGAGCTCGAAGGTCTTGCCGGCATCCGGGTCGGCGCGGCGGGCCGCCGCGTCCATGTCCTGCCAGGCGGAGGTGACGAGCAGCCGGTCGGCCTTCGGCCCGATGAAGGCCGGGCAGCTCGATTGCGTGGCCGGCACGGCGTAGCGGGCGATCTTCGTGCCGTCCGGCCGGTAGACCTCGACGGCGCCGATGCCCCAGCGGGCGTTCCAGATGAGCCCGTCCGCATCGCAGACCGCCCCGTCCACGTCTCCCGGCGTGCCGCTCTCGTCGCTGAGCACCTGCGGGTCCCCGGTCGGAAGGCCGGTCGCAGGATCGAGCGCCACGCGCATCAGCAGGTTGAGGGCCGAATCGGTGAAGTAGCCCGTGCCGCCGTCCGGCGAGAAGCAGATGGCGTTCGGGATGGTGATGCCGGAATAGAGCTCCGTCACCCGCTCGCCTGCGACATGGTAGATCGCGCCGGCATTCTTTTCCGCCCCGCGGCCCATCGTGCTCGCCCAGAGCGCGCCGGAGGGGTGCACGCGCCCGTCGTTGGAGCGGTTCTGCGGCTTGTCCTCGAGCTTGGCGAAGGGCGTCAGCCGGCCGTCCGCGACATGCCGGACGAAGAGCCCCTGGTCGGAGACGATCAACTGGCGCTCCGCGTCGATGACGGCGAGCACGCTGCCGAGGAAGGGCAGGTCGTGCACGGCTTTGGTCATGGTCGCAAGGTGAAGCTCATGCAGCTTCTGCCCGCGGATGTCGAACCAGAAGGCCTTGCCGCTTGCGGGGTCGTAGCTCGGGCCTTCGCCGAGCTGGCAGTCGGTCTCGCAGAGGATGCGGCCGGTAAAGGCGTGGGTTTCGATCATCGGGAAACTCCATAGACGGCATCGTAGGCTTCGATCGTGGCCTTGGCGCGGGCGCGCACGTCCGCCCCGCTCATGCCCGGCTTGTAGAGGCTGGAGCCGAGGCCGAAGCTGCGCAGGCCGATGGCGGCATAGTCGGCGAAGTTCCTGTCGGAAACGCCGCCGACGGCGGCGATCTCCAGCTCGGCCGGCAGCACGGCGCGGATCGCCTGGATGCCGGACGGGCCGAGCACGCTCGCCGGGAAGAATTTGAGGCCCGTCGCGCCGGCCTTCGCGGCGGCAAGCGCCTCGGTGGGCGTGAAGACGCCGGGCATCGTCACCATGCCCTTGGCCGCGGCCGTGGAAATCACGTCCGGCTCGACATTCGGGCTCACCATCAGCCGGCCGCCGACATCGGCAAGGCGGTTGACATGGTCCACCGTCAGCACGGTGCCCGCGCCGATCAGGCAGTTCTCCGGCGCCATCTTCACCGCGATCTCGATGGACCTGAACGGTTCGGGCGAATTCAGCGGGATCTCGATGGCGGTGAAGCCGGTCTCGATCAGCGCGCCGACGACCTCCTCGGTCTCGCCCGGCTTGAGGCCGCGCAGGATGGCGATCAGCGGATAGGTCATGGGGGGGAAGGGAATGCGGCTCATGTTCGTTTCCTTAGAGGGACCAGAGCGCCCTGGCGCCCGCGGCAAGGCCGTTGCGAACGGCGGTATCGGCATCGATGACGGTGGCGGAAAGGCCGGCGGCGGAAAGCGCCTCCTTATAGAGTGCGCCGAGCCCGCCGGAAACGACGAGCGCGACCGGCGTGCCTTCGGCGACGAGCGAGAGGGCGCCGGCGATCTCCAGCCCGATCAGCGTGCCGGAAAGGCGGGCCTTGGCGTCTTCCGGCGAGAGCCCGGCGATCAGCGCACCTGCGCGCACGGAAAAGAGCTGGCTGGTGGCGAGCGCCGGATTTTCGACCATGCGCGCGACCGCCGCGCGGAAGGCGGCATTGTCGCCGGAGATCGCCCCGGCATCTGCGATGGAATGGCTGAGGATCGTGTGCCTGGCGATCGCCTCGAAGAGCTCGCCCGTCATGAAGGTGGAAAAGCCCGCGACCCGGCTGCCGGAAAGGCGCACCCATTTGCTGTGCGTGCCGGGCATGCAGACGAGGTGGTCTCCGCCGCCGAGCGCGGATGCGGCGCCGAGAAGCTGCGTTTCCTCGCCGCGCATGACGTCGGGGGCGGCGGCGTCCCGCTGGGCAAGGCCGGGCAGGATGCGGATATCCGCCTTGCTGCCGGGAACGCGCACGGCGGCGGCGGGAATGTCGGCGAGCGCTGCGGGCGTATCGAGATAGCCGGCCTCGACCCAGCCCTGCTTGGCCCCGGCCATGCCGCAGATGAGGACCGGCAGGCCGGCGGGCGCGGCGACGGCGGCAAGGTGGCTTTCCAGCACGGCGGCAAAGCCGGTACGGGCGGCGGTCGTCATGCCTTCGCCGCTGCGGCGCTCGGCGACGACATTGCCGTCCCGGCCGATCAGCCAGAGGCGGAAGCTGGAGGTTCCCCAGTCGACAGCCACATAGGCGGCTTCGCGGGCGGTATCGGTCATCAGAGCATGCCTCCATCGACGATGAGCGTTTGTGCGGTGATGGCGGCGGAAGCCTCCGACGCCAGGAAAAGGCAGGGGCCGGCCATGTCCTCGGCGACGAGCGAGCGCTTGAGGCATTGCCGGGCGATGCCGCCGGCCATCGCCGCCTCGTCGATCCACAGGCGCTTCTGCCGCTCGGTCAGCACCATGCCGGGCAGGATGGCGTTGACGCGGATATTGTCCGGCCCGAGCCTGCCGGCGAGCGACTTGGTGAGGCCGATGATGCCGGCCTTGGCTGCCGCATAGCCCGGAAGCTCGCCCATGTTGAGAAGATAGGCGATGGAGGAGAAGTTGACGATCGCGCCGCCCCCGCCTTCGCGCATGTGCGGCACGACGGCCTGCGCGGCGAAGAAATGGTGGCGGAGATTGACCGCCTGGTTCTCGTCCCAATAGTCCGGCTGGACGGTTTCGAGATCGTGCCGGTCGTCGCGCGCCGCATTGTTGACGAGGACGCGAATGCCGCCGAGCAGGCCTGCCGCTTCCTCCACGGCCGCGCGCAGGGTGGCGATGTCGCGCAGATCGACCCTTCTATAATGGGGAAGGTGCTCGACCTTGCCTTCCAGCTCCGAGACCAGCGTGCGGCTTTCCGCCTCGGCGATGTCGAGGAAGGCGACGCGCGCGCCCTCGGCGGCAAAGGCGCGCACCAGCGCCGCGCCGATGCCCGAGCCGCCGCCGGTGACGAGCACGCCCTGTCCTGCAAGGTCCGGATACCGGCCGGCCATCGCAATCCTCCCAGAATGTTCCAATATGTGGAACCGAGTTTGATTATTCGGAATTATTCCGCTAGGATGCGAGCCCTGTCAAGCAAAAGGGGCCTGCGGTGACGATACGGCAGCGGGAAGACGAGGATGGCGGCACCGGCACGCTCGGCAAGGCGATGGCCGTGCTGGAGGCGGTGGCGCTCGCCGAAGGGCCGATGCGCTTCACCGACGTGCTTTCCCTCAGCGGCCAGCCGCGCGGCACGCTGCACCGCCAGCTCTCCCATCTCGTGCAGGAAGGGCTCCTGGAACTCAACGCCGACCATGCCTATGTGCCGGGCCTTCGCCTCCTCAAGCTCGCCTCGGCGAGCTGGGCCCGCAACGAATTTCGCATGGTCGCCGCGCCCTTCCTGGAGGCGCTGCACCGGGAGACGGGCGAGACCGTGCATCTCGGCGTCCTGCGCGGGCGCGAGATCATCTATCTCGACAAGGTGGAAAGCCGGCAGGCCGTGCGCATGAACTCGCAGATCGGCAATGCCTCGCCCGTCTATTGCACCGGCGTCGGCAAGGCCGCGCTCTCCGCGCTGTCCGGCCCCGCGCTCGATACGATCCTGGCGGGCATCGAATATCGCCGCTTCACGCCGGCGACGATCACCGACCGGGCCGGGCTCCTCGCCGAGCTCGAGGCGATCCGCCGGTCGGGCGTCGCTTTCGACCGGGAGGAGCACGAGCCCGGCATCCGCTGCGTGGCCGCGCCCGTCTTCGATGCGGAACGCGCGCTCGCCGCAGGCGTTTCCGTCACGGGGCCCGCCTACCGGGTCGGCGAGGAGAGGCTGGACGGATGGGCGCCGCTGGTGCGCGATACCGCCCGCGCCATCACCGCGGAACTCTCGGCAAGGCTCGGCCCGCAACGATAAGTCGAGCTTACTTATGCATTCATGATCGCGAGGTTGTCTTATGAGGGCAATTTACGGTAAATTAGAAAATCGCGCTGGACGTGGGAAAGGGGCGTCATTAGCTTCCCTTTCGACCGGCCTGGAGCTGCGTCGCCGCCCGCGACTTGAGGCGCGGTACTTCGAACATACTTGCATTGGGATACGGGGGTTCCTGAGGCAAGCAGTGCATTGCGCCGGCAGGGGCTGCCGCGTCTTGCGTGCGTGCTGAAGGAAGATGGATATGGCGGATCGATTCTATACGGCGTCTGCACAGTCCCGCGGCTGGGGCGCGAGCCCGGTCGTCCCGGGTACCGAGGACGACATTGCCGAAACGCTGGGCGGTCTTGCCGCCCGCTTCGGGTTCCGCGGCTATCTGCTGATCACCGTCCCCTCCGAGACCTCGACCGATTTCTCCTCCAACGTCCTGCTCACCTCCTGGCCGGACGATATGCTCAAGACCTACGACCATGCCGGCCTCATCTTCGGCAGTCCGGTCATCGAGCGGCTGCGCCAGAGCACCAATCCCTTCGTCTACGACGCCGAGCGCACGAACCGCCGCCGCGCCGACGGCAAGGCGACGATCGCCGCCGATCTCTTCGAGCGGCACGGCCTGTCGCGCGGGGCCTATTTCCCGGCGCACAACTCGGCCGGCCAGCGCGGCGCGCTCGCCTTCGGCGGCATGCGCGAGGCGCTGAACCCGCGCGAGATGGCCGAGCTCAACGCCGTTGCCAACCGCGCCTTCACCGAGATCCTGGAGCACCGCGCCGGGCGCCGGCAGCACGTCTCGCTGTCGCGCCGCGAGATCGAGTGCCTGTCCTGGGCCTCGGCCGGCAAGACCAGCGTGGAGATGTCGGAAATCCTCGGCCTTTCGGAATATACGGTCAATCATTACCTCAACCGCGCCACGCGCAAGCTCGACGCGGTCAACCGGGTTCAGGCGGTCGCCAAGGCGATCCGCGCCGGACTTTTGAACTAATGCATATTCACCGCGTTGTTTTTCAGGAATTCATATGGCTCTGCTCCGATTGCACGAGGCGAAGACGACGGAAGGCGGGATATGATGACGCCTGACGAGACCAGCAGCGGCGAAAACCAGCTTCAGGACGAAGGCGCGGAGATCGCCGCCCTCGAAACGCAGTTCGATATCGTGCGCTACATGCGGCGCAAGTGCGAGGAATACGGCCTCAAATACTTCATCGTCTTCACGCTGCCTGGCTTCGAGGCGGAAAAGCTGTCGGCCTATTCCGTCGTCAGCAACTGGCCGCAGGAGATCCTTGCCAAGTACGACGCGCTGCGCATGGTGCGCCACAGCGCCGGCATCCGCAAATTGCGCCTGACCACGGTGCCCTTCTCCTACGACATGCGCGAATGGATCGGCGAATCCTCCGAGCAGGCGGATTTCAGCGAAGTGCTCGACCTGATGAACAGCCACGGCATGCTCATCGGCCATTTCTTCCCGGTGCACGACGCCCTCGGCAACCGCGGCGCGGTCGTCTGGGGCGGGGAAAGCCCGACGCTCGGCCGCGACGACCGGCTGATGCTGCAGATGATCTCCGTCCATCTCTTCAACCGGCTGGCCGAGATCGGCGCGGCCTGGAAGTCGGGCCAGGTGGTGCTGACCGACCGCGAGATCCAGTGCCTGAGCTGGACGGCCGCGGGCAAGACCAGCCTGGAGATCGCCGAAATCCTCGGCCTCTCCGAGCACACGGTCAACCACTACCTCAACCAGGTCACCCGCAAGCTGGAGGCGGTCAACCGCACCCAGGCCGTCGTCAAGGCCATCCGCCGCGGGCTCATCGCCTGATCGAAGTTCCATGCTCTGCCGCAAAGCCGCTGCCTCTCGTCGCAGGTAAATTCGTTTGGCGGCGGCTTCGCCGTGCACTATCTACGGGAAGAAGCGGCCGGCATGGCCGCTATAGGGTTTCGAGGGTTTCATGACGGACGTAAGCAAGGAACAGGTGCTGGAACGGCTGCGCACGGTGCGCGGGCCGGACATGGACGGCAACATCGTCGATCTGGGGCTGGTCTCCGACGTCTTCATCTCAGACGGCAAGGCCTATTTCTCCATCACCGTGCCGGCCGAGCGCGCCCGTGAGCTCGATCCGATGCGCGCCGCCGCCGAGCGCGTCGTCAAGGAAATCCCCGGCATCACGGCGGCCATGGTGGCGCTGACGGCGGACAAGCGCTCCGCCTCCGGCCCCGCCGCCGCCCGCGCGCCCGCGCCCCCGCCGCCCGGCCGTAGCGCCCCGCAGGGCCATGCCGGCCATGCCCACGGCGCACCGGGCGGAGCGCCGCAGCGCGCCAAGGCCGGCATTCCGGGCGTCGGCGCCATCATCGCGGTCGCCTCCGGCAAGGGCGGCGTCGGCAAGTCCACCACGGCGGTGAACCTCGCGCTGGCGCTCAAGGCGAACGGCCTTCGCGTCGGCGTGCTCGATGCGGATATCTACGGCCCCTCCATGCCGCGGCTCCTCAAGATCTCCGGCCGGCCGCAGCAGCTCGAGGGCCGCACGATCAAGCCGATGGAGAACTACGGCATCAAGGTCATGTCCATGGGCTTCCTCGTCGACGAGGAGGTGGCGATGATCTGGCGCGGGCCGATGATCCAGTCGGCGCTCCTGCAGATGCTGCGCGAGGTCGCCTGGGGCGATCTCGACGTGCTCGTCGTCGACATGCCGCCGGGCACGGGCGACGCCCAGCTCACCATGGCCCAGCAGGTGCCGCTTGCCGGCGCCGTCATCGTCTCCACCCCGCAGGACCTTGCCCTCATCGACGCGCGCAAGGGCCTCAACATGTTCTCGAAGGTCGAGGTGCCGGTGCTCGGCATCGTCGAGAACATGAGCTATTTCATCGCTCCGGATACCGGCAACCGCTACGACATCTTCGGCCATGGCGGCGCACGCAAGGAAGCCGAGCGCATCGGCGTGCCCTTCCTCGGCGAGGTGCCGCTGACCATGGACATCCGCGAGACCTCGGACGCCGGCACCCCCGTCGTCGTCTCCAACCCGGACGGTGCGGCCGCCAAGGTCTACCGCGAGATCGCCACCCGCGTCTGGCAGGAGCTGGAAACGCTGAAGGGCAAGGGCGAGCGCGGCGCGCCGGCGATCGTGTTCGAGTAGGCGTTCTTCCTCCGAACACCCCCCTCTGCCCTGCCGGGCATCTCCCCCACAAGGGGGGAGATCGGCTTGGGGCGAGGCGGTGCCACGATTCAATCTCCCCACCTGTGGGGGAGATGGCCGGCAGGCCAGAGGGGGGTAAGCCACCCGGCACGCCGTCAACACCCCAAAAACAAGAGGCCCTTGATTTTTATAGTGCGTTGCGCAATATCGCGCGCCTGCCGCCCGGCGGTGTTTAACCAGGAGTAAGCGCGATGGTCCGTTGCGGAGCCATTCGCCGGTGATCACGGTTTTCCGTCCCAACGGCGAGGCGCGCAGCCTGCCGACGAACGACGATTCCGCCGCCGCCGAGGCGCTGGCCGGGGCCGTGTGGGTCGATCTCCTGGAGCCGACCGAGGAGGACGAGGCGCTGATCGAGCGCGTGCTTTCCCTCGACGTGCCGACCCGCGACGAGCTCAAGGACATCGAGCCGTCGAGCCGCCTCTATACCGACGAGAAAGCCGCCTACATGACGGCCTCGCTGATGGTGAAGGCCGAAAGCGACCTGCCGCACCTCACCGACATCGCCTTCATCCTCACCGACGGCAAGCTCCTGACCGTGCGCTATGCCGAGCCGCGCTCCTTTGCGCTCTTCAAGGCCGGCATGCACCGCATCCCCGGCGGCTGTTCCTCGCCGACCGTGATGATCACGCGGCTTCTGGAGACCATCGCCGACCGCACCGCCGAGATCCTCGAAATCGCCGTGGCGCGCGCCGACCGGCTCTCCCTCGAAGTGTTCGGCGAGAACCGCCACCTGTCCCGCCGCCCGCCGCGCTATCTGGAAGACCGCGTCGTGCAGGTCTCGGCCCTTCACCGCCTGCTCGCCAAGACGCGCGACAGCCTCATGTCGCTGTCGCGGCTCCTGACCTTCCTGCACGGCCTGCCGGCGCTCCAGTCCGACCGCGAGAGCCTGGAGCTCTGCCGTGCGGTGACGCGCGACGTGCAGTCGCTGTCCGAGCACGCGAACTTCGTCGCCGGCAACATCACCTTCCTGCTCGACGCCTCGCTCGGCCTCATCAACCTCGAGCAGAACGCCATCATCAAGATCTTCTCGATCGCCTCCGTCGTGCTGCTTCCGCCGACGCTGATCGCCTCCATCTACGGCATGAACTTCGAGTTCATGCCCGAGCTGCACGTCCCCTTCGCCTATCCGGTGACGCTCGGCGCGATGGTCCTGTCGGCGGTTCTTCCCTTCTATTTCTTCCGCTGGAAAGGCTGGCTCTAGGCCGGATCGCTCCCATGCAAGCACCGCAGGCCCATAGCCGGGCGCGTACGCTGTTCCTTCTCGCCCTCGGTTCCGTCGGCGTCGTCTATGGCGACATCGGCACGAGCCCGCTCTATGCCTTCCGCGAGGCGCTGCGGCCCGTGGCCGGCGACGGCCTCCAGCGCACCGAGGTGGTCGGCCTCATCTCGCTGATGATCTGGACGCTGACGATCATCGTCACGCTGAAATACGTGCTCTTCCTCCTGCGCGCCGACAACCACGGGGAGGGCGGCACGCTCTCGCTTCTGGCGCTGCTGACGAAGACGGCCGGCAAGCGCACCACCGTCCTCTTCTTCCTCGCCGCGGCAGGCGCGGCGCTCTTCATCGGCGATGCCATGATCACGCCGGCCCTGTCGGTGCTCTCGGCCGTCGAGGGCCTGAAGCTGGTGACGCCGACGCTCGCCGACTATGTCGTGCCCATCTCCGTCGTCATCATGGTCATGCTCTTTGCCGTCCAGTCGCTCGGCACGGCCGCGGTCTCGAAGTTCTTCGGGCCGGTCACCGCCGTCTGGTTCCTCGTCATGGGCCTCGGCGGCATCGAGCATATCAGCGACGACCTCGCCATCTTCTCCGCCTTCAATCCCTGGTATGCCGTGCTCTTTATGGTCAACGAGGGCTATGTCGGCCTCGTCGTCCTCGGCGCGGTGTTCCTGACGGTGACGGGCGCCGAAGCGCTTTACGCGGACCTCGGCCATTTCGGCCGCCGGCCGATCCAGTGGGCCTGGTTCTGTCTCGTCTTCCCGGCGCTGACGCTGAACTATCTCGGGCAGGGCGCCTTCGTGCTCGCCCATCCGGAGGCGGTCGACAACCCGTTCTTCCTGATGTTCCCCAAATGGGCGCTGCTGCCCGTCGTCGTCCTGGCGACGGCCGCCACCATCATCGCCAGCCAGGCGGTGATCACCGGCGCCTTCTCGCTGACCCGCCAGGCGATCCATCTCGGCTTCCTGCCGCGCATGGAGATCTTCCACACCTCCGAGACCCAGACCGGCCAGATCTACCTGCCCGGCGTCAACACGGTGCTGCTCTTCGGCGTGATGGTGCTCGTCTTCATCTTCGGCTCCTCCGAGGCGCTGGCGACCGCCTACGGCATCTCCGTCACCGGCGCGATGGTGGTGACGACCGTCCTCGCCTTCGAGTTCCTGCGCATCCGCTGGCGCTGGCGGCCGCTTGCGGCCGCCGCCGCGCTCGCCCCGCTCTTCCTCCTGGAACTCACCTTCCTCGGCGCCAACCTCCTCAAGGTGCACGACGGCGGCTACGTGCCGGTGACGATCGCCGGCGGCGTCGTCATCCTGATGTGGACCTGGACGCGCGGCACGCGCATCCTGCGCGAGAAGACGCGCCGCACGGAGGTGCCGCTGCCGGCCTTCGTCAAGTCGGTGGAAAAGGAGAGCGCCCATGCCCCGGTCAAGGTCGCCGGCACGGCGATCTTCCTCACCAGCGACCCGGATTTCGCGCCGGCCGCGCTCCTGCACAACCTCAAGCACAACCACGTCCTGCACGAGCAGAACTTCATCCTGACGGTGAAGACCGCCAACACGCCGCGCGTCATCCCCGCCGAGCGCTTCGCGGTGGAGAAGATCTCCGAGCGTTTCGCGCGCATAGAAATGCGCTTCGGCTTCATGGAGACGCAGAACGTTTCCCAGGCGCTCGGCCTCCTGCGCAAGGCCGGGCACAAGTTCGACATCATGTCGACCTCGTTCTATCTCGGCCGCCGCAAGCTGGTGCCCGATGCGCAATCCGGCATGCCCATGTGGCAGGACCGCCTGTTCATCGCGCTCGCCGACCTTGCGGCCGACCCGTCCGATTACTTCCGCCTGCCGACCAACCGCGTGGTCGAACTCGGCTCGCACGTCGTCATCTGACGCCGCCTCCCCATTTGCCGGCCGCCGGCATTAACCAACCATCAAGGTTAATGCTTCATTTTAGCCTGAGAACGAGCCGTTCAAGGCCCGTGCCTCGGCGCGGCAGGCTCCCATACGATCTTATCCGGGCAGGACGACACGCCGGCATGCGTCGGCGCGAGGGGCCTGCGCATGCGTGGAAGTGCGGAGTAAACAGTTGCGTAAGCGTAGCGTTCGTCATGCCCGGGCAGGCCGTTTTCCCTTTCTCGCCGCCCTGAAACGGGAATGGAAACTTCCCCTCGCGCTCGGCCTCGGCCTCGTCGCGATCCTTCCCACCCAATCGGCCCGCACAGACCTTGCCGCCTATCTCGCCGGCATCAACCGCAAGGGCGGCAACGAGACGATGGTGCTCACCCGCTCGCCCGCCGGCTCGGTGCACGAGGTCGAGATCGCCTTCGCCGACGCCATGACGACGGGCGGCATCGAGGGCGGGGCGGGCGTGGAGCTGCCGGACGGCCGCACGGCGGCGCTGCGCAGCGAAAGCAAGGGCAAGGGCGGCACGCCCGACGAGGACCGCGTCAACCGGCGCGACAAGAAGGGGCGCATCGTGGCGGTGCTGCCCGTGACGCCGCCGAAGGGCTTTGCCGCCGGCTCCATCCTGGAGCGCACCAGCTCGCTCCTCTCGCCCCTCTTCGACAGCGGCGAGCGCATGGCCTTCGCCCGGCCGAAGATCAAGGGCAAGGAGATCGAGATCGCCACCGCCTTCTACAAGAAGAAGCCGGTCCATGCGGACGACGGCGTCTCGCCGATGATCGCAAGCCTCGTCACCAACGAGACCGCCGACGTGCTGGCGACCGCCTATGCCCGCGTCGAGCCGGACTATGCCCGCGAATCCCCCTTCGATTCCATCCTGAAGCCGAAGAAGGAGGCGGGCCGCTTTATTCCGGACATCTCGCCCGAGGACCATGCCTGGGCCGCAAGCGTGCTGCCGGCGGAGGTGTTCACCGCCAGGGAGCAGAAGTGCCTTGCCGAGGCCATCTACTTCGAGGCGCGCGGCGAACAGCCGAGGGGCCAGGCCGCGGTGGCGCAGGTTGTGCTCAACCGCGTGCGCAACCCCGCCTATCCCAACACGATCTGCGGCGTCGTCTACCAGAACGAGCATATGCGCGGGCGCTGCCAGTTCTCGTTCGCCTGCGACCGCATTCCCGATCTCATCCTCTCGCCGTGGAACTGGAAGACCGCCAAGGAGATCGCCATGGCCGTGACGGCCGGCAAGATCTGGCTCGACGACGTGGGCTCGGCGACGCACTACCACGCCACCTACGTGAACCCGCCGTGGGGCCGCACGATGCAGCGCGTCTCCAAGATCGGCAAGCACATCTTCTACCGCACCTATGGCGGCGGCTGGAGCTGACGGGCGGCAAGCCCGCCCCTGCGCGGTGCGGTGAGTCCGCCCCGCGGCGCGCGCGATTCCCGGGCGGAGAGTCGCACCCTGACGCGCGATTCACGATAATCTATTGATTTTATTTGATTTATTTGCAGTCGCGCAAAGCTCTGCCACGCCTTGACTATGCAGGCACCTAAAACTATGTTGCGCCCGACTTCGAAAGGGGTCGGAATTGGCTTGAATCCTAGCCTTCAATATGTCCGCAATGGGGCGAAAGCACCGCCGGAAAGAATGTGAGGATGCCATGACCGATCAGCAAAAGGGAAGTCTGGAAGACCGGCTGAAGCGCCTGGACGCGGAACTCGCGGAGAAGCGCAGGACGGACGGGGCGGAAGAAGCCGCCGAGACGCGGGCAGCCGAGAGCCGGACGGGCTATGCGGTCGCCATGAAGCTCTCGAGCGAGTTCGTCGCCGCCGTCATCGTCGGGGCGCTTCTGGGCTATCTTTTGGACCATTTTGCGGGTACAGGGCCGTGGGGGATGATCGCACTCCTGCTCCTCGGTTTCGGTGCCGGCGTTCTGAACGTCATGCGCGCGGCCGGCATGGTGGCATCGCCCCACCCGGTCGACAGGCTGGCGGGGCGGGACGGAAGTAAGACGAAGGACGGCGCCTGACGGCGCGGTCTCAATTAGGGTGACTTCCGCCGCAAGGCGGGCAAGCGAGAGAGATACACGGTGTCAAACGATCCGACCCACCAGTTCCTGGTCAACAAGATTGTTCCGATCGAGATCGGCGGTATCGATTTCTCGTTCACCAATTCCTCGCTGTTCATGGTCGCGACGGTCGCGGTCGCCGCGGGCTTCCTCTACTTCACGACCTCCCAGCGCGGCCTCGTTCCGAGCCGCCTGCAGTCGGTCTCCGAAATGTCCTACGAGTTCGTCGCATCGATGCTGCGGGACGGGGCGGGCAGCCACGGGATGAAGTTCTTCCCGTTCGTCTTCTCGCTCTTCATGTTCGTGCTGACGGCGAACCTCATCGGCATGGTGCCCTATTTCTTCACGGTCACCAGCCAGATCATCGTCACCTTCACGCTGGCCCTGCTCGTCATCGGCACGGTCATCTTCTACGGTTTCTTCAAGCACGGCTTCGGCTTCCTGAAGCTCTTCGTGCCGTCCGGCGTTCCCGGCGCGCTCCTGCCGCTGGTCGTCTCGATCGAGGTCATCTCGTTCCTCTCGCGTCCGATCAGCCTGTCGATCCGTCTTTTCGCCAACATGCTGGCCGGCCACATCACGCTTAAGGTCTTCGCAGGCTTCGTCGCCTCGCTGGGCGCGTTCGGCGCCATCGGCGTCGCCGGCTCGATCCTGCCCCTTCTCATGACCGTCGCCCTGACGGGTCTCGAATTCCTCGTGTCGTTCCTGCAGGCCTATGTCTTCGCAGTCCTGACATGCATGTACCTCAACGATGCCCTGCATCCGGGTGGTCACTAGGAAACAGTCGCCGGCGCCCACGGGCGTCGCTTAAAAGCCGCAACAACCCATTCAAGGAGTTCAACATGGAAGCGGAAGCAGCAAAGTTCATCGGCGCAGGTCTTGCCACGTTCGGTCTCGCCGGCACGGCCCTCGGCCTCGGCAACATCTTCGGCAGCTACCTCTCCGGTGCTCTGCGCAACCCGTCTGCTGCCGACAGCCAGTTCGGCCGTCTCGTATTCGGCTTCGCCGTTACGGAAGCTCTGGGCATCTTCTCGCTGCTCATCGCTCTCCTTCTCCTCTTCGCCGTCTGATATCGGCCGAGGACCGGACCATGGCCCTTCGGGCCGTGGTCCATCGTACGCTTGAGTACATGATTGTGAATGCCCCCTGGAGGTGAGCATGTCCGTGACCCCGGCGTCGGCCGAGTCCACCCCTTTCGAAATCGCCCAGGCGGAAACCCCTGCGGACACGCATGCGGCGCAGCCGGCGGGCGAAGTGCACACCGAGACGGGTGTGGCACACGGTGAAGAGCACGCCTCCGGCGTCTTCCCGCCTTTCGACCAGACCACGTTCGCATCGCAGGTCCTGTGGCTGGCGATCACCTTCGGTCTTTTCTATCTTCTCATGTCGAAGCTCGTCATTCCGCGTATCGGCGGCATTCTCGAGACGCGCCATGACCGCATCGCGCAGGACCTCGACGAGGCCTCCCGCCTGAAGGCGGAAGCGGACGCCGCCATCGCCTCCTACGAGCAGGAACTGGCCTCCGCTCGCGCCAAGGGCAACGCGATCGCCTCGACCGCCCGCGACGAAGCCAAGGCCAAGGCCGATGCCGAGCGCGCCAAGATCGAAGCCTCGCTGCAGGACAAGATCGCCGGCGCAGAGGCCCGCATCGCCGAGATCAAGGCCAAGGCGCTTGCCGATGTCGGCACGATCGCCGAGGACACGACCGGCGCGCTCGTCGAGCAGCTGATCGGCGCCAAGGCCACCAAGGCCGAAGTCGCTTCGGCCGTGAAGACGGCCGCAGGCGAATAAGGAGGTTCCCATGGCATTCGACGCAACATTCTTCGCCTTCGTCGGCTTCCTCCTGTTCCTTGCCCTCATCGCCTATCTCAAGGTGCCGGGCATGATGGCCAAGGGTCTCGACGCACGCGCGGAAAAGATCCAGAACGAACTGGCCGAGGCCAAGCGCCTGCGCGAGGAGGCCCAGCACCTGCTGGCCGAATACCAGCGCAAGCGCAAGGATGCCGAGGCGGAAGCCGCAAGCATCGTCGCCGCCGCCGAACGCGAGGCGAGCGCCCTGACCGCCGACGCCAAGCAGAAGACGGAAGAATACGTCACCCGCCGCACGGCGCTCTCCGAGCAGAAGATCAAGCAGGCGGAAGCCGACGCGATCAACGCCGTGCGCGCCGCCGCCGTCGACCTTGCCGTCGCCGCCGCCGAGAAGGTCATCGCCGCCAAGGCCGATGCCGCGACCGGCAAGGCGCTCTTCGACAACGCGATCAGCGAAGTGAAGGCCCGCCTCAACTAAGCGGCGCCCTCATCGGACGATTTGAAAAAGGCCGGAGCGATCCGGCCTTTTTTGCGTCTGCGGGGAGCACGTACCGGATGGCGTGGATCCTCGGGTCAAACCCGAGGATGACGGTGGGGAGGCGAGGATGACGGTGGGGAGGGGATGTTTGCAGACCCATTCAAGGATACGGCATGCGGAACCCTTGCCTAGGTTCGCCTTCCCTCCCTTCCATCGTCATCCTCGGGCTTGACCCGAGGATCCACGCCCTGCGGCACGCCGTCGCCGCACCTCACTCCTGCCGCAGCGGCCGGAAGCTCATGCGGTGCAGGCGACAGGGCCCAATCGCCTCGATCGCCCGCCGGTGCACCTCGGTGGCGTAGCCGGCGTGGACGGCGAAGCCGTAGCCCGGGAAGGTGGCGTCGGCGCGGGCCATCATGCGGTCGCGCATCACCTTGGCGACGATGGAGGCGGCGGCGACGGAGAGCGAGCGGGCATCGCCCTTGACGACGGCGCGGCCCTCGCAGGCAAGGCCCGGCGGAACGTCGCGCCCGTCGGCGAGCACCAGCTTCGGCGCGACCTCCAGCCCCGCCACGGCCCGGCGCATGGCATCGAGGCTCGCCTTGCGGATATCGATGATGTCGATTCGCCGCGACGAGCTGGACGCGACGGAGACGAAGGCGCTCTGCATGATGAGGGCAAAGAGCGCCTCGCGCCGCGCGGCGCTGAGCTGCTTGGAATCGTTGAGGCCGGGCGGGATATTCTCCGGGTCGAGCACCACGGCGGCGGCGACGACGGGGCCGGCGAGCGGCCCGCGGCCTGCCTCGTCCGTGCCGGCGACCGGCCAGATCCCGTGCTTGCGGGCGGCAAGCTCCATGGAGAAATCCGGCCCTTCGGGCAGGTCGAAAAGAAGGCGGGAATCGGAGGATGCGGGACGGGACATGCGGCGAACCTCGCACATCCATCCGATTCCCTGCAAGTCCTCCGGCAGGAGGCGGATGCCGGAGGAACGCCGGTCAGCGCGGGGAAGCGGACCGGAGATAGGGGCCGGGCGACGTCGCCCGGCCGATCTCATAATGCGGCGCGGCAGGAAGCCGCCGCTGCGGCTTTATAGCAGCGAGAGCTGCACGCCGCTGCCCGACGGCGGCACGAACTGGTCGACGGCGAGATTGCGGCGCGTGCGCGTCAGCTCCAGCCGCTTGGAGGCCATCTCGAAGCGGCGGGCGATCTGCCAGGCATAGGGGCCGGCGCCCTTCATGCGTTTGCCGAACTCGGCGTCGTAATCCTTGCCGCCGCGCATGGAGCGCACCAGCGACATGACGTGGCGGTAGCGGTCGGGATAGTTGCGCAGCAGCCAGTCGCGGAAGAGGGGGCTCACCTCCAGCGGCAGGCGCAGGAGCACGTAGCTTGCCTCCAGCGCCCCGGCCGCCTTGCCCGAATCCAGCACCCGCTCGATCTCGTGGTCGTTGAGGCCGGGAATGATCGGCGCCATCATGACGGCGGTCGGGATGCCCGCCTCCGAGAGCGCGCGGATCGCCTCCAGCCGGCGCGGCGGCGTGGCGGCGCGCGGCTCCATGGTGCGGGCGAGCTTGCGGTCGAGCGTGGTGACGGAAAGGCCGACCCAGGCAAGCCCGCGCGCCGCCATGCGCGAGAGGATGTCGATGTCGCGCATGACGAGCGCCGACTTGGTGACGATGGAGACCGGATGGTTCGCCTTGTCCAGCACCTCGAGGATCTGGCGCATGATCCGCCATTCCTTCTCGATCGGCTGGTAGGGGTCGGTATTGGTGCCGATGGCGATGACGCGCGGCTTGTAGCCGGGCCTGGAAAGCTCCCGCTCCAGCAGCTTCGGCGCATCGGGCTTGGCAAACAGCTTCGCCTCGAAATCGAGGCCGGCGGACAGGCCCATGAAGGCATGGGTCGGCCGGGCGAAACAATAGATGCAGCCGTGCTCGCAGCCGCGGTAGGGGTTGATCGAGCGGTCGAAGGGAATGTCGGGCGATTCGTTGCGGGTGATGATGGCGCGCGGCTTTTCCACCTGCACTTCCGTGCGGAAGGGCGGCAGGTCCTCCAGCGTCTGCCAGCCGTCGTCGAACCCCTCGCGCGTCAGCGGCTCGAACCGGCCGGTGAAGTTCAGCCCGGCGCCCCGGCCGCGCCGGCGCTCCGTATCGACGCGCAGGCCCGTCTCGGCCAGCAACGCTTCGGCAACGTCCTTCGCATGGCCGGGCGCAAGCGCGCCCTGCCTGAGGCTTACAAGATCGTTCATGGCTGTCTCCGACGGGGCCATCCGCCCCGATTCAATGACTATATTCCTATCGCCGGAATGAGAACATTGCAAGAACAAAATTGGAGGGGCTTCTCGTGGAAGGCGCGGAAAACGGTATACGCCGCTTTGCCCCTCACCCTAACCCTCTCCCCGCAAGCGGGGCGAGGGGACGTGCCTGACGAGCAGATATTGTTTGAGGAAGCCGGCGCAACATACCCCTTCGCCCCGCTTGCGGGGAGAGCGACTGTCTTTGTGGTCAAGCGTTTTTCCATGGTTTACCGTCGCGGATGATTGCGTTGAGGATGGTGAGGA
>NZ_JACHIK010000023.1 GCF_014203155.1 Shinella fusca
CAACGATCCGACCCTCGCCGCTGAGAGAGGGAGGCAACCCTCTCGCAGCGGTTCATATTCGCCCGTCCGGCGCAGAAAGTCATAAGACAAGCGATCTGCCAGAGTCGATATTGCGAATGCTCAACGCGTGACAGCCTGCTAGGCGGCTTGGAATTTTTGTAAGCACTATCGGCTCGCCGTCACCGGCAGGCTTTCTCGTTTCAGCCTCTACAACTTTACGTAACGCCGAAACAGATGGGAAACGCCCCTCGGTTATCCTGCCAGCATGAGCAACTTCATCTACCTCGTCATTGGCGCGTCGGTCACCAGCTTCCTGGCTATGGGCGGGTATTCCCTCATCCCGCGCGAGATCTACGACCCGAGCTGCAATATCAAGGGCAACGTATCGTACAACGGCGGTCAGCGAATTTATCACGTTCCAGGCCAACACTATTACGAAGACACCCGTATCACCTACACAAGGGGTGAACGGTGGTTTTGCTCCGAAGCCGATGCACAGGCCGCAGGCTGGAGACGGGCCGGATACTGATGTGCCCGGCAGAACCCGGATCTAATCGATAAGTTCAGACAGTTGACTTATCCGCGAAATCGATAGAGATTTCGCGTATTCCGATTAGAGAGAACTCATGACACGCTCCAAGTACGAAGCTGAGATGAGGTTGGCCATGGGGGTCGCGCGCTATGCCATGCGCGATGGATTGACGCCGGAAGAAGCGGTGCAGGCGATCAAGAAACACCGGAAGGTCGTGCAGTCCCTGGATCGCCCGCAGGCTCATGATGAAGACGTGGCAACCACAACTCAAAAACGCTGCGTGGCTGAATAGTCGTTACGCCGAAACAACCAGGCCCTGGCGCCGAGCGCGGCCTTCTTTTTCGTCGACCGCCTGCGAACAGGCAGCCGCCATCTCGATAAAATAGGCAAGCTCCGTGTTTCTCAACTTGGCCTGGATCGCAAGCTCACGGAGCATCTGCGTGATGTAGCTGTCATCCGGCGTTCTGTGGTCGATGACAGGGTGTGATTTCAGTTCCAGTTTCGTGCTCATGTCATTCCCTCGGTAGATGGAATTTACACAACCTGAACGATAGTTACAACCGTCACTTTGCGCAAGAGCGATTAATGAATGGTAATTAATTGCACGCATGGTGTGCAATTTGACATAGAATTCTACCAATGATGGGCTTGGAGATTGATATCTATCAGCGATTTCATTGAAATTCAGCGGCAGGGTGGGACGCCCATTGGTTGTCCTTTTTTGGGAGGAATCCATTGCGCCCATTTCGCGAAGGTTGGTGAGCGACAGCGCCACGCCGCCGCCGCGCTTGGAAAGCTGGAGGGCCGAATTGATCGACCGGCCTATGCTCTCCATGTTGTCCTCGACGCGCAGCAGGAAGCACGAGACGAGCTCGCCGCGCTGCTTCTTGCCGGCATTGAGGAAGGTGGGCGTCGCCGGCTGGAAGCGGCCGGAGATGATCTCGTCGACAAGATTCCGGGCAAGCGCCTCATCGCCGCGAGCAAGCGTCAGCGCCACCATGCAGACGCGGTCCTCATAGCGCTCAAGGTAGCGCTTCCCGTCGAAGGTCTTCAACGTATAGGACGTGTAGTACTTGAAGGCGCCGAGGAAGGTCGGGAAGCGGAACTTCCTCTCATAGGCGTGGTCGAAGAGATCGCGCACGAAGTTGAAGGAATACTGGTCCAGCACCTCCTGCTCGTAGTAGCCCTCCGTCACCAGGTAATCGAGCTTCTCCCGAAGGTTATGGAAGAAGACGGTATTCTGGTTGACGTGCTGGAGGAAATACTGCTTGGCAGCCTGCCGGTCCTTGTCGAGCTGAATCTTTCCGTTCTCGTCATAGAGGTTCAGCATCGCGTTCAGCGCATGGTAGTCCAGCGCCGTGATTTCCGGCGTTTTCGCCGGTTTCTCTATCGTCATCGTGTCCAAAATCGTTCCAGCCCCTGTCTGACATTGTCGACGTCCTCTTTCGTGCCGAGCAGCTCGAAACGGTAGAGGAACGGCACCGCGCATTTCGCGGAGATGATGTTTCCGGCGACGGCATATCCGGCGCCGAAATTGGTATTGCCCGCCGCGATGACGCCGCGGATCAGGCTACGGTTCACCGGATTGTTGAGGAAGCGGATCACCGGTTTTGGCACCGCCCCCTTCTCGCCGCCTCCGCCATAGGTCGGCGAAATCAGCACGAAAGGCTCCTTGGCCTCCGGCGGCGCCCCGGCCGCATCGACCGGCAGGCGCAGGGCCGCAACGCCGAGCTTATCCACAAAGCGGCGGGTGTTTTCCGACCGGCTGGAGAAATAGAATAGCGCGGCCATCGACCGGACTCAGGCGAGCGCGCTGATCATGTCCGGGCGGAAGCCAGCCCAATGTCGCTCCCCGGCGATGACGACCGGAACCTGGCGATGGCCGAGCTGCTGGACGAGCGCATAAGCCTCGGTATCCTCGGAAATATCGACGACGCTGTAGTCGATGCCCTGGCGATCGAGCGCGCGGGTGGTCGCGGTGCACTGAACGCAGGCCGGCTTGGAATAGACGGTGATGGACATGGTTTCCTCGTGATTGGCTATGGGCATGAGAAATCGTTCGGCCATCCGCCGATGGCCGCTCGTTGCAGTGGAAATGGATGGGCGACCACCGCTGGGCGGCCGAACGCGAAGTGCCGCTTACTCGCGCGGATAGGCTGGAAACAGGATCGACATGACTTCACCCCGAAGCAATTCATGCGAGGCATTCGGGAGACGTGGCGGCATCATTGCGCAACCAACGCTCGCCGCCGGACACCCCGCCCGTGGACGTTCATGGACGAGGCAGGTCTCCTGGCTTGCGGGTCGCGGCATCCATTCACCTTCCCAAGGCATTTGCGCCTCAGTGGCTTACTCGAACGAATGCTCGCCGCTTACAGTTGCGGGGGCAGCTCCGGATCGTCGCGGCCGTCATGGCCGCCCCGGATTCCCGTCTTAGCCTTCAATCCTTTCGAATCGAAGGAACCTCGTACACAAGATATGGTAGTCCATATAAATTTTAGGTCAACTGGTGGGGCGATTGCCGTGAAATGAAATGTAAATTGTCGCTATCGACTGTGGATAACCGGGGGCGCCTGATGTCATCCACGACAAGCAATGCAGGGAGCGCGCACGTCCTCTGCCGTTGGCCATAAAGATACGGCAGTGTGTTTGCCCCATGGCAAGATGGCCTGTGTCGAAGCATCGGGCAAACCTCTTCGTTCGTTTGCCGCCCTGCGCAGTTCGCCGGAAGACGGCCGGCCGACGCAGGCTTCGAGGAAATCCGGCGCACGGCAAGATGCGGGACCGGTATGCATCTGCATCCCACCCCCTGAAGCCTCTGCGCCGCCGTCAGCATTTCTCCATCGGTTCCGACCGAGCCGATGTCGGTGAGATAAGCGTGAATGCGGTGCGGCAGAAAAGCGCCCGGTTCGCCGACCGTCGGTATCTGCTTCGGAAGGATTCCGATGGAGGCGGGAAGGTTACTTGCATCATTTTGTATTGGTTTGGTCGTTTCGCACCGACTTGATGGCTTACCCCTTGAGATAGCGACGCATGCAATAGAGCAACGTTGCCCGATCTTCATTCTCACGGACATCGATCACACGCCCGAAGAGAATGCGGTGAGTTGCCTCATCGACGGCCTTGTCGAGTTCGCATTCAAAGCTGACCGAGGCGTTGACAAGGACTGGGGTCCCCGTAAGGCCCTCTCTCCAGTCGCCAAGCATAAATCGATCCGCCGTCGGCGGCTTTCCTGCAAAGACATTCGATATATCCTCATGACCCGGCATCAGCGTGTTGACGCAGAAATGGCGCGCGTTCTCAAAGGCATGAAAGCACGAGTTCGCACGATTGATGCAGACGAGAAGTGTTGCCGGCGTGTCGCTGACGCTACAGACGGCCGAGGCCGTAAAGCCGTAACGCTTCCCGCCGTATCGGGTGGTGACGACATTGACCGTGGAGCCGAAACGAGACATGCCGCTGCGAAACGTGGCCTTGTCCACGATATCGAAGCCGTGCTTCACCATGTTCATGTCGGCCTCCTCTGCTCAGCCGGTACTTAGGCCGAAAGCTCTTTTCGGACGATTTCCGCACCCGCAGCCAAGGCATTCAGCTTGCCTCTTGCGACACCGCGGGACAGGGGCGCCATCCCGCAGTTCGTGCAAGGGCAAAGTTTGTCCGCGTCGACAAACTGAAGCGCCTTTCGCAGGGTCGCGGCCACTTCCTCTGGAGTTTCAATGGTATTGCTTGCCACGTCGATGGCCCCGACCATCACTTTCTTGCCTCGAACAAGCTCGATGAGATCCATCGGAACGTGAGAGTTGTGGCATTCCAAGGAAATCATGCCGATACTGGATTTCTGCAACTTGGGGAAGGATTCCTCGTATTGCCGCCACTCGGACCCCAGGGTCTTTTTCCAATCCGTATTGGCCTTGATACCGTAGCCGTAGCAGATATGGACCGCGGTCTCGCATTTGAGACCTTCGATTGCTTTTTCCAGCGTGCCGACGCCCCAGTCATTCACGTCATCAAAAAAGACGTTGAAAGCGGGCTCGTCGAACTGGATGATATCGACGCCGGCTGCTTCCAGCTCCCTCGCCTCCTCATTGAGGATCTTGGCGAATTCCCAGGCCAGCTTTTCACGGCTCTTATAATGGCTGTCAAAAAGCGTATCGATCATCGTCATGGGACCCGGCAGAGCCCACTTGATGGGCTGCTTGGTCTGCTGACGAAGAAATTTGGCGTCTTCGACGAAAACCGATTTCTGGCGAGACACGGCGCCGACGACCGTGGGGACACTCGCATCATAACGATCCCGGATTCGGACGGTCTCGCGTTTTTCAAAATCGACCCCGTCGAGGTGTTCGATGAATGTCGTGACGAAATGCTGGCGCGTTTGCTCGCCATCGCTGACGATATCGATGCCTGCCTGCCGCTGATCATCCAACGACAAACGCAAAGCATCCTGCTTTCCCTCAATCAGTGCCTCGTCCTGCAGCTTCCAGGGCGACCAAAGCTTTTCAGGTTCTGCAAGCCACGAGGGTTTGGGCAGGCTGCCGGCGGTTGACGTGGGCAACAGTGTTTTCATGACAGGCAACCTTTTGTTTTTGGCTCGTCAGCGAGCGTGATTGGCAGACCATCGCTCAAGAATAGTCCTGTACGGCTTGATGAAGTGCTCCTCGGCGAACTTCCCCTGCTCAATGGCCAGCCGGCTACGTTCTTCTCGATCGTAGACAATGCGGGTCAACGAGTAGTCCTGGTGCTTCAGGTTAGGCTGATAGCAGGCGCCCGCCGCGGAATTGGCGTTGTAAATCTCGGGCCGATAGATCTTCTGAAAAGTCTCCATCGTGCTGATGGTGCTGATGAGCTCAAGATTGGTATAGTCATCGAGCAGATCGCCGAGGAAATAAAAAGCCAAAGGCGCAACGCTGTTGGGCGGCATGAAAAAGCGAACCTGCAATCCCATCTTCCCGAAATATGCGTCGGTCGAGGAGAATTCGCTCTGTTTGTATTCGACGCCCAGTACGGGATGATGATTGTCCGTCCGATGATAGGTTTTGCTGCTTGATGCGCTTAGGCATATGACTGGCGGCTTGCTGAAATTTTCTTTGTAAGCATTTGAGTTCAGGAAACATTTGAACAGGTTTCCATGCAGATCGCCAAAATTAAGTGGCGTGCTGAACTCCGGTCGATTTTTGTTATGCTCCGGCAACAACACGCTGAAGTCGTAGTCACGCACATAAGAGGAGAAATTGTTCCCCACGATGCCGTCGATACGTTCGTTCGTTTTGTGATCGACGACGGTTGTTTTCAAGATTTCAATGAGCGGAAAGGCATCGCTATTGCCTCCGGCACCAATATTCATCTCGACGGAAATGATTTCGAGCGCGACGGAATAACGATCGCCTTTGGGGTTGTCCCAATGCGCCAGGGCGTTGAAACGGTTATCAATCATCCTCAAGGCGTTTCGCAGATTCTCGCGGCGGCTATCGCCTCTGGCCAAATTGGCAAAATTGGTCGTGATGCGCGTATTTTCCGAAGGACAATATTCCTCATCAAATTGAACCGCCTTAATATGGAAGTCTATATCACTGCTCATCGTGACAACGCACCCTAATTTATAAGATAAAACCTGAAACTTTTGACGATTATCTCAGGATAGATCGGACTTTATCTTCTTGTTCCCAGTCGACAGCGGTCACGCCGTCCATACATAGGAGTGGTGCGCGTTTTATGCCTCAGAGATCGATCGAGAAAAAATGGTATTAACTCACGGAAGCATGAGCTGTGTTCATGATTTGAGGTCGAAGCCAGAGACAAGAATTGCGGGAAACGGCATCTTGCGTGCCGCCGTCCGTATCGAATGGCGCGAAAGCCCGTCAGCGCCCAGTCCGGCGGGACATGGCCGCGGGGCAGCGAACGTCCCACACAGCCGCCACGCCTCCCCGGCAGGCGCCTTGACCGCTCCGGCAACATGCGACATTGGTTCGTCATCGTGGTTCTACGGATGAAAGTCCGGAGCTAAGAGGGAATTCGGTGAGGGCTTTGATCAAAGTCTGAAGCCGAGGCTGCCCCCGCAACTGTAAGCGGCGAGCGAACGTCCATCCATGTCACTGAGGCCTGCCTCGGGAAGACGGACGAAAGCGATGACCCGCAAGCCAGGAGACCTGCCGCGATAGATAACGTCCACGGGCGGGGTGTCCCGGAGTGCCGCTTTCGCGATGAGCCCTCCCGTGCCGTCGTCTTTGCGTCATGCCACTGCCCGGCCGCACCTGAAGGCAGCGCAGATGACAGACATCACGACCATAGACCGGCCTGCCGAGCACAGCTCGACAACCAGTCTCATCGATATTGTCTTTCCCGGAGATACCAACCACCACGGCACTCTATTCGGCGGAGCCGGGCTTGCGCTGATGGATCGCGTAGCGTTCATCGCGGCAACCCGGTTCAGGCGGGCGCCCTTCGTGACCGCCTCTTGCGAGCGCATCGATTTCAGGCAACCCGCACGCATCGGGCATATCGTTGAATTCACCGCCAGACCGGTCAAGGCTGGACGCCGTTCCCTCACGGTCGAGGTCGAGATGGCGGCAGAGACCATCGTCGGCCGTCAGCGACACACCTGTACGCGCGGCATCTTCCATATGGTGGCGAAACCGGAAGACGGCCACGCCGCAAGCCATGCCTTGCCCGAATTGGTCCCAGCGACACCCCTGGGCAACGCCGACACCGTTGCCATGGTCGACATCGTCTTTCCGGATCAGGCAAACAGCGTGGGCCGGATGTTCGGGGGCGAGGCAATCGCCTACATGACCAAAGCTGCATTCGTCGCAGCGTCGCGCCACTCCGGCAAGCTGGTCGTCCTCGCTTCATCAGAGCGTATCGACTTCGCACGAGCAATCAAGATCGGTGAAATTGTCGAGGCGGAGGCACGCGTCAAGCGCGTGGGGCGCAGTTCAATGTCCATAGAGACGAAGCTTTGGTCCGAGGACCTTCTGACGGGCGAAAGACACGTTACAGCAATCGGGTGTTTCACCATGGTCGCCGTCGACAAAGATCACCGGCCGGTTGCAGTCCAAGATAGCGCCACGGCGGACGCACGTCCCTTTGACCAAGGGTGGGCCTAACCATGCTGGACAGGCAACATCTATCGATCCTGCGTGAAGTCAATCGTTTGGGGAGCCTCACGGCTGCGGCGGAGCGGCTGAATGTCTCCCAGTCGGCTCTCAGCCATACGATCCGCAAGCTGGAGGAGCGCTACGGCGTGGCCATGTGGGAAAAGGATGGCCGCAACCTTCGCCTTACCGAAGCCGGCCGCTACCTCGTGACGCTGGCGCAGCGCGTTCTGCCCCAGATTGAAAGGGCGGAAGATGTCTTGTCAGATTATCGCCATGGCCAGCGAGGCTCGCTCAGGATCGGCATGGAATGCCATCCGTGCCACCAGTGGCTGATGAGTGTCACGAAGCCTTATCTCATGGACTGGCCGGATGTAGGCCTGGAACTGAAGACATCATTTGCTTTCGGCGGTGTGGCAGCGCTGACGGGGTACGAAATCGATATCCTGATTACGCCGGATCCGATCGAGACGCCCGGCATTCAGTATGTTCCGGTGTTCGACTATGAACTGGTGCTTGCCGTTCCGGCCGATCATCGCCTGACGCTGAAACACCATGCCGAACCGGCGGACCTACTGGACGAGACGCTGTTCACCTATCCGGTGCCGCAGGAGCGACTGGATGTGTTCACGCAATTCCTCGTGCCCGCTAATTGCCGCGCACGCCATCACCGCAATGTCGAGACGACGGAAATGATGCTTCAGCTCGTGGCGGCAGGGCGTGGGGTTAGCGCCATTCCGAACTGGCTGGTGCGCCGAGAAGCAGCGGCGCTCGGTGTCTGCCCCGTTCGGATTGGTCGGAGCGGTATTCAGAAAAGCATTCACCTTGGATTAAGAGACGGCGACGACACCGTCGATTTCATCGCCGCGTTTCTTGCGACGTCCCGCCATATATCGGCCTGACGCGGCGGTGTCTTTGTTGGCAATGCTGTTGGGGAGTGCCTATTTCGATTGGCAAATTCGATTACGGGCGAAACGAAAACCAGCCGGCACATCCCAAAAGCGCTTGAAGGAATCTGAATCGACGACCACAGGCAACGGGCTTCTGATCGGCTTTGCTACCGGTAGAGAGAAGGGAATATCAATCGCCCGTCATTCGCTTTCCTGCCTTGCGGTGCGCGTTGTCTTGGACGCTCGGCGGTGTCTGTACCGCAGCGCCTCGACGAAGAGCCTGAAGGCCGCCGAAGAATGGGACGGCTGGATAGTAGAGATGATAGGCGGGCAGCGGCAGCGGCAGCGTCCATGCGCCGAGCACGCGCACCAGCCGGCCGCTCTCCAGATACCATTCGAGCTAAGTTCATAGATCCAGAAGACGCGCATTGCTGAAAGAAAGCATGCGCGCATCCGAACACGCATCGCACATGCCGCGTCATTGCTAGCTTGCCGAGCGAAATCACCATCTAACGTAACGCCATCCGGTGTTTGCACCAGAGCTTCGAACCGGGCTCCCAAACCGAATGCGTTGCATGAAAGCAGTTCCTTGAGGCAAGGGTTGAAACGCCCCCCTGTATTGTATGGTGAGATAATCATTCAGGAAAGCGCACATGCCACACTGCCGCATATCCGGCGAAAGCGGAACGAGGACTTCGTGGAGGAGCGCTAACCTGCGTCGGCATGAGCCGCGCCGTGCCGGAGGGCGTCCACAAGGACCTTGAAGGCCGGCGCATTCTGCCGGCGGCTCGGATAGTAGAGATAATAGCCGGTGAAAGGCGGCGACCATTCCGCAAGGACGATCCGCAGCCGGCCGGCGGCAACATGCACGGCCACGATATCTTCCGGCACATACGCGATGCCGTAGCCGGCTATGGCGGCTTGGACCATCGGCAGGGTCGAATTGAAGGTGAGTTGGCCGTCGACGCGCATACGTATGTCCCGGCCATCCCTCTGGAACTCCCAGGCATAGAGGCCGCCCGCCGTGGTCAGGCGCAGGCAGATGCAGTTGTGATGCACCAGGTCCTGCGGCGCCTGCGGGACGCCGCGCGCCGCAAAATATGCCGGCGCGCCGACGGCGACCCATCGCCAGTCCGGGCCGATGCGCACCGCCACCATGTCCTTCTCGACCGTTTCCCCGAGCCGGACGCCGGCATCAAACCCGTCCTCGACAATATTGCGGAAACCGTTGTCGCGGCTGAACTCGACCTTGAGATCTGGATAGCCGACAAGGACCCGCTGCAATTTCGGCCAGACGAGCCAGTCGAGCGCATGGTCGGAGAGGGTCAGGCGCACCGTCCCCGACGGTGTATCGCGATAGGCCGTCAGCGCCGCGATATCGGTCTCGATCTCGGCTACGCGCGGGGCCAGCGACTGGCGCAGCCGCTCACCGGCTTGCGTCGTCGAAACGCTACGCGTGGTGCGGGCCAGGAGCCGCAGGCCCATGCGCGTTTCCAGTCGCTTGATCGTGTGGCTCAGGGTCGACTGGGTAATGCCGATCTTGGCGGCGGCCTTCGTGAAGCTCCGCTCCTCCGCCACGACAAGGAACCATAGAAGGTCATTGAAGTTCTCGCGCATCGCCGCTCTTTCGATCAGGAATAACCTAGCCCGATTTATGGCGTCAGTCGATAAGTTCAAGCGAATTGAAGGTGCTAATCCTGGCAATCTCATGATGCTATCTCTCCGCCAACAGGGCTGCGCGGTTCTCGCACCGGCCCGATATCCCGTGGAAAGCACGTTCTATGGAAGCAACCCATGACGATGGACTGGCGAGGCCGCAGGCGGCTTGGGGCGCAATCTTCTCGATGGCGCTGTGCGTCGCCGTCCTCATCGCTTCGGAATTCATGCCCGTCAGCCTCCTGACGCCGATCGCCGGCGACCTCGGTATCACGGAGGGCCGCGCCGGTCAGGCAATATCGGTGTCCGGCCTCTTTGCCGTCGTCACTAGCCTGTTCATCGCCGGCCTCGTACGGAACATCGACCGCAAGCGCGTTCTGCTCGCTTTCTCGCTGCTGCTTGTCGCTTCCGGCCTGATCGTGACGGCCGCGCCGACCTACGCGGTGCTGATGCTCGGCCGTGCTTTGCTTGGTGTGGCAATCGGCGGTATCTGGTCGATGTCGACGGCCATCGTCATGCGGCTGGTGCCGGAAGAGGCCGTGCCGAAGGCGTTGGCGATGATCAACGCCGGAAATGCCATTGCAGCGACCGTTTCCGCGCCGCTCGGCAGCCTTCTCGGCGACTATGCCGGCTGGCGCGGCGCATTCTTCCTCGTCGTGCCGCTTGCCTTGCTGGCACTGGCCGGGCAATGGACCGGTATGCCGTCGCTGCCGCCGCGGGGACACAAGAGGCCGGGCAGCGTCTTCCGGCTGCTCGGGCGCCGACAGGTGGCGCTCGGCATGGCGTCGGTCTTCCTGCTCTTCATGGGCCAGTTCGCCCTCTTCACCTATCTGCGGCCGTTTCTCGAAGCCGTCACCGGTGTCAGCGTTTCGACGCTCTCGGCACTTTTGCTTCTTATGGGCCTTGCGGGCGTCGCCGGCACCTGGGCTATCGGGTACCTGCTGGCAACGCGGCTCTACAGCCTCGTCATCGCCATCCCGCTCGTCATGGCGCTGCTGGCGGCCGCGATGATCGCACTCGGCACTTCCGCCATCGCCGTCGCAGCACTCCTCGTCGGCTGGGGCTTCCTTGGCACGGCTGCGCCGGTCGGTTGGGGTACGTGGCTGAGCCGCGCCCTGCGCGACGACGCGGAAGCCGGCGGCGGCTCGCAGGTCGCCGTCATCCAGCTCGCCATTACCCTCGGTGCGGCGCTCGGCGGCTTGTTGTTCGATGCGTTCGGCTGGTGGAGCGCCTTCGCTCTCGCTGCGTTCCTGCTGGCCGGGTCGGCACTTGCCGCTGCCGCCGCGGCCCATGACAACGAAAGGAACCCGGCATGACGCCGCACCTCGTCACCCGCCGGACAGCCATGCAGGCGGTGTTCGCGATGGCGGTATCCACCCCGCTCGGCATAACGACAGAGACGAAAGCGGAAGGGAAAGCGCCGATGAAGGTTCGCATCGCGGTCGACGATCAGGTGATGACGGCAACGCTGGAGGACAATCCGTCCGCCTGCGACTTCGCATCCATGCTGCCGCTCCACGATTTGACCATCGACAACTATTCGAACAATGAAAAGATCGGCGACCTGCCTCGCAAGCTTACCGAAGACGGCAGCGGTCCATTCGGCAACGAGTTGCCGGGAGACCTTTGCTATTATGCTCCATGGGGCAATCTCGCCTTCTTCTACGCGGGATATCGCTGGTCCCGCGGACTGATCCGGCTCGGCCGCATCGATGGCAGCTTCGAGCCCCTGCTGACGCGGGGAGCTTTCCCGCTTCAAATAACCCTTGTCGGCGAACAGACAGGAGAACGACCATGGACATTCTACGGGCAGGTACACGATCCTCGGCAAAGGGGCCGGAGGTCTGGTTCACCGGGACGGTGCGCATCGATCCGCTCTTCAACCCGTTCGACGCCGAGCGGGTGCAGGGCGCGCAGGTGACCTTCGAGCCGGGCGCGCGCACCGCCTGGCATACCCATCCGCTCGGCCAGACGCTCATCGTCGTCTCCGGCCTCGGCCGCGTGCAGCGCGAGGGCGGCGCCGTCGAGGAGATCCGCCCCGGCGACGTCGTGTGGTTCGCGCCGGGCGAAAAGCACTGGCATGGCGCCGCGCCCGATGTCGCCATGACCCATATCGCGCTCCAGGAGGTCAAGGACGGCAAGGTCGTCGACTGGTTGGAGCATGTCAGCGACGTCGACTACCGCGCCTGAAACAATCCACAAGGACTATCCCATGCTTGGAACAGTGCTCTACAGCCCCGGCGACATCCGCTGCGAGGAGGTCGCCGAACCGGAAATCCTCCATCCGACCGACGCTATCGTGAAACTGGCGGCCACCTGCATCTGCGGCTCCGATCTCTGGCCCTATCGCGGGCTCCAGCCGCTGAACGGCCCCACGCATATGGGCCATGAATATTGCGGCATGGTGGTCGAGGTCGGCAGCGCGGTCACGACCGTCAAGCCCGGCCAGTTCGTCGTCGGCTCCTTCTGCTGCTCGGACAATACCTGCCCGCATTGCCGCTTCGGCTTTCCCTCCTCCTGCGAGAACCGCGAGTTCATGAGCCGGGCGCAGGCGCCGCTGCTGCGCGTGCCGCTTGCCGACGGGACGCTGGTCGCCACGCCCCATATGCCCGACGACGACCTGATCCCGAGCCTGCTCGCAGTTTCAGACGTGCTCGGCACGGGCTGGTATGCCGCCGATGCCGCCCGCGTCCGGCCCGGCGGCACAGCCGTCATCGTCGGCGACGGCGCGGTCGGCCTCATGGGCGTGCTTGCCGCAAAGCAGATGGGGGCGGAGAGGATCGTCGCCATGAGCCGCCACAAGAGCCGGCAGGACCTCGCCCTCGAATTCGGCGCCACGCACATCGTCTCCGAACGGGGCGACGACGGTGTCGCCCGCGTCAAGGACCTGACGGGCGGCATCGGCGCGGATTCCGTCCTCGAATGCGTCGGCACGCAGGAATCGATGGCACAGGCGATCGCCTCCGCCCGCCCCGGCGGCTCGATCGGCTTCGTCGGCGTGCCGCACGGCGTGGAACTCGATGGCCAGCAGTTGTTCTTCGCCCAGAAGTCCTTGCTCGGCGGCCCCGCTCCCGTTCGCCGCTTCCTGCCGGACCTGATCGACCTGGTGATGAGCCGCAGGATCGACCCCGGCAAGGTCTTCGATCTCGAAGTTCCCTTGCCGGATGTCGCCGAAGGCTACCGCGCCATGGACGAACGGCGCGCGATCAAGACGCTGCTGCGCCTTTCATGAGGCAGACTGGTTTCCGGTAGATCGCGCCGTCAGGTTGACAATCATCAACCCACTGAACATGCTAGTAATCTTTAGCCGGGAGGTACTTATGAGCATTTCGATTACTCGTCGCGCCTTTACCATCGGTGCAACCGTCGCAGGATTTGCGGCAGCCGGTTTTTCATCCGCGCGTGCGCAACAGGCATTCTTTCGCATCGGAACGGGCGGCACGTCGGGGACCTATTACCCCGTCGGCGGTTTGATCGCCAATGCGATCTCGGCAACGGGACCGGCGGGCGTCGAGGGGCTCGTGTCCACCGCGGTATCCTCGAACGGCTCGGTGGCCAATATCAGCGCCATCCAGTCGGGCGCGTCCGAGTCCGGCTTCACGCAGTCCGATGTCGCCTACTGGGCTCACTCGGGAACGGGCCTCTATGAAGGTAAGGGCAAGGTCGACGAACTGCGGCTGATCGCGACGCTCTATCCCGAAACCATCCATCTCGTTGCCCGTGCCGATGCCGGCATCACGTCGGTGGCGGACTTGAAGGGCAAGCGCGTCTCCCTCGACGAACCCGGCTCCGGCACCATCGTCGATGCTCGGCTCGTGCTCGGGGCTTATGGGCTGACGGAAAAAGACGTCGAGCCGGAATATCTCAAGCCCGGCCCGGCCGGCGAGCGTCTGCGGGACGGCGCGCTGGATGCCTATTTCTTCGTCGGCGGCTATCCGACCGGTGCCATCGTCGAGCTTGCCAGCACCAACAACATCACGCTGGTGCCGATCTCCGGTCCGGAAGCCGACAAGCTTCTGTCAGAACAGAAGTTTTTCTCCACCGACACCGTTCCGGACGGCACCTACAAGAATGTCGGCGAGACCAAGACCATATCCGTCGCCGCCCAGTGGGTGACCAGCGCCAAGCAGGCCGACGACCTCGTCTACAACATCGTCAAGTCGCTTTACAGCGACGAGACCCAGAAGGCGCTTCAGGCCGGCCATGCCAAGGGCAAGCTCATCACGCTCGAGAATGCGGTCACCAGCGCCGGCATCCCGTTCCATCCCGGCGCGGAGAAGTTCTACAAGGAAGTCGGCGTCCTAAAATAGCACTCTCCAAAAGACTGGCAACGGCGGGGCGGAAGGCGAGCTTTCCGCCTCTTCTGTCTGAAAAGTCAAAAAGGGAACCGGCATGAGCGATGGCGGCAGCGACAAGATCAAGCTTTCCGGCATGGAATTCGACGAGGAGAAGGCGCGGGAGCTGGAGGAGAAATTCGACTCCGAAATCCGCTTCCGGCCCCTGACGCCGGCTGCCGGCTGGCTCGTCGGCTTCCTGCTGGTCGCCCTGTCGCTGTTCCACTACGACACCGCCGGCTTCGGCCTCCTGCAGGAGATGCTTCACCGGGGCATCCATCTGTCGATGGTGCTGGCGCTGGTTTTCCTGGTCTTTCCCATGGTGAAGACGGGCTATGACACCCCCGCGCAATCCAGCTTGCTGCACCCGCTCGGCATATCCGTCTTCGACTGGCTTCTGGCGATCGCCGCCGTGGTTGCCGTCATGCATGTGCCGATGATCCCGCTCGACGATCTCGCCTTCCGCGTCGGCAACCCGACGCGGCTGGACGTGGTTCTCGGCCTCATCCTCATCGTGCTGTTGCTCGAGGCGACGCGCCGCTCCGTCGGCATTCCCCTTCCCATCATCGCCGTGGTCTTCATGGCCTATGCGCTGCTCGGGCCCTATATGCCGAGCATCCTCATTCATCCCGGCGCATCCGTTTCCCAACTCGTCGATCACCTCTACCTGACGACACAGGGCATCTACGGCATCGCCCTCGGTGTCGTCGCCACCTACGTCTTCCACTTCGTCCTCTTCGGCGTCTTCGCCACCCGCATCGGCCTTGGCCAGCTCTTCCTCGACTGCGCGGCGTGGGTCGCCGGCCGCTATGCGGGCGGCCCCGCCAAGGTGTCGATCTTCGGCTCGGCGCTGTTCGGCATGATCTCCGGCTCGTCGGTCGCCAACACCGTCACCGTAGGCTCGCTGACCATCCCGGCGATGATCCGCCTCGGCTATAAGAAGCATTTCGCTGCGGCAGTGGAGGCCGCCTCCTCGACGGGCGGACAGGTGACGCCGCCGATCATGGGCGCGGCCGCCTTCCTGATGATCGAGTTCCTGGAGCTGCCCTATACGACCATCATCCTGGCGGCCATCGTGCCGGCCTTCATGCATTTCTTCGGCGTCTTCATGCAGGTGCATTTCGAAGCCAAGCGTACCGGCCTCAGGGGCCTCAGGCCGGACGAGATGCCCGACGTGGTCGAGGCGCTGAAGCGGGACTGGCCGACTGTCATCCCGCTCGTCGTCCTCATCGGCGTCCTGCTCTCGGGCTTCACCCCCTATCTCGCCGCCTTCTGGGGCATCACCATGTGCATCGTCGTCGGCCTTCTCAATCCGCGGCGGCGCATGTCGGTGGCCGAGATCGTGGTCTGCCTGCGCGACGGGGCCAAATATGCGCTCGCCGTCGGCGCGGCAGCCGCCACCGTCGGTATCGTCGTGGGCATCGTCACCCTGACGGGCGTCGGCTTCAAGCTGTCCTATATTGTTACCTCGACGGCGGGGCATCTTTCGCTGCTATTCAGCACCTTCATTCCCGAGATGATCTTCTCGACGCAAGGCCTAACACTGCTGTTCACCCTGCTGATGACCGGCGTGGTGTGCATCCTCATGGGCTGCGGCATTCCGACGACAGCCAACTACATCATCATGGTAACCATCGCGGCGCCGGCGCTCGTCATGCTCGGGGTCGAGCCGATCGTCGCCCACTTCTTCGTCTTTTATTATGGGCTGCTGGCGGATATCACCCCGCCGGTGGCGCTCGCGGCCTATGCGGCGGCGGGCATGGCGGGCTCGGACCCGTTCAAGACCGGGAACACGGCCTTCCGGCTTGGCCTCGGCAAGGCGCTGGTTCCCTTCGTGTTTGTCTTCTCCCCGTCCCTGCTTCTGGTGACGAAGGACTTCAACTGGCCGGACTTCTTCCTGGCCTTCCTCGGCTGCATCCTCGGCATCACCTGCCTCGGCGCTGCGCTGTCGCGTTACCTGCTGGTTCGCACGCGCCCTTGGGAGAACGCGATGCTGGTGCTGGCGGCACTGCTCCTCGTTGCGCCGGAATTCTATTCGTCGCTGCTCGGCGTCGCCCTTTTCATACCGGTCCTGCTGCGCCATTGGCAGGCGCGCCATTCCGGCGAAGCGCAACGCGCCTGAGCCTCAGCGTCGTCGGCAAGGTCAACGGCGGCTGGCGAACGAACGAGTAAGAGGATTGGCACGCGCAAACCAGGCATATTCCTGCCAAGAAGCTCGAGATTTCGGCAACATTCCGCCTAAATACCCCGCCGGTTGCCAGCCCCTGCACGAAAATACAATGACTTACGTTTGGCCCGGCTCTTGCAGAGTATCTGAACGGCGCGGAGGGAGAGAGCCGCGCCGGTTCACACCACGGGAGGATTTTCCATGAAGCAAATCATGCAACGTATCGCCATTACCGCGATCGCCAGCCTGTCCATCGCCCTGCCGGGCACTTCCGCGAGAGCGGACGAATTCATCAACATCCTGACGGGGGGCACGTCCGGCGTCTATTATCCGCTCGGTGTCGCGCTGTCGAAGATCTACGGCGACAAGATCGAGGGCGTGCGCACCCAGGTTCAGGCGACCAAGGCGTCTGTCGAGAACCTCAACCTTCTGCAGCAGGGCCGCGGCGAGATCGCCTTCGCATTGGGCGATTCCGTCAAGCTCGCCTGGGAAGGCAATGCGGAAGCCGGCTTCAAGGCCCCGCTCGACAAGCTGCGCGGCATCGCGGCCATCTACCCGAACTACATCCAGATCATGGCATCCAAGGAATCCGGCATCGCCACACTTGCCGACTTCAAGGGCAAGAGCCTTTCGGTCGGTGCGCCGAAGTCGGGAACGGAACTCAATGCCCGCGCCATCCTGGCGGCGGCCGGCATGAGCTATGACGACCTTGGCAAGACGGAATATCTGCCCTTCGCCGAATCCGTCGAGCTGATGAAGAACCGTCAACTCGACGCCACGCTGCAATCGGCCGGCCTCGGCGTTTCCTCATTCAAGGACCTCGCGACCTCGCTCGACGTGCAGATGGTGGCCGTGCCGGAAGACATCGCCACCAAGCTTGGCGCGCCCTACATTGCCGCGACCGTTCCGGCCGGCACCTACGAGGGCCAGGACAAGGACGTTCCAACCGTCGCTGTCGTCAACTTCCTCGTGACCCATTCCGACGTTTCCGACGAGACCGCCTACCAGATGACCAAGCAGCTCTTCGAGAACCTGCCGTCCATGGTCGCGGCCCACAAGGCAGCCGAACAGATCGATCTCAAGCAGGCCCTGAAGGGCATGCCGATCCCGCTGCATCCGGGCGCTGAGCGCTTCTACAAGGAAAAGGGGCTGCTCTGACGGTCAGGGGCTGTCCATGCGGCGATGGAGGATCGCCGCATGGAGACCGATATCCAACAGTCTCCCGGGAGGAACCAATGCACGACCCCAACGAACCGGCCGGCGACGCCGCTGCCGAGCTCAGCAAGCATGATGCGCTCGCAGGCGCTTTTCCCGCGACAACGGAAGGGCGGCTGCTTTTTGCCATCGCCTTTCTGTTCTCCATTTTCCAGATCGCGACCGCCGCGCATCTGCTCGATCCGCCGAGCCAGCTCGTCCGGGCGATCCATGTCGGTTTCGTCACGGTGCTGATCTTTCCGCTGCTCGCCGCCATATCCGGCAAAGGCACGGTCGTGCGCACCTTCGCCTGGGGCCTTTCGGTTCTCGGCGCGGCGGTCGCCTTCTATCAATGCTATGAATATGCAGATCTCCTGGTGCGCGCGGGCGATCCGCTACCGCAGGACATGGTCTTCGGGGTCATTGCCATCGGCATCGTCTTCGCCGCCGCCTGGGTGCTGATGGGGCCGGCGCTGCCGATCATCTCCGGCATCTTCCTCGCCTATTGCCTTTTCGGCGAATACCTGCCCTCGCCGCTCAATCATCGCGGCTATGACTTTTCCCAGGTCATCGACCACATGGCCTACGGCACGGAAGGCATCTACGGCATCCCCACGCTGGTCTCCTCCAGCTACATCTTCCTCTTCATCCTGTTCGGCGCCTTCCTCGAGAAGGCGGGTATGATCCAGCTCTTCAACGACGTCTCACTCAGCCTTGTCGGTGCACGGCGCGGCGGTGCGGCGAAGGTCTCGATCATCTCGTCCGCGCTGATGGGCACGATTTCCGGCTCGGGCGTCGCCAATGTGGTCACCACCGGTCAGTTCACCATTCCGCTAATGAAGCGTTTCGGCTACCGCTCGGCCTTTGCCGGCGGCGTGGAGGCCACGGCCTCCATGGGCGGACAGATCATGCCGCCCGTCATGGGCGCCGTCGCCTTCATCATGGCCGAGACGCTGGGCGTGGAATATCACGAGATCGTCAAGGCCGCGATTATTCCGGCCGTGCTCTACTTCGCCTCCGCCTTCTGGATGGTGCATCTGGAGGCCGGCAAGCGCGGACTGCTCGGCCTGCCGCGCAACGAGCTGCCGTCGGCCCGGGCCGCGATCATGGAGGGCTGGTATTTGCTCCTTCCGCTCGCCGCACTCATCTGGCTGCTGTTTTCCGGCTACACACCGCTCTTCGCCGGCACCGTCGGTCTCGGTTTCACGATGCTGCTCATTCTCGGTAGTTCCATAGCCATCGGCCTTCCCTCGATGGCCGTGCGGGTCATCTTCTGGATCGGCCTCGGTCTTGTGGCCGCAAGCTTCTTCGAGTTCGGTATCAAGGTCGTGATCCTCGCGTTGGCTGTACTGATTATTGCCAATGCACTCTGGAAGGGTGGGCGGGAAACGCTTGCCGTCTGCCGCGACGCGCTTGCCGAAGGCGCCAAGACCGCCCTGCCCGTGGCGATCGCCTGCGCGCTTGTCGGCATCATCATCGGCACCATGACGCTAACCGGCGCAGCCAACACGTTCGGCCAGTTCATCGTCTCGGTCGGCGGCACGAGCCTCTTCCTGTCGCTGCTCCTGACAATGGTGACCTGCCTCGTGCTCGGCATGGGCATCCCGACGATCCCGAACTACATTATCACGTCATCGATTGCGGGGCCGGCGCTTCTCGAGCTCGGCGTGCCCCTCATCGTCAGCCACATGTTCGTGTTCTATTTCGGCATTCTCGCCGACCTGACGCCGCCGGTGGCGCTCGCCTGCTTCGCCGCCGCGCCGATCGCCCGCGAAAGCGGCCTGAAGATATCCATCGAGGCCATCAAGGTCGCGGCGGCCGGCTTCGTCATCCCCTTCATGGCGGTCTATTCGCCCGCGCTTATGCTCCAGGACGGCGGGGCACTCGCCGCCTCCTTCGGCTATCCGGCCGCGGTCGCCTATATCGTCGTCAAGACGGGCTTTGCCATCGCCCTGTGGGGGGCCGCGGTGGTCGGCTTCGCCGCTGTCCGGCTCACGATCGCCGAACGGGCGCTCGCCACCATCGCCTCGTTCAGCATGCTCGCGGTGCTGCCCCTGACGGATGAAGTCGGCTTTGCCCTCGGCGCGCTCTTCGCCTTCCTCATCTGGCGCAGGGCAAAGGCGGCGGAGCCGCCGGCAACCACGCCGCGTCCGGCATGAGCATGTCGGTCTGCATCGCCGGCGGCAAGGCTATCGCCGTTGCCGCCGGCCTCTTCACCCTCAGCTGGACCCATTCGGTGGAAAAGATCGCCTGGCAGGAAAGCTGGACGGCGACGAAGGAAGGGCTGGTGCTGAAGGAGGCGCGTGTCAAGGGATCGGGCGCCGGGATGGAACCGGGCGATGGCGCGCGGCGACAGGACGGCTGGTGGGTGTGGGAGCCGCATGTCCCGCCGCTGCCGGAACTCGTGCTCGCCGCATCCGGCGCGACCGTTTCCGGCTGGACGCTTTGCGATGCGGGCGGTTGCCGGGAATTCGGCCGGAAGCGCCAGGCATCCCTCGTGCTGCGCCCCTGCACGGCCGTAGAGGCCGGAAAGGAAACCGGAGAGTGAAACCCGCGCGTGAATCGGGCCGGCCTTGCCATTCTCCTGTTCTTTCCGTCCAGAACTGGCGTTAAGGTCATGGACAAGAGGACACAAGGACGGATCGGCCCGAGAATGACGCGCACCATCGGTCGCATGACGATCGGCATGCTCATCGCAACGTGCATCGCGCCGTTCGTCGCCTACGATCTTGCGAACGGCGTTGCGGTCGGCTCGCTCGAAAGCCAGCTCCAGCGCAGCCTCGTCTTGACCAACCGGGCGATCGAGACGGAGATCGAGCGCTTTCGGTATCTGCCGAAGGTGGTCGGCGAGGATGCACGCATCCGCGCGGTGGCCGGCCCCGACCGCAGCGATGCCTCGCTTGCCGCCGCCAACCGCTATCTGGAAACCATCGTCCGGGAGGCTGGCCCCGCCGATCTCTACGTCCTGGATGCGCAAGGCATCACGCTTGCGGCAAGCAACCATGCGACGCCGGAGAGCTTCGTCGGGCATGACTACAGTTTCCGTCCCTATTTCCACAATGCGATCCTCAAGGGCGAAGGACGCTACTATGCGATCGGCGTAACCACCGGGAAACCGGGATATTTCCTCGCCTCCAGAATCGACAGCGCAGGAAAGCCGCCTCTCGTGGTCGTGGTCAAGGCGGACCTGTCACCGCTGGAACTGACCTGGGAGGCGGCCGGCGTGCAGACCGCCATCGCCGACCAATGGGGCATCGTCTTCCTGTCGGGCAACCCGGACTGGAAGTACCGGCCGCTCGTCCCGCTCGGGGCGGAGGCCTCCGGACGGCTTGTCGCGGAGCGCACCTATGAAGGCGCGGATCTTGCGGCGCGCCCGCCGATCCTGCCGGACGACGCAAGCTTGCCTTCGGCCGCAGCGGAAGGCCCCACCCTCATGCTCCGCGAGGGCAAGGACCGACTGCTTGCTCGCTTCTCGACGGTCGAGCCGGATGGTTGGCGCGTGCTGGCGGCGACGAGCACAGCCGATACCGCGAAGCTCGCCGGCTTCTGGGCGCTCGCCGCGCTGATAGCCGGTCTTCTGGCAACCGGCGCCCTCTACTTCCTCCACCAGCGCGCCCAGTTCATCCGCATGCGGCTGCGGCAGGGCCAGTTGCTCGAGCGCATGGTGGCCGAGCGCACGCAAGACCTCGCCCTGGAAATCGATATGCACCGGAAAACCGAAGAGGAACTGCGCCGCACGCAGGAGGGCCTCATCCATTCGGCGAAGATGGCAGCCCTCGGGCGCATGTCGACGGCGATCGTGCATGAAGTGAGCCAGCCGCTTGCCGCGCTCGACGCGACGCTTGCAACGGCCGGCGTGCTGGCCGGCAAGCAGGCGGCAGAGGCCACGGGCGAGCGCATCGTCGACGCGCGATCCCTCGTCAAGCGCATGCAGCGCACCGTCAAGCACCTCAAGACGTTCGCGCGCAAGGATGCTTCGGAACTGGAGGACGTCTCCATCGATACGGTTATCCGTAACGTGGTGGAGCTTGCCGCCCCGCGTGCTAAAACGCTCTGCGTTACGCCGGCCATCGATGCCGAAGCCCCCTCGCCCGTGGTAAGGGCTGTCGCACTGAAGCTGGAGCAGGCGATGCTCAATCTCCTCCTGAACGCACTGGATGCGGTAGAGGGGCGGCCCGATCCGTCCATCACCATCCGGCGCACGCAGGACGAAACCTGCGTCGCCGTGGCGATCGTCGACAACGGGTCCGGCATCGCGCCGGAGCATCGCGGCCGCATCGCCGAGCCCTTCTTCACGACGAAGCTGACAGGGGAAGGCCTCGGCCTCGGCCTGTCGATCGCCACGACGATCGTGCGCGAATGCGGCGGCGAGATCCGCTTTGCCGAGGCGCCAGGCGGGGGAACCTCCGCAACCATCCGCGTGCCGCTCGGCAAGCGCGACACCGGCCGCCTAGAGGCGGCACAATGAGCCGCGGGCGCATCCTGCTCGTCGACGACGACCGCGACCTCCTGAAGGCCGCGGCGGACTGGCTTGCCGTCAGCGGCTTTTCGGTCGACGCGTTCCACCGACCGGAAGAGGCCTTCACGGCGGCGCTGCGCGAGGAACCGGACGTCGTGGTCACCGACGTGCGCATGCCCGGCATCGACGGGATGACGCTTCTCAACTCGCTTACCCGCCGCAGGGGTGATCTCCCGGTGGTCCTCATCACCGCCCATGGCGATGTGGGTCTTGCGGTGCAGGCAATGAAGCAGGGCGCCGAGGATTTCCTGGAAAAGCCCTATGACGCCGACCGGCTTCTCTCCGTGCTGGACAAGGCTGTCGAGAAGCGGCGGATGAAGCAGGAGATCGCGCGCCTACAAACCCTTGTCGGCGCGCGGGAAGAGCCAGACTCCATCGTCGGCGACAGCCCGGCGATCCGGACCCTGCGCGAACGTGTGGCAACGCTCGCGGACGTGGATATCGATGTCCTGATCATCGGCGAGACGGGCACAGGCAAGGAACTGGTCGCCCAGGCACTACACCGGCTCAGCCGGCGTGCGAAAGGCCCATTCGTCGCGATCAATTGCGGCGCACTGCCGGAAACCATTTTCGAGAGCGAGGTCTTCGGACATGTGAAAGGGGCCTTCACCGGCGCCATCGCCGACCGCGAGGGCAAGTTCGAGCACGCCGCGGGCGGAACTGTGTTCCTCGACGAAATCGAGTCGATGCCCCTCGGCTTGCAGGCAAAGATCCTGCGTGTATTGCAGGAGCGGGTCGTGGAACGACTCGGCGAGAACCGTCCGAGACAAGTCGACGTGCGCATCGTGGCGGCAGCCAAGAGCGACCTTTCGGCCGATATCGCCGCCGGACGCTTTCGCGAAGACCTCTTCTACAGGCTGGCAACCGTGGATATCCGCATTCCGCCGCTCCGTCAGCGGCAGGGCGACATCGGTCTCCTGTTCGGGCATTTCGCATCCCTTGCGGCGTGCCGCTACGGTCGCCCCATCCGCCCGGTCCCCGCCGAACGGATCGCGCAACTGCAACAGCAGCAATGGCGGGGAAATGTCCGCGAACTCAAGGCACAGGCCGAGCGCTTCGCTCTCGGCCTCGACGAGCCCGTCGCGGCGGCAGACGATGAGGCGTTCGGGGCCGATGCACTCACCTTGCCGGAACGGATGGCGTCCTATGAGGCGCATCTCATTTCCGAGGCCTACAATCTTAGCGAAGGCAATGCCGTCCGCGCGGCCGCAAGCCTCGGCATTCCGCTGCGCACATTCAACGAGAAACTGGCCCGCCGTGGCCTGACGGACCTCCGCAAAAGACGGTCACAGATCGATGACGACCGATAGCCGGGCGAAGGTTGCCGCTACCTCTATTTTGCCAGCAACGGTATGTTTTCGCGGAAGATGATCTCCATGCTCAACGGAGGGCATGCAAGTCCCGCCGCGTTCATCGGCGCGGACGTCGAGAACTGCTCGAGCGCCCGGGCGATCACCTGATCCGGATCGGAATTGATGACGGCGTCCATCGTGCCCTCGATCAGGAAGCGGCGCGTGTCGGCGGTCAGTCCGTGTCCGATGAAGACCACGCTGTCGCCCTTGCCGCGTTCGCGCAGAGCCCGCGCGATCCCATCCGACGAACCGCCGACATTGTAGATGCCGACAAGATCTGGGTTCTGGTCGATCAGCGACAATGTGTGCCGATAGTTCTCGTTGCGGTCGTCGTGGCCCTCGCGCATTCCTACCACGCGCAAGCGGGGATAGGTCTCTTCGAGAAGACCGAGGAAGCCGAGTTCGCGTTCCGAATGGGTGCGATATGTGCGGCTGCCGGCGACGAGCGCCACGCTGCCCTCGCGCGAGCCGCAGAACCGGCCGAGCAGATAGGCCGCCGTGCGGCCGGCCGCGTGATTGTCCAGGCCGACATAGGCCTCGCGGGCCGGATGGATCATGTCGGAGACAATGGTGACCAGACGGGTTCCCGCTGCGCTGACCTCTTCGGCCGCCTCGCGCACCAGCGGATGATCGATCGCCATGAAGGCGATGCCATCGGCCCATTTGGAATGGAGCCGTAGCGCCGCCGCTATGGCCGCGGCGTTGAAGCTCTCGATGAAGAAGCATCGTACGGGGCTTGCATCGCGGCGGCCGGTCTCCGCCACGTCCCGGACCTTTTCGCCCAGCAGCTTGAGGTAGGGATTGCCGCCCATCGGCAGCAGGAACGCGATATGGGCGGGGCGCGGGGCGGACAAGAGGTCACGCTCCTCCTCGCTGAGATAGCCAAGATCCACCGCAGCAGCCAGAACCCGCTCCACCGTGCGCGCCTTCACCCCCTTGCGGCGGTTCATCACGCGGTCGACCGTTGCCAGCGAAACGCGCGCGGCGGCGGCGACATCGTTCAGGGATGGATTTCCCGACCTGACCACATTCACCTCAAATCACCTCAATTTTTGCTGTTTGACCTGAGGCTTTCTGTTTCCTACCGTGTTGTCAAGAGGAGGAGATTATCCGGCATCCGTGTGGAGCGGTCGCGGGATGATCACATCAATTTCACTCAGGGAGGATCTCATGAACCGCAAGTCATTCGACATTACACGCCGCGGCGTGATGGGCCTCGGCCTTGGCGCCGGCGTGGCCCTGTTCGCACCGGCCATCGTGCGCGCGGAACCAGTTTCGCTGCGCTATGGCCACAACAACGAGCCGGCAAGCGTCGCCGGCGCCCAGGCGGACTGGTTCGCCGAGGCGGTCGGCAAGCATTCGAACGGCGACGTCAAGGTCGAGGTCTTTCCCTCCTCGCAGCTCGGCAAGCTCCAGGAACTGGCCGAGGCCGTCTCGCTCGGCACCATCGCCTTCTCGCACAACACTGCCGGCGGCATCGGCTCTCTCTACGAACCCTTCGCCGCGCTGGATACGCCCTATCTCTACCGCGACATCGATCACCTGATGAAGGTGATGGACATCAATTCTCCGGTCATGCAGGAACTCAACGAGGGCCTGATCCAGACGGCGAACTGCCGCGTCATCTACGCCCACTATTTCGGCCGCCGGAACCTGACCTGCAACAAGGAGGTCAAGACGCCCGCCGACCTCGCCGGCATGAAGATCCGCGCCGTTCCGTTCCCGATCTACCAGGCCGCCGTCGAGGGCATGGGCGCGGCGCCCGTCCCGGTCGACTGGTCCGAAGTGCCGACCGCCCTTGCGACCGGCGTCGTCAACGGCCAGGAAAACCCGGTCAACGTCATCCTCAACGTCAAGCTCTACGAAGTGCAGTCGCACCTCATGCTGACGGGCCACATGTCGAACGCCGAAGTCGTCGTGATGAACGAAGACGCCTGGCAGGGCCTGTCGGACACCCAGAAGGACGCCGTCGGGAAGGCCTCGCTGGAAATCCGCGACCGCGCCACCAAGGCGATCGAGGACAACGAGGAAAAGGACACCCAGGCGCTGCGCGACAAGGGCATGAAGGTGATCGGCCCTGCAGAAGGCCTCGATGTCGATGCCTTCCGCGCCTCGGTCGGCAAGGTCGTCGAGGAACGTTTCGGCGAGAAGTTCGGCGCGCTCTATGAGAAGATCAAGGCGATCGCCTGATCCTCATCCGGCCCGAAAGGACAATCAGATGATGAACGAAACGGCAGGCATGCCGGGCGGCAGGTTATTGGCGACCATATCCAGGGCTTGCCTCAATCTCGGTATCCTCCTGCTTGCCATGATGAGCATACTCATCGTCGCTCAGGTCCTGGGCCGGAACCTCTTCGACCTCGGCATGCCCTGGGCAGACGAGCTTTCGCGCTTCTGCGGCGTGGCGCTCGTCTTCCTCGGCGTGCCGCTGTTGGCACTGCGCGGCAGCCATGTCGCCGTCGACATGGTGCCGACCATGCTGCCGCCCGCCGGCCGGCGGGCCTGCGCCCTGATTGTCGAGATCATGGTCCTTGCCTTCGGCGCAATCTCCGTGTGGTCGATCTACGCCTTCCTGTCGCGCGCCTGGAAGTTCGCCACGCCCACCCTCGGCATTCCGAACTGGGTCTACTACACGCCGGCGGCGATCGCACTGGCGCTACTCACGATCATCACCGTCTCCCGGATAGCAGCCCTGCTGCGCGGCGCCCACCTGTCACACGATGAGCCCGGGGTTTCGCCGTCATGAGCCTGCTCCTCATCGCCCTCTTCGCCGCCGCGCTCATCGTGGGCGCGCCGATCGCGGTCGCGCTTGGCCTGTCGTCGGCGATCACGATCCTCGCCTACGGACTGCCGATCCATGTGCTCGCACAGCGTGGCGTCAACGCGCTCGACTCAACGCCGCTGCTGGCGGTGCCGCTGTTCATCCTGGCCGCGAGTCTGCTGAGCGCGATCGGCGTGACACAACACATCTTCGACCTGATCCGCATGCTGGTCGGGCGCATCCGCGGCTCCTTCGCCCAAGTGGCCATCCTCGTGAGCCTCATCTTCTCCGGCGTTTCCGGAGCGGCGCTGGCCGACATCGGCGCGCTCGGCAGGATTCAGATCGACGAGATGGTCCGGCAGGGCTACAAGAAGAACTTCGCGGCAGGCCTGACCATCGCCGCGGCGACGATCGGCCCGATCTTCCCGCCATCCATTCCGATCATCATCTATGCCAGCGTCACCAACGTTTCGGCGGTTCAACTGCTCATCGCCGGCGTCGTTCCCGCGATCCTGATCACCCTGTTCCTCATGCTTCAGGTCGCCGTGATGGCGCGCCTTTACGACCTGCCCCGCGATACCGTGAAGCCGACGGTGCGTGAGGTCGCCGCAAAAGCCGTGATCTCCTTCCCCGCGCTGCTTGCGCCGCTTATTCTGATCGGCGGCCTGCTCAGCGGCTATTTCGGCCCGACGGAAGTCGCCGGCGTGACCGTCGCCTATGCGCTCCTCATCGGCGCCTTCATCTACCGTTCGCTCACGCTGAAGGCGATCCTGGACGGTTTGAGGGAGACGGTCGAGGCGACCGCCAGCATCCTCTTCATCGTCTCGACGGCCGCCGTGTTCGCCTGGGTGCTGACGCTCGACCAGGTGCCCGCCAAGGCCGGCGCCCTGCTGCTCGGCCTTTCCGACAGCCCTTTCGTGCTGCTGCTGATGGTCAACCTGCTGCTGCTGATCGTCGGGATGTTCCTGGAATCGATTGCCGCCATCCTCATCATCGCGCCGATCGTCGCACCCACCCTGCATGCGGCAGGCGTCGATCCACTCCAGCTCGGCATTGTCTTCGTGCTCAACCTGATGGTTGGCCTGCTGACGCCGCCGGTGGGCATGAGCCTCTACATGGTGTCGATCATTGCCAGGATGCCGGTTCATTCGGTGGTGCGCGGCGTCCTGCCATTCTTCATCCCGCTGATCCTATCGCTGCTTGTGGTCACGGTCGTACCCGCGGTGTCCACCTGGCTACCGCATCTCATTTCTCAATAGGACACTTCCATGAGCAAATTTCTCGGGCCAATCCGCCAGCTCGGCTACGTCGTCGACGACATCGAAGCGGCAATGAAGCACTGGTACGACGTGATGGGCGTCGGTCCCTGGTACTACAATCCGCGCGTGCCGATCGAGGATTACCGCTACGACGGCAAATCCTACGACGTGCATAATTCGGTGGCGCTCGCCAACAGTGGTTATGTCCAGGTCGAGCTGATCCAGTGCCGCAACGACGCGCCGTCGATGTATCGCGACTTTCGGCAGGCGGGCCATCGCGGGCTTCAGCATGTCGCCTACTGGACGCAGCAATACGATACCGACCTCGCGGCGATGGAAGCCGAAGGCTTCAAGGTCAGGATGAGCGGCAAGGTCGGGGAGAACGGGCGCTTCTGCTATTTCGACCGCGAGGCCCACCCGGGCACGGTGATCGAGCTCTCGGAGGTCATGGGGCCGAAGGGCCGCATGTTCGACCTCATTCGCGCGGCATCGGAAGGTTGGGACGGCAGCGACGCCGTCAGGCCCTTCCCCGACCTGTCGGCGATCTGAGCATGAGCGCCGAACGCATAGAGGCGTCCTACCTGATAGAGACGCCGCTCGATCCTCGCAGGATCGCCGACATCATGGCCGGCGAGCAGTCGAGCGGCACCTTCGTGCGCGTCGCCAACGAGACCGACGAATTGCGCGAGCGCGCCGCCGCCGAGGTCCTTTCCATCAAGGAGCTGGAGCCTGCCCAAGTGCCCAGCCTTGCAAGCGCCTATCTCGAGCGCAAGGCCATCGGCGGGCCCTGGCGGCGCGCCCATGTGCGTGTCGCCTTTCCCATGGCGAATATTGGCGCCAGCCTGCCGACGCTTGCAGCGACCGTTTCCGGAAATCTCTACGATCTCGGCGAGGTGACCGGCCTGAAGCTCATCGACGTCGCGCTGCCACAGGCCTATCGCAACCGCTTCGAGCAGCCGGCCATGGGAGTTTCCGGAACGCGCCGCGCAACCGATGTCCATGACCGGCCGCTATTCGGCACGATCATCAAGCCCAATGTCGGCATGCGCTCGCACGAGATCGCCGATGTCGCGGAGCTTCTGTGTGAGGCCGGCATCGACTTCATCAAGGACGACGAGGTCTGCGCCAATCCGGACCATGCCCCGATTGCCGAGCGCGTGCCAGCCGTGATGGCCAAGATCCGGGCGCACCGGGACAGAACCGGCAAGCATGTGATGGTTGCCTTCAACATCACCGACGAGACCGACGCGATGCGCCGCCATGCCGATCTGGTCGAGCAGGAAGGCGGTTCCTGCGTCATGGCAAGCCTCAACTGGTGCGGCCTATCCGGGATGCAGACATTGCGCCGCGCGACAGGGCTGGCCGTCCACGGCCACCGCAACGGCTACGGCGCCCTCGCCCGCCACCCGGCGCTTGGCATCGGCTTCGACGCCTATCAGGCGCTCTACCGGCTTGCCGGCGTCGACCATATGCACGTCCACGGCATCGGCGGAAAATTCTCCGACGCGGCGGAAGAGGTGAAAGCCGCGGCGCGCCGCTGCCTTCAGCCGCTGGCGGCCGACGCTTCCGGCGACGGCGATATCGTCATGCCGGCGTTTTCGTCCGGCCAGTGGGCCGGCACCTTGCCGGTGACGCTCGATGCGGCGGGCTCCGCCGACTTCATGTTCATGGCGGGCGGCGGCATTCTCGCCCATCCCGACGGCCCGGCTGCCGGCGTCCGTAGCCTGCGCCAGGCCTGGGACGCCATCTGCCTCGGCCAAACCCTTGAAAGCGCCTCATCTTCGCAGAGCGAACTTGCGGCCGCCCTGCGATTCTTCGGTTCCTAGAATGGCGCGGATCGTGTTCATCGGCGACGACTTCACGGGCGCGTCGGACACGCTGGCGACGCTTTCGGAGCGCGGCGCGAAGGCGCGCCTGTTCCTGGACATGCCGAAGGCCGAGGAGACCGCAGGCCTCGACGCCGTTGGAATAGCGACCGATCTCAGAGCCCGGTCGCCCGAGGACATTGCCACGCGGCTGGGTGCGATGGCGCCTGCCCTGCGCGCGCTTTCACCACGGTTCGTGCACTACAAGATCTGCTCGACGTTCGATTCGGCGCCGCAGACCGGTAGCATCGGCGCTGCCGTGAAGACGCTTGAAGCGACGCTTGCCCCGTCACGCACGATCGTGGTCGGCGGTCAGCCGAGTCTCGGACGCTACTGCCTCTTCGGGACGCTCTTCGCGCGCGCGCCGGACGGTGAGGTGTATCGGATCGACCGGCACCCCATCATGAGCCGTCACCCGGTCACGCCGATGGACGAGGCGGACTTGCGGGTTCACCTGGCCAAACAAGGCGTGGAAGGTCTTTCCCTGACGGGCCGCAAGACGTTGGACACCGCCCTGAAAACGGGCCGAACCCTGATCGACGCAATCGAACAGCCGGATATCGACCGCCTCGGGAAACGGCTGGCGGAAATCGACGATCAAGAAGGACCACTACTCCTTGTCGGCGCCAGCAGCGCGGCCGAAGCGCTTTTTCCCGGGGATCCCTTGACGGAACCGAACACGGCCTCGGCTGTGTGGGAACGCGGCCCGATCCTCGCCGTAGCCGGCAGCCGCTCGTCGGCGACGGCGGTTCAGGTAGCGGCCGCCGATAGCTATGAACGTCTCGCGCTCCGGCGGGAGGACCTCAGCCGTCAGGAAGAGCTCGCAAGCCGATGCGCCGGCCGGATCGAAGCCGGTGCGAACGTGATGATCCACCTGAGGCCGAATCTCGACTATGGCCGGACTCCGGCCGTACTGTCCGATTGGCTGGCCCGGCTGACCGGGTCGATCCTGTGCCGGTGCAGCGTCGCCGGCATCGCGGTCGCCGGCGGCGACACGTCCAGCGTGCTCGTGAAACAACTCGGGTTCAGAAGTCTTTCATTCATCGAGCGCGCAGGCCCGGGCGTCGCCGTCTGCCGGGGACATGCAACCGGGAGCCCACTCGACGAAACCGTCCTCCTGCTGAAAGGCGGACAGGTCGGTGCGACCGACCTGTTCGAGCGCTTTGCGGCGCGATTTCCCCGGTAGCTCCGCGGACGGACAGACCGACAACCTTGGCTGAGGCACGGCTGCCTCGCGGCAGGATCGCCATTGCCATTCCGACCCACCCTTGCCGATCCGCAAAATCGGGCCATATCGCTTCAGGAGGTTCACCGGAGCGAAAGCAATTTTCCGTCGCGCGCTACCCATCCTGCTGATCCCGTTGAGCGGCTGTTCCGGCGTTCAGTCGGCGCTCGCCCCCGCGGGTGAAGAGGCGGTCGCGATCTACCGGCTCCTTCTCCTCATGGTCGTCGGCGGCACGCTGATCTGGCTTGCGGTCATGGGATTGCTTCTTCACGCCGCAAGGCGGCGGAGCGCCCGATGGACCGCGCAAGAGGCCGGCCGGTTGATCCTCTTCGGCGGCGTCGCCTTTCCTGTCGTCGTACTGCTCGCCCTGCTTGCCTACGCCGTCTGGCTGATGCCGGCGATCCGGCCCTGGTTCGCGCGACAGGCAACGAAACCGGAAATGATTGAGGTGACGGGCGAACAATTCTGGTGGCGCATCCGCTATCCGGCGGGCGGTGGCATGCCTGCCTTCGAGACGGCAAACGAGATGCGCCTTCCCGTGGGGGAGCGTGTCACCTTCTCGCTCGAGGCTGCCGATGTCATCCACTCCTTCTGGATCCCTGCGCTCGGCGGAAAGATGGATATGATTCCCGGGCGCACGAATACGCTGTCGCTTCTGCCGACGAAAACGGGCGTCTTCCGCGCGCCCTGCGCGGAATTCTGCGGCACCGCCCATGCGCTGATGGCCTTTTCCGTGATCGTCATGGAGCCCGCCGATTACTCGGCTTGGCGGCGCGCACAGACCGCCGGCAACAGGTCGGGCGGGAGCGAAGGGGAACGGCTCTTCGCACATCACGGCTGTGCGGGCTGTCACGGCATAAGAGGCTTGACGCCGCCCGCGAGCCTGGGACCGGACCTCACATTTTTCGGCCAACGCCAGACGGTCGGGGCCGGCACCCTTGCCAATACGCGCGAAAACGTAACCCGCTTCATCCGCAATCCCGCTGCCGTGAAGCCCGGTGCGAAGATGCCGGCCTTCGACATGCTGCCGGACGAGGACATTGCCGACATCGCCGAATATCTCGTGGCGCTCGAATGACCGACGCGGCCCGACCCGAACCTTCGACGGAAGAACGCAAGTCTCAGGAAGCCGAGCTTCGTGCGGTCTGGCGAACGCCGTCCGGCTGGCGCTACTGGACCTCCGTCAACAACACCGAGATCGGCCTGTGGTATGGCGGGGCCGCCTTCTTCTTCAGGCTGTTTGCCGGCGTGCTCGCCCTTCTGGTGCGCGTGCAGCTTGCCGTGCCCGATAACGACTTTCTCTCCGCGGAAACATTCAACCAGGCCTTCACCCTGCACGGCACCGTCATGATGTTCCTCTTCGCCGTGCCGATCTTCGAGGCGGTGGCGATCTTCCTCCTGCCTTCCATGCTCGGCGCGCGGGAACTGCCCTTCCCTCGCCTTTCCGCCTTCGGCTTCTGGAGCTTCACCCTCGGAGGCGTCTTCGTCTGCGGCTCCATTTTCTTCGGCGCGGCACCCAATACCGGCTGGTTCATGTATCCGCCACTCGCCACCGACAAGGAATATTCCGGCATCGGCGCCGACATCTGGCTTCTCGGGCTTTCCTTCATCGAGGTTGCCTCCATCGCTGCGGCCGTCGAGCTGATCGTCGGCATCATGAAGTGCCGCGCACCCGGCATGCGCGTCAACATGATGCCGCTCTTCGCCTGGTATCTCCTCATCGTCGCCGGCATGATCCTCTTCGCGTTCCCGCCGCTGATTGCCGGCGACATTCTCTTCGAGATGGAGCGGATGTTCGACTGGCCGTTCTTCGACGCGGCGCGCGGTGGCGATCCGCTGCTCTGGCAGCACCTGTTCTGGATCTTCGGCCATCCTGAGGTCTATATCATCTTCCTGCCGGCCATTGCGCTCATGGCGATGATCGTGCCGACCTTCGCGCAACGTCCCATCGTCGGCTATTCCTGGATCGTGCTCGCCGCCGTCGGCACCGGCTTCCTGAGTTTCGGCCTGTGGGTGCACCACATGTTCACGACGGGCCTGCCGCAGATATCGCTCGCCTTCTTCTCCGCCGCGTCGGAGGCGGTGGCAATCCCGACCGGCGTGCAGATCTTCGTCTTCATCGCCACCATGCTCGCCGGCCGCGTGATCTTTTCCGTGCCGATGCTGTTCGGCGCGGGCGGCCTTGCGATCTTCATCATCGGCGGGCTGACGGGCGTCATGGTCGCGCTGGTCCCTTTCGACTGGCAGGCGCACGATACCTATTTCATCGTCGCCCACCTCCATTACGTGCTGATCGGCGGCATGCTCTTCCCGGTCGTCGCCGGCATCTATTATTACTATCCGCTGCTCAACGCGCGAAAGCTCTCCGACCGGCTCGGCAAGGCCGCCTTCTGGCTGATGTTCGTCGGCTTCAACGTCGCCTTCTTTCCGATGCATCTCGCCGGGCTGCGCGGCATGCCGCGGCGGGTCTTCACCTATCCCGCCGGGGTCGGCTGGGACTGGTTCAATCTGATCTCGACGATCGGCGCCTTCGTCTTCGCCAGCGGTGTCGCCGTGGTGGTGATCGACGTGCTGAGGCCGAAGCTCCGGCAACCCAAGGGCGAGCAGAACCCGTGGAATGCCGGCACTCTGGAATGGATCAGCGAGCCGGAGGAAAAGTGGGGTGTTCGCTCCATCCCCATCATCACGAGCCGCTATCCGATCTGGGACCAGCCCGGCATCAACGACGATATCAAGGCGGGCCGCTACTATCTGCCCGATGCGAAGGACGGCGCGCGCGAAACGCTCGTCACCTCGGTGCTCGATGCAGAGCCTGTCCAGTGCCTGCGCGTCGGCGGCACCTCCGTCCTCACCATCGTCGCCGCCTTTTCGCTCGGCGGCGTCTTCATCGCGCTCACCTTCCACTGGTGGATCACGACGGCGATCTGCGCGGTGGTCACCCTTGCCGCCATCGTTGCCTGGCTCTGGACGGGCACCGCCGCCATTCCCAGGGAAGAGATGCGCGATGTCGGGCTGGGAAAGACCTTGCCGCTTTACATGTCCGGCCCGCAATCGGTCGGCTGGTGGGCCATGTTCATCACCATGGCCGGCGACGGCACCGCCTATGCCAGCCTGATGTTCGGCTACTTCTTCTACTGGACCATCCACGACGATTTCACGGCCGGCCATGCCGGGCCCGGCATGCTCTGGCCGCTCGTTGCCGCCGGCCTCTTCACGCTGGCCTGGCTGGCCATGCTGCTGGCGCGCTGGGTCAACGGCAAAGACCGGCCGGGCCTCACGCGTCTTTCGCTCCTCGTTTCCCTGTTCCTGACGCTTGCGGCGGGTTGCTCTGGCCTTGCCGGCCCCTATCTCACCGGCATGGAACCGACAGCGCACGTCTATCCGGCTATCGTCTGGGTCGTTGCGCTCTGGACGGTGGTGCATGGCGGCGTCGGCATCGTCATGCAGCTCTATTGCCTGGCGGGTAGCCTTGCCGGACGGATGGACGCCCGCCATGACATCGACCTCCGCAATGTCGTACTCTACTGGCATTTCCTAGTCGTCACGGCGGTCACGTCCTTCAGCGTCCTCGGCCTCTTTCCGGTGTTGAGGTGATCCGTGCGCCTGATTCCCAAGGAGATCGAGAGCCTCTGGACCCTCTTCACGGCACCGACCATCTGGGCATTGCATTTCCTCGTCTGCTACATCACCGCCGCCATCTACTGCGCGAAGGCGGGCGCAGCCCCCTTCTCCTTCGAGGCGATGCGCCTTGCGCTGGGGACGGTCACCGTGGCCGCCCTTGCCGGCATCGCGCTCTCCGCCTTTCTCGCCTGGCGGCAGTGGGGCTTCGGGTCCGGCGATCCGCCGCACGACGAGCCGACCCGGAAAGACCGCATGCTCTTCCAGGGATTTGCAACGCTGCTCCTCTCCGGCCTCAGCTTCGTAGCGGTGCTCTTCGTCTCCGTGCCGCTCGTGTTCATCGGGACGTGCCAGCCATGAAGAGGATCGCACGCATCCTCGGTTTCATCCTTCTCGCGGTGCTCGGCGCGACGCTACTTGGCGGTTTCGGCGGTGGCTCGTTCGGCCTCCATATGATCGTCCATATGGGGATCGTCGCGGTCGTCGCTCCGCTACTCGCTTATGGCGTGCGCGGCACGCGGTTCGATCTGCCTGCGGGCGCGGCCCGGATAAGCCCGATGCTCGCCTCGCTCGTCGAGCTCGTTATCGTCTGGTTCTGGCATTTCCCCGCATTTAGAAAGATCGCCGATGCCAGCCTTGCCGTTTCCCTCCTCGAACAGGCGAGCTTCCTGGTCGCAGGCGTCATTCTCTGGCATGCCTGCTTCCGGCCGGGCGATGGGCGCCTGGCCGGCACGATCGGCCTTCTGTTCACATCCATGCACGTGACGCTTCTCGGCGTGCTGCTCGCCCTCGCCCCGCGTCCGCTCTATCGCGTAGGCGATGTTACCTGTTTTGGCATTCTCCTTCCCGCGGCCGCGGATCAGCAGATCGGCGGCGTGGTGATGCTGATGGTCGGCGCGCTAGCCTATCTTCTTGGGGGCATCGTTCTGTTGGCCGGCTTGCTTAGGGAGGACGAAGCGCGATGCCGATCGGCTGGAAGCATATTGCCGGCCTCGTAGTCGCCGTCGCGCTGGCGGCCTTCCTGATCGCCTGGTCCGGCGTCATCGGCATCGGCGCGAGCACGGGCCACTGGAAAGTGACGGACTGGTTTCTGCACTGGGTCATGCGCTCCTCGGTACGCACCGCCGCGCTTGGCAGGAAGGTGCCGGAGTTCACACAGGATATGCTGGCGATGGCCGCCGGCCATTTCGAGGCCGGCTGCGTGCCTTGCCATGGCTCGCCCGCCCTGGAACGACCGGAGAGTGTCGGCAGGATGCTGCCTCCACCACCCGATCTGAAGGACAAGGTGGCGTCCTGGGCAGATACCGAACTCTTCCAGATCGTGCAGCATGGCGTGCGCTTTACCGGCATGCCTGCCTGGCCGGTCGCAAACCGCGAGGACGAGGTCTGGGCCATGGTCGCGTTCCTGCGCCGATACCCCGACCTGGATGCCGGGAGCTATCGTGCGCTGGCGGGTTACGCGGCCACGCAATCGGCGGAAACAGACCGAGTGCTTGAGACCTGCAACGGCTGCCATAGGCCGGATCGTCTTCGCGCCGGAAGCCTCATCCCAAATCTGGCGGGACAGTCATCGACCTATCTCGAGCAGGCGCTCGCGGCCTACGCGAAAGGAACCCGACCGAGCGGCATCATGGCCGTGGCGATTGAAGGATTGAGCGAGGCGGAGCGCAATATCCTCGCACGGCATTTCGCGAGCCTGCCGCCGACCGTCCTGCAACCGGCGGCGCGGGACAGCTTGATACGGCGCGGCGAGGCGCTCGCCCTGAAGGGAGACGCCGAGCGGCGCATCCCGGCCTGCCTCTCCTGTCACGACAGGAGGGACGCAAATCCGGCTTACCCGCGCCTTTCCGGTCAAGCTGAAGCCTATCTCGCCAATCAAATGCGGCTCTTCGTCAGGAAGGCACGCGGCGGGGGCCCGTTCAGGGAACTGATGACGCGGGCGGCCGCCAATCTCGAAGAGGAGGACATCGCGGCGCTGGCCGCTTATTTCTCCGCGAGCGGGATGCGTGCGCCGGCCCTGCGATAAAGCTCAGGACCGAGCACGAATGCTCCTCAGAACTGCACGCCCAGCCGCAGCGCATCCAGCATGGCGGCGTGGACGGAGCGGCTGCTGACCGCATCGCCGATCCGGTGCAACTCGAAACCGGCCGCCGGCCGCGCGCGCAGGGGCGCGGGATCGACAAGCGTCACGATGTCCGTGACCCCGTCGTTCGACGAGAGAGGCCGCAGGCCATCGAAGAGCTCGTTCATCGGGATCGTCCCGTGCTCGACGATGACCTGCGCGTGGATCGAGCGCCGTTCCCGCCCGGTCAGCAGGTGGCGCAGCACCGCTTCGCGCCGCCCGTTGCGCATGGCGACCGAAACCAGCTCGTATTCCAGCAGAACCTTTACATCGTGTTCCGCGAACGCCTTGCGATAGGTGATGCCGGAGTGATGCTCCATTTCCGGCGCGACGGAGGGATCGCGGGCGACGAAGGTCACGGCCTTGCCGGCCGCGGCGATCTCGGCAGCTACGGAGGGCGCAGGATGACGGCCGGTCGCGTCGTAGACCAACACGTCGCCGTTGACCTGCACCGGGTTGGCGAGCGCGTCAAAGACGCTGAGACACAGCTCGCTTCCCGCGACGGGGCCGAAATCCGGAATGCCGCCAGTGGCGAGGAGGACGAGATCGGGCACCTCGGCCAGAACGTCCGCCGCCTCGGCAAAGGTGTTGAGCCGGACGTCCACGCCGAGCCGCTCCAGTTCGGCGATACGCCAGTCGACAATCCCGGCGAGATCGCGCCTGAGACGGGCCTTGGCGGCAAGGACGAGTTGGCCGCCCAGCCGGTCGGCTGCTTCCAGCAGCACGACACGATGCCCCCGTTCGGCCAGCACCCGCGCAGCCTCCAGCCCTGCCGGCCCGCCGCCCACGACGACCGCCCTGCGTTCCGCGTGCGCCGAGCGCTCGATCACCTGCGGCAGCCAGGTCTCGCGTCCCGTCGCCGGATTGTGGATACAGTGCACCGGGCGGTAGAGACAGTGCGAGGCGCCGACGCAGGGGCGGATCTCCGCTTCGCGGCCCGCGCGCAGCTTGTTGACGATCTGCGGATCGGCCATGTGCGCCCGCGTCATGCCGACCATGTCGACGATCCCCGCGCCAACGGCATAGCGCGCCGTGGCGACATCCGCGATCTTGGCCGCGTGGAACACCGGCAGGCCCGTTTCCGCCTTGAACGCGCCGACCCTGCGCAGCCAGGGTGCGGAGGCGGCCGTCATGTCGGGGATGTTGTAAACGAGGAGGTTGAGGCGGGTATCGAAGCGGCCGAAGATGCAGTTGAAGAAATCGACGAGGCCCTCACGCTCCAGCACGTTGGCAATCGCGACTGCCTCGGCGAAACCCAGGCCGTCCGCGTGGTCCTCGTCGATCGTGTAGCGGATGCCGAGCGGGTATTCCGTCCCGACGGCCGTGCGGATCTCCTCGTAGACCATGCGCAGGAACCGCATCCGGTTTTCCAGCGAGCCGCCGAAGGCGTCGGTGCGCCGGTTGACGAGCGGCGACAGGAACTGCCCGATCAGATGACCGCCCGTCATGGTCTCGATGCCGTCGAGCCCACCCTCCTTCGCCCTCCGGGCCGCCGCACCGAATTCACGCACGATGCGCGCGATGTCATGGCGATCCATCTCATGGGCGAAGGCGCGGTTGTAGTCCTCGCGGGAATGGGAGGGGCCGAGCGCCGGCAACCAGGCGCCGACCGTGGCATTCGCCCGGCGGCCGACATGGGATATCTGGCACATCACCGCCGCACCATGGCGGTGGATGCGATCGGAGAAGGCCCGGAACGCCGGAACAACCGCATCGCTCGATACGTCGAGCTGCGTGCCGCCCCAACTCGTATCGGCGGAGATGCGGGCCGAGCCGCCGAACATCGTCAGCGCGAGGCCGCCCTTCGCCTTCTCCTCGTGATAGCGCTGATAGGCCTCGAGCGGATGGCCGCCCTCGTCGAGGGCGGTCTCGTGGCTGGTGCTCATGATCCGGTTGCGGAGCGTAAGCCGGCCAACCTGCAGCGGCCGCAATAGCGGGTCACCCTTTTCCCGCACGGGCGGCACCTGTTTCCCGGATGGCGTCCTGTCGTCCATCTTCCCCTCCTATGCCGGCCCGAGGGCCTTGCGCATCGCCTCGACGCATCGCTTCAAGGGCGGGGTGGGATCGACATTGTATTTCCAGTTGGTCAGCTCGATCGTCAGCGCCCCCTCGTAGTTCTGGCTCCGCAGATAGGCGACCAGCCCGTCGAGATCGATGATGCCCTCGCCCCAGGCAAGATGGCTACCGTCGGCATCCGAGTCAGTGAAATGCACATGGGCGATGCGGCCGGCGAGATGGGTAAAATAGTCTTCCGGCTGTTCTTTCGTCATTACGGCGCCCGCTACGTCATAGACGGCGTGGAGCGCCGGGCTTGCGAGCGTGTCCATGAGGGCGCGGATCTCCTTGGCCGAGCGGACGATGTTGGCGAAGGAATCGGGCAGCGACTCCATCCAGAGATCGACGCCGAGCCTTGCCGCGCGGTCGCACAGGATGCCCATGGAATCGACGCAACGCTCCAGCGCTTCGGCGGCCGGCTCGTCGCGGTAGCCGCCGCCGGCCGTCACCAGCAGGGCCGGCGCGCCGCATTCGACGGCGAATTCCATCGATTCCAGGAAATAGCGCACCGATCGATCGCGCAATTCCCGCTCCTTCGCCGAGATGTTGACGGGGTAGATGCACTGTTCCGGCGTGAAGGCGACGATGTCGAGGCCCATGCCGCGCACCTTCCGTCCGAGCGCCCGCGCCTCGGCCAGCGTCTTGTCACCGATATAGAAATGCGGAGCGGCGGCCCAGAGCTCGATGCGGGAGACGCCGGCATCGCACACATCGGCCAGAAAGCGGTCCATCGTGTGCCGGACATAGTGGAAGTTCATCACGCTGATATTGCGCTCGTCGAGTGCCATTGCATTTCCTCCGCTCGTCGCCGCCCCGCGGCCATTTCAGGATAATTCCACTGCCTTGTATGATAACGTTCTCACTTCGCATTGCACGTTGATATCCCCCTCGCCGTCCTATTCCGCTTATGAGCGAAGACCGAATTCGCGGGCGGTTTCGGCGACGAAGGCTGCGACCTCGGCCGCCCTCTCCTCCTCCGTCCAGCCGAGGTGCCGGGCGGCCAGGCGCGCGGCGGTTTCCGCGTGAGGAAGACCGAGATCCGGCTCCCATCCGACGGACAGGCGGCGGCGCAGGATGTCCGAGAGCGTACGGGCCTGCTCGTGCAGCACCGCATGGTTGACGGAGGCTTCCGTGACGCCGTCGAGACCATCGAGAGATGGCGCGGCGGGATCGAGCGGGCGCGGCGGCCCGGAGGGCTTCAGCCGGCGGGAGACCGCCCGCGTGAGCCGCCGCCCGGCGTCGCGGTGAGTCATCAGCAGGCCACCCGTAAAGGTGAAGACGTTCGGCAGTCCCTCGTCGGTGAGGTCGTGCTCCCGCACCGCCGGCGCCGAGCCCTCGCCGTCGCCTGCAAGGCTGCGCGGCCGCACGCCGGCCCAGGAATAGAGCACGTCCTCGCGACGTGGAGAGAGACCGGGAAACAGCCGTCCGAGCTGGTCGAGGATCGCGGCGATCTCCGCCTCGCTGGCCCGAAAACCTTCGGGCCTCCCGTCCGAGGCGGAATCCCACGGGCCGACATAGTGCAGTTCGCCCCAGGGGATCAGGTAGAAGGGCGCGCCCGCGGCGGTGACGGTCTCGAAGCCGATGCCGCGCAGGCTCTCCGGCAGACGCAGGACGATGTTCGTGCCCTTCTCGCCGGTGTTCTTGCGAATATGCGGCGCGCCCGCGAGCGCGGTGATCTCATCGACCCAGACGCCCGCGCAATTGACCACCGCGCGCGCCAGCACGTCGCGCGATCCCTCGGCCGCCGTCAGCGTCACGCGCCACAGGTCGCCCTCGCGCGCGAGCGCCGTCACCGCCGTGTGGTTCAGCGCCTCCATGCCGATCGCGCGCGCCTTCATCACGGTATCGACGACGATGCGCTCGGGCCAATGATACTGGTATTCCGTGAAGGTCATCGCGCCGCGGATGCCTTCGAGCCCCGCCATGCCTTTCAACGCCTGATGCGTCCGTGCCTCCGACGCGGACAGGATGCGCAGGTCGAGCGGCACGCGGCCGCCGTCGCTCGCCGCCATTAGCCAAAAGGCCAGCCGCGCCTTCCAGCGAGGAACACCGTTCGCCTGCGTCAGGGGGATGATGAACGTGACGGGCCTCACCCGCTCGGGCGCGGTGCGGACGAACTCCGCCCGGCCCTGCATGGCGCGGCGCATGAGGCTGAAGCATTCGATCGCGCTTCTCGGCCGGGCGAGAAAGGCGGCGATTGATCCGCTGGCGGCCGAAAGATAGCCGAGCCCGCAATGCTGCAGCCGCGATGTCTTGCTGGTCGTGCCCGCACCGTAATCGTCGCGTTCGACGAGCAGCGTGCGATAGCCCGCCGCCGCCAGATGCTGCCCGGCCGCCGCGGCGATGATGCCGCCGCCGACGACCACGGTGTCGTAAGTCTGGGTCACGTTCAGATCCGCCTTCGGCAGTAGATTTCGATGCCTGATGTGAGAACGTTCGCAAAATTTCGTCGCCGGTGTCAACCCCACTTGACGCGACGACCGGGATTATAATACGTATTATGACGTCATATAGAAAGGTACGACCATGCCCCTGCCCTCCGCCTTCGACGCCGGCGTCGCCGCGGCGCTCTCCGCTCTCGACGCGAAATCGGTGAAGCACGTCTTCTTCGTCGCCTGCGGCGGCTCGCTGTCGATCATGCATCCGGCCAAGTTCCTGCTCGACCAGCATTCTGCGCTGCCGTCGGACGTCTACAACGCCGCCGAGTTCGTGGCGCGCGCCCCGCGCGCGCTCGACGGCAACTCGCTGGTCATCCTCTGCTCCATGACGGGCACCACAAGGGAAACCACCGCCGCCGCCGAATTCGCCCGCGCGAAGGGCGCGGCGACCATCGGCCTCACGGTCGAGCCCGCCTCCCCGCTCGCCAAGGCGGTCGACCATGTCGTCGGCTTCGAGGCGCCCTATACGACCGGCGTGCCGATCGACGCCAAGGACAGCAACTATTCGCGGATCTACCAGATCGTCATGGGCCTCGTTGCGCTCACCGGCGGCGAGGACCTGACGGAAACGCTGATCGAAAGCCTCCAAGCACTCCAGCCGGCCATCGACCGCGCCCAGGCGGCCTTCGCGCCGATGTTCGAGGACTACGCCCCGCGCTTCGCCGGGGAAGACGTGATCTACACGGTCGCCAGCGGCGCGAGCTACGGCGCGGCCTATTCCTTCGCCATCTGCGTGCTCATGGAGATGCAGTGGATCAATAGCCAGGCGATCCACGCGAACGAGTTCTTCCACGGCCCCTTCGAGGTGTTGGACAAGGATCGCGCCTTCATCCTCATGAAGGGCCTCGACAGCACGCGGCCGCTGGAAGAGCGCGCCGACGAATTCCTCCACCGCTTCGGCTCGGCGGAGAACATCCTGGTCCTCGACGCCAAGAAGCTCGACCTCACCGGCATCGATCCGCGCTTGCGGGGCAATGTCGTGCCGCTGATCTTCTTCGACACGCTCTGGCGTTTCGCCTATAAGATCGCCGACCTGCGCAAGCACGAGATGCTTCAGGCGCGGCGCTACATGAAGAAGATCGCCTACTGACCGGGCCTGGAAGGGCGGATGGACGACCAAGCACAGCTTTTACCGCTCTATGAACAGGTCCGGCGTTCGATCCTGGCGGGCATCGAGGCCGGCCAGTTCGCCGAAGGCAGCTTCCTGCCGGCCGAACCCGAACTGATGGCGTTCTACGGCGTCAGCCGGATCACGCTGCGGCGCGCCATCGGCGATCTTTGCGCCGACGGCCGCCTGCAGCGCCAGCAGGGCCGCGGCACCGTGGTGATGCCCGACAAGGTGCGGCAGACGCTCGTTTCGCTCTCCGGCTTTTCGGAGACCATGGACGGTCTCGGGCGAAAGGCCGGCCACCGCATCCTTGCCCGAGACGACAATCCCGACGCGCCGGCCATCCGCGAGCGCCTGCGCGCCGCAGCCCTGATCCGTTTCGACCGTCTGCTGGAGGACGGCGGCAGGCCGATGACGCTGGAGACGCTCTGGTTCGACGCGGCGCGTTTCCCCGAAATCGTCGAGCCGGTTGCGGCGGGCGGTTCCTTCTTCACGGCGCTCCGCGACAAGGCCGGCATCGTACCGGCGCATGCGGAGCGGCAGATCGATGTCGGTCTCGCCTCCGCCGGCGAGCGCGGCATTCTCGCGGTGACGGCCGCTCAGCCGGTCTACCGGATAGAGAAGATCGTCACCGACCGCGAGGGGCGCCCGCTCGCCCTGTCGCAACTCGTCACCCCAAGCCATCTGGTCACGTACACGATCAAGACCTGAAAGGTTCGACATGCACGTTTTCGACGCCGCCGCCGTCCACGCGGCGCTTGACTGGCCCTTCCTCATCGAGGCGTTGCGCAAAGCCCATCTCGGGCCCATGCCGGCTTCGGACGTCCTCGTGCAATCCGATCCGGCAGGCGGCAAGGCCCAGTTCGTCACCCTGCCCGGCTGGGCGCCTGGCGGGCCGGTCGTCGTGAAGATGGTGGGCGTCTTTCCGCAGAACGCATCCCTCGAGCCGCCGCAACCCGCCGTCCAGGGACTGGTGGCGCTCTTCGACGGGGCGACCGGCGCACCGCTGCTTGCCGCGGACGGCGCGGCCATGACCGCGCGCAAGACCGCCGCCGATTCAGCGCTCGGCGCATCAATCCTGGCCAGGGAGGATGTCGAGGATTTGCTGATCGTCGGAGCCGGTGCGCTCGCGCCGCATTTCGCCGAGGCGCATCTTGCGGCCAGGCCCTCGCTCCGTCGGGTTACGATCTGGAACCGCACTGCGGCCCGGGCGGAGGCGGTCGCGGCGCAGTTGCGCGAGAAGGGCATCGACGCCTCGGCCGGCACAGATCTCGACGGCGCGGTCGCGCGCGCCGACATCGTGTCCTGCGTGACCATGTCGGACACGGCGCTGGTCAAGGGCGCGCTCCTGCGGCCGGCCACGCATCTCGACCTCGTCGGCGCCTATCTGCCGACGCTGCGGGAAGCGGACGACGCGGCGCTTTCGCGCGGCACGATCTTCGTCGACAGCCGCAACAACATGGAAGGCGGCGGCGACCTCTCGCAGGCCGTCGCATCGGGCGCGATCACCTGGGAGGCCGTGAAGGCCGATCTCTTCGAGCTTGTCCAGGGCCGGAGCGAAGGCCGCACCGGCGCCGATCAGATCACCGTGTTCAAGAACAACGGCGGCGCGCATCTCGACCTCTTCACCGCCGCTGCGCTTTCGCAGACGCTCGGCTGACGCCTCACGCGTCGGCGAGCACCCGCGCCAGGAAGGCCCGTGTGCGATCTTGCTGCGGACGCGTCAGCACATCGACCGGCCGGCCCTCTTCGACGATCACACCACCATCCATGAAGATCAGGTGGTCGGCGACGTCGCGTGCAAAGCCCATTTCATGCGTGACGACGACCATGGTCATGCCGTCGTCGGCAAGCTGGCGCATCACGGCCAGCACTTCGCCGACGAGTTCCGGATCAAGCGCCGAGGTCGGCTCGTCGAACAGCATGACATCCGGCTTCATCGCCAGCGAACGGGCGATGGCCGCCCGCTGCTGCTGGCCGCCGGAAAGCTGCGCCGGATAGTAGCCCGCGCGCTCCTCCATGCCGACGCGTTCCAGAAGCACCATCGCCTCCTCGATCGCCGTGCCGCGCGGCACGCGCTTGACCTGCACCGGCGCCTCGATGACGTTCTCAAGCACGGTCTTGTGCGGGAAGAGGTGGAAACCTTGGAAAACCATGCCCATGCGCTGGCGCTGCCGGGCAAGCTCATTGAAGCTCATCTCGTAGAGCTTGTCGCCCTTCCAGCGCACGCCGACAGGCTCGCCGCGCAGGAAGATCGCACCGCCGGTCGGCTTTTCGAGATAGTTGAGGCAGCGCAGGAGCGTACTCTTGCCCGAGCCGGAGGGTCCCACAATGCAGGTCACGTCGCCGCGCATCACCGCGACATCGATACCGCTCAGCACCTCATGCGCGCCGAAACTCTTGCGTAGGCGCTCCACCTTCAGCAGCGGCTCGGCAGTCGTCTGGTCGTTCATCAAAGGGCCTCCTGCTGGCGCGCGAAGAGCCGGAAGGAGAAGAGCCCGCCCGCCTTCTTCGCGCCGGTGCGATGTTCGGATTTCAGTCGGTGCTCGACGGCGTGCTCGCTCACCGTCAGGACCGTGGTGAGCACGAGATACCAGATGGTCGCGACGATCAGCAGCGGCACGGTCTGGTAGGTGCGGGCATAGACCATCTGGGCGGAATAGAGCAGATCGGGCAGCGCCAGCACGGAAACGAGCGAGGTGAACTTCAGCATCGAGATCGTGTCGTTGCCGATGGGCGGGATGACGATGCGCAGCGCCTGCGGCAGAACGATGCGGCGCAGCGTCTGGCCGCGCGTCATGCCGAGCGTCGCGGCCGCTTCCGTCTGGCCGGCACTGACGGCCTGGATGCCGGCGCGGATCATCTCGGCGGCATAGGCGCTCTCGGTGAAGGCGAGCCCCATGATGGCGGCGCTGAACGGGGTGATGAGCTGGTTGGTGTTCCAGGAAATGAGCTTCGGCCCACCGAACGGAATGCCGATCGATATCTCGGGCAGAAGGAGCGCCAGGTTGTACCAGAAGATCATCTGGACAAGCGGCGGCACGCCGCGGAAGAACCAAATCCAGCCCCAGCTTACGGCCTGGAAGACGCGGCTCGCCGACAGGCGCATGATGGCGAGCAGGACGCCGATCGCAAGGCCGAGCACCATGGCGAGGAACGTCAGGAGCAACGTCATGCCGAGGCCCGACAGGATGGCGGGGCTCAGCATGTATTCGGCAACCACGCCCCACTGCATGTTTTTGTTGGTGACGAGCACCTGCACAAAGACGACCGCCAGGACGGTGATAACCGCTCCGCCCACCCAGTGGCCGATCTTTGGCACCGCGATGGGCTTGACGTCGTGGATCGAGGGGCGGTGGGGCGGTTCTTCAGACATCATCGTTTCCTGTGCCGGTCGCAAGCCTCCGCCCCGGCCCGGGTCATCCCGGGCCGGGGAACGGTTCTAGAGGTCCGCCGGATTTTCTTCCGTGATCAGGAGCGCCTTGCTCAGCATCCCGGAATCGTCCAGACCCCACTTGGCCATGATCTTCTCATAGGTGCCGTCGTCGATCATCGACTGAATCGCATCCGTCATGACCTTACCGAGCGGATCGCCCTTGCGCACGCCAATGCAGCTATTCACCGGCGAGAGGACCAGTTCGGACACCTTCAGGTCTCCGGTCTGCTTAGCCATGTAGGCGAGCTTGACGGAGCCGGCGACGGTCGCCTCGGCGCGCTTCGAGCGGACGGCGAGTTCGGCCTGGGCCTGCGTGCCGTGCGTCTGCACGGTCAACGGGTGGTCCTTGCATTCGTTGGCATTCAGCCTTTCGACGAGCCCGAGATCCCACGAGCCGTTCAAGACCGCGACCGTCAGGCCGCAGGTGTCCGTCGCGGCCTTGATGTCGAGCTTGCTGTCCGCGGGGTAGGCAAACGAGGTCCCGATCTTGCGCTGGGAGACGAAATCGAGCGTCTTCAGGCGCTCCGCGGTCGTGCCGAAGGACGAGAAGCCCGCGTCGAAGCGCTTGGACTGAAGACCCGGAATGATGGCGTCGAAGCTCGTCCCCTCGAAGGTGAAGGGCACGCCCAGGCGATCCTCCATCTCTTTCGCGATATCCACGCTCCAGCCCTTGAGCTGACCGTCGGAATCAAGGAATTCGTCGGGCGCCCAGTCGTTGAAGACCGCGGCCTTGATGCCGTTGTCCTTGTATTCCTGCGGCAAGGCATCGTGCAGGGCCGGGATGACATCGGCAAGCGCCGGCATCGCCAGCACCGCGCTTAGAACACAACCGGCCAGAATAGACTTGAACATGACATCCTCCTTGTCGTGCGGACCCGGCGGGACCGCGATTCGTTCTCTGGTTCCCTTGCTAATGATGGCGAGAACGTTCTCACATATGAGACACAGTCATCGCCCGCTCGTCAAGCGCCGTTTTGCGCGGAATGATTCGGAAAGGGCGTTGAAAACGGCCATCGATCTGGTAATGCCTGTAAAAAGACTGTCGATTTTTTGCGAGATCCGCATGATGAAATTCTCATTCGGCAGGCCCGGAATGTGAGAGGGAAATGCTGATGGCTCCAAAAAGCAAGGCGACGATCGCAGATGTTGCACGCGCAGCAGGCGTTTCCACGGCGACGGCGGGGCGCGTGCTCGGCGGCTACGGCTATACCAGTGAGGAGAAGAAGGAGCAGGTCCTCAAGGCCGCCCAGAATCTCGGCTATCGGCCTAACGCGCTTGCCCGCAGTCTCATCACCGGCAAAACGCGCACGCTCGGCGTCGTGGCCGGCGATATCCAGAATCCCTTCTATGCCTCGGTCCTGCGCGGCGTTTCCAATGTCGCCGAGGCCAACGGCTTCGGCCTTCTGATCACCAATAGCGACGAAGCGCAGCCGAAGGAGGTCCATTCGGTCGAGCTTCTGGCGCAAAAGCAGGTGGACGGACTGATCGTCACGCCCAGCGACACGCGCAGGGCGCGGCACTTGCACAGCCTCAGGGCGATGGGCGTGCCGCTCGTGCTGATCGACCGCGCGGTCGCCGGCCTGATGGTGGACCGTGTGGCGACCGACAACATCGCCGCCGCCGAACAGGCCGTGCGCCATCTTATCGCGGCAGGGCACCGCCGGATCGGCATCGTGGCGGAACTCGTCGACGAGGAGCGCGGCGGGTTGGATGCGTTCCTGGCGCGCGCCGTTGCCGGCGATCCGATCGAAAGCGAAACACTCTATCCGAGCTGGCAGCGCCTTCTTGGCTATATCCGGGCGCACAGGATCGAGGGCCTGCCCGTCGATCCGCGGCTCACGCTCAGGGCCGGCAGCTATTCGGCCCTCGCCGCGCAGGCGGTCGTCCCGCAGCTGATAACGGCGCCCGATGCGCCGACGGCACTCTTCACCACCGACGGCACCATGTCCGAAGGCACCATGCGGGCGCTTGTGGAACTGAAGCGTTCCATTCCGCAGGATCTCTCGATCATCTGCTTCGACGACCTCGACTGGATGAGCTTCCACCGGCCCGGCATCACCACCGTCGCCCAGCCGCGCCTTGCTATGGGCGAGGCCGCCGCGCGGATGCTGCTGGAGCGCATTCGCGGCGAAGACTATCCGCCGCGCACCGTGCTGATGCCTGCAGAACTCATCGAACGGGGTTCCGTCGCACGGCTCTGACTACTCGAAGCCGCGGCCCATTCTTTTCCGCTTTTCCCGCGCATATTCATGCGCGAACGATCACCTGCGGCACCGGAACCGCCCCTTCGATTGGCCCCGCGAGCAAATCGAATGCCCTTTTCCGCCGAAATCATTTGCCTTTCGCGACGCGGCCTTGTAGGTGAGAGAACGTTCTCAGCCTCGTCTCAGGAGAGCCTGCCAGATGCCCCGCCCCGTCAGAATCCTCGCCTTCGGTGACAACGTGGTCGATTGCTACCGCGACCAGAACCTGATGTTTCCTGGTGGGAACTGCGTGAATCATGCGGTCTTCGCCCGCCGGGCGGGCGCCGAGGCGGCCTATGCCGGCGCAGTCTGCGAAGACGAGGCGGGCCGCCTTATCCGCCGGGCGCTGATCAAGGAAGGCGTCGACGTCTCGCTATTGCGGATGGAACCGGGACAGACCGCCTATTGCGTGATCGAGACGCAGGGCGGTGATCGGGTGTTCGTCGGGGCCAATCTCGGCGTGTCAATCATCGCGCCCACAAACAAGGATTTGGCGCGGCTTCAGGAAGTCGATGCGGTCCACACTGGCAGATCGAGCCATGTCGATGCATGGCTGCCGCGCTTTGCTGAGGTGACGAAAGTCTCCTACGATCTCGCGACTGTGCACGATCCCCGACGCATCGCCCTTGTGGCGCCGCACTGTTTCCTTCTTGCCTTCTCCGCGGGCGGCGTCTCGCGCGCGGAAGCGCTCTCGCTCGCCCAGCTTGCCCGGTCGGCCGGCGCCCGTTGGAGCCTCGTCACCCGCGGCATCGAAGGCGCTCTTCTGGTCGGCGAAACCGGCGTCTTTGAAATGCCGGCCCGACCGGTCGACGCCGTCGACACGTTGGGCGCCGGTGATACCTACATCGCCAACGTCCTCGTCGGCCTGCTGAACGATCTGCAGCCCGAGACCGTCTTGAAGAGGGCCACGGAAGCTGCCGCGCAAACCTGTCTGATGCGTGGCGCCTTTGGGCATCAGGCAACCATGACCATCGATCTGTCGAACATGATGAGCCTGGAGGAGGTCTACCGCTTTACCCGCCCTGCGGAAGCGCCCGAGGCGGTTTGAAAACGGCAGCGCAAGTGGCTTGGAACCGGGCCTCGTGGGGCAACGTTCTGTTTGGGCCAACCTTGTGGATGCAATGCTGCCGCGTAGGCGTTTTCCTCGGAAACCGCGCAGACGTCCTGGCCCTGGCACCACGCTTTTGGGGAAGCTGCTCCGCCATGTGCCACTGCATTCAGTGCGGTGCACACGACGGAGCATTTCACCATGGATTCCCGCTGTCCAGCAGGCTTGGGACCGGCATCAAGCCGCAGCACGGCACGTCAGTTCGATCGTCTCAACGCATGTAGTGATAGATCAGTGGCCCGATCGCCAGTCCATAGATAACCGCGCTTAGCGCGATCCCGATCGCCGTGCCGAAACGTGTGGCAACATCAAGGTTCTTACTGACGTCCATCGCGTGATCCTTCCCCAACGAAGGTACATTGGAAAGAAATCTTAACGTTGTCCAGCGCGCAGGTGCGCTTTTCAAGCGCACCGCCGCAGTTGGGCTATAGGGCACAGATCTACTGTACGTGAAGATCAACACGTTTCGTTCGCCTGCCGAACAGACCGAGGAAAATAGCTCCCAGTGCACCAGCAGCCACGGATCCCGTCAGGATTCCGATCTTTACATGGTCCTGGACGATTGGATCACTGAAGGCGAGGAGGCCGATGAACAGGCTCATCGTGAAGCCGATCCCGCAAAGAAGGGCAACCCCGATTAACTGGCCCCAACTCGCCTGTGCCGGCAGGTCCGCGAGATCGAGCTTGACCAGAAGGGCGACCGTGCCGAGGACACCGATAAGCTTGCCGAACAGCAACCCGGCGGCAATGCCCAACGTGATCGGTTCGCCCAGCACGTCCATGGTCACGCCGGTAAAGGAGACACCGGCATTCGCGAAGCCGAAGATCGGCACGATGAGGAATGCGACCGGCTTATGAAGCGTATGTTCGAGCTTATGTAACGGCGATTGCGCAGGCGTTGCCTCGGGCATGCCCGGCGTCGCCTTCAGAGGGATCGTCAAAGCCAACATCACGCCCGCGAGCGTCGCATGAATACCCGAAGCGAATACAAGGAACCAGAGCAACACACCAAGCGCCAGATAGGGCCAGAGCGTAGTGACTCTCATGCGGTTGAGACCATAAAGCGCGGCCAGAATCGCTGCGGCTGCACAAAGCGCCATGATATTCACATCTGCGGTATAGAAAATAGCAATGACAACCACCGCCCCGAGATCATCGAGAATGGCGAGCGCCGTTAGGAAGATTTTCAGCGATGCCGGGACGCGCGAGCCGAACAGGGAGATCACGCCGAGAGCAAAGGCGATGTCCGTCGCCGTCGGAATAGCCCATCCTCGCACCGCCGCCGGATCGCTCCAGTTGAAATAGAGGAAGAACAGCGCTGGCACGGCCATACCACCCGCCGCCGCCGCGCCCGGAAGAACACGTCGGCTCCAAGTTGACAGTTGACCGTCAAGCATCTCGCGTTTGATCTCAAGACCCACTAGCAGAAAGAAGACGGCCATCAAGGCGTCGTTGATCCAGTGCCGCAGGCTAAGTGGCCCGATATAGGCGTGGAGCAGATGGAAATATTCCTCCGCGAAGGCTGAGTTCGCGGTGACAATGGCAAGAACTGCAACTGCCATCAAGACGATGCCGCCTGAGGCCTCGGCATCGAGAAACTGACGAAGAGTCGACTGGATGCGGCCTTTGAGAACCGGTGAAGACATGGGTTCGCGCTCCTCCGCTGGAAGGTTGATCGAAGTCTCCGTCGATTTCGGGGAACCCGCAGCGCACGCAGCACACGCCGCGTTCACACTTAGTGGCTATATCTGTCTGAATCCAGTCATGATCGAACCGAAGGCACCTTTAAAGTCCACCGGGCAAACAGTCAAACGAAGTCGACGTCCGGACGGATGACGGAATCCTATAAGTCATGTTTGCTGTCCAGACCGCGGCACGGTCTGCTTTTCCTTCCTATGGTTTCATGGGCTTCTCCTTGCTGCAACTTAGGCTCTTCTCATCAACTGGAAGGTCCCATCTCGAACATCGTCCAGGTCAGCATGGGCGAGTAGGTAGCAGAAAGGGCAAGAAAGGAGCCTGAAGCAGCAACTCACCAATCACGCTGAAGTAAGACCATTTTTCCTCCCGAATTTCGCCACGGAAACCTTTGCCGGTTCATCCCGAAGCGGTGACCAAGAGCGCGCGACAGAACAGGCGCCCCTAGTTCGCCTCTCCTCCACCCATTGAGATACACCTTGGAAGAAATCGCCGTTGACCGCTGCGTAACATTTTCTATAACGGGGCCATTCACCCTGGACCCGGTGAAACTCCGGGTGGCTCTTCTGGCCGCCGATCCGCCAGACAACGCAAAAGCATCAAACCAGTTTACATGTCGGACATGCCCGGCCTGGATGCACTACTCTTGCGGACTTTTCCATGTTCAATCTGACAGCCTACAAGCGCGAGTGGTTCTCGAACATTCGCGCCGACATTCTCTCCGGCATCGTCGTCGCGCTTGCCCTCATCCCCGAAGCCATCGGCTTCTCCGTCATTGCCGGCGTCGACCCGAAGGTCGGGCTCTTTGCCTCCTTCGCCATCGCCTGCGTGTCCGCCTTCGTCGGCGGCCGGCCGGGCATGATCTCCGCCGCGACTGCTGCGACGGCCGTGCTCATGATCACGCTCGTAAAGGAACAAGGCCTCGAATATCTCTTCGCCGCGACGTTACTGATGGGCCTTATCCAGTTATGCGCCGGCCTCCTGAAGCTCGGCCGTGTGATGCGCTTCGTCTCGCGCTCGGTCATCACCGGCTTTGTCAACGCGCTGGCGATCCTGATCTTCATGGCGCAACTTTCGGAACTCATCGGCGTGCCGGGGCTGACTTACGCCATGATCGCAGCCGGCCTCGCGATCATTTACCTCTTCCCCTATGTTACCAAGGCGATTCCGTCGCCGCTGGTCGCCATCCTCGTCCTGACCGCCGTTGCGTGGTGGGGCGGCCTGGACCTGCGCACCGTCGGCGATCTCGGTGAATTGCCCTCGTCGCTGCCGATCTTCGCGCTGCCACAGGTGCCGCTGACTTTCGAGACGCTCCAGATCATTTTCCCTTACTCGATCGCGCTTGCCGCAGTCGGCCTGCTGGAATCGCTGCTGACGGCACAGATCGTCGACGACATGACGGACACGCCAAGTTCGAAAAGCCAGGAATGCATCGGCCAGGGCGCGAGCAACATCGCCTCGAGCCTGATCGGCGGCATGGGCGGTTGCGCCATGATCGGACAATCGGTAATCAACGTCACCTCTGGCGGTCGCGGCCGCCTCTCCACTTTCGTGGCAGGCAGCGTCCTGCTGTTCCTCATTCTTGTTCTGGACGATCTTGTGCGCATCGTCCCGATGGCCGCGCTGGTTGCCGTTATGATCATGGTGTCGATCGGGACCTTTTCCTGGCGTTCGATCCTCGATCTGCGCCGCAACCCGCCGTCTTCTTCCATTGTCATGCTGGCGACGGTCGTGACCGTGGTCGGCACGCATGACCTTGCCAAGGGTGTTCTCGTCGGTGTTCTCCTTTCTGGCGTGTTTTTCGCCGGCAAGGTGGCAAGGCTCTTCCGCGTCTGTTCCACGCTAGATAACGCAGGCAACGAGCGCACCTATCATGTCGACGGCCAGATTTTCTTTGCCTCAGCGGAGAGTTTCATCGCGGCCTTCGATTTCACGGAGACGCTGCACAAGGTGACGATCGATGTCACGGAAGCGCACCTCTGGGACATCACCGCGATTGGCGCGCTCGACAAGATCGTCCTTAAATACCGCCGCCAAGGCGTGGATGTCGCCGTCATAGGCGTCAACGAGGCAAGTGCGCATATGCTCGACCGCTTCGCCCTGCACGACAAGGAGCATGCGGCATTTTCAGGGGTCGGCGGACATTGATAGACTTACATCCGAAAACACTGCGGGCATCCATGGTGGGAGTGTTCCGCGCAACCGGAGCCATGTAGTGGCAGAGGATTCGAACATCTTCTTTACTACCAAAGGATATTGTTTCGAGATCGCAGCCTTTTAGTTAAGGCCGCGATCTTTGGAGCGATGATGCTTAGCACTGAGATGGTCATATCTCTTGAGGCTTGTCCGACGGCAGCGTTTGTTCTCGATGCTGCCCGCGTAGTCGTATTTGCAAATACTGCCGCGCGCAGACTATTTCATCCTCGAGATAGCCTCGACGGTCTCTCGGTAGAGATGCTTCTGCCTGATTGGCCGCCGCCATCCCAGGTCTCGCCGTGTCGCATCGGGGAAGGTTCAGGCCACGAAAATTCCGCGCGGGTGAGATAGGTGGACTGGCAGGCAACCTCGGGAACGATGACTACGCTTTTCATCGAAGCCGAGCGGAAGGTGGCGGGTGCCGGCGCAATCCGTTCGTGGATTCCGTATCGCTCCGCTCAACGGTGCATAGAAGCCTCCTCTATCGTCAGGCAAGCGGCAAGTTTCCGGCATGTCCGCTCAAAACCGCCGGTCTGTCCTCCCCCCGACAGGCTATTCAGCACATAAGCCGATCGGCACGACGGACGGGATGGGTCGTGCACTGGAAGATTTTCACGCCAAGCTGTGCTTCAATTCGTTGAACGGCCTTACCCACGTCGACTTGCTGGTCGCAAATTGCAAGGCGCCACGCGTGAAGCTGTCGCTCTCCGCCACCGCCGCGAAGATTGCGATATCTGTATCGAAGAAGGTTCCTTCGTCATCGTCTCGGGCTTGGAATTAATTCAGAACGGAGCGACCACGTTTCTTTGGTGATATTTATTGTCCTTGTTGCCCTCCTGACATGTCGAGCGGGCGTTCGACTTCTTGTAAGTGGATATCGCAACGGCTATCACAATCCGGAAGGTCGCTTGATACCACCGGTACACCTGCCGGTCAGCACCCCGGCAGCGGGCAGGCTTCGCCGCCGCCGAAGAGGCGCGAGCGGGTGAGGGAGCGTTTTTCCCGTCCGTTGTCGAGCGAGAACATGCCGCTCCGGCCCGGCACGACGTCGATGATCAATTGCGTGTGCCGCCAGACATTGAACTGGCTTTCACTGATATAAACCGGCACGCCGCCGATCTCGCCAAGCTTCACATCCCGGTCGCCGACGATATAGTCGTCGGCCGGGTAGCACATGGGCGCGGAACCGTCGCAACAGCCCCCGACTGGTGAAACAGGATTTCCGGATGATCAACCTGGATTTCTCGAATAAGGTCTAGAGCCGCTTCGGTCGCTACCACGCGCGGCTCGGTCACGACTTCGGACATGATGGTCCTCCTTGAGCAAAATCCCTCCCCGCAAGCGAGGGAAGGGAGCGTGCCGCACCGCGCCCGGGAAACCTCCTCCATCAGCGAGGCGGAGAAGGCGGGAGGGCGCTCAGAAGAAACCGAGCGCCTTGGGAGAGTAGCTGACCAGCATGTTCTTGGTCTGCTGGTAGTGGTCGAGCATCATCTTATGGTTTTCGCGACCGATGCCCGACTGCTTGTAGCCGCCGAAAGCAGCATGTGCCGGATAGGCATGGTAGCAGTTGGTCCACACGCGGCCGGCCTGGATGTCCCGGCCGAAATGGTAGCAGCGGTTGGCGTCGCGGCTCCAGACGCCCGCCCCGAGGCCATAGAGCGTGTCGTTGGCGATGGCAAGCGCATCGGCATCGTCCTTGAAGGTGGTGACCGAGACGACCGGCCCGAAGATTTCCTCCTGGAAGATGCGCATCTTGTTGTGGCCTCGGAAGACGGTCGGCTTGACGTAGTAGCCCTCCGCAAGCTCGCCGCCGAGATTGTTGCGGCCGCCGCCGGTCAGCACTTCGGCGCCTTCCTGCTTTCCGATGTCGATATAGGAGAGGATCTTCTCCAGTTGCTCGGACGAGGCCTGCGCGCCGATCATCGTCGCCGTGTCGAGCGGATTGCCCTGCACGATCTTCTCGACGCGCTTGATCGCCTTTTCCATGAAGCGTTCGTAGATTTTCTCATGCACCAGCGCGCGGCTCGGGCAGGTGCAGACCTCGCCCTGGTTCAGCGCGAACATCGCAAAGCCTTCCAGCGCCTTGTCGAGGTAGTCGTCGTCCTCGTTCATGACGTCGGCGAAGAAGATGTTCGGTGACTTGCCGCCCAGTTCCAGCGTCACCGGAATGAGGTTCTGGCTGGCATATTGCATGATGAGGCGGCCGGTCGTCGTCTCGCCGGTGAAGGCGATCTTGGCGATGCGCGGGTTCGAGGCGAGCGGCTTGCCGGCTTCGAGCCCGAAGCCGTTGACGATGTTGAGCACGCCGGGCGGCAGGAGGTCGCCGACGAGTTCGGCCCAGACGAGGATCGAGGACGGCGTCTGCTCGGCGGGCTTCAGCACCACGCAATTGCCGGCGGCAAGCGCGGGCGCCAGCTTCCAGGCGGCCATCAGGATCGGGAAGTTCCAGGGGATGATCTGGCCGACCACGCCGAGCGGCTCGTGGAAATGATAGGCGATCGTCTCGTGATCGACCTCGCCGATCGTGCCCTCCTGTGCGCGCACGCAGGAGGCGAAGTAGCGGAAATGGTCGATGGCGAGCGGAATGTCGGCAGCCATGGTCTCCCGTAGCGGCTTGCCGTTGTCCCAAGTCTCGGCCCTGGCGAGCAGTTCGAGATTGTCCTCCATGCGTTGGGCGACCTTCATGAGGATGTTGGAGCGCTCGGTCGCGGCGGTGCGGCTCCACCTGTCCTTGGCGGCATGCGCCGCATCCAGGGCACGCTCGATGTCGGCGGCGTCGGAACGGGCGATTTCGCAGAGCTTACCGCCGGTGATCGGCGTGATGTTGTCGAAATAGCGGCCCGCGACCGGCTCCCGCCATTGGCCACCGATGAAATTACCGTATTTTGCCTTATACGGGTTTTCGACGATCTTCTGGTGCAGCATGTCATTCCTCCCATCAAAGACCCGGATTGGGCCGTCGACAGGATGGTGCAGCGCTTTGCCGGCATGCGGTAGACGCAGACCGGCGATGGCCGGCACAACTGTTTCAGATTTGAGACAGGACAGAGCAACGGCCTGCGCTGCGGCGCAACATCAATTGACCGAGAGCTTCTTCATCTTCCGGTACAGCGTCGCGCGGCTGATGCCGAGCATGTCCGCCGCCTGGCTGACATTGCCGCCGGCACGGGTGAGCACGCGGCGAAGGGCAGCACGTTCGGCGTGGTCGAGCTCACGCCCTTCCTCTACCCGATCCTCGCGCAGGAGATCGGAGGCCGCGATTCCTGTCGCGATGCGCCGGTCATCAAGGCCGAGGGCCTGCCTTGCCGCTCGGGTGGCGCCAAGGACGAGATCGTCGCGGTCAATCGCGAGCAAGGCCGGTGCCGCTTTGCCGTCAATGGGCACGAGAAGGATGCGAGCCGCCGAAAAGGCACGGCGGAAGAGACCTGCCTCGATCCGTGCGGCGGCATCGCGCACGGCCTGGGAGAGGATCGACATGATCATCTCGTTGGCGTCGTTGCGGCAGCTGGAGATGTCGATGGCCGCCGCAACGCGGCCGGCATGGTCACGGATCGGCGCCGTCGTGCAGGAAAGACCAGTGTTGCACGACAGGAAATGCTGGTCGCGCAGGATCAGCACGGCTCGCTCATCGGCAAGCGCCGTGCCGATTCCGTTGGTACCGACGCTGGCTTCGCTCCAGACCGTGCCGGACCAGAGGCCGACGCCGCGGAAGTCACGGTCGTCGCCCGCCGCGCCGCGGCGTTCAAGCGCAATGCCGTTCTCATCCGTCAAAAGCAGGCAGCAGCCGGCCTTCCCGACGGTCGCGAACAGCCGGTCGATCTCGCCACGCGCCTCTTCGATCAGCGCGTTGGAACGGTATCGGGCCTGCCGGAACTCGGCGTCGCTGAGCCGCCAGGGCGTGCGGTCTTCCTCAGGGGAGAGACCGTGAAGGGTGAGGCAGCGGCGCCAGGAGGCTGCGACTAAGGAACTTGCCGCAGCCGAGGAATGGGCCGCAACGGTATGCACATGATCTGCGTGATCGAAACGCATAGGCATCCGCTTTCCTCCCGAAGGCTTCCTACCAATGCACCAGACTATAATGCAGAGCACACCGTAGTCTGTCTCCAGATGTCAGTCCAGTTGGCCTGCCTGCGATGAATGCATACATCGCCCATCCTCGGGCTTCAACGCGAAGGGGGGGGCGCGCGTCCCGGTGGGGGTACTGCAGGTCCCCTGGACAGGCTTCCCCACCGCGTCCGTATCCTGGAAATGAATGGTGACGGGAACTGGCTCGCCAACGAGGCAAATACAAAAGCCCCGTCGGGACGAAACCGGCCCGCGGAAATAGTTCGCCTCTCCATCGTCGGAAAATGGCAAAGGGCGAGCGAATGCCGGAAACGGTGTCGCGGGCTGGCATGCCCCAAGGGGCATAGCGGCGAACGACATGCCTATTCCTATAACCACCCATATGTAGCGGAATGTTTATGAGGCGATGAAGGCCTTTCGTCCGCCGCTGCTGCGGTTCGTTAGAACTCCACGCCTTCCAGTTTCCCGATCAGCGTGTTGCGATCCTCGACGGACTTCAGGCGCACCGTCAGGGCCGTGCTCTTGACGGGAACCTGGGGCGGCAGGGACACGGCAACGCCCGGAATGTTCTCCGCCGCCCACTGGCGGAAGCGGGGCAGCTTGTTCGGGCCGATGATGGGGAAGGTATGGCTGTATCTGAAGGTCATTTCTGGTCTTTCTGGATAGGGCAACGGACACGGCAAGGCCGACCGGCGTTGCTCCGCAGGTTTCAATCTCGGATCGGCAATTCCTGGCATCACTCTTACCGTGGCAGGTAGTGACGCCAGGCAATCAGCGTCCGGCGCTGACCCTATGGATGGAACGAACGGGAAGCCGCCGCCGGCGTGTGGGGCCTGTCGAAGACATCGGCATCGCCTCAGCCCCCGATCATTTGCGGTTCACCGGGCGGCGGTTTTCTACCGCCCGTGCAGCGGAAGGGTTCGGGGTGCTCCGGTTCATCATCGAGCGCCCGCACGAAGGCGGCGAGCTCGGCGTCGTCGAGCCTGTCTGCGGCCTCTCCAAGCGAAAACCATTGCCGCTGTCTTTGCCCCTTCTCCCGCCAATGGCTGAGCGTGCCGCGCACGTTCATGCCGAACACTGTGACACGGCAGAGTGCCTGCGAACCGTCGTCCAGGATCTTCTGGTACCGAAAGGCCATCATCGGTGACGGCGAAATATCGCCGATGACGCCTGCCTCCTCGAAGGCTTCGCGCGAGGCCGCGACGAGGAGCGGATATCCCTTCACCGGCCACCCCTTGGGCACGATCCAACGCCCGCGTGCACGCGAGGTGATGAGCAATATCCTCATCTCGCCATCGCGCTGGATGCGCCAGGGAAGGGCGCCGACCTGCTGCCGTTCGCCCGGCACGTCAGCACCGGAGACGTGTTCCGTCACCTTGACTGCCAGATTCATTGCCGGGCCCTCCACAACAGGCCCGGCGCACTACGCGGGACGATAGCGATGGGCGTCCGGCACCAGGGGCAACGGACTGCGGCCCGTGGCTGGGGCCGGTCGCAGGAAAGGCAGACACGGAAGAGCTGGGAGAGAGACATGGATACGCTCCATCGATGCGCCGGATAGAGGCGCAAATGAACCGCACTGTTTGGTCGTGGGGTTCCCGGAGCGGCGGGGTCTGCGGCGGCGTTACAGGTTTAGGGCTGCCGGCTCCGGGGAACGGAGCGTGCTTGATCGATCAGCCGCGATATCCTGACAAACGTATCCATGTGCATGCCCCCGACATGGCCTTTCATTGCGGCGATTTCAAGAGCTAAATTGGCGCTCCTAGCGCCTGCCGCAATTGGATGCGGCTAAGTCGCGTAGCACTCGCATGATCACCCCGGCGCATATATCCGATCGGCAGGTCGGCAGGGTGAACGCCCTTTCAAAGGAATTGGACATGTCCGCCTCAATTTGCGGGTGCCGAAACCGTCACCGGTCGGATTCCGAGCCGAGCACGGTGGCCTAATCGCTTGCCGGCGCGCCGATCTCCGGCGTCATCGCGCTTGGCACCGAACTAACGGAGGCCGACATCCCCCTCATCCAGGGCTTCGGCCTGCCTACGGTCTTCATCGACACGTTCCACGACGTGCTCGACGCCAATTTCGTCGACATGAACAACGAGGATGCCGTCTGCAAGGCGCTGTCCTGTTTCCGCATTCAGGGCTTCCAGCGTACCAGCTTCGTCGCCCCCCATGTGGACAAGACCAATTTCCGCTTGCGCCGCGGGTCTTCTTCAAGAACATGGGGGCTCGGCATGCCGGTGAACGAGGCCGATATCCTCTGGGTGGAATTACGACCGAACTTATCTCGATATCCGCGCCCTGCTCTCGACCGGCCTCGACCTCGCCGGATGCTATTTCTGCACCAAAGACTCCTCGTTTGCTATTGGCCCTGTAGTGATGAGGCAGGGGCCGGCCGGACGGCTTGCGGGACTGCTCGAACCCCCTTCACACGATCCGACATAGGAACCCGGCTGCGGTCTGCGATCCTGATAAAGATCATCGTCATGAGGGCTCTTCTCTCTCCAACAAGCCTGCCCTCCTCCCGGCCCTCTTCTCCTCCCACCGCAACCAAACCGCCCCCCCGCCTCAGCGAAATGGTCACCGTTCAGTGCGATAGGGTCCACGCAAGATGGGAAAATCGGACCCCCAACGGGCGCTACCGTCGTGCCAGGTTCGATCAGAAAGAAGGAGAAGACCTACCGGAAGGTGGGCTGACAGCAGCTCCGCCAGGACGGATCCAGCTCTCGGAAAGTGAGGCCAGTCTGTCGCGATCCCTGTGCCGGTCAGTTCGGTTCTATCCCTGTGCCAACGCCAGAGCACGCGCTGTTAGCGTGGACGGCTACCTCGTCGAACCCCGGGCGCGGTTGCTGCGACTCCGAATAGAAGCATGATGCGAACTGCCCGGCATCCCCTCGGCTCAGAGGAGCTTGGCGCGTTGCCATGCGACGTTAACCTGCCGCCCCATTGATGGAAAACATGCGGGCCATTGCTTTGGCCAAGGGGAAAATCTAGTGGGCAATGTTCGCGAGCCAGAGGCGAATGTCGTCGATGGAACGCATCAGGATGGAAGGGTTGTCGCGAGAGGGAATGAACCCCCAGCCCTGCCAGTAGCGCTCGGCCTCCGCGTCGACCGCCCTGACGACGACGGCGCGGCCGCCGACGATGTCCGCCCCGGCGAGGCAGCGGTTCAAGGCATCCTTGACCAGCCCGCTACCGATACCGCGCGCCCGGTATGGTTCTGATCAACAGCCAGTTGTCCGATCAAAAGGCAAGGGATCGGGTCCGGTGGCCGTCCGGTGCGAATGGCCCGCGGCGCACTGTTCGGCTGAATGACACTCGGGGCAGGCCCATAATAGCCGACCAAGACTTGTTCATCGTGCATGACCAGGACGCGCGTGAAGCCGCGCGCCTGGCTTGAGCGGGCGAAACCGTCAACCACGCATCGAGCGCTGGCTTGCCACAATCGAATGCGTCGAGCCGGTGCGCGTCATCAGGCAATTCGGGGCGTGAAACCACCGCCTAGCGTTCCCAAGGAGCTATACGGCGGCGCAACCGTTCCGCCGCCTTTGGAGGCGGAACGGTTGCGGGAGCGGAGATGGCCCGCATGAACGCATCATGCGCATCGGGCGAAAGGCGGATGACGGTTTCATTGAGGATCGCGGTCTGCGCTTCATGCAGCGCGGCGCGGCGCATGAACTCGGTGCGGGACAGGCCGAGCAGTTCCGCGCCACGATCGATGATTGTCAGATTGTCGTCGCTAAACCGCATCGAGACGGTTATTTCCTTTCGCGGGACCGTGCCTGCCATGGTGCGCTCCTGTGCAGCGAATGTATAACGCGAAATGCAATACTCTTGCGTTTCAAGCGGCGATGAGGTGCGCTGACGGCATATTGCGGCGAGATGGATCTATACCGCAATGCAGAGCTCAGAACGTCAGTTTTTCCCCGATTAAAGCATGCACTATGTCTATCGGAACGGGCGCATGAACAATGAGACTGTTTTGATGCCTGTATTCACCCTTGAAACTGTGTGGCGGCAGGGTAGAATGGTAGAAAAGTAGCTGCTCAGGTAGAATGGAGTGTCGCCACATGAGTCTCAACGTGAAGGATCCAGAAGCACATCGCCTTGCTCAGGCTATTGCCCATGCGACCGGGCAGAGTATGAGCCGCGTCGTGACCGACGCTCTGCGTGAGCGGTATGCACAAATTGAAAAACAGAGAGGCAGGGCTTCGGTCGGAGAACTTCTGGCGATCGCTGACAGAGCTGCGGCCCATCTGAAACGACCTTATGCCGATCACGCCAAGCTTCTCTATGACGAGGACGGCCTGCCGAAATGATTATCGACACATCCGCCATGGTGGCGATACTTTATGGCGAGCCGGAAGCCGTTCCCTTCACGCGACTGATCCACGATTCTGCAACCAGCCGAATCAGCGTGGCGAACTATTTGGAACTGTCCATGGTGATCGAAAAGCAACTCGGGCCGGAAGGCATGAGGCAGGCCGATGCTTTCTTCCGCCGTGCAGCGATCAACATAGAGCCAGTGACCGTCGAACAAGGCCATCTGGCCCGACAGGCATTCCTCGATTTCGGGAAGGGCAGACACAAAGCTGGACTGAATTTCGGTGACTGTTTTGCCTACGCTCTTGCCCGGGATTTCGACGAGCCGTTGTTATTCAAGGGTACCGACTTCACAGAGACAGACATCCGTTCGGTTGCATGACACACGCGACTTGGAATGATGATTCGGCTGCTAGCGCCCTTTACTGGCGTTTTGGCTTCCGCAAAGCGGTTCCGCTTTCGACCCCATCTCTGCCCGTCCATTCTCCGTGAGACGAACGGCAGGTTTCAGGCAGGGAAGCCCCTTTAACGGCGACAATGAGGGTCGGAAGCTGAACGGCTGGCGCGCGGTGGTCTGCGGACAGGCAGCTTTTAGCAAGCTGTGGGCTGAACCGGAAACTGTGTGGTGCCGAACTGCGGGATTTGCACCAGACTACATTGGTCGGCGACCGTAAGAAAAATTCAAAGCTGTTTCGTTGGACACATAGCCATCAATAGCATCCGCTTCGACGCTTCGAATTAAAATCATCGCGCATGACTTGACGCTCTGAGGCGGTAGCATCCTTGATGGGTGCCCATGCTGGGTGGTCAACCCGTTGGTCCCACAACTCTAACGCAGCCTGTACCGGCACTGTTGCGGTGTCGGCAAACTCGGTGCGAACGCTCAAGACCTCCAGTCCCGCGCCTGAGAGCAACACCTGGCACTTGCCTTGCGTGTCGGCAACCTCGCCATAGGCGAGGTGGATTCCGCGGCGTGCAGCGACTTCCACGGCGCGTTGCGATAGTCCGAACGGCTTGGCAGGCGTCTCGAAGGCAAGAACACCTCCGGCCTTGAGGAAGGTCACCCAATGCCGCAAAGCACCGGCAACGTCCGACATGAGCACCAAGGCCGACGCGAACATCTCGGCCATTGCGCGTCGGTTTGGCGTCAATCGCGGACTTTTGAACACATGGCGGCGGGCGGCAGGGCAGATTGGTCCGGCTTCAGCCGTTGCCGCGGCGGAACAACCCGTTTTCGTGCCGATCATGATCGCCGACCATCAAAATGAACGGCACGCTGATGAAGCAGATGCCAGCGCGGGCGCCGCCGGCCGGATCGAGATCGAACTCGGCGGCGGGCGGATGATCGTTACAGGCAATGTTGCTCCCGACCTGGCGCATGCGGTGGTGACAGCACTACGGGGTAGACGGTGATCGGTCCTGCGAGGGGGCTGAGGATCATGGTGGCGACCCAACCGGTCGATTTCCGGCGTGGGATGAACGGCCTGATCGCATTGGTGGCGTCCGCCCTTTCGGCCGATCCCTATTGCGGCGATATTTTTGTTTTCCGGGCCAAGCGGCGCGACCGGTTGCGCTGCATTTATTGGGACGGGTCAGGGATGATCCTTTCGACAAAATGGCTGGAAAGCGGGACGTTCACTTTCCCGCCCGTCAAGGATGGCGCTCTTCACATGACCCCCGAGGAGTTCGGCCTGCTTGTTGCGGGTCTGGACTGGACGCAGGTCCGGCAAAAGCCCGTGAAGCGCCCGACGAAAGTTGCTTGATCTCATTGTATTTGCTTGCAGATTCATGCCGATGTGGTAGTTTTCGGCATGTCTCTTCGCCACGATCAGCTCCCGCAGGATGTCGAGCAACTGAGCCGGATGGTCCTCGATCTGAGAGCGGAAGTTGCCTATCTGAAGCGGCTCATCCACGGCGCAAGATCAGAGGGGCTTTCGACAATCGACCCCGCACAGACCAGTCTCGATCCTGGTGATCTTTCGGCTGTTCCGGTCGCCGCCAACGACGATCAGCCTGACGGTTCCCGGCACAAGGCTCGTGGCCGACAGTCCGCAGCCCGCAATAT
>NZ_JACHIK010000024.1 GCF_014203155.1 Shinella fusca
GCTCGGACACGGTCTCTGGCGACCTGGGATGACGAGGTACGCTGCCGCAACGCGAACATACAATATTCTCGCGCGATACACAGATAAGGATGACGGAGGAGAGGTGAGAGAGAGAGGGAGAGAGTAGGGGAGTGGAACGACCCCATAGGCATTCCCCAAAATGAAAAAGGGCGTGCCCGCTTCCGCCGGCACGCCCTTTTTTGATGGCTTTGCCGCTTACGTTCGCGGCTTCAGGTTCTCCGGGTCGTAGAGCGGCTTGTAGCCGATGCCGACCACCTCGACCGGATAGGTCTCGTCGAAGTACGAGATGTTGAGCTTGCGGCCTTCCTGGCAATAGGCCCACGGCAGGTAGGCGAGCGCGATGTTCTTGCCGATGGTCGGGCCGAAGGCGATGGAGGTCGTGTAGGAGCGGCGGCCGAGTTCGTCGACCAGCACCTCGCCCGTCTCGGGATCCATGACCGGCAGGTTGCCGAGCGGGTAGCGCTTCACGCCGTTCCTGTCGGTGTTCTCCGTCATGACGAGCGTGCAGAGCATGGCGGGCTGGTGGTCGCGCGCCTTGTATTCGAGGTGCTTGGCCTTGCCGCGGAAATCGGCTTCCTTGACCTTCGGGCGGGCAAGGTCGGCCTCGATGAGGTTGTACTGGGTGAGAAGGTCGGCGTTCTGGAGGCGCAGGCTCTTTTCCATGCGGCGCGAGTTGGCATAGGTCTCGACGCCGAAGGCCATGACGCCGGTGGCGCGCAGCGCATCCCAGACGGCAAGGCCGTCCTCGTACTTCATGTGCAGCTCCCAGCCCTGCTCGCCGACATAGGAGATGCGGAAGGCGGTGACGGGCTTGCCGGCGATCTCGATCTGCTTGATCGCGGCGAAGGCGAAGTTCTCCTGGTCGAGTCCTGCCGGGTCCGCCACCACCTTCTTGAGCGTCTCGCGGGCGTTCGGGCCCCAGATGCCGATGGTGATGAACTTCTCCGAGACGTCGGTGATGGTGACGTCGAGGCCGCGGTCCTCGGCGACGCGCTTCATGTAGTGGAAGTCGCGCGGGCCGGCATCGGCGCCGTTGACGAGGCGGCAGCGGTCCGCCATGCGGAAGACGGTAAAGTCGGCGCGCACCATGCCCTCGTCGTCGAGGAAGTGGGTGTAGATGCCCTTGCCGACATTGCCGTCGCCGCCGATCTTCGCCGCGCAGAGCCATTCCAGAAGCTCGACGTGGTCGGGGCCTTCGATATCGACCATGTGGAAATGCGAGAGGTTGACGATGCCGCAATCCTCGCTCATCGCCAGATGCTCGGCATTGGAGACGCGCCAGAAGTGGCGGCTGTCCCATTCGTTCTCGCGCACCGGCACGCGGTCGCCGTATTTTTCCAGAAGATGCTCGTTGGCCTTGTAGCCGTGCGCGCGCTCCCAGCCGCCGAGCTCCATGAAGTAGCCGCCGAGTTCCACTTCGCGCTCGTAGAAGGGCGAGCGCTTGACGCCCCGGCCGCTGGCATAGGGCTCGCGCGTGTGGACGGCCGGGAAGTAGATCTTCTGCGCGGCCTCGAAGGTGCGGCCCTCGATGAACTTCTCTTCGAGCTGGTGCGGGTAGAAGCGTGCGTAGTCGATCGAGTTGTGGTCGATCTCCGTGCGGCCGTCCGTCATCCAGTCGGCGATGAGCTTGCCGTAGCCGGGGCCGTCCTTGACCCAGATGGCGACGCAGTACCAGAGCCCGCGCACCTTCTGGCTCTCGCCGCAGGAGGGCCCGCCGGCGGCGGAGACCTGCAGCAGGCCGTTGAAGGAATGGCCCTCGTTATAGCCGAGCTCGCCGAGGATCGGCGTCAGCTCCATCGCCTTTTCGAGCGGTTCGATGATCTGCTCCATGTCGAGGTCGCGCTGCGAGGGCGAAAGGCGCGCCTCGTGCTTCTCGAGAATGTCGCGCGGGTGGCAGAGACGCGGATTGGTGGTCTCGTAGTAGCCCCACTCGATCTGGCCGCCCTCGGTGGTCTTCGGATCGCCCGTATCGCGCATATAGGCCGAATTGCCCTGGTCGCGCAGCAGCGGGAAGCCGATTTCCTTGCCGGTGCCTTCGAATTCGTTGTACGGGCCGAAGAAGGTCAGCGGATGGTCGACCGGCATGACCGGCAGGTCCTCGCCGACCATTTCGGCGATGAGGCGGCCCCAGATGCCGGCGCAGACGATGACGTGGTCCGCCATGATCGTGCCGCGATGGGTGACGACGCCCTTGATATGGCCGTTCTCGACGAGGAGCGAGGTTGCGGGCGTGTTGCCGAAGACCTGCAGCTTGCCGGATTTCTCGGCGGCGTCGACCAGCTTGCCGGCGACGGTCTGCGAGCGGGGAATGACGAGGCCGGCGTCGGGGTCGAAGAGGCCGCCCTGCACCTGGTCTTCCTCGATCAGCGGGAACATGTCCTTGATCTCGGACGGCGAGACATAGCGCGCGCGCGTGCCAAAGGCCTTGGCGGAGGAGAGCTTGCGCTTGATCTCTTCCATCCATGTATCGTCGCCCGTGCGGGCGACTTCGAGGCCGCCGATGCGGGCGTAGTGGCCCATCTTCTCGTAGAAATCGATGGAATACTGGGTTGTCCAGACCGAAAGGTAGTCGTGGCTCGTCGTGTAGCAGAAGTCCGAGGCATGCGCCGTCGAACCGATGTCGGTCGGGATGCCCGACTTGTCGATGCCCACGATATCGTCCCATCCGCGCTCGATGAGATGATGGGCGATGGATGCGCCCACGATGCCGCCCAGACCGATGATGACGACCTTCGCCTTTTGCGGAAACTCTGCCATTCTTGAGACCCCAATGAGAATTTGCGGCCGATTTTAGGGCCTCGCCCGGCGCCTGTGCAGCCTGTCTGCGACTCGTCCGCGACCAGTTCCGACAGTCTCCCGAGCAAGTCCCGGACCGGCGGCACGACCCTAGCGGATCGCCGGGGCGGCGCAACGCTTTTCGACCGGATCTCGGCAGGCCGAAGGGGCGGGCCTTTTACCCATGCGTCAGCTGCATGGGTGGCGTGCCGACTTGGCGCTGTTTCGCATCGCAGCATCGACGTATAAAGCACCCATCGAAAGACGCGGCGCCACGGATCGGTGCCGAACAGAGAGCCTCAGGAAAGGGGATCATCATGAACATGGCACGTTCCTTCAGCAATTGGCGCAAGTACCGTCAGACCATCAACGAACTCGACCGCATGACCGCCCGCGAACTCAGCGATCTGGGCATCGAGCGCTCGCAGATCAAGGCTGTCGCCCGCGCTGCCGTCGGCTTCTGAGCCGATACGCCGCAAGCCGGCAATTCCTGCAACGCCCGCCCTCCGGCGGGCGTTTTTGCATGTGCGAAGAAGCGAAGGCCGGCTAGGCCGATTCGGCATGATTGAGGCATACGCCAAGCGCATAACGCATAGCTGCCTTGCAAAACGATGCCTATGAAATAATCAGGAATCGCGTATAGTCATACTTATCGAAACAACGTACCTCCTCCCACGAAGTTTCGATGTTGCAGAAGGTCTACTCCTCCTCCCAAGACCGACTGCGGGAATGGCGACACTCCTCCTCCCAGTCGCCATTCGGTTCTATCGGAAAGCCTGCCGCCTCCTCCTCCCGCGGCAGGCTTTTCCATTTCAGGACCCAATTTCCCCGATGAGAAGACAGAACGGCAGCGGACGGGCCCGGCCCGGTGGCCATGCCGCGTGTGCGCAGAACGACGAATGCCCGGGGCAGGCCCGGGCATGATGCGGTTCTTCGCGGAAGTTGTGATTCGCCTCAGGCGACGTTTCGCAGCGGCGCCTTTCCGGACTGGCGGACGGCGGCCGGGATCTGCCGCAGCACTTCCAGCGCCAGCGCGCGGGCGTTCTCCTGCGCCTTGTCGAGGTTGCTGATGCGTTTCGCATCCATCGAATAGAGCGTGCCGGCGCAGCCGAAGATGTCGCGGAAGGCGGCGCGCTCGATGATCGGCGTTTCGAGCAGGTGCACGCGGCGGGCGGCGAGCAGGTCCTTCACCGCCTGCATGGCGCGCGTCGTCACCATAGAGTTGACGCGGGTGAGCACGACGGAATGGCGGATGCGGATATCGGCCTTGTCTTCCAGGTATTGCAGCAGCTCGATGACGTTCGCCCCGCCCTGGGCGTCCATGGCCGAGCCCTGCACGGGAATCAGCACGTAGTCGGCATGGCCGACGGCCTTGGCGAGCAGCGAGCTGCGCGAGCCGGGCAGGTCGACGAGCACGAAATCGGCGCGCGCCTTCTCCTCGGCCACCTGCCGGTCGATGGTGCTCATCGTCACATAGGGTACGACGGAAAGGCGGCCGCCGACGAGGCTGCCGGAATTCTCGTGCCAGCGGGTGATCCAGTGTTGGGGGTCGGCGTCGAGCACCGAGACGCGGAAGCCGAGGCGGGCAAGCTCGGTGGCGAGCAGCAGCACGGCGGTGGTCTTGCCGGCGCCGCCCTTGGTGTTGGCGAAGGTGATGACGGGCATGAGGCTCCCCGGAGGGTTGGCGAGCCGGTCATCGCTCGGAAGGAAGCACCCTGCATGGTGCGCCTCCATCCTCGCCAATCATGGTTAACAGCCGGTGAAAAACGCCTATCGGCGCCGGTCGGCGGCGAGGATTTCCCGGGCGATCTGGTCGAGCGGCAGGATCTTGTCGACCCCGCCATGGGCGATCGCCTCCTTGGGCATGCCGAAGACGACGGAGGAGGCCTCGTCCTGCGCCACGGTATAGGCGCCGGCCTGGTGCATCTCGGCCATGCCGCGCGCGCCGTCGTCGCCCATGCCGGTCATGATGACCCCCATGGCGTTGCCGCCGGCCGCGCGCGCGGCGGAGCGGAAGAGCACGTCGACGGAGGGCCGGTGGCGCGAGACAAGGGGGCCTTCGCGCACCGCGACATGGTAGCGCGCGCCCTGCCGCTCCAGCATCATGTGGCGGTCGCCGGGGGCGATCAGCACATGCCCGCGCAGGACGGGATCGCCATGCACGGCTTCCTTGACCTCCATCTCGCACAGGCTGTTCAGCCGCTTTGCGAAGGCGGCGGTGAACTTTTCCGGCATGTGCTGGACGATGACGATGCCGGGGGAGTTGGCCGGCAACTGCTCCAGCAGCACGCGCAGCGCCTCCGTGCCGCCCGTCGAGGCGCCGATGCAGGCGACCATCTCGGTCGTCTTGGCCATGGCGCGCCCGCTCGGCGGCGGCAGCACGGCATCGGCGGTGAGCTTCGCGCTCGGCCCGCTCGGGGCGGCGGCGGCGCGCCGGTTCGTGCCGAGCCGGGCGACGGCCGCGCCTTTCACCGCCTCGCGGATGCGCGTGCCCGATTCGGCAAGATGGTCCGCCGCGCCGATCCGCGGCTTGAGGATGATGTCGACGGCGCCGGCCTCCAGCGCCTGCATCAGCGTCTCGGAGCCCTCCTCGGTCAGCGAGGAGCACATGACGACGGGGATTGGCCGCTGCGACATGATCTTGCGCAGGAAGGTGATGCCGTCCATGCGCGGCATTTCCACGTCGAGCGTGATGACGTCGGGAATTTCCTCCTGGATCTTCCGCGCCGCCATGAAGGGGTCGGAGGCCGCGCCCATCACCTCGATTTCCGGATCCTCCTCCAGAACGCGGGTCAGCGCCTGGCGCACGCTCGCCGAGTCGTCGATGATGAGGACGCGGATCTTTTTTCCGGGCAGGGGCATTCAGATCTTCTTGAAAACCGTGTTGGCGACCTGGCGCACCGGCAGGCTGATGCCGGTGACCGTTTCGGAGTGGCCCACATAGAGGAAGCCGCCGGGGGCGAGGCAGTCGCACAGCCGCGACAGCACCCTGGCCTGCGTCGGCTTGTCGAAATAGATGAGCACGTTGCGGCAGAAGATCATGTGCATGGGGTCGCCCACCCTGTAGGCGTTGTCCATGAGGTTCATGCGCGCAAAGCCGATGGCCGAGCGCAGGCGCGGATGAATGCGCACCTCGCCCCGCCCGGCATCGCGCGAGACCATCACGTAGCGCCGCTGCATCTCCGCCGGCACCGGCTGGATCATGTCGCGCGGATAGACGCCGCGGCGGGCCGCGCCAAGTACGTCCGTCGAAAGGTCCGTGGCGAGGATGCGGTAGTCGATGCCCGACCGGCTCTCGACGAAATCCTGCATTACCATCGCCATCGTATAGGGCTCGGCGCCGATGGAGCAGGCCGCGCTCCACAGGCGCAGCCGCCGGTGGCCGGCCGCCGCAAGCTCCGGCAGGCCGACCTGCTCCATGAACTCGAAATGCTTGGGCTCGCGGAAGAAGTCCGTCTTGTTCGTCGTCACGGCGTCGATGAGGAAGATCGCCTCCTTCTCGATGCCGCCGTGCTTGAAGAGATAGTCGCAATAGGCGTTGAAGCTGGGAATGCCGGTCGCCCGGAGGCGCCGCCGCAGGCGGCCCTCCAGCATCGTCAGCTTGGTGATCGGCATCTTGATGCCGCTGTAATCGTAGATATAGCGCGACAGGGCCTCGAAATTCCGGCTGCTCAGGCCGTCTTCGCTCACCTGCGCCCGCAATGCTGCTCCCACACCCGTTCTCCCGGTTCTTATGCGGTGGCGGCGAGGCGGCCCGCCGAGCCCATCATCGCCACTTCCGCGCCGGAGAAGAGCCGCGCAAGATCGACGATGACGACGAAGCCGCCGTTGCGGCGCACCACGCCTGCAATGTAGTCGGAGGGCCAGCGCACGCCGATGTCCGGCGCGCCCTCGATCTCCTCGTCCCGGAAGGGAACGACCTCGTAGACCCGGTCGGCGACGAGGCCGAGGGTGAGGATTTTCTCACCGATCGGCACGTCGAGCACGAGCGCCCGCGTGTGCGGGGTCTTCTCGGTCTTCGACATGCCGAGGCGAAGGCGCAGGTCGATCACCGGCACGCCCTGGCCGCGCACGTCCCGAAGCCCCAGCAGGTAATCCGGCCCGTGCGGGATCTTGAAGGCGTCCTCGTGGTCGAGGATTTCGCGCACGACCGAGACGGGCACCGCGAAGACCTCGTTGTCGAGCGAGAAGGTGACGTACTGAGATTCGGAGGACGTGCCGGCCATGATCAAGCGCTTTCCCTGAAGTCTGCGTCGTCTGCATCCGGGCCGCCCATCGACATGTCGAGGGCAAAGCCGCGGGCGCGGGCCTGCTGGGCGTTGACGCTGTTGTCGGACTTGCGAACGGCCGCCGCGGCAGGCTTTGCGGCCGGGCGCGCGGCGTGGGATGCCGGGCGATGCTGGGCCGCGGCCGGGACGCCGGAGGCGCGGTCGACGCGGAAGAAGGCGATGGAGGTCTGGAGTTCCTCGGCCTGGGCGGCGAGTTCCTCCGATGTGCCGGACATCTCTTCCGAGGCGCCGGCGTTCTGCTGGGTCACCTTGTCGAGCTGCTGGATCGCCTCGTTGATCTGCGAGGCGCCGATGTCCTGCTCGCGGCAGGCGGCGGAAATCTCGGAAACCAGTTCGGCGGTCTTGCGGATGTCCGGCACCAGCCGGTTCAGCATCTCGCCCGCTTCCGTCGCGACGGAGACCGTCTGGCCGGAGAGCGTGCTGATCTCGGCGGCGGCCGCCTGGCTGCGCTCGGCGAGCTTGCGCACTTCCGACGCGACGACGGCAAAGCCCTTGCCGTGCTCGCCGGCGCGGGCGGCCTCGACGGCCGCGTTGAGGGCGAGAAGGTCGGTCTGGCGGGCGATCTCCTGCACGATGGAGATCTTCTCGGCAATGGTGCGCATGGCGCCGACAGCGCGGCCGACCGCCTCGCCGGAGGCCTCGGCATCCTTGGCGGACTGGCGGGCGATCTTCTCGGTCTGGGCGGCGTTGTCGGCGTTCTGCTTGATGTTCGCGGCCATCTCCTCCATCGAGGCGGAAGCCTCTTCGGCGGAGGAGGCCTGTTCCGTCGCACCCTGCGAAAGCTGCTCGGAGCTTGCCGAGAGTTCCTGGCTGCCGGAGGAGACATTGTTGGCGGCCGAGAGCGCATCTGCAACGACGCCGCGCAGGCGTTCCACCATGCTTTCGAGCGAAAGGCCGAGCGTGTCCTTGCCGGAAAGCGGCTTCGGCGTGACGGTAAGGTCGCCGTTGGCGATCTGGTCGGCGATGGTTGCCGTGTTGCGCAGGTTGCCGGTCATCACGTTGATCGTGTCGACGAGGTCCTTGATCTCGTCGTTCGTCTTGACCTCGACGCTCTTGTCGAGATCGCCGACGGCGACGGCCTCGGCGACGTCGCGGATCTTGCGCAGGCCGCCATTGATGCCGAGCGCGATCCAGACGGCGGCGCCGGTGGAAAGGATAAAGGCGGCAAGCGCGAGCGTGATGAGCGTGTAGAACGCCGTGTCGTAGCTGGCGTCGGCCACGCTGTCGGAATTCGTGATGGCCGCTTCGGTCAGGGCGGAAAGGCCCTTGGTCATCTCGTCGAGCTTGTCGGCGGCGACGGAGCCTTCGGTCTGGTTGACCTCCAGCGCCAGCTCGCGCTGGCCGGACGCCATGAGCGCGATGATCCTGTCGTTGATGGCGACGTAGTCGTCCCAGAAATCGCGGATGTCCTGCCACTTGGCCTTGAATTCGCCGGTCGCGTCGTTCTCGCCCTCGTTGAGGGCCTTCTCGAAGGCTTCGCGTTCGGCGGCAATGGTCGCCTTCGCCTTGTTGGTGCGCTCGAGCGAGTTGGCCATCAGCAGGTCGCCCTCGGCAAGGCCGAGGCCGTCGAAGGCGGCCGCAAGGTCGTTGGCGTAGTCGTCCTGTTCGATCGGGCCTTCGATGAGGTCGTTGCGCAGCGTGTTCATCGCGTCGAGCTCGCGGATGCCGATGCCGGCCGAAAGGCAAAGAAGGGCAATCAGGAAGCCGAAGGCAAGGCCCAGCTTCAGTTTGATGGTGAGGCGCATCCCGGAATCTCCTTGTCGCAGATGCCTGTTAAGGGCGGAGCGGCCGCGACCGCGGCGCTCCCATGCGTGAAGACCGATACACTCACCCTTCCGCGGGCTGCCATGCAGCCCTTGCGCCGGCGCCTACATGCGCCGGGTTGACTGGCGCGGCGCGTCCGTTGCCGGACGCGCCGCCATGACGATGATCAGGCGCTTTCGCGGAAGTCCGCGTCGTCGGCGTCCGGGCCGCCCATCGACATGTCAAGGGCAAAGCCGTTGGTGCGCGTTGCCTTGGCCGTTACCGGCGCCGGGCGCTGGGCCGGTGCTGCGGCGGGGCGCTTGACGGGGGCGGAGGTCGCCATCTTCGCGGCGGTGGCGCGCAGCTTGTCGGCGTGGCTCGGTTCCTTGCGGCCGACGGCGGCGCTGTCGACGCGGAAGAAGGCGATGGAGGCCTGAAGCTCCTCGGCCTGGGCGGCAAGCTCTTCCGAGGTCGCCGACATTTCTTCCGAGGCGCCGGCATTCTGCTGGGTCACCTTGTCGAGCTGCTGGATCGCCTCGTTGATCTGCGAGGCGCCGATGTCCTGCTCGCGGCAGGCGGCGGAAATCTCGGAAACCAGTTCGGCGGTCTTGCGGATGTCCGGCACCAGCCGGTTCAGCATCTCGCCGGCTTCCGTGGCGACGGAAACCGTCTCGCCGGAAAGGGCGCTGATCTCGGCGGCGGCCGCCTGGCTGCGCTCGGCGAGCTTGCGCACTTCCGAGGCGACGACGGCAAAGCCCTTGCCGTGCTCGCCGGCACGGGCCGCCTCGACGGCCGCGTTGAGGGCGAGAAGGTCCGTCTGGCGGGCGATCTCCTGCACGATGGAGATCTTTTCCGCGATCGTGCGCATCGCCGTGACGGCGCGCCCGACGGCAAGGCCCGAGGCTTCCGCGTCCTTGGAGGACTGGCGGGCGATCTTCTCGGTCTGGGCGGCGTTGTCGGCGTTCTGCTTGATGTTGGAGGCCATTTCTTCCATCGAGGCGGAGGCCTCTTCGGCGGAGGACGCCTGTTCCGTCGCGCCCTGCGAGAGCTGCTCGGAGCTTGCCGAGAGTTCCTGGCTGCCGGAGGAGACGTTGTCGGAGGCCGAGAGCGCATCGGCGACGACGCCGCGCAGGCGCTCGATCATCGTGTTGACGTGGCCGAGCAGGTCGCCGATCTCGTCGCGGGTGGTGATGTCGGCAAAGCGCGAGAGGTCGCCGTCCGCCACGTTCTGCACGGCGCCGACGGCACGGCCGAGGCCGCGGTTGATCGACAGCACGATCCAGAAGGCGGCGACGCCGGCGATCACGAAGGCGATGGACGCGACGGCGATCATGATCGTGCGGGTGCTCGCATACTGTGCCTCGGCCTGGTCGTCGGCCTCCTGAAGGCGGGATTGCTCGAGGTCGACCACTTCGGCGAGCAGGGCGTCGATATCGGTTGCGACGGTGCGCGCTTCCGACGACGAAACGCGAAGGGCGCCCGCGGCATCGCCCGCCAGCATCATGCTGCGGATGCGGTCGTCCTGCTGGCGGAACCGTGCGGTGAGCGCGTCGAGCTTGGTCCAGAAGGCCTTGCCCTGCTCGGTCGCCTTCGCCGTCACGTCCTGGAAGGCCGTGTCGAAGTCGGCGCGGGCCTTGTCGCTGACCGCGATATACTTGTTCGTCTCGGCGGTGCTGGCGGAAGACAGCATGTTCTTCTGCTGGCGGATCTGCTGGAGCTGCAGGATGTTGAGTTCCTGCGCGAGGCTGAGGCGCGCGGCCGGGCCCGTGATGACGTGGCCGAGCGTATCGTTGAGGGCGCCGAGGTTCACGATGCCGTAGCCGGCGGTGCCCGCCAGGATGGCCATGATGAAGCCGAAGGCCAGGAACAGTTTGAGTTTGATGGTGAAGCGCATGGGTCTCTCCTCGGGGCCTAGTTCGGCGCTTGGGTCGTGCCGGCGCGGTCTTTCCTTGAGGAGAAGATCGCATGCAGGTTCGGGACGATGATGAATTCGCCGCCGCGCTTGACGAGGCAGCTTATGTAGTCGGCGCGCCAGCGCATGCCCACGCTCGGCGGCGCTTCGCTGGCAAGGCGCGGAAGCATGGTGACTTCGTTGACCTTGTCGGTGCGGATGCCGATCAGCGTCGGTTCGTCGTCGAGGTCGAGTTCGATGACGATGATGCGGCTGTCGATGGTGGTGTCCGTGGCGTCCATGCCGAAGGCGAGGCGGATGTCGGCGAGCGGGATCACCTTGCCGCGGAAGTTGATGACGCTGGAAACGAAGGGCTTGCTGCCGGGAACATGGGTTTCCGGCAGGAGATCGAGGATTTCCTGCACCACGATCGCCTCGATGGCGAAGGTCTCGCCGTTGAGGTTGAAGGTGAGGACGGACAGGTCCTCCTCCTCGCCCCAGATCGCGTCGTAGTCGATTTTCCGTGCTGCTTCGCTCATCCTGCCGCGCGCAATTGCGCCTCCTGGTGCTGGCCGGCTGCGACCAGATGTGTGACGTCGAGGATCAGCGCGACGCTACCGTCCCCGAGGATGGTCGCGCCCGAGAAGGTGGCGACGTCATGGTGCAGCTTGGACATGGATTTGATGACCGTCTGGTGGTCGCCGATGATCTGGTCGACGACGAGGCCCACCCGCTCGGCGCCCGTCGAGATGACGACCACCTTCTGGTGCGGATCGGGCTCGGTGCCGGTGCGGAAGAGCTCGCGCAATCTCAGGAACGGCACGAGGCTGTCGCGCAGCGAGATGAAGGAGCGCCCGCGCGAGCGCAGGTCGTCTTCGAGCGAGAGTTCGAGGCATTCCTCGACCGCCGAGAGCGGGATGACGTAGCACCCCTGCCCGACGCGCACGAGCAGGCCGTCGATGATGGCGAGCGTCAGGGGAATGCGCAGCGACACTTCCGAGCCGTCGCCCGGCTTGCTGGTGATGTCGATCGCCCCGCGCAGCGCCTCCACCGTCTTCTTCACCACGTCCATGCCGACGCCGCGGCCGGAAAGGTTGGTGACGGTCTGGGCGGTGGAAAAGCCGGGCTGGAAGATGAGCTGCAGCAGCTCCTGGTCCATCAGCATCGCGCCCGGCTGGATGAGGCCGGAGGCCTCCGCCTTGGCGCGCACGCGCTCGCGGTTGATGCCGCGCCCGTCGTCCTTGATGGTGATGATGACCTCGCCGCCCGTCTGGTGCGCCGAAAGGATGACCTTGCCCTTCGGCTCCTTGCCGGCGGCGATGCGCTCCTCGGGTTTTTCCAGGCCGTGGTCGATGGAGTTGCGCACGAGGTGGACGAGCGGATCGGCGAGCCGGTCGATGACCGTCTTGTCGACCTCCGTGCTCTCGCCCTCGGTGACAAGCTCGATTTCCTTGCCGGTCTCGCGCGAAAGATCGTGCACGAGGCGGCGGAAGCGGCTGAAGAGGCTGGCGACGGGCATCATGCGCAGCACCATCATCGTGTCGCGCAATTCGCCGGAAAGCCGCTCGATCTCTTCCGAGACGGAGCGAAGGCCGAGGTCCGCCGCCGTGCCGGCAAGCTGGGTGAGGCGCGACTGGGCGATGACGAGCTCGCCGACGCGGTCCATCATCTCGTCGAGCCGTTCGGCCGGAACGCGCACGTTCTCCGCCGACTTCGCCTGCTTGGAATCGCTCACGGCCTGCGCGGCCGGCGCCTCGCGCTCGGCGGGCTTTGCCGCGGGCGCTTCCACGGGGGCGGGAGCCGGCTGTTCGACGGCGATCTCGGTGATCTCCAGCTCCATATCGTCCATGACGAAGATGAAGACGTCCTCGATGTCGCTGCGCGGCTTTTCGCTCCTGAGCGTCACGTCCCAGGCAAGATGGATGTCGCGCGGGTCGAGCGCGGCAAGCACCGGCACCTTTGCGGCGTCCGCGACGATGCGGCATTCGCCGAGGTCGCGCATCTCGTCGAGAAGGCCGAGCGGGTTGGTGCCGTTCGCCATGGCATTGGCCGGCAGGCTGAAGCGGATGCGCCATTCGCGCATGCCGCCGGCGGCTTGTGCGGCGGGCGCGGAAACCGCAGCGGCGGCCGCGACGGCCGGGGCAGGAGCGCCCGCGCCGCCGTTGACGGCCCGGTGCAGGTTGTCGAGCAGGGTCGCGCTCATCGCGTCGTGGTCGCCGTTCGGCGTTTCCAGGAGCGCGCGCATGTGGTCCTGCGCGGAAAGGACCGCGGAGACCAGTTCGTGCGTCGCGGGCACGTCGCCCTTGCGCACCCGGTCGAAGGCGGTCTCGCAATGGTGGGTGAAGGCGGCCAGCGCGTCGAAGCCGAACATCGCGCCGGAGCCCTTGAGCGTGTGCAGCCCGCGGAACACGGCGTCGATCCGGTCTCGGTCGTCGAGGCTGCGCGTCAGGTCAAGAAGGCCGGACTCGATCTGTTCCAGCAGTTCGGCCGCTTCTGTCCGGAAGACGGAGATCGGGTCCGGGTTGCTCATTTTCCGAGGACCTTCCTGGCGATCTTGACGAGGCTTTCCGGATCGAACGGCTTGGTGAGCCAGCCCGTGGCGCCGGCGGCCTTCGCCTGCGCCTTCAGCTCGCCGTCGGATTCGGTGGTGAGGAAGATGACCGGCACGCCCGTATGCGCGGGCAGCTTGCGCAGCTCGCGGATCATGGTGAGGCCGTCCATGTTCGGCATGTTGAGGTCGGTGACGACGAGGTCGTATTCGCCGGCCTTCAGCTTGTTGAGGCCGTCGAGGCCGTCGACCGCCTCTTCCACCGTGTAGCCGGCATTGCCGAGCGTCACCCGCGTCGTCAGGCGGATGCTGGCGGAATCGTCGACGGTCAGGATTTTTGCGGTCATCAATTCTTCTCCTGATGCAACCAGAAATGTGCGGCCTCGGGCGTCATCGCGTCGAGGAAGCCGCCACGCTTCAGCACGTCGTAAAGGTCGCCCGCGGCCGGGCGGGCAAGTAGAAGGCGGCCTTCGCCGGCTTCCGCCTGCTTGCGGGCGGACACGACGAGCTGCACGAAGCTGAGATCGACCTGTGCCTCTTCGTCGATATCAAGTACCGCGGTCGAATTATTGTTCATGAAGTCCAGAATCATCTCCCGGACAGCCGATATATTCTTGATCGTGAGCGACGCCGGTAAGGTTAACGGCGCGTCACCGGGCAGGGTGATGGACATGGCGGCCCCGGTAGTCCTTCTGACACAGAGTATTTCCCGCGTCAGAATCGCCGATCAGGTTTAATGAACGGTAAATCCCGGTTGAGTCTTTCAGCCCATGGTAGTCGGCGGGCAAGCGATGCAACACCTGACGTTACGGAAGGGAAATATGATAAACTATTATTTTTAAATAGTAATCCGAAAAGTTAGATATAAGTGATATCATTTATAAATCCCTAATTCTGAGGGTGTCTGCATCCCGCGGTAGAAGGGCCCGAACCGGGCTTGACGGGCCTCGTTTTACTTTATGAGAAATCGCGAATTTACTGGCCGTTACCTTGTTGCCCATAGGCTTCGGGCAGGATTTCTTGCGGATGGGGTATGGCGTGTCAGGAGCAGCAAGCGTAGCGCGGGTGGAGCGGCAGACGGCGGAGACGGATCTCGTCTCGCGCCTCGAAGGCGCCCGGTCCCGCATCGAGCAGCGTTTCCTCGATGGTGGCGTCGTGCTCCTGTCCGTTCTGGACGTACTGAACCGGCTGGTTGCATCGCTGGAGAACCTTTCCGGCTCGCTCGACGAGGAGACCGCCGCGGCGACCACCGGCCGGCTGACGGCCACCGTCGAGCGGCTCACCGCCCTGCCGGGCATCGAGGAGACGCGCCAGCAGCGCCTTGCCGCCGTCGCCGTCACGGAAAAGTCGCTCGGCGGCTACATCGCGACCATGCAGGAGACGCTGCGCTACCTGCGCACCTTCGCCACCACCGCCAAGATCACCGGCGCGGCCATCCCCGATTTCGCCGGTTTCGCCGAGGAGATCCTTGAGCGCATCCAGTTCGGCACGCGCGAGGTCAACGCGCTCGGCGCGAAGATTTCCACGCTCGCCGGCGTGATCGGCGCGGCCTCGGCCGGCGGCGGGGAGGCGCTGGAGCGCTTCCGCCGCAGCGTGCCCGATATCGCCGGCAACCTCTCGCGCAATGCCGCCGACCTCACCGGCCAGCGCCGCCATCTCTCGCAGCTTGCCGCCCGCGTCGGCACCTCCGCGCGCCAGGTACAGGGCAAGGTCGCCACCACGCTTTCCTCCATGCAGATCGGCGACATCACGCGCCAGCGCATCGAGCATTGCCAGTCCGCCTTCGCCTTCCTCGACGAGTATCTTTCGGCCGGCACGCTGGACGGCGAGAGCGGCGAACGCCTCACGGCGCTCGTGCGCTGCCTCGTGCACGACCAGCTCGTGGAGATCGCCCGCGATTTCGAGCGCGAATGCAGGACGGTCGTCGGCACGATCCGCAGCTTCGGCGGGGATATCGATGCGCTGATGGCGCTGCACGGCGGCATGGATTCGGCCGACGGCCGCTCGGCGGACCGCGCCATGCGCACGCTGGAGGCCGATATCGCGGCCGCCCGCGCCGTGGTGCAGGAGATCGAGCTTGCCGCCGGCAAGGCCAACGCGCTCGGCTCCGGCACCGTCGAGACGGTGCAGGAACTCCTGAAGGGCGTGAAGACCATCCAGCTCGTGCGCACCGACATCCACTACATGGCGCTCAACACGAACCTGCGCTGCAGCAAGCTCGGCGAAGAGGGCAGGGCGATCAACGTGGTCACCGCGGAGCTGCGCACCTTCTCCGCCCAGCTCGATGAGACCGCCGAACACATCCTCGCCGCCCTCAAGTCGCTGGAGCTCGATGCCGGCAAGCTCGGCGAGGCGGGCGCGGCCGCCGGCGGCTCGCTCGACGCGCATCTCGAGGACGTGCTCGACCATATCCGCCGGGCGGGCGACCGCATGGAAGAGGACATGGCGGCGCTGCGCGCCTGCGGCGCGGACGTCTCGGCAAAGGCCGGCAAGACGATCGCCGACCTCGATTTCAATGCCGAACTCGGCGACGTGCTGGCCGACTGCGCGGCGCGTGCCGGCGAGCTGACCGGCCCCGGCCTTCCCGAGACCGCCGGCCTCGAAGAGGCGATGGCCGAGCTCGGCGGGCGCATCGCGCGCACCTACACCATGGTCTCCGAGCGCGAGGTCCATGCCCGCCTCTTCGGCACACCCGTGGATGCCCCGGCCGCCCCCGTCGCGCCCCAGAGCGACGACGAGCTTTTCGACGACGCCCTGTTCTGATCCGGCACCTTCCCTCCGGTTTGCCTGAGGCATTTTCCCTATATTTTTGAAAATATAGCGCTGGCAAAGCCGCGAGCGTCGATATATTCAATGCAATATTACGCTGCCGGAAGGCAGGAAAAGGGAGAACAGGAATGAACCGTCGTCTGCTTTTGAAACTGGTCGTCGCCGCCTTTGCCGCGCTGCCGCTCGCCCTGCCGGCCGCCGCCGCCGACAAGGTCACCGTCTTTGCCGCCGCGAGCATGAAGAACGCGCTCGATGCCGCCAATGCCGAATGGCAGAAGGAAACCGGCAACGAGACGACCGTCTCCTATGCCGCAAGCTCGGCGCTCGCCAAGCAGATCGAGGCGGCGGCCCCCGCCGATCTCTTCATCTCGGCAGACCTTGCCTGGATGGATTATGTCGCGGAAAAGAAGCTGATCAGGGAAGATACCCGCTCCAACCTCCTCGGCAACCGCATCGTGCTGATCGCGCCGAAGGACAAGGCCGACAAGGTCGAGATCAAGGAAGGCTTCGACCTTGCCGGCCTTATCGGCGACGGCAAGCTCGCCATGGGCGCGGTCGATAGCGTGCCGGCCGGCAAGTACGGCAAGGCGGCGCTCGAAAAGCTCGGCATCTGGTCCTCGGTCGAGGGCAAGGTGGCCGGCGCCGAGAGCGTGCGCGCCGCGCTCGCCCTCGTCTCGCGCGGCGAGGCGCCCTACGGCATCGTCTACCAGACGGACGCCGCGGCCGATCCGGGCGTCGCCATCGTCGGCGCCTTCCCGGAAGACAGCCACCCGCCGATCATCTACCCGGTCGCCATCCTCGCCGATTCCAAGAGCCCGGCGGCGAGCGCCTATCTCGACTTCCTGAAGTCCGACAAGGCCGCGCCGTTCTTCACCGAGCAGGGATTTACCGTCCTGAAATAGGGCAGATTCGCGAAAGCCCCGGATACTAGCCTGATGGGGCTGTGGGTATTCGGGGCGCTATGGGGCCTGGGGCACTGAGGGCATTGGGGCACCGAGACCGCACCTCCTCTCCAACGTCATCCTCGGGCTTGACCCGAGGATCCACCGCCTCACCCGCGGCATGGATCCTCGGGTCAAGCCCGAGGATGACGGAGGCGAGAGGGAGGAGGGAAGCAGAAACGGGAAGTAGGGAAGGGGGGCGCTTTACTCTTCCACCCGGCTCCAGATACCAGGGGCCATTCGCATTTCGAAGGAAGACGCATTGGACTGGCTGGCCTTGAGCGCGGAGGAATGGACGGCGATCCGGTTGAGCCTTCGGGTCTCGGCGGTGGCCGTGGTCGTCAGCCTGCCGCTCGGCATCCTCGTCGCGCTGGCGCTCGCGCGCGGGCGCTTCTGGGGCAAGTCGCTTCTGAACGGCATCGTCCACCTGCCGCTCATCCTGCCGCCGGTCGTCACCGGCTTCATCCTGCTCGTCCTGTTCGGCCGGCGCGGGCCCGTCGGTTCCGTGCTCGACGAGTGGTTCGGCATCGTGCTGTCCTTCCGCTGGACCGGTGCGGCGCTCGCCTGCGGCGTCATGGGCTTTCCGCTGATGGTGCGCTCCATACGCCTGTCCATCGAGGCGGTTGACCGCAAGCTGGAGGAAGCGGCCGGAACGCTCGGCGCAAGCCCGCTCTGGATCTTCCTCACCATCACCCTGCCGCTCATCCTGCCCGGCGTCATCGCCGGCATGATCCTTTCCTTCGCCAAGGCCATGGGCGAGTTCGGCGCCACCATCACCTTCGTTTCCAACATTCCCGGCGAGACGCAGACCCTGTCGGCCGCCATCTACACCTTCACGCAGGTGCCGGGGGGCGACGCGGGGGCGCTGCGCCTCACCGTCGTCGCCATCGCCATTTCCATGGTCGCGCTGCTCGCCTCGGAAATCGTCGCCCAGCGCCTCGGCCGCAAGGTGCATCTCGAATGAGCCTCGTCGTCGACATCCGCCACAAGCTCGGCACCTTCACGCTGGACGCCGCCTTCACCTCCGAGGGGGGCGTGACGGCCCTCTTCGGCCGCTCCGGCTCGGGCAAGACCTCGCTCGTGCGCATCATCGCCGGCCTTGCGCGCCCGGTCGAGGGCCGCGTGGTGCTCGACGGCGACGTGCTGGTCGATACCGCCCGCGGCCGCTTCGTGCCGCCGCACCGCCGCCGCTTCGGCTATGTCTTCCAGGAGGCGCGGCTCTTTCCGCATCTCACCGTGCGGCAGAACCTCCATTACGGCCGCTGGTTCTTGCCGAAGGGCGCGCGCACGGAAAACGCCGACCGCGTCATCGACCTCCTCGGCATCGCGGACCTTCTCGACCGCCAGCCGGCCAACCTTTCCGGCGGCGAGAAGCAGCGCGTCGCCATCGGCCGGGCGCTGCTCTCCTCGCCGCGCCTCCTCCTGATGGACGAGCCGCTCGCCGCGCTCGACGAGGAGCGCAAGGGCGAGATCCTGCCCTATCTCCAGCGCCTGCGCGACGAAGCGGGCGTGCCCATCGTCTATGTCAGCCATTCGGTGGCGGAAGTGGCGCGCCTCGCCGACCGCGTCGTGCTGATGGCGGACGGGCGCGTCGAGGCCGTCGGCCCGGCCTCCGATGTGCTCGGCGGCCCGCGCCTTGCCTCCGCCGCCGACCGCCGCGAGGCCGGCAGCGTGCTTGCCGGCCATGTCGAGGCGCGCGATGCCGAACACGGCCTTGCCGCGATCCGCCTTGCCGGCGGCGCGGCGATCCTCGTGCCGGGCGCTGCCGTCTCGCCCGGCGAGGCGGTGCGCCTTCGCATTCCCGCCCGCGACGTCATGGTGGCGACGGTGCGCCCGGAAGGCCTCAGCGCCCTCAACATCCTCGATGGGGTCATCGACGCCATCGAACCGGACGGGGAGGGCATGGCGAGCCTTTCCATTGCCTGCGGCGGCGATCACGTCCGCGCCCGCATCACGGCGCTCTCGGTCGAACGCCTCGGCCTTGTCACCGGCAAGCCGGTGCACGCCGTCATCAAGACGGTGGCGCTGGAATAGATCAGTCCGAAAGGTTGGCGACGATCCAGCCGATGTCGTCCGCAAGCGCCGCCTGCGCCTTTTCTTCCATGGCGTGATAGTGGGCGATCAGCGCCTCGCCGAAGGGCGTCAGCAGCGCGCCGCCGCCCTGCTTGCCGCCGCGCTGGGATTCCACCACCGGCTGGCGGAACATCCGGTTCATCTCGTCGACGAGCAGCCAGGCCCGGCGATAGGACATGTCCATGGCCCGCCCGCCGGCGGAGATCGAGCCGGTCTCCTTGATATGCGAAAGCAGCTCTATCTTGCCGCGCCCGATTCGCCCCTCCGGCTCGAACTGGAGCCGGAAGATGAGTTTCGGTTCGATTTTGGCGGCTGCTGGCATGAAACTGGGCCCGTCATGGATGAGGGGCCCAGATATAACAGCGTTTTCAAGCGAGGAAAGGTCAGGCGGCGCGCTTCAATGCATCGCCGAGGATCGAGACGATATCCTCGAAGTGCTTCTTCTCGGCGATCAGCGGCGGCGAGAAGGCGATGATGTCGCCGGTGACGCGGATGAGCAGGCCCTTCTCGAAGCAATCGACGAAGACGTCGTAGGCGCGCGCGCCCGGCTTGCCTTCGCGCGGGGCAAGCTCGATGCCGGCGATGAGGCCGATCGTGCGGATGTCGATGATGTGCGGCAGGCCCTTCAGCGAGTGCATCGCCTCATGCCAGTCGTCCTGCAGGTCGGCAGCCCGGGTGAACAGGCCCTCGTCGCGGTAGATGTCGAGCGTGGCGAGACCCGCCGCGCAGGCTGCCGGATGGCCCGAATAGGTGTAGCCGTGGAAGAGTTCGATGGCGTTTTCCGGGCCCTGCATCAGCGCGTCGTGCACCTTGCGGCTGGAGAAGACCGCGCCCATCGGGATCGCGCCGTTGGTCAGCCCCTTGGCGGTGGTCACGATATCCGGCGTCACGCCGAAATAATCGGTGGCGAAGGCGGCACCGAGGCGGCCGAAGCCGGTGATGACCTCGTCGAAGATGAGAAGGATGCCGTGCCTGTCGCAGATCGCGCGCAGCTTTTCGAGATAGCCCTTCGGCGGGATCAGCACGCCCGTTGAGCCGGCGACGGGCTCCACGATGCAGGCCGCGATGGTTTCCGCGCCATGCAGGCCGACGAGCCGTTCCAGATCGTCCGCAAGGTCCGCGCCATGCTCGGGCTGGCCCTTCACATAGGCGTTCTTCGAAAGGTCGTGCGTGTGGCGCAGGTGGTCGGAGCCGGGAAGCTGCGGGAAGACGCGGCGGTTGGAGACGATGCCGCCGACCGAGATGCCGCCGAAGCCGACGCCGTGATAGCCGCGCTCGCGGCCGATGAGGCGCGTGCGCGTGCCCTGGCCGATGGCGCGCTGGTAGGCGATGGCGATCTTCAGCGCGGTGTCGACCGATTCGGAGCCGGAACCCGTGTAGAACACGCGGTCGAGCTTGGCGCCTTCCGGGCCGGGCGCGATCTCGGCGAGGCGCTCGGCAAAGTCGAAGGCGATGGGATGGCCCATCTGGAAGGAGGGCGCGAAATCCATCTGCGTCAACTGCCGCTCGACGGCGGAGGCGATCTGCCGGCGCCCGTGCCCGGCATTGACGCACCAAAGGCCCGCCGTGCCGTCGAGCACCTGCCGGCCGTCGGCGCTGGTGTAATACATGCCTTCGGCGGCGGCCAGCAGGCGCGGCGCGGCCTTGAACTGGCGGTTGGCGGTAAAGGGCATCCAGTAGCTGTCGAGCACCGGTGCGTTGGGCTTGTTGTGAACGTTCATGGCAGAACTCCTCTCGTTAAAATGATTGACGCCATGATTTGTCAAAGCGAACAAGTCCTTTTCTTGTTGACGCCAAACGTTTGAAAAGAAAGGATATGGGAGAGGCGATTTTCGCTATTTCGAACATCTGGAACACGAGGATGTCATGTCCGTCGATATCGGGGGCAGGCTGCGCCACCTGCGCATGGCCCACAATCTCTCCCAGCGCGAGCTCGCCAAACGCGCGGGCGTTACCAATTCGACGATCTCGCTGATCGAATCGAACGCCTCCAATCCCTCGGTCGGGGCCTTGAAGCGCATCCTCGACGGCATCCCCATCGGGCTTGCCGAATTCTTCGCCTTCGAGCCCGACCGCCCGAAGAAGGCCTTCTACCGGGTGGACGAGCTGACGGAGATCGGCAAGGGCGGCATTTCCTACCGCCAGGTGGGCGACAACCTCTTCGGCCGCAGCCTGCAGATCCTGAAAGAATGCTACCAGCCGGGCGCCGACACCGGAAAGGTGCCGCTGGTCCACGACGGCGAGGAGGGCGGCATCGTGCTCTCCGGCCGGCTCGAGGTGACGGTGGACGACGAGCGCCGCATCCTCGGCCCGGGCGATGCCTATTATTTCGAGAGCCGCCGGCCGCACCGTTTCCGCTGCGTCGGGCCGGTGCCCTGCGAGGTCATCAGCGCCTGCACGCCGCCGACCTTCTGAAAGAGAAAAGCCCGCCGGTGGGCGGGCTTTCGGGGCGGGGCCGGTCAGGCCTGCGAATTGTCTTCCACCGGCGCGCCGGGGCCGTTCTTCTTGATCGAATCGATGGCGTTCTGCGCGCTGGCCTTGCTCGCATAGCCCTCGGTCGAGAACATCACTTCGCTGTTATACTTGAAGCGAACCCGGTATTCGCCAGCCTTGTCCTTGTAGATCTCGAACTTGTGGGCCATGGGCTTCTCCCTCCGGCAAGTGTGAATCGTGCGGTTGCACCGTGCCAGCAGAGCAAATCGCTGGCAAGTCTCCGGCCGCAGGATTTATACCTTCCTCAGGCCGCTTTCCTTTTCCGAAGGCCGATGAAGGTGACGGCGCCGGCGGCAAGGCCGTAAAGCACCCACATGAACGGCAGGAGATCGGCCGTCTCGCTGCGGATCGGCAGCACGGCCACGGTGCCGGGAGACGATTCGTAACCGGCCTTTCCTTGCGTCTTCGCATCGGCGATCTGCCGGGGAGAAACCTCCCATTCCGCGCCGCGCCAGGTGTCGAAGGCCATCTTGCCGCCGCCGACGGCGAGGGCGACGAGGGCGGAGAGGAGAAGGTTTCGGGTCATCGACATCGTTGTTTTTCCTTCTGATTTTCGCGGAAGGACATAGGCGGCGGGCGAAGCGAAGGCAAGCGGCAGGCCCACACGCCTGGCGTGCGAAAGAGGGTTTCATTAACCATGTTCTGCCAAAAGAAGGGGATGGCGGCTCCTGGAGGTGGCGATGTTCTGCCAAAAGAAGGGGATGGCGGCTCCTGGAGGTGGCGATGGCGTCGAGACCCTGGATTGCGGCAACGGTCGTTGCCGCCTTCATCCCCGCACCGGCCCTTGCCGACGATACGGGTTTTTTCGCCGGCCTCGACCTTTCCGGCGGCGCGGCCTTCGGCTCGTCCGGCACGACGGACGGCGGCGCGCCCTGGGCGGGCGGCGGCGTGGTCGGCAACGTCAAGTTCCATGGCGCCGTCGGGATCGGCGGCGAGATCGGCTACAGGTTCGATCCTGCCCTGTCCGCATTCGTCAGCTACCGGCACAGCCAGGGAGGCGTGAACTGGGACGTGGACTTCCCCGCCTTCGGCATCGTTTCCGGCTTCGAGGGCACCGCCGTCAGCGACGCCGTCATGGCGAACCTCAGCTACGATTTCGCGCTTTCCGGCGACACGACCCTCAGGGCTTCGGCCGGGGTGGGGCTCTCGTTCAACACCCTTTCCGACGTGGTGGAGAAGGACGGGGCATCGGGCCTGTTCCTGGCCGATATCGCCGGGCACACCCATGTCAGCCCCGCGGCCCAGCTCGGCGCCGGGATCCGGCACAGGCTGACACGAAACGCAATCCTCGGCCTCGACGCCGCGCTCAGCTACAACGGCGGCTTTGCGACGGGCACCACGAGAAGTGGCAACCTCGGCGTCACGCCGATCAATCCCTACGGGATCGACGACGTCTGGCGCGCAAACATCGGCGCATCGCTGCGCTTCGAATTCTAAACCCCCGCCTCATCGCCGAACACGGCCTGCCGCGCCGGTTGCCGATGGCTCGCGTTGTGGGGCGCGGCCACGAGAATCCGTAGGGTGTGCAAGCGTATTTTGTCGCCGGAAGCGGCTGATATTCCTGCTGATTCTTATGAAGGGAGAATTGGCTGGGGAACCTGGATTCGAACCAAGATTAACGGAGTCAGAGTCCGTCGTTCTACCGTTGAACTATTCCCCAGCATGGCTGGTTCCGGCTGGGCCGGTGCCTGTGAGGCGGGCTTATAAACAAAAGGCGGCGAGATGCAAATGGTTTTTTCGGGAAAAATTGCATCGGCCGTTTCGCAGGGTTGGGCGTCGCCGGTCGGCCGCAAAAAGAATTTGGCGAAAGGGCCGGGCGCTGGTAATGTCGGGACAACGAAGATCGAGAGAGCGCCTGCTTGCAGCAATTTGAGCTTTGCGCGGCGCCATAGGCAGTAACGTGAACGACCCCGACAGCGGCGAAAAGCCGTCCGTTTCCGGGGCGCAAGATGCGGGCAATGCGGGGCGGCCGAAGCGGTCGCGCCGCCGCAAGGGAAAGCAGAAGGGCGCCATGAGTCCCTCTGCCGCCCAGCCGTCCGCAGGCCAGGCAGCCGGTTCGTCCGGCCTTGCCGAGCGCCCCCAGGCCGTCCCCGGCGGCACTACCGCGCGCCGCAACAAGCGCCGCAAGCACGGCAGGAGTGCCGGCGGCGAGAACGTGCGCCCGCTCGCGCCCGTCGGCCAGCGCGAGACGCTTCAGCAGGACCAGCACCACGGCGAAGGCCACAAGGCGCGCCGCAAGCACCGCGGCCGCAAGGCCGCCGCACGCGCCGCTTCGCCCGCCGCCGAGACCGGCATCGCGGTCGCCGCGCCCGTCGCCCCGCCACGGCCCGCCCACCAGCCCGAACAGCCCCGGCGCGATTTCGCCTCGCCGCCGCGCAGCGGCGAACGGGACGGCTACGACGCGCCGCTCTATGCCGCGCTCGACCTCGGCACCAACAATTGCCGCCTGCTGGTCGCCCAGCCGACGCGGCCGGGCCAGTTCCGCGTCGTCGACGCCTTCTCGCGCATCGTGCGGCTCGGCGAGGGCCTTGCGGCGAGCGGCCGGCTTTCCGACGAGGCGATGGACCGCTCCGTCGAGGCCCTGCGCATCTGCGCGGCCAAGCTGAAGAACCGCAACATCCGCCGTGCCCGCCTCATCGCCACCGAGGCCTGCCGCGCGGCGGAGAACGGCGAGACCTTCCTCCAGCGCGTGAAGGAAGAGACGGGACTGGATCTCGAGATCATCAACCGCGAGACCGAGGCGCGGCTTGCCGTTTCCGGCTGCTCCTCGCTGGTCGGGCGCGAGGCGAAATCCGTCGTGCTCTTCGATATCGGCGGCGGCTCGTCGGAGATCGCGGTCATCCGCATCGGCGAGAACCGCTCCAGCCGCCTTGCCAACCACATCACCCACTGGACCTCGCTTCCGGTCGGCGTCGTCACGCTCTCCGAGCGCCATGGCGGGCGCGACGTGACGCCGGAGAGCTTTGCGGGCATGGTCTCGGAAGTCGAAGGCATGCTGGCGAATTTCGATTGCCCCGGCGATGTCGTCCATGCGCCGGAGGACTTCCACCTCATCGGCACCTCCGGCACCGTGACGACGCTTGCGGGCGTCCACCTCGACCTGCCGCGCTACGACCGCCGCCGGGTCGACGGCGTGTGGCTCTCCGATGACGAAGTGACGGCCATGCAGGCGCGCCTGCTCTCCTGGGATTTTTCGGCCCGCGCGGCCAATCCCTGCATCGGGCCGGACAGGGCGGACCTCGTGCTTGCCGGCTGCGCCATCCTGGAGGCGATCCGCAAGCGCTGGCCCTCGCGCCGCATGCGCGTCGCCGACCGCGGCTTGCGGGAAGGCCTGCTCACGGACATGATGGCCGATGACGGCGTCTGGCGCCGCGGCCGCCATCGCCGCAACCATCGCGGCGGCCACCGCAACCCGGCAAAGCCCGAAGGACAGGCGTGATGACCAAGCCCCCCATCGGCGGTAACCGCACCGGCCGCAAGCTCGGCCAGAAGGTCAAGAAGACGAAGCTCAAGGCCTCCTCCCGCCGCTGGCTGGAGCGCCACATCAACGATCCCTACGTGCAGCGCGCGAGGCTCGAGGGCTATCGCGCCCGCGCGGCCTTCAAGCTCTTGGAGATCGACGAGAAGCACAATATCCTTTCCGGCGCGCGGCGCATCATCGACCTTGGCGCGGCGCCGGGAAGCTGGTCGCAGATCGCCGCCAAGGTGACCGATTCGACGGATGCCGACCCGCGCGTCGCCGCCATCGACTTCCTGGAGATGGACCCGCTGCCGGGCGTCACCATCCTCCAGATGGACTTCCTCGATCCCGAGGCTCCGGAAAAGCTGATCGAGGCGGTCGGCGGCACGCCCAACCTCGTCATCTCCGACATGGCCGCGCCCACCACCGGCCACCGCCAGACGGACCATCTGCGCACCATGCATCTGTGCGAGGTCGCCGCGCATTTCGCCATCGAGGTGCTGGCCGAGGGCGGGCATTTTCTCGCGAAGACCTTCCAGGGCGGCACGGAACGCGACCTCCTCAACCTGCTCAAGCAGAATTTCCGGCAGGTCATCCATGTGAAGCCCGGCGCCTCGCGCGCCGAATCGGTGGAGATGTTCCTGCTCGCCAAGGGCTTCAAGGGCCGCAAGGCCCGGGAAGAGGCAGAGCCGGCGGACGAGGAAGCCTGATGCTGCTCTACACGACCGTCGGCACCAACGATCTCGAACGCGCCGGCCGCTTCTACGATGCCGTGCTGCCGCTCATCGGCTATCGCCGGCAGAAGCAGGCGCCGGGCGAGATCGGCTATGCGGCGGACGAGGACGTGCGCTGCCGCTTCTGGGTGGTGGAACCCTTCAACCGGGAGCTGGCGACCTTCGGCAACGGCGTCACCATCGCCTTCGACGCGCCGACGCGCGCTTCCGTCGACGCCTTCCATGCCGCCGCCCTTGCCGCGGGCGGAACGGACGAAGGCGCGCCGGGCCTGCGCCCCTTCCATGCCAGCTTCTACGCCGCCTTCATCCGCGACCACGACGGCAACAAGCTCGTCGCCGTGTGCGAGAGGGCGGAATAGCCCGCGCTCCCCCTTCAACCTGTCTACTTCACCGCTGCCGTTTCCTCCCGCTGCATCGCCATGCGATGGCCGGAGACGGAGGCGCCGGCGTTCTTTGCCATGGCGAGGAAGGGAAGGATGGCGGTGAGCGTCAGGGCCGAGATCACCATGAAGGCGATCTGGAAATCCTTCAGTTCCAGCCCGGTGCCGGTCAGCGCGTTCTCGATCTCCAGGATGGAGCCGGCGACCGCCACGCCGAGCGCCAGGCTGATCTGCTGGAGCACCGCGCTCATCGAGGTCGCCTTGCTGGCGTCGGCATCGGGGATGTCGGCGAAGGAGAGCGCGTTGACGCTGGTGAAGAAGAAGGAGCGGGCAAAGCCGGCGACGAGCAGCACGCCCGCCATGAACCAGAAGGGCGTTGACGGCGTGAAGAGGCCGTTGACGAAGGTCAGCGCCGCTCCGCAGACGCTGGCGACGAGCAGCGTCGTGCGGAAGCCGGCGAAGACCAGCACGCGCTTTGCGATGACCTTGGTGGTGATCGCGCCGATCGCGCCGGTGAAGGTGACGAGGCCGGACTGGAAGGGCGAGAGGCCGAAGCCGACCTGCAGCATCAGCGGCATCAGGAACGGCACGGCGCCGACCGAGATGCGGAACAGCGTGCCGCCGATGGCCGCGGCGCGGAAGGCGCTGTCGCGGAAGAGCTTCAGGTCGAGCAGCGGCGTCGGATGGCGCCGGGCATGGCGGACATAGAGCACGCCGCAGAGGAGCCCGACGGCCGTGGCGACGACGCCGATGATCGGCGGCAGCGCCGGGAGGCTGACGACGGAAAGGCCGAACATGGTGCCGGAGGCGGCGATCGCGCTCAGGAAGAAGCCGAGCCAGTCGAGCGGCGGCGGCGCGGCGGCGCGGATTTCCGGTAGGTAGATGCCCGACAGGATATAGCCGACGATGCCGACCGGCACGTTGACGAGGAAGATCCAGTGCCAGGAGAAATAGGTGGTGATGAAGCCGCCGAGCGGCGGGCCGGCAAGCGGGCCGACGAGGGCGGGAATGGTCAGGAGCGCCATGGCCGAGACGAGCTCGGAGCGCGAGGTGCTGCGCACCAGAACAAGGCGCGCCACGGGCGTCATCATCGCCCCGCCCATGCCCTGCAGGAAGCGCGAGACGACGAAGGCGACGAGGCTGTTGGCCACCGCGCAGAGGATGGAGCCCGCGATGAAGACGAGGATGGCGAGGCGGAAGATGCGCTTTGCCCCGAACCTGTCCGCCATCCAGCCGGAGAGCGGAATGAAGGTGGCGAGCGAGACCATGTAGGCCGTCAGCGCCAGCTTCAGCGTGATCGGCCCCACGCCGAGGTCGGCGGCGATCGCCGGCAGCGAGGTGGAGATCACCGTGGAATCCATCTGCTCCATGAAGAGCGCGACGGCCAGGATGAGGGGTACGAGACGGTTCATCGGCAAATCGGGTCCGCGGCCCCGTGCGGGCCGGCCCGTCTTCTGCGCCCCTTGCCGCGATCTGTCAAACCGCGAGGATTTGCCGCCGCCATCACAAGCCCGTGATGCGGGCGTGCCCGCGCCGCACGCGTGCCCTAGATGGAACCGTGGCATCGCGCCGCCGACGGCGCCGTCACGAAAGAGGAAAGAGCCATGGACGACCCTTCCACGATCTCGCGCCGGTCCTTGTTTCTGGCCGCCGGTGCCGGCACATTGGCCGCCCCGCTGGTGTTCTCCCGCACGCCGGCCCTTGCCCGATCCGCCGAGGACACCACGGACATGCGCATGAGCCCCATCGAGATCCGCAGCTTCAAGCTCGGCAGCTTCCGAATCCTCGCGGTGCGCGACGGCATGCGCGCCTCCGGCAATCCGGGCGAGACCTACGGCATCGGCCAGCCCGCCGAGGCGGTGGGCAGGCTGCTTGAGGACAATTTCCTGCCCGCGGGCAGCTTCGTCAACAGCTTCACCCCGGCGCTGGTCGATACCGGCGCGGAGGTCGTGCTGTTCGACACGGGCATGGGCGAGGGCGGGCGGCAGGCCGGCATGGGCCGGCTTCGCGAGGGCCTGAAATATGCGGGCTATACGCCCGACCAGATCTCCGTCGTCGTCCTCACCCACATGCACGGCGACCATATCGGCGGGCTGATGGAAGGCGGCAAGCCGGCCTTCCCGAATGCGCGCTACGTCGCCGGCCGCACGGAATACGATTTCTGGGTCAATCCGGAGCGCATGGGCACGCCCGCCGAGCAGGGTCACCAGGGCGTGCTCGCCAAGGTGCAGCCGCTTGCCGAGCGGCTCAGCTTCATCGAGGACGAGGGCGCGGTCGTGCCCGGCATCACCGGGCACGATGCCTTCGGCCACACGCCCGGCCACATGATCTTCCGCGTCGAATCGGAGGGCAGGGCGCTGATGCTGACGGCCGACACCGCAAACCACTACGTGCTCTCGCTGCAGCGGCCGGCCTGGGAAGTGCGCTTCAACATGGACAAGGCCGCCGCGGCAGCGACGCGCAAGCGCGTCTTCGACATGATCGCCGCCGACCGCCTCGCCTTCCTCGGCTACCACATGCCCTTCCCGGCCATCGGCTTTGCGGAAAAGGCGGGCGAGGGGTTTCGCTTCGTGCCGGTGAGTTATCAGTTCGATATGTGAACGGCGCGGTCCTGCGATTGCCCGTCATCCGCCTGCCGGCACCTTCTCCCCGCAGGCGGGGAGAAGGGGACTTGGGGCAACGCGGTGCTACACCGCCCTTCGCCCCGCTTGCGGGGAGAAGGTCGCGGCAGCGGGATGAGGGGCAATCGCCGTGGGCCCTTATGGGCAAGCCACTTCTACCCATTTTCCTATTCCCAATCCGTCATGAACGTGTTACCAGCCCTCGCCAACTTCCAAGAATTTCTTGCAAGCGACCGAGGTGGACAGCTCCCAAAGTTCCCCTTGGTGCGTAAGCTTTACCCTCAAAGGAACTTGGCCCATGGCGCGCATCATCGAAACGGCAACCGGACTCGAAGCCCTGACCTTCGACGACGTCCTCCTGCAACCCGGCCACTCCGAGGTCATGCCGGGCCAGACGAACATCGCGACCCGCATCGCCCACGATTTCGAATTGAACCTGCCGATCCTCTCCTCCGCCATGGACACGGTGACGGAAAGCCGTCTTGCCATCGCCATGGCCCAGGCCGGCGGCCTCGGCGTCATCCACCGCAACCTGACGCCGGCCGAGCAGGCCGAGGAAGTGCGTCAGGTCAAGAAGTTCGAAAGCGGCATGGTCGTCAATCCGGTGACGATCGGCCCGGATGCCACGCTCGCCGATGCGCTGTCGCTGATGAAGGCGCACGGCATTTCCGGCATCCCGGTCGTGGAGAACGGCGGCGCGGGCAAGGCCGGCCGCCTCGTCGGCATCCTGACGAACCGCGACGTGCGCTTCGCCTCCGACCCGTCGCAGAAGATCTACGAGCTGATGACCCGTGAGAACCTCATCACGGTGAAGGAGACGGTCGACCAGCAGGAAGCCAAGCGGCTCCTCCACCGCCACCGCATCGAGAAGCTGCTGGTGGTCGACGGCGACGGCCGCTGCGTCGGCCTCATCACGGTCAAGGACATCGAGAAGTCGCAGCTCAACCCCAACGCCTCGAAGGACGCGCAGGGCCGCCTTCGCGCCGCCGCCGCCATCTCGGTCGGCGACGACGGCTTCGAGCGCGCCGAGCGCCTCATCGACGCCGGCGTCGACCTCATCGTTGTCGATACCGCGCACGGCCATTCCCAGCGCGTGCTGGATGCCGTCGCTCGCGTGAAGAAACTGTCGAACTCGGTGCGCATCATGGCCGGCAACGTCGCCACGGCCGACGGCACCAAGGCGCTGATCGATGCCGGCGCGGACGCCGTCAAGGTCGGCATCGGCCCGGGCTCGATCTGCACGACCCGCATCGTCGCCGGCGTCGGCGTGCCGCAGCTTGCCGCCATCATGGGCTCGGTCGAGGCGGCGCAGGCCTCCGACATCCCGGTCATCGCCGACGGCGGCATCAAGTTCTCCGGCGACCTTGCCAAGGCGATCGCCGCCGGCGCCTCGGCCGTCATGGTCGGCTCGCTGCTCGCCGGCACGGACGAGAGCCCGGGCGAGGTCTTCCTCTACCAGGGCCGCTCCTTCAAGGCCTATCGCGGCATGGGCTCGGTCGGCGCGATGGCGCGCGGCTCGGCCGACCGCTACTTCCAGGCCGAAGTGCGCGACACGCTGAAGCTGGTGCCGGAAGGCATCGAGGGCCAGGTGCCCTACAAGGGCCCCGTCTCGGGCGTGCTGCACCAGCTCGCCGGCGGCCTCAAGGCCTCCATGGGCTATGTCGGCGGCAAGGACCTCAAGGACTACCAGGAGAAGGCGACCTTCGTGCGCATCTCCGGCGCGGGCCTTCGCGAAAGCCACGCCCACGACGTCACGATCACCCGCGAGAGCCCGAATTATCCGGGCGCCGTCTGAGGTCGCCAAAGACTTCGCCACCCTCTGGAATGCCCGGCTTTGCCGGGCATTTTCGCTTTCGAGCGGCCTCTGATTCCCGTTCCGTTTTTTCGTCTTCGCGCATAAGATGAAATGCCGGCAATCTCGCCGGCCAACTGGGGGACATCATGAGGAAGATACTGGCTGGCGCCCTGCTGGGCCTGGGGCTGATCGCGCCTGCGCAGGCGCAGACGGTCAATGCCGGCACCTACGACGTGGAGGGCACGAATCTCGACGGTTCGGCCTATGGCGGCACGGCGACGATCACGCTGACGAGCGAGACGACCTGCGCGATCGAATGGCAGACCGGCTCGACCACGTCCAACGGCATCTGCATGCTTTACGACAACGCCTTCGCCGCCGCCTATGTGCTGGGCGATGCCGTCGGCCTCGTCGTCTACGAGGTGAACGACGACGGGTCGCTGCACGGCGCCTGGACGATCAGCGGCAAGGACGGCTCGGGCACGGAAGTCCTGACGCCGCAATAGGACGGACCGCCTTCGGCTTGTCGCCGGTACGGTATCCACTTTTCCCCGAAATGCTTTATGCATGCGGTCGAAACGACAAGCCGAAGGATTGCCATGTCTCCCACTGAAGCCACCATCTGGCCGATGATCGCGCATGTCGCGCTGGTCGTCGTCCTTTATCTTCTCCTGTCCGCGCGCCGGATGCGGGCGGTGCGGGAAGGGCGGGCGCGGCCCGAGCAGTTCCGCGAAAACCGCGAGGAGCCGGCCGATAGCCTCCTGGTGCGCAATTCCATCGCCAACCAGTTCGAATTGCCGATGCTCTTCTATGCGGTGAGCATCCTTCTCTATCTCGTCGATGCGGACAATCCCGTGACGGTGGCGGGCGGCTGGCTCTTCGTGGCGCTGCGCTATGCTCATGCCTATGTGCATGTCACCAGCAACCGCCTTCGCTACCGGCGCCCGCTCTTCATTGCGGGAATGCTGGTCCTCGTCCTCCTGTGGGTCTGGCTTGCCGTGTGGCTGGCGCTCACCTGACCGGCGGTAACGCAGAAGTGTTGGGCGCCCCTCCGCGGCCGGCCTATCTTATCCTCCGGCCAGGCAACCGGAGGAACCGCCATGGACAAGTCGCAGATCACGCAGGCGATGATCGATGCCTATGACGAATACACCCACCTGACGCTCGACCGCCGACGCTTCATGGAGCGCCTGACGGCGCTGGCCGGATCGGGCGCGGCCGCCGCGGCCATCGCGCCCCTGCTGGCCGCCAGTTCCGCAAGCGCCGAGATGATCGCTGCGGACGACGCGCGCCTCAACGCCCGCGATGTCGTCTATGGCGGCAGTTCCGGCGAGATGAAGGGCTACCTCGTCCGCCCGAAGGACGAGACGGGGCCGCTCGGCAGCGTTGTCGTCATCCACGAGAACCGCGGCCTCAACCCGCATATCCGCGATGTCGCCCGCCGCATGGCGCTCGAAGGCTTCATCGCGCTCGCGCCCGATTTCCTCTCGCCCTCCGGCGGTACGCCGGACGACGAGGACAAGGCCCGCGACATGATCGGCAAGCTCGACCCGGCGGTGACGGTCGCCGACGCCGAGGCCAGCCTGCAGTTCCTTGCGGGGCTCGACGGGGCGAACGGCAAGGTGGGCGCGATCGGCTTCTGCTGGGGCGGCGGCCTCGTCAACCGCCTCGCCACGAAGTCGCCGGATCTCAAGGCGGCCGTCGCCTATTACGGCGCGCAGCCGCCCGCAAAGGACGTGCCGGCCATCAAGGCGGCGCTGCTCTTGCACTATGCCGGCCTCGACGAGCGCATCAATGCGGGGATCGACGCCTATCGCAAGGCATTGGAGGAAAACGGCAAGACCTTCGAGATTCACGTCTACGACGGCGTCAACCACGCCTTCAACAACGACACCTCCGCCGCCCGCTACGACAAGGCCGCCGCCGACCTCGCCTGGCAGCGCACGGTGGCGTTTCTGAAGAAGAATATCGGGTGATCGGTAGGAGAGGGCGTCTCCAACCTCGCAGCAACGGATCGCCTCATGCGGGCGGCGGGAGAAAAGTTCATCGGGGGAAACTATTTAATATGAGATCACATGATACGGGTGGCGTCCTTTGCGGTGGACGTCTCCCCGACAGCCGGGCGCTTGAAAGTAAATGAGAAAAGCCGTCATTTTTGCCTCGCTACCGATCCTGATTTTATTTTCTTCATATGCCGGCGTTGGGAAGCGTAAATACGACTACCGTTCAGCTCAGATGGATGCGAGTTCCGCTTTTGCAAGAACCGTCGCTGATTTATGCGATATCGAGCCGAAGAAGATCGAGATAAGATCGGTAATGCTTACTATCAACGAGGATGGCGCGGGCTATTATTATTCGGCAAAGGCAGACGTTTTCGCTGATGGCGGAAGTGGGAAGATTTACGGGGAAGTCTATAATACATTGAGCATATTCGGATATAAACTGAACGGGACGGATGTTACCGGGATAGATTTCCACTGTCACAAAATTTAGCAACGGATGGAAAGGCACGGGCGGCTGATCCTCCTCCCGCGCCCCTCATCCGCCTGCCGGCACCTTCTCCCCGCAAGCGGGGCGAAGGGGGTATGCCGCGCCCCTTTCCCCAGGCAAAATCCGTTCATAGGGCACGTCCCCTCTCCCCGCTTGCGGGGAGAGGGTTAGGGTGAGGGGCAATCCTCAATAGCGGGAGCGGGTAGGGGAATGGCCAAGGCGCTTTCCCGTCGGGTCCCTCTCACCACCCCGGCAGGATCTGGTTGGGCCGCAGGCGCGGGATGCGGGGGAAGACCTTCACTTCCGCCTCGGGCAGGTCGTCGGCGGCGGTCAGCGGCGTGATGTTGTCGAGGCACGCGCTGATATGGCTGGTGATGGCGTTGGAGAGCGAAGGCGAGAGGCCCGGCCGCCGCATGATGCCGATCTGCACCGGGGCGAGCGGCGGAAAGCCGTCGGCCTGCGTCAGCACCTTCATGCCGGGCCGGAGCGCCGATTCCGGCAGCACCGAGACCGCCATGCCGGCCATCACCGCCGCCGCGACGACGGTGGACGACCAGCTCGTGAACAGCACCTGGTAGTCGCGCCCGACCGAATCGAGCGCCGCGCAGGCGATCTGCCGCCACTGGCAGTCGCGCCGGCCGACGGCGAGCGGCACCGGGGCGTTTTCCGGCAGGGGATGGTTCGCCGACATCACCCAGCACAGCGGCTCCGTGCGCACCACGTCGGATTGGCGCTGGCGCGGATTGTGGGTGACGAGCGCGATGTCGAGCTCGCCCTTGGCCATCTTCTCGGCAAGGTCCACCGAGGGCTCGCAGACGATGAACAGTTCGACATTGGGATGTGTCTTGGCGAACCGCATGATGATTTCCGGCATGTAGCGGTCGGCATAGTCGTCCGGCGTGCCGATGCGCAGCAGGCCCTCGAGGCGGTTGTCGTCGAAGGCGGCGATGGCCTCGTTGTTGAGCCGCAGCATCCGGCGGGCATAGTTGAGCAGCCGGTCGCCCTCGGCGGTCAGCCGGTTGCCGCGCCCGTCCTTCATGAAAAGCTGCTTGCCGATGCGTTCTTCCAGCCGGCGCATCTGCATGGAGACGGCCGACTGGGTCTTGAAGACCCGTTCGGCGGCCCGCGTGAAACTTCCCGTATCTGCAATCGCGACGAAGGTCTGGAGCTGGTCGATGTCTAACGGAGCGGACATGGCGATACTCATAAGATTGTTTGATCGATACTATTAGAAACATTCGTTGGACTGATCAATGGCTTTCTGCGAAAAAGGGATTGTTGAACGATTGTCCCTACGGAAACCGTTCGACGGGATCTGCCGCTTCGCCCCGACCTCCCGGTGGGCGGCTCTTCTTGCACCAGACCTTGAGCAGTCGCCCGTCCCTGCGGGCGGCATACGATTACGGGCATCGCGCGAAACCCCACCGCAGCATGGTGGATCGCCGGGCCGGAAAGGAGAAATGCCATGCGCATGATCGACCGCAGAATGGAAATCGACGCGCCCGCAACGCGCCGTGCGGCCCCCGGCCTCTTCGAGCGCGTCCGCAACGGGGCTTACAAGTTTGTTCGCGCATGGCAGAACCGCCGCGCCGTCAACCGCCTCAGCGAGCTCGACGATCACCAGCTCTTCGACATGGGCCTGTGCCGCAGCGATATCCAGGATGTCCGCTCGGCCGCCTTCGTCGCCGATGCCGGCCTGCACCTGACCATCGTCTCGCGCGAAAGGGCCCGCCGCCACCTGCGCACCGGCCGCATGGATTGATTTCCCGCGGCGCCGCCCTACCTCCCGGGGCGACGTCCCACTTCCCCGCAGGGTGAGAGCCAATAGCCCTGCCGCTTGCCCGGCGTGCGACTCCCAAGGTCCGCGTCGGGCTTTTTCGTCTCAGGCTTTCGGGCCGCCCTGCATGGTCTCGAAGATCGTCTCGATGTTGCGCTGGTAGTCCTTTTGCATCTCCAGCCCCGTGTCGAACATCGTGTTGACGAGGGTCTTCAGCGAATCCGCCGGCGTTCCTTCCGGTGCGTCCGGCTTTTCCGCCGCCGCGGGCTGGCCCGCCATGCCGGCCATCATGTCCTGGAAGGCCTTTGCGAAGGGATTGTCGGTGAAGGGGTTGGCGGGCGCTTCCTTCTTCGTGCCGAAGAATTCCTGCGCGGCCTGCGTGAAGGGATTGTCGAAGGGGTTGGCCGGCTCCGGCTTCTTCGCAAAGCCCGTCGCCTCGGCCCATTGCTGCATCATGTCGGCGAAGGGATTGGCGGACGTCGTGCCCGTCCCGGCGCCCGGGAAGAACGGTGCGAGCGTCTGCTTGAAGAGGCCGCCCATCAGCGCGCTCGCCATGACGGGGAGCATCTGCTTGTAGATCTCCTGGCCGATGCCGGTCATCTGTGCGGCCTGCGCGGCGATGGCGCGGGAGACCTCCTTGTTGCCGAAGAGATGGCCGAGGATGCCGTTGCCCTCCGCCATGCCCTGCGGCGTGAAGGCCTTGCCGATATCCTCGAAATACTTGGCGTGCTCGCCCGTCGTCAGCGCCTTCATGAAGGCGGCGAGGTCATAGGGGTTGGCGGCGTTGCGCTTGAAGCCCTCGGAAAAGGCCGGCATCAGCGCGGCCACGGCCTTGGCCGCCTGTTCCTGCGCCAGGCCGAACTGCCGCGCCATCGCCTCGACGGCATTGCCGTTCTGGGCCTGCATCATCATCTCGTAAAGCGAAAGCATGGCCGTCTCCCGTTTGCAGGCATGTGATTGCACTATAACGGGAATTTCGGCCGCGCAAACCGCTTTCTTCAGGGCGGCTCAGTACTGGTATTCGGAAAAGACCGGCTCGACCGAGCGGTTCCAGCGGCCCTCATAGAGCGCCAGCATGTCCTCGGCGAGCGTCGCCTTCTTGGCCAGCACCTCTTCGAGCGGGGCGAGGAAGACGGTCTCGTCGACGCCGTCGCCGTTGACCTTCGCACGGGCGGCAAGGCCCTGGTGGGAGATCGCAAGCACCGCGCGGCCGATGTCGAACAGCGGCTTGCCGCGGAATTCGGCCTTGAGGCCTTGCGCCGGCACGGCGTCGCGCAGCGCCGAGACCTCCGCGACGGTCCAGTCGCGCGTCAGCCGCTCGGCGGCATCGAGCGCGCCGTCGTCGTAGAGAAGGCCGACCCAGAAGGCGGGCAGCGCGCAGATGCGCCGCCACGGGCCGCCGTCCGCCCCGCGCATTTCCAGGAAGCGCTTGAGGCGCACGTCGGGGAAGAGGGTGGACAGATGGTTCGTCCAGTCGCCGAGGTTCGGTTCCCAGTCGGCGATCTTGCCCTTCAGCGCACCGGCCATGAACTGGCGGAAGGTGATGTCCGTGCAGTCGCGGTACTTGCCGTCGCGCACGACGAAGTACATCGGCACATCGAGCGCCCATTCGGCATAGTCGGCAAAGCCGAAATCGGGGGCGAAGGCGAAGGGGATGAGCCCGGAGCGGGCATTGTCCGTGTCGCGCCAGATGTCGCCGCGCCAGGAGAGAAGGCCGTTGGGCTTGCCGTCGGTGAAGGGCGAGGAAGCGAAGAACGCGGTCGCCAGCGACTGCAGCTTCAGCGAGACCTGCATCTTGCGGCGCATGTCGGCCTCGGAGGAGAAGTCGAGGTTCACCTGGATCGTGCAGGTGCGGTACATCATGTCGAGGCCCTTGGTGCCGACCTTCGGCATGTAGCGGGTCATGATGTCGTAGCGGCTCTTGGGCATGCGCGGCGTTTCGGCCAGCGTCCATTTCGGGCTGCCGCCCATGCCGAGGAAGCGGATGCCGAGGGGTTCGGCGACCTCGCGCAGCGTGGCAAGGTGCTGGTTGGATTCCTTGCAGGTCTGGTGCAGGTTTTCGAGCGGCGCTCCGGAAAGCTCGAACTGGCCGCCCGGCTCCAGCGAGATCGCGCCCATGCCGGACGGCTCGGCAAGGCCGATGATGTTCTCGCCGTCCATGATCGGGTCCCAGCCGGTCTTCCCGCGCATGCCGTTCAAGAGGGCCGAGATGCTGGCCTCGCCGAAATAGGGGACGGGGCTGTTGTCCGCCGTAAAGAAGACGAATTTCTCATGCTCGGTGCCGATGCGGAATTTCTCCTTCGGCTTGCAGCCGGCGGCGAGGTATTCCGCCATGTCCGCAAGCGAGCGGATCGGCGTCTGGTCGGTGGTATCACGGGCCATGGGCGTCTTCTTCTGAACGGATGGTGCCCGGCTGAAGACCGGGCCTTGGAAGGGTGCTTGGACCGGAATTAGATGCGGTGCAAGCGAATTCCTTTCAAGGCAGGTTCAAAAAAACCCGTTCGACTTTTCGCCGCATCTTATGTCCAGTCGCCGATCGCCGCCTGGATGACGGCCATGGCCGCGACCGCCGCCGTATCGGCGCGCAGGATGCGGGGACCGAGCGGAATGGGCGTCACGAAATCGAGGCTGCGCAAGAGCGTGCGCTCCTCGTCGGAAAACCCGCCTTCGGGGCCGACGAGGAGGGCGAGCTTGCGCTCCGTGATGGCGGCAAGCGCCGGCAGCGGGTTCTGGCTGCCGTGGCCCTCGTCGCAGAAGACGATGCGCCGCTCGCGCGGCCAGTCGGCAAGCAGGTCCTCCAGCTTGCGCGGCGGCGCGACGCGCGGGATGGACAGGATGCCGCACTGTTCCGCCGCCTCGACGACGTTCGCTTCCAGCCGCTCGTTGCTGTTGATCTTGCCCTGCACATGCTGCGTCATGACGGGCTGGAGCAGGCCCGCGCCCATCTCCACCGCCTTCTGCACGAGATAGTCGAGCCGGCCGACCTTCAGTGGCGCGAAGAGGTAGTGGAGGTCGGATGGCGCCGGCTGCGGCCGGGTTTCTTCCGTGGGCGTCAGGAGAAGGCGCTTGCGGGTCGGGAAGGAGAGTTCCGCGCGCCACTCGCCGTCGCGTCCGTTGAACACGAGCACGGCATCGCCCTCCGCCATGCGCAGCACGTTGGCAAGGTAGTGGAACTGCTCCTTCGAGGCCTCGACGGGCTCGCCCTCGGCAAGGCCGGCATCGATGAAGAGGCGCTGCATCCGGTAGTTGGCACGCATGGTCCGTCCTTCAGGTGAAGAGCGCGTCGAGGATGACGAAGACGAGGGCCGACAGGATCGCCGAGACGGGCAGCGTCACGATCCAGGCCGAGACGATCGTCATGAAATGCGAGCGGCGCACGAGGTAGCGCCGGCGCGTCTCGTCCGGGTTGGCCGGTTCCTCTTCCGGCGCGACGCGGTTGCCGCGGCTGCGGATATAGTCGAGCCTCCGCCGGGAATTGCGGGTGTACCATTCGCGGAAGAGCCCGACGCCGAAGACGGCGCCGACGGCGATATGCGTCGAGGAGACGGGAATGGCGAAGGCCGAGGCCGTCAGCACCGCGACGGCGGAGGAGAGCGCCACGCAGAAGGCGCGCATCGGGTTGAGCTTGGTGATCTCGCTGCCGACGATGCGGATGAGGCGCGGGCCGAAGAGCAGGAGCCCGAGCGAGATGCCGAAGGCGCCGATGACCATCACCCAGAGCGGGATCGTCGCCGCGCCCGCCGTCCCGAGCGCCGAAACGACGCCGTAGAGCGGGCCGACGGCATTGGAGACGTCGTTCGCCCCGTGGGCGAAGGAAAGGAGCGCCGCGGAAAAGATCAGCGGGATGCGGAAGAGCGTTCGCAGCGACTGGTTGCGGTTGTCGAGCCCTTCGGCATGGCGGCGCACGATGGGGCGGGTGACGGCATAGGTGACGATGCCGAAGGCAAGGCCGATCAGCATCGCCTCGCCGAAGGGCAGGCTGTAGAAGCCGTTGGTGCCGCCGTTGGCGAGGAACGCGGCGAAGGAACCGCCCATCAGCGCCACGAGCACGGGCACCCAGGTCCGCGCCGCCGCCACCTTGTCGTCGCGGTAGACGATGAATTCCTTGATGAAGAAGAGGAAGGCGGCGGCGATGATGCCGCCGAGGATCGGCGAGACTGTCCAGCTTATGACGATGACGGCGATGGCTTCCCACTGGACGCTGTGAAGGCCGCTCGCTGCCGCACCGGCGCCGATGACGCCGCCGACGATGGCGTGCGTGGTGGAGATCGGCGCGTTGGCGAGCGTCGCGATGTTGATCCACAACGCCGCCGAGACGAGCGCGGCCATCATCGCCCAGGCGAAGGTCTCGGGATTCGGGAAGATCGAGCGGTCGACGATGCCGGAGGCCACCGTCTCGGCGACGCCCTGTCCGGCAAGCAGCGCGCCGGCGATCTCGAAGATCGCGGCGATGACGAGCGCCACGCCCATGCTCATCGCCCGCGCGCCGACGGCCGCGCCCACATTGTTCGTCACGTCGTTGGCGCCGATGTTCATGGCCATGTAGGCGGCGAGCGCCGCCGTCACGGCGATGATCGTCACCCCGGACGTGCCGACCGCGAAGCTGCCGGCAATGGCCGTGGCGATCAGCAGGAAGACCAGGGAAATGCCCACGCCCGTCCACGAGCGCAGCACGAACTGCGTCGCCTGCTCGGTGAAGGTGAGTTTTTCGAGGTCCTTGTCCAGCGTCGGCTTGCGAAGCTGGACCTGAGAATTCGGCATTCATGCTGCTCCGGTTTCACCGAAGGGACTACAGAATCCCGGCCCGGGCGGCAATATGAAACGGCTCGTCAGGCGCTGCCCGCGCCGTTTTTCGCGGCGGACGCCTGCCCGGCGAGGACCTGCCGCTCGAAGGCGAGGAGGAGGGCCTTGAGGCCGGGTTCCTGCACGCGCTCCGCCGCCTCGGCGCAGGTCACCCATTCCGCGCGCCGCTCGTCCTTTTCCGGAAAGTCCTTGCAGAGATCATCGACCGCGAGCGGGAAGACGCGCACCCGGCAATCGACCTTGAGCCCATGCGGCAGGCCCTTCCTGTAGCGGTAGCTGCCGGCGGCCTGCGGGGAGACGGCGCCCTTGACGCCGGCCTCTTCCCACGCCTCGCGCGCGGCGGCGGCGCAGGCGCTCTTTCCGTCCATCGGCCAGCCCTTGGGAATGACCCAGCGGCCCGTGTCCCGGCTGGTGATCAGCAGCACCTCGACCGCCGGCCCGTCCTTCTTCCTCAGCCGGTAGCACAGCGCGCCGTACTGCTCGCGCACGGGACGGCGGAACATGAGCTGGACGTCGCTGACGATGCGGTTGAGAATGTTCAAGGCGGTCTTCGGTCCTTCGTGGGAAAGCGTATATGAAAGCGTATATGACTGTTATCGGCCATCTTGCTTGCGCGAGATTTGCGGCGCAAGTCAGGCCTGCGGGGGAAGGCCGCGCTTCTGCATGCGAAGCTGCGAGATCCGCTGCCATTCGCCGCTGCGTTCGGCCTGGCGGATGGCGGCGGCGATGTAGTCCATGTGCGCCTGCGCGGCCGCGCGCGCCGCCGGCCCGTCGCCCGCCATGATCGCCGCGTAGATCGCCTCGTGCTGGGAGAGCAGGTGCCCGCGCGCCTCCTCGGAGGAGAAGACGAGGTGGCGGTGGAAGAAGATCCCCTGCGCCAGCAGCCGGTAGCAGGCCCGCAGCGTGTGCAGCAGAACGATGTTGTGCGCGGCCTCGCCCACGGCGTTGTGCAGCTCCACGTCCGTCTCAAGCTCCGCGTCGAAGGAGCCTTCCGCATGGGCCGCGCGCATCGCCTCCATGATCCGCGCCAGCATCTGCCGGTCGTAGTCCGTCGCCCGGCGGGCCGCGAGCTCGGCGGTGATGCCCTCCAGCTCGCGGCGGTATTCGATATAATCCTCCGTCGCGCGCTGGTGGCGGGCGATGAGGTCGACCACGGGGCGGGAGAAGACCTGGCCGATGATGTCGGCGACATAGGTGCCTCCGCCATGCTGGCTGACGAGGAGCCCGCGGTTCTCCAGCTCCTTCAGCGCCTCGCGCAGGATCGGCCGCGAGACGTCGAAGCGGCGCGAAAGCTCGCGCTCGCCCGGCAGCCGGTCGCCGTCGCGCAAAATGCCCTCCAGGAGCAGAAGCTCGATCTGCCGCACGACCTCGTCCGAGGTCCGGCTGTGGCTGATGCGGGAAAAGAGGTCGAAGGCGCTGTCGGTCACGCGCGGAAGTTTAGCAAGGCGGCCGGAAACTGGTCAATAATCTTGTCCACTCGGTGGGCCGCGCGGAAAGCCGTGCGTTTTCCGCTTGCTGCGTCAATGCGCCCTATCTGAACCGGCCTGACATTTGTTAAGGATGTGCTGTTGCATCATGAGGGGGACGATGCCGCATGGCAAAGGGCAGTTTCGCCTTTCCGCAGGCGAGCGCGCGTGCGCAGGCGCTTGGGGAAATTCACGCAAGGCCGTATGCGCTGGTGCCGTCGCCGCGCGTCATCTTCCAGCTTGCCTTCCTCACGGAGGGCGGCTCGGCGGTCGACCATGCCGTGATGGCGGAGCTGTCGCGCTCGCGCGGCATTTCCCCGCCCGGCCGCGATTCCAGCCACCATGTCTTGAGCTGGGGGCAGGGCACGCTCCGCTGGGAGCGGCACACGGAGTTCTCCACCTATTTCTGGGATGCGCCGGTGCCGGAAAAATTCGGCGCCGAGGTCCCCGTCCATCCCTTCGGCGACAGCTTCTCCCCGCCCGGCACGCTGATCTCCGGTATCCGTCTGGAAATCCGTCCCGACACGATGGAGACGCGCGAAGCCATCGCCACCTTCGATCCGACGAGCCTCTGCTACAGCGAGATCAAGAACGGCCAGGCGATCATCGTCACCGACTTTCGCCAGAACGGCGACGGGCTGACGCCGATCCTCGTCATCGACCGCGGCATGACGGAGGCCGGGCGCGGCGCGCTCGTCCAGCGCCTGCTCGACATCGAGACCTACCGCACGCTCGCCATGATGGGCCTGCCGCTCGCCCAGTCGCTCTCCCCGGACATCCGCCGCATCGAGGACGGCCTGACGGGCATCACCAACGCCATGAAGCAGCACGCCCGCGACAAGGCGGACGAGCTCCTGACCGAGATCACCCGCCTTGCCGCCGAGCTGGAGGCGAACGCCGCCCTCAGCCTCTACCGCTTCGGCGCGAGCCGCGCCTATTACGGCATCGTGCAGGAGCGCATCCGCACGCTGGCCGAGACGGCCGTGCCCGGCTACGAGACGCTCGGCTTCTTCCTGGAGCGGCGCCTTGCGCCCGCCATGCGCACCTGCCAGTCCGTCGAGGAGCGGCAGGCGAACCTTTCGCGAAAGCTCGCCCGCGCGACGGCGCTGCTGCGAAGCTGGATCGACGTGGAGCTGGAACAGCTCAACACGACGCTGCTCAATTCCATGGACCGCCGCGCGAAACTCCAGCTGCGCCTCCAGCAGACCGTCGAGGGCCTGTCGGTCGCGGCGATCTCCTACTACGTCATCGGGCTTTTCGGCTATGTCGCCAAGGCGCTCCACGAATTCGGCCTCGCCATCAAGCCGGAGACGCTGACGGGCATCGCCGTGCCCTTCGTCATCGCCGGCATGTGGCTGATGGTGCGGGCGATCCGCAACCGCCACGCCGAGGAGGACAAGCACTGAGGCGTGTCCTCAGTGCTCCCAGTAGGGGTGGGAGCCGTAGAGCTCGGCAAGGTAATCGATGAAGAGCCGCACCTTGACGGGCAGGAACTGGCGGCTCGGATAGACCGCCGAGAGCACGACGTTGCGCGAGCCCTCGTAGTCCGGCAGCACCTGCCTGAGCTCGCCGCTCTTCAGCGCCGGCCCCACGTCCCAAGTCGAGCGCAGCGCGATCCCCATGCCGGAGAACACCGCCTCGCGCACCACTTCCGAGGAATTGGTGTAGAGCGAGCCGTGCGGGCGGTAGGTGACGCTGCCGTCCGGCCCTTCGAGGCGCCAGACGTCCTGCGTGTGCGGCGGCAGGCAGATGTGGCCCGATAGCTCTTCCAGCGTCGCCGGCATGCCGTGGCGGGCGATATAGTCCGGCGAGGCGCAGAGCACACGCCTGACCGGCGCCAGCCTTCGCGCGACCAGCGAGGAATCCGACAGTTCGCCGATGCGGATCGCAAGATCGAAGCCGCCGCCGACGATGTCGGAGAAGTCGTCGGTCAGCACGAGATTGACGACGAGGTCCGGATAGCTGTCCATGAACCCCTTGAGATGGGGTGCGATGTGCATGCGGCCGAAGGAGGTGGGCGCGGAAATGCGCAGCGTGCCGCGCACGGCGCCCGACCGGCCGGAAACGAAGGCCTCCGCCTCCTCGATGCCGGACAGGATGCCGACGATGCGGTCGTAGAAGCCCTGTCCGGCCTCCGTCAGCGAGATCTGCCGCGTCGTGCGCTGGAAGAGCCGGGTGCCGAGCCGTTCCTCCAGCCGTTTCACGCGCTTGGAGACGACGGCGGGGGAGAGGCCGAGCGCCCGCCCTGCCGCCGACATGCTGCCCATGGAGATGACGCGGGAGAAGATTTCGAGGTCGCCGAGATTTGTCACGCGCCGTCTTCCTTATCGCCGTCTCAGTTGGTCGAGTCGACGATCACTTCCTCGCCGAACTTGCCGTTCTTGGGTTCCGGCTTGTAGGTGGAATTCTGCGCGCGCATCACGCGGATCGGCCGGATATCGGCGGCGATGGCCGCCTTCATGTCGCTGTCGGCGTCGCCGTAATAGATCTTCAGCTTGTGGTCCTTCAGGAATTCGACCTTGTTTTCGGACGAAGCGGTGAAGACGACGTCGTTCATCTTCTCGATGTTGAAGGCCTTCTTGATCGCGGCCGTCAGCGTCTCGCCGCCGCTGCCGCGCGTGCGGCCGGTGATGAAGTAGATGTCGTCGCCGCGCGCGGTATGCAGGTCGATCAGCTTGCGGGCGACGTCCTTCGGGATGGAATACTGGTCGCAATTGTTGGTGTGGATGTCCGTCCAGAAGGCATCCATCTTCAGGTAGTCCTCCGAGGTCGGGGAATACTTCATCTTGCCGTAATAGAAGCAGGGGCTGGAGAAGAGCACCGTGTCGTCCACGTCGAAGCCGACGGCCATGGGCGCCTGGCCCTCCAGCGAGGCGGCGATCTGGTCGACGGAAACCCAGTGCACCGGCGCGGTCGCGAGGATCTCGGACGTGGTGATGCCCGGATTGAGGTTCGACACGTCCTCCGCGAAGGCGGGAGCCGCCAGAAGCAGAAGGGCCGAAAGGGCGGTGAGCGACCTGCGCATGGTGTTTCCTCTCTCTTTTCTTGTTACGGAGGCGTCCGCGGTGCCGCCGAGTCCCCGTCGCGCGACTGTCGCATTCGCTGCCGGGAGGGTCAATCCGCCGCCGCGCGAGGGCCATATTTGTCCCCCAGGTCGTGGAGGCAATTGTTGCCCGGGCGGACAAAGTGCTTACTATTTGCCCGGTGGATCGGTAAGTGGTAAAGAAAAAAGACCACTTGTGGCGGAGGCGAGGCATATGGATCAGATCGGGTTTCTGCAGCCGCGGCCGGCGGTGCTCTCCCGCCGCCGGGAGATCGTCACGGACCTTCTCGATCTCCTGCCGGAAGGCTGCCTCGTGCACGAGCCGCGCGCGCTCGTGCCCTTCGAGACGGATGCCTTCGTCTCCTATCGCCGCCTGCCGCTCGCCGTCGCCCTGCCGGAGACGACCCAGCAGGTGGCGGCCGTCCTCAAATACTGCCATCGCTACGGCGTGCCGGTCGTGCCACGCGGGGCGGGCACCTCGCTTTCCGGCGGCGCTATCCCGCAGGAGGACGCCGTCGTCATCGGCCTTTCCAAGATGGCGCGCATCCTTGAGGTGGACTACGCCAACCGCACCGCCACGGTGCAGGCCGGCGTCACCAATCTTGCGATCTCCGATGCCGTCTCCGCCGACGGCTATTTCTACGCGCCCGACCCGAGCTCCCAGCTCGCCTGCACCATCGGCGGCAATATCGGCATGAATTCCGGCGGCGCGCATTGCCTGAAATACGGCGTGACGACGAACAACCTGCTCGGCGTCAAGCTGGTGCTCATCGACGGCACCATCGTGGAACTCGGCGGCAAGGCGCTCGATGCCGGCGGGCTCGACCTTCTCGGCGTCGTCTGCGGCGGGGAAGGCCAGCTCGGCATCGTCACCGAGGCGACCGTGCGCCTCATCGCGAAACCCGAGGGCGCGCGGCCCGTGCTCTTCGGCTTCGACAGCTCGGAGGAGGCAGGCGCCTGCGTCGCCGACGTCATCGGCGCCGGCATCATTCCCGTCGCCATCGAGTTCATGGACAGGCCCGCCATCGAGATCTGCGAGGCCTTCGCCCATGCCGGCTACCCGATGGACGTGGAAGCCCTCCTCATCGTCGAGGTGGAAGGGTCCGAGGCGGAGATGGACGCGATGCTCGCCAGCATCATCGCGATTGCCCGAAGCCACGGCGTCAAGGTCGTCAAGGAAAGCCAGTCCGCGCTGGAGGCGGCGCTGATCTGGAAGGGCCGCAAGTCCGCCTTCGGCGCGACGGGCCGCATCGCCGACTATATCTGCATGGACGGCACGGTGCCGCTCGGCCAGCTTCCCGCCGTGCTGCGCGGCACGGCCGAGATCGTCGAAAAATACGGCCTGCGCGTCGCCAATGTCTTCCATGCCGGCGACGGCAACATGCACCCGCTCATCCTCTTCAATGCCAACGACCCGGAGGACGCCGCGAAGGCGGAAGCGGCCGGCAACGATATCCTGAAGCTCTGCGTCGATGTCGGCGGTTGCCTTACCGGCGAGCACGGCGTCGGCATCGAGAAGCGCGACCTGATGCGCCACCAGTATTCCGACACCGACCTTGCCCAGCAGATGGCCGTGCGCGCCGCCTTCGATCCGCAATGGCTGCTCAATCCGTCAAAAGTCTTCCCGCTCGAAGGGCGCCCCGCCGCATGACGCCGATCCACGAACCGCTCTCCGAGGAAGCCGCCGCCCGCCTCGTCCAGGTCGCCGCCCTCACCAAGTCGCCCTTCGTCATCCGCGGCGGCGGCACGCGCAGCCTGCATGCCGCCCCGGAAGGGGCGGACGTGCTTTCCGCGCGCGGCCTTTCCGGCATCGTCGCCTACAATCCGGCGGAAATGACCATGACCGCCCGCGCCGGCACGCCGCTGGAGGTGGTGGAGGCCGCGCTTGCCGAAAAGCGCCAGATGCTCGCCTTCGAGCCGCCGGACCTGCGCGGCGTGCTCGGCTCCTCCGGCATTCCCACCATCGGCGGCGTCTTCGCCGCCAATGCCTCCGGCCCGCGCCGGCTGACGGCGGGCGCGGCGCGCGACAGCCTGCTCGGCCTGCGCTTCGTCAACGGGCGGGGCGAGGTGGTGAAGGCCGGTGGCCGGGTGATGAAGAACGTCACCGGCCTCGATCTCGTGAAGCTGCTCGCCGGCTCGCACGGGGCGCTCGCATTCATCACCGAAGTCACTTTCCGCCTCCTGCCGGTGCCCGAGACCGCCGTCACCATCCTCGTTTCCGGCCTCAACGACGCGGAAGCCGCCGCCGCCATGGCGACGGCCATGTCGATGTCGGTGGAGGTCTCCGGCGCCGCGCATCTGCCCGAAAGCGTGCGCGGCCGCTTTGCCGGCGGCGCGCTGCCGGAGGGCGCCGCCACGGCGCTGCGCCTCGAAGGCCTTTCTGCCTCCGTCGAAGTGCGTGCGCAAAAACTCGCCGCTGCCATGGCCGGCTTCGGCCCGGTCGCGCGGCTGGATGCCGAGGTGACGGCCCGCCTCTGGCGCGAGATCCGCGACGCCGCGCCCTATGCCGACGGCACGGCGCGCCCGCTCTGGCGCGTCTCCGTCGCCCCCACCGCCGGCCAGCAGCTCGTCGCCGCGCTCCGCCTCGAAACCGGCGTCGACGCCTTCTACGACTGGCAGGGCGGCCTCGTCTGGCTGCGCATGGAGGCGGCCCCCGAAACCGCGCTCCTGCGCCGCTACATCAAGGCCGTCGGCGGCGGCCACGCCACCCTCCTGCGCGCCCGGCCGGAGGTGCTCGCCGCCGGAGAGGCCTTCCAGCCGCAGGCGGAAGCCGTGGCTGCGTTGCAGGGTCGGGTGAAGGCGAGTTTCGATCCGGATGGGTTGTTCGTGTCGCGGATGATGGGGTGAACGTGGTGACGGAAATGACGTGCTATCAGGCCCACCCCCCTCTGCCCTGCCGGGCATCTCCCCCACAAGGGGGGAGATTGAATCGTGGCACCGCTTCGCCCCAGGCCGATCTCCCCCCCTGTGGGGGAGATGCCCGGCAGGGCAGAGGGGGGTATGCCACCGTCCTCCGCGCGAAGGACCGCCGCTGATGCAGACCAACTTCACCCCCGAACAGCTCGCCGACCCGCATGTCGCGACGTCCGAAAAAATCCTCCGCAAATGCGTGCATTGCGGCTTCTGCACCGCGACCTGTCCGACCTATGTGACGCTCGGCAACGAGCTCGACAGCCCGCGCGGGCGCATCTATCTCATCAAGGACATGCTGGAGAACGGCCGGCCGGCGGATGCGGAGGTGGTGACCCATATCGACCGCTGCCTCTCCTGCCTCTCCTGCGTGACCACCTGTCCCTCCGGCGTCGACTACATGCACCTCGTCGACCACGCCCGCATGCATATCGAGGAGACCTACCGGCGTCCGTTCTGGAACCGTTTGACGCGCAACCTGCTGGCGGCGGTGCTGCCCCATCCCGGCCGCTTCCGTCTGGCGCTGAAGGCGGCAAGTCTCGGCCGCCCCTTCGCCGGCCTCCTCAAGCGCTTCAAGCCGTTCGAACCCTTCGGCGCGATGCTGGACCTTGCGCCCCGCAGCCTGCCGAAAGCCTCCGACAGCGCCAAGCCCGGCACGCATCCCGCCGCCGGCCCGCGCCGCGGCCGCGTGGCGATCCTTTCCGGCTGCGCCCAGCCGGTGCTGAAGCCGGAGATCAACGCGGCGACCATCCGGCTCCTGACGCGCCTCGGCGTCGAGGTCGTGGCGCCGGCCGGCGAAGTGTGCTGCGGCTCGCTCGTCCACCATATGGGCCGCGAGGCCGACGCGCTGGCGGCGGCGCGGCGCAATGTCGACGTCTGGCTCGCCGAGGCAGAGCGGGAAGGGCTCGATGCGATCATCGTCACGGCCTCCGGCTGCGGCACGACGATCAAGGACTACGGCTTCATGCTGCGGCTCGACCCCGCCTATGCGGAAAAGGCCGCCCGCGTCTCGGCACTTGCGAAGGACGTGACGGAGTATCTGGCAACCCTCGACCTGCCGCAGCAGGAGGCAAAGGGCCTGACGGTCGCCTATCACTCGGCCTGCTCGATGCAGCACGGCCAGAAGATCACCATGGCGCCGAAGACGCTTTTGAAGACGGCCGGCTTTATCGTGCGCGATCCGGCGGAAGGGCACCTGTGCTGCGGCTCGGCCGGCACCTACAACATCCTCCAGCCGGAGATTTCCGGGAAGCTGAAGGCCCGCAAGGTGAGAAACATCGAGGCGACGAAGCCGGACGTCATCGCCACCGGCAATATCGGCTGCATCACCCAGATATCCACCGGGACCGCGGTGCCGATCCTGCACACCGTTGAACTGCTCGACTGGGCCTATGGCGGGGAGCGGCCGGCTGCAATAAAAATGCCGGCCTGAGGCCGGCATGCGTCGTCTGCGACGTGGGTGGATCCTCGGGTCAAGCCCGAGGATGACGAAAGAAGAAACGTACCGAGGATCAGGCAACGGTTCCGCATGCCGCGCGGCTCGATGGAGTGGGCAGCCTCACCTCCTCACCGTCATCCTCGGGCTTGTGTGGATGAGATGTGGTTTACTTGCTTGCATCGGCCGGGATGCGCATCCCGGCCGATGCAGGCAGGTGGCCGTTCCCT
>NZ_JACHIK010000025.1 GCF_014203155.1 Shinella fusca
CCGCTCGTCCATTGAAAAATCGTCCTTCCAAATCAACGAGCAGAATCTCAAGCCCAAATCGCGCCGTTAAAAGGTGGGGTGTTCGTTGCGCTCACAATTGATCGAGAAGGTCGCAGACCTAGTATCCAGCTTGAGATCGGCATGGCTGAGGCGATTGATTGCGCCCTCCACATCGAAGCGAAAATTGTCGGTCGCATAAAGGCGGGCGCCGATTGCGCCCACGGCATGATCCGCAGAGTAGCCTTCCCACTTTGCCTGACCGTAGCCGGCGCGCCCGTAGACCGTTGCCTGGTCCATGAACCAGGCGCCCTCTACGCCTCCCAGATAGTCCTTGATCGTGCCGTCCAAGCTATAGCCGAGGTAATCGGCGCCGATCGAACTTGCCTGGACGAAGCCGCCGATGGCGAACTCGCGGTCTCGATAATAGGTGTGGCCGGCGCCGACGAGCTGGTTGACGCTGACGTCCTCGACGGTGGTTCTTGCATAGCCTCCGTCGAACTGGACGTTCAGTCCGCTTGGGCCTTCGATATTGATGGAACCTCGTAAGGCCCATGCGCGGCCGTCGACGTCATAGGGAGTGTCGAAAGCCTTGCTGAAGCTGCCTTCGACGTAACCCGAAAATCCGGAACCTGACGGCTCCAGCATGTCCGTTGTGTCGGCGGCATTGTCATAGGAGAAGACCGGGCTGCCGGCGATGATCGGCCCGTCCATATCGGCGGCGATTGCGGGACACGCCGCGACGATCATGAGAAGGCTTGAAAGGTATGTTGCTCTGATCACGACAGGAACTCCGTCTTGCCGCGGTCCTTAGCCGCGGCTGGTTTTGGTTGAAGGGGATTTCCCCGGTACAAACCCGTCGACGGTGACGACGCGGAACAGACAGGAGCCGAAATCGGGATTCGCAGATAAACCGTATAGTTGTACGAGTTTACAAATCGTTTCCAACTTCACTCCGTTCTCGAATCCTCAACCCGGATTGAAATACGGGTATGGACACGAAAACGCGCTTTGGATTGCGCCTGAAGGCGATCCGCAAGGAAAAGAAGCTGACGCAGGAGGAGCTGGCCACCCGGATTGGGCGCTCGGTCGATGCGGTGTCGAACATCGAGCGCGGCAGGAGCCTTCCGAACTTCGTGACAGTCGAGCAGTTGTCGCAGGCGCTTAATGTACCGCTCAAGACGCTGTTCGACTTCGACGAAGCACCGATCTCCAGGCGCAGGGCTCAGCTGGTCGAGGAATTGCAGTCCATCACTCGCGAGCTATCGGATGACACCCTCGAACTCGCTGTCGAGCAGATTAGGGTATTGGCCAGGAAAAGGACATCGGCGGGGTGAGATTAATGACAGCAATGGGGCCGTAAGCGGACTGACGGCTTTTGGCAGTGCGCCGACGGTAGCGGACATGTGGAATGCACGGTGCCAAACGGCTGATATGAGGCCGCAGACGGACTGTCCAGTACCGCCCAATCATTAGGTGGTAGGAACATGACAGGGACAATGGATGGGATGAATGCGAAGTATATGCCAAGCGCATTCGGGGACACCCAGAATACTGGAAGCGGCCCGCCTCGGATATGAGCAAGGTCGCGGTTGGTTGTCAAAACTCAAATGGCGCCGGCTGAAGCCGAACCGACAGGAGTCCCCATGAGTGCGACATCAGGCGAGTGGTGATGGCCGTTTATCACTACTCGCCAGGGCGAATCCAAAAACGGCGATGAGATAACGCGGCGACGCAGCTACTCCCGCTGACCAGGGGCATTCTGGCTACGCCTCTCCTTATGAGCCCGCTCCTCTTCTTTCCAATCAGCTGCGCTGAAGCTGTCCACGTTGAGCCTGCGCCCACCTGAAAAAGCCGACAACGTCTTCGAAATTTCCTCGAGGCGCCGAGCGACGTCATCGATCCCATAGACACGCCAGTTTCCAAAGCCAGCGACACTTTCGACCTGGAGTGTATCCTCGAAAGTGAAGGGCCGGCCATCGAGGCTCTCATACTTTATGGCAGCCTTGAACACCGCGGGCTGACCATCATGGAAGAGATTTGGACCGTAGCCGAGGTCAAATCTTAGAACTTCGTGGGGTCTAAGGAAGCTCAGATCGCGCAAAATCTTGATGTCGCCAAAATCGAATTTGGTGGGCCAATCGGTCACCTTGTCGACGGATGCTGAAACACCGGTTGCTGCAGCTGCTGACAGATTGGCAATGCAAAGTTGGACGATATTGCCGTGAATTTCATGGACTCTGAGGTAGGCAACGACCCTTGGCTCAGATGCCATCAGCCGGGTCTGTTGCGCTTCCTTAAGTAGCGCGCGAGTGGTCCATGCGTACCATCCCGTCACCAAAAGCAGCGCAACGGTGGCCAAACCGGTAATGGCGCCGGTATTTGTGTTCAAAAACTGCATCACTGACGCGGCCTGCTGCATTGGGTATTCCTCTCGCCCTCAACTTAATAAAGCCCCTCGAACGGATTTTCGTCGTCCTCTTCAGCTTCATCGTCGTCCCAATCGAGCGGCTCCGCCCGTTGCAGCGCTTCTCGAAGCCGGCGCAAACGCTCATTTTCCTGTCTTAGCCCCCGCAGAACCGACGTTACCGAAGAGTACCCGCGATCAATGTCCAGGAACCGAATTTTCTTGGAGTGCAAAAGCGAGAAGTATGGGTCCGACAATATGAAGGCGTCAGAGGCACCGGGAAGAAGGCCGGCACCGACCGCTTCATATGCATAGAGCCACATAGGCCCGCGCAAACCATCCTGGTTGAGCGAGGTGTCCCAGAGCCGGCGGTCTATGGCACCGTTGACAAGCCCCCGACGATCCAGCAACGCGACCAAGAGGGCGACGAACCCATTTTCCATCGCATAGAGCGGCTTGAGTTTCGCCGCAGACAATGGAAGGCGCAACCGCGCGGCCATGAACAGTAGCCAGATTATCTCTCCAGTCCTGTTGCCGCTGGCAAGAACGGGCAACCTGTTTTCGATAAATTCGATCAGCACGTCGCTCTGGACGTCGTGATGGGAGATCTGCCGCAACAGGCATACTTCCACCAGCAACGAGACCAGACTTGAATTTCTTCGATAAGCGCTGATCAGAGCAAATTGGAGAGGTTGCCAGCTGTCGACAGCGACCAACGCAGATCGTGCATTCTGTAGGCCAAATTTCTCGATGTTGAGGTCGGGGTGAGCGAGGCACAAGCGGCCAAGTTGATAGAGGAAATGCTCGATCTCACCGGCGTCAACAGCGCCCGCCGGTCCTGCAGGACGAGGAATGTAGGCGTGAGCCGCTCGTTGCCATCCCTTCGCCGGCCGAAGCGCCGTCGAGTGAATGGAGGATTTGTCGTTGTTGAGTTCGAGCTCAAAATGGGCAGCCGCTTGCCGCACTGCTGCAAGCATGGCTTCGCCAGTATGATCGGCGGGGCTGCTCAAAGTATAGTCATCGATGTACCGGGAGGCGTCACGTGCGCCCACACCCAGTTTCTTCTGGAGGATGTCATCGATCGCCGAGGCGACGACCTCTGCGATGAGCCGCGAGGTATCAGGTCCCACAGGTAGACCGATCGTCTGGCCATCTTGCGCATTACGACAAAGCAGGTCGATCAGGTTGCCATAGTGAATCGGCCTGCGATTCCTCTTGGCGAACGTTTTCCCATGGATCGCCCACGGGATAGCATGGGTGTAGATAGAATGGAAAAAGGCGTGAATATCTGCCGCAGCGTATTTTTCCCGCCTCGATGCCAGATTTATCCGAAAGTCGTCCAGGGCATCGATGGTCGGACGAACGAGTGCTCGCGGTCCGCTCCAGTCGAGCACCAGAGGTGAAAGGGAGATCAGGGACTGTCGCGCACTCTTGGTCAAATCGACGAAGTTGTCGGCAAGAACCCTCGACAAAAGCAGATGCGCGATAGGGTTCGGGACTGCATGTCGGCGATCGTTCTTCCCGAACCGCGGAAAATAGAACTGAGCCGGCTCTGAGATGAAGGTGTAATGGGCAGGATCACCTCGCCCGTTAGGAGGCATGGAATCTATGCTCGCCAGGGTCGATGCCCTGTACCGGGCCATGTCACTGGAAATGAAGCAAGGCGGCAATTCGGGGGCGAAGAAGCCATTTCCAACCAGCCGCTTGAGCCGCTCACTTTTTGTTCTCACAGACATCGAAAGCTCTTAAAATGAGTGAGGCTACCGGTGGGGAACGGCGGTGATGAGGCGCTATTAGCCATTTACCGGCCTCAGACTCCGCTTTTGACTTCATGTTTTCTGGCTATGTCGGTCGCCGTTTTATCGATGCCGGGATAAATGGTGCTCGACTTGATATTCAGCCGGTCGAGCTGGTCGAGAATGGAGCCTTTGTTCCGTACGACGACCCGCTGGACATTGAGTGAGCTGTGGCCGGTCTCCTCCAATATGGCGTCCTTGCCAAATAGTAGGAACGCGCCAGATTGCGCTTGTATGCGCTCATGCAAATTGCGTCCGCGCACGAACAAAATTCGCTGCAGGTCAGAGGGCAAGATACGCGCCGTGAAGTACGGTTTTTCCCTGCGGACAAAATTGAGCAACTTCTCCCCGGCAGTGGTCGAGGCGAACGTGGCAATGTCGGATTTTGTGTCCATCCTGTTCTTTTCGGCATCGGACATAAGGCAAAGGTTGGCGATACAACTCACTTTGTCAGAGTCATAAAACTGAACGTCCGACGATTTGGTTTTGAGCATGATCACTTCGCCATCGACCCCGGCGCCCGAACAGGCGAAATAAAGAGCCACCAATGGATTTGACGACACGTCCAGCAACCGGGTGGGCAGGCCAAAGTGTTGCATACGGACCAGACGATCCAGCATGTATGGGTCAGCTGCGAAATCATTGGCGTGTGCGGTTAGCAGTTCTCGTACCAGAATGTCTTCCTGCCGAAGATGCTTGAATTCCCCTGCCGGGTTAGTCCGGAACAATGAGGGTTCGAGCTTGTAGCTTCTGTTCGCATGCCCCCGATAGAATATCTCCTCGTCTGGACCTTTCGGCAGGCCCAGCACATGGCCAAGGAAATCCTCGACTGTATGGACGATAGGATACTCCGCGGCTGGCGGCGACGGTGGCGGCGGAATGACGGTCGGCGCTACGACGGGAGACGCCAGTCCAGCAGCCGTCAAAGCGCTAAACAAATCGGCATTTTTGATCGCCCAATGCGTCCGGGTAAGCTCGAAACGGCCAAGCTCAAACGCCGCTTCAATTGTTTTACGATCAGCGACAGGGATCGTGCCGTAGTCACGTTCGATTCTGAAGCGATAGGTCAGTGACCTGCCAGCGAGACCAACATCCCAGACACGCCCTATCCTGATCCGGATAATGTTCTGGCCTTGCTCGTTCCGGTCCAGTTCACTCATGAAAACGGCGGGCAGCTGTGACAGAAATTGGAGAGACGTATCCGAGACCGGCTTGAAAATCTGTGCCAGCGTTTCCTCGGTGTATTCGAGGAACCTCGACAGGTCGAATGTAGCCTCCATCTCTACGCCGATGGGCGCATTCCAGTCGCTATCTACGGCTGCCATTATCAAGTTGTACATTCGCCCCCCCGAATCCCCGTCAGATAACCTTCGTATAGGTAGCAGCCAGACAAATGCCAATACCTCGGGCCGCGCAAAAAGCTGATCGAAGTACATCGCGATGTTTGACTTTTTAGTTGTTCGCCTGGTGACTTCCCTGCCTGTTTCCTGACTCCCGGTTGAGCAGTGTGGAAGCTCAGGTCGTCAGGCAAGCAGGCTTGCCCTGACCTCGATCGTGATCTCGAATTGCACGGGTCACCGACAATGGTTCCTGCTTCATTGCCAAGGACACCGCGTCCTTGCTCCGTGACATCGGTATGGAACCATGCACGACGCCGGTGCGCAGCTCGCAGTCGAACGGCATGGCCGAGGCCTTCGTCAAAACCTTCAAGCGCGACTACGTCTCGGTAAACCCCACTCCGGACGCCGAAACCGTCATCGCGAACCTGCCGTTCTGGTTCGAGCATTACAACAATCTTCACCCGCACAGCGCCTTAGGATATAGATCGTCTCGCCACGGCCGAAGTGGCGCTCGTGCTGGCCGATCTCGATGCCGTTTTGCCGGATCACGATACGATCGGCATAAGCGTGGATCTCGGCCGGGCGGCCGACAGCAGTCGACAGCACAGAGTATTTGTTGTTGTCGAAACGAACGAGGCAGGTTTTGCCGATCGAGACCTGCGCGGCGTGGAAGCCGTCGAACCGCCCCGGATAAGCGACAAGCTGCGACCGCTCTTGCTCGAACACCTCCCAGATCGTGCGCTGCGGCTGGTCGACGTGCTTATGGGCGCGGGCGTAGCTGATACACTTGTCCAGCAGCCAGCCGTTCAGCTCGTCGTAGGATTTGAAGCGCAGCCGCGGTGTGAAGAAGCGCTCGCGCACCAGGTTCACCTGGTTCTCGACCTGACCCTTCTCCCAGCCGGACGCCGGCGTGCAGGCCACCGGCTCGACAAGGAAATGGCTGCACATCTGAAGGAAGCGGCGATTGTATTGCCGATCCTTGCCCACGAACACCGTCTCCACCGCCGTCTTGTTCGGCGGGCAATCGATTCACCGGATCGATTGCTTGTCCGCCTCACTATCGTAGATGCCGCGTGTGCACGCGCCGCCGAAGAAGGCAAACGCCCGATCATGGGCGTCGAATACCATCTCCTGCGTCTCGCGCGGATAGGCCCGCACATACATCATCCGGCTGTTGCACAGCCGGACATGGGCAACCTTCACCGTCGTCGTCACGCCGCCGAGCACGACAATCTCGTGGCTCCAGTCGAACTGGTAGGCCTCGCCCGGCGCATAGTAGAGCGGAACGTAGGCTTCCGCTGTCACGGCCCCGCGCTCCTTCGCCCAGGCCCGGGCGTAGCGCCGGACGGTATCGTAACCGCCCTCGTAACCCAGATCACGCAAATCCTCGAATATCCGGATCAGCGTCAGCCGTTCGCGCGACGGCTTGGCTTCATTGGCAAGAAGCAATCCGTCGAGCTGGTCGCGCCAGGGACCAAGCTTCGGCTGAGGCTGGCGAAGCCGTTCGTACTTGAACTCCGTCTCGTCGGAACGCAAAACCTTGCGCACCACCTTGCGCGATATGCCAAGCTCCCGGCAGATCGCCTTGATCGACTTGCCCTGCACATGGGCAAGGCGGCGTATCTTTGAAATCGTCTCCACGACAAGCATCCAAATAAAAAGCCTCCGATAAAACCGGAGGCTGTTGTAACCCCTGCGCGAATGGGGGTCCCGTTTCGATGCCGATCACCCCATTTGCGGGGTCCTTATTCCATGCCTAATCACATCCACCAAAGCAGTGGCATATCCCTAGCTCCGTGAAGACGTGCACTTTTTTGTCTTGGTCAAGGCACTTTGCACGGCTATGTAATGGCAGTGAAGTGATCGGGGGCAGGATGGCATATGGGTATGACATGGCTGGTGCAGCAAGACGACACCTCATGACTGCGCAGAAGCTCTATGATGAACAGCAGCCAGGGAAGAAGCCAGGTTGTCGGGCGGTCTCCGGCTACCTATTCGGACTAGCGGGAGAACTCGCGCTGAAGCACATGATGTCGCGTAGCGGAATGAAGCCGAACCCGAACGACAAACGGAATGACCCATTCTATGCTCACTTCCCAAGCCTGCGCACCATGGTTGCGGATATGGCCCATGGTCGTTTGCAGGGAGCGCTGAGACGGATTTCGGAATCCGGTGTCTTCGAGAACTGGAGCACAGATATGCGATACGCACCGACAGGCCAAATTCATGATGCATGGGTGGATAAATGGAAAGCTCAGGCGACCGACCTCGTCGACAAGTTGGGCGATTTATGAGCGAGACCCCGTTTTTCGATGAAGCGCTTCTGATGATCGCCGAGCAGATATCGGCTCACTGGGGGCCGGATGCTCTTCTAAACGGAGTTATCGTCAGGGATAGCGTGGGTCACCTGAAGTTCGTGGCTGCGAATGATGCAGAATCTGCCGAGGACCCACAGACGCTGCTCAAGGCATTGCAAGAGGTCCTTGGTCCGTACGCTCGCGCAGATGGCGTTTTAGCGTTCGCTGACGAGCCGGGGGCAGCGCGATTGCTTGCGGCGAAAGACCGGCTGTTTGTCGATGAAGGCGGATATAAATTCTGGCTGATCGACAGACGCATCGTTGGCGCAGCTTGGCTATCGGAGCCGGTGTCGACCGTTGCTGTGCCGTCTAGAGTGGTCTTCGCCAGTTTAAAGGGGGGCGTTGGCCGTTCTACTGCACTAACCGTCACCGCCGCAGATCTTGCAGCACGGGGGAGAAACGTCCTTGTCGTTGATCTCGACTTGGAAGCTCCTGGCCTTGGGGAACTTCTGCTGTCCGACGACCGGGCCCCAGAGTTCGGAGTTGCGGACTACTTGGTCGAAAATGGAATCGGCGGAGTTACAGACCAAGAACTTCACCGATTTATCGGAACGAGCACTCTCACCTCATCGGGCGGTGGGCGCGTCGATGTACTACCCGCGCTAGGGAGCAGCTCTGTCAAATACCCTGCCAACGTTCTGGCTAAGTTGTCACGTGCAATGACCGATGATGTGGATGAGATGGGAAACGTCGCGACTGTCGGGTCGCAAATATCTCAAATGATCGAGCGAATGACAGGCCTTGAGTCCTATGACGTTGTGCTGATCGACAGTCGGGCCGGACTGGCTGAGCTTGCTGCACCGGCTGTCCTGAGTTTGGGCGCCTTGGTTTTGTTCTTTGGAACTGCCCAGCAGCAAACAATCAGAGGGTATCGCTCGCTCTTTGCTGCGTTGCGCCTTTTGGCGCAGCGGTCGGTGCAACTAGGCCAATCCTCGGATTGGCGCCTTATGATCCGGCCGGTCTATGCAAAAGCCAGTATGAACGGCGAAACGGCAGCCTCCAACGCAGACAATCTGTACGAACTGTTCGCCGAGAACCTGTATGACGATATCGATGAGGAAGGACAGGTGGCAGAGGCTATCAATTTCGCTCCCGATGATCCCGATGCGCCCCACCATCCGTTGGTCATTCCTTTTGATAGTCGATTCCTAGACTTTGACCCCGCCCAGCGCGGGGGCCAGTTGCTAGGTGCTTTCTTCGAGCAGACCTACAGGCCATTCCTCGATAAGCTATACTCGGCACTGGAAATCCTGCCTGGCCAAGATCGGACGGCGTCGACATGAAAGCTCGCGACAACAACGAGATGCAGGTTCTGAGGGAGACCATGGCCTCCTTTAGCCCGGCCAGTAAGGTGGAGCCCAACGAACCAGTAGGACCCGATCGTGTATTCACACCCGAAAGCCATCGATCTGTGCTGGATCTGGGCCGGCAGTTGGTTGTCGGCAACCGAGGTATGGGGAAGAGCTTGTGGACCCATGCATTGACCGACACGGCGGTTCGTAGTCGCGTCGCAGATATCTACGGCCAGCCGCAACTGAAAAAGAGCAAAGTCGTAATTGGCTTCAACGGCGCAGAGAAGACCGATCCCATCGCGCCTACTCCGGACAGCATAGAGCGTGCCCTTGGCGGTGGATACACCGCCGAAGATATCTGGCGTGCAGTGATATTCAGGGCCGTGCAAGAAATTCGTTCGGCAGTCGAACCGCTGCAGTTTGACAAGACACTTGCAAAACTGAAGAAAAGCCCCGGAGAATTCGAAGACGCGCTGTCGTCTGTCGACGATGATCTCGCAAAGAAGGGCACAGGCGTGCTCATCCTCTTCGACGCACTGGATCGCCTCCCTGGAGACTGGCAGCGCATTCGACAGCTCACTACGGCGCTGCTGCGCCGTGCCGTAGGCCTGAAGTCATTCAAGTCGATCCGAACGAAGATCTTTATCCGACCCGACCAGTTCTCGGATCGAAGCATTTTCCAGTTTCCCGACGGATCCAAGATTCTGAACGATCACGTCGACCTCAGCTGGCAACCTCATGAGCTGTTCGGGTTGTTATTCTTCGAAATCATGCGTGGCCCCGCGGGAAAGACTGCGCTCACTTCCGTAGCGAGAAGGATCAATGCATCGGACGCGTTAGGCCCAATGGCGAAGCAAAGCAGCGGGGCACTGGAGGACCAAAGGAACCTAATCAAAGAGATAGCTGGACCATATATGGGTACCGACGCGAGACGAGGCAGAGTCTATACTTGGGTGCCCCTGCACCTCAGCGATGCCAGAAATGCCTGTTCGCCCCGAACATTCTTGACAGCCTGGCAGAAGGCGTCCGAACACAAACCTGTTCCGAGTGACAGAGCGGTGGATCATCTGGGCCTGATCGAAGGCGTCCGTAAGGCTTCCAGTACTCGGTTGGCAGAATTGCGTGAGGATTATCGGTGGATCGATAGTGCTCTAGCTGCACTCAAGGGTCAATTCGTTCCGATTGAGCGCCGCGAGTTGCTTCGTATTTGGGAGGACTCAGAAGTTGTGCAGGGGATTCTGGGGGAAGCAAGAGCGGGTCACTGGCTCGCGCCCGTGCAACTGGCCGATGAAAAGAACACTGAGGCGCTGCTCGATGCTATGAACAGCATTGCGGTTACTGAGGAACGCGCAAACGGAAAGATTAATGTGCCTGACATTTTCAGAGTCGAAGCCGGCATCAAGCGAAAGGGTGGTGTGGCTGTTCCAAGGCGTACATAGGATGGCTGTCGGGCTGATGTGATCGATACGTGATTCATTGAGTGTCTGCTTCCAGGATGAGTTGCCGACGGGTGGCCATGGCCGAAATGCGGTGGAAATTTGCTGATCCGTCTCAGCAATGCGAATGGCAGCTATAGCCCACAGGCGAACAGAAGCCGCCAGTCCACTCCCGGCCCTTTTGGTCATTCAATGAGATACGTCTTCCGGCTCCAGATCATGTAAGAGGCCATCTGTTACGGCCCCAAAGTGACATCTCAAGGCTGTCATTGCGACTACCGTTCTGGCTCAAGCACAGCAACACTCTCCATCCCCACAGGTCTTTGGCAGGGCCGCTCCTCGTATGAGATTTTGTGACTGAAATTTAAATCTAAAATTTCTGGACTTCGGAAGATGCATTTTAACATGAGCCAGAGGATGTGTTATTAAGTAAATCGTAGTTTTCAGGGTCAGACCAATTCTCATTGTCCTCGATCGCTCGATCGATAGGTGATATCATTTCTTCATCGGCTTCGTGGTCAATCAGGAAGTCTTTTATTCGTGCCAGTTGCTCTCTCATCCATGCGACCAGTTCGGCGTCCTCGATATGTTCGAGAGTGAGTGTCGTGTTTTTGGCGGTCATCGCTTTACCATCCAACTTGTTATAGGATTCGATTAATTGTTGGCGCATTCCAGCGCTTGCTGAGCACTCAGACGAAGCATCTCAGGGGTGTTCGATTACAGCGGTTGTCAGCCCCCGCAACCAACATTCACAGCAAGCCCCGCAGCCAAAAAGCCGCGGGGCTTGTTGCGTTTAAGGGCGCAAGAAACAAAGCCTCGATCTCGCGGAGGTCGCATCGCTTCTGGCGCAGGATCACGGCGCGTCGGTGGGTGGGGGGCTGGCGTACATGCCGGTGGTGCGGAACTCGGTCGGGCTTGCGCCGAAATGGCGGCGGAAGACCTTGGCGAAGTAGTTCGGGTCCTCGAAGCCGGCCATGCTGGAAACCTCCTTGACGGAAAGATTGGCGGCGCGCGTCAGGAGCTTGGTGGCGCGCTGCAGGCGCTTGCGCAGGACGAACTCGGCCGGCGGCACGCCTTCGTGCGCGGCGAAGACGCGCGAGAAGTGGGACCGGCTGAAGCCGGAGACCCGCGCCAGTTCCTCGACCGGCAGGGGCTTGTCCAGGTTGGCGTCGATGTGGCTGATGACCTGCTGCATCGCCCTGTATTCCTCGCCCGCCGTAGGGTGGGAGCCGAAGACGTCGTCGTAGAGCGCCATCGCCGCCTCGTAGGCGATGGCTGAAGCCTGCCCCGGCGCTTCTCCACCGCCGGAGACGAGGCGCCGGCTGCAGTCGGCCAGATGCTCCACCGTTTCCGGCTGGAGCTTCAGGATCGGGCCGGTCATCGACAGGATGGCGCGGTGGATGCGCAGCGCTTCCTCGCCGTTCATCGAGATCCAGAAGAATTCCCAGTGGCCGCCTTCCTCCAGCCAGTAGCGATGATTGTGCGGGACCAGCAGCAGCAGCGTGTCGTCCGGGCGCACCCGGTAGATCCGGTTCTCGTAGCGCAGGTTTCCCGCCCCGCTCAGGGTGTGCTGGACGACGGTGAAAGGTGTCTGGCCGCGCTTGCGGCCGTCCCAGTCGTAGCTCGTGTCGTTGCGCACCTCATAGCCCGTGCTGGTCGGCATCGTGTGCAGCCGGTGACGGCCGCGCGGCAGCGACACCGTCTTCATCACCGGGCCGCCGGCAATGAGGTTCTGGAGCATAGAATTACCCATGAAAGCACAATCCCTCTCTATGATCTCATCCGGCGATCCGCATAATGCCGACTTGAGAGGAAGTTTTTCCGGATTTCAAGAGGGTTGACGAGCAACTGCGCGAGCAGCCCGTTTCGGCTGGCAAACGGCGCATGCGCTCGATTTTACCCATTCAGGCAGCCGGGACCCATTCGGACGAGGATAGCATGAGCAGGTTCAAGATCGCCATCATCGGCGCGGGCAGCGTCGGCTTCACCAAGAAGCTCTTCACGGACATCCTGTCCGTGCCGGAATTCGCCGATATCGAGGTCGCCCTGACCGATCTCAGCGAGCATAACCTGACGATGATCCGCACGATCCTGGAGAAGATCGTCGAGGCGAACGGCCTGCCGACGCGCATCACCGCCACCACGGAACGCCGCAAGGCGCTGGAGGGCGCGCGCTACGTCATCAGCTGCGTGCGGGTCGGGGGCCTCGAAGCCTATGCGGACGACATCCGCATCCCGCTGAAATACGGCGTCGACCAGTGCGTCGGCGATACGATCTGCGCCGGCGGCATCCTCTACGGCCAGCGCAACATCCCGGTCATCCTCGATTTCTGCAAGGATATCCGCGAGGTCGCCGAGCCGGGCGCGAAATTCCTCAACTACGCCAATCCCATGGCCATGAACACCTGGGCCGCCATCGAATACGGCAAGGTCGATACGGTGGGCCTGTGCCACGGCGTCCAGCACGGCGGCGAGCAGATCGCGGAAATCCTCGGCGCGGGCGAGGGGGAGCTCGACTATATCTGCTCGGGCATCAATCACCAGACCTGGTTCGTCGACCTCCGCCTCAGGGGCCGCAAGGTCGGCAAGGACGAGCTCGTCGCCGCCTTCGAGGCCCATCCGGTCTTCTCGCAGCAGGAGAAGCTGCGCATCGACGTGCTCAAGCGCTTCGGTGTCTATTCCACCGAGAGCAACGGCCATCTTTCCGAATATCTGCCCTGGTATCGCAAGCGGCCGGAGGAGACGCAGCGCTGGATCGACATGTCGGACTGGATCCACGGCGAGACCGGCGGGTACCTGCGCTATTCCACCGAGACCCGCAACTGGTTCGAGAGCGACTATCCCGAGCTGCTCAAGGCGGCCGGAAAGCCGATCGATCCGAAGCGCCGCTCCAACGAGCATGCGAGCCACATCCTCGAAGCGCTGGAGACGGGCCGGGTCTATCGCGGGCATTTCAACGTCAAGAACAACGGCGTCATCACCAACCTGCCGGCCGATGCGATCATCGAATCGCCCGGCTTCGTCGACCGTTTCGGCATCAACATGGTGGCGGGCATCACGCTGCCGGAGGCCTGTGCGGCGACCTGCATCTCCTCGATCAACGTGCAGCGCATGTCCGTGCACGCGGCGATCTCGGGCGATATCGACCTCCTGAAGCTCGCCGTGCTGCACGATCCGCTGGTGGGCGCGATCTGCACGCCGGAGGAAGTCTGGCAGATGGTGGACGAAATGGTGGTCGCGCAGGCCGCCTGGCTGCCCCAGTATGCCCATGCCGTCGCGGGCGCGAAGGAGCGCCTTGCCCGCGGCACCGTCAGGACGCGCGAGTGGAAGGGCGCGGCGAGCCGCGAGGTCCGCTCCCTGGAGGAAGTGCGCGCCGAACGCGAAGCGATGAGGCTGCGCGCGGCGGGCTGAGGGAGCCTGCCGCGGATTTCGGAGGAAACGGCCGCCCGTGGAGGAGCGGCCGGAAACAAGAGGGAGAACAGCGACAATGACATTCATCCGTTCCTTGCGGAGCGCCGTGCTCATGCTGGGCGTCTCGGCGCTCGCCATGCCGGCGGGCGCCGCCGATCCCGTGGTCGTGCCGGAGCAGCCGGTCTTTCCGGCCCAGGGCAAGATCACCTATGTCCCCCGGACCTCGATCCTGGAATACAAGGCGCTTTCCGCCTATCAGGAGCCGGACTGGGTGACGGAGAAGTTCGTCAAGACCGGCAAGCTGCCGCCGGTCGGCGAGCGCCTTCCCAAGGAGCCGCTGGTCTACAAGACCGGCAACATGCCGGACGGCACCGGCGTCTACGGCGACACGATCCGCCATGTCATCGGCGGCCGGCCGGAGGGCTGGAACTACAGCGCCGGCCAGTCGCAGGGCTGGGGCGGCATCGACATCGGCATGTTCGAGTGCCTGACGCGCACCGCGCCGCTCTTCCAGGTCGAGGCGAACGACATGGAGCCGCTGCCCAATCTTGCGAAGAGCTGGAAATGGTCCGAGGACGGCCACAAGCTGACGATGAAGCTGATCGAGGGCGCCAAGTGGTCCGACGGCGACCCCTTCGACGCCGAGGACGTGATGTTCTACTGGGAGGACAACGTCCTCGACCCGAACGTCACGCCGCTGAACGGCGCGACGCCCGAGACCTTCGGCGTGGGCACGACGCTCAAGGCGCTCGATCCCTACACGATCGAGTGGACCTTCAAGGAAGCCTTCCCGCGCCAGTATCTGTTCGCCATGGCCTACGGCACCTTCTGCCCCGGCCCCTCGCACATCCTCAAGACGAAGCATCCGAAATATGCCGGCACGACCTATGACCAGTACAAGAACGCCTTCCCGCCGGAATACCTGAATTTCCCCGTCATGGGCGCCTGGGTGCCGGTCGCCTACCGCTCGGACGATATCGTGGTGCTCCGCCGCAACCCCTATTACTGGAAGGTGGACGAGGAGGGCAGGCAGCTGCCTTATCTCAACGAGGCGCACTACAAGCTCTCCACCTGGGCGGACCGCGACGTGCAGGCCATCGCCGGCTCGGGCGACATCTCCAACCTGGAGCAGCCGGAGAATTTCGTGGAGGCGCTGAAGCGCGCCGCCGAGGACACCGCGCCCGCGCGTCTCGCCTTCGGCCCGCGCGTCATCGGCTACAACCTGCACCTCAATTTCTCAGCCAACGGCTGGGGCGAGCCGGACGAGCGCGGCGAGGCCGTGCGCCAGCTCAACCGCAACCTCGATTTCCGCAAGGCCGTCACCATGGCGATCGACCGGCAGAAGCTGGGCGATTCGCTGGTCAAGGGGCCGTTCACGGCGATCTATCCGGGCGGGCTCTCCTCCGGCACCAGCTTCTACGACCGCCAGTCCACCATGTATTATCCCTATGACCTCGACGAGGCCAAGGCGCTCCTCAAGAAGGCGGGCCTCGTCGATACCGACGGCGACGGCTTCGTGAACTTCCCGGCCGGCACGGCCGGCGGCGGCGACGTGCAGATCGTCCTGCTCATCACCGGCGAATACGGCACCGACCGCAACCTCGGCGAAGGCGTCGTCGGCCAGATGGAGCGGCTCGGCCTCAAGGTCGTGCTCAACACGCTGGACGGCCCGAAGCGCGATGCGGCGCACTACGGCGGGCGCTTCGACTGGTCGATCCGCCGCAACGAGCAGGACCTCACCTCGGTCGTGCAGAACACGCCGCAGCTTGCCGCGACGGGTCCGCGCACGAGCTGGCACCACCGCGCCGGCACGGACGGCACGCTCGATCTCATGCCGTTCGAGCAGGAGCTTGTCGACATCGTCAACAAGTTCATCGCCAGCAACGACAGTGCCGAGCGGGCGGACCTCATGAAGCAGTACCAGAAGGTGGCGACCACCAACCTGGACTCGATCGGCCTCACCGAATATCCGGGCGCGCTCATCGTCAACAAGCGCTTCTCGAACATTCCGCAGGGCACGCCGATCTTCATGTTCAACTGGGCCGAGGATTCGATCATGCGCGAGCGGCTCTACGTCGCCGCCGACAAGCAGGGCGACTACGAGCTCTATCCCGAGCAGTTGCCGGGCAAGCCGGGCGACGGCGGCCCGGCCGAGTAAGCCGACCCATCCGCATCCGGCCGGCCCACGGCCGGATGCCCCTCTCGCGCGTCGCCGGCGCCGGACCCAGCGCGGTCCGGCCGGCGGCGAAACAAGGGAAACGACGATGCATCTCCTTCGCTTCCTGATGATGCGGATCGCCGCCGCCATACCGCTGCTCTTCGTGCTCAGCGTGGTGACCTTCGCCATCATCCAGGCGCCGCCCGGCGACTATGCGGATTACATCCGCTCGCAGCTCATCAACCAGGGTGGGGCCTCCTTCGAGGAGGCGAACGCCCAGGCCGAGGCCTATCGCACGGAACACGGTCTCGACCGGCCGCTGCCCGTCCAGTATGTCAACTGGATCACCGGCATCGTCACGCGCGGCGATTTCGGCCACAGCCTTTACTACAACAAGCCGGTGTCCGAGGTGGTGGCCGAGCGCCTGCCGCGCACGCTGGCCCTTGCGCTCGTCTGCCACATCCTCGCCTCGTGCATCGGCATCCTCTTCGGCATCGTCGCCGCCACGAAGCAATATTCCTGGATCGACACGCTGCTGTCGGGCATTTCCTTCCTCGGCATGACGGTGCCGCGCTTCCTGATGGCGCTGATCATCGTCTATGTGCTGGTCTTCCATTTCAACGTCAGCGAGATCAATTCCTTCCATTCCGCCCGCTATGGCGGGGCGCCGTGGTCGTGGGGCAAGTTCGTCGACCTCGTGAAGCATGTCTGGCCGGTCGTCGCCATAGCCACCTTCGGGGGCCTCGCCTACAACATGCGCGTCATGCGCGGGAACCTGCTCGATACGCTGAACGCCCAATATGTCGAGACGGCGCGGGCCAAGGGGCTCAGCGAGGGCGCCGTCGTCCTGCGCCACGCCGTGCCCAATGCGCTGCATCCGCTCGTCATGTACCAGGGCGTCGTGCTGCCCTACATGCTGACCGGCGAGATCGAGACGGCGATCATCTTCGCGCTGCCGACGGTCGGCCCGGCCATCGTCGGGTCCATGCAGGTCGGCGACGTCTATGTCACCGCCACCTTTATGCTCGTGCTCTCCGTCACGCTCATCGTCGGCAACATCATCGCCGACCTGCTTCTGGCCATGCTGGATCCGCGCGTGCGCCTTTCGGGAGGACCCGCATGATCGCCGAGATCCGATCCACGCCTGCGGCGGATGCCGCGGCCGCCCGCGACCAGCACGGCGAAAGCTACTCCGCGCTCGTCTGGCGGCGGCTGAAGCGCTCCTTCACCGGCATGCTGGGGCTTGCGCTCGTCTGCCTGCTCGCGCTCATCGTGCTCTTCGCCGAATTCTTCTCGCCGGCCGATCCCAAGGCGACGGACATCGCCTTCACCCCGCCGCAGGCGATCCGCTTCACCGACAAGGACGGCAACTTCGCCTTCACGCCGCGCGCCTATCCGATCCGCGAGACGGCGGAGCTGGACCCCGTGACCTTCCAGCCCGTCGTCGGGCCGGACTACGACAACCCGCAATATCTCGGCTTCTTCGTCAAGGGCGCGCCGTACCGCCTGCTGGGCCTCATTCCGGCCGAGCGTCACTTCTTCGGCGCGGTCGACGGCTCGGCGGTCCACCTGCTCGGCACAGACAAGTTCGGCCGGGACGTCCTGTCGCGGGCGCTGCACGGCTCGCGCATCTCGCTGATGATCGCGCTCGTCGTCGTCTTCGTCGTGACGGTGGTGGGCACCACGGTCGGCATGATGTCGGGCTATTTCGGCGGGCGCTTCGATGCCTGGACGCAGCGCTTCGTCGAGCTGGTGCTCGCCTTCCCGCAGCTGCCGCTCTATCTCGCGCTCACCTCGCTGATCCCGGTGACGGCGCCGACCAATGTCTTCCTCGCCTTCGTCATCATCGTCATGTCGGCGCTCGGCTGGGCGCAGATGTCGCGCGAGGTGCGCGGCAAGACGCTGGCGCTCGCCCGCATCGACTATGTGCGCGCCGCCATGGCCGTCGGCGCGACGGACCGGCGCATCCTCCTGCAGCATATCCTGCCGAACGTGATGAGCCACGTCATCGTCGCCGTCACGCTGGCGATCCCGAGCGTGGTGCTGCTGGAATCCTTCCTCGGCTTCCTCGGCTTTGCCGTCAAGCCGCCGCTGATCTCCTGGGGGCTGATGCTGCAGGATACGGCCAACTATTCGGTGATCGGCTCCTATCCCTGGCTGCTCGCGCCGGTGGGCTTCGTGCTCGTCACCGTCTTCGCCTTCAACGCGCTCGGCGACGGGCTGCGCGACGCCATCGATCCCTATTGAGGAGACCGGACATGACGCCATCCGACAGCATCGTCACGGCCCCCGCCGAGCGGCGCGACCTTGAAGGGCGCAACGGCCGGCCGGTTATCGACGCGCGCAACGTCGCGGTCGATTTCAAGGTGGAAGGCGGCACGGTCCGCGCCGTGCGGGACGTCTCCTTCCAGCTCTATCGCGGCGAGACGGTCGCCATCGTCGGCGAGAGCGGCTCGGGCAAGTCCGTCACCGCCCGCACGATCATGGGCCTCCTGTCGAAGCGGGCGAAGACCGGCCCGCGGTCGCGCATCGACTATGACGGCGAGAACGTGCTCGCCTTTTCCGAGCGCCGCCGCCGCAAGCTGCGCGGCGACCGCATCTCCATGATCTTCCAGGAGCCGATGAGCTCGCTCAACCCGGTCTATACGGTCGGCACCCAGATCGTCGAGGCGATCCGCGTGCACCGGCGCATGAGCCGCAAGGCGGCGACGGCCGAGGCGCTGGAGCTCCTGCGCCATGTCCGCATCCCCGATCCGGAAGCGCGGCTCAACCAGTATCCCCACCAGCTTTCCGGCGGCCAGCGCCAGCGCGTGATGATCGCCATGGCGCTTGCCAACAAGCCGGACGTGCTGATCGCCGACGAGCCGACCACCGCGCTCGACGTGACGGTGCAGGCGCAGATCCTCAACCTCATCCGCGCGCTCCAGCAGGAGATGGGCATGGCGGTGATCCTCATCACCCACGATCTCACCGTCGTGCGCCAGTTCTCCGATTATGTCTATGTGATGAGCCAGGGCGAGGTGAAGGAGCACAACACGACGGAGGCGCTGTTCGCCGATCCCGTCCATCCCTATACGCGCCGGCTGCTCGCCTCCGAGCCGCGCGGGGCGGCCAATCCGCTGCCGGCCGGCTCCCCGGTCATCCTCGAAGGAAAGGACGTGCGCGTCGCCTTCACCCTGCGCAGGGGCGGCTTCTTCAAGCCGCAATACAGCGAGCTCCTTGCCGTCAACGACCTGTCGATCTCGCTGCGCCGCCACGAGACGCTCGGGCTCGTGGGCGAATCCGGCTCGGGCAAGACCACGTTCGGCCAGGCGCTCATCCGGCTGATCGACGCCGATGCCGGAAAGATCACGTTCGACGGCGAGCCGATCGAAAGCCGCAACCGGGCTGAGATGCGCCCGCTGCGCTCGCGCATGCAGATCGTCTTCCAGGACCCGTTCTCCTCGCTCAATCCGCGCATGTCCATCGGGCAGATCATCGAGGAGGGCCTGGTCGTCAACGGCCTCGGCGAGAACCGCCGCGAGCGGATCGACCGGGTGCGCGAGGCGCTTTCCGCCGCGGGGCTGCCGACCGACATCCTGTCGCGGTTCCCGCATGAATTCTCCGGCGGCCAGCGCCAGCGCATCGCCATTGCCCGCGCCGTCGCGCTGGAGCCGGAATTCATCCTGCTCGACGAGCCGACCTCGGCGCTCGACCTCTCCGTCCAGGCGCAGATCATCGACCTCCTGCGCAAGCTCCAGGACGAACGGGGCCTCAGCTACCTCTTCATATCGCACGACCTGAAGGTGGTGCGCGCGCTCTGCCACCGCGTCGTCGTCATGCAGCACGGGCGGATCGTCGAGGAAGGCCCCGTCGAAGACGTGCTCACCCGCCCCAAGACTCCCTACACCGAACGGCTCGTCCGGGCCGCCTTCGATGTGGCCGCCTAACCCAGAATACAAAGGCAATCCCATGAGACATCCCAAGATCACCTTCATCGGCGCCGGCTCCACCGTCTTCATGAAGAACATCATCGGCGACGTGCTGCAGCGCCCGGCGCTTTCCGGCGCGACCATCGCGCTGATGGACATCAACCCGGAACGGCTCGCCGAAAGCGAGATCGTCGCCGGCAAGCTGGCAAGGACGCTCGGCTCCAGTGCAAAGGTCGAGACCCATTCCAGCCAGCGCAAGGCGCTGGAGGGGGCGGATTTCGTCGTCGTCGCCTTCCAGATCGGCGGCTACGAGCCCTGCACGGTCACGGATTTCGAGGTGCCGAAGAAGTACGGCCTGCGCCAGACCATTGCCGACACGCTCGGCGTCGGCGGCATCATGCGGGGGCTTCGGACGGTGCCGCATCTCTGGTCGATCTGCGCGGACATGCTGGAGGTCTGCCCGGATGCGATCCTCCTGCAATATGTCAACCCGATGGCCATCAACACCTGGGCCATCGCGGAAAAGTTCCCGGCGATCCGGCAGGTGGGCCTTTGCCATTCCGTGCAGGGGACGGCGTGGGAGCTGGCGCGCGACCTCGACATTCCCGTCGAGGAGATCCGCTACCGCGCCGCCGGCATCAACCACATGGCCTTCTACCTTTCCTTCGAGCATCGCCAGCCGGACGGCAGCTACCGCGACCTCTACCCGGACCTTCTTGCCGGCTACCGCGAGGGCCGCTTTCCCAAGCCCAGCCACTGGAACCCGCGCTGCCCGAACAAGGTGCGCTACGAGATGCTGACGCGGCTCGGCTATTTCGTCACCGAAAGCTCGGAGCATTTCGCCGAATACACGCCCTATTTCATCAAGGAGGGGCGCGCGGACCTCATCGAGAAGTTCGGCATCCCGCTCGACGAGTATCCCAAGCGCTGCATCGAGCAGGTCGAGCGCTGGAAGAGCCAGGCGGCCGCCTTCCGCGATGCCGAGACGATCGAGGTGAAGGCGAGCCACGAATACGCCTCCTCCATCATGAACTCGGTGTGGACGGGCGAGCCCTCCGTCATCTACGGCAATGTGCGCAACAACGGCTGCATCACCTCCCTGCCGGAGAACTGCGCGGCGGAAGTGCCCTGCCTCGTCGACGCCTCCGGCATCCAGCCGACCCATATCGGCGCCCTGCCGCCGCAACTGACGGCGCTGATGCGCACCAACATCAACGTGCAGGAACTGACGGTCGCCGCCCTGATGACGGAGAACCGCGACCACCTCTACCACGCCGCGATGATGGACCCGCACACGGCCGCCGAACTCGATCTCGAACAGATCTGGTCGCTGGTGGACGACCTCCTCGCAGCCCATCGCGACTGGATTCCCGAATGGGCACGCGAAGCCCGCAAGCCCAAGGCGGCGTGACCTTCCTCCCAGCCCCGCCGGCAGGCCTCGGCGTATTCCGCGCTGGGGCCTGTCGTTTTTTACGAGGCCTGCGACGCCGATTGCTCCGGGAGATCGCTCTGGGCCGGGCGGTTGCCGATCTGCCGCATGCTGGTTTGCAACTGGAACCGGAGGCCCGAAGGGTCGTGTGAAAGCGATGCTTCACCGCCGAAGTCGTATGGCAGCACCGTCTGGATGATGCGGGAGCCGAAGCCCTTGCGGGTCGGGGCCTGGACCTCCGGCCCACCCTCTTCGATCCAGCGGAGCAGGAACGCGTCGTCTGTGTCGGGCCGGCCCACCGTCCAGTCGATGCGCACTTTTCCCTTCTCGTTCGAAAGGGCGCCGTACTTCACGGCGTTCGTCGCCAGCTCGTGCAATGCCAGGCTGAGGCTCAGGGCCTGCTTGGACGACAGCATGACCGGCGGGCCGCCGATGTGGAACCGCTCGTCCGACGTCGTGAACGCCGCCGTTGCCTGCAGGACGACATCGACGACGCTGGCTTCCGTCGCGCCGGCGCGTGTCAGCAGCGATTGGGCGTGCGCCATCGCCTGGATGCGCTCCAGGAGGGCCGACCGCGCCTCCGCATCGGTATCGCCGCCGCGCAATGTCTGGCTGATGATCGCCGCGACAACGGCGAGCGTGTTCTTGATGCGATGTTCCAGCTCTCCGTTGAGCAGGCTCGCCTGACGCCGGGCTTCGACCGTGGCCGTCGTCTCGATCACCGTGTCGATCATCCCGCGGACCACGCCGGTCTCGTCGCGGATCGGGCTGTAGCAGAACGTGAAATGGGCTTTCTCGGGATAGCCGTGGCGGTTGATGACGAGCGGGAAGTCCTCGATGAACGTCGCCTCGCCGGCGAAGGCGCGCTCGGCGATCGGCCCGATCTCGTCCCAAACCTCGCCCCACACCTCGCTGAACGGCCTGCCGAGCGCAGGCGGCTTCCCGCCGAGAATGGGCAGGAACGCTTCGTTGCAGATGGTGACGAGGTCAGGTCCCCAGAGGATGCATTTGGGGAATTTCGAATTCACCATCATGCCGACGGCGATCTTGAGGGCGGAAGGCCATTGTTCGAGAGGCCCGAGAGTGGTCGAGGACCAGTCGTAGGCCCGGATGATGTCGGCCATTTTTCCGCCGCCATCGAGGAAATGAACGGACTCGCGCAATTTGACACCCCTTCGCGGCGTTTACGGAGATGATGCCAATCCGTGCTCCGGCCCCCGTTTCAAACGGCAACGGGCTTCGCTAACATGGGGTTTTCCAAAGCGTTTGCAACTGCAATCGTCCGGCCGGCCAATGTGTCGGCCGCAATCGGCGGAACAAAGGTTCGGTGCGCGCGGTTTGGCCGCCATCGTCAAACTGCCGATATGGGGATGCGCATGTCTTTCGATGACGGGCGCTGTCGGGCCGCCAAGCGCGTCCTGGTGGCCGAGGATGAAATCCTCATCGCGATGGAGATCGAGCGGGCGCTCGCAAGCGGCGGCTTCGAGGTCCTGGGGCCGGTCGGAAGCGTCGAGGAGGCCCTGCAGCTTCTCCATCGCGAGCGGCCGGACGCCGCCGTTCTCGACGTCACCTTGCGGGACGGCAAGGTGACGGCCGTCGCCGCGCTGCTCAGGTCGCGGGACGTGCCTTTCGTCCTCGCCTCCGCCGAAGGGCGCGCGCTCACCGAATCCGGCTTCTTCCGCGGCGTTACCAATCTCGGCAAGCCGACCGACATGTCCCGGATGGTCGGAGAAATCCGGCGTTTGCTGGGCTGAGGCCGTTTGGCGACCGTAAGCCGGTGCGGCATGCGGCGGATCAGAATTCCTCCCAGTCCGCATTGACGGCAAGAGTGGTGGCGCCGGCGGGGGCGAATGCCTTGGCCAGCGAGCCCAGCATGCGGCGGGCCGGCGAGGGCGTCGATGCCCTGCCGGGGCCGTCGGCCGCGACCGGCTGGCGTGCGGGAACGGTGCCCGTCTCCTGGGCGCCCGTGCGGAACTGCCCGACCAGCGTTGCCAGCGTCGAGGCGCTTTCGGCGAGGCGGTGGGTGACGGCACTCGTTTCCTCCACCATCGCGGCATTCTTCTGCGTGAACTGGTCCATCTGGCTGACGGCGATGTTGATCTCCTGAAGCCCGGTCGCCTGTTCGCGCGCTGCCGTCGCGATCGAGCCGATATGGCCGTTGATCCTTACCACCTGTTCGGAGATCCGCGTCAGGGCTTCGCCCGTCGCCTTCACCAGGCCGACGCCGCTTGCCACTTCCTCGCCGGATTTGCCGATCAGGGCCTTGATGTCCTTGGCGGCGCTGGCCGAGCGTTGCGCAAGCTCGCGCACCTCCTGGGCGACGACCGCAAAACCCTTGCCGGCCTCGCCGGCGCGCGCGGCTTCCACGCCGGCGTTGAGCGCCAGCAGGTTGGTCTGGAAGGCGATCTCGTCGATTACGTTGATGATCTTGGATATTTCGGAGGAGGCATGCTCGATGCGCCCCATGGCGTCGATGGCGTCGGAAACGACCTTGCTCGAGCGCTCCGTGCTCTGCTTGGCCTCGCTTGCCATGGACGAGGCCTCGTCGGCGCGCTCCGAGGCGCTTTTCACCGTGGCCGTGATCTGTTCCAGCGCCGCGGACGTTTCCTCCAGCGAGGCGGCCTGCTGCTCCGTGCGCTTGGAGAGGTCGCCGCTGGCCGTCGTCATTTCGTTCGCGCCGGCCTGGATGCCGAGCGCCTCGCCGGTAAGGCGGGTAATCGTGGAGTTCAGCGTCGCAAGCGAACCGTTGAAGTCTTCCCGCAGGCGGTCGAGCTCGTCGCCGAACGGCGCATCGATGCGACAGGTCAGGTCGCCCTGGCTCAGCCGGCGCAGGCCGTCGGCGAGCGTGTCGACCGCCGTCCTGATGCGGGCCGTCTCCTCGGCCTTCGCCTGCTCGCGCTGCAGCCGCTCGCGCTCGCCGAGCGACCGGCTTTCGTCCGCCTGCCGTTCGAGGTCGAGTTTCAAGAGGGCATTCTGGCGGAACACTTCGAGGGCCCTTGCAAGCCCGCCGATCTCGTTGCGCAGCGTCTGGTCCGGCACGGCGGTATCGATATGCCCTTCCGCCAACTGGGTCGCGACATGGGTCAGGCGGGGGATCGGCCCCATGATGCGCCGGGCGACGAAGGTCATGAGCATGCCGGCGACCAGCAGGGTGACGAGCGCGGCCGCGGCGATCGTCCAGGTAATGCGGCTGCCGATGGCGTTTATCTCCGCCGCGCGCACGCCGGCATAGAGGATGCCGATCACCTTGTTGTCCGCGCTGAAGACCGGCTGATAGATGGTGTAATAGGGAATGCCGAGGATGACGGCCTCGCCGCGATAGGTCTGCCCTTTCGTCACGACCGGATAGACCGCGCCCGTCTGGCCGAGCGCCGTACCGACGGCACGCTGGCCGTCGGGCTTGATGATGTTGGTGGTGCGGCGCAGGAAGTCCTTCGCCTTCTCGTCCCAGGCGAACACCGTCACGGTCTGGCCGGTCATACGGCCGATCGTATCGATCATGGTATGGTCTTCGAAGGTCGCGGGGATCGCTTCCATCTCGACGCGAGCGACGTTCCCGTCCGGCGCCCAGGTTATCCTGGTGCCCGGCAGGTCCCGCTCGACGATCGTCGCCGCCGCCCGGAGGCTGGCATTCTGGCTGTCGATTGCCTGTTGGGCGATCTGGTCGGTGACACGGCTGGAAATCGCGATGGCGACGGCAGCAAGGGCCAGGAGCAGAATGACGATGGTCGTGGCGGTGACGGTGCCGACGAGCCGGAATCGCGAGAGGATTTTCATTTCGTCCCCACAGATCGGATAAGGTTCATGAATAGTGTTTTGGAAGTGTAAAAGTTTTCTTTAACGCAGATTTCTAAAATTCGTGATCGCGGACGGTGTAGCTGCGGGCGCCGTCCGCCGCGAGGCCTTCCGGCGAGACGAAGCCCGTCGCGCGCTCGTAGCCGAGATAGGTTTCGCCGGAGCGGATATTCGTAAGATCGGGGCCGGCCTAGGCGCCCCTGGCCTGCGGCTTCACGAGCGCATTCGATGCCGTCTTGCCGCCCGCCTCGCGCAGGAGGCCTTGGATCGCCTGTTCGGTCCCGGCGTAGTTGCCTTCTCCGAAATGATGGTAGCGGATCCTGCCGTCGGCATCGATCAGATAGTGGGCGGGCCAATAGCTATTCGCGAAGGCGCGCCAGATCCGGTAGTCGTTGTCGATCGCGACGGGATAGGTAATCGCGGCGTCCGCGACGGCCTTCCTGACGTTGTCGATGTTCTTCTCGAAGGCGAATTCGGGTGCGTGAACGCCGACGACGACGAGGCCCTGGTCCTTGTACTTGTCGGCCCAGGCCCGAACGTAGGGCGTGGTCCGGATGCAGTTGATGCAGGAATAGGTCCAGAAATCGACGAGGACGACCTTGCCGCGCAGCGCCGCCATGTCGAGGGGCGCGGAATTCAGCCAGGCAACCGCGCCGTCGAGCGACGGTGCCTCGCCCTCGACGGGAAGGTCGCTGCGGAAGGGCTGCCCGTTGCTGGCGGCGGAGACGACGGAACCCGTCACCTCGGCCGTCGGGCGTGCAGGGAGGCGATCGAGCACGGCCTGTTCGAAGGATGCGGTGCCGCCATAGGAAAGCCGCGCCAGAAGGCCGGTATCGAGGCCGAGCGCGATGGCGGCGACCCCGGCGAGCACGGCGGCGCCGAGCGCCTGGCGAATGCGCTCGCTGGCTCGAAGCGAGCGCTTCATGCCGGCAAAGACCTTGCCGCCGACTGCAAGGGCAAGGGCGAGCGACGTGGCGGCGCCGGCGGCATAGGCGAAGAGCAGCAGGGAGGTTTCGAGATTGGCGCCGCTCAGGGCGGCGCCCGTCAGAACGAGGCCGAGGATCGGCCCCGCGCAGGGTGCCCAGAGCAGGCCGGTGGCAACGCCGAGCAGGAAGGAGCGGGTAGCCGTCTGCCCGGAGCCCGCAGGCGCCGGCCGGCTCAGCAGCCTGTTCCCGAGCGCGACCGCGGGCCGGTTGAGGGCCGCGGCGATCCGGGGCGACAGGAGGCTCGCGCCGAAGAGGGCAAGGACGGCTAGGGCGGCAAGCCGGCCGTAGTCGTTGGCATGGACCGCCCAGCTTCCGCCGACTGCCGCCAGCGTCGCGACGAGCGCGAAGGTCGCCGTCATGCCGGCAAGCATCGGAAGCGTGCTGCGCAGGAAGGGTTGGCCTGCGCGCGCGAAGACGAAGGGGAGGATCGGCAGAATGCACGGACTGAGAATGGTCAGCGCGCCCCCGAGATAGGCAATCACAAGAAGCGTCATCGTCGTTTCCTTTGGCGTGGGTTTCGGCTCTGGACGGCGATACGGCGCGGCCAGTGGGGGCATATCGCCAGCGCGGCGTATCCCGGATGTGTTCGCCGCAGCGGGAATTTGTACCGAACTGTAGGGCGGTGCGGGCCATGGCGGCGATTGTATCGAAGTGTATCCCGGCGGCCGGATGTTACATCCGCATGCACCTTCACGGCCCGCGGCACATAACGCGGATACATGGCACGGGGACCCTGTCGCACATGTTCGCAGGAAGCGCCGCTGGCGTTCGCCCGGGCGGTGATCGACGCGTCGCGGCTGTGATATCCCCGTTTGCGGATGCCGGCCCGGCGGTTACAAGGAAATGGCCGTAAGGGGCCGCGATGGAAAATGAAAGTCCTTCCATGGAGCATGTCGACCATATCCTGATCGTCGATGACGACCGCGAGATCCGCGAACTGTTGTCGTCCTACCTGAAGAAGAACGGGTTGCGGGCGAGCATCGCCGCCGACGGGCGGCAGATGCGGGCCTTTCTCGAGGCCAACACCGTCGATCTCATCGTGCTCGACGTCATGATGCCCGGCGACGACGGCCTCGTCCTGTGCCGGGAGCTGCGCGCGGGAAGGCACAAGGCGACGCCGATCCTGATGCTGACGGCGCGCAACGACGAGATGGACCGCGTTCTCGGCCTCGAAATGGGGGCCGACGACTATCTGGCGAAACCCTTCGCCGCGCGCGAGCTGCTCGCCCGTATCAAGGCCGTGCTCCGGCGCACGCGCATGCTGCCGCCCAATCTCCAGATCAGCGAGGCGGGCCGGATCCTGAGCTTCGGCGACTGGCGGCTCGACACGGTCGGGCGGCACCTGCTCGACCGGGAGGGAACGGCCATTGCCCTCAGCGGCGCGGAATACCGCCTGCTGCGCGTCTTCGTCGACCATCCCCAGCGCGTTCTCAACCGCGACCAGCTGCTGAACCTGACGCAGGGGCGCGATGCGGACCTGTTCGACCGCTCCATCGATCTTCTCGTCAGCCGGCTGCGCCAGCGCCTCGGCGACGACGCGCGCGAGCCCCTCTACATCAAGACGGTGCGCAGCGAGGGCTATGTCTTTTCCGTGCCGATCGAGATCATGGAGCAGCGATGAGCGGTCTTCGCTGGCCGGCGACGCTGCGCGCCCGGATATTCCTCATCCTGTTCGTCGGGCTGGCCGTCGCCTACGCCTTGTCCTTCACCGTGCTCTCCATCGAGCGTTACCTGACCGCGAAGGAGCTGATGCTCGGCACGCTGGAGAACGACGTTGCGACCTCCATCGCCGTGCTCGACCAGTTGCCGGCCGGCGAGCGGCCGCGCTTTGTCGGCCGGCTCGGGCGCGGCAACTACCAGTTCGTGCTCGGCGAGGGCGTGCCCGGCGTGCCGGATACCTCGCGGCACGGCGCCGAGATCGCGGCGCGGATCGAGGCGGCGATCGGCCATCGCTTTCCCCTCAGCCTCGAGACGATCCCCGGAGACGTGCAGCGCCTGCAGGCGCATCTGTCGCTGAGCGACGGCAGCCCCCTGACCATCGACATCATGCCGCGCGGCGTCATGCCGGTCGCGGACTGGCTGCCCTACGTCTTCATCGTGCAGATGGCGCTGCTGATGCTGTGCGCCTGGTATGCGGTGCGGCAGGCGACGCGCCCGCTCGGACGGCTTGCCGTGGCGGCCGAGACGCTCGATCCCAACAGGCGCGGGCCGGCCCTCGACGAAACCGGGCCGAGCGAAGTGGCCCATGCCGCCGCGGCCTTCAACGCCATGCGCGAGCGCATCGCCCACTATCTGGAAGAGCGCGTGCAGATCCTTGCAGCCATCTCGCACGATCTCCAGACGCCGATCACCCGCATGCGGCTGCGCGCCGACATGGCGGACGATACGCCCGAGCGCGACAAGCTGGTGCGCGACCTTGCTGAGATCGAGCGGCTGGTGCAGGACGGCATCGCCTATGCCCGCAGCGCCCACAGCAGCGGCGAGAAGGCAACCCGCATCGATCTTTCCTCCTTCATCGACAGCATCGCCTACGACTACCAGGATATAGGCAAGGCGGTTCAGGTATCGGGCGTGGTTTCCGGCACGGTGGCGACCAAGCCGCATGCGCTGCGCCGCATCCTCGCCAATTTCGTCGACAACGCGTTGAAATATGCCGGCAGCGCCGAGATAAGCGTTGTGCGCGGCGACGACGGCAGGACCGTCATCGCCGTGCTCGACCGCGGGCCGGGCATTCCGGACGACAGGCTGGAAGCGGCGATGAAGCCTTTCTTCCGGCTGGAGGGGTCGCGCAACCGCGAGACCGGCGGCGCTGGCCTCGGGCTTGCCATCGCCCAGCAACTCGCCGCCTCGATCGGAGGGACGGTGCGGCTTTGCAATCGCCCCGGCGGCGGGCTTGCCGCCGAAATCGTGTTGACCTGAACAAGGCCCGGATATTCCGGGCCTTTCGTATGGGAAAGTAGCCGCCGGCCCCGCTGCTACGCTGCGATACAATTTACCCCTTTTCGAAAACATGCCGGATACGGCGATCCCTCAGAACGCTTCTCGTCAACGATGTCGCGAACGGCGACGCACGAAGGAGCAGACAGCATGACCCGGATCGAAAAGGTTCTCTACACCGGCAAGACCCACACCACCGGCGGGCGCGACGGCGCGGCCCGCAGCGACGACGGGGCGCTCGACGTGCGCCTGTCGCCGCCCGGCAGCGGCAAGGGCGGCACCAATCCCGAGCAACTGTTCGCCGCCGGCTGGTCGGCCTGCTTCATCGGCGCGCTCGGCCTTGCCGCCGCCGGGCGCAAGCTCCGCCTGCCCGCAGAGGCCGCCGTCGATGCGGAGGTCGACCTCGGCATGGCCGGCGAGGGCTATTTCCTCCAGGCGCGCCTGAGCATCAGCCTGCCGGGCCTCGAAAGGGACCTCGCCGAGGCGCTGGTCGAGGAGGCGCACCGGACCTGCCCCTATTCCAAGGCGTCGCGCGGCAATATCGACGTCGTGCTGACCGTGGTGTGAGCCGCGATGAAGAAAATCGTCCTTTTGCTGATCGTGGGCGCCGTCGTTGCGGCGCCCTGCATCTACGACGCCGTCCACGGAGAACGCTCCGGCCGTGCGGCGCTGACGGCAGCATCCGAACCTACTTTCGATGCAGCACGATCTTGCTCGTGACGACGGCCTTGCCCGACGCGGGGTCCTTGTCCGTCGTGGTCAGCGTGAGGCCGCGTGAGCCCGATTTGGCCACCGATAGCTGGGCGTTGCGGTCGCCGTTGATTTCCTTGGCCCACCGGATGGTGAGGTTCAAGGCGTTGCCGTTCCGCTTGCCCGACAAAGTTGCCGGCCCGGAGCCCGCGCCGATATACGAGCCCTTGTAGGAGCTGCCGCGCCGGGTCAGCTCGGCGCCTATGGCTCGCGAGACCACGACGAGGCCGCGGCACTTGCCGTCCAGTGAAAGCGTGTTCGCGGTTGCCGTGGAACCGAAGCTGCAGGTCACGTTGATCGGGCCGCGGTTCGTGCGCAGCCTCACCTGCCCCTTGCCCTCGTATTGTCCTTTCAGCGACGCCAGGAACTGCTCTTCGCCGGCTGTCGCCCGAGGCGCCTGCGTGAGCGCCAGGCCGCCCGCCAGAATGAGGAGAGAAATGCACTTCATGGGCCTGCTCCCTCGAAATGGTGATGGAGCGGTAAGGCGCGAGAGCCGAGGGAGGTTCCATCGGCAGCCGAAGCGGCGGCACTGCCGTTGGCCGCCCTGACCGCCCGGGAGGCCCCGGCTTTCGCCGGGGCTTTCCGTTCAGGGCAGCTTGACCGATGGCTCGCGCGCCCAGACGCGCAACGCGCCGAGCGCCTTCAGGAAATCGGCGACCGCGTCCACGCCGTCGATCTCCACCGTTCCCTCATCGAGCATGTCGGCGGCGCCGGCCTTTTCGAGAAGGGGGAAGGCCGGTGCCGTATAGCCGATGAACTTGCAATGGGCGAAGGCGTCGGCGACGAAGTCCCGCGCCGCCGCCTCCTTCAGGAGGTCCGCCATGCCCGCCTCGGAAGCGAGGACGACCACGGCGTCGTAGAGGACGGACGGGCCGCCGTCGATCATCTGCTGCGCCGCAAGCGGGCTTCCGTCCGAAAGCTTCACCCCGCCCACCTTCGGTGCGATGATCTCGATCACCGCCTTCTCGGCCATGATGCCGGCCTCCAGCGCATCGAAGAGCGCGCGGTCGGCGCCCTCGGTGACGAGCACGCCCAGCTTGCGGCCCTCGAAGCGCTTGGGGCCCCGCTCAAGGATGCTGAGGGCGGGGGAGGGCTCCAGGTCCTGGCGCGTCTTGACCGCCGCATCCGCCGGCTTCGGTACGGGATCGATGCCGAGGGCGGCGGCGACCTTGCCGGCCAGCGTCTCGTCGATGTTGAGAAGGTGGGAGACCATGCGCTCGCGGATGACAGGCGTCTCGACCTTGCTGAGCTCGAAGGTCAGCGCCATGGCGATGTGCCGCTGCTCCGGCGGCGTCTGGCTGATGTAGAACTGACGCGCCTGGCTGTAGTGGTCGGCGAAGCTTTCCGCCCGCAGGCGGACCTTCGGGCCGGCTTCCTCGGCGGGGAAGTGCCGGTAGCCTTCAAGGGGCGATTCGCGCGGGCCCTCGCCCCACGAGTTCGGCTGGTAGTTGGCGCGGCCCGTCGGGTTGCGCATCGCCATATGGCCGTCCTGCTGGAAATGCGCGAAGGGACACTTCGGCGCGTTGATCGGCAGGTGGGTGAAGTTCGGGCTGCCGAGGCGCTTCAACTGCGTGTCGAGATAGGAGAAGTTGCGGCCCTGCAGCAGCGGATCGTTGCTGAAGTCGATGCCGGGCGGCACGTTCTGCGTCATGAACGCGACCTGTTCGGTCTCGAAGAAGAAGTTCTCCGGCATGCGGTCGAGCACGAGCCGGCCGACGGGCTGTACCGGCAGCACTTCTTCCGGGATCAGCTTCGTCGGGTCGAGCACGTCGAAGTCGAAGCTGTCGGCGAAATCCTGATCGAAGAGCTGGACGCAGAGCTCCCATTCCGGAAAATTGCCGGACTGGATGGCCTGCCAGAGGTCGCGCCGGTGGAAATCCGGGTCCGCGCCGTTGATCTTGACCGCCTCGTTCCAGGCGACGGACTGGAGGCCGAGCTTCGGCTTCCAGTGGAACTTGACGAAGGTCGATTCGTCCTTCGCATTGACGAAGCGGAACGTATGCACGCCGAAGCCTTCCATGAAGCGGAAGGAGCGGGGAATGGCCCGGTCCGACATGATCCACATGATCATGTGCATGCTTTCGGGCGTCAGGCTGATGAAGTCCCAGAAATTGTCATGCGCCGACTGGGCCTGCGGAAAGCCGCGGTCGGGCTCCGGCTTCACGGCGTGGATGATGTCCGGGAAGCGGATCGCATCCTGAATGAAGAAGACCGGGATGTTGTTGCCGACGAGGTCCCAGTTGCCCTCCTTCGTATAAATCTTCACGGCGAAGCCGCGCACGTCGCGGGCAAGGTCGAACGACCCCTTGCTGCCGGCGACGGTGGAAAAACGCACGAAGGCCGGCGTCCTCTCGCCCGCGCGCTGGAACACGTCCGCCCGCGTATAGGCCGCGAGCGAATCATAGGTCTCGAAATAGCCGTGGGCACCGTAGCCGCGGGCATGGACCACGCGCTCGGGAATGCGCTCGTGGTCGAAATGGAAGATCTTCTCGCGGAAGTGGAAGTCCTCGATCAGCGCCGGCCCGCGCGCGCCGACGCGCAGCGTGTTCTGGTCGTCCGCCACCGGCGCGCCCTGTGCGGTCGTCAGCACCGGCTGGCCGTCCCCTGCTGTCTGGTGCAGCTCGCCGCCCTTGCCGCGCTGCAGCGTCTGGTCGTGCACGTCCGCTTCCTCCATCTTCGCGATGGGACTCGCTTTCTTGGCCATGGGAATCTCCTCGGGATTGTTGCCGCAGGTCTAACTGCACAACGCAAGGCTTGTTCCGCCGGGCCGGCATCAGCAGCGGCGGCGTGTTCATCTCCTCCTGGCTGACCAGCCCGTCGCCGTCGTGATCCATCCGCTCGCTGAAATCGATCTTGGGCTTGAGTAATGACCGACGAGCACGGCCGGGCCCGCGATGGTGGACAGAAGGCTCGATACGGACCGGGCGTCGCCCTTGACGCTGCGCAGGGGATTGGCCGCGGCGACGACCGGATAGCCATCGGCTTCAAGCGTCCTGATCACGCCGTTCCAGCTACTGGAATCGGCGAAAGCGCCGTGCACGAGCACGACGGTCGGCTTCTGTTCCGCCATCGCCGGCGTGGCGAGCATCATTGCGCCGACGGCGAGCGTGGCGATTATGAAGAGTTGGAAAGGCACGGTGTTTTCCCTTGTTGACTGCCGTTGACAGGCTAAAGAGCTTTGCCATGTGTCTTGCATGTTTCCGGCGGGGGCGGGAAATGTAAGAAAATGTATCGGGACATGCGGCCGACGGGGTTTCCGCGTTCAAGGCCTGTCGTCGTGACTTGGGGTTGGTGCCGGGAGAATTTTTTGCGGTTTTAGGTTGAGTAAAGCCCGCTCATGGAGTAGCCTTCATGTGTCTGCCGGCAAGCGCAGGGGAGGCCACCTTGCCACTATGCGATTCAGGACAATCGGTCATGCGCGTCGATCCCGCCGCCGGGCGGATCGAGCAATGTCTTGACGGTGGCCACCCGCGGATCGCGCTCCTGCCGCCGGTGGCGCGTCGATCCAAGGCGACGGATGTGATGCTGGCCGAGGGGCTCATCGAGGATATCGCGATGGGCCTTGCGGTCATGCGCGGCATCGTCGTGGTCGCGCCGCATACGGCAAGGTGCCTGCGGGGCGATGTCGACTGGGTCGGCCGGCTGGAGCGCAACGAGGTCCACTACGTTCTCGATACGAGGATCTCGCCGGAGGGACTGCTTGTCCAGTTGCTGTTCCTTCCCACCGACACGATGGTCTGGGCGGCGCGCTATACCCTTGAAGTCGCGACCCTGCCCGACCGGCGGCGCGACATCGTCCGCTCGATGACGTCCCATATCGCGGCCGAGATGGAGCGCAACGAAGTCTTCTACGACGACTATGTGCGCAATGCCCGGGCCTATCATCTCTATCTTCGCGGCATTCACCGCCTGAAAGTGCCGACCGTGGCCGGCGCCCTGCAGGCGCGCCGCGATTTCGAGCACGCCCTTGCCGAGCATCGGGCTTTTCCGCCGGCGCTCAGCGGCCTGTCGCGCACCCTGTCGATGGAATGGCTGCTCGGCGCCCGGCAGAACGAGGAATTGCTGCGCGCTGCCCAGGACGTTGCGCTAGAGGCGATCCACCTCAATCCGTTGTCGCCGTTCGGGCATCGGGAGCTCGGCGTCTCCGAGCTCTATCTTGGCGATGCCGACCGCAGCGTCGAAGCGCTTTCGACCTCCGTGAAGCTCGGCCCGCATTACGCGGACGGCATCTACAGCCTCGCGGACTCCCTCATTCACGCATCGCGCCCGAAGGAAGGGCTTGCCGCGATCCGGCGCGCCATTGCGCTGAATTTCATTCCGCCGGACCTTTATCTGTGGTGCGCCGCCGGTGCGAGCTTCTTCCTCGAGCGCTACGACGAGGCAATCGCGTTTATCGACCGGATGACGGTTTCCGCGCCGGCCGCCCGTCTTGCGGCGGCGGCCTGGGGCATGCTGGGCAATCGCGAAGAGGCCGAACGCGAGCGCGACCGTGCTCTCCAGTTGAACCCCCATTTCGACATCGAGACCTGGCTTTCCGCCATTCCCATCAAGGAGCGTTGGCAGAAGGACATGTACCGCACCGGCCTGCGACAGGCGGGCTTCTAACCCGGAGAAAGGAAGGAACGCATATGGCAAATTCCGTCGTCATCGGCATGGAAGGGGATTCGGCGCTCTATATGGTCGATCTCGACGCGCGCACCGTTGCTCCGATCGAGGGCACGCTCGCTCAAACGGGTGTGCCGCAGTCCGAGGGAGCGCCCGTTGTTCGCGGCGTGAGCGTCGCCGTCAGGGTCGCCCAGGCGCCCGCCGTCTCGGCAGGCCACTTCGACGGCCACTGACTGAAGCGAAAGTCTCACTGCCCAATCGGTTCTCCGGTGGGCATGACGATTGCCAATCCATATGGCTCGCGCGAAGAACTGACGCGCGCATCGAGCGGCAACGGTCGCGCGAGCTTTCTGGCCTCGTCTAAGGGCACGCGTCCAGATGTCCGGCTTCGCCCTTGTCAGACTGGTGGCTATCTTCACGCGTTTTATGGACTGCAACTCCCGCTTGCCGGCGTTGCCGTGGGAGTTAGGTTTTCGTCCGGCGAAGGGAAGGCGCCGAGGCATTCGCGGTAGTATCGGGATAACACCTGCTTCAAAGGCATCTCGCCTAGTCTGCTGGGCAACCGTCGCAGCAAGGGAGGATGTACGATGGCGAGAATTCTGATGATCACCGGCGATTTCACCGAGGACTATGAGACGATGGTCCCGTTTCAGACGCTTCTGGCCTGCGGCCACAGCGTCGATGCCGTCTGCCCCGGCAAGAAGGCGGGCGATACGGTGAAGACCGCGATCCACGACTTTGAAGGGGACCAGACCTATTCGGAAAAGCCCGGCCACAATTTCGCTTTGAACGCCGATTTTGCCACCGCCGATCCGGCCGGTTACGATGCGCTTGTGGTTCCGGGCGGCCGCGCGCCCGAATATCTGCGCATGAATCCCGATGTGCTTGCCAAGGTGAGGCATTTTTTCGATGAAGGTAAGCCGGTCGCCGCGATCTGCCACGGTGCGCAACTGCTTGCGGCGGCGGGCGTTCTCAAGGGCCGCACCTGCTCGGCCTATCCGGCCTGCGCCTATGAAGTAACGGCATCGGGCGGAACGTTCGCCGATATTGCGGTGACGGACGCCGTTACCGATGGCAATCTGGTGACGGCACCGGCATGGCCTGCGCATCCGGCATGGCTCAGGCAGTTCCTGGCGATCCTGTAAGTCGGTCTTCGCCTGCGATAGGATAAGGGAAAGCGGCGCCCGGCCGGCTCAAGGGTCGTCCGGGCGGCGTCGACGTTCACGGGACGGGAGGCCCCGGCGATGTGCGAACTCTTCATCAAGGCCGATGCCGGCCAGTGGCAAAGCCGTACCCACAGTCTGCGCATCGACGGGGTCGCCACCTCGATCCGGATCGAGAACCATTTCTGGGATACGCTCGGCGAAATCGGCCTGCGCGACGGAATGACCGTCGCGCAGCTCATAACGCGGCTCTGGCACGAGGCGATGGATGCCGATCACGACCTCGGCAACTTTACCTCGTTCCTTCGGGTGTGTTGTGCTCGCTACCACGCGCTCATCGCTGCAGGTGAAATTTCGGCCGATCGCAATGTTCCAATTGCCGACCACGCGGCGCGGGAAATCCTTGCCCGTGAGGCGCAGCGACGGAGCGCGGTGATCAATTGATCGTTTGACGGTCGTTCTTTTCCTGCATCAGTCGGAGCGGAAACCGTCGAAGGCGTGGCTGTCCTCAGCGTGCCACGCCATAATCCCCGCTGAAGCTGACGAGGTAGCCGTGGAGCTTGTCGATGACGGCCGCGCGGGGGCTGGTGCGGCGTTCCACCAGGCCGAGCTGGCGGTATATCTGCGGGGCGCCGAAGGGTACGGCGACCACTTCGCCCGAGGTCTCCTTCAGGGCGCTCCACGGCACGATGGATGCGCCGAGGCCGTGGACGACGCAGGCGACGACGGAGGTGATCGTGTCGATCTCCGCGATGACATTCGTGACGATCCCGCTTCTGGCGACCTCCGTCTCGATGATGTGGGCGAGGGGGAAGCGGCTGACGAACTTCACATAGGGCAGGTCAGAGAGCATCTCTTCGGCGGGGCGCGGGCGCGTCCCCTTCGGCGCGATGGCAAAGAGCGGCTCGCGAAGAAACGGGCTCCATCTCAGGCTGGAATGCACGCCGGAATATTCCGCGACCATCGCCGAATCGAGGCGTCCCGTGACGACGTCGTTGAGCAGCTCGTCCGAGTTCGCCACATGGAGCTTTATCTTGAGGTCGGGAAAGTCCTTCTTCAATTCGGTGATCGCCCGCGGGATCAGGGAAAGCGCGCTGGAACGGACCGAGCCGATGGTGAAGGTGCCGCCGATCGCCCGGCCCGAAATCGCATCGACGATATCGTCGGCGGAGCGCACGAGGCCCTGTGCGGCCTCGAGCATCTGCAGGCCCTGGCTGTTCAAGGTGATCGGCCGCGTGGAGCGGTCGAACAGCTCGGCGCGAACTTCGCTCTCCAGCGCCTGAACCTGCTGGCTGACGGCCGAGGGCGTGAGGCCGACCGCGTCGGCCGCCTTCGCGAAGGTGCCGTGTTCCGCGATGGCGATGAAGGTCTTGAGCTGGCGGATATCCAAGCTGCCCCCTCATGAATTAAGAATTCCTGTTCTTCTTTGACAGAATTATTCGCTTTTTTCAAGAAATCCTTATGTTACCGTCAGGGCTAGGAGGTGCCCGGAGGCGTTCGGGCACGGGAGGATGGGTTCGAGAGCGCACTTGCCGCTCCGGTCCTCGTGATGTCCAGTCGAGGAACGCATGGCACGCCCGCATATCCTGATCACCGGCCCGGCAATCAACGAGCAGGCCGCCAAGCTCGCCGAGGACAATGGCTACGGCCTGGTCTACGTGCCGCCCTATACGAGCGAGGAGGACCTGGTGCGCATCGTCGCCGATGCCGACCCGGTCGGCGTCATCGTCCGCATGGGCCGCTTCGGTGCCGCCGCGATCGACGCGGCGCCCTCGATGCGGGTGATCTCCAAGCACGGCGTCGGCGTCGACAACATCGATCTCGATGCGGCCTCGCGCCGCGAAATCCCGGTCGTGGTCGCGGCCGGCGCGAATGCCCCTTCGGTTGCCGAACATGCGATGGCCCTGCTGCTGACCACCGTCAAGCGGATCCTGCCGCTGGACGGCGGGCTGCGGGCGGGCAAATGGGAAAAACCCGGCTTTTCCGGCAAGGAGCTTTCCGGCATGACGCTCGGGCTGGTCGGTTTCGGGTCGATCGCGCGGCACACGGCGGCGCTCGCGAAAGCCTTCGGCATGACGGTGAGCGCCTGCGACCCGTTCACCGACGCGGCCGTCTTCGCCGAAGCCGGCGTCGCAAGGGTGGGGACCGTCGAGGAGCTTCTTGCGGCGTCGCAGATCGTCAGCCTGCACTGCCCGCTCACGCCGGAGACGCGCAACCTGCTCGACGAGAAACGCCTCGGCCTGATGAAGGCCGGCTCCTACGTGATCAATACCGCACGCGGCGGCCTCATCGACGAGGAGGCGCTGCTGCGCGCGGTGACAAGCGGCCATATCGCCGGGGCGGGCCTCGATACGTTCCGGACGGAGCCGCCGTCTGCCGACCACCCGTTCTGGAAGGAGCCGCGGATCGTCGTCACGCCCCATATCGGCGGGGTGACGAGGGAGGCGAACGCCCGCGTCGGGGTGGAGGCGGTCGAAGGGGTCCTTGCCGTGCTCCAGGGCCGCGGCCTCGGCCGCGAGCGGATCGTGAACTTCCGGTCGCTGGCGAAGGCGTCCGCCTGATCATCATCAATTTCGACAGCAGGAGAGTACGTTGACCATCGGTTTCAGGATTCGCAGCCGGCCCCGCGCCGTCGACCGGCAATGGGTCGAGAAGTTCAGGCAATTGCCCGTCGCCAATGTCAGCGACAGCATGCACCGGCTTTACGGCGGGGGCGCGCAGCTCCGGCCCATGCACCGCGCCGGCAAGCTCGCCGGCCCCGCCATCACCGTGAAGGCGCCGCCCGGCGACAATCTTATGCTGCACAAGGCGATCGACATGGCCGTCGAAGGCGACGTCATCGTCGTTGATGCGGGCGGCGACGTCACCCATGCCTTGATGGGCGAAATGATGCTCGCCCATGCCCGGGCGCGCGGCGTGGCCGGTTTCGTCCTCAACGGCGCGATCCGCGATGCGGACGCGTTTCTCGACATGAACGTTCCGGCGTTCGCCGTCGGCGTGACGCATCGCGGCCCCTACAAGAACGGCCCCGGCGAGATCAACTGCCCCATCGCCATCGGCGGAATGGTGGTGATGCCCGGCGACCTGGTCCTCGGCGATGCGGACGGGGTCGTCGCGATCCCCGTGGACGACGTCGCCGAGGTCTACGAGCGCACGGCCGCCAAGCACGCGGCGGAAAACGCGCAGATGGAAACCATCCTGGCCGGCAAGCACAGGCCGACCTGGTTCAACGACACGCTGGCAAAGAGCGGCTGCGAACTGCCCGCGGAGGCCTGATCGCACCGATGCGGGACGGAAGGCGCGCCAGAGGAGTGAGGCCGCCGGTCCCGCAGGGAACCCGGCCCCGTAGAGGACAATCCTGTGCGGGGCCAATCGAAAATGTCGAAGCGCCGCGGCGCTTTCGCTAGAGTCATCAACGGGAGGAAACCATGAAGCACTTGATCCGGAATACCGCACTCGCAACGACCCTGCTGCTCGGCACGGGCATCGCGCATGCCGAATGGCCGACGGACCGGCCCATCGAGCTTATCGTCGCCTTCGCGCCGGGCGGCGGCACGGACGTGATGAACCGGACGCTGGCGCCCTATATCGAAGAGGAGCTGGGCGCGAAGATCACGATCCTCAACCGGCCCGGCGCCTCCGGCGAGATCGCCTACACGGCCCTGACGGAGGCGCGCCCGGACGGCTACACCGCCTCCTCCCTCAACACCCCCGGCTACCTGACCATGCAGATGGACCGTAAGGTCCGCTTCGATCCCAAGAAGCTCTGCCCGGTCGCGCGCATCGTCGAGGATCCGGGTTCCTTCATCGTGCAGGCCGGTTCGGAATTCAATTCCCTCAAGGATCTCGTGGAGTATGCCAAGGCCAATCCGGGCGCCGTGACGGTCGGGACGACCGGGCTTGGAACCGACGAGCATCTTGCCATGCTGCAACTGGAGAAGTCGGCCGGCATCGACCTTACCGCCGTGACCTTCAACGGGGCGAACGAGGCCCGCACCGCGCTGCTGGGCGGCCATGTCATGATGATCGGCATCAATGTCGGCGAATTCGTCGGCAGCGACCATTCGGCCTTCAAGAACCTCGGCCAGTTCGCCGAGCAGCGTTCCGTCATCGCTCCCGACCTGCCCACGGCGAAGGAGCAGGGCTTCGACGTTCTGGTCAGTTCCGAACGCGGGATCGCGATGGGCTGCGACGTGCCGGCGGATATCCGGACGAAGTTCTCCGATGCCGTCCACAAGGCGCTCGACAATCCGGAATTCCAGGAGAAGGCCAAGCAGCAGTCGTTGGCGCTCTCCTACCTTTCCGCCGATGACTGGAACAAGGAAATGCCGGTGAGGGCCGAACGTCTCGGCGCGATCTGGAAGCTGGCGAAGGAACAGCAGTAATGTCGGCCCCGCGCAAGGCCGGCAGCACCGGCGACCGCCCGGATTTCCTGACGGCCGCCCTTTTCGTCGGTTTCGGAGCGCTTGGCCTTTGGGCCGGGCGCGACCTGACCCTCGGAACCGTTTCGGCGATGGGCCCCGGCTATCTTCCGCGGGTCGTCTGCTGGTTGCTGATCGTCGTCGGCGCGGCGGTCGGCGGTCTCGGCCTGTTCCGCGACCGGGAGGATATTGCAAGGCCGAGGCCCTGGCCTGTGATCGTCATCCTCGCCGCCGTGATCGGCTTTGCGTTCGTCGCCGAATATTTCGGGTTCGTCGCGGGGTCCGTCTGGCTGCTGCTCGTCGGCAGCGTCGCCGACCGCGACTCCAGACTGCGCGAAGTGCTCCTGCTCACCGCCGGGCTGACAGCCTTCGGCGCCCTGGTCTTCATCGTCGGTTTGGGCGTTCAGATGCCCATCTGGCCCTTCTGAGGCTTGGAACATGGATTTCATCAATCTTCTGGCGCTCGGCTTCGGCGAGGCGCTGACACCGACAAATCTCGGCTTCTGCCTGGTGGGCGCGCTGCTCGGCACGCTGATCGGCGTCCTGCCCGGCATCGGCCCGACGGCGACGATCGCCGTCCTCCTGCCGATCACCTTCTACCTGCCGCCCCTTGCCGGCCTCATCATGCTGGCCGGCATCTACTACGGCGCGCAGTACGGCGGCTCGACGACGGCCATCCTCGTCAACCTGCCGGGGGAGGCCTCCTCGGTGGTGACGGCGATAGACGGCTACAAGATGGCCCAGAAGGGGCGAGCGGGGTCGGCGCTCGCCGTCGCGGCCCTCGGCTCCTTCTTCGCCGGCACGGTCGCGACCTTCGGGATTGCGCTCGCCGGCCCCACGCTGTCCTCCTTCGCCCTGTCCTTCGGGCCGGCCGAATATGTCTCGCTCATGCTGTTCGGCCTGCTCGCGGCGACGGTGCTCGCCCGCGGGCCGGTGCTGAAGGCCATCGGCATGATCCTGCTCGGCCTGCTTCTCGGCATGGTCGGCATCGATGCCGGCTCGGGCGAGGAGCGCCTGACCTTCAGCGCCATGGAACTGTTCGACGGCATCGACTTCGTGGTGATCGCCATCGGCCTGTTCGGCTTTGCCGAGATCATCGAGAACCTCGAGAACCACGAGGCGCGCGGGGTGCTGGTCAGCAAGCTCAGCCGGCTGTGGCCGACCCGCGAGGACTTCCGCCGGGCCTGGCCCGCGGTGCTGCGCGGAACGGGCGTCGGCACGTTCCTCGGCGTCCTGCCGGGCGGCGGGGCGACGCTTGCCTCCTTCTGCGCCTATTCGTTCGAGAAGAAGATCTCAAGGCACCCGGAAGAGTTCGGCGAAGGCGCCGTCGAGGGCGTCGCGGGCCCGGAGGCGGCCAACAATGCGGGCGCGCAGTCCTCGTTCATTCCGCTGCTGACCCTCGGCATTCCCTCCAACAACATGATGGCGATGATGCTGAGCGCCTTCATCATCCACGGCATCACGCCCGGGCCCACGGTGCTGGCCACGCAGCCGGAGATCTTCTGGGGCCTCGTCGCCAGCATGTGGATCGGCAACCTCATGCTGGTCGTGATCAACCTGCCGATGATCGGCGTATGGGTGAAGCTGCTGACGGTGCCCTACCGCCTGCTCTATCCCGCGATCCTGCTGTTCTGCTGCGTCGGGGTCTACAGCATCAACAACCGCATCTTCGACGTGGTCCTGGCGGCGGGCTTCGGCCTTCTCGGCTACGCCTTCCGCAAGGCGAAGTGCGAGGCGGGGCCGCTGCTCCTCGGTTTCGTCCTCGGCCCGCTCCTCGAAACCAACATCCGCCGGGCGATGACCATCTCCCATGGCGACCCGAGCGTCTTCTACGAGCGGCCGATCAGCCTCGTCCTGCTCATCGCGACGGTCGGCATGCTGGTGCTGATGGTGCTGCCTTCCTTCCGCCGCACGCGCGAGGAAGCGTTCCAGGAAGAGGAAGCCTGACGTATAGGGAAGACTTGGAAACCTCAAACGGCCGCCCTGTGCGGCCGTTATCCGCTTCTCCGACCCGGCGCGCCGGGTCGATGCAATCCCGGTGATACGATGACGAGTGCCCGTCTCCAGACCTATCTGTGCCTCAACGACTTCGAACGCGCGGCAAGGCGGCGTCTCCCCCGGCCCTTGTTCGGCTACATCGCCGGCGCGAGCGAGACGAACGCCTCGCTGCGCTACAATGCGGAGGATTTCGACGCCTACGCCTTCCAGCCGCGGGTGCTTCGCGACGTTTCCGGGCGCAGCACCGCGACGACCCTTCTCGGGCAGACCTACGATGCGCCGTTCGGGATCGCGCCGATGGGCATCAGCGCCCTGATGGCCTACCGGGGTGACATCCGCCTCGCCGAGGCCGCGAAGGAGTGCCGCATCCCCATGATCGTGAGCGGATCGTCGCTGATCCGCATGGAGGAGATTGCCGCGGCCGCCCCGGGATCGTGGTTCCAGGCCTACCTTCCGGGGGAGCCGGACCGGATCGATGCGCTCGTCGAGCGGGCCGAGCGTGCGGGCTTTCCCACGCTGGTGCTCACGGTCGATACCGCGATCCTGGCAAACCGCGAGAACAACGTGCGCGCCGGCTTCTCGACGCCGCTGCGTCCCGGCCTTGGCCTCGCATGGCAAGGCATCACGCATCCCCGGTGGACCGTCGGGACCTTCCTGCGCACGCTGGCGCTGCACGGCGTGCCGCATTTCGAGAATTCCTATGCGACCCGCGGCGCGCCCATCATCTCGCCGAGCGTCATGCGCGATTTCGGCCGGAGGGACCATCTGAACTGGGTCCATCTGGAGCGCATCCGCAAGCGCTGGCCGCGGACGCTCGTCGTCAAGGGCATCATGCATCCGGACGATGCGCTCCGCGCCCACGAACTGGGGGTGGACGGGGTGATCGTGTCCAACCACGGCGGGCGTCAGTTGGACGGCACGATGTCGCCCCTGAGCGCGCTTCCCGGGATCGTCGAAAGGGTCGGCGACAGGACGGCGGTCATGATCGATGGCGGGTTCCGGCGCGGCACGGACGTCATCAAGGCCCTCGCGCTCGGCGCCCGTTTCGTCTTCGTCGGCCGGCCGTTCCTCTATGCCGCAACCGTCGCGGGTTCGCATGGGGTCGAGAGAGCCGTCGAGATCCTGCAATCCGAAATCCACCGGAACATGGCCTTGCTGGGCGTCTCGGCGGTGGGCGACATTCAGCGCGAACATATCGTTCGCCGCGGGCGTGCCTAGGTTACCGTCTCCGCGCCTCGACCGGCCGGGCTCCCGGGTTTGCGTGACGTCCTCAAACGCAGAAACCGACGCTGCCGCTGACCTTCCGGATCATCTGCGTCACCTGCGGGAGGGCGCGCACGATGGCGCCCTTGTTCGTGCCGATGAACACTTCCTGCAAGGGAAGAGGCGACTGGGTCTTCAGGACCTGCATCGTCCCGCTCGCGATCAGCTCCTGCATCAGGCGGGTCGGCAGGATGCTTATCCCCGTGCCCGATTCCACGAGGTTGAGGATCGTGCCGAGGCTGTTGCAGACATTGAGCCTCAACCCGCCGCCCGACGAGGCGGAAAGGAAGCCCGTCGTGAGCGAGTGCAGGTTGGAGGGCGCGGGGGTCGAGAAGATGCGCTGCGCCAGCAGCTCCTCGTCGGAGATGGTTGCCTCCGGTAGCCCGAGCTTCCTGCTTGCGACCCAGCCGACGCTCTGACGCCCCAGGAGCTCCAGGGCGACGTTATCGTGCGGGGGAGGGGTCGAGAGGACGGCGATGTCGAGAAGACCCTCGGAGAGCTGGTCGGCAAGCCTGTGGCTGGTATCCACCGTAGCGGCGATCCGCGTTCCGGCGAAGCGCTTGTCGAGTTCGTCGAGCAGGGCCGGCAGGCATACGGCGGCGAAGCTGTCGATCACGCCGACCCTCAGCGTCGGCAGGCGGGTATTGCGGGTCTTGATGTTGGATTCGATGTCCCGCGCAATCGCGATCATCGATTCCGCATAGTGCTTCAGCGCCTCTCCCTCGCTGGTCAGCACGAGCTGGCGCTTCTGGCGCACGAAGAGCGACACGCCGAGTTGCTCTTCCAATTCCCGGATGCGGTAGGAAACCGTGGGCTGGCTGACATGGAGCTTGTCGGCCGCCGCGCTGAAGCTGCGCAGCTGGCAGACCCAGTAGAAGGATTCGAGAGCGGAGAAGCTGAGGGCCATGATGAATAGAATTCTTCTATCGATAGCGATAAGTATCCTAATTAGATTTTGATCTCAAGACCGCATAGGATTTCCTCATCCACATCAGAGACGCGGTGACCCCATGTACAAGACCATTTCGCGCGAACACATTCTCGAAGACCTGCCGGAGATCGCGGAGATCCAGTCCGACGAGCTCAGGGAAAAGGTCGTCGACGCCTGGGTCTTCGCGCTGGAGCGCTCCTCGTTCGACCGCGTCACCGACATTTCCGGCGAAGGCAGCCCCAACGTCTTCGCATTGAAGCGCGGCCGGCAGGACGCGCATCTGCGCGGCGTCACGCGCCTTGCTCTCGCCATCTACGACGAATTCAGGAAGACCTATCCGGAAGCGAAGGTCGACCGGGACATCATCCTCGCCGGCGGGCTGTGCCACGATATCGGCAAGACCTGGGAATTCGACCCGGTGAACCTGAAGCGCTGGAGCGAGCGTGGCGACCGCTACGGCGAGCCCTCCTTCCGCCACTCGGCCTACGGCACCCATGTCTGCCTTTCCGTCGGCCTGCCGGAGGAGATCGGCCATATCTGCATGGGCCATTCGCTGGAAGGCGCGCATATCGGCCACAGCACGGAATGCTACATCATCCGCCAGGCCGACCACACGTGGTGGCATGTGGCGGCTGCGCTGGATCTGTGCCATCCGGACACGATCGGCTTTGCCGGCCCCAATCTGCGCGTTCGCCCGCTCGGCCAGCAATAGCAAACCCGCCCGCCACCCGAACGAAAGCCGAGGTTAGAGATGAACTATACGTTCCAGTTCGGCCCGCTGCTGAACTACCTGCCGCAAGTCGTGAGCGGGCTCTGGCTGACGCTCCTGCTTTCCTTCGTCGGCATCTTCGGGGGGATCGCGCTCGGCGTCGCCAGCGCGGTCCTGTCCACCTCGCCGTGGAAGCCGGGGCGGCTCCTCGTGCGCATCTACGTGGAGGTGACGCGCAACACGCCGCTGCTGGTGCAGATATTCGTCATCTTCTTCGGCCTGCCGAATATCGGCATCCGCCTGTCCCCGCTCGCGTCCGTCTTCATCGCGCTGGTCTTCAACAACGGCGGCTATGTCGCGGAGATCGTGCGCGGCGGCATAGAGGCGACGCACCGCAGCCAGGTGGAGGCGGCCGAGAGCCTCGGCATGACCTATTTCCAGACGCTGCGCTTCGTGATCCTGCCGCCCGCGCTGGAAAAGGTGTTCACGCCCATCGTCTCGCAATGCGTGCTGCTTATGCTCTCGACCAGCCTCGTCTCCGCCATCGGCGTCGAGGACCTGACGGGCGCCGCGATGATCGCAAGCTCCGAGACGTTCCGCACGATGGAGATCTACCTCGTCATCGCCGTGGTCTATGTCGTGCTCAACTTCGTCTTCCGCGGCGTGCTGAACATTGCCGGCCTCATGATCTTCACGCGGTCGCGTCGCCGCCTGCTCGGGAGGGCATGACATGCGCACATTCGGCACGCCCGAATTCCTGTTCATCGTCTATGCGCTGCGCTGGACGCTGACGCTGACCGTCATCGCCTTCGTCGGCGGCGGCCTCATGGGCATCCTGCTCGCGCTGCTGCGCATCGCCCGCAGCCGTGCGCTGCGCGGCCTCACCACCTTCTACATGCAGTTGGTCCAGGGCCTGCCGCTGCTCGTGCTGCTGTTCCTCTGCTACTATGCGCCTTCGCTGTTCGGCGTGGAGATCGCCGCGTTGACGGCCGCCGCCATCGCGCTCACCGTCAATTCCAGCGCCTTCCTCGGCGCCATCTGGGAAAGCGCGCTGCGCGCCATTCCCAGGGCCCAGTGGGAGAGCGCCGATGCGCTGGCGCTGACGCCCTGGAAGACGCTGCGCTTCGTCATCGCGCCGCAGGCGATCCGCCTCGCCATGCCGTCCACGGTCGGCTTCCTCGTGCAGATCATCAAGCAGACCTCGCTCGCCTCGATCATCGGCTTCATCGAGATCACCCGCGCCGGCCAACTCGTCAGCAACGCCACGTTCGAGCCGCTCAAGGCGTTCCTCAGCGTCGCCGCACTCTACTTCGCAGTCTGCTTCCCGCTGACGCAGCTCAGCCTGTGGCTGGAGCGGCGCACCGCGCGCCGCGGCGCGAGAACCTGAACCGCCGGACGGCACGCAGAAGGCCGTCCACCCAACCGGAACCCCAACCGAAACTGAGAGGATACCATGCGCCTGAAATCCCTTCTCCTGCCCCTCGTCGGGCTTCTCGCCCTCACCGTCGGCGCCGCCACGGCGTCGGCCTCCTCCCTCGACGACATCATCGCCCGCAAGAAGGTGCTGATCGGCGTCGACCTGTCGGTGCCGCCCTTCGGCATCACCAACGCCGAGATGCAGCCGGACGGGCTCGACGTCGATGTCGCCAAGCTGCTGGCCAAGGATCTCGGCGTCGAGCTGGAACTCGTCTCCGTTACCGGCCAGAGCCGGATCCCGTCGCTGCAGACCGGCAAGGTCGACTTCGTCGTGGCGAGCTTCGGCATCTATACCGAGCGTGCGCTCTCGGTCGCCTTCTCCAACCCCTACGGCGGCCACAAGTCGGTCATCATCGCGCCGAAGGACACGGTCATAAAGAGCCTCGCGGACCTTGCCGGCAAGCGCGTCGGCGTGCCGCGCGGCACGGCGCACGAGAAGATCCTCTCGGCCGCCGGGATCGAAGGCATGGAGCTCGTCCGCTTCGACGACGACAGCACGACGCTGAACGCGCTCGTCTCCGGCCAGGTCGATGCGATCGGCACGGTAAACTACATCGCCGCGCAGCTTCAGGAACGCTATCCCGATCGCGGCTTCGAGGAGAAGACCACCTATCTCCAGAGCTTCTACGGCGTCGGCTTGCGCCGCAACGATCCGGACCTCCTGCACTGGCTGAACACCGTGCTCTTCGTCCACAAGCAGAGCGGCGAGCTGGGCGCGATCTACGAGAAGTGGATGAAGACCCCGATGCCGGAACTGCCGTCGTTCTGATTGCCTGAAACCCGAGGGGCGCCCGCGCGGCGCCCCGTCTTTCCCGATCGAGAGGCCCCGCCATGTCCGTCGTCGTCGCAAAGAACATCCGCAAGAGCTTCGGTGCGCTCCAGGTCCTGAAGGGCGTGTCCCTCACGGTCGAAGGCGGCGAGGTCGTCGCCCTGATCGGCCGCAGCGGCTCCGGCAAGAGCACCTTCCTGCGCTGCCTGAACGGTCTCGAAAGCATCGACGACGGCGAGATCGAGGTGGCCGGCCACCGCATGTCGCGGAAGCCGGCCGAGCTGCGCCAGCTCCGCCGCGACGTGGGCATCGTCTTCCAGAGCTACAACCTCTTTCCCCACCTGACGGCCGGCGAGAACATCATGCTCGCGCCGGTGCAGGTGAAGGGCCTGCCGAGGCAGGCCGCCCGCGAGGAGGCGAGGCGCTGCCTGTCGCTCGTCGGGCTCGGCGATCGCTTCGACGCCTATCCGGACATGCTCTCCGGCGGCCAGCAGCAGCGCGTGGCCATCGCCCGCTCGCTCGCCATGCAGCCGAAGGTCCTGCTGTTCGACGAGGTCACCTCGGCGCTCGACCCGGAGCTGACCGGCGAAGTGCTCGCCGTCATCGAGAATCTCGCCCGCGGCGGCATGACGATGATCCTCGTCACCCATGAAATGGGCTTTGCGCGGCGCGTCGCCAACAAGACGATCTTCATGAAGGACGGCATCATCCACGAGGAAGGCCCCTCCGCCGAATTCTTCTCCGCTCCGAAGACGCCGGAACTGCAGGCCTTCCTGCGGTCGGAAGTCGGCTGATCGCCGCCCTTGGGCCGTGACCATCGACATCGCAACGCATCTTGAGGAGAGCGGGCCATGAGCAACAGGGTAGCGCTGATCGGCGCGGGCGCCATGGGCGGCGCCATCGGCACGCGGCTTGCCGGGACCGGCAACCGTCTCACCGTCTTCGACCCCAGCCCGGAAAAGCGCCAGGCGCTGGTCGACAGGGGCGCCTATGCCGCATCGAGCGCGGCGGAAGCGGCTGCAGGGAGCGACTACGTCATCCTCAGCCTCAACGCGCCCGCCATCGTGCGCAAGGCCGTCTTCGGTCAGACGGGCGTCGCAGAAGGCGCAAGGCCCGGCACGCTGATCATCGACATGTCGTCGATCGATCCGGAAACGACGAAGGAACTGGCGGCCGATGCCGCCGAAAGGGGCCTTCGCTGGGTGGACTGCCCCCTTTCCGGCGGCGCGCCGAAGGCGCTGACCGGCGAACTCACGCTGATGGCCGGCGGCGCGGCGAAGGACGTCGAGGATGCGCATACCGTG
>NZ_JACHIK010000026.1 GCF_014203155.1 Shinella fusca
CAATCATGCGAAAACTCATCGTCCTCGCCAATGCACTGCTCAGCAAAGGCAGAAAATGGGTCCCATCCCTACCTTGACCAACACGGATACTCTAGGACTGCGCCGTCGTTTAGGGATGTATTGCGCGCCTGAATTCCCGCCCATCGAATTTAACCAATACAATGCCCGTAATGGGAAGCCCAGCCACCACCACCTCGGATGCTAGGCCATTTTCGCAAACGGCTAACTTTCGCTGCTTGTCAAATTTGCAGGATACCTCGGCCTGACCGGGAGCCCGGTACCTAATGTGGTCACGTTTGAACGAAATTGTCGCGCCATCATCAGAAAATACCGATGGTGTTCCAGCGCAGCCGGAGAGTAGCCTTGCCGCCAACACCATTAATGCGCTGAAGAAGGCGGGAATTTTTGAAGAACTGGTCATTGATTTCCCATGAAGGCGGGCCACCACTCGCTTTATTGAACACCCGCTGAGTGGGTGGCTCACACGAACAGCCAACCAAAGGAACTCAGGAACAAGATTGCGACAATCCCTATCAGGACAAGCAAAACACCGGATTCATTTTCCGGCTCATATGGCGGTTCAGGTGGGGATTTGTCATATCCGGAAACCATAGTCGGCTTTCAATCTGCAAACGGTCACGAACCGAGCCAGCCGATACCAATTAGGAGCAGAATGACGAATGCTCCCATTCGGACAAGTGCGATACCGGCTTTGGGGTCGTAGGGTGGTTCGGACGATGAACCGTTATATCGATATGCCATTATCAGCCTCAGAACGTCGGCACTGGATGCGTTCGGCAATCGAAACGGCCGTTGGTGGCGCTTCCCTTGATATGCTTGTTGTAGAAGCGGCCAATCGACTGAGAGGTGAGTAGGTCGGATACGGTTGCCGGATCAACGTCGCAGTAATGGTAGTCGGTCTTCTTCAACCGGATAATCATGTAGGCTTTCGCCTCGTTGTAGCAGACGCGCGTGACAACGCTGCTCCGATCAACCTCTTGGCAAGCGAACTGATCCGCCGGAACGCATTTCCCATATTTCGGGCATAACTCTTCGGCACTTACAGGCGAGACGGCAAGGACAGCGAAGACGAACGCGATGCGTAATCTCATTGATACACCTCTCAGCGCAATGAAGATCGCGCCAAAGTTGCGGTAGGTCAACGGATATTTCCCATCCACGCGTCCATCATCTAGCGTGGACATTCTCAGTCTCGATCCGAACAAGGCCGCCAACCTCGGGTGAAGCCGCGGCTCATCGCGTGATCCGCAACTTCGATCTGGTAACGGAGCCAAGCACAATCAGCGAGTAGCGTGGCAATACAAGCGCGTGCATCGCCGCGATGCCAAGCAAGCGCCTCATCGACGGTCTCGGCTATTGGATTTTGTTTGGCGACTGGACGCATGAATGCGATCTCCTACGGGCGTAGTGAGCAGGGGAATTCGGGTGGACTGACGTTCCCATTATGTTCTCACTCTGGCCGGAGTCAAGGACAAGATTCCTAACTGCACATGTTGAGCGCTAGGACTAATCAAAAGCCCTCCAGTGCCGCAAAAAAGGTCGACATCCACTTCGGTAGATAGTCAGGCGTGTAAATGGCGAGCACAACGCTTGCCGCGACTAACAAGGATCGCGGGGCAATCGCGATCTTCATTCCCACGTTCTTTCGCCAAATGAATTCCATTGCCTGCTTACCTCGTTGAGGTCCGTTCAATCATCGAGCCAAGGATAACCCCGAACACTTGTGATGGTATCAATAGATAGTTAATGCATGCATATCTAATTGATTTCGTTGATGGTATTCCAGAAGACCGGATAAATTGATCCCCGCATACCTGCGCCGCCTTGTTCCAAGGCAACCGTGACGCGCTCGACGGCTTCACAGCGGAGGAAACCACTTACTTCATCGTCTTGCTCGATCGCCTGATTGCAAACCTCGAACGGCTTGGAGCCGAAGCATCCGCAGCGCGGGAATCATGATCTAACCCGGTGCGCGGCGCCAAAGCTACCGAACCCAGGACATCACCGACATGGTCCAACAAGGGCAATTCGAGCAATCCCGGTATAACAGGCTCAACGCACGCTAGCGATCAGTGAGCGAAATTGCGCCGCTACCTCGGAATTTGCGGGACTATAGACCATCATCTTGAGGTCGGATCGGCCCTCGACCGCAAAAGTCGAGAACTCCAGCTCGATCGCTCCCAGTTCAGCGTGGTGAAGGCGCTTGATGCCATCGCGCGTGGCCGCGATCTCGTTGTCGGCCCACATCGCCTTGAAGTCTGGGCTACTGGCTGAGAGCTCGTCGACGAGCTTGCGGATTTCTGCCCCCGCGCCGGCGCGCGCGGCGTCGGCTCGGAACGCACCGACGACATAGCGGGCAACGTTGCGCCAATCGTCCTGCGCGGCACGCACGCGCTCGTCGGAAAACATCATGCGCAGGATGTTGCGCCGCTCTATGGGCAGCTTTTCATAATCGGTCAGAATGACGGTCGCGGCCCTGTTCCACGCCACCACATCCCACGTCGCGGTTCGAATGATGGCGGGGCTGAAGGGTATGGCATCCAGCACATGCTGCAGCCGTGGCGTGATGGATTCCTGCTGGTGGTAGCGCGGTTCGGGAGGATGGCCGAAGGCGAGGATGTGAAGGTGATCACGCTCGGGCTCGGTCAGCATCAACCCCCTTGCGATGCGATCGAGCACATCGGCAGATGGCGCTCCGCCCCGGCCTTGCTCCAGCCAGGTGTACCAGGTCGGGCTTATATTGGCGCGCTGGGCGACCTCTTCCCGGCGCAGGCCCGGCGTCCGTCGTCGTCCTGCCTCGAAGCCGAACGCGACTGGATCGAGGCGCATGCGCCGGTCACGCAGGAATGTGCCGAGCCCATTTTCGGGAATGCTCTCGCTCATGCGACCCTATTAATGATTATACTAGGATAAACTCACTACTTTAACAGGATAATTTTTCATGAGATCGCTTGCTTCGTCAATGCAGGAGATTCAGCATGCGTGTTTTTCTCACCGGTGCCACCGGATTCATAGGATCGCGTATCCTCGGCGAACTGCTCGCCGCTCATCATGACGTGATCGGCCTTACCCGTTCCGAAACAGGCGCGAAGGCTCTGGCGAATGCCGGCGCCGCCGTTCACCTGGGAACGCTTGAAGATCCGGCGGCCCTGGCCAAAGGGGCTGAGAATGCCGATGCTGTCATTCACACGGCGTTCGACCACGACTTTACCAATTTCCTTGCCAATTGCGAAAAGGATCGCCAGGTCATCACCGCCATTGGATCGGTTCTCAAGGGTTCGGATCGGCCGCTGCTCATCACCTCGGGCGTCGGCATCGGCGATCCGGGCAATGGCGAACTCGCGCGCGAGGACGTCTTTGACGCCCATCATTTCAATCCCCGCACTGCCTCTGAACTGGCCGGACAGGAACAACTCGAGGCGGGCATCAACCTCGGCGTCGTCCGACTGCCGCAGGTGCATGATACCGCCAGGCAGGGCCTCGTCTCGTACTATATCGAATTGGCCCGCCAGAAGGGCGTCGCCGCCTATGTCGCGCAAGGGGCCAACCGCTGGGCCGCCGGCCATGTGGATGACGTGGCCAAGCTCTATGTTCTGGCGATCGACCGTGCCGAGCCCGGTGCCCGCTACCATGCCGTGGCCGAAGAGGGTATTGCCGCGCGCGACATCGCCCAAACCGTCGCGACCGGCCTCGGTCTCGCTGCCGTCTCGATCCCGCAAGGCGAGGCGGAAGACCATTTCGGCTGGTTCGCTATGTTCGCGTCGGCAAACATCACGGCTTCGAGCGTGCAAACGCGGGAAAAGCTGCGCTGGACGCCTAAGGGGCCGACCCTGCTGGATGACCTAAGCGCAATGGACTATTCGGCGAGATAGGTCTGAACCTCCAAGGCAGCTTTTCCGGGCTGCAATTCACACCTCAAAAAGAGCGCCTTGGACCGGCCCACCGGTGCACCTAGATCTCGAACTGGAGTTGACCGGCGGATCCGTTCGCGGCCTCGTCGGTGAACGACGACAGCGTGACGCCGAGGAGGCGGATCCCTTTCGCCGTCGGGAACAGGGGATCGAGAAGTGCCTGGACCGTCGCCACGACCTCGCCGGGCGCGCCGAACGGGGAGGCTTCGGTCCTGCTTCGCGTGATGATCTGAAAGTCGGCATACTTCACCTTCAAGGTGACGGATCGGCCGTAAAGGTTCTTCGCCTCGCAATGCCGCCAGACCTTGTCGACCAATGGGGAGATTTCCGCACGCGCTGCATCCAGATCGACGATATCCGTCATGAAGGTGTCTTCGGCGCCGACGGATTTTCGCTCCCGATTGGGTCGGATCGGGCGATCGTCGATGCCGCGGGAGATATTGTAGTACCAGACGCCAGACTTTCCGAAATGCTCCTGCAGGAAGGCAAGCGACTTTTCCCTGAGATCGGCGCCGGTCAGGATGCCGAGCCGCTCCATCTTGGCGGCGGTCGCAGGCCCCACGCCATGGAACTTCTTGACGGCCAGTCCCTCGACAAACGTCGGGCCATGCTTAGGCGTGATGACCGCCTGACCGTTCGGCTTGTTGAGGTCGGAAGCCATCTTGGCGAGAAACTTGCAATAGGAAATTCCGGCGGAGGCATTCAGCCCGGTGACATCCTTGATGCGGCCGCGAATCCTCGTGGCAATCTCCGTCGCGATCGCAATGCCATGCTTGTTGTCGGTGACATCGAGATAGGCCTCGTCGAGCGACAGGGGCTCGATCAGATCGGTGTATTCGGCGAAGATCGCATGAATCTGCGATGAAACAGCACGATAGACGTCGAAGCGGGGCGGAACGAATATCAGGTCGGGGCAACGCCGCTTGGCGGTGATCGATGGCAGGGCGGATCGCACACCGAAAGCGCGCGCCTCGTAGCTTGCCGCCGCCACGACGCCGCGGGCGGCCGCGCCGCCGACAGCGACGGGTTTGCCCCGCAGCTCCGGGTTATCGCGCTGTTCGACGGAGGCATAAAAGGCATCCATGTCCACATGGATGATACGCCGGACCCGATCTTCGCGATCCGGTTTCTGCGCCTCGATCTCGGACGAAGTGATGGGCTGCATGGCTCATTTCCACATCGATCGCATCCGCGCACCGATATCGACGCGAACCTGGCGGTTGCTTTGCTCGCTCGCAGTGGCCGACGCCTTCGGCCAGCTTGCCATCTCGAAAAATTGCAAGAGGGTGGCCGGTATGAAGCGGGTCCGCGACGCATAGACATGACGGTCACCCTTGGCGTTCTGGCCGTGCGAAAAGAAGCGCTGCGGCGTGATCAGCGTGAGGCTGTCGCGCGCCCGGGTCATGCCGACATAAAGGAGGCGTCGCTCTTCTTCGATCTCGGCTGTGGTGCCGGCGCCAAGATCGGAGGGAATGCAGCCGTCGATGACATTGAGCATGAAGACGGAACGCCATTCCTGTCCCTTGGCCGAATGGATCGTGCTCAAGACCAGGTAATCCTCGTCGAGGAGCGGCACCCCGGCCTGGTCGCTGGTCGCCTCCGGCGGGTCAAGGGTCAGTTCGGTCAGGAACCGCTCGCGGCTCGCATAGCCGCTGGCGATCTGTTCGAGCTGCAAGAGGTCGTCCTTGCGGGTGTCCGCGTCCTCGTGGATGCGATCGAGATGCGGGTCGTACCACATCCGAACCGTGCCGATCTCCGCCGGCCAGCCCGCTTCGCCCTTTCGCAGCGCCGTGACCAGCGTCACGAAGGCGCCCCAGTCGTCGCCGGTCTTGGCCGGCGGCGGGATTTCGGCGAGCGACTGCAGCGGCTCGGGGTCGGCGGCAATCGTGTCGAGAATCTTGCCGGCCGTTTGCGGCCCGATGCCGGGCAACAGTTTCAGCACCCGAAAGCCGGCAACGCGGTCGCGCGGATTCTGCGCGAACCGCATGACCGCCAGCATGTCTTTGACGTGCGCGGCGTCCAAAAACTTGAGCCCGCCGAACTTTACGAACGGGATGTTTCGTCGGGTGAGCTCGATTTCCAGCGCGTTGCTGTGGCTCGAGGTTCGAAACAGCACCGCTTGCTGTTTCAGCGCCATGCCGATCTCGCGGTTGGCCAACACCTGCTCGACGATATAGGCGGCCTGGTCGATCTCGTCCTTGACCGTCACCAGCATCGGCCGTTGCTCCGAGGCGCGGTCGGTCCAGAGGTTTTTCGTGTAGCGCTCCCGTGCGAGTTCGATGACGGCATTGGCGGCAGCCAGGATCGGCTGGGTCGAGCGGTAGTTGCGGTCGAGCGTGATGACGTCTGCCGGCTTGGGTGAGAATTCCTGCGGGAAATCCAGGATGTTTCGGATGGTTGCCGCACGGAAGGAATAGATCGATTGCGCGTCGTCGCCGACAACAGTCAGGCCGCGACCGCCGGGCGCCAGCGACATGAGGATCGATGCCTGCAGGCGATTGGTATCCTGGTATTCGTCCACGAGAATGTGGTCGAAACGGTTGCCGACGTCCTCGGCCAACTCCGGCTCGCAAACCATCTGCGCCCAGTAGAGCAACAAGTCGTCGTAGTCCAGAACGTTCTGTGCCTGCTTGGCTTCAACGTAGGCCGCAAAAAGCTGCTTCAGCTCCTCTTCCCACTCCAGCACCCACGGATAGGACGATTTCAGGATCTCCTTGATCGAGGCCTCGGAATTGACCACGCGGGAATAGATCGCGATGCAGGTGCTTTTGGTCGGAAATCGGCTCTGCTTGGCGGAAAAGCCAAGGTCATGCCGGACGAGGTTCATCAGATCAGCGCTGTCCTCGCGATCGTGGATCGTAAAATCGACACTGAGGCCGATCTGCTCGGCATACATCCGCAAGAGCCGCGCGCCGATCCCATGAAACGTCCCGGCCCAGGCCAGCGCGTCGGTCATGATGGCGGCATTGTCGCCCAGCACTTGGCGGCAGATGCGCTGCACCCGGCGCGCCATCTCGGATGCCGCACGGCGGGAAAACGTCATCAGCAGGATCCGCCGCGGATCGGCGCCATTGACGATCAGCTGCGCGACGCGGTGCGCCAGCGTATTGGTCTTGCCGCTGCCCGCGCCGGCGATGATCAGCAGCGGTCCGCCGATTTTTCCGTCCGGCAGGCCAATGCCGTGCTCGACCGCCTCGCGCTGCCGGTCGTTGAGTTTTTCGAGATGCGCCGCCGCCATTTGTCCCCAGACACCATAAGAAAATTTCCCTGACCCTCCTATTGCCGGATATCTCCTTGATGCAGCTAAGGGATTCGTTTCAACGACTTAGCCGAGGGGCGGTTTCCGGAGCGGAGGCCCGATTGACTCAGTTGGGCAATCGGAACAAATAATGAACATATCAGCTTAAAGAACCGCTGGAAACCCTGAAGGAGCAACAATTCTGCCGTGGTCAACCATGCCCTCAACCCCGTGCTGGCGGAGCTTCGCGAGCGCATCGGCCAGCTTGAAGGCGGCTCACAGCGCGCAAGGCAGGTCCTGCCCTTCGGCCTCGCCGAGGTTGATCGAGCACTGCCGGGGGGAGGGCTCGCCTTCGGCGCGCTGCACGAGGTCGCCGGCGGCGGGGGAGGGACGGTCGATGGGGCTGCTGCGGCACTTTTCGTCGCCGGCATCGCCGCCAGATCGCGCGGCAAGGTTCTCTGGTGCATGACGCGCCCTGACCTGTTTTTCCCCGCGGTCGCCCAGGCAGGACTCCATCCGGATCGCGTTGTGTTTTGTGAAAGCGATCGGGAGGAGGAGGTGCTGTCCGCCATGGAGGAGGGGCTTTCCTTCGGCGGGCTTGCCGCCGTCGTCGGTGAACTGGTCCGGCTGCCGATGAACGCCTCACGGCGCCTGCAGCTGGCAGCAGAAAGGACCGGCGCCATGGGCATCGTGCTGCGGCGATGGCGACGACAGAACGAAGCGTCGGACTATGGGCAACCGACAGCTTCGACGACACGGTGGCGCATCAGCACCCTGCCGTCGGAAAGACTACCTGTTGCCGGCGTCGGGAGGGCGCGCTGGCTGGCGGAATTGATGCGCGTAAAGGCCGGCGAATGCGCCGAATTTGAAATTGGAGCCCCCGATGCCCAGGGTCGTATCTGTCTACTTCCCACAACTCGCGACGGAGCGGATCAGACGGCACGCTGGCGAAGCCTTGCCGGCTGACAAGCCGCTTGTCGTCATTGCCCGCCGGGGTTCGAAACGCTGGATCTCTGCCGCCGATCCCGCCGCATTGAAGCTCGGCCTGCGCATCGGCGTGGCCGCCAGCAAGGCGCAGGCCATGGTCGCCGATCTCCTCATGGTCGATGCAGCCCCGGCCGAGGACGCGGCTGCGCTGGAACGGCTGGCATTGTGGGCGCTTCGGCAATATAGCCCGGTCGTCGCGGTCGATGGTGCCGACGGTCTCGTCATCGATACGGAAGGCGCTGATCACCTGCACGGTGGCGAAGCGCTGCTCGTATCGGGCCTCGTCAACATGCTGCGCGGCCGCGGGCTGACGGCGCGCGCCGCTGTCGCCGATACATGGGGCGCCGCGCATGCGCTTGCCCGGCTGCTGGCCGCGGAAACGACGGTGGTGCCGGTAGGTGACGTAACGAAAGCCGTCATCGACCTGCCGATCCTCGCGCTGCGGCTGCCGGCGGAGATCGTCCAGGGCCTGCGTGTTCTCGGCATCGACACGGTTGGCCAACTCTCGGCCATGCCGCGAGCACCTCTGACGCTACGGTTCGGGCCGGAACCTGGACGCAGACTGGATCAGATGTTCGACCGCGTCGCCGAACCGATCGAACCGATCCGCACGCCGGAGCTTGTCGAAGTTGCCAAGAATTTTGCCGAACCGATCGGTGCGCCGGAGACCATCGCCAAATATGTCCGCCGGCTGGTTGGCCAGCTTTCGGCGCGCCTGGCCGAAGACGGTCTCGGCGCGCGGCGCTGCGACCTCTTCATCCATCGCGTCGACAACACAAGGCAGCATCTCCGCGCCGGTCTCGCCAAGCCTGTCCGCGATCCGGCGCGCCTGTCGAAGCTGCTCTGCGACCGCATTGAGACGATCGATCCCGGTTTCGGCATCGAGAAGCTGGTGCTGGTCGCCGTCTTCGCCGAGCCGCTGGAGGAGCGGCAGGTCGCCTCCTCGTTGATCGAGGAGGAGATCGCCGACATCACGCCGCTGGTCGATATCCTCGGCAATCGCGGCCACCGGCTGTTTCGCGTCGCGCCCGTCGCCTCCGACGTACCCGAGCGATCGGTCCGGCGCATCGCAGCGACCGCGCCTGACATTGGCGAGGCCTGGGCGGTGAAATGGCCGCGACCGACGCGGCTCTTCGCAAACCCTGAGCGCATCGAGGTCATCGCGCTTCTGCCCGACCAGCCGCCGGCGGTATTTACGTGGCGCGGCAAGCGCCGCAAGGTCGTGCGCGCCGACGGCCCGGAACGCATCTTCGGCGAATGGTGGCGAAGGCCGCGGGAATTTCAGGCGGTCAGGGACTATTTCGTGGTCGAGGACGAGCTTGGCGAGCGTTACTGGGTCTATCGCGCCGGCGACGGCATCGATCCGGAGACCGGCTCGCATCTGTGGTTCGTGCATGGGGTGTTCGGATGACACGTTATGCCGAGCTTCAGGTTACGACGCATTTTTCGTTCCTGCGCGGAGCATCCAGCGCCGATGAACTGTTTGCCACAGCGGCCGCACTCGGCATCGATGCGCTCGGCGTGGTCGACCGCAATAGCCTCGCCGGCATCGTACGCGCCTGGGAGGCGGCCAAGGCGACCGGCATTCGGCTTGTCGTCGGTTGCCGGCTCGACCTGACCGACGGCATGTCGATCCTCGTCTATCCCATGGATCGCCCGGCCTATTCGCGGCTGACGCGGCTGCTGTCGCTCGGCAAGAGCCGAGGCGGCAAGGGAAACTGCCTGATCGATTTTGTGGATGTTGCCGAACACGCCGCCGGCATGATCGGCATCCTTGTGCCAGACGAAGCCGATGAGATCTGCGCCGTCCAGCTTCGCAAGATGGCCGATCTATTCGGGGATCGGGCCTATGTCAGCCTGTGCCTGCGCCGCCGGCCGAACGACCGCATGCGCCTGCATGGCATTGCCACCATGGCCGCCCGCGCAAAAGTGAGGACGGTCGTCACCAACGATGTGCTGTTTCATGAGCCGAGCCGTCGGCAGCTGCAGGATGTCGTGACCTGCATCCGCACTCGCACGACAATCGATGATGTCGGCTTCGACCGCGAGCGTCATGCCGATCGCTTTCTCAAGGCGCCGGAGGAGATGCACCGGCTGTTTGCCGAATACCCGGAAGCGCTCGCCCGCGGACGCGAGATTGTCGAGCGATGCAAGTTTGATCTGAAGGAACTGCAGTACCAGTACCCGGAGGAGGCCATCGTCCCCGGTCTCGATCCGCAGCAATCGCTGGTCAAGTTCGTCTGGGAAGGTGCCGCGGTTCGTTATCCGGAGAGCGTTCCCGACAAGGTGCGGAAAACCCTGCGCGATGAGCTCGAACTGATCCGGACGATGAACTATGCGCCCTATTTTCTGACGGTTTTCTCGATCGTCCGTTTCGCGCGATCGAAGGGCATTCTCTGCCAGGGCAGGGGCTCGGCCGCCAATTCGGCCGTCTGCTACTGTCTCGGCGTCACCTCCATCGATCCCGACACCAACGACCTTCTCTTCGAACGCTTCATCTCCCAGGAACGGGACGAACCGCCCGATATCGACGTCGATTTTGAACATGAGAGGCGCGAGGAGGTCATCCAGTGGATCTACAACACCTACGGTCGCAGCAAGGCGGCGCTCTGCTCGACCGTAACTCGCTATCGCGCGAAAGGCGCATTGCGTGACGTCGGCAAGGCGCTCGGTCTGCCCGAAGACATGATCGGCCAGCTATCGTCGGGCGTCTGGGGCTGGTCGGAAGGGGTCTCAGAGCGCCAGATCCGGGAGAACAACCTCAACGCCGCCGACTACCGGCTGAAGCTGACGCTGGAACTGGCGCAGCAGCTGATGGGCGCGCCGCGCCATCTCGGCCAGCATCCCGGTGGCTTCGTCTTGACCCATGACCGACTCGACGATCTCGTGCCGATCGAGCCGGCGCGCATGGACGATCGCCAGGTCATCGAATGGGACAAGGACGATATGGAGGCGCTGAAATTCATGAAGGTCGACGTGCTGGCGCTCGGCATGCTGACCTGCATGGCCAAGGCTTTCGCGCTGATGGCAGAGCACAAAGGTGAGGTTTGGGATCTCGCGTCCATTCCTTCCGAAGATTCCCGCACCTATGCGATGATCCGCAAGGCAGACACGCTCGGCACCTTCCAGATTGAAAGCCGGGCGCAGATGTCGATGCTGCCGCGCCTGAAGCCCCGCACATTTTACGACCTGGTCGTGCAGGTGGCGATTGTCAGACCCGGACCGATCCAGGGCGATATGGTGCATCCCTATCTCCGCCGGCGCGAAGGCAAGGAGCCGGTTGTCTATCCGACACCCGAACTGGAGGCGGTGCTCTCGAAAACCCTCGGTGTCCCGTTATTTCAAGAGTCGGCCATGAAAGTCGCCATGGTCTGCGCCGGGTTTACCGGCGGCGAGGCGGACCAATTGCGGAAATCCATGGCGACCTTCAAGTTCTCCGGCGGCGTCAGCAAGTTCAAGGACAAGCTCGTGGCGGGGATGGTCAACAACGGCTACACGGCCGAGTTTGCCGAGCAGACGTTTTCGCAGCTCGAAGGGTTCGGCTCCTATGGCTTTCCCGAAAGCCATGCCGCCAGCTTTGCGCTCATTGCCTATGCGTCGAGCTGGGTCAAATGCCATCATCCGGATGCGTTTTGCGCGGCCTTACTCAACTCGCAGCCGATGGGATTTTACGCGCCGGCGCAGATTGTGAGGGACGCCGCCCAGCACGGGGTCGAGATCAGGCCGGTCTGCGTCAACGCCTCGCGCTGGGACTGCACGCTCGAGCAAGTTGACGGAAGCCGTCATTGCGCGGTCCGCCTCGGCCTGCGGATGGTGAAGGGGCTCTCGACGGCGGACGCCGCCCGGATCGTTGCGGCGCGCGCCGACGATCCCTTTACCTCGGCCGACGATCTTTGGCGACGGTCGGGCGTTCCTACGGCCGTGCTGGTGAAACTCGCCGAAGCCGACGCCTTCCTGCCGTCACTACGGCTTCAGCGGCGCGACGCGCTATGGGCGATCAAGGGTCTGCGTGACGAGCCGCTTGAGCTTTGGGCCGCGGCCGCCGAGCGCGAAGCGCGCCAGATCGCGGAAATGCAGGAGCCGTCGGTTTCCTTGCCCTCCATGAGGGCAGGGCACGAGGTCGTCGAAGATTACGCCCACACCGGCCTTACCCTTCGCCAGCACCCGGTCGCTTTTCTCCGCAAAGACCTTCGCCAGAAGGGAATGGTCACATGCGCCGAGGCGATGGCCGAGCGTGACGGCCGCTGGCTGATGACCGGCGGCCTGGTACTCGTTCGCCAGCGCCCCGGCTCAGCCAAGGGCGTTATGTTCCTGACGCTCGAGGACGAAACCGGGATCGTCAATGCGGTGGTCTGGCCGACGCTGTTCGAACGCCAGCGCCGCGTTCTTCTCTCCGCATCGATGATGGCGATCAACGGAAAAATCCAGCGGGAAGGGGACGTCGTCCATCTTGTCGCGCAGCGGCTATTCGATTTGTCGGACGATCTCGGCCGGCTGGGTGAGCGGGACGAGCAGTTTCCCTTGCCTCATGGAAGAGGAGACGAGTTCGCGCACGGCAATGGTGCGCCGGATCCGCGCGAACGGCCGAAGGCGGCGGCGCCCGCACGCGACATATTCGTCCCCGATCTTCTGATCGACCGGCTGAAGGTGAAGAGCCGGAATTTTCACTGATAGCCTGGGGCTCTCCGGCTCAGCGAAGAGCATTTCGCTCCAGCGTCCAGGCGGCCTATCCGATTTCCGGGAGGACGTATCGGGTAATCACGAGCGCGTCCTCCTCGACGGAAATCTCGATGATTTCGTTGAGAAGCTCCTCACTGTTCGCCAGCTCGTCCAGCACGGCATCGAACATCTCGCGTTGCCGAGCCGGCAGAACCTGCGGGACGATGATGACGAGGCCCGCATGCAGCTCCTCCTTCGCATAGAGCTTTCGGAAGTCGCGGGCATTGTTCGTCACGAAGGTGAAATTGCCTGGAGCTGTTCCAGGAGGATGATTTTGTGAGGGGAGCGCGCCGGTCACGGAAATCTGCGCGCCGATCGGCATGATGCGCCGCCAGATGACGATCTGGCTGAACAGGTCCACGCGAGACGCCAGCGGTGACGCGGGCGCTGGCGGCAGGCGGTGAGGGGGGCGGCTGGTAAGAGAGGGAGAGGGGGGAAGGGGCGTTCGTGGCGGATTGAGATGGCTGGAGAGAGGCTCCGGCCAGTCCGCTGCGGAGAATTGATATGGCACAGGCCATTCAGAAAATCGCGCTCAACGTCGGACGCGATATCCCCTTCAACAAGCTCGTTCTCAGCCAGCAGAACGTGCGCAAGACCAAGGCCGGCGTCTCTATCGAAGACCTTGCCGACGACATCGCTCGCCGCGGGCTGCTGACCAGCATCAATGTGCGCGCCGAAATCGATGCCGAGGGTAAGGAAACCGGCATCTATCGCATTCCTGCCGGTGGCCGCCGCTATCGCGCCCTCAAGCTGCTGGTCGACCGGAAGCAGCTGACGAAAACCACCGGCGTCCCCTGCATCGTCAGCGAAGGCGAAACGCTCGAAGCGGAGGACTCGCTTGCCGAAAACGTCAATCGCGCCGATCTTCATCCGCTGGATGAGTTTCGCGCGATGATGGTCCTGCGCGAGCAGGGGCTCGACGAGGAGGAAATCGCCGCCCGCTTCCACATCTCGGTTGCGACGGTGAAGCAGCGCCTCCGCCTGGCAACGGTATCGCCCCGTCTGCTCGAACTTTACGGCGATGACCAAATGAAGCTCGGCCAGGTCATGGCGTTCTCGATCACCAAGGATCATGCCCGGCAGGAGCAGGTCTGGGAGACGATTTCGCGCACGCAAAGCACCGATCCCTACTACATCCGCCGCCTGCTGACCGAAACGGCGATCCGCGCGAGCGACCGCCGCGCGGTCTATGTCGGCATCGAAGCTTATGAGGCCGCCGGCGGCATTGTCATGCGGGATCTCTTCGAGCAGGACAACGGCGGATGGCTCCAGGATCCGGCGCTGCTCGAACAGCTCGTGCTGGAAAAGCTGACGGCTGACGCCGAGGCGCTGAGGACCGACGAGGGTTGGAAGTGGGTTGATTCCGCCATCGACTTCCACTTCGGCCACGCGTCCGGCCTTCGCCGCCTTTACGGCAAGCAGCCGGAACTCACCGAAGAAGAGCTGGCGCTTCATGATGCCCTGACGGCAGAATTCGACAAGCTCAACACGGAATATGAAGCCGCCGACGACTATTCGGCGGAGACGGAAGCGCACCTCGATGATCTCGACGCTCAGTTGACGGCGCTGAATGAGCGACCCTTTGTCCTCGATCCCGAGGACGTCGCTCGCGGCGGCGCTTTCATCTCGCTGGCCGGCAACGGCGAACTCAGAATCGAGCGCGGCTTCGTCCGGCCGGAAGACGAACCCGTTACCGATGCTGAGGGCGGCGATGACTTCGAGCAGAACGGTGACGATGGCGACGACACCGCCGCGGAAGGTGGTGGTGTGACGATCAACGGCAAGCCCGTTGGTGTCGAGGAGCCGGACGAGGACGACGGCAAGATCCGGCCGCTGTCGGAACGGCTCGTCGAGGACCTGACTGCCGCCCGCACGCTTGCGCTCAGGAATGCGCTCGCCAATGAGCCGCTGGTGGCTTTCGTCACCGTGCTCCATCTTCTCGTGCTGAAGACCTTCTACCACTACGGCACGGCGTCTTGCCTGGAAATCACCGTGCAGCATACGGTCTCGACCAAGACGCAGGGCCTTTCCGACACGGTCTGGGCGAAGGAGGTCGAGCAGCGCCAGGAGAGCTGGGGGCACGATCTTCCCGGTGACGCGGACGCGGTTTGGGACTACCTGATCGCGCTCGATCAGGACAGCCGGATGGCGCTGTTTGCGCATTGCGCGTCGATGTCGCTGAACGCCACGATCCAGCAATGGAATCGCCGGAGCAAGGAAAACCAGCATGCCGTGCAGCTGGCCCAGACGATCGGGTTCGGCATGGTGGGGGCGGGCTGGACGCCAACGGTCGACAACTATCTCGGTCGCGTGACCAAGGCGCACATCCTGCAGGCCGTTCGTGAAGCAAAGGGCGAGCAGTCGGCCCAGCTTATCGATCACCTGAAGAAGCAGGACATGGCGCGCGAAGCCGCCCGGCTGCTCGACGGCAGCGGATGGCTCCCGGAAGTGCTGCGCTATCCTGCCGATGCAATCTGCGAGGAGGTCGGGATTTCGGAGACGAACGATGTGGTGGCCGTGGACGAGGACGTCGAAGCCGGCGAGGTCGTGCTACCCGCTTTCCTGACCGAAGACGTGGATGGCGAGCAGACGGCTTCCGATCCTGATGACGACCAGGGCGGGCATCTCGAGGCCGCGGAATAATTCCTCAGACCACCAGCGATCAATCCAGGGCCCGGCCGTCGCGCCGGGCCCTTCTGTTTTTCGAAATTCGGAGACGAACATGTCCGTCATGACCATCTACGAACGCGCGCCGATCGGCGCGATGATCGCCTTTCGCAACTCTGTCCCGCGGCCCTCCGAAGAGGACGCCGATGCCCTCGCTGCCTGGAAGAAAGGCAATGGCTCAGGTTGGCTCGTTCGATGCACGCCGCCTCGTTCCAGTATCATTTGGTCGGTGGCAGGCGCGATTACGCTTCTACCGGGCGCGTTTCAAATGGATCTCGATGCTGCGATCGCCGCCCGGCAAGCCTTCCCACTCGATAGCGATCTCTCGTTCGAGGTTGTCCGTCGCCCCGTCGCCGGCGAAGTTCGTGTCCTTCAGGAATACGGCGCCCACAGCATCTTGCTCTACCTTGCCCCAAGCATGGTCGACGCCCGTCGCTGGGTCGAAGAGAGCGGTCACATCAATATCCGCCTCGAAGAGGTTTGCGTCGAGGAGATCTGCGCGGATGTCATCGAAGGACGGGCCGCCTGATGCGCAACGACACCTACGACGAACTTGAGCGCATCGCCAACAAAGCAGGAAGGGACGTGGTCATCCTGCTCTTGCCGGTCAGCCGCCGGGCTGAACGGAAAGACCTTTCGCGCCGCCGTATGGAGCGCCTCTCGGACCTCGCCAGTTCTAAGAGCGGCTTCAGTCCTACCCTGCGTGATCGCAACGGGGATCCGGTTGACGGTTTGCCGTTCGACGACTGGTAGCGCGACAAGAAGCTCGCGCTCCGACGTGCTCGTCAGTCGCCGCAAGAGGAAGAGGCGGGCAGTTCGGGGGTGGGTTGCGGGTGCTCGGGGAGGGTGTCCGCAGCTGACTTCTTGCCGCGCCGGATGGCTCACCCTGCGGTTCATTTTCATCCCACCGGCCCGGTTGGCGCGATAGCGCCGGCCGGGCTCTCTCGTTTTAGGAGAACTCAACATGCACTCCATGATTCCCAGTTCGCCGGCTGTATCGTCCGGCTTCAAGGTCGATATTTCGCGCGGAGAGCGCATCGGCCGTGTATCGTCCGAATGGTTCTCACGGCCCGACGACGAGCGTTATCTTTCGCTCTCCGACCTCCATCGCGCAGTCAGCGAGCGGACGGAACGCGCCCGGGTTCACACTGTCGAAAGCGCGGATATCCGCGTCGAGGCAACGCGCGACAACGCCGAACGCCTTTCCCTTGTCGTTCCCGGCAACCGTGTACCGTTGGCGCCGACCCATTGGAGCTACGGCCAATTGTGCAGCCTTGTCGGCGCGCCGGCGAGCTACATGCGCCAGCTTCCCGCGCCGCTCGCAGCAATCAATCTCCAGCACGGGCTGCTCAACCACAGTGCCGAACTGGTCAAGACCCTGGAGATGGACGACGGGCGGGTCGAGTTGCGGGCGGTGACGGGTCCCGAATACGGCCGCATCTGGGATAAGGAACTTGTCGCGGCGGTGATGAGCATCGCCGGGAACGGAACCGGCGACACGATCTGGAAGGTGCCAGGCGTCCTCGACTGGTCGACCATGACCCATAATCCTTTCGTCGACGTCACCAAGGACACGACGACGCTCTACGCCAGCGACAGGGACGTCTTCCTCTTCTTGGTGGACGATACGCACCCCATCGAGGCGGGACGGCTGCCGAACGGCGAGCCGGATCTCTACTTCCGCGGCTTTTATGCCTGGAACTCGGAGGTCGGCTCGAAAACACTCGGGATCGCCAGCTTCTACCTTCGTGCCGTATGCATGAATCGCAACCTCTGGGGTTGCGAAAATTTCGAGGAAATCACCATCCGGCACTCGAAGTTCGCGGCAAAACGCTTCGCGCATGAGGCCGCGCCGGCACTGATGAATTTCGCGAGCTCATCGCCGGCGCCGTTTATCAACGGCATTCGTGCTGCCCGCGAGAGGATCGTCGCCCGCAACGAAGAGGATCGGTCCAGCTTCCTGCGCAAGCGTGGGTTCTCGAAGGCGGAAACCGGCAAGATCATCGACACGGTCCTCTCGGAGGAGGGGCGACCGCCGGAGAGCATCTTCGATTTCGTGCAGGGCATCACCGCGCTTGCGCGCGGAAAAGCGCATCAGGACACCCGCCTGGACCTGGAAGGCAAGGCGCGCAGGCTGCTCGAAAGTGCGGCCTGACCAGGTTCACTCCCGCAAACACCCGCCTTGATCTCATCAGCGCCCGGCCATCGTGCCGGGTGTTCGCGAACATGGAGAACGCACAATGACCAGCTTTTCCTTTCATGCACAGGTCGCCGCGCAGGCTATCGAAAAGGTCGGCCGCCTTTTCAACGCCTCGTTCGATGATATTCTCGCTGAACGGCTCAAGAACGCACGGCGCGCCGGCGCCGCGAAGGTCTCGATCGACCATGTCGACGATCCGCGGTTGGGCCGGCAATCCGCATGACCGATGACGGCGCGGGGCCGGGGGCATCAAAGCAGCTTCGTTGCCGTCTGTTCGATCGCGACCGCGTCGCTGGCGGCCTTCAGGTCGATGCGGCCCGAGATCGACGCTTTTTTCCAAGGCAGGCGTCGCCGATTCTTGAACGCGACGACGAACGGCTTCTTCCCAGGCTTCATGATGGCCCGGCTGAATGTGGCACATGACTGTCTTCCATCAGCTGCTCTTGCTTGCGGGAGCCTGCCCACGATCAGGGAAGGCGAGGGATTTCGCCATCGCCGACACGCCAGACCCAAGGTGTGATCTCGGGTCTTGTCCCAATCATGTCGGCGAGCGCGCGCTCGTATTCTTCGTCGGCGCTCGCCGGAACGATGAACATGGCCACCGGCGCGGGTTTTTGCTCGGGCAGCGTAACCGACACGATCGGCGCGTCGCGCGGAAGGTTAAAGCGCAGGCCCTTCACGCTCTTCCTCTTCAGATGGCTGAGCTTTTCCAGCAGTCGCAATTCGTTGATGTCCTCGAAGGGCAGCCAGTGCTCGTTCACAACCATCAATGCAACTTCATCGGCCGACGCGATGCCGGAAGTCGAGATGCCGAACGTGGCAATGAGGATCAGATGGAACGCCTCGCTGGAATGCCATAGTTCGAGCTCGATTTCGTGGCGAGCTGCCAGCCGCCGCCAGGCTCGATCCTCGATCATCACAGGGAAGGGCATGTGCCGCACGACGATCCTCTGCCCCTCGCGGGCCGGGCAGACCTCTTTCACCTCCGCGACAATCATCATCAGCTTGCGCGGTCCCGAACCTGTCGCCTGCACGCCTTTCAGCGTGCTCGCGCGCCGTGCGGCGATGCCGTCCTTGTCGTCCGTCTGGTAGACCTCCGGCACATAGAGCATGTCGCTGAGCGGGCCGCCTCTCGCCGTCATCTGTGACGCTGCGTTGATCAGGCTGGTGCGGACACGTCTCCAGCCGCGCCGCCCGGCCCAGACGGAACGCCATTCCGTCAGTTCGCCGGCCTCCCAGAGATAGTGGAGCATGGCCTTGAGCGACAGTTTGCGCGGTTCGCTGCGAATGCCTGGTTCCGACCGTTCCGTCGGTGTGCCGGCCGCAGCGCGCGGACCCCGCTTCGCCAGGGAAAAATCGAGCTTCAGATCGGCTTTGCCGCTGGCGTCGATCTGGATGGCGCTGCCGATGAGCGGCCCGAGCCCGGACAGCTCATATGGCGGTTCATAGGAAGGGCAGGCCGGATCGTGCTCGCGTCCGGATAGCGGCATGCGCTTTACAAGATACTGATCATCCAGTCGGGCGATGTACATCGCGACGGCCGGCTGCCTGCACATGCACATCGGACGAAGCCGTTCTTCATAGGCGTGCGGAAGAAGTGCCCGGAATTCCGGGGAATTTTCCGAGAATGCCTGATCGCCGATCATGAATGTCCGCACTGTCTCTCTCCTCTTTCCAGACAAAGCCCTGCGTGGTGTGACGATGTTATACTGTCATCGATTTGTATAGTAAAACATCGTGCCGGGCGGCTGCGACAGGCGACGAGGCTGGAGGGTCGGGTGAGAGGGAGGCTTCGGGCCAGGCGGCCTGGTTAAAGGCTGGAGAGCGCGTGCCGCTGAGGCGACCCTTACCGCGTTCGGGCCTCCAACCGCCGGCGGCCAGCTTTTTCCCCGCGCCGGCGAAGCCGGCGCTCCTCGCGGAGCAAAAAACCTGTCCCCGGCGGCCCGGCGCTGCGCTGGGCCGCGGCGCAAGCGCCGCGGTTCCGGCCTGCCCGCCGGATGGAAAGGGATCGCCGTCAGGCCGCGAGAGGCGCGGCCCCCAACCGACGGAGACCATCATGAACGTCCTGCTTCCCATCGACGCCGCTGTCGAGCCCCGCCACGCATCGTCCCCGACCGACCGCATCATCTACGAGATGCAGGTCTTCGGTTATCGTCCGTTCCAGGACGAGCCGGATCCGCGCCCCCTGCCGGCGGAGCCGGTCGTCCAGTCCGCGCTGACCGCGATGTTCGACGCCATGTTCGAGATGCTCGGCGACACGCGCCTGGAACCCGATCTCGAAGACATGCTCTGGTCGACCGTCAATCTCTTCCACCGTGCCGGCGAGCGTATCCAGCGCGAGTTGCAGCGCAACGAGGACGCCCAGCGCAACGGACAGCGCGAGCAGGACGGCTCGGAGGTGAAGAGCGTCGAGCTCGAACGCCATGTCATGGAGGGCATCTCGCTCCTCGAGCGTCGCAACGCCTTCGAGTTCATGCGCGATTTCGCCGGCGACCTCTTCGAGGCGCAGACCGGCTCGGCATGGCGGCCGCGCACCGGCTCGAAGGTCAATCACGCCAACATGACCGCGGCGGTGATCGATAGCAGAGACTTCCTTTCCGCCCGCCGGCGCGTCGAGACCGAGGTTCTGATCCCGGCCGGCACCAAGATCGCCTTCGCAGGCGGCCTGGACTACAACGATCACGAGCGGATCTGGGCCGCGCTCGACAAGGCGCTCGCCAGGCACGCCGACATGGTGCTGCTGCACGGCGGCTCGCCGAAGGGCGCTGAACGCATCGCAGCGTGCTGGGCCGGATCCCGCGGCGTGACGCAGGTCGCCTTCAAACCGAACTGGAGCAAGCACGCGAAAGCCGCCCCGTTCCGCCGCAACGACGAGATGCTCTCCGTCATACCGGCAGGCGTCATCATTTTCCCGGGCTCCGGCATCACCGAAAACCTTCGCGACAAGGCGCGCCGCTTCGGCATCACCGTCTGGGAGCTGACAGGAGGCGGCGCGTGAGCGCCGTTTTCTTGCAAATCTGGAAAATCTGGATGTTATGGAGATCGATGAAGGAGAGAGACTATGCGTCACTTTACGACAGGCGATCTCAACAAACAGGTCGGTGACGTCACAGACGCCGCCGCCCGCGAACCGGTGGTTCTCACGAAGCACAGGAAACCACGCTTCGTGCTCATGAGCTACGATCATTACGAGCGCATGCGCACTGGCGGCGATCTGCGCGAGGTACATCGTGCATCGCAGATGCCCGATGCGCACGAAGAGTTGTTCGGTTTGGCAATCGACCGGCTGGTGCGCGGCGAAGGCTATGACGATGAGCCATGAATATCTACCTGGTCAGGTCATCACATAATCTCTGGGCTTGGCAGAACGAACGCGGTGAAACCGAAGGCCGAAAGGCCCGCCCGACCTGTGTCGTTGTCGCCGTGCGTGGTGCCAATGATGGCCTGACTCATTTGGCGCTTCTCGCCATCACGACACAACCGCCGCAGGCCGATCGGATTGCCTTGGAGGTTTCCGCAATTGAGTGCCGGCGCGCCGGTCTCGGCGATCTCAAGCAATGCTGGGTGATCGTCGATGAGTATAACTATGACATCGCCGAGCGTTCTTGGTACATTGAGCCTGACAAGAAAACCCTTGGGCGGTTCAGCAAGACATTCATGATGAAGATCGCGACCGCTTTCGGAAGCGCACGCAACTCCGGACGTCGTGTAAGCCATCTCGACTGACCCGATGCGTACGCCTTGGCGTCTAATCTCCACGTGCGATCGCTTCTCTTAACCGCATCTCCAGCACATCGAAAGACCAAACATGACGATGCTCCGAGATGCCATAACCATGGCTGCGCTCGCCCACGACGGACAGACCGATAAGATTGGCGCGCCCTATATCTTCCATCCATTGCGAGTGGCCTCAACATTTTCGGACGAGATGCTGCAGGTGATCGCCGTGTTGCACGACGTTGTCGAGGACACAGACACGGCGCTTTCAGATATCGACGCCCGGTTCCCGCAGGCTGTCGTTAATGCGGTTGAGGCGCTCACCCGGCGCAGCGAGGAAAGCTACAAAAAGTTCATCGATCGTGTGGCGCTGAATCCGAACGCTAGATTGGTGAAAATTGCCGACATCCGTGACAACCTTCGCCCTGGCCGAACACCTTCGTCTGCGGTATGAGGCGGCATTGAAGGTGCTGGAGCAAGATTAAAGCGACACATAGGGATAGGATCGTCAGGCAGGAGAAGGTGGCCTGCGGCCACTATCGCAGTTCCGCGTCCAGTTCCGTGTCGATGATGTCCAGGGCGGACACAGGTAGCATCTCCCCGCGCCGGAATTCGTCCTCCGCCTTTAGCAAGGATCGGACCGCATAACGACGGTCTTCCCCGTGCGCCATATCTTCGCGGATCAGCGCGCGCATATTCACTCGGCGTGCATTTCATCGGGAAAACTTACATGCAGGTTGGCGGTCATGGCCGCGCCCTCCCGGATGGCTTTGTCGTTCTGGATTTCGATCCCCGTGAGTTCAATGTCAATATTTGACATCCGTATGACAGCTACGACGTTGGCAATGAAGGGCATCGCCGCAGGTCTCGGGCGGGCGCTGGCACGGCTGGTTCCCTCTTTCTCCCCGCGCAGCAAACGCGGGCCGAAGGCCGTCTTCACCATCTGCCGGCCCGCGGAACGGCTTGGCCGTTCCGCTCCTTCGAGACGATGCGGTCGCTGAGAGGGAGATGCGGGCCGGGAGGGGCAGGTCTGTTGGTGGAAAAAGGAGAGCGGCCATGGCGATGATATTCATAGGCGGATCACGCGACATATTCGAGCTGCCGGAACCGGTGATAGCGCGCATCGGCGCGATGATCGCCGCCGAGCATGGCCTGCTCGCCGGCTACGGCTATGACCGACGACAAAGGGGGCGGTCATGGAGACCCACAGTAGAACGCGACCGGGTGCGCCGCGGCAATACCTCGCCCATTCCCTCTATTCGGCCGATCTTGGCGGACACGATCCAGGCCGCTATCGCGCCGTACGCCACCATGCGCCCCCGATGCCCCGGCTCTCATGCGTCCCGGTATGGCTGTGCGCACGTCCTACGGCACCGGCGGCATCGTCATCGCGGTCAAAGGACCCGCCATTCATATCGCCCAGGACGGTAACGAGTATCCGCATTTCACGATCGTCTATGTCCCGGCCGATCTGTGTGGCCGACACTCGAAGCTGGATCACAACTGGATCAACGAGTGCGTTGTTGTCGATGGGCGCATTCTGAAGCTGCGCGAAGCCAACAGCGACGAGGTTTTCGTCGAGGCCATGGCTCCCGGTCCATCCTGATCGATCGCGATCAAACGCCCGCCTGCCGTTTCCATCTCCCCGCCAGGCCCGGTGCTCGCGAGAGCGCCGAGCCTGTTCACGTTTCAGGAGAGTCCTATGACCCTCTCACCATGTGCCCATTCGCCCACCGCCGCGCCGGTCTTCCTCAACTTCCGTTCCGAGATCGTCCAGCCGGTGTGCTTTGCCGTCGTCTATTGGGACGGTCCGGGCGACACACTCTACGCCTTCGAGGATCGTGACGCTTTCGACCGCCAGCGCCTCTGCGCGGAGCGCAACCTCGTCCATGTCCAACAAATGTCCGCCGGCGAAGCCGCGGCGTGGATCGCTGCCGGCGGCAAGGCCGTGCTGCACGAAGTCTCGGTTGCCGGCATCGCTGCATTCGGGAACCTCAAGCTCGCGCCCGGCTGAAGGCCGGGCGCCGCCGCCCGTGCCGCCGAGAGGGAGAGAGGGGCCGGGAAGGTGTGGCCTGGCGGGGTTGGAGAGCGCCCGGCGGCCGGCTCCTTTCCGCTCTCGATGAGGTTTCCCATGAACGCTCGGTCCTCCTTTGCCACGAACCCGTTTGCCAGCAAGCCCCGCTTGCCCGAACAACGCAGCCGCGCCAGCACCATCTTTGCAGCCGGGAGTGCGCTCGTGCCACTTCTCGAAGCCGGCCAGTCCATCACATCGGCCCACCTGCGCGCCGTCCTCACCACTGAATCCGGCGGCTCGGACGCCGAGGGATTCTGGTCGTGGAAGGACGCATACGAGGCGACCGAAGTCGCCCAGGTGCTCTTCCTTCGCAAATTCGGCTCGGCCATATCCGCCCGGACGAATACGCCCGAGGCGGCTCTCTCCATCCTGACCAGGCTCAACGCGCTCATTCCGACACACACGCGCCGATCCGAGGAAAGCCAGAGACTCCAGCAGTTTTCGACGCCCGTCGAACTTGCCTATGTTGCGGCGCGGGCCGCCTCCATCAAGGCGGACGACGTCCTGCTCGAGCCGTCCGCCGGGACCGGCCTCATGGCGATCTTCGGCGAGCTCGCCCACGCGCGCCTCGTGCTCAACGAATATGCGCCGGTTCGACACGCCCTCCTCGAACATCTGTTTCCCGGAGCACCGGTCACGCACCACGACGCGGCCCATATCGATGACTATCTCGATCGCGCCGCTCGCCCCACCGTCGTGTTGATGAACCCGCCGTTCTCCGCCGGGGCACATGTTGAGGGCCGCATGGCCGATGCAGCATGGCGGCATCTCACCTCGGCTTTCGCCCGTCTCGCTTCGGGCGGCCGCCTTGTCGCCATCACCGGCTCCAGCCTTTCTCCCGACAACCCGAAGTGGCGTGACGCCTTCCTTCACTTGCAGGAGCGCGGCACGGTCGCGTTCAGCGCAGCGATCGCCGGCAGTGTCTTCGCCCGCCACGGCACGACGATGGAAACGCGGCTGACGGTCATCGACAAGATTGCGGCGGCCGATCCGACGAAGCTGGTTGAAAGTCGCGGTGTCGCACCCGATCTTACCACATTGCTCTCCTGGATCTCGGGCCTGCCGCCGCGCTCTCCGTCGGCGGCATCGAACTCCATAGGCGCGCTGTCCAACGGCATTCTGCGGGCCTGCGCCGCGAAAATGGCTGCGCGCAAGGCCGCCGAAACACTGCGCCCCGCCGCTGTCGCGGGATTGCGGCCGAGCCCCGTGGTCTCTCCCCGCGCACCGACCCGGGCGTCATTGGCCCCCGCGCCTGCCCATGAGGAGATCGTCGAACTCGCCTACGAACTGCGCGATGCGCCGCCGTCGACGCGTCTGGATGCCGCCGACGGCATCTACGAGCCCTACGAGCTGCGAGCGATCCGCATTCCGGACGCCCAGCCGCATCCCGACAAGCTGGTCGAGTCGGTCGCCATGGCATCGGTCGCCCCGCCCAAGCCGAGCTATCGGCCCCACCTCCCCAAGAGCGTGATCACCGCCGGCGATCTGTCGGACGCCCAGCTCGAAAGCGTGATCTATGCCGGCGAAGCCCATTCGGGCCATCTCGCCGGTTCTTGGAAAGTCGATGCCTCCTTCGACAATCTCACCGCCGTCAGCCCGGAAACCGAAGGCGCGGTGCGATACCGTCGTGGGTGGTTTCTGGGTGACGGCACGGGAGCCGGGAAGGGCCGACAGGCCGCGGGCATCATTCTCGACAGCTGGCTAAAGGGTCGCCGGCGGCACGTCTGGATCTCCAAGTCCGAGACGCTGATCGAGGATGCCCAACGCGACTGGAGCGCGCTCGGTCAGGAGAAGCTGCTGGTCACGCCTCTCTCGCGCTTCCGGCAGGGCAAGCCGATCAAGCTGGACGAGGGCATCTTGTTCGTGACCTTCGCGACGCTCCGCACGGACGAACGCGAGGGGAAGTCCTCCCGCGTTCAGCAGATCGTCGATTGGCTCAGCGAGGGCGAAGGTAAGGAGGGCGTGGTCGATGAAGCGAGGCTATTCGACGGCGTCATCATCTTCGACGAGGGCCATTCCATGGCCAATGCCGCCGGCGGCAAGTCCGACCGTGGCGACAAGGCTGCCTCCCAGCAGGGCCGCGCCGGCCTTCGCCTTCAGCGCGCGCTGCCCGACGCACGCGTCGTTTATGTCTCGGCGACCGGTGCATCCGAGGTCGAGTCGCTCGCCTATGCGGAACGGCTCGGTCTTTGGGGCAGCGCCGACTTCCCCTTCGCCACGCGCAGCGAGTTCATTGCCGCCGTCGAGGATGGCGGCGTCGCGACCATGGAGGTGCTGGCGCGCGACCTCAAGGCGATGGGCCTTTATGCCTCTCGCTCGTTGTCGTTCGAGGGCGTCGAATACGAGATCCTCGAACATGCGCTGACCGAGGAGCAGATCCGCATCTACGATTCCTATGCCGAGGCCTATCAGGTGATCCACAATCGCCTCGATCAGGCGTTGGAAGCCTGCAGCATCACCTCGGCGACCGGCACGCTCAACAAAAACGCCAAAGCCGCGGCGCGCTCCGCCTTCGAGAGCACGAAGCAGCGTTTCTTCAATCATCTTTTGACGAGCATGAAGACGCCGACGCTGATCAGCACGATCAACCAGGACGTGGCGGACGGTCATGCCGCCATTGTCCAGCTCATCTCGACGGGACAATCGATAACTGAACGGCGGCTCGCCGAAATCCCGACAGAGGAATGGAACGACATTCAGGTGGACGTGACCCCGCGCGAGATCGTCGCGGAGTACCTGATGAACTCGTTCCCGACAGCGCTCTTCGAGGAATATTCGGACGACGAGGGCAATCTGCTTTCCCGACCTGCCTATGACGGCGACGGCAATCCGGTCTTGTGCCGCGAGGCCGTCGCCCGCCGTGACGAATTGCTGGAAAAGCTCGGTAGCCTGCCGGCGATCCCGACCGCGCTCGACCAGATCGTCCAGCACTTCGGGACGCAAAAGGTTGCCGAGATCACCGGGCGCTCCCGTCGCATCGTTCGCCGGGATGGCGACGGCGCCTTTGCCCGCTTCGCCGTCGAGAGCCGTGCTGGCAGTGCCAATCTCGACGAAACGCGCGCATTCATGGACGACCAGAAGCCAATCCTGGTCTTCTCGGAAGCCGGTGGAACCGGGCGCTCCTACCATGCCGATCTTGGCGCGAAGAACCAGCGCCAGCGCCTGCACAACCTGCTCGAAGCCGGCTGGCGCGCCGATGTCGCGATCCAGGGTCTCGGCCGCAGCCATCGCACGAACCAGGCCCAGCCGCCGCGCTTTCGCATGGTCGCGACCGACGTCAAGGCAGAGCGGCGCTTCCTGTCGACGATCGCCCGGCGGCTCGACACGCTCGGCGCGATCACCCGTGGCCAGCGCCAGACCGGCGGGCAGGGCATGTTCCGCAGCGAGGACAACCTCGAATCCCAATACGCCCGCGATGCGCTCAGGCAATTCTACAAGCGCGTCCATAGCGGTGCGGTCACCGGCTGCTCGCTGGAAACCTTCGAGACGATCACGGGCCTCTCACTCTGCGACGAGGATGGTGGGTTGAGGGATGAATTGCCGCCGATCCACACCTTCCTCAATCGCATGCTGGCGCTGACCATTGCCATGCAAAACGTCCTCTTCGAGTCCTTCGAGGAACTGCTGGCGGCCCGCATCGAGGGTGCCATCGCCGCCGGCGTCTACGACAAGGGCCTGGAGACGCTGACGGCCGATCGCATGACGCTGAAGGATCGCAAGCTGGTCTACACGCATCCGGTCACGGGCGCGCAGTCGCACCTTCTGACCATCGAGCGCCTGGACCACAACCGGCCGATGCTCCTTGAGGATGCCCTTCGTCTGGTGGCGCGGGATCCGCGCGCGAAGTTGATGATCAACGCAAAGTCCGATCGCGCCGCGGTTATGGCCCCGACACGCTCCATCATGCTCGACGACGGCTCGCTCCAGCCGCGCGTCGCGCTGATCCGGCCGATGGACGAACTGCGCTTCGAGATCCGTCATCTCGAAGAGACGAACTGGGAGGAGGCGGACGAACAGGTGTTCGCCGCCGCCTGGAATGCCGAGGTCGCCAAGGTGCCGGAATTCTCGACCTCGACCTTGCATGTCGTCTCGGGCCTGCTACTGCCGATCTGGAAACTGCTGCCGCAGGATTATTGCCGGGTCTACCGCCTGCAGACCGACGATGGCGAGCGCATCGTCGGCCGCGTGATCGCCCCGGCCGGCCTCTCCCGGCTGTGCAACAATTTCGGGATCGACCGGAGCGAGGTGCTCGACCCGGAGCAGGCTTGGCGGTCGGTGGTCGATGGTTCCTCAATCATCAGCCTTGCCGGTGAGATGACGGTGCGCCGCGTCCGGGTCATGAACGACAACCGCGTCGAATTGACCGGCTTCACGGACGGGATGCGCGACTGGCTGCGCGCGATCGGCCTGTTTTCGGAGATGATCGCATGGAAGCTGCGCTTCTTCATTCCGGTCACCGAGGAAGGCGCTGCAGTCCTTTCGCGCCTGATGCAGCGTCATCGGTTGCTCGATGTCGTCAGCCGGAATTGAAGGAGGATCGCCATGCTATCGGCCTCCGAACTGGCGAACCGTCTTGCGCGCGATGCCGAGGCGGTCTGCCGGCACTATTTCTCCGCCGGCCGCAGGGCCGGCAATTACTGGATCGTCGGCGACACCGCCAACAGCAAGGGCAAGTCGCTCTACGTTCATCTGTCCGGTCCACGCGCCGGCCGGTGGACCGAATATGGTGCGGCGCGGGTTACGTTACGGTTCGGCGATCAGGCGCTGCCCTGCAGACGGTCGACGGTTTCCACGCAACAGAATGTCAGCACGCGGGGGATTTCGTGATGCCCCGCGATGCTTCCGAACTGGCACGCCGTTTGGCTCGCGACGCCGAGGCGGTCTGCCGCCATTATCTGTCCAACGGCCGGCGTCGGGGCCGCTACTGGACGGTGGGCGACGCTCGCAACACGCCCGGCCGATCGATGTTCGTCCGGCTGAGTGGACCGGAATCCGGCCCCGGCGCTCAGGGGCATTGGACCGACGCCGCCTCGAGCGAGTATGGCGACCTTCTCGATGTCATCCGGGAGAGCTGCGGGTTCATCGACTTTCGTGATGTCGCCGATGAGGCGCGGCGCTTTCTGAGCCTGCCGCGCGACGAGCCGCACGGCACCCTGAAATCCTCTCGTTCGCCTGCCTCTGCCGGATCGCCGAAGGCCTCGCGGCGGCTCTTCGCCATGTCGCAGCCGATCCCTGGAACGCTGGTCGAGGCCTATTTAGGCCACCGCGCCATCACCATGCTTGCTGGAACCGGATCACTGCGTTTCCATCCCCGATGCTTCTACAAGCCCGATGAGCATTCCCCGACCGAGACCTGGCCGGCGATGATCGCCGCCGTCACCGATCTTTCCGGCGCCATCACCGGCGTGCATCGGACCTGGCTCGCCCCGGACGGCTCAGGCAAGGCGCCGCTCGATATCCAGAGGAAGGCGATGGGTGGTCTTCTCGGTCATGCCGTCCGCTTTGGGGTGGTCGAGGATGTTCTCGCTGTCGGAGAAGGCATCGAGACGATGCTGTCGTTGCGGTGCGCATTGCCTGCCATGCCGATGGCGGCCGCGCTGTCGGCCAACCACCTTGCCGCCCTTCTGTTTCCGCCCGCGCTGCGCAGGCTCTACATCGCCCGCGACGCCGACGCCGCGGGCGACATGGCCTTTGCAGCATTGTCCGAACGCGCCGAAGCCGCAGGTATCGAGGCGCTCGCTCTGTCGCCGCGCATGGGCGACTTCAACGAAGACCTGCAGGCCTTCGGCCTCGCCAAGCTACGAGCCAACCTCCAATACCAAATCATCCCGACGGACAGGAGGCGGTTTATGCGCATCGGAGCGGCCAGCAAAAAGTGACCGGCCCGCTGTCTTGACAGCGGCTATGTATCCTTTATTCTGGATATATGGATAATAATACGGCAATCGCGGCGCTCGGTGCCCTGGCCCAGACCACGCGGCTGGAGACCTTCCGGCTTCTCGTTCGGCACGAGCCTGATGGCATCCCGGCCGGCGAACTGGCCCGCCTTATCGACGTGCCGCAGAACACGATGTCGGCCCATCTCGCGACGCTGTCGCGGGCGGGACTGGTCACGAGCGAACGGCAGAGCCGATCGATCATTTACCGCGCCGCCCTCAACGGCCTGCGTGAGCTGACGCTGTTCCTGCTGAAGGACTGCTGCGGCGGATCGACGGAACTTTGCGCCCCGCTGATCGCCGAGTTGGCACCCTGCTGCAGCCCCGAGGCGAAGGTGTCATGAGCATCATCAGGCTGGAGCAGATCACAGGCAGCGATGCCGGCCTCAAGGCGGCTTTGACCGACGCCCATCTGCCCATAGACGACATCGAGGATGGCGGCCGGACCTTCTTCAAGGCGCTGTCAGCCGAAGGCCAGATCGTTGGCTTCTCCGGTCTCGAGCGCTGCGATGGCGACTACCTCCTCCGCTCGGTCGTCGTGCATCCGGATCGGCGCGGATCCGGTCTCGGCAAAGCCATGGTCGAGGGGACGGTGGCGAGTCTCGCCCCTGGCGGCGCCGTCTTCCTCGCGACGACGAGCGCGGCGCCCTTCTTTGCGCGCATCGGATTTTCCGAAGTCCAGCGCGATAGCGTACCCGCAGCGGTGCTGGCCACGCGCCAGCTTTCCTCCATCTGCCCATCGTCAGCGACCATCATGAAGCTTATCAAGCCGCCGACCTAACCGCGGACCACGACCATGACCGACAAGACCGACAACGTGCTGTTCCTCGGCACGGGCAATTCCGCTCGTTCTATTCTCGCCGAATCCGTCCTCGACAAGGAAGGCGGCGGACGGTTCAAAGCCTATTCCGCCGGCGGCCAGCCGAAGGGGGAGGTCAATCCGCACGCCCTGACGGAATTGGAGGCGCTCGGCTATCCCTCGACGGGCTTCTTGTCGAAGAGCTGGGACACGTTCGCCGAACCCGATGCCCCGCAGATGGACTTCATCTTCACCGTCTGCGATAGCGCCGCCGGCGAAGCCTGCCCGGTCTGGATCGGCCATCCGACGACGGCCCATTGGGGCGTCGAGAATCCGGCCGCCGTCGTCGGATCGGACGCCAAGATTCAGCGCGCCTTCGCCCAGGCCGCCCGTTTCCTCAAGAACAGGATCATGGCCTTCATCAATCTCCCGCTCGCCTCGATCGAACGAATGGCGATCGAGACCAGGCTTCGCCAGATCGGTGCGATGGAGGGCACGACCAGCCTCGAAGGAAAGTCCGCCTGATGTCCACGTTCGAACGCTATCTCACCATCTGGGTCTTCCTCTGCATCATTGTCGGCGTGGCCCTTGGCCATTTCATGCCCGGTCTCTTCCAGAGCATCGGCGCGGCCGAGGTCGCCAAGGTGAACATTCCCGTCGCGATCCTGATCTGGCTGATGATCATTCCGATGCTGCTCAAGATCGATTTCCGGTCTCTGGCGCAGGTCGGCACCTATTGGCGCGGTATCGGCGTCACGCTGATCATCAACTGGGCCGTCAAGCCATTCTCCATGGCGCTGCTCGGCTGGCTGTTCATCGGCTGGCTGCTGCGCCCCTATCTGCCGGCCGATCAGATCGACTCCTATATCGCCGGCCTGATTATCCTGGCCGCTGCACCCTGCACGGCCATGGTGTTCGTCTGGAGCAACCTGACGCGCGGCGAGCCGTTGTTCACGCTGTCACAGGTCGCGCTGAACGACGCGATCATGGTCGTCGCCTTCGCGCCGATCGTCGGCCTGCTGCTCGGCCTCTCCGCCATCACCGTGCCGTGGGACACGCTTGTCCTGTCGGTTGCCCTCTATATCGTCGTGCCCGTCATCATGGCGCAGGTCATCCGCCATCGGCTTACGGCCGACGGAACGACGCGGGCGCTGGATGGAATGCTTGCGACGTTGCAGCCGGTGTCGCTGGTGTCGCTTCTTGCAACCTTGATCCTGCTCTTCGCCTTCCAGGGCGAGCAGATCATCGCCCAGCCCGCCGTCATCGGCTTGCTTGCCATCCCGATCCTGATCCAGGTCTATTTCAACTCCGGGCTCGCCTATCTGCTCAACCGGATGACCGGCGAGCGGCATTGCGTTGCCGGCCCATCGGCTCTGATCGGCGCCAGCAACTTCTTCGAACTCGCGGTCGCCGCCACCATCAGCCTGTTCGGCTTCCAGTCCGGCGCGGCACTTGCCACCGTCGTTGGTGTGCTGATCGAGGTTCCGGTGATGCTCTCGGTTGTCTGGATCGTGAACCGCTCGAAGGATTGGTACGAGGCTGCTCCCGCCGTTTCCCGAACTACCGTCACCGAAAGGCACTGACCATGGACGCGACCATCTACCATAACCCCGCCTGCGGAACGTCGCGCAACACGCTGGCGCTGATCCGCGCGGCCGGGATCGAACCGACCGTTGTCGAATATCTCCAGGAGCCGCCGACGCGCGAGCAGCTAGTAGCGATGATCGCAGATGCTGGCCTGACGGTCCGGGAAGCCATCCGCGAGAAGGGCACGCCCTATGTAGATCTCGGTCTCGACAACCCGGACCTGACCGACGAGCAGTTGCTCGATGCGATGGTCGCGACACCGATCCTCATCAACCGCCCCTTCGTCGTGACCCCGCTCGGCACGAGGCTGGCCCGCCCGTCCTAGGCCGTGCTCGACATCCTGCCCGACACCTTCAAGGGGCCGTTCTTCAAGGAGGACGGCGAAGAGGTTCTCGACCAGGAAGGAAAGCGCATTGCCTGACACGTTCCCCGCTTTGCAGGATCAGCACCTGCGCACGACCGACGTCGATGCCCTGCGCCCTTCGTTCTCGACGCACAAGCCCCGTATCCTGATCTTGTACGGCTCGCTGCGCGAGATCTCGTATAGCCGCTTGCTCGCATTCGAGGCCCGCCGGCTGCTCGAGCGGCTCGGATGCGAAGTTCGTGTCTTTGACCCGAGGGGTCTGCCGCTCCCTGACGAGGCGCCAGTGAGTCACCCGAAGGTGCAGGAACTGCGCGAGCTTTCCCAATGGTCGGAAGGCCAGGTCTGGGTGAGCCCGGAACGCCACGGCGCGATGACCGGCATCATGAAGTCGCAGATCGACTGGATACCGCTCTCGGTCGGATCGGTTCGGCCGACCCAAGGAAAGACCCTCGCCGTGATGGAGGTCTCGGGCGGCAGCCAGTCCTTCAATGCCGTCAACCAGATGCGGATCCTCGGTCGCTGGATGCGGATGATCACCATCCCCAACCAGTCCTCCGTCGCCAAGGCCTATCAGGAATTCGACGCCGACGGCCGGATGAAGCCCTCGTCCTATTACGACCGGGTGGTGGACGTCTGCGAGGAACTGGTGAAGTTCACCGTCCTGACGCGCGATGCTTCCCCCTACCTCACCGACCGCTACAGCGAGCGCAAGGAACAGGCGGCCGAGCTTGAGAAGCGTGTATCGTTGCGGTCAATTTGACGGGCTCGGCGCGGCGACGAGGCTCCGCTTCGTCGCCATCGCCACCGCGACAAACGCCGCAATACCGATCGAGCCGAGTGCGGCGCTCAAGACGAGCGGCGCACGTCATGGCCGCCATGCCAATGGTCTCGGCGCTGACTGCCAAGCACCTCGCCACCTTCGAGCTGCCTTCCGGTTGCGTGCGTCTCAACATCGCCGCGGACGCGGATGCCGCCGGCCGGAACGGCATCGAGCGATTGAAGTGCCGGGCGCGCGCCTGCGGGATCCTGCCGCTGGTGCTCGCCCCGGAACTTGGCGACTTCAATGACGATCTGCGGCTGGACCCGAGCCGGCTCATCGCCAGTCTGAGAGCACAGCTCGCCCGGGAAGACGCAACCGTCTTTCTGCCGTCGTGATGAGGCCGTGATGAGGAGATGCAGCGGGGTGGGAGCGGCGAAGGAGAGGGCAGGGCATATCGCTCGCCGCACGGAGGACCGCGCCCGCGGGCCTGCCGAGAGGCGACCCTTACCATCAGGCGTTCAGGCCTCCAACCGCCGGGGCCCCAAGTTTTTTCCCCGCGCCGGCTCCGCCGGCGCTCCTCGCGGAGCAAAAAACCTGTCCCCGGCGGCCCGGCGCTGCGCTGGGCCGCGGCGCAAGCGCCGCGGTTCCGGCCCGCCCGCCGGATGGAAGGGACCGCCGTCAGGCCGCGAGAGGCGCGGCCCCAACCGACGGAGACCATCATGAACGTCCTGCTTCCCATCGACGCCGCTGTCGAGCCCCGCCACGCATCGTCCCCGACCGACCGCATCATCTACGAAATGCAGGTCTTCGGTTATCGTCCCTTCCAGGACGAGCCGGATCCGCGCCCCCTGCCGGCGGAGTCGGTCGTCCAGTCCGCGCTGACCGCGATGTTCGACGCCATGTTCGAGATGCTCGGCGACACGCGCCTGGAACCCGATCTCGAAGACATGCTCTGGTCGACCGTCAATCTCTTCCACCGCGCCGGCGAGCGCATCCAGCGCGAGCTGCAGCGCAACGAGGACGCCCAGCGAAACGGACAGCGCGAGCAGGACGGCTCGGAGGTGAAGAGCGTCGAGCTCGAACGCCATGTCATGGAGGGCATCTCGCTCCTCGAGCGTCGCAACGCCTTCGAGTTCATGCGCGATTTCGCCGGCGACCTCTTCGAAACGCAGACCGGCTCGGCATGGCGGCCGCGCACCGGCTCGAAGGTCAATCACGCCAACATGACCGCGGCGGTGATCGATAGCAGAGACTTCCTTTCCGCCCGCCGGCGCGTCGAGACCGAGGTTCTGATCCCGGCCGGCACCAAGATCGCCTTCGCAGGCGGCCTGGACTACAACGATCACGAGCGGATCTGGGCCGCGCTCGACAAGGCGCTCGCCAGGCACGCCGACATGGTGCTGCTACACGGCGGCTCGCCGAAGGGCGCTGAACGCATTGCAGCGTGCTGGGCCGAATCCCGCGGCGTGACGCAGGTCGCCTTCAAGCCGAATTGGTCGAAGCACGCGAAGGCCGCCCCGTTCCGCCGCAACGACGAGATGCTCTCCGTGATGCCGGCAGGCGTCATCATCTTCCCGGGCTCCGGCATCACCGAAAACCTTCGCGACAAGGCCCGCCGCTTCGGCATCAGGGTCTGGGAACTGAAAGGAGACGGCGCGTGAGCGCCGTTTTCCTTCATGTGGCTCGATGCTCAGCCCTTGCATTTCCGAAGGAATGTGTACGCATTTCCTCGGAAATGGAGCGACGCAATGGCTGGACCTCGACAAAACACATCGTCTCCACGCCGTGTCGGTGTGCGGGAGTTTCGCGGCAACCCGACATCCTTCCTGCGGCAGGTCGAGGACGGGCAGCGCTTTGTCCTGACGTCCCACCACAAGATCGTTGCCGAGATCGGCCCGCCCTCATCCGACGTCGCAATCCGCAAGCCGGGTGCCTTGCGCGGCAAGATCAAGCTTGCCGATGATTTCGACGCTCTGCCTGCGGACGTCCTGAAGGTGATGGAAGAGGGGGCGTGAGACTTCTGCTCGATACCCACACGCTTCTGTGGTGGTTGAATGACGACGAGAAACTGGGCGGGCGTTCACGCAGCCTTATCGGCGACCCCGCAAACGACGTTCTTGTCAGCGCGGTTTCCCTACGGGAGATCACCGTGAAGCTGCGCATCGGCAAGCTCGATGCGGATATCTCTGAAATTCTTGGCATCCTCCCGGGCGAAGGCTTTCAGCGCCTGGACATCACCGATGCCCATTTGATTGCGCTGGCCGGACTCGCGATTCACCATCGCGATCCGTTCGATCATCTCCTCATGGCGCAGGCGCTCGCCGAGGGTGCGCATTTCGTTTCCGAAGATCGGAACGTACCACTCTATGGTGCTTCCTTCCTGGCCCGCTCGGAACCTGCTGCTTGACCAACTCCATGGCCGGCGCGGGTGACCAAAATGCTCAAGCCAGTTCCTGGGCGACCCCGATAGACAGCCCTTCAGGCGTGCGTATATCGCAGAGCCGACAAACGTCCTTATTTCCCGGATTCTGGCATCGCCGAAAACCTTCGCGACATTGGCCCGCCGTTTCGGTATCACCGTCATGGCCGATAGCCTGAGCAAGGCGATGCGCTTCTGGATCCTTCACGTTAAGACCCATTTGGCAACAGGTCGCTGGCACCTATGCACGCGGTGAGATCTGCCGCCTGTGCGGGTAGGGCAGGCAATGGAGGGGCTGGGGGCCGAAAGTCATCTATGAGCGGGATGAGTGGGAATGTTTCCTATGATGAATTCTTGCTGGATAAAGCATAAATGCTGCGTTGTGCATGAGTCGTTATTTTATATTTAAAGAATAAATTATTTTATTACTGTGAATTATAGAGATTTTGTTACTTTTATCTTTAGTTTCCTAAATTTATTCGGAAGTTCTCTTCGTTCTGAATTTTTAGAGCTGTAGGAATTCGTCGGCACGGCGGCAACGGCATGCAATCTTGTAGAAAGAATTTTTTTCTCATGTTAAAGATATTTTTGCGGGAAAAATTTCACGCTGTTGAATTATATTCGACTGCGTAAAACTATTTATTGAAATAATATTCCTTGGATATAAATGGAAAATGAGGATAAATTTAGGTTCTGTCTGTATGTATATCATTGATTTGACATAATATTATGTGAATGTTAGCTTTTGTGCGTATTTAATTGTGCATGGGGCTGAATATGCTTGAAAAATCGGGTGCTATCGCCACCCTTATGGGGGTTTCCTTTCTTTCCGTCGGCATGATTTCCACCTTGCCCGGTATGGCGAATGCGCAGGACGCTGCCGCTTGCGGGACCGAGAGGAAGATCGACATCGCGGAAATGACCTGGCCATCGGCGGCGGCGCTTGCGCATATCCATGCGATCATCCTGGAGCACGGCTACGGCTGCTCGGTGGAGATCGTGACGGGCGACACCGTTCCGACCTCCGCCTCGATGATTTCGCGCGGCGCGCCCGCAATCGCGCCGGAACTGTGGACCAGCACGGTCGAGGAGGCCTGGGAGAAAGGCATCGCGGACGGCATTGTCGTCAAGCTCGGCGATGCCATCACCGACGGTACGGTCGAGGGCTGGTTCATCCCGCGCTACGTGCAGGAGAAACATCCCGAACTGACGAGCGCCGAAGCGGTGATCGCCCGGCCCGATCTTTTCCCGGACCCGGAGAGCGGCGACAAGGGGCGGCTGTATTCCTGCCCTCCCGGCTGGGCGTGCGAGCTGTCGACGTCGGCGCTTTATGAAGCCTTCGGCATGTCCGGCAAGGGGTGGAACCTGTTTTCGCCGGGATCCGGCGGTGCGCTCGACGCCTCGATCGCGCGCGCCTTCACCCGTGAGGAGCCGATCCTGTTCTACTACTGGGGGCCGACCTCGATCCTCGGTAAATACGATGCGGTTCAGCTCGATCTCGGGCCGGCGAAGCCGGACGTCTACGCCTGCAACACGGACACCGATTGCACCGATCCACCCGGCGTCACCGCCTATCCGTCTTCCCCGGCGATCATCGGCGCGGCCTCCTGGCTGCCGAAGGAAGCGCCGGCCGTCGCCGCCTACCTGGCCAAGGCCGGATTGAGCAATGCCCAGATCAGTTCGCTTCTCGTCTATGGCGACGAGAACAAGGCGGACGCAGCCGAGACGGCCCGCAACTTCCTCAAGACCGAGCAGGACGTGTGGACGAAGTGGGTTCCGGACGCGGTTGCCGGGAAGGTGCGGGCCTTCCTGGATTGATGCCGCTGCGGCTATTTCCATGCCTGCATGCGACCGGGCCGTCCGCCCGGTCGCATTTTCTTCCGGCAGGCTTTCCAATTGCATATCGTAAGGGGGACGGATGTTTCCGGAACTGATCGACACGCGGCCGCTTCGGCGCGCTGTGGACGACGGGTTAGGCTGGGTTGTGCGCAACTGGGGTGGGGAACTCGAGGCCGCGGCCCATCCGCTACTGGTGCTGCTGAATTGGATCGAGCGGTTGCTCATCGCAACGCCGTGGTGGCTGTTCATCGGCTTCTTCGTCGGCCTCGCCTTCTTGGCGACGCGCAACTGGCGGCTGCCGCTGGTCGTCTTCCTGGGGCTGGTCTTTCTCGGCCTGATGCAGCTGTGGCGCGACGCGATGATAACCACGGCGCTGATGATCGCAGCGACCTTGACGGCGATCGTCGTCTCCATTCCCGTCGGTGTGGGGATGTCCCGCTCCGAGCGTGCGCGCCACATGGTGACGCCCGTGCTCGACCTCATGCAGACCCTGCCGAGCTTCGTCTACCTCATTCCGACGGTGATGATCTTCGGGCCGGGCAAGATACCGGCGCTGCTTGCGACCATCGTATATGCCTCGCCGCCCCTGATACGGCTGACGGATCTCGGCCTGCGCAACGTGGACCCGGCGGTGATGGAGGCGAGCCGCGCCTTCGGCACCTCATCGACGCAACGTCTGTTCGGGGTGCAGATCCCGCTCGCGCTGCCCACCATCCTTGCCGGCATCAACCAGACGACGATGATGGCGCTCGCCATGGTCGTCATTGCCTCGATGATCGGCGCTGGCGGACTTGGCTACCAGGTGCTCCAGGGCATCGGCCGGCTGGAGGTCAGCCGCGGGCTGTTCGCAGGCCTCGGCATCGTCGCGCTTGCCATCGTCTTCGATCGCATCACTCAAGCCTATGGCCGCCGCCTGCAGGAGCGGATCGGTGTCGGGGAGGTCCGCTGATGACAGACCATATCCAGCTTTCCAATTCCGCGCTCTCTGCCGGTCCAGATGATCTTTCCATCGTCATGCGGGGCGTCACCAAGATCTTCGGCCCCGATCCGCAGGCGGCGCTGGCGCTGCTGCGGCAGGGGAAGTCCAAGGCCGACGTACAGGCTAAGACCGGGCATGTGGTTGGCCTCGACAATGTCTCGCTCGATATCGAGCGGGGGCAGATCTATGTCGTCATGGGGCTTTCGGGGTCCGGCAAGTCGACGCTGATCCGCCACGTCAACCGGCTGATCGAGCCAACGGCGGGCGAGATCGTCGTCAATGGCGAGAAGGTGCTCGACATGACGATGGCACAGCTCGGCGATTTCCGGCGCAACCGCATCGCCATGGTGTTCCAGAAGTTCGGGCTGCTGCCGCATCGCTCCGTCATCGACAACGTCGCCTACGGCCTGGAAACGCGTGGCGTGAACAGGGCCGAACGGCTGGAGAAGGCCGCGCACTGGATCGGGATCGTCGGCCTTTCCGGCTACGAGAAATCGCGGCCGCGCCAGCTTTCCGGCGGCCAGCAGCAGCGTGTCGGTCTTGCCCGCGCGCTGGCGATGGACACCGACATCCTCTTGATGGACGAGGCCTTCTCCGCGCTCGACCCGCTGATCCGCTCGGGCATGCAGGAGCAGCTTCTCGATCTGCAATCCTCGCTGAACAAGACCATCTTGTTCATCACCCACGATTTCGACGAAGCGCTGAAGATCGGCAACCGGATTGCCGTGCTCAAGGATGGCGCCGTCCAACAGGTAGGCAAGCCGGAGGAGATCGTGCTCAACCCGGCCAATGCCCATATCGAGGAGTTCGTCCGCGATGTGAACAAGGCGCGGGCGATCCATATCCGTACCATCATGGAGAAGGGTGTATTCGAGCCTTGCGAGGTGGCGATGCCGGCCGATGCGCGCTGCGAGGACGTGCTGCCCTGTTTCGACCGGCATGAATGGGTGGGCGTCCTCGATGACGCAGGCAGCCAGATCGGGCGCGTCAGGGCGCGACAAGTCATCCGGGCGCTGGCCCGCTACAACGGGCAGCCATAGGGCAGGGGCCCACGACAATCACCGTGAACGGTTCTTCCCGGCCGGGCCGTTTGCGCTTTTCTCGATTCCGATGAATTGGAGACTGAACGATGCTTTGCAGCGATACGACACCCCATTGCGACGATACACTCGGCGGCCGCATCTCGACCGCCCGCGAGGCCTGCGGGCTTTCCGCCGCCGATGCCGCCCGCCGACTCGGCGTTCTTTCGGCAAGCTGGAATGCGTGGGAGCGCGACCGCGACGTTCCGCGCGCCAACCGGCTGGTCATGATGGCCGGCATCCTCGCCGTCAGCCCGTCCTGGCTGCTGACCGGGCTTGGCTCCGGCCCCTTCGAGAAAAGCCCCGAACGCGAGACCGGCGCGCAGCCGCTCGCCGCGCCGTAAGGGACAACGCTCCCGCGCGCGGTGAGCCGCGAGATTTTCAGGATAAACGATGATCTGGAATTTTACCGATATACATCCGGTTCTCACGATTGCAGTGGCACTCTTGCTGCTCGCCTTCATGGCGCTGTTCGCCAATTTTGTCGTTAAGGCGCTGCTGGTGCGCGTGCTCAACCGTGCGCTGTCCTTGACCGCTTACGGCCGGGACCCGGACCTGCGTCGGCACGGCCTTGTCGAGAGGCTGGCAAACATCATGCCTGCCCTAGTGGTGTCGACGGGCATAGCACTCGTGCCTGGCCTGCCGGCTTTCGTCGTCGTCGTCGTCCGCAACGTCTCCAGCGCCTTCATGATCCTGACGGCCGCCATGGCCGTCAGCGCGGCCCTTAACATCGTCGACACCATCTATCATCGCCGGCCCGAGGCGCGGCTTAAGCCCATCAAGGGCTATATTCAGGTCGTCAAGATCGCGGTCTACGTCATCGCCGCGCTCCTCATGATTGCGACGCTGATCGACCGCTCGCCGCTGATCCTGCTGTCCGGCCTTGGCGCGATGGCCGCCGTCCTCATTCTGGTCTTCCAGGATACGTTGCTGTCGCTGGTGGCGGGCATCCAGATTTCGTCCACCGATATGGTGCGCGTCGGTGACTGGATCGAGATGCCCGGCCAGAATGCCGACGGTGATATCGTCGAGATCGCCCTTCACACCGTCAAGGTGCAGAATTTCGACAAGACCGTGACCACCATCCCGATCCGCAAGCTCGTGACCGAGCCGGTGAAGAACTGGCGAGGCATGCAGGAATCGGGCGGCCGGCGCATCAAGCGCGCGCTCCTTCTCGATCAGACCAGCGTCCGTTTCCTCGACGGCGAGGAGACCGAAAGGCTTTCGAGCCTCGACCGCCTGGGGGGCTATCTCAAGAGCAAGCGGGAAGAGATCGCCGAATGGAACGGCAGGCTCGGCGAGCGCGGCCGCATTCCCGCCAACACCCGCCGCGTTACCAATATCGGCACGTTCCGCGCCTACGTAGAGGACTACCTTCGCAATCATCCGGGCGTCCACCGGGGCATGACGATCATGGTGCGCCAGCTTCCGCCGCATCCCGAAGGGCTGCCGCTGGAAATCTACTGCTTCACCGACACGACGGTCTGGGCTGCCTACGAGCGCATCCAGTCAGACATCTTCGATCATCTGCTAGCGATCCTCCCGGAATTCGGCCTGCGTGTGTTCCAGAGTCCGACCGGCGAGGACTTGCGATTCCTTCTGCCGGAAAGGGAGAGCACTGGCAGGTACGGGTAAAGTTCTGAAGAGCAGGGCGGGAGCATCGTCTCCACATTGGCCGCCTCCAATCTACAGGGCTGAGGGCCGCCGCCAGTCGATGTTCGTTATCGAGCAACAAAAGCCTTATCTTGCTGATCTGACCGCCAACCGCATCCCCTCGCCGAACTCCGAAGGCGCTGCTGTCCCGCCTGCCCGAAACCAGGGCCGGGCTTAGGACCGGCTTCTCAAAGCCACTGCCACGCCATCCAAAAGAAAGCGTAGGCAATTACCCCGATCACAACGCAAAGCGCGATCTGCCGAGCCATGACGCAGTACCCTTCCTAGTCCGACAAGGAGGAGGATGCTCCGTCGTGGAGTTTGAGTCGAGAGGGTGCTTCTTTCATTGTCCTAGGTGGAGGGTAGAAACAACCTCGCCGCGTTTCACCAGCTTGCCGTAGAAGATGTTCTGGGCAATCCCCATCGTGTCGAACAGGTCGTCGAGCTCGCGGTCCCCGGTGATATAGGCGATGCGGTTGTTGATGGCGCTACGCGGCACGTCGAAGCGCACGGTCTCGCCATTGAGCTTGATCCGGCCGCCATGGAAGAGGCCGCGCTTCAGCACCCGGCGGCAATCTTCATCCCTTCCTTGCGGCAGGCGACCAAGCCGAACATGCCGGTGGCTCTCCAGCGCCAGCACCTTCCTGTCGGCAGGCCGGGCGACGCGCCTGTTTACCTTGCCGTAGAGTTCGTTCTTCAACTGGCGGCCAACCTTGGCCTGCACGATCCGACCGTGGGTGAAATTCCTTGTCTCGTCAGTGACGCCCAACTCGCCGTCGCGCAGGATCGAGATGCGGTCAGCAATCGCCAGGGCCTCTTCTGAGCGTCCATGTCGAGCCGACGGCGCTCGTCTCCTTGCTCGGCGCCGCCAAGAAGCAGATGGTCGAGATCGCCTGCGCGGTCCAGCACAACGCCGGGATCTTCATCCTCGACGAGCCGACCGCGACGCTAACGCCGGAGGAAAAGCAGCATTTCTTCGCCCTGGTCGAGCAGCTTAAGGCCGACGGCGGTTCGATCATCTTCATCAGCCATGTGCTCGCCCTGAGGGATGGCGATTGTGCTGTGTGTCAATTATCAATTGACACGAGCCTTGCTTGTCGTCTATGACACGACACATGGAAATCGAGAGCATCAGGCATAAGGCCCTGCGAAGCCTCGTCGAGAAGGGCCGTGTGAAGGGTGTCATCGAGGCCGATCGTGTTATCGACATGATCGCATTTATTGTCTCGGCCTCCAGCGTCGACGAGCTTGGCATTCCGCCGAACTTCGGTTTCCACGCTCTTACCGGAGATCGCGGGGGCGTTTATGCCATGACAGTTACGAAGAACTGGCGGCTAACATTCACTCTGGCTGATGATGCCACAATCGCTGATCTTGATTTGGAGGATTATCACTAATGGCTATTAAGATTCATTCTTCGATCCACGTTCATCCAGGCCCTTGGCTCAAGCGTCAGATCGTGGAGCCGCGTGGCGTCAATGTGAAGGCGCTCGCCGAGCATCTCGGCGTTTCCCGACAGAACCTGAGCAATGTTCTGAACGGCCATACCGCGCTGTCGGCGGAAATGGCGATCCGTTTCGAGAAAGCCTTCGGATTGCGAGCGGAAACGATCATGCGGATGCAGGGGGCCTATGACCTCGCGCAGGTGAGGGCACACGAGCGTGACATCAAGGTCTCACCCTTACCTACGGCGGCGTAGCGAAGATCGGTAGCGACGAGATCGGAGAGACGGACGCTGGATTATAAAGGTGGATTGAAGGGATGTTGAAGACGGATACGCGCCAGGCCAATTGGCGTCGCTCGAATCCAGGTAAATCACCTCGCTGTGCAGGCCGGCGCACTGGAAAAGCAAACATGTAAGGTCTGTGGGATCGAAGCGGTCGATGCCCATCACGATCAATATGATGAGCCTTTGAAGGTGCGTTGGTTGTACCGCCGGCATCACACCAGGCTTCACCACTACGGCGAACACATGTTTCCGGTTAGGAGCGCATGCTAGACGCCCTCAAGTCCGTGAGCGTCATGTGTAATCACCCTTTAAACTTCCGCGAGCCTGATATCAGACAAGATCGATTACGCGGAAATCAGTTCAGCCTTCCACCGATGGCTCTGATCTCCCGTCGGTCGAAGTCTGACCCTTGCGGCGAGCAAGCAATCCCTCGTCCACTCGTCGCAGGACACCGTTGACCAGATCAATAGCCCCCTCATCCTCGATGAGGCCATCCAGCATTCTGCTCCATGAATTCCGCAAAAATTTCAGATTGGCGTGAGCTAAATCCGTCAGATAAAGACGGACAGCCCTGGCGTCCTTAAGGTCGCTCTCTCGCCGGATAAGTCCCTTCTCTTCAAGCCCGCGCAAGATCCTCGCCAGATTGCTCGAAGATAGCATCGTCGCATCCGAAACCGCACGGCCGGAAATGGCCGGATTTTGGTTGATGAAGCGCATCACCGTGCTCTCGACAGGGGAACGCATCGGAGCCGAAAGTCTTTCCGGGGTGCCGCCGCTCAAAGGCGCGGCAACCCGTCGACATGGCCTGCCGTATGGGCGCAAGACGGATTGGTGGAGCGGAACGCGCGGCTGCGGGCACGGAAAAGGTTGCGAATGCGATCGGGGCCGATCGCGCTCCTGACGGCATCCACGACGACTGGATCGAGCAGAATCCGGCTGGTCAGCGAGGAGAGCCGTATGAAATCCGCGATCCTGCTTTGGGGCCAGATCAGCGCAAGTACCACGTCGACGTCGATGCTGTCCGGCGCGCCGAACTCGACCGGCGTTGCCAGGCCGATGAGCGCGCAGGCAGGACGAGAGCACGCCCGTGCCATCGCGTGCGGCATGGCAACGCCCCGGCCGAGGGCGGTGGAGCGCAATGCTCCCCGGCCCATGAGCGCGGTTTTGACGTCCTCATAGGCCATGCCGGCTTTCTCCGCGAGCCGGTCGGCCGCAAGGGCGATTGCCGCTTCCTTGTGCGGCACGATGGCAGCCAGGGATATGTCCATGGCGAGAAACGGTGCGTGATTGTCCAATGCGCTCTCCGACAAGCATCCGATGCGTGCCGGTCCGGTCTCCTGCGGGCAGATGCTCCGCGCCTGGGAAGAGGCGCCGGAACGGGCTTGCATGGACATATTGGGACAGGCGGGCGGAAGGGTTCCCTGGACGGCCACCCGAGAGGGAGGACCGGCCAGGGTCAGGAGCCCGTGAGCAGACGTGGCCTGGGCCTGTGACCGGCGCGATGCGTGTTCATGGGGCCTCTATCGGCCACCGGGAAGAGAAAGTCAAATAACTGAAAAAAAAGAAAAAATCGGCGCATCTTGCTTTGCCCCGCGGGTGACACCACATTGCTGGCATGTGCATGGAAACGTTCATCAGGGTCTCGAGGCTTGCCGGCGAAGCACGTGCTTCGTCCCGGAGCGGCGTTTTCCCAGTTCTTGATCGCCGCACATAGCCTGCTCCGGGAATTTTGAAGATCGCGGTTCATTCCAGCGGTGCCGTTACGCCGCGCAGATGGAGCGTATCCATGAGACATTCCCTTTCCATGCGGTTCTGCATTTCCTGCAACCGCCCCCTGCCGCGCGCAGCCCGTCGCTGCCCGTGGTGCAAGCGGCTGAGTGTCGGCCACGCCGACCTGCCGCTCCCGCGCAGGAATGACCGATCGGCGCGCCGGGCCGGCCCTGTGGGAGAACGGCCATGATGGGCGCGGTGAGGGAGCAGGGTGTCGGCGTGCCCGCCGAGGGCCTGTTGCAGCAATATGGCGTGATACCCTGGAGGAAGGACCGGCTTGGCGGCATGCGTGTGCTGCTCGTGACGTCGCGGGGGCGCGGGCGCTGGATCGTGCCGAAGGGATCGCTCCGGAAAGACAGGCCGCCCTATCTTTCGGCGGCGATGGACGCTTTCGTGGAGGCCGGCGTGATCGGCGATATCCTCACGCACCCTCTGGCGCGCTATCGCTATGTTAGGGAGGCGGCCGGCGGGTTGCTACAGTATTGCCACGTGACGTTGTTCGGCCTGCGCGTACGCGGCACGCTGACGAACTGGCCTGAGCGGGCGCAGCGAATGCGCGGCTGGTTCGATCCAGAGGAGGCGGCCGGCATGGTCCAGAATCCGGAACTTGCACGGGCTATTTACGCGATACAATCCACGAAAGCTGCGTCAAGAGTCCCTGCCTGTATGCATCGCCATCGTTTACGTGGAGCGGAAACCTGTTGCTGAACGAAGCGACCTTGCCTAAGCTGCGGGTTCGGATCCGTTCGAGAGCTTAACAGCCACCGGTGACGCGTTGCGTGATATTTGTAACGACACCATCATTACGGTAATTGTAATGATGGTGTCGTTACGTTATATGAAGTGGCCACGTTGGAGTTTCTCATGTCGATGTCACACACGAGTAAGAGTATGGACGCAAGCGTTCCACTAAATATGCGGATTAAGCCAGCGACGCGCAATTTGATTGACCGCGCGGCTGAGTTGCTCGGCAAAACGCGCACGGACTTCATGTTGGAGGCGTCTGAACGACGGGCTGAAGAAGTGCTGCTCGATCGTACCATCTTCACTGTCAGTCCCGAGGTCTATGCCGAGTACCTTGCCCGCCTCGATGCGCCTACGCAGATCAATGAGCGCTTGAAACGCACCATGTCGACCAAAGCGCCGTGGGACAAGGCGTGACCATAACTGCGCCTGCTCCCTTGGCTGACCACCATGAGTTGGCTGAATTCGACTCCGGCGTTTCTGAATTGGATGATTGGTTGCGTCGGCGAGCCCGTGTAAATCAGGTAAGTGGCGCGTCGCGCACCTTCGTGGTTTGCGAAGGAAACCGCGTTGTTGCCTACTACGCGCTTGCCTCGGGTGCGGTGAAGCCGCCGGAAGCACCCGGCCGATTTAGACGCAACATGCCGGATCCGATCCCAGTTGCCGTGCTCGGCCGACTGGCTATTGACCAGTCCTATCAAGGCCAAGGTATCGGTCGCGCGCTCGTCCGCGATGTAGGGCTGCGCCTGCTCAATGCCGCCGAAATACTTGGTATCCGTGGCGTGCTGGTGCATGCGATTTCAGATGCGGCGCGAGCTTTCTATGAGGCCGTCGGCTTCCTTCCTTCTCCGAAAGACCCGATGATGCTGATGGTAGGGCTGCACGACCTCAAAAGTGCGCTTGACACCTAGCGTGAACTTATCATTCCGCGTGAGTTAATGCCTCATCTTTTGCGAACATGTCGAGCTTGACAAGCGATGTTCGAAATGAAGCGTCGTCGGCTCGATTCCTTTCAAGTGGCTTATGACGGCCCACCATCGCTTCGCATTTTCCTGGCTGATGGCGGCGTATTGCAACGCGTACCCGCATGATTGTCGCTAGAGTATCCGTGTTGGTCAAGGTAGGGATGGGACCCATTTTCTGCCTTTGCTGAGCAGTGCATTGGCGAGGACGATGAGTTTTCGCATGAT
>NZ_JACHIK010000027.1 GCF_014203155.1 Shinella fusca
CTCACCATCCTCAACGCAATCATCCGCGACGGTAAACCATGGAAAAACGCTTGACCACAAAGACAGTCGCTCTCCCCGCAAGCGGGGCGAAGGGGCAGGCTGCGCGGGTTTCCTGCATCACCAGCGACCATCGTTCGGGAAGGCCTTGCCTTCTCCTCCTTCTCCCCGCTTGCGGGGAGAAGGTCCCGGCAGGGGGATGAGGGGCGGGGGCGGCATATTTTTACGGAGACATCGGATGGCAGGATTTCATGAGGTGCGGTTTCCGCTGCGCGTCGCGCTTGGCACCAGCGGGGGGCCGGTGCGGCGGACGGATATCGTCAGTCTTTCCAACGGGCGGGAGAACCGCAACCGCCGCTGGCAGGATGCCCGGCGGCGCTACGATGCGGGCTCGGGCGTGCGCTCGCTCGACGATCTCTATGCCGTGCTCGCCTTCTTCGAGGCGCGGGCGGGGCAGTTCTTCGGGTTCCGCTTCCGCGATCCGGTGGACCATAAATCGTGCGCGCCCGGCACGGCGGTTTCCGCGACCGACCAGCTTCTCGGCAACGGCGACGGCGAGACGGCGGCCTTCCGGCTCGTCAAGCGCTATGCGGATGCGGGCGGGGAGACGGTGCGGCTGATCGAAAAGCCGGTGGCCGGCAGCGTCGTCGTCTCGGTGGCGGGGAGCCTCGTGCCGGCGGCGGATTATACCGTCGATGCGGCGACGGGGACCGTCACCTTCGTGGCGGGCAAGGTTCCGGCTTCGGGCGCGGTGCGGGCCGGCTTCGAATTCGACGTGCCGGTGCGCTTCGACACGGACCGCATCGATATCGACCTTGCCCAGTTCGATGCGGGGCGCATCCCGTCCATTCCGCTGGTGGAGGTGCGGCCATGAGGACGATCCCGGAAGGGCTCCAGGCCCATCTCGACGGCGAGGCGACGACGCTCTGCCATTGCTGGAAGGTGACGCGGCGCGACGGCGTGGCGATGGGGTTTACCGACCACGACCGCGACCTTGCCTTCGACGGCCTCGCCTTCCTTGCGGCGAGCGGTTTTTCCGCGAGCGAGAGCGAGGACGGCAACGGGCTTTCGGCGGAGGGCGGCGATCTTTCCGGCGGCTTTTCCGCCGAGGCGATCCGCGCCGAGGATCTTTCGGCCGGGCGCTACGACGGGGCGAAGGTCGAGGTCTATACGGTCAACTGGCAGGATCCGGCCGAGCGGCTCCTGCTGCGCACGGCCGAGCTTGGCGAGGTGCGGCGCGAGGGCGGACAGTTCCGCGCCGAGTTGCGGCGGCTGACGCACCGGCTCGACCAGGTGCGCGGGCGCATCTACGGGCGCCAGTGCGATGCCGTGCTGGGGGACGGGCGCTGCCGGGTGAACCTCGCCGCCTTCCGCGCCACGGCGACGGTGACGGCGGTGCGGGACGACATGCATCTTTCGGTGAGCGGGCTTTCCGGCTTTGCCGAGCGCTTTTTCCGCTATGGCGTGATCGCCTTTTCGAGCGGCGCGGCGGCGGGGCTTTCGGCCGATATCGAGGACCATCGCAGGGCGGACGGGGCGGACGAACTGGCGCTGTGGCTGCCGATGGCCGCGGGGATTGCCGCCGGCGACACGCTGGAGGTGACGGCGGGCTGCGACAAGCGCTTCTCCACCTGTCGCTCGAAGTTCGCCAACGGACTGAATTTCCAAGGGTTTCCGCACATGCCGGGTAGCGATTTCAGCTACGGCTATGCCGACGGGGAGACCGTGCACGACGGGAGGCCGCTTTATGGGTGAGGGGCCGCGGACAACGACCGGCGAACGCGTCCTTGCCGTCGCGCGCAGCTTCATCGGCACGCCGTACCGGCATCAGGCCTCGCTGAAGGGCGTCGGCTGCGATTGCCTGGGGCTGGTGCGCGGTGTGTGGCGGGAGCTTTACGGGGCGGAGCCGGAGGTGCCGGCGCCCTATGCGGCGGACTGGGCGGAGCGGGCAGGCGAGGAGCGGCTGCTTGAGGCTGCCCTGCGCCACTGCGGGCCGGCGCTGGCGGTCGCGGAAATGCGGCCGGGCGATCTTCTGATCTTCCGCTGGCGGGAGGATGTCGCGGCCAAGCACGCCGGCATCGCCGCGCCGGACGGGCGTTTCATCCATGCCTACGAGCAGGCGGCGGTAATCGAATCGCCGCTCGTGCCCTGCTGGCGCCGGCGCATCGCCGGCGTCTTCCGTTTTCCGGAGCTTTCCTGATCCATGGCGACACTTCTCTTCCAGGCTGCGGGCGCTGCGCTCGGCGGCGTGTTCGGTCCCGTCGGCGCGATCGTCGGCCGGGCCGTCGGGGCGCTTGCCGGCTCCATCGTCGACCGCTCGCTGATCAGCGGCACGCAGACGATCTCCGGGGCGCGGCTGACCGACGGGCGCGTGCCGGGCGCCGAGGAGGGCACGGCGATAAGCCGCGTCTACGGCACGGCGCGGGTCGGCGGCACGCTGATCTGGGCGACGCGCTTCGAGGAGGAGGTGACCGTCGAGCGGCGCGGCGGCAAGGGGCGGGGCCCGCGCGTGGAGACCTACCGCTACTATGCCAATGTCGCGGTCGGGGTCTGCGACGGGCCCATCGCCTCGATCCGGCGGGTGTGGGCGGACGGGCGCGAGATGGACCTTACCGCCGTCGAGATGCGCATCTACCGCGGCACGCGCACGCAGGCGCCCGATCCGCTGATCGAGGCCAAGCAGGGGGCGGGAAGGACACCGGCCTATCGCGGGCTTGCCTATGTCGTCTTCGAGCACCTGCCGCTCGACACCTACGGCAACCGCATCCCCGTGCTGCAGTTCGAGGTGGTGCGGCCGGTCGGCACGCTGGAAGGCGCCATCCGCGCCGTCACCGTCATTCCGGGCTCCAGCGAGCACGGCTACGATCCGCGGCTGGTCACGGAACGGCTCGGCTCGGGCTCGGCGCGCAACACCAACCGCAACATGCTGGTGGCGGCGACCGACTGGCAGGCCTCGATCGGCGAACTGCAGCGCCTCTGCCCCAATCTCGAACGCGTCGGGCTCGTCGTCGGCTGGTTCGGCACGGACCTTCGGGCCGGCGCCTGCCGCGTCCTGCCGGGCGTGGAGACCGCCGCGCGCGGCGTCGAGAGCCGGCCGTGGCGCGTCTCGGGCATCGCGCGCGGCGGCGCCCATGTGGTGAGCCGCAGCAACGGCAAGCCCGCCTATGGCGGCACGCCTTCCGACGACAGCGTGATCGCGGCCATCAGGAACCTCAAGGCCCGCGGCATCGAGGTCTATCTCTATCCCTTCCTGCTGATGGACGTGCCGGCGGGCAACGGCCTGCCCGACCCCTATGGCGGCACGCGGCAGGCGGCCTATCCCTGGCGCGGGCGCATCACCTGCCATCCGGCAAGCGCCGACGGGACGAGCGCGGCGCGCACGCAGGTCCAGGCTTTCCTCGGCAGCGCGCAGAGGAGCCAGTTCACCGTTTCCGGCGAGACCGTCAACGGGCCCTCGGGCGACAACGGGTTCCGCCGGCTGATCCTGCATTATGCGCTGCTCGCCGAGGCGGCCGGCGGGGTCGACGGCTTCCTCATCGGCTCGGAGATGCGCGGGCTGACGTGGCTGCGCGACGGGGCGGGGACGTTTCCCTTCGTCGACGGGCTCGTCACGCTCGCGGCCGATGTAAGGGCGATCCTCAGGCCCGGCACGAAGATCACCTATGCGGCGGACTGGAGCGAGTATTTCGGCTTCCAGCCGGCGGACGGCAGCGGCGAGGTGCGCTACCATCTCGACCCGCTCTGGGCCTCCTCCGCCATCTCGGCCGTCGGCATCGACAACTACATGCCGCTCTCCGACTGGCAGGACGACGATATCGTCTCCGGCAATCCGGACGGCTTCCGCCATCCGGAGGACGCGGCGGCGATGCGCGGCCTCATTACGGGCGGGGAGGGCTTCGACTGGTACTATGCGAGCGCGGCCGACCGGCAGGCGCGCATCCGCACGCCGATTGCCGACGGGGCGGCGGGAAAGCCCTGGGTGTTCCGCTACAAGGACCTTCGGAACTGGTGGACGAAGCCGCATTACGAGCGGGCGCCGGGCGGGGCGGAGCTTTCCGCGCCGACCGCCTGGGTGCCGCGCTCCAAGCCGATCTGGTTCACCGAGCTCGGCTGCCCGGCGGTCGACAAGGGCGCGAACCAGCCGAACGTCTTCGTCGACCCGAAGAGCGCGGAGAATGCGCTGCCCTATCATTCCGGCGGGGCGCGCAGCGACGGCGTGCAGCGGCGCTTCCTCGACGCCCATCATGCCTGGTGGCAGGGCGACGGGCCGGAGCCGGGCATGGTCGATCCCGGCCGCATCTTCCTGTGGACCTGGGACGCGCGGCCCTATCCGGCCTTCCCGGAGAATGCCGGCCTCTGGGCGGACGGCGGCAACTGGCAGCGCGGGCACTGGCTGACCGGCCGGCTCGGCGCGGGCACGGCGGCGGACGTCATCGCCGCCATCCTCACCGACCACGGTTTCACCGATTTCGACGTCTCGGGCGTTGCCGGCGACCTGCCGGGCTTCGTGCAGGCCGAACAGGCCTCGGCGCGCGGGCTGATCGAGCCGATCATGCAGGCCTTCCAGATCGACGCGCTGGAGGCGGACGGCAGGATCCACTTCCGCTCGCGGTTGAAATCGGCGCTGCCGCCGGCAACGCTCGACGTGCTCGCCGAGCGGCCGGACGAGACGCTCTTCGAGGAGACCCGCGCGCATATCAGCGATCTTGCCGGCGAAGCGATCCTCGATCATTTCGACGATACGGACGCCTATGCGCATGTGACCGCCCGCTCGCGCCGCATGGCCGGCGACACGGACCGGGTGCTGCGCCTTTCGCTTCCGGCGGTGCTGCATGCGGGGGCCGCGGCGGCGAGCGTCGAGACGGCGCTGCGCGACAACCGTTCCGGCCAGCGGCGTGTCACCTTCCGCCTGCCGCCGACCGCGCTTTCCTTCACACCCGGCGACGTGGTGCGCCTGAAGGACGGGCCGGCGGGGCGCTTCCTCATCACGCAGATCACGGACGGGCTGATGCGCGAGGTGGAGGCGCGCGCCATCGCGGCGGGCGACAGCGGCGCGCCGGCCCCGGACGGCGAGGAAAAGCAGCCGGTCAACGGGGCGGGGCCGGGCGATGCCTTCGCGCCGGAGGTCGTCTTCCTCGACCTGCCGGTGCTGGGCTCGGGCGGCCCGCAGGATTTTGCGCGCGTCGCGGCCTATGCACAGCCCTGGCGCGCCATGGTCGTCTCCAGTTCGGACAGCAGCGAGGGGTATCGCGTGCGCACCCGGCTCGACCGGCCGGCGCGCATCGGCACGCTTGCGGAAGCGCTGGAGCCGGGCGTCGTCGCGCGCTTCGACGTGAACCGGCCGCTGGTAATCGACCTTCCGGCCGGCGGGCTCGCCTCGGTCGACACGCTGGCGGTGCTGAACGGGGCGAACCGCATCGCGGTCCTTGCCGCAAACGGCGCCTTCGAGATCGTCGGCTTCCGGGAGGCGAGCGAGATCGCGCCGGGGCGCTGGCGGCTTTCCGACCTGCTGCGCGCGCTTTGCGGCACGGAGGATGCGATGGCCGCGGGGCATGCCGTCGGCGAGACGGCGGTGCTGCTCGACGATGCCGTGCGCCCGCTGGGGCTCGACGTGGAGGAGGTGGGACGGCAATCCAACTGGCTCGTCGACGCCATCGGAACGCCGCCGGGGCAGGCCGGTCCCTTCGCCTTTGCCGGCGGGGAGCGGGCGCTGACGCCGCTCTCGCCGGTGCATCTGCGCGCCCGGCGCGGGGCGGGCGGGGCGATCCTCCTCACATGGATCCGCCGCGGCCGGATCGATTCGGACAGCTGGCTCGCCACGGAGATCCCGCTCGACGAGCCGAACGAAGCCTACCGCCTGGAAATCCTCTCGGGCGCGACGGCGGTGCGCACGGTCGAGACCGCCGCGCCCTCCCATCTCTATGCGGCCGCCGAGGAGCTTGCCGATTTCGGCGCGCCGCAGACGAGCCTTGCCATCCGCGTGCGCCAGCTCGGCCGGGCGATCCCGCTCGGCCTGCCGGCGCAGGCCATTCTCCCGCTCTAGGAAAGGAAAGCCGATGACCGACATGAAAGCCTGGTATCAGTCCCGCACCGTCTGGGGCGCCCTCATCGCCATCCTCGCTTCGCTCGCCAAGGTGGCGGGCTTCGAGATGTCCGCGGGCGATGAGGGCGACCTTGCCGACCTCATCGTCGCGGCGGTGGGCACCGTCGGCGGCCTCGTCGCCCTTTTCGGGCGGATTTCGGCGCGCCACCGGGTGATGTGAGGGCCGCATCCTTGAATCGGACTGTGCGGAGGGCCTCGTAATCCCCTGAATTCAATGCACGATCCGGCCGCCGGCTGCCTTCTTCGGGCGGCCGGCGGCCGCATTCATTTGCCATTCAGCGTGGATCGTTTATTGCTTGCATCATAGTGATCCGCACCTGAAAGTATGTTCATGGCCTCGCCACTTCTCATATCCGCGCTTGCGGCCAGCCTGATGCTTCCGGCCCCCATGGAGATGGGCGCTGCGCGGAGCGTCGTGCGCGTTGGCGGCGATTGCAGCAATGCGGCGCAGCGTGTGGTGGCGCAGACCGGCGGCGAGCTTCTTTCCGCCAAGCCGGACGGCGATAGCTGCGTGGTGACCGTGCTGGTGCCCGGCAACGGCAATGCGCGGCCGCGCAAGGTGACCGTTCGCGTACCGATGTAAGGCCGCAGGGCAAGGCGTGTAACAGGGGATAGGAAGAGGGCGAATGCGCATTCTGGTGGTCGAGGACGACGTCAACCTGAACCGTCAGCTCAGCGAGGCCCTGAAGGAAGCCGGCTACGTGGTGGACCAGGCCCTCGATGGCGAGGAAGGTCACTATCTCGGCGACACCGAGCCCTATGACGCCATCATCCTCGATATCGGCCTTCCGGAAATGGACGGCATCACCGTTCTCGAAAAATGGCGCGCCGACGGCAAGGGCATGCCCGTGCTGATCCTGACGGCGCGCGACCGCTGGAGCGACAAGGTGGCCGGCATCGACGCCGGGGCCGACGACTATGTGGCAAAGCCCTTCCATGTCGAGGAGGTGCTGGCGCGCATAAGGGCGCTCATCCGCCGGGCGGCCGGCCATGCGAGCCCCGACATCGTCTGCGGGCCGGTGCGGCTCGACACCAAGGGCTCCAAGGCGACCGTCAACGGCGAGACGCTGAAGCTCACCTCCCACGAATATCGCCTTCTCTCCTATCTCATGCACCACATGGGCGAGGTGGTCTCGCGCACCGAGCTGGTCGAGCACATGTACGACCAGGATTTCGACCGCGATTCCAACACCATCGAGGTCTTCGTCGGGCGCCTGCGCAAGAAGATCGGCGTCGACCTGATCGAGACCGTGCGCGGCCTCGGCTACCGGATGCAAGCGCCGGCCAATGGAAAATAAGGCCAGGCGCTCCCGCTCGCTCACCTTCCGCGTCCTCTTCCTCGCCTCCCTCTGGGCCGCGGTGGCGCTCGTCGTCATCGCCGTCGTCATCTCGACGCTCTACCGGCAGAGCGCGGAGAAGAGTTTCCGCGATCTTTTGCGCGCGCAGCTCTACAACGTCATCAACTCGGTTTCGGCGGGCGAAAACACCCGGCTTGCCGGCACGCCGCAGCTCGGGGACCTGCGCTTCTTCCAGCCGCAATCGGGCTGGTACTGGATCGTCGAGCCCATCGGCGGGGCGCTGGAGGGCGAGGCGCTGACCTCCTCCTCGCTCGGCAGCGGCAGCATTCCCATTCCCGACACGGACAGCATTCCCTTCGACACGCGCTACGAGCGCTTCTACACGACCGTCGATTCCTTCGGCAACGAGGTGGAGGTCGGCGAGACGGAAGTGGTGCTCGACGACGAGGGCCGCACGGCGCGCTTCCGCGTCGTCGGCAACCGGGACGTGCTGGAGGCGGACATCAAGGACTTTTCCGGCAGCCTCTATCTCGCGCTCGCCGGCTTCGGCTTCGGCAGCCTGCTGCTCAACGCGGCGGCGATCCTCATCGGCCTCAAGCCGCTCGACCGGGCGCGCAAGGCGCTGGAGAAGATCCGGGCGGGGGAGAGCGAACAGCTCGACGGCGATTTCCCGAGGGAAATCCTGCCTTTGGCGAGCGAAGTGAATGCATTGATCGACAGCAACCGCCGCATCGTCGAGCGCGCGCGCATGCAGGTCGGCAACCTTGCCCATTCGCTGAAGACGCCGATCGCCGTGCTGCTCAACGAATCGCGCCTCATATCCGCCCCGCAGGGCGAGCTCGTGAAGACGCAGGCCGAGGCGATGCAGAGCCAGGTGCAATCCTACCTCAACCGCGCGCGCATCGCCGCCCAGCGCGAATCCGTGCTTGCCCGCACCGAGACGCAGCCGGTGCTGGAGCGGCTGGTGCGGGTGATGCGGCGGCTGAACGCCGACAAGCAGTTTCCGCTGAGCGTCGATCCGCCCGGGCTGGTGCTGGCGATGGAGCAGCAGGATATCGAGGAGACCGTCGGCAACCTCCTCGAAAACGCCGCCCGCCATGCCCGCACGACCGTCACGACCCGCGCCTTCGCCGCGCCCGCCGACACGCGCGGCAGCGACGATGCGCGCAAGGGCTGGATCGTCATCGAGGTGGAGGACGACGGGCCGGGCCTTGAGCCGGAGGAGATCGGCGAGGCGATGAAGCGGGGCAAGCGGCTCGACGAGAGCAAGCCCGGCACGGGCCTCGGCCTTTCCATCGTCAGCGAGATCGCCTCCGAATACCAGGGGACCTTCGGGCTTTCCCGGGGGGCCGGCGGCGGGCTGATGGCGCGCCTCGTCCTGCCCGCCGTCACAAAGGATGTTGCCTGAGGCGGCGGACAATGCAAAAAGGATAAGGCCCGCGGGAATGAGGACCGCGGGATGACGGAACCACGGCGCGGCCTGTCCGCCCCGGCATGAGAGAGACGGTCCCAGCGGATGAAGACGGGTTTGCGCGGCGCCTTTTTCCCCCTCCTTCTGGCAGTTTCGGTTTCGGGATGCGCAACGACGTCGGGCAGCGGCCCGGCGGGCGGTGGCGGCCTTCTTTCCAGGAAGCCCGAGGGGCCGGCGGTCTATATCACGGCCTTGCAGGGCGGGCTCGTCAGCCGCAATGCGGCCGCCCAGCTTTCCAAGGCGGATACGCAGCGCGCGCTCGAAGCGGAGTACCGCGCGCTGGAGGCAGCCCCCGGCGGCCAGCCCGTCACCTGGCAGGGCAGCGGCGTCAGCGGCTCGGTCGTGGCGGCGGCGCCCTACCAGGTCGGTTCGCAGAACTGCCGGCAGTACAGCCATACGCTGACCGTCTCCGGCCGCGAGACGACGACGCGCGGGGCGGCCTGCCGCAATGCGGACGGTGCGTGGACGCCGCTTTCCTGACAATCGCGGGCCGTTGCGGCGAAACGCCTCAATTTTGCGTCATTGTTCCCTTGGGAATTGGAAACGTCCTGCGCTTCCAGTATTTGAACGGTCATGCTGTTCTGGATTCTCGTCGCCTTCCTGACGGCGGCCGTCGCCGCCATCCTGCTTCTTCCTCTTCTGCGGCGCCCCGGGGCGGCGGCGGACGACACCGGCCATGACGTCGAGGTCTACCGCGACCAGCTCGAGGAGCTGAAGCGCGACGAGGCGACCGGGCTCATCGCCGCCGGCGAGGCCGAGCTTGCCCGCGCGGAGGTCGCGCGCCGGCTGATCACGGCGACGAAGGCGGAGAAAAGCCGCCGCGACGCGCCGGCACGGCGCAACCGGCTGGCGCAGGCCTTCATCATCGTCGCGCTGCCGGCCATCGGCCTCTGTCTCTATCTCGCGACCGGCCAGCCGGGCCTTCCGGCCCAGCCGCTCGCCGAGCGCCTCGCCCATCCGGGCAGCGATATCAGCATCCTCGTTGCGAAGGCCGAGAACCATCTGGCGGCCAATCCCGACGACGGGGAGGGCTGGGACCTTCTCGCGCCGATCTACTATCGCAGCGGGCGGATGGAGGATTCGGCGAACGCCTTCCAGCAGGCGATCCGCCTTCTCGGCCCGACCACCGACCGGCTCGACGGCTATGCGGAAGCGCTGATCGCGCTCTCGAACGGTATCGTGACGACGGATGCGCGCGCCCGGCTGGAGGAATCGCTGAAGCTGAAGCCGGACAATCCACGCGCCCGCTACTATCTCGCGCTTGCGCTGGAGCAGGAGGGCAAGCGCCCCGAAGCGCGCGCCGCCTTCGAGGCGCTGGTGAAGGATTCGCCGAAGGACGCCGCCTGGCTGCCGCTCGTCGAGACCCATATCGCGGCGCTCGACGGAAAGGCCGGCACGCAGACGGACGGCGCGCCCGGCAACCCGACCGCCGACGACGTGGCGGCGGCCGAGGACATGTCGGCCGGCGACCGCCAGCAGATGATCGCCGGCATGGTCGAGGGGCTTGCGGCGAAGCTTGAGGAAAATCCCGACAATTTCGAGGGATGGATGCGCGTCATCCGTTCCTATGTTGTGTTAAATCAAAAACCGAAGGCGCAGGCGGCGCTAAGGACGGCGCTGAAAACCTTCCCGGCGGACAGCGAAAACGGAAAACAGCTCCTGGCGCTCGCCCGGGACCTGTCGATTTCGGCCGAGGGTAGCGGACAATGACACGCAAGCAGAAACGTCTGGCGGTTATCGGCGGCGGCGTCGCTTTCCTCGTGGCGGCGGTGCTGCTCGTCATGTTCGCCTTCAGCCAGTCGATCGCCTATTTCTATGTGCCGGGCGACCTCGCCAAGGCCAATGTCGCGCCCGGAACGCGCATCCGCCTCGGCGGGCTCGTGGAGAACGGCACGGTCAGGCGCGGCGAAGGCTCGACCATCACCTTCACGGTGACCGATACGCTGGCGACGGTGCCGGTGACCTATACGGGCATCCTGCCGGACCTCTTCCGCGAGGGGCAGGGCGTGGTGGCCGAGGGCGCCTTCGGCACGGACGGGCTTTTCGTCGCCGACACGGTACTCGCCAAGCATGACGAGACCTATATGCCCAAGGACGTGGCCGACCGCCTCAAGGCGCAGGGCGTCGAACTTTCCGGCAAGGAAACGATCAAATGATCATCGAGCTCGGACATTATGCCCTCGTTCTGGCGCTGGCGACGGTGATCGTCCAGTTCGTGCTGCCGGTGATCGGCACGGCGCGCGGCGACCGCGCGCTGATGGCCGTGGCGCCCGCCGCGGCGCTTGCCGGCTTCTTCCTCGTGCTCTTCTCCTTCTCCGTGCTGACCTTCGCCTATGTCGTCTCCGACTTCTCGGTCGCGAATGTCTGGGAGAACTCGCATTCGCTGAAGCCGCTGATCTACAAGATCTCGGGCGTGTGGGGGAACCACGAGGGCTCGATGATGCTGTGGCTGCTCATCCTGTCCTTCTTCAGCGCGCTGGTCGCGACCTTCGGCGCCAACCTGCCGGAACGGCTGCGCGCCAACGTGCTGGCGGTGCAGGGCCTCATCTCCGTCGCCTTCGCGCTCTTCATCCTGCTCACCTCCAATCCGTTCCTGCGCCTTGCACCGGCTCCGGCCGAGGGGCGGGACCTCAATCCGGTGCTGCAGGACATCGGCCTCGCCATCCACCCGCCGCTCCTCTATCTCGGCTATGTCGGCTTCTCCGTCTGTTTCTCCTTCGCCATCGCCGCGCTGATCGACGGGCGCATCGATGCCGCCTGGGCGCGCTGGGTCAGGCCCTGGGCGCTCGCCGCCTGGAGCTTCCTGACCGCCGGCATCGCCATGGGCTCCTACTGGGCCTATTACGAGCTCGGCTGGGGCGGCTGGTGGTTCTGGGATCCGGTGGAGAACGCCTCGTTCATTCCGTGGCTTGCCGGCACGGCGCTCCTCCACTCCGCGCTCGTCATGGAAAAGCGCGAGGCGCTGAAGATCTGGACCGTGCTGCTGGCGATCCTCACCTTCTCCATGTCGCTGCTCGGCACCTTCCTCGTGCGCTCCGGCGTGCTGACCTCGGTGCATGCCTTCGCGACGGACCCGACGCGCGGCGTCTTCATCCTCGGCATCCTCGTCTTCTTCATCGGCGGGGCGCTCTCGCTCTTCGCCTTCCGGGCCGCGACGCTGAAGGCCGGCGGTCTCTTCGCGCCGATCTCGCGCGAGGGCGCGCTCGTCCTCAACAACCTGATCCTGACGACCGCGGCGGCGACCGTGCTGACCGGCACGCTCTATCCGCTGGTGCTGGAAGCGCTGACGGGAGAAAAAATCTCCGTCGGACCGCCCTTCTTCAACCTCACCTTCGGCGGGCTCATTCTGCCGCTTTTGCTCGCGGTGCCGTTCGGCCCGCTGCTCGCCTGGAAGCGCGGCGACGTGTTCGCGGCCGGCCAGCGGCTCTTCGCGGCCGCCGGCGTCGGCCTCGTGCTGGCGGCCGTCGTCCTCTACATCCACAGCGGCGGGCCGGTGCTCGCCTATTTCGGCCTCGCCATCGGCTTCTACATGATCGCCGGCGCGGTGACGGACCTGTGGCTTCGCGCCGGGATCGGCAAGGTCAAGGGCAATGTCGCCTTCCGCCGGCTCATCGGCCTGCCGGGCTCGGCCTTCGGCACGACACTCGCCCATATCGGCATCGGCGTGACGGTGATCGGCATCGTCGCCGCGACGGCCTTCCAGACGGAACATGTCGTGGAGATGAAGCCTGGCATGCAGGTGGAATCGGGCGGCTATACGCTCGTCTTCGAAGGCATGCGGCAGGGGCAGGGGCCGAACTACACGGAAGAATCCGGCCACTTCAACGTCATGCGCGGCGGCGTCACCGTCACCGACATCTGGTCGTCGAAGCGCCTCTACATGGCGCGGCGCATGCCGACGACGGAGGCCGGCATCCGCACCTTCGGCCTCAGCCAGCTCTATGTCTCGCTCGGCGACGCGATGGCCGACGGCGGCATGGTCGTGCGCGTCTGGTGGAAGCCGATGATCCTGTGCATCTGGATCGGCGCGCTGATCATGATGGCGGGGGGGGCGGTCTCGCTCCTCGACCGGCGGCTGCGCGTCGGCGCGCCGCAGAAGGCGCGCAAGGTCAAGCCCGTGCTGGAGGCGGCCGAATGATGCGCCGCCTCGTCCTTGCCGCCGTCTTCCTCCTCTCTGCGCTCCCCTCCGCCTTCGCCGTCAATCCGGACGAGGTGCTGGCCGACCCGGCGCTGGAGGCGCGTGCACGGGCGCTTTCGGCCGAGCTTCGCTGCATGGTCTGCCAGAACCAGTCCATCGATGACTCGAACGCCGACCTTGCCCGCGACCTTCGCCTTCTCGTGCGCGAGCGGCTGAAGAACGGCGACAGCGACGAGGCGGTGATCGACTATGTCGTCTCGCGCTACGGCGAGTTCGTGCTTTTGAAGCCGCGTCTTCGCGGCGAGACGCTGCTTTTATGGGGCGCGCCGGTCGTGCTGGCGTTCGCCGGGGCGACGGCCATGCTGCTCTTCGCCCGCCGGCGCGGCGGCAAGCCGACCGGAACGCCGCTTTCCGAGACGGAAAAGGCCGAGCTGGAACGCGCCCTGCGCGGCGACTAGGTTTTTCCCAACATTACGAAAAATTCATGCCGCGGATAGTGCACCGTAATGTGTCCCGGCCTATCTCTTTTCCATCGGCTGCCGAACGCAGCCACGAGACAAGAGAAAAGGTGCAAGAATGTCAAAGATCTCCGCATTCCGTCCGGGCCTCAAGACCGCGCTGAAGACCTCCACGGTCGCCGGCCTTGCGGCCGTCATGCTGGCCACCGGCATTCCCGCGCGCATCAGCCAGAGTTTCGCCGATCCCGTTTCCGTCCAGGCTCCGCAGGTCGCGAGCTTCGCCGATGTCGTGCAGGCCGTTTCCCCCGCCGTCGTTTCCGTCCGCGTCCAGTCCGACGTGAAGCCGGCCAACGACGAGAGCAATTTCTCCTTCAACTTCGGCGGCCGCGGCTTCGACGAGCTTCCCGACGACCACCCGCTGAAGCGCTTCTTCCGTGAATTCGGCGGCCAGGACGATCCGCACGGCGACCGCGGCCCGGATCGCCGCTTCGGCGATCGCCGCGGGCCCGGCCACAAGCCGCATCTGCGCCCGACCGCGCAGGGCTCCGGCTTCTTCATCTCCGAGGACGGCTACATCGTCACCAACAACCACGTCGTCAAGGACGGCGCGGCCTTCACCGTCGTCATGAATGACGGCACCGAGCTCGACGCCAAGCTCGTCGGCAAGGATACCCGCACGGACCTCGCGGTCCTGAAGGTCGACGAGAAGGACAAGCGCAAGTTCACCTATGTGAGCTTTGCCGACGACAGCCAGATCCGCGTCGGCGACTGGGTCGTGGCCGTCGGCAACCCGTTCGGCCTCGGCGGCACGGTGACGGCCGGCATCATCTCGGCCCGCGGCCGCGACATCGGCTCCGGCCCCTATGACGACTACCTCCAGGTGGACGCCGCCGTGAACCGCGGCAATTCGGGCGGCCCGACCTTCAACCTCAACGGCCAGGTCGTCGGCATCAACACCGCGATCTTCTCGCCGTCGGGCGGCAATGTCGGCATCGCCTTCGCCATCCCCGCATCCGTCGCCAAGGGCGTCGTCGCCGACCTGATGAAGGACGGCAAGGTGGATCGCGGCTGGCTCGGCGTGCAGATCCAGCCGGTGAGCCGCGACATCGCCGACTCGCTCGGCCTTGCGGATGCCGCTGGTGCCCTCGTCGTCGAGCCTCAGGCCGATTCTCCCGGCGCCAAGGCCGGCATCAAGAAGGGCGACGTGATCACGGCGCTCGACGGCGAGCCGGTCAAGGACCCGCGTGACCTTGCCCGCCGCGTCGCCGACATCGCCCCCGGCACGAAGGTCGACGTCACGCTGTGGCGCGACGGCAAGTCCCAGAACGTCCCGGTCGAGATCGGCACGCTTGCCGGCGAGCAGATCCAGGCTTCGACGAGCACCGACGAGGCTGCACCTGCCGAGGAGAACAGCGAACAGGCGCTCGCCGACCTCGGCATCTCGGTGACGCCCGGCGACGACGGCCTGACGGTCTCCTCCGTCGATCCGGACTCCGACGCCAGCGACCGCGGCCTCAAGGAAGGCGACCGCATCACCTCAGTCAACAACCAGGCCGTCAAGTCGGCCGACGACGTGATGAAGGTGATCGAGGGCGCCCGCAAGGACGGACGCTCCAAGGCGCTGTTCCAGATCGAGACCAAGGACGGCAGCCGCTTCCTGGCGCTGCCGATCGACCAGGGCTGATCGGTTCGATGACTGCGTGCGGCGCCGCGGGACCGGAAGGTTTCGCGGCGTTGCCGTATCAGGCCTGCCCCTCATCCCCCTGCCGGGACCTTCTCCCCGCAGGCGGGGAGAAGGGGAAAAACGGCGAGGCTTTCCTTCCTCGCCCCGCCTGCGGGGAGAGGATGCCGGCAGGCAGGTGAGGGGCAGGTTCGCCCTTTAAAACGGTCCCGTTCCGACTCGGGGCATCATGCGCTAGGGTTGAAGCCATGAAGATATTGATTGTTGAAGACGATCTGGAGGCGGCGGCCTATCTGTCGAAGGCTTTCCGCGAGGCGGGCATCGTGCTCGACCATGCGAGCGACGGCGAAAGCGGCCTGTTCCTTGCCACCGAGAACAGCTACGACGTGTTGGTCATCGACCGCATGCTGCCGCGCCGCGACGGCCTGTCGCTGATCACCGAGCTGCGCCGGCGCAACATCCACACGCCCGTCCTCATCCTCTCCGCCCTCGGCCAGGTGGACGACCGCGTGACCGGCCTTCGCGCCGGCGGCGACGATTATCTTCCCAAGCCCTACGCCTTTAGCGAGCTTCTCGCCCGCATCGAGGTGCTCGGCCGGCGCAAGGGCACGCCCGAGCAGGACATGGTCTACCGGGTCGGGGACCTCGAGCTCGACCGTCTTTCCCACACCGTCAAGCGCGCCGGAAAGGAAATCCTCCTCCAGCCGCGCGAATTCCGCCTGCTCGAATATCTCATGAAGAATGCAGGGCAGGTGGTGACGCGCACCATGCTGCTCGAAAACGTCTGGGACTATCATTTCGACCCGCAGACCAACGTCATCGACGTCCATGTCTCGCGGCTGCGCTCGAAGATCGAGAAGGACTTCGACCAGCCGCTGCTGCGCACCGTGCGCGGGGCGGGCTACATGATGAAGGACGAGGCGGCGGGCTGAACCCATGCAGCGATTGCTCGGCCGGCTGACCGCCCTCTACCGCACCACGGCGGTGCGCCTTTCGGCGGTCTATCTCCTCCTCTTCGCCGCATGCGCGGCCTTCCTCGTCTTCTACGTCTCCTCCATGTCGGAACGGCTGCTGCAGCAGCAGATGCACGAGGCGGTGGCGCAGGAGGCGGGCCAGATCGAGCGCATCTTCGACAGCAGCGGCATGAACGGCCTCCTGCGCACGCTGGAGCGGCGCGCCCGCCAGCCGGGCGCCAACCTCTACATCATCGCAAGCCCGAGCGGCGAGGTGCTGGCCGGCAACGTCGCCGCCATCCAGCCCGGCGTGCTCGATACGGAAGGCTGGACGGACACGCCCTTCCGCTACCAGCGCTACCAGGAGGAGGCGCGCGGCACCAACCGCCCCATGGCCTATGCGCAGGTGATCGTGCTGTCCAACGGCTTGCGCGTCCTCGTCGGCCGCGACCTCGGGGAACCTGAGACGTTCCGCAACCTCGTGCGCCAGGCGCTGATGGTGGCGCTCGGCGTGATGGGCGTCGGGGCGCTCGCCATCTGGTATCTCATCGGCCGCAACGCGCTGAAGCGCATGGACCGTATGTCGGACGCCAGCCAGCGCATCATGGCCGGCGACCTCTCGCAACGCCTGCCGACGAGCGGCTCGGGCGACGAGTTCGACCGCCTTTCGGAATCGCTCAACACCATGCTCGGCCGCATCGAGAAGCTGAACGAGGGGCTGAAACAGGTCTCCGACAACATCGCGCACGACCTGAAGACGCCGCTGACGCGCCTGCGCAACAAGGCCGAGGCCGCGCTTGCGGCGGGCGATGTTGCCGAGCACCGCACGGCGCTGGAGGAGATGATCGGCGAATCCGACCAGCTCATCCGCACCTTCAACGCGCTGCTGATGATCTCCCGCGTCGAGGCCGGGCAGGCGCCGGCGGAAATGAGCGCGGTCGATATCAGCGGCATCGCCCATGACAGCGCCGAGCTTTACGAGCCCGTCACGGAAGATGCCGGCCTCGGCCTCGTCACGGAGATTGCGGACGGCATCGAGATCAAGGGCAACCGCGAGCTCGTCGGCCAGGCGCTCGGCAACCTCATCGACAACGCGATCAAATATGCCGAGGGCAGCGGCGGCGAGCCGGAAATCCGCGTCTCGCTTGCAAGACGAGGTGGCGATGTCGTCCTTTCCGTCGCCGACAGCGGCCCGGGCGTGCCGGACGACAAGCGCGAGGAGGTGGTCAAGCGCTTCGTGCGGCTCGATGCCAGCCGCTCCAAGCCCGGCACGGGCCTCGGCCTCTCCCTCGTCGGCGCCGTCATGGAAATGCATCACGGCCGGCTGGAGCTGGATGCCACCCATCCCGGGCGGGAAAACAATCGGGGGCTGACCGTGAGGATGGTTTTCCCCGTGCTTCCGGACTGATACACCTTTTCGCCGACACGGCGAGGAGACATCATGAGCGTGACGGAAGCGACGCGGTTTTCCGATCTTTCGGCCAGCCCGATCCGGCCCCTGAGCCAGACGGAGGCCAAATCGGTCCTTTCCGACCTCAAGGACTGGGGCCGGGACCACGCCGCCATCGCCCGGCTTCTCGGCGAGGAAGGCCCGCTGAAGGACTTCATCGTCGCGGCCTTCTCGCTTTCGCCGTATCTCCGCGACACCGCCCGCATCGATCCCGGCCTTCTTGCCCGGGCGCTGGAGGAGCCGATCCTGCCGGCCATCGAGGCGGCGATCGCCCGCGCCCGCGCCGCATGGCGGGCGGAGGAGGGGGAGGTGACGGAGGCCGCGCTGATGACGCGGCTGCGCGTCGCCAAGCGGGAGGTCGCCTTCCTCACCGCGCTTGCCGACCTTGCCCGCATCTTCGACGCGCGCCGCACCACGGCGCTGCTGACGGCGCTTGCCGAGGCCGCGACCTCCGCCGCCATCGACCATCTCCTCCTTGCGGCGCATGAGAGCGGCAAGCTGAAGCTGCCAGATCCGGCCCATCCGAGCGAGAAATCGGGCCTCATCGTGCTCGGCATGGGCAAGCTGGGCGCCGCCGAGCTCAACTATTCCTCCGATATCGACCTCGTCGTCTTCTTCGATCCGATGGCCGATGTCGCGGCCGATCCGAGCGAGGCCGTCGAGACCTTCTCGCGGATCGTGCGCCGCCTCATCCGCATCATGCAGGAGCGCACGGCGGACGGCTACGTCTTTCGCACGGACCTGCGCCTGCGCCCAGATCCCGGCGCGACGCCGCTCGCCATCTCCTTCGATTCGGCCATGCTCTACTACGAGAGCCGCGGGCAGAACTGGGAGCGCGCCGCTTTCATCAAGGCAAAGCCGATTGCCGGCGACCTTTCGGCGGGCGCGGCCTTCCTCAAAGGGCTCGTGCCCTTCGTCTTCCGCAAATATCTCGACTATGCGGCCATCGCAGACATCCATTCGATCAAGCGGCAGATCCATGCCCACAAGGGGTACGGCGAGATCGCGGTGAAGGGGCACAACGTCAAGCTCGGCCGCGGCGGCATCCGCGAGATCGAGTTCTTTGTGCAGACCCAGCAGTTGATCGCGGGCGGCCGCGTGCCGGCGCTGCGCCTGCGCGCCACAGAACCGATGCTGGCCGAGCTTGCGAAAGCCAACTGGATCGACGCGGCGACGGCCGAGGAACTGACGGAAGCCTACTGGTTCCTGCGCGATGTCGAGCATCGCATCCAGATGGTGCGCGACGAGCAGACCCATGTCCTGCCGGAGACCGAGGCGGAGCTGAAGCGCATCGCCTTCATGATGGGCTTCGAGGACACGGCCACCTTCTCGAAGCGGCTCGTCGAGGTGCTGCGCACGGTCGAGCGCCGCTATGCCGCGCTCTTCGAGCAGGAGGCGAAGCTCTCCTCCGAGACGGGAAACCTCGTCTTCACCGGCCAGAACGACGATCCTGATACGCTGGAGACCTTGAAGCGGCTCGGCTTCGAGCGCCCGTCCGACATTTCCCGCACCATCCGCACCTGGCATTACGGCCGCTACCGCGCAACGCAGTCCGTCGAGGCGCGCGAGCGGCTGACGGAGCTGACGCCGGAACTGCTGCGCGTCTTCGGCGAAAGCAAGCGGGCGGACGAGGCGCTGCTGCGCTTCGACAATTTCATCTCGGGCCTTCCGGCCGGCATCCAGCTCTTCTCGCTGCTCGGCAACAATCCGGCGCTGCTCTCCCTCATCGTCAACATCATGTCCTCGGCGCCGAAGCTGGCGGAGATCATCGCGGCAAGGCCCCATGTCTTCGACGGCATGCTGGACCCCGGCCTTCTCGCCGAGCTGCCGACGCGCGCCTATCTTGCCGAACGCATCGAGGGCTTTCTTTCAGGCGCCCGGCACTACGAGGACATCCTCGACCGCCTGCGCATCATCGCCGCCGAGCAGCGCTTCCTCATCGGCATCCGGCTCCTGACCGGCGCGATTACCGGAAAGCAGGCCGCGCGCGCCTTCACCCACGTCGCCGACCTCATCGTCGCCGCGACGCTGAAGGCGGTGCTGGCGGAGATCGAGGCGGCGCACGGTAAATTTCCCGGCGGGCGCGTGGCGCTGGTCGGCATGGGCAAGCTCGGCAGCTTCGAGCTGACCGCCGGCTCCGACATCGACCTTATCCTCCTCTACGACCACGACCACGACGCCTTCGAATCCGACGGTCCCAAGCCGCTCGACAACATCCGGTATTTCACCCGCATCACCCAGCGGCTGATCGCGGCGCTCTCAGCCCCGACGGCCGAAGGGGTGCTCTACGAGGTGGACATGCGGCTGCGCCCCTCCGGCAACAAGGGGCCGGTCGCCACCCGCATCACCTCCTTTGCGAAATACCAGGCGGAGGAGGCCTGGACCTGGGAGCACATGGCGCTGACGCGCGCGCGGCTTCTTACCGGCGACGAGAGCCTGATCGCCGAGGCGGAGGAAATCTTCCGCACGGTGCTTGCCCGCACGCGGGACACGGCGAAGATCGCCAAGGACGTCGCGGAAATGCGCGCCCTCATCGACGAGGAGAAGCCGCCGAAGGACATCTGGGATTTAAAGCTCATTGCCGGCGGGGTGATCGACATCGAGTTCATCGCCCAGTTCCTCGCGCTGGTCGCGCCCGCGCGCGGCGCGCCGCAGCCGGAAAGGGCGCTGCCGACGGGCGAGGCTTTGGCCATCCTCGGTGCGGCGATGATGGACGAAAACGACCTCGACACGGTCCAGAAGGCGCTGTCGCTCTATACGGAGATATCGCAGATCGTGCGCCTGTGCGTCGACGGCGGCTTCGACCCGAAGGAAGCCCCCGCCGGCCTCATCGACCTCGTCTGCCGGGCCGGCGACTGCCCGGACCTGCGCACGCTGGAGGCGGAGCTGCGGCGGATTTCCAAGGCGGTGCGGAAGATTTTCCAGGGGGTGGTGAAGGGGTAGGTGCACATGGAGGGGAGGTGGTTCACTCACACCCCCGCCTGACCCCTTCCTTTTTCCGCCTCTCCTTCGTCATCCTCGGGCTTGACCCGAGGATCCACGCATCCCCGCCTGCCTTGAGTTCGTGGCATGGATCCTCGGGTCAAGCCCGAGGATGACGTCAAAGGGTGAGGTGACGGCGTGTCCCACGAATGGCAACCCGCAGCGCGCCCGTCTAAGCCGCCGCCAGGTGCAGGGCCGCCAGGCGCTCGCGGTCGGGGATGCGCACGGAGATGATCGTGCCCTTGCCCTCGACGGAATGGATGCGCATGGCGCCGCCGTGGAGATGGGCCAGCGAGCGGGAGATGGCGAGGCCGAGGCCGGAGCCGCCCTTGCTCTTGGCGTACTGGCTCTGCACCTGCTCGAAGGGCTGGCCGATCTTCTGGAGGGCGGATTTCGGGATGCCGATGCCGGTGTCGGCGATGGTGAGCGTGACGGCGCCTTCGACGCGGCGCGCGCGCACCTCGACCCTGCCGCCCGGATTGGTGAACTTCATGGCGTTGGAGAGGAGATTGAGCAGGATCTGCTTCATCGCCCGCCGGTCCGCGACGGTGAGGAGATGGGACGGGCAGGTCTGCCGCACGTCGATCTCCTTCTTCTCCGCCTGCAGCATGGTGAGGCGCATGGTCTCTTCGATCAGCGGGGCGAGGTCCACCGTCTCGCAGCTCAGGCGCAGGTGCCCGGCCTCGATCTTCGACATGTCGAGGATGTCGCTGATGACGTTGAGCAGGTGCTTGCCGCTCTCGTGGATATCGCGGGAATATTCGCGGTACTTGTCCGAGCCGATGGGGCCGAACATCTGGTTCTGCAGGATTTCGGAGAAGCCGAGGATGGCGTTGAGCGGCGTGCGCAGCTCGTGCGACATGTTGGCGAGGAATTCGGACTTGGCGCGGTTGGCCGCCTCGGCGCGTTCCTTCTCCGCCTGGTAGTTGGCATTGGCGAGCGAAAGCTCGGCCTTCTGGCGCTCCAGCTTGGCACGGGAGGCGGAAAGGTCGCCGATGGTCGCCATCAGCCGCCGCTCGGATTCGCGCAGGCGCACCTGATGGCGCTTCATCATGGTGATGTCGGTGCCGACCGAGACGAGGCCGCCGTCGCGCGTGCGCCGCTCGTTGATCTGGAGCCAGCGCTCGTCGGCAAGCTGCACTTCCGTCGTCTGCGAGATGCCGGTGCCGTCGGCGTCCGCGATGCGGCGCTCGATGACCGGGCGGGCGGCCGCGGCATGCACCGCCGCGCGCTCCGTGCCGGGCACGAGAACGTCGTCCGGAAGGCCGTAGGCCTGCTGGTAATGGGCGTTGCACATGACGAGCCGGTCGTTCTTGTCCCACAGGACGAAGGCTTCGGACGTGCATTCGATGGCGTCGGCAAGGCGCTGGTCGGCCTCCTGGTAGCGCTGGGCGAGCCGGTGCTGCTCGGTCACGTCCATGGCGATGCCGATGATGTGCATGCGGCCCGATGCCATGCGGATGACCTGCGCGCGGGCGCGCAGCCAGACATAGTGGCCGTCGGCATGGCGCATGCGGAAGACCTGCTCCACCTGCCTCGCCTCGCCGCGGGCGACGGAACGGGCGACCTGGTAGATGCCGTCGTCGTCGGGATGCATCAGGCGCGCCGCATCGCCGAAGGAGAGCACGCTGTCGCGCGGCGGCATGCCGAGCATCTCGTACATGGAGCGCGACCAGAACAGCCGGCGGCTGGCAAGGTCGAAGTCCCAGAGGCCGCAGCGCCCGCGGGCGAGCGCCGTTTCCACGCGCAGGTTCGATTCCGCGAAGATCGCGTCGGCGTCGCGCGCGCGCTTGGCCTGGATGTAATAGGCGTAGAGGATGACGAGCAGGATGGCCGAGATGCCGGCGAAGAGCGTGACGTTCAGCGCCACCTCGTCGCGCCAGAACACGGCAAGCTGGCCGATCGGGTTGGCGACGACGACGAAGCCGCCCTTGCGCGGCATTTCCACGAGCGCGGCATAGTAGTCGCCGCCGTCGATGCCGGTGCGGAAGACGCCGGCCTGCGGGCCGAAATACTGGCTGGCCGCCAGCTCCGGCGAGAAGCGCGCGAGCGACTGGCCGACATAGCGCGCCGCCGCCAGCGAGGCGCCGAAGACCCGCCCGTCCTCCGCGACGAAGAGCACGATGCCGCCGGGCTGAAGGCGATCCTGCGGCAGGTGCACGGAAAGCGCGGCCTCGACGGCCATGCGGTCGGAGGCGGCAAGGCTGTCTGCCAGCGGGCCGGAGAACACCGCGCCCACGGCCATCGCCGTCAGCGAGGTCGCATCCCTGACGCCCGTGTCCATCCTGTCGTGCTCGACGATGATGCCGGCCATCCGCGAGACGGCCACCACGAACAGGAAGGCGATGATCAGGATCGGTATCGACCGTTTCAGCACGGGCTCCGCCCGTGCCAGGTGCCGTGCGGCAGGTCCGGCGAAAATCTTCGCCTGTCCCGTCAATTCATCTTCCCAGGCCGCCATTCCCGGAAATCTGAGACGAGTCCACCCGCCGGCTGCGCGTCCTCGTTGCGCGTCCGCCATCGTCATAAACCTTGTACCCTCTCGTGATTCGGCGCGCCGCTCGCCCGAATCTGCCCTAATGAATCAATTGTGATTCGGCTTGTCCAGAGGAAAAGGTAACGGACTTTTAACCAATTCTTATGGTTGGGAAATTGCATCCGGCGGCGGGGCGGCCGGCCGGCGCGGGCCGGGTTCGCTCTCGCGCCATTCCTTCAGCATCGCCGCGCGCCGGCGCGGCGGCCGCGCCTCCAGCAGCGTGAGGCCCAGCATGCGGTCTGTACGGAAATGGCGATAGGCCTGCCGGCGCTCGCACCAGGCGACGAGGATGCGCGTGTCCTCGAAATAGCCGAGCGCCACCGGCCAGACGATCCGCTCGGTGACGGCGCCCGCCGCGTCGGCATAGGAAAGGCGCAGCTTGCGCTCCCGGCGGATCGCCGCGCGCAGCAGCGCAAGGTCGACGGTCTCGCTGTCGACGATCTTGCGCGGGCCGACCAGCAGCGCCGTGTTCTCCAGCTCCTCGCGAAGCTCGGCCGGCAGCACGGCGGAAATCTTGGCGAGCGCATCCGTCGCCGCCTTCGTCACGGGCGCATCGGCGAATTTCTCCACCCAGCGGAAGCCGAGCATCAGGGCCTCCAGCTCGCCTTGCAAGAACATCAGCGGCGGCAGCATGAAGCCGGGGCGCAGCACGTAGCCGACGCCCGGCTCACCCTCGATGTCGGCGCCTTGCGCCTGAAGCGTGGCGATGTCGCGGTAGAGCGTGCGGATGCTGACGCCGAGCTCGGCGGCGAGCGTCGCGCCGCTGACGGGCCGGCGGTGGCGGCGCAGGACCTGGAGGAGGGAGAGCAATCGTTCGGATCGGGCCATGGCAGGATACTGCCAATTTCTGGCAGCGGTGTCGACTAGGATCGTTCCCGTCAACACGAAAGGAAGACCCCATGATCTCCCCCAATCTCATGATCCTCTATGTCGAGAACGCGCCGGCAAGCGGCCGGTTCTACGAAACGATCTTCGGCACCGCGCCGCAGGTGCTGTCGCCGGGCTTCGTGTCCTTCCAGTTCCCCAACGGCCTTGGCCTCGGCCTGTGGTCGACCAACTCGCCGGAATTCGTGTCGGGCGGCACGGGCCACCGCGGCGAGATCGCCATCGTCGCCGACGACGATGCGGAAATCGACCGGCTGCATGACGAGTGGCGCGCGGCGGGCGTGACGATCGAGCAGGCGCCGTTCACGGCCGTCTTCGGCCGCACCTTCGTCGCGCTCGATCCCGACGGCCACCGCATCCGCGTCTGCCCGCCGGACAAGTGAGCCGACGGCTTACGCCTTCAGCATGCGCTCCACGATGTCCGACACGTCGGAGGAGAGCTTCTCACCCGCAGCGATCGCGCGCAGCGCGTTGCGGGCGTGGTCGGAGCGCACCTCTTCCAGCGCCCGCCAGGAGCGCATGGAGGTGAGGATGCGGGCGGCAAGCTGCGGGTTCTTCGGGTCGATCTCGAGAATCTGGTCGGCAAGGAAGCGGTAGCCCGCGCCGTCCGCCCGGTTGAAGCCGGTCGGGTTGGAGAAGGCGAAGGTGCCGACGAGCGCGCGCACGCGGTTCGGGTTCGCCTTGTTGAAGAGTGGGCTTTCCATCAGCGCCTTGACGCGCTCCAGCGCGCCGTCGCCCGGAATGGTCGACTGGATGGAGAACCACTTGTCGATGACCAGCGCATTGTCGGCAAAGCGCGCGCGGAAGGCTTCCAGCGCCTTTGCCGTTTCCGGCGCATCCGGGAAGCGGTGGGCAAGCACCGTCAGCGCGGCGCTGAGGTCCGTCATGTTGTCGGCGCTGGCGAAGGCTTCCGCCGCGCGGGCCGGCGTGCCGTCCGAGACAGCGAGATAGGCGAGCGCCGCATTGCGCAGCGCGCGGTGGCCAGCGCCCGAAGCATCCGGCGTGAAGGCGCCTTCGGTGCGGTGGCCGGCGAAGAGCGCGGCGAAGACGGCCGGGTCGCGGTTCGCCACGAAGGCGAGCACGGCTTCGCGCCCGGTGCGGATGGCGTCCGGGTCGTTGTTGCTGCCGAGCTCGCGGGCGATGTCGGATTCGGAGGGAAGGGCGAGCGCCTGTGCGCGGAAGGCCGGCTCCAGGCTCTCGTCGGCGGCGATGGCGATCAGCGTATCGGCGAGCACGTCGCTCGTTTCCACGGGCTCGCCGGCGCGCGCCTTGCGGGCGGCATCGACGAGGGTCGGAAGCGCAAGGTCGTTCAGCGCCTGCCAGCGGGCGAAGAGGTCGCCGTCATGCCGCGCGATATGGGCGAGGTCCGCGGCAGCCTGCTCGAAATGCAGGTTGACCGGCGCGGAAAAGCCCCGGTTGAGCGAGACGACCGGGCGCGAGGCGATGCCGGAGAAGGTGACGGTCTGGCGGCGCTCGGTCAGGTGCAGCACATCGCCGGTCACGTCCGCGCCGCTGACGGCGGTGGGGTTTGCTTCCGAACCGTCGGTGAGCAGCAGGCCGAAGCGCAGCGGAATGTGCATCGGCTCCTTGACGCTCTGGCCGGGCGTCGGCGGGATCATCTGCTCCAGCGAGAGCGTGAATTCGCCTTTGCCCTGGTCATAGGCCGAGGAGACGCTGACGAGCGGCGTGCCGGCCTGGTTGTACCAGAGCGAGAACTGGCTAAGGTCGACGCCGTTGGCATCCTCGAAGCATTTCACGAAATCCTCGATCGTCGCGGCATCGCCGTCGTGACGCTCGAAATAGAGGTCCATGCCCTTCTTGAAGCCGTCCTTGCCGAGGATGGTCGCGATCATGCGCGTCACCTCGGAGCCTTTTTCATAGACGGTCGTCGTGTAGAAGTTGTTGATCTCGCGGTATTTCGTCGGGCGCACCGGGTGAGCGAGCGGCCCCGCATCCTCCGGGAACTGCTCGGATTTCAGGTGCCGCACCTCGGCGATGCGCTTGACGGCGCGCGAGCGCTGGTCGGCGGAGAACTCGTGGTCGCGGTAGACCGTCAGGCCTTCCTTGAGGCAGAGCTGGAACCAGTCGCGGCAGGTCACGCGGTTGCCGGTCCAGTTGTGGAAATATTCGTGGGCGATGATCGCCTCGATATTCGCATAGTCCTGGTCGGTGGCGATTTCCGGGTCGGCCAGCACGTATTTGTCGTTGAAGACGTTGAGCCCCTTGTTCTCCATGGCGCCCATGTTGAAGTCGGAGACGGCGACGATCATGAAGATGTCGAGGTCGTATTCGCGGCCGAACACCTCCTCGTCCCATTTCATGGAGCGCTTCAGCGCGTCCATGGCATAGGCCGCGCGCGGCTCCTTGCCGTGCTCGACATAGATCTTCAGCGCGACCTCGCGGCCGGACATCGTCGTGAACGTGTCTTCCACCACGCCGAGGTCGCCCGCGACCAGCGCGAAGAGGTAGGAGGGCTTCGGGTGCGGGTCGAACCAGGCGGCGAAGTGCTTGCCTTCGCCGTAGCCCGCGCCGCCGAGGAAATTGCCGTTGGAAAGAAGAAGCGGGCAACTCGCCTTGTCGGCGATGATGTTGACCGTGTAGACGGCCAGTACGTCCGGCCGGTCGGGGAAATAGGTGATGCGGCGGAAGCCTTCCGCCTCGCATTGCGTGCAGTAGACGCCGTTGGCGCGGTAGAGGCCCATAAGCTGTGTGTTGGCCTCGGGATTGATCATCGTGGTGACGGTGATCTCGAAGGGCTCGCTTGCCGGCAGGTCGCGGATCGTCAGGCTCTCGGGCGTCGCGTCGTAGCGCGCCTTGTCCATCTCCATCTGGTCGAAGAGCAGGCTCGTCATGACGAGTTCGTCGCCGTCGAGGACGAGCGGGGCGGAAGGATCGGCGCCTTCGCGGCGGTGGAAGATCAGCCGCGCCTCGACCTTCGTTTCGGTCGGGTCGAGTTCGAAGGTCAGGTCGACGCGTTCGAGAACGAAGTCAGTCTGGCGATAATCTGCCAGATGGATGATCCGGCCGTTCTCTGTCCGCATGGTATGTCCCGTCTCCTGCTGCCCCGGCCTGTCCCGTTTTCATACAACCGGGCGGTTCGCCGGGACCCATTGCCCCCAAATTCCACCGATTGATATGCTTATTCGCTTAACATCTCATTGCCAGCGACGCTTCGATCACAACTTTGTTCCACAGGGGAACGAACGGGAAGGGGTCGACAACGCGCCGATCCGCACTAGATTTGGCTCTCCCGTCTTTCAATCTCAGGACATCGCCGTCATGGACACCATAGCACCGAAATTCGGCGTGGGCGCCTCCGCTTTGCGCAAGGAGGACCTGCCGCTCCTGAAGGGCGAGGGCGCCTATACCGGCGATATCGTGCGGCCGGGCGAATTGCGCGGCTTCGTCCTGCGCTCGCCCCATGCGTCGGCGGCCTTCCGCATCGTCTCGACCGAGGCGGCGGAATCAGCGCCCGGCGTGCATCTGGTGATGACGGCGGCCGATATCGCCCATCTCGGCGACGTGCCCTGCCTTGCGCAGGTCACCCAGCCGGACGGCACGAAGCATCCCTTGCGGGGCACGCCGGTGCTCTGTCGCGAGCGCGTGCGCCATGTCGGCGACGCGGTCGCCTTCATCGTCGCCGACAGCCAGGAGGCGGCCGAGGACGCCGCCGAGCTCGTCGAGATCGACTGGGACATGGACGAGGCGAACGTCTCGCTTGCCGAGGCCGGCGGGGAGGGCGTGCCGCTCGTCTGGCCCGAGCTCGGCTCCAACCTCGCCTATCGGCACCAGACGGGGGACGCGGCGGCCGTGGAAAAGGCCTTTGCCGCGGCCGAGCGGATCTCCGAAATTACCGTCGTCAACAACCGCCTCGTCTCCAACTACATGGAAACCCGCGCCGCGCTCGGCGAATGGAATGAAGAGGCGGAGGAATTCACGCTCACCTGCGGCTCGCAGGGCGTGCATGGCGTGCGCAATTCGCTGGCGCGGCACGTCTTCGGCGTCGATCCGGAGAAGATCCGCGTCGTGACGCCCGATGTCGGCGGCGGCTTCGGCACCAAGGCTTTCAACTACCGCGAATATCCGCTGGTCATGGAAGCGGCGAAGCGCCTCGGTCGCCCGGTGAAATGGGTGGCGAGCCGGGGCGAGCATTTCCTTGCCGACGCGCATGGCCGCGACAGCATCGTCCATGCTGCCGTGGCGATGACGGCGGAGGGCCGCATCACGGCGCTGCGCATCCGCATGGACGCCAATATGGGCGCCTATCTTTCGCAATATGGCCCGATGATCCCCACCATGGCCTCGATCATGGCGACCGGCGTCTACGACATCCCGCTGCTCGACATGCATATCCGGGCCTTCTACACCAACACCACGCCGGTCGATGCCTATCGCGGTGCCGGAAGGCCCGAGGCGGCCTATGTCATCGAGCGGATGGTCGATACCGCGGCGCGCGACGTCGGCCTCTCGCCGGAAGCCTTCCGCCGCCTCAACTTCATCCGCCCCGAGCAGTTTCCCTATCGCACGGCCGGCGGCCGGCTCTACGATGTCGGCGAGTTCGACGGCCACATGACGCTGGCCATGGAACGCGCCGGCTGGGCCGATTTCCCCGCCCGCGCGGCGGAAGCGAAGACGCGCGGGCGCATTCGCGGCATCGGCCTTTCCACCTATGTGGAGGCCTGCGCCTTCGCCGGCTCCGAGCCGGCGCATATCCGCCTCGAGGGCGACGGCACGATCACCCTCTTCATCGGCACGCAGACCAACGGGCAGGGTCACGCCACCGCCTACAGTCAGTTCATCGCCGAGAAGATCGGCATCGATTTCGACCGCATCACCGTGCGGCAGGGCGATACGAAGGACCTGGCGAAGGGCGGCGGCACGGGCGGCTCGCGCTCCATTCCGCTGGGCGGCGCCTCCGTCGCCGCAGCGAGCGAGGACCTCGCGCAGAAGATGAAGCGCATCGCCGGCGACGAACTGGAAGCCTCGGTCGAGGATATCGAGCTTGTGGCGGGCGAGGCGCGCGTCGTCGGCACGGACCAGGTGCTGGACTACGCCGCCATCGCCCGCGCCGCGAAGACCGGGGACGACCTCGTCGCGGTCGCCGAATTCGTGCAGGACGAGGCGACCTATCCGAACGGCACCCATGTGGTGGAAGTCGAGATCGACCCGGAGACCGGCACGACGGAGATCGTCAACTACCAGGTCGTCGACGATTTCGGCCTGACGGTGAACCCCGTCCTGCTGCTCGGCCAGGTGCATGGCGGCATCGTGCAGGGCATCGGCCAGTGCCTCACCGAGGAGGCGGTCTATTCGCCGGACGGCCAGCTCCTGACGGCGAGCTTCATGGATTACGGCATGCCGCGCGCCGATCTCCTGCCCTTCTTCCGTTTCGAGACGCGCAACGTGCCCTCGACGACCAATGCGCTCGGCATCAAGGGGGCGGGCGAGGCTGCCACCATCGGCGCCTGTCCCGCCGTCATGAACGCCGTCGTCGATGCGCTTTACCGCGAGAAGGGCATAACCCATATCGACATGCCGGCGACGCCGCAGAAGGTCTGGATGGCGCTCAACGCTTAGGGCGCCATTCGATCAAAAATATCCGCGAAACATCAGCAGAATTGATGCCACCGGCCGGGCAATCCCGCTAGACTTGAAATCCTGCGGGCCGCTTCGACGGCTCCTTTCGATGCCTGACGCCACGGCCCGCCTCTGCGGCGGACTGCCTGGCGCGACGAGTTTTGCATGGACGCGCCGTATTCGAACCCCATGCGGGGTATCTTGCTCAAGGTCGCCTCGGTGGTGATCTTCCTGTGCATGTCCACGCTCATCAAGGCGGCCGGCAAGGATCTGGCGGCGGGGCAGATCACTTTCCTGCGCTCGGCCTTCGCCATCGTGCCCATCGCCATCTATTTCGGCTGTCGCGGCGAGCTCGTCGACGCCTTCCGCACCCGCGATCTCACCGGGCATCTCATGCGCGGCTTCGTCGGTATCCTCGCCATGGGCTGCGGCTTCTACGGCCTCACCCGCCTGCCGCTGCCGGAGGCGATCGCCATCGGCTATGCCATGCCGCTCATTGCCGTCGTCATCGCCGCGGTGTTCCTGCAGGAGACCGTCGGCCTCTATCGCTGGTCGGCGGTGCTGGTGGGGCTGACCGGCGTCGTCATCATCACCTGGCCGCGCCTCACGCTCTTTCGCGACGGCGGGGTCGGCTCGGTGGAGGCGATGGGGGCGCTCGCCGTGCTCGCCTCGGCGACGCTCGGGGCCTGCGCGATGGTGCTGGTGCGAAAGCTCGTGCAGGCCGAGCGCACGCACACGATCGTCCTTTATTTCTCGCTTTCGGCCTCGGTCTTCTCGCTGGTGACGCTGCCCTTCGGCTGGAGCGAACTGAGCTGGCAGGCGCTGATCCTTCTTGCGCTCGCCGGCTTCTGCGGCGGCATCGCCCAGCTTCTCCTGACGGCGAGCTACCGCTATGCGGACGTCTCCACCATCGCGCCGTTCGAATACACCTCGATCGTGCTCGGCCTCGTCATCGGCTATTTCCTGTTCGGCGACGTGCCGACGGGCGCCATGCTGGTCGGCACGGTCATCGTGGTGATCGCGGGCATCTTCGTCATCCTGCGCGAGCATCGCCTCGGCCTGCAGCGCCGCGCGGCCCGCAAGCACATCACGCCTCAGGGCTGACGCCATTCCGGCGTCGTGGTGTCCTCCAGCACGTCCTCGGCGGGCGCATCCGGCTGGAGCGCGGCGGCGGCGGCATCCGCGCCGAGCGGCTGCGCGGCCATCGCCTGGAAGTCCGTCTTGGCGACGAGGCCGTCGTTCTCCTCGCGCCGGCTGATGCGCCAGGCCGCATAGGCGCCGTAGAGCGCGAAATAGACGGCCAGCACAGCAAAGAGCGATCCCGGCCCGAAGCGGTCCATGATCGGCCCGACCATCAGCGGCCCGGATATCGTGCCGAAGCCGTAGACGATCATCATGCCGGAGGAGACCTCGACATATTCGTCCGGCTGCGCGCGGTCGTTGGCATGGGCGACGTTCAGCGCATAGATCGGGAAGATGACCGAGCCGACGAAGGCCGCGACGACATAGAGCAGCGCCGCCGGCCCGCCGGAAACCATCGCCATGACGAGGCAGGAGACGGTGCCGACCGCCCCGCAGGCAACCATGACGAGGCGGCGGTCCATGCGGTCGGAGGCCCGCCCGATGGGGATCTGCGAAAGGGCGCTGCCGATCAGCACCGAGGCGAGCAGCGTCGCGCCCTCGGCGGTGGAAAGGCCCGTGCGCTGGGTGAACACGCCGCCGAGGTTCAGCCATGCTCCGGAGAGCGCGCCGGCCAGGAACGCGCCGACGACGGCGACGGGCGAGCGGCGGTAGAGCGCCGGCACGTTGAAGCGCGCCTGCGTCGGCGGGGCGGGCAGCGGCGAGGAGGTGAGTGCCGTCGGCAGCAGCGCGACGGAGAAGATGATGCCGCACAGGATGAAGAGCGAGGTGTTCGACGGATCGCCGAGCGGCACGAGATACTGCCCGCCGATCGTGCCGACCATGGTGGTGATGAGGTAGATGGAGAAGACCGAGCCGCGGTTCTCGTTGGTCACCCGCTCGTTCAGCCAGCTCTCGATGATGAGGTAGCTGCCGGAAATGGCAAAGCCGGAAATGCCGCGAAAGAGCATCCAGGCCCGCCAGTCGACGGCGAGCGCGCAGAGCAGGATGGCGATGGCCAGCAGCGTGATCAGCGCCACGAAGACCCGCACATGGCCGACGAGCAGCACGAATTTCGGCGTGACGACGCAGGAGAGCGTGAAGCCGATCGTATAGCCCGTCGCGATCATCGAGATCGTCTGCGTCGACCAGCCCTCGGCGACGGCGCGCACCGGCACGACATAGCTCTGGAGGCCGAAGGCCACCATCATGAGGAGGGTGGACAGCATCAGGCTGAGAATGGAGGCGAGGCTCGCCAGCATGAGGGCTCCGCAGAATGGCGCGACAGGTTTGCGACTGTCGCTCTATTGCGGCGCCCGCGCGCTGTCTACAGCGACAACGGTTGGCGTAATCCGGGAAGATTTCCCGGATGGTTTGGCGATTCCCGGCAGGGTTGTGTTATGGAGAAGGGCCGGATCGATTTCCGGCAAACGAAAGGAGGTGAGACGTTTGAAAATCCGGCTTACGTTGGTTATCAGGTTTCGAGGTTGGCGCCTAACCCTGACGATCAGCTAAGAAAACGGGGATCGGGCTTCGGCCCGGTTCCCACCGGAGAAAAGGCGTCTCACCTCCTCACGTCGAAGACGATACCACGACGCCCGCCGCTTTTCAAAGCGGCTCAGTTCGGCAGGAAGGCCTTGAGCGGGTCGCGGCGCTGGGCGGCATCGCGCGGCAGCGAGGCGAGCACGGAATATTCGCGCGCGGCATTCACGGCGGCGCGGATATCGGCGATATCGGACATCAGCTTGCGGATGCGGGCCATCGTCGATCCCTCAGCGCTGGATGAAGTCGGAGAAGAGCTGGACGGGACGGTTGATGCGGGTAAAGCCGGTGGCCGTCATCTGCTCGTTGGCCGGGGTAGCGATGCCGCCGAAGCCGCGGCCGGCGCGAAGACCGGAATGGCGGAGCGTCTCGAAGCTCGAATGGATGGGCCGAAAGCGGGCGGTCATGGGTCGATTCCTTAAATCCTGTCCCTCCCACATCGCCATATTGCGCTGCAGCATTGATTTTGCAATGCGACATTCTGCCCGGCTGGTATGAGCAATTCGCATGGCTGCTGAAGCATTTTGTTCATGCTTGCGGCAGATTCGCGGCAAATGCGATGCGGGTCCCGCAAAGCGGTTCGCCTAAGCCATTGAAAAAAGGAGATGGAGCCTTTCGGCTAGCCGTTCAGCCCTGCACGGAAAGCAAGCAGGTCCTGCCAGACAAGCCGCTTGCTGACCGGCGCCGTCACGAGGTCTTGTGGATGCAGCGTCGCAAAGGCCGGAATCGTGCGGCCGGAAATCTCCACCGTCCGCCATTCTCCGCGCAACTGGTGGATCGTATCGTTGGAGCGCAGCAGGAATCGCGCCGCGAAATTGCCGAGGACCAAGAGATGATTCGGCTCGGCGAGCGCGATCTGCCGCTCGATGAACGGCCGGCAGATATCGGCCTCGCGCTGCGAGGGCGGGCGGTTGCCCGGCGGGCGCCACGGCACGACATTGGTGAGGAGAAGATCGGCGCGGGCAAGCCCGATGCCGGAAAGCATGCGGTCGAGCATCGCGCCCTGCCGGCCGGAAAAGGGCTGGCCGTCGCGGTCGTCCTCGGCGTTCGGCATGGCGCCGATCACCATGACGGAGGGCTTCGGATTGCCTTCCGCGAAGACGAGGCAGCGCGCGCTGGTCTTCAGGTTGCAGCCGTTGAAGGCCTCCATCGCCGTGCGCAGTTCCTCCAGCGAGCGGGCGCTGCTCGCGGCAAATTCCGCTTCCGCCACGGCCTGGCTGTCGGGGATCGCCACGTTCGGCAGCGGCGCCGGGGCGGCCGGGCGCGGCTGTTCCTGCCGCGCCGGGGCCTGCCGGGCGGCCGGCTGCGGGGCGGGGGCCGCCTCGCGCGGGGGTGCGATACCGCGCGCCGCGCGCATCGCCTCGAACTCGGCGATGCGGTCGACGGCTTCTTCCTCCAGCAGCCATTCCACGCCCGCATCCGCATAGAAATGCAGGAGCGAACGGAGCTGCTCGGGGTGAAGGTCTCTGGCGGCGTTCATGGCGGGCACATTATCGAAGCGGGAGCGGAGAGGAAAGCCGCTTACGCCGCCCAGGCCGCCACGTCGTCGCTTTCACCGATGAGCGCGAGGCCGTGGGCGATGGAAAGAAGCTCGCCGCCGCTCTCGATCTTCCCGGCATCGAAACGGCGCAGGAAGAGATTACGCACCGCCGGTACGAAGGAGGTGCCGCCCGTCAGGAACACCTTGTCGATGGCGCCCGCCGGCGTATTCGTCTTTTCCAGAACCTCGTCCAGCGCACCCTCGATGCGGGCAAGGTCCGGCGCGATCCAGCTTTCGAAATCGGCGCGCCTGACCCCTTTATGCCCGGCCTTGCCGAGCGGCGGGAAGTGGAACTCCGCCTCTTCGTCTGCCGAGAGCGCCATCTTGGTGGCCGAGATCGCCTGGTAGAGCGGATAGCCCTCGTCATGCTCGACGAGGTCGATGAAGAGCTCCAGCTTTTCCGGCTCCAGCGCCGAGCGTACCAGCGACTTGAGGTCGGTGAACTCGCGCGTCGTCTTGAAGATCGACAACTGGTTCCAGCGCGCGAAATTGGCGTAGTAGCCGGAGGGCACCTCCAGCACCTTGTCGAAGCTTTTGAAATGCGAGCCCTTGCCGATCTCCGGCGCGACGAGGTGGTCGATCATGCGCGAATCGAAATGGTCGCCGGCAATGCCGACGCCGGAATGGCCGATGGGCGTCGCCGAAAGCCGGCCCGCCTGCCGCTCGAAGCGGATCAGCGAATAGTCCGTCGTGCCGCCGCCGAAATCCGCGACGAGCACGGTGGCGTCGCTCTTCAGCGTCTGGGCGAAATAGTAGGCGGCCGCCACGGGCTCGTAGACATAGTGGATTTCCGGGAAGCCGAGCCGCGTCAGCGCCGCGTTGTAGCGCTCCAGCGCCAGTGCCGGATCGGGGCTTGCGCCGGCAAACTGCACCGGCCGGCCGGCGATCACCCGCGAGACCTCCGCCGGCCAGTCCGCGCCGGCATAGGCCTTGAGGCGGCGGAGAAAAATCTCCATCAGGTCGTCGAAGGCGTGGCGGCGGGCGAAGATCAGCGTGCCCTGGAAGAGGGCGCTCGCGGCAAAGGTCTTGATCGATTGCAGGAAGCGGCAATCGCCGGGATTGTCGATGAACTGGCGGATCGCCGCCTGTCCCGCCTCGACCTTCAGCGCCTGCGCGCCGACCTGCGGATCCTTCATGAAGGAGAGCGCCGTGCGCATCGTGTCGGTGACGCCGACGCTGCTTTGGAAATGCATCGACCGCGTCTCGCTGCCGCCGGTCGCCAGCGCCAGAACCGTGTTCGTCGTGCCGAAATCGAGCCCGAGTGCCCGCGCCATCGCCGTGCCCCCTGTGAATGCTGAATTGTGTTGAGCCGGAGCGGATGGCCCCGCGTGAAAGGCGCGTCGGACGCGCCGGAAAATGAAGAGCGCGCCAGATGGCACAGGCGGCCGTGGAAGGCAAGGGGAGGCGGGGGGATTGCCCCTCACCCTAACCCTCTCCCCGCAAGCGGGGAGAGGGGACTTGCCTCACGAAGGAGCTTTGGTTGGGGAAACCGGTCCGGCATACCCCTTCGCCCCGCTTGCGGGGAGAGCGACTGTCTTTGTGGTCAAGCGTTTTTCCATGGTTTACCGTCGCGGATGATTGCGTTGAGGATGG
>NZ_JACHIK010000028.1 GCF_014203155.1 Shinella fusca
AGCCGCGTGCCGATGGCGCCGCCCATGGCGCCCGCGCCGATCAGCGCTACCCTGTTGCTCATGGCCCGCTCTCCTCAAGATGCGTTGCGATGTCGTCGACGATCCGCTCCAGCGGCCTGTCGATGTCGACGGTCACCGCGTTCTCGTCCGGACCCGGCGGCTCCAGGGCGGCGAACTGGCTGTCGATGAGGCTTGCCGGCATGAAGTGCCCGGCGCGGGCGGCCATGCGGGTGGCGATCAGCTTCCTGCTGCCGGCGAGGTGCACGAAGAGCACGGGCGCACCGGCCTCCTTGCGGATGTGGTCGCGGTAGCGCCGCTTGAGGGCCGAGCAGCCGAGGATGAGGATGCCGTCCGGCGCGGCGAGCTTCTGCCCGACGAGGGTGAGCCAGGGCCAGCGGTCCTCGTCGGTCAATGCCTCGCCGCGGCTCATCTTGTCGATGTTCGCCTGCGGGTGCAGGTCGTCGCCGTCGAGATAGGTGGCGCCGAGGCGGGCGGCGAGCGCCGCGCCCACCGCCGACTTGCCGCAGCCGGCGACGCCCATAAGGACGATGCGCCGGTTTGCCTCAGAGCGAGGCCGTGATGCCGCCGTCGACATAGAGCGTGTGTCCGTTCACGAAAGAGGAAGCGTCGGAGGAAAGGAAGATGCAGGCGCCGACGAGCTCGTCGACCTTGCCCCAGCGGCCGGCCGGCGTGCGCTTTTCCAGCCAGGCGGAGAAGGCGGGATCGGCGACGAGGGCGGCATTCAGCGGCGTGTCGAAATAGCCGGGTGCGATGGCGTTGCATTGCAGGCCGTATTTCGCCCAGTCCGTCGCCATGCCCTTGGTGAGGTTGCCGACGGCGCCCTTGGTGGCCGTGTAGGGGGCGATGCCCGGGCGGGCCAGCGCGGTCTGCACGCTGGCGATGTTGATGATCTTGCCCGCGCCGCGCGCGATCATGTGGCGCGCGACGGCCTGGCCGACATTGAAGACGGAGGAGACGTTCGTCCGCAGCAGCCGCTCGAAGGCCTCGGCGGGAAAATCCTCCAGCGGCGTGCGGTACTGCATGCCGGCATTGTTGACGAGGATGTCGATGGCGCCGACCTCCGCCTCGAAGGCATCGACCGCCTTGCGCGCGGCCTCATGGTCGGTGGCGTCGAAGGCGAGCGTGTGCCCGGCGCCGAGGCTTTCCGCCGCCGCCTTCAGCCGGGCCTCGTCGCGGCCGTTGAGGATGACCTGCGCGCCCGCCGCCGCAAGGCCCTTCGCCAGCGCGAAGCCGATGCCCTGCGAGGAGCCGGTGACGAGGGCGCGCCGGCCCGTCAGGTCGAAGAGTTGGATGCTCATGTGGTCGTGTCCTCAGGAAAATGCGATCTGCGTCTTCATCGACTGGCCCTTGTCGGAGGCGATCTCGAAGGCCTGCAAGGCGTCGGCGAGCGGCAGGGTGTGGGTGATCAGCGGCTTGACGTCGATGAGGCCGCCCTGCATCAGCTTCACCGCCACGGCGAATTCCTCATGAAAGCGGAAGGAGCCGCGCAGGTCCAGTTCCTTGGCGGTGATCGCCATCATCGGCAGGCTCATCTCGCCGCCGAGGCCGAGCTGGACGATGACGCCGCGCGGGCGCAGCGCATGGATGCCGGCAACGAGCGCGGGCTGCGCGCCCGAGCATTCGTAGAGGACGTCGAAAGTGCCCTTGTTCTCGCTGAAGGGGACAAGGCCGTCGCGGTTTTCCGACAGGTTGACCGTGCGGTCCGCGCCGACGGCGCGGGCAAAGCCGAGCGCGCGTTCGGAAAGATCGGCCGCGACGATCTCGGCGGCGCCGGCTCGTCTCGCGGCAAGAATGGAGAGGGTGCCGATCGGCCCGCAGCCGGTGACGAGCACGCGCTTGCCCAGCATCTCGCCGGCGCGGCGCGTGGCGTGCAGCGTCACCGAGAGCGGTTCGGCCATCGCCGCTTCCCCGGCCGAGAGCCCGTCGGCCTTCACGCACTGGCTTGCATTGGCGACCAGCCGCTCGCGGAAGGCGCCCTGGATATGCGGGAAGGGCATCGCGGAACCGTAGAACCGCATGTTGAAGCAATGGTTCGGCAGGCCCTTGAGGCAATATTCGCAGGCCCCGCAGGGCCGAGAGGGCGAGACGGCGACGAGGTCGCCGACGGCAAGGCCGGAGACGCCTTCGCCAAGGGCGGAAATATGGCCGGAGACCTCGTGGCCGAGGATCATCGGCTCCTTGAGGCGCACCGTGCCGAAGCCGCCGTGGTTGTAATAATGCAGGTCCGAGCCGCAGATGCCGCCGCTCGCAAGGCGGATCTCCACCTCGCCGGGGCCGGGCGCGGCAAGGGCGCTTTCCTCGACCCGCAGGTCCTTCGGGGCATGGATGACGATGGCTTTCATGGCACTATCCTCACAGGACCGGGGTCGGCAGCGTCCGGCCGTCGAAATGGGCCGACAGGTTGTCGAAGACGAGCTGGCCCATGGCCTTGCGAGTCTCCACCGTGCCGGAAGCCATATGCGGCTGCAAGAGCACGTTGTCGAGCGCGAGGAAGCGCGGGTTGAGGTTCGGTTCGCCTTCGAAGACGTCGAGCGCGGCCGAGCCGAGCGTCCCGGCCTCCAGCGCATCGAGGAGTGCGCCTTCGTCGATGTTGGAGGCGCGCGAGATGTTGATCAGCATGCCCTCCGGCCCCAGCGCCTCGATGACCTTGCGGCCGACGATGTGGCGCGTCTCGGCCGAGGCGGCGAGGGTGACGAAGAGGAAATCCGAGCGTTCGGCAAGCGCGACCGGATCGGCGACGAAGGTCCAGTCCCTGGCGAAGTCCTTCGGGCCGGTGTCGCTGTAGGCGATGTCCATGTCGAAGCCGGCGAGGCGCTTTGCCACCTCGTAGCCGATGCGGCCGAGGCCGAGGATGCCGGCGCGACGGCCGTGCACGCGGCGTTTCAGCGGGTAGAGGCCCTTGGCCGCCCAGTCGCCGCTGCGGACCCAGCGCTCGCCGCCGATCATGCCGCGCGCCTCGGCGAGCATCATGGCGACGCCGAGGTCGGCGACGTCCTTGGTCAGCACGTCCGGCGTGTTGGTGACGCGGATGCCGCGCTCGCGGGCGGCGGCAAGGTCGACCGCGTCGAAGCCGACGCCGTAGACGGAGATAACCTCCAGCTTCGGCAGCGCCTCGATCATCGCCCGGCTGGCGCCGAGCTCGCCGCGCGTGGCGATGCCGCGGATATTGGCGCCATGCTCGACAAGGAACGCCGCCTTGTCGGCCGCCTCGAAATAGCGGCGCATGGTGAAATGTGCATCCAGACGCTCCTGGTCCCATTCGGGGTAGGGGCCAACCTGCAATAGCTCGATCTTGCTCACGGCATGTCCTTCGGAAGGTGACTTGTTATCGATAACATATTCCGCTTTGGAGAATTGTCCAGCCTCAAATTGCATTCGTTAGCGTCATGGAAAATGCCGCTTGACACCGATGTTATCGATACCATATCAATATCGTATGGCCTCATCGTGCTTTGGGAGGAGCGGATGGATACGGACACGCTTCTGGAATTCCGTGCCGTCTCGAAGGAGTTCGGCGGCACCAGGGCTTTGACGAGCGTATCGCTCGATCTCAAGCGGGGCGAGATCCTGGCGCTGCTCGGCGAGAACGGCGCGGGCAAGTCCACCCTCATCAAGACGCTTGCAGGCATCTACCGGCCGGACGGCGGCAAAATCCTCTTTCGCGGCGAGCCCTACCAGCACCGTCCGCCCCGGCCCAACGAGCGCCAGTCCGTCGCCTTCATCCACCAGGACCTCGGCCTCATCGAATGGATGACGGTCGCCGAGAATGTCGGCCTCGCGCAGGGCTTTTCCATGCGCCGCAAGCTGATCGACTGGAACGCGACGGCGCGGCGCACCGCCGAGGCGCTGAAGCTGGTCGGCTGCGATTTCGATCCGTCCACCCGCGTGCAGAACCTCACGCGCACCGAAAAGTCGCTGGTCGCCATCGCCCGCGCGCTGGCGGTGGAGGCGGACGTGCTCGTCCTCGACGAGCCGACCGCCAGCCTTCCGGCCGACGAGGTGGAGCGCCTGTTCGCCGCCATCCGCCCGCTGAAGGAGCGGGGCGTCGCGATGATCTACGTCTCGCACCGGCTCGACGAGATCTTCCGCATCGCCGACCGCGTCGCCGTCCTGCGCGACGGGCACCTCGTCGGCGAGACGGCGGTGGCCGCCACCAATCCGGACGAGCTCATCCGCATGATCATCGGCGACAAGGCCGGCCAGCTCTTCGCCAAGGCGCATTCGGCGCCCGGGGAGACGCTGGTTTCGGTGCGCGACCTGACCTGCCGCGGCGCCGGCCCCGTCTCGTTCGAGCTGAAACAGGGAGAGCTTCTCGGCCTCGTCGGCCTGCGCGGCGCGGGGCAGGAGCTGATCGGCCGCGCGCTCTTCGGCGCGGAGCCAGCGACGGGCGCGGTGACGGTCCGCGGCGCGCGCCCGGACCTTGCGAGCCCCGAGACGGCGATCGCCTCCGGCATCGGCCTCATTGCCCGCGACCGCACGGAGGAGTCCGTCGCCATGTCGCTGTCGCTCCGGGAAAATACCTTCCTCAATCCCGGCGCCTCCGGCCGCGGGCTTGCCGCTTTCCTCTCCCCGTCGAGGGAGGCCGAGATGGCCTTCGCGCTCGGCGAGAAGGTGGGCCTTCGCCCGAACGACCAGTCGCTGGCCATCGAGGCGCTGTCGGGCGGCAACCAGCAGAAGGTCGTCGTCGGCCGCTGGCTTGCGACCGGCCGCAAGCTGCTGATCGCCGAGGACCCGACCGCCGGCGTCGATGTCGGCGCCAAGGCCGATATCTACCGCCTCATCGCCGCGGCGGTGGAGGAGGGGCTCGCCGTCCTCGTGATCTCCACGGATTTCGAGGAGATCGCCCATATCTGCCACCGGGCGCTGGTCTTCTCGCGCGGGCGCATCGTCCGCGAGCTTGCCGGCGCCGACCTCACCACATCCGCCGTCATTGCGGCAGCCTCCGCCTCCGAAGCGGCCTGATCCCGGGAGAAAGCCGATGCAATCCATCCAGTCCACCGCGCTCGAGCCGACACCCGCCGAGATGAAGGGCCTTTCGGGCGGCGAGAAGCTGAAGCGGCTCCTGCCCGTCTACGGCCTCGTGATCCTGACGGCGCTGCTGATCCTCATCTTCTCCGTTCTCCTGCCCGATACGTTCCCGACGCTCCTGAACCTGCGCTCGATCATCGCCAACAAGACGATCATCGCCATCCTCTCGCTTGCCGCGATGATCCCCATGGCCTGCGGGCGCATCGACCTCACCATCGGCTACGGCATCGTGCTCTGGCATATCCTCGCCATCAGCCTGCAGACCATGTTCGGCCTGCCCTGGCCGGTCGCCGTGGCGGTCGTCCTCGTGCTCGGCGCGGTGACGGGCCTCCTCAACGGCCTTCTCGTCGAGGTCGCCAAGATCGACAGCTTCATCGCCACGCTCGGCACGGGCACCGTCATCTATGCCGTCGCCCTCTGGCACACGGGCGGCCGGCAGGTCGTCGGCGTCCTGCCGGACGGGTTCCTCGCGCTCAACGGCACCATGCTCTTCGGCCTGCCGATCACCGGCTTCTACGTGCTGGCGCTGGCACTCGTGATGTGGATCGTGCTCGAATACCTGCCGATCGGCCGCTACGTCTACGCCATCGGCGCGAACCCGAAGGCGGCCGCCCTCAACGGCATTCCCGTCCGCCGCTTCGTCATCGGCGCCTTCATCGCCTCGGGCGTGCTCTCGGCCGTCGCCGGCGTGCTGCTCGCCTCGCGCCTTCGCATCGGCCAGGCGAGCGTCGGCCTCGAATACCTGCTGCCGGCGCTGGTCGGCGCCTTCCTCGGCTCCACCACCATCAAGCCCGGCCGCGTCAACGTCTGGGGCACGGTGATCGGCGTCGTCATCCTCGCCGTCGGCATTGCCGGCATCCAGCAGTTCGGCGGTTCCTTCTTCGTCGAGCCGCTCTTCAACGGCGTCACGCTGCTCGTCGCCATCGGCATTGCCGGCTACGCCCAGCGCCGCCGCGGCGTCGTCGGCGCGCTGAAGCCGAAGGCCGCGCCGGAAAAGACGTCCTGACCACGCATTCGTTCACGTCCAAAGGGAGGACACAATCGTGAAACGCAGACACTTCCTCGCAACCACCGCCGCCGCCGTGCTCACCGTGGCGCTCGCCGGCCCCGCCTTCGCCGATGCCATGGCCGACGCCAAGGCGGTCGTGGAGAAATACGCCACCAAGGTCGACAAGTGGGACGGTCCGACGAGCGGCCCGAAGGCCGCCGACGGCAAGACCGTCGTGGTGGTCGCGGCCGACATGAAGAACGGCGGCATCCTCGGCGTCGTCAACGGCATCCAGGAAGCGGCCTCCGCCATCGGCTGGACCGTGACCGTGGTGGACGGCGCCGGCTCCATCGAGGGCCGCACCGCCTCCTTCGGTCAGGCGCTGACGCTGAAGCCGGGCGGCATCATCATCGCCGGCTTCGACGCCGTCGAGCAGAAGCCGGCCATGGAAGAGGCCAAAAAGGCCGGCATTCCCATGGTCGCCTGGCACGCCGCGCCTGCGGTCGGCCCGGTCGAGGAGGTCGGCGTCTTCGCCAACGTGACGACGGATGCGATGGAGGTCTCCAAGGCCGCCGCCGACTATGCCTTCGTCGATGCCGGCGGCAAGCCGGGCGTGATCATCTTCACCGATTCCACCTATGCCATCGCCATCGCCAAGGCCGACAAGATGAAGGCCGAGATCGAGGCGCTGGGCGGCAAGGTGCTGGAATATGTCGATACGCCCATTGCCGAGACCTCGCAGCGCATGCCGCAGCTCACCACGACGCTGCTCCAGAAGTACGGCGACCAGTGGACCCATTCGCTGGCGATCAACGACATCTATTTCGACTTCATGGGTCCGTCGCTCTCGGCTGCCGGCATTGCCGGCGACGGCGCGCCGAAGAGCGTTGCGGCCGGCGACGGCTCGGAAAGCGCCTACCAGCGCATCCGCGCCAGGCAGTACCAGTCGGTGACGGTGGCCGAGCCCCTGAACCTGCAGGGCTGGCAACTCGTCGACGAGCTGAACCGTGCCTTTGCCGGCGAGCAATGGTCCGGCTACGTCTCGCCGCTCCATGTCGTGACGGTCGACAATGTCGAGTTCGACGGCGGGCCGAAGAACACCTTCGACCCGGACAACGGCTACCGCGACGAATACAAGAAGATCTGGGGCAAGTAAGTCGTCCTCCCGGCACGTCGGGCGGCGCTTGCGCTGTCCCGGCGGGCCGGTATTCTGCGCCGCGTCTGTTTTGAGAGGAGAGGAACGGAATGTCGTTTTTTGAGGCGGAAGAGCCGGAATTTTCCACCTTCGTGCTGGGCAACGCCCCGCTCAAGAAGCTGGCCGGCGGGTTCGACTGGGTCGAGGGGCCGGTCTGGTTCGGCGACCACGACTGCCTCCTGTTCTCCGACATCCCGAACAACCGCATGCTGCGCTGGAGCGCCACGCTCGGCATCACCACCTTCCGCGAGCCGTCGAATTTCGCCAACGGCAACACGCGTGACCGCGAGGGCCGGCTTGTCACCTGCGAGCACGGCACGCGCCGCGTAACCCGCACGGAGCACGACGGTTCCATCACCGTCATCGCCGACAGCTACGAGGGCAAGCGGCTGAACTCGCCCAACGATGTCGTCGTTACCTCGGACGGGGCGATCTGGTTCACCGATCCGCACTACGGCATCGGCTCGGATTACGAAGGCACACGCAGCGAGCAGGAGCTGCCCTGCAACGTCTACCGCGTCGACCCGCGGTCCGGCCATGTCCGCGCGGTGCTTACCGATTTCAACTGCCCGAACGGCCTTGCCTTCAGCCCGGACGAGCGGCGCCTCTACGTCGCCGATACCGGCCGCATGTTCACCGACGATCCGCGCCATATCCGCGTCTTCGACGTTGCGGCGGACTGGACGCTGACGGGCGGCGACGTCTTCCACATCATCTCTCCCGGCTGCGCCGACGGCATGCGCGTCGATGCGGCGGGCAACCTCTGGTCCTCGGCCGGCGACGGGGTGCACTGCATCGCCCCGGACGGCCGGCGCCTTGGAAAGATCCTCGTGCCGGAGACCGTTTCCAACATCTGCTTCGGCGGGCGGAATCGCCACCGCCTCTTCATCACCGCGACGACCTCGATCTATGCCGTCTCGCTCGCCATCCGCGGCGGAACCCGGCCGCAGGCGGGGGCGTGATGGCGTTCGTGGAGGCAACCGCACGGCTGACCGACGAGGGGCTTTCCGCCATGCTGGCGGCTGCGGTGGCGGCGGCCAAGGCCATGGGCCAGCCGCAATGCATCGTCGTCGTCGATCAGAGCGGCGTGACGCTCGCCGCCTTCCGCATGGCCGGCTCGCGCTATCTTTCCTTGAAGAGTGCGACCGCCAAGGCCCGCACCGCCGCCTCCATTGGCGCGCCGAGCGACAGCGTGCCGGAGCCGGTGCGCCCGGCCATCGCCGCGGCGACGGAGGGGGCGGTCACGGGCTTGCGCGGCGGCCTGCCGATCCGCATCGGCGGCGTGCTCCTCGGCGGCATCGGCGTCGGCTCGGGATCGGGCGAGCAGGACGAGACGGTCGCCCGCGCGGCGCTTTCGGCCATCGGCGCCGATACGGCGGGGCAGGCGGCATGAAGAACGACAAGGCCCCGACCATGGCGGACATCGCCCGCAAGACGGGCGTTTCCCCCATGACCGTGTCGCGCGCCTTCAAGTCCGGCAGCATGATCAACAAGGATACGCGCGATGCGATCCTGAAGGCGGCCGAGGACCTCGGCTATGTCTTCGATTCCACCGCCTCGAACCTCCGCTCGCAGAAGACGGATTTCATCGCCGTCACCATCCCTTCCATCAACAATGCGAACTTCGCCGATACGGTGGGCGGCCTTTCCGAGACGCTGAGCGTGCACGGCTTCCAGATCCTGCTCGGCTATACGAACTACGATACGGAGGAGGAGGAGCGGCTGATCGAGCAGCTTCTGCGCCGCAAGCCGCAGGCCATCGTCGTCACCGGCGGCAAGCATACGCCCCGCGCGCGAAAACTGCTTGAGAACGCCAATGTGCCGGTGATCGAGACCTGGGACGTGCCGGCCGAGCCGATCGGCCATTTCGTCGGCTTTTCCAACGCGAATGCCGTGCGCGCCATGGTCGATCATTTCGTGGCCGTCGGCTATACGCGCATCGCCTTCATCGGCGGCGATGCGAGCCGGGACACGCGCGGCAGCGACCGCCGCCTCGGCTTCATCGCGGCGTTGCGCGACCATGGGCTCGACGCTTCGCGGCTGATCCACGGCGGCGTGCCGCCCATCTCCATGCGGGAGGGCGCGAACGCCATGGCGCGGCTGCTTGCCGAATATCCCGACACCGAGGCGGTGATCTGCGTCTCGGACCTTTCGGCCTTCGGCGCGCTCACGGAATGCCAGCGCCGGGGCGTCGCGGTGCCGGGGCGCATCGCCATCGGCGGCTTCGGCGACTACGAGATCGGCGGCATCAGCGTGCCGGCGCTGACGACCATCAATGCGCGGGCGCGCCAGATCGGCGAGCGCACGGGGCAATTGATCCTCGACCTCCTCCAGGACCGGCAGGACGTCAGCGACATCACGATCGAGCCCGAGCTGATCGTGCGCGAAAGCAGCCGGTAAGCCCTCAAACTATCGGATACGCTTGCCCGCCTCGTCGAAGAGGAAGGATTTCTCCGCGGAAAGGCCGACCGTCAGCCGGTCGCTGCCGTCCGCCCCGCGGAAGCTCCCGTGCTCGACGATGATGCGCTCCTCCGCCGAGACATTGGCATAGACATAGCTGGTATTGCCGAGATGCTCGGCGACGTCGACGTCGAGGACCATGTCGGCGTCGCCCGTGCCGGCCGGCCGGAAATGCTCCGGCCGCACGCCGAGGCTCACCGTATCGCCGGGCCGCACCGCCGACGTGCGGAGGGAAAAGCCGAGCGTCACGTCCGGCTGGCTTTCGAGCGCCACGGTGACGCGGCCCTCCCCGGCCGTCACGATGCGGGCCTTCAGGAAATTCATGCGCGGCGAGCCGATGAAGCCGGCGACGAAGGTGTTGTCGGGGTCGTCGTAGAGGTCGAGCGGCGCGCCGACCTGCTCGACCACGCCGGCCCGCAGCACGACGATCTTGTCGGCCAGCGTCATCGCCTCCACCTGGTCGTGGGTGACGTAGATGACGGTGGATTTCAGCGCCTTGTGCAGCTTGGCGATCTCCACGCGCATATGCACGCGCAATTCCGCGTCGAGGTTGGAGAGCGGCTCGTCGAAGAGGAAGACGTCCGGGTTGCGCACGATGGCGCGGCCGATGGCGACGCGCTGGCGCTGGCCGCCGGAAAGCGCCTTGGGCTTGCGCTCCATCAGGGGCCCAAGTTCGAGGATGCGGGCGGCGTCGTTGACGCGCCGCTCGATCTCCTCCTTCGCCATGCCGGCGAATTTCAGCGCGAAGCCCATGTTCTCGCGCACCGTCATGTGCGGATAGAGCGCATAGGACTGGAAGACCATGGCGATGCCGCGCTTCGACGGATCGACGTCGTTCATCACCGCGCCGCCGATGGCAAGCTCGCCGGAGGTGATGTCCTCGAGGCCCGCGATCATGCGCAGCAGCGTCGATTTCCCGCAGCCGGACGGGCCGACGAAGACGACGAACTCGCCCGTTCCGATGGAGAGATCGACGCCCTTGATGATGTCGAGCGCGCCGAAGCGCTTGCGTATGTCGGTGAGGCGAACATCGGCCATGGGCGGGACCTCAGCTTACGGTGAAGGTGACGGATTGCGGCGCGAAGCGGCGGCTGGTCACGGCAAGCTCCAGCCTGCCCATTTCCTCGCCTGCCTCGACCCAGAAGCCGGTCGCTCCGCCCTTCAATGTATGGTCGGCAGGGCCGATGATGCGGCCGGGACCGGAGAGCGCCAGCGAAACCGGCTCCTCGAAATAGGGAAGCAGGTTACCACACTGGTCGAGGACGCGCACGACGACGCGCACCGCATCCTTTTCGCCCGCCCGCAGCGCCGTATCGTCGGGCGTCACCTCCAACGTCGTCGGTACCGGATCGGCCGGCAGAACCATCGTCTTCACCGCCTTGCCGTCGATAAAGCCCGTGAACGTGCCCTCGCGCCAGACGCGGCCCCAGGTGCCGAATTCCTGCGGCGTGACGGTGCGAAGGTCCAGCACGACGGGCGGACGCGGCAGGTGCGGATAGTTCTCCCGGTCGGGATAGACGCGCTTTGCCGGCCATTCGCCGAACTTCACCTCGACATAGTCGCAGTTGGTCAGCACGATCAGCGGCAGGACGCCGCCGATATTGCGCTCGCCGCGCGCCCAGAAGGTGACGGGCTGCATCACCACGCCGTCCTTCGGATCGCCCTGCGAGGCATAAGCGTAGGCCGCGAGCTTGGGAATGCGGTACATGTCGAGCACGCCGTGATAGCAGATGCGGTCGCCCGAGCCGAAGTCCTTGTGCGTGTTGTAGTCGAACATGCACCAGCCGGTAGAGCCGGAAATGTCGCTGTCGCCGGCAACGGCGTTCAGGATCAAGAGGTGGCGGGTGACGTGCTCGGCCTGGCGCTGCTCCTGGTCGAAGCGCTTGGTCGGATACATGTGGCCGTTATACTCGGTGATCATGTAGGGGATCGGCTTCGTGATGCCGGTCGTCTCCACCCGGTCGCGCAGCACGACGCGGCCGCGGTTGTTGCCGGGCATCTCCTCCTGGCCGAGGATGAAGTCGTTCATCGTGTAGACGTCTTCGAGCATCTCCGAATTGGTGATGAAGCGCACGCCGCCGGTCTGGCGGGTCGGGTCGAGTTCGCGGGCGAGGCGGTTCGTCTCGGCGTAGAAGTCGTGGCTGTCCTGGCTCTCGTTGATGCGCACGCCCCAGATGATGATCGAGGGATGGTTCCAGTCGCGCTCGATCATGCGGCGCACGTTCGCGATGGATTCCCTCTGCCAGGCCTCGCCGCCGATATGCTGCCAGCCGGGGATTTCCTCGAAGCAGAGCAGGCCGATCTCGTCGCAGCGCTCGATGAACCACTTCGACTGCGGATAGTGCGAGGTGCGCACGATGTTGCAGGCAAGCTCGTATTTCAGGATGTCGGCGTCCTTCTCCTGCGCGCGCCGGCCCATGGCATAGCCGGTATGCGGCCAGCTCTGGTGCCGGTTGAGGCCGCGCAGCTTGAGCGGCCTGCCGTTGAGCAGGAAACCGTCCGGCGTGAAGAGCGCCGTGCGGAAACCGAAGCGCTGCGTCAGCACGTCCTCGCCGTAGTCGGTGGCGAGCTTCAGCGAGAGGGCGTAGAGCACGGGATTGTCGATGTCCCAAAGCTCGATACCGGCAAGGCCGGTGAAGGTCAGCACCGCCTCGTTGCCGTCGATGGCGACGGAGGTGGCCGCCACGTCCCCGCCGCCCTTGCGGCGGATCTTGGCGTCGAGCGTGCCGGAGACGGCGAGCCCCTGCGGGTTGGCGAGGAAGACGCGGGCGGTGACGGTCTTCTTTTCCGCAAGCGCGTCCGGCGTCTCGATCTTCACATTGGCGATGGAGACGGGGCTTGCCACCTTCAGCCAGACGTCGCGGTAGAGACCGGCATAGCACAGATAGTCGATCTGGCCGCCGAAGGGCGGGATGTCCGGGTTCTCCGAACCGTCGATCTTGACGGTGACGAGGTTCTCGCCCTGCCTCAGATACGGCGTCAGGCGCGCCTCGAAGGGAGTGTAACCGTCCTTGTGGGCGGTGATCTCCCTGCCGTTCAGGTAGACCACGCTGTCGGCCATGGCGGCGTCGAAGACGAGGGAAACTTCCTGCCCCTCGAAATCCTCCCGCCAGTCGATGACCTTCTGGTAGGTGAAGGGCTTCTGGTAATCGGTCTCGTCGAAATAGTTGTAGGGCAGCTCGACGGCGCTGTGCGGCAGGCGTACGCGCTCGCCGTCCTGCATCGTGTCCACGCGCGTGGGCTCGAAGCCCTCGCGGAAGAGCCAGTTGCCGTTGAAGTTTTCGGTGATGCGCATGGAGGGTATTCCTATTTGACCGAGCCGAGCATGCCCTGCACGAACTGGCGCTGCATGACGAAGAAGACGAAAAGGGTGGGAAGCGTGGCGAGGATCGTGCCGATCATGACCACGCCGTAATCGGGATAGTAGGCCGAGGCGAGCGAGGAGACGACGAGGGTGATCGTCTTGGTCTCGTTCGATTGCAGCACGATGAGCGGCCAGAGATAGTTGTTCCAGTTCGTCATGAAGACGATGACGAAGGCGGCCGCATAGGTAGAGCGCATCACCGGCACGTAGATGTAGAGGAAGATCTGCCATTCCTTCAGCCCGTCCACCTTGGCCGCGTCGCGCAGCTCCGTCGGGAAGGCCTTCGTCGACTGGCGGAAGTAGAAGATGATGAAGGCGGAGGCGACAGTGGGCAGCATGATGGCGATATGCGTGTTGATGAGCCCGGTCTTGGCCATCATCATGAAGAGCGGGATCATCAGCGCGCCGAAGGGCACCATCAGCGTGAGCAGCACCAGCGAATAGATGCGGTCGCGCGCCTTCGATTTGAACATCTCGAAGCCGTAGCCGGCGAGCGAGGAGACGGCGATGGTGAGCACCGTCGCCAGCACCGCCACCTTGGCCGAGTTCCAGAAGATCAGCGGCACGTCGACCTCGGTGAAGAACTTGCCGACATTGGCCAGGAACGCATCGCCGAACGTCGTCTTGCCACCGATGATGTCGATCGAGGTGTTCGTGGCGCTGATCACCATCCAGAAGAACGGGAAGATCGACAGGAAGGCGGCAAGGCCGAGAAAGGCATATTGCAGCGCGGTGCCGGAAAGGCGCGAGAGGTTCATGCGCGGTCCCTCGCGGCGTAGAACTGGAGGAAGGAGAAGAGGGCCACCATGAGGACGATGACGTAGGAGACCGTCGCCGCATAGCCGAAGCTCGGCATGAAGCGGAAGGTGAGGTTGTAGATGTAGAGCGAGAGGGTGAGCGTGGCGTTCGCCGGCCCGCCCTTGCCCTCGGTGAGGTTGTAGACCTCGTCGAAGAGCTGGATCGTGCCGATGGTCGAGATGATCGTCGTGAAGAGGATGACCGGCTTGAGCATGGGCACGGTGATGTGGACGAAGCGGGCCCAGGCCGGCACGCCGTCGATCCGCGCCGCCTCGTAGATCGACTTGTCGATGTTCTGGAGCGCGGCGAGATAGAAGATCATGTTGTAGCCGGTCCAGCGCCAGGTGATGGCGAGGATCACCAGCACCTTGGCCCAGAAGGGCTCGGTCAGCCAGCCGATGGGCGTGCCGATGAGGCCGATCGCCATCAGTGCCTGGTTCACGACGCCGTCGACGGAGAACATGCTCTTGAACAGCACCGAATAGGCGACGAGCGAGGCGACGCAGGGCAGGAAGATGGCCGTGCGGAAGAAGCCGATGAACTTCAGCCGGTCGTTGTTGAGCACCGCCGCCAGCATCAGGGCGAGCAGGATCATGATCGGCACCTGCACCACGAAGAAGACGACGGTGTTGGTGAGCGCCTGGATGAAGACCGGATCGTGCCAGAGGCGCGCGACGTTTCCGAAGCCCGCGAACTTCATCATCATGCCCTTGCCCGAGAAGAAGGACAGGTAGAGCGAGCGGAAGATCGGGTAGACGAGGAAGATCGAGATCAGCAGGACCGACGGGGCGACGAACAGCCAGCCGTTCAGATCGTGATAGCGCTTCAATCCGCCTGTTTTGCCGGCAGCCATGGGTCGACCTTCGATGCGGGGAACAAGGACCGGACCTCCCGCCGAAGGCAGGAAAGGTCCGGGAATGGGGCGGGCGCGATGCGCCCGCCGGGAGGATCCTACTGGATCTGGCCCTCGGCCTGGCTGGCGATCTGCTTGAGGACATCGTCCACATTGGCGCCCTCGCCGAGCGAGGGCAGGTGAGCGGTCACGGCCGTGTCCACCTCGTTGGTGAAGACGCCGTAGTTGACGGCCGGGACCATCGCGAGCCAGTCGGAGAAGTTCTGCCAGACCTTCTCGCCGCCGAAGAAGGCGTCGGCCTCGGAATAGGCCGCGCCCGTGCGGGCGGCGAGCAGCGAGCCGACCGCGCCGCGCTCGGTCAGGATTTTCTGGTAGAAGTCGATATCCTTGGCGTAGACCTCGTTGAGGAAGTCGATGGCCTCGTCCTTCTCGGCGGAGCTTTCCGTCACGTACCAGCTCGAGCCGCCGAGATTGGAGGCATGGCCGGCGCCCTCGACATTCAGCTTCGGGATGGGCGCGACGCCCCACTTGCCGGACTGGTCGGCCTGCGCCTTGACGGTGCCGGTGATCCAGACGCCGGTGGTGACGGTCGCGACATCCCCGGAGGTGAAGGTGTTGACCCATTCCGTCCAGCCGGCGGCCGGCTTGTGGATGCCCGCCTGGAGGATCTTCTGCTCGGTTTCGAGCGCGGCCTTCAGCGCGGCGTTGTTCTCGATGGAGAGATTGCCCTCCTTGTCGAAGTACCAGCCGCCGGCGGACTGCATCAGGATGCGGATGAAGCCGGCGTCGTTGATGTCGAGGCCGAGCATCTTCTTGCCGGTCTTGGCTTCCACTTCCTTGCCGATCTCGATGAAGCGGTCCCAGGTGAGGTCCTGCATGTCCTCCGGCTTGAAGCCCGCCTGCTCCAGGTAGTCCTTGCGGTAGTAGAGGCCGGTGACACCGGAATCGAAGGGCACGCCGTAGACGGTGCCGTCCACCGTCATCAGCTCGACCTTGTAGGGCGCAAAGCCGGAATAATCGATCTTGCCCGACAGCGCGGCGAAGGCGCCGGGGAAGGACTGGAGGTATTTCTGCGCGCCGTAGTCCTCGATCAGCACGATGTCCGGCAGCGTGTCCGTCGTGCCGGAGGAAAGCGCCGTCTGGAGCTTCTGCTCGACGTCGGCCTTGGCGAAATCGACGATGTTGAAAGTCGTCTCCGGACGCTTGGCCGTATAGCGCGCGGCCGCTTCCTTCATGATGGCGACGTTGAAGTTCGGGTCCCAGCACCAGACGGTGACTTCGCCGGCAAAGGCGGCGGTGGACGCCAAGAGGCTCGCGCCGGCAAACATGCCGGCGGCAAGACGCGACAGAATGGTCCTGTTGTTCATCGTTTCCTCCCAAGAAACCGGATCGGGCAGGCTTCCTCTCCTGCCGCCGACGGAAAGATTTACCGAATTTCAGGAAACGCGCAAGGAAAATTTAGTAAATATTTATTGCGTCTGCGAAGAGGGCGAAAAGCCTCACGATTCCGGCGGCTTGCGGCAGCTCTCGCGCCAGACGAGCTCGGTGGCGATGCGCACCTGCTTGCCGTAGCTGCGGCCGGAAAGGCGCTCCAGCAGCAGGTCCACGGCCGTCTCGCCGATATGCTCGCCGTGGATGCGCACGGTGGTGAGCGGCGGGGTGAGGAACTGGGCGACGGGGATGTCGTTGAAGGAAATGACGGCGATGTCCCTGGGGATCGCCAGCCCCGCCTCCTGCAGGGCGCGGTAGGTGCCGATCGCCATGTTGTCGTTCGAGGTGACGATGACGTCGGGCCGGTCGGTGAGCGCCAGCAGGTCGCGCGCCAGCCGGTAGCCGGTGTCGAGCCGGAGGCTCTGCCCGCCGGAACAGTCGGCAAGGGCGAGAAGGTCGGGATCGAAGGTGCCGTTCTTCTTCTGCCATTCGATATAGGCCGCGCAGCGCCGCTCGGCGAAATGCTGCACGCCGCCGTTGAGGCTCTCGTGGCTGCCGATGAAGCCGATGCGGCTGTAGCCGCTGGCTTTCAGGCAATCGAGGATCTTGCGGGTGGCGAGCCCCATGTCGGAGAAGACGCTGTCGATATGGTCGCTCTTGGGGTCGAAATCGGCGAAGACGAGGTGGCGGGAATGCTCCTCGACCCAGGCGATCTCGTTGTCGGAATGTTTTCCGATGACGATGACGCCCGAGGCGCTTTCCAGAAGGGCCGCCTCCGGCAGCGCATCGGAATGGAAGACCTTGACGATCTCCGTCTTGAGGTCGCGGCAGCGGTTCTCGATGCCGAGCCTGACGCCGACATAGTAGGGATCGGCGATCTCGTCGGACGGTTCGAGGAAATGCACGATGACGAGCCGGGTGAGGAGGCTCGGCGCGGCATGGCCGTTCGCCTTGTTGCGGTTGCGCGGCGTCTCGTAGTTCAGCGCCTCCGCCGTCTCGATGATCGCCTGCCGCTTGGCCGGCGAGATCGACAGGGCCGGGTCGTAGTTCAGCACCCGCGAGACCGTGGCGGAGGAGACGCCGACGGCCTTGGCGATTTCCTTGATCGTTACCATCGCGTCATTCCGTTCGTTTCATCCGCTCATTGTGTCACAGTTGCGAAATCTCCGAAATCACCTCTGGTAAATATTTACCAGGAGAAAGGGGGAAGGGCGTCGGGGCAACCGGAATAACGGCATGAAAGCCGCATGTTGCCGGTATAGCCAGCCGGTAAATTTTTCTCAAGTCGTCGGTGCCGGTCCGCGCCCTCAGCCATAGCGGGCGACGGCGAGGTCCGTCGCGTCGATCTCGGGCGTCCTGCCGGAGACGAGGTCGGCAACGAGGCGGGCCGAGCCCGAGCTCATCGTCCAGCCGAGCGTGCCGTGGCCGGTGTTGAGGAAGAGGCCGGCGACCTTCGTCGGGCCGATGACGGGCGTGCCGTCCGGCGTCATCGGGCGAAGGCCCGACCAGAAGCTCGCCTTCGACACGTCGCCGCCGGGGAAGAGATCCGTGACGGAGTGCTGCAGCGTCAGGCGGCGCGGCTCGCCGAGATCGTTGGTATAGCCGGAGATCTCCGCCATGCCGCCGACGCGGATGCGCTCGCCGAGCCGGGTGATGGCGATCTTGTAGGTCTCGTCCATCACGGTCGATTCCGGTGCGCGGCTCGTGTCGGTGATCGGGATGGTCAGCGAATAGCCCTTGACCGGATAGACCGGCAGGCGGATGCCGTGCGGGCGCACGAGGAGCGGCGAGAAGCTGCCGAGCGCCACGACCACGGCGTCGGCCGCGATCCTGCCATGCGCGGTGACGACGCCGGTGACGCGCCCGCCTTCCACGTCGAGGCCGCGGATGATGCTGCCGTAGTTGAAGGCGACGCCGAGCGCTTTCGCCTTTTCCGCCAGCGCACCCGCGAACTTGAAGCAGTCGCCCGTCTCGTCCTTCGGCGTCAGCAGGCCGCCGACGATTTTTTCGCGCACATGCGCAAGCGCCGGCTCGACGCGGATGCAGCCCTCGGGATCGAGAACCTCGTAGGGAATGCCGTCGGCGGCGAGCGCCTTGACGTCCTTGGCGGAGGCGTCGAGCTGGGCTTCGCTGCGGAAGAGCTGCAGCGTGCCCTGCATGCGCTCGTCATAGGCGATGCCGGTCTCCTCGCGCAGCGCGGCGAGCGAGACGCGGCTGTAGTCGGCAAGGCGCAGCATGCGGCTCTTGTTGAGCGCATAGCGGGCCGAGGTGCAGTTGCGCAGCATCTGCGCCATCCAGGAGAGCATGGCCATGTCGACCTTCGGGCGCAGGATGAGCGGCGCGTGCTGCATGAACAGCCATTTCATCGCCTTCATCGGAATGCCAGGCGCAGCCCACGGCGAGCAGTAGCCGAAGGAGACCTCGCCGGCATTGGCGAAGCTCGTTTCCAGCGCCGGGCCGGGCTGGCGGTCGACGACCGTGACTTCGTGGCCGGCCTTCGCAAGCTGGTAGGCCGAGGTGACGCCGACGATACCGGCGCCGAGAACGATGACTTTCATGATGTCCTCACAGGGAAGAAGAAGGATCAGCGATATTGCCGGTGGTAGCGGTGGCCGAGGCCGGTCAGGATCTCGTAGGAAATCGTGCCGGCATCCCGGGCGACGTCCTCGAGCGCCTGGTGGGGGCCGAGCACTTCGACGCGGCTGCCGAGCGTCAGCCGGCCTTCCGGCAGGGCGGATATATCGATGGTGATGCTGTCCATCGAGACGCGGCCGACGATGGGAAGGCGCACGCCGTCGCAATACACCGCGCCGCGGCCCGAGAGGCTGCGCGGCAGGCCGTCCGCATAGCCGGCGGCGATGGTGGCAAGGTGCGTTTCGCCCGTCGTGACATGGATGCCGCTGTAGCCGACGCGCGCGCCGGCGGGCACGGTGCGGGTCTGCACCACGGCGACGTCGAGGCTGACGACCGGCTCCATCGGGTTTTGACGCCTGGCCGTCGGCGCACCGCCGTAAAGGGCGATGCCGGGGCGGGCGAGGCGGCCGTGATAGGTGGGGCCGAGGAAGATGCCGCCCGAATTGGCGAAGGAAAGATCGAGGCCGGGAAACTCCTTGGCAATGCGGCTCATCTCGGCGAGCTGGTCGCCGTTCTGTTCGCTGTCCGGCTCATCCGCACAGGCAAGGTGGCTCATGGCGAACAGGACGTCGATGCCGCCTTCCGCTGCCAGCAGGCCGGCAAGCGCCTTGCGGTCCTGCGGCGGCAGGCCGAGGCGGGACATGCCGGTGTCGAACTGCAGCACGGCGGGCAGGCGGCGGCCGAGAGCCTTTGCCGCTTCGGCCCATTGCCGCCACTGGTCCAGCGAATTGACGACCGGCACGATGCCCTCGCGGGCACAGGCGGCCTCGTTGCCTGGCTGGAGGCCGTTCAGCACGAAGATGCGCGCGTCAGCGGCGAGAAGCGGGCGCAGGCGGAGCGCTTCGACGAACTGGGCGACGAAGAAATCGCGGCAGCCATGGGCGTAGAGCCTGGGGGCGACCCGGTCGGCGCCGAGCCCGTAGGCATCCGCCTTGACGACGGCCGCCGCGCGCGCCGGGGCCAGCGCGGCGGCGAGCTTTTCGTAATTGCGGGCAAGCGCCGCAAGATCGATGGTCAGGTAGCCGGAAGCTGCGCCCGCCGTGCCGCCGAACCGAGTGTCCCGTGCCGTCATATCCATCGAAGCCCCCCGATTGCGGGCAGAGTATTGCAACGATCGTGAAATTGCCGGCGAAACAGCGCTTGATTGTTGTGTTCCGGCATGATTTTTGAAAGGAACGGCGAATATTTGGAATGATCTGCCATGGCGGCTCTGGACGCGATCGACCGCAATATCCTTCGGCTCCTGCGGCTCGATGCGCGCATGAGCAATGCGGCCCTTGCGGCCGAGGTCGGGCTGTCGCCGTCGGCCTGCCTCCGGCGCATCAAGCTGATGGAGCAGGCGGGGGTCATCCGCGGCTATACGGCGCTTGTCGATGCCTCCAATGCGGAGGCGGCCATCGCCGTCATCATCAACATCACGCTCGAACGGCAGACGGAAGACCATCTCGACCGTTTCGAGGCGGCGGTGCGCAAGCATCCGGAAATCCGCGAATGCTTTTTGATGACCGGGGGCTCGGACTATCTCCTGCGCGTCGAGGTCGCCAATGCCGGCGAATTCGAGCGCATCCACAAGGAGATCCTCTCGGCCATGCCGGGCGTCTCGCGCATCCATTCGAGCTTTGCGATCCGCAACGTGCTCGCCACGCGCCCGGGCAGGGGCGGGCGGCGATAGGCGCGGGCAGGCCGCAACGTCTTTCCACCGTCCGGTAACCATATCTTCAAAGGATCGTCGCACTGTCCGCGCAGGAGACTGGCGATGGCGAAGACGGCGAACAGGCGAAAGAAACGGATGGGCGCGAAACGGGCCTCCCCCGCGAAACGCGGCGGCATGGCGCACTGGTATCTGATCGGTGCGGCCGTGGTCGGCGGCATTCTTTACATGGATAATGCCGGCCCGGGACCGGAGGCGGCCATATCGGCGATCCGCACCGCCTCGATAGACCGCAAGGAACGCAAGGCGGCGGTGCCGACGCCGAAGGTGGCCGTCGTCGGGAAGGCGGAGCAGGCAATGCCCGCCGCGGAGAAACTGCCGCCCTTTTCCGGCAAATGGTTCATCTGCACGACGCAGACCGATTATTGCGTCGTCGATGGCAACACACTTCTATATGCCGGCCGCAAGGTACGCCTTGCCGATATCGACACGCCGGCCATCACCGGCGCGCGCTGCGATTCGGAGCGTTCGCGCGGGGGCGATGCGAAGCTGCGCCTGCGCGAGATTCTGAACGAGGGCGACGTCACGCTCGTGGAAGCGAAAGGCAAGGCCGGCGAGCGGGCGGGCGCTACGCCCCATCTCGTCCTGCGCGGCGGCCAGTCCATCGGCGGGAGGCTCGTGCGGGAAGGGCTGGCGCGGCCGTGGAGCGGCCGTCATCAGTCCTGGTGCGGCTGACGGGCGGTCTTGCGCCCTCTGTTCCTTTCCGGCACAAGCCATGCGCAAGCCTGCGTCCCTAAGCTTTCCGTCAACCGGGATGGTGCCGGCTGGAAAGGGACAATGACATGTCGAACGACCTTGAACGTTACAGCGATCCGGACAATGCCACGGTCGCGCTCTTCCTCATGGAAAACGATGCCGACGAACTGACGGATATCCTGGTGGCCGCGCTGGACGAGGCCTTCCGCATCCTCGACGACGAGTCGTCGCCGGCGACGGTGCACTGAGGACGAAACGAAAGAGGGGCCTTCAGGCCCCTCTCGCTTTTCCAGGCTTTGCTTTTCAGGCTGCCGCGACCTGCTGGCGCTGTGTGCCGAGGCCGGCGATGGAGACTTCCATGCGGTCTCCGGCCTTGAGGTAGCGCGGCGGCTTCATGCCCATGCCGACGCCCGGGGGCGTGCCGGTGGTGATGACGTCGCCCGGCTCCAGCGCCATGAACTGCGAGATATAATGCACGAGGAAGGGCACCTTGAAGACCATGGTGCTCGACGAGCCGTTCTGAACCAGCTCGCCGTTGACGCTGAGCGTCATGGCGAGGTTGCCGGGATCCACCTCGTCCGTCGTCACCAGCCAGGGGCCGATGGGGCCGAAGGTCGGGCAGCCCTTGCCCTTGGTCCACTGGCCGCCGCGCTCGATCTGGTAGGCGCGCTCGGAAACGTCGTTGCACACGCAATAGCCCGCTACATAGTTCAGCGCGTCGGCCTCGGAAACGTAGGAGGCGCGTTCGCCGATGACCACGGCCAGTTCCACTTCCCAGTCGGTCTTTTCCGAGCCGCGGGGAATGAGGACCGTATCGTCCGGCCCGACGATGCAGGAGGGCGCCTTGTTGAAGAGCACGGGCTCGGCCGGCACGGCCATGCCGCTTTCGGCCGCATGGTCGGCGTAGTTGAGGCCGACGGCGATGAAATTGCCGACCCGGCCGACGCAGGCGCCGAAGCGGCTGCCTTCCGGGGCGAGCGGCAGGCTCTTCGGATCGAGCGCCCGCAGGCGTTCCAGGCCCGCGCGGCCGAGCACGTCGCCGGCAATGTCCGGCACCACGCCGGAAAGGTCTCGCACCTTGCCGTCCGCGTCGATCAATCCGGGCTTTTCCGCGCCCGCCGCGCCAAAGCGCACCAGCTTCATGTCATCCTCCTTGAACGATGGTCTTGCCGATTTCGGTTGCGCCCACCTTCACCCTCGTTTTACATCGAGTCAACGATTTTCGAAAATCTTCCAGAGTTTGCAAAATAGGCGAAGACGGATGGAGGCAAAGCGGGCAGGCGGGCGCACCCTTGCGGGGGATGCCTACGAGGCGATCCGGCAGGCGATCCGCTCGGGAAGCGTCAAGCCGGGCGAGCGGCTGCGCTTCGCCGATCTCCAGGCGCTGTGCGGCATGAGCGTGACGCCGGTGCGCGAGGCGCTGGCGCGACTGACGGCGGAAGGCTTCACGGTGCTGGACGACCATCGCGGCTACAGCGTTGCCAGCCTCTCGCTTTCGGAGCTGCGTGATCTCACGGCGGCGCGCCAGCTCTGCGAGGGCGAGGCGCTGCGCCTGTCGGTGGAGAAGGGCGATGCCGACTGGGAGGCGCGGGTGATCGCCGCCCATCACCTGATGGCCCGCATCCCGCAGGCGCGCGAGGACATTCCCTCCGCCATCCGCGAGGACTGGGAAGAGCGCCACGCCGCATTCCATGCCGCGCTGATCTCGGCCTGCGGCTCGCCCATCCTGCTGGAAATCTGCGAGAAGCTGTTTTCGCGCGCCGACCGCTATCGCCGCCTGTCGGTCAGCGTCTCCGCCGGCGCGCGGGATCCCGCCGCCGAGCATCGCCGGCTGATGGAACTGGCGCTGGCCCGCGACGGGCAGGGCGCCGGCGCGGCCCTGCGCGAGCATTATGGGCGGACCGCCGCCGCGCTCGAAGGCTTCCTCAAGGAATAAGAGCGCTTCCCCCTTTCGAGGAAAGCGCTCCTGGATAGTCTCGGAAGCGGCTTTTTACTTGCTGGCGACCGTCGCCGCACCGATTTCCGCACCGCCGCCGATCGCCACGTTGAGCGCGACATAGTCGCGGGCAAGCTGGCGGATCGCCGAGGCGAGCGACAGGCGGGCCGAAGCCACGTTGCGTTCGGCATCGAGCACGTCGAGGATCGTGCTGGCGCCGCCGCGATAGCTTTCGCGGGCAAGGTTCAGCGTCTGCTCGTAGGAATTGACGACCTTGCGCAGGGCGGCGACCGTCTGGCCGTCGCGGATGAGCGCGGTCTGGGCGTTCTCCACTTCCTCGACGGCGTTCAGCACGGTGGACTTCCAGGTCAGGTACTGCTGCTCGGCTTCCGAGCGGGCGACCTTGACCTGGGCCTGCAGCGCGCCGCCCGAGAAGATCGGCAGCGTCAGCGACGGGCCGAACGACCAGCTCGACAGGCTGCCCGTGACGGCGTTGAAGTTGCGCGAGGCGCCGATCGAGCCGCCGAGCTCGATGCTCGGGTAGAGATCCGCCTCGGCGACGCCGATCTGTGCCGTTGCCGCCTGCAGGCGACGCTCGGCCGCGCGGATGTCCGGACGGTTGCGGATGAGGTCGGCCGGAACGCCCGTGCGGGTCGAATAGCGCGGCATCGGCTGCGCGGCGCCCTTGGTGAGGCTGGAGGTGATCGTGGCCGCCGGCACGCCGAGCAGCGTGGCGATGTGGTTCGCCGCCTGGTGGAAGCCGGTTTCGAGGGCCGGCAGGTCGGCCAGCGTCTGGTTCACGAGACCTTCGGTCTGCAGCACGTCGAGGCTGGAGGCGGCGCCCGCTTCCTTGATCTCGTTGGTGAGCTTGAGGGTCTCGCGGCGCGATTCGAGGTTCTTGCGGTTGAGCGCCAGCGCTTCCTGATAGTAGCGCGCGTTCACATAGCTCGAGACGAGGTCGGACAGATAGGCGAGCCGCGCGACGCCGACATCGTCATAGGCTGCGTCGAGCGAGGCGCTTGCCGCTTCCTTCGACCGGCGGTACTGGCCGAAGAAGTCGAGCAGCCAGGAAACGCTCGCGCCGCCCGAGATCGATTTCGATTCGGAATGGCTGGCGCCGGTCGTGCTGGTGCGGCGCAGGTAGCTGCCGTCCTGGCCGCTTGCGGAGGCGTCGGCCGAGGCGCCGATGCTCGGCAGCCCGCCCGCGCCGGCGACGACGACGTTCGCTTCGGCCGCCTCGATGCGCTCCAGCGCCTGGCGGACCGAGAGGTTCTCGGCCATGCCCTGGTGGACGAGGCCGTTGAGGCGCTTGTCGCGGAAGGCTTCCCACCACGGATTGAGCGCGACGTTCTCGCCGCTCGTTGCCTTGCTTTCCGAGAACTTGGCCGGAAGGACGGCATCGGGCTTCTGGTAATCGGGACCGACGACGCACCCCGACAGGAGGAGCATGCTCAGAGGAAAAAGTGTCCTGGTGAAATTCATGGTCATACCCTGCGGGCCGACATGACGGCCATCTTAACTGAACAAAATCGTGATTCACTCTTTATTCATGTTTCACGCGAAGATCGAGCCTCACCCCGAAAAAAGAATGGTCCCACAGCGTTTTTCCCCTGCTTCACTGAAGGGGTGTGTCCGCAGTGCAACTGACAGGACGCGCGCGGCCGCGCCACAATGCCCGCGGAGCGAAAGCCGTATCATCCGCGATGCGCTGCAAGGTTGCGCCACGGCAATTCCCCAGAATGTTCGTCATCACGACATATTTTTCTGGGAAATGCTGCATCCGCGAACATTATTTTGCGATTCGAATTTGTCACACAAATCCGGCAGCATTTTTTTCCAAAAACCTGCGGATTCCATTGACAAGAAAAGGAGAGCCGCCTATGTGTTGGAGCATCGCATGAGGACCGCATGCGTTTCATTCCGGTCCGCCCCTGACGCGTCCTTTTTTTAAGCGTCAGCGCCAACAAGAGGGAGTGTGTCATGTTCGATCTCAACCGCATCGCCTCCACGGGTGTGGCGTGCTCCTGTCGTGAAACGATTACAGGGAAACCGCATACGGCCCTCTGCCGAATGTGATCTGATTCCCCTCTTCGAGTTTAGCGCAAGACAGAATTTGGCTGTGCCTTCGGGCTCGGCAGGAGTTGTTATGAAGAAGCAAGTTATCGAAATCGGTGGTGAAGCCGTCGGCGTTGTCGTTCCGGATGAGGACCGGCTGAAGTTCATGGCTGTCAAGTATTCCGTATGGGACCTGGATTCCCAGCGCTTCTCCTCGGCAGACGAGGTGCGCGCCGCGATCCGCCGTCTCCTCAACGATCCGTCCGCCTCCGCGCGGGCGATCTCCCCGGCGGCCGTCGCAGCCGCCTGAACCCGATCACGGACGATCCGGCCATCCTGCCGGATGCTCCCGGCCTCGCCACGCGGCGGGGCCGGTTTCGTTTTGTGGACAGTCCATTCACCGGGCGCAGGCTGGTGTGGGATGCCAAATCCTGATTGGGTGCGGGCGAAAGGAGGTGCCTCATGACAAGTGGCATCCATCACATCACCGCCATCACCCGGAAGATCCAGGCGAATGTCGATTTCTACGCGGGCTTCCTCGGCCTGAAGCTCGTCAAGCGCACGGCAGGCTACGAAGATGCCGACCAGCTCCATCTCTTCTATGGCGATGCGGCGGCAAGCCCCGGCTCGCTCGTCACGTTCCTGGCCTGGGAGGACGGCTCCCCCGGGCGGGTCGGCCTCGGCCAGCCGTCCGAGATCGCCTTTGCCATCCGGCCGGAGGCGATCGGCTTCTGGCTGACGCGCGCGCTGACGCACAACATCGCGCTCACCGGCCCGGCGCAGGAGTTCGGTGAGCCGGTGCTGCGCCTCAAGGACCCGGACGGCATCATCGTCAAGCTCGTCGGCGAGGCGGGCGTGGACGGCCCCGCGCCCCACGTCACGAAGGAGATTGCGGCGGCGGACGCCATCCAGCGCCTCCGCGGCGCGACGATCCTGTCGGAAAAGCCGGCCGCGACGGCGGCGTTCATCGCCGGGCATTTCGGCTTCCGCACGGTCGCCGAGGCGAACGGCATCCTGCGGCTGGCTAGCGGGGCGGGCGACGTCATCGACATCCGCAATGCCAGCGGTTTCTGGACCGCCGCGCCCGGCACCGGCACGATCGACCACGTCGCGCTGCGCGCGCCGGACCGGCCGGCGGTGGAAGCCGCGGCCGCCCGGCTTGCAGGGGAAGGGGCGGGCGATACCAACATGCACGACCGCACCTATTTCTACTCGCTCTATGTCCGCGAGCCCGGCGGATCGCTCGTCGAGTACGCGACGGACGGCCCCGGCATGACGGTCGACGAGCCGCCGGAGACGCTCGGCACCACGCTGTTCGTCCCGAAGCATTTCCGCGCCGATCCGGATGACGTCCGGGCCCGGCTTCCGCAATTTTCCCTGCCCGGAGAAGAAAGAATGTCCGAACGCGACCTGCCCTTCATCCATCGGGTGCATCGCCCGGAAATGCCGGACGGCACCGCCGTCGTGCTGCTGCACGGCACCGGCGGCAACGAAACGAGCCTCCTGCCCTTCGGCGCGCGCCTTGCGCCGAATGCCGTGCTGCTCTCCTCGCGCGGGCGCAGCAGCGATGAGGGCTATCCGCGCTTCTTCCGCCGCCTTACCGCCGTCACCTTCGACCAGAAGGACATCGTGGGCGAGGCGGCGGCCTTCGCGGCCTTCATGGAAGGGGCGAACGCCGCCTATGGGCTCGATCCGGAAAAGACGCTGTTCGTCGGCTATTCCAACGGGGCGAACATGATCGGCGCCGTCATGCTGCTGCATCCGGGCATCGTGCGCAACGCGGTGCTGCTGCGCGGCATGAACGTGCTGGAAAGCATGCCGGCGGCCGGCACGCCGGAAAAGGCGAACGTCCTGATGCTGACCGGCGAGGCCGATCCCTACGGCCGCTTTGCCGGAGACCTCGAACGCCTCCTTGCGGCCCGCGGCGCGAGCGTGGAGCACCGGCTGCTCCCCGCCGGCCACGACATCGGCCCGGCCGACCTTGAACTGGCGAAGGCCTACAAGGAACGCGTCATCGGCTGATTGAGGATGAGAAAGGGCGCGTCGAAGGACGCGCCCTTTTGTTATGCAGCGGGTGGCGCGTGGATCCTCGGGTCAAGCCCGAGGATGACGGAGGGGAGGTGAGGTTGCCCGCCTATTGAAAGGTGCGGCATGCGGGACGGCCACTTTCGTCACCACCCCTCTCTTCTTTCGTCATCCTTGGGCTTGACCCGAGGATCCACGCGCCACCCGCCATGGGCAAAGGGGCCACCCTACCGCTTATATTGCTCCACGAAGGCGGCGAAGGCGGTGATGAAGTCGCGGAGCTTCCTTTCGGTCGCCTCGTCGATCAGTCTGCCGTCCTCGATGAGGGTGCCGGCGCGCGAAACCATGAGCTTTGCGCCGAACCACGGCACGGTGCCGAGGGTGCGCATGACGGGCAGCCAGGCTTCCTGCGAGAGGAGCGTGCCGAAATTGCCCGGCGAGGCGCCGGCGATGGCGAAGGGTTTTGCGGTGAAGACGCGGGGGATGTCGGCGGGCGGGCGGCTCATCCAGTCGATGGCGTTCTTGAAGACGCCGGGAATGCCGTTGTTGTATTCCGGCGTGAAGAGGATGACGCCGTCGGCGGCCGCCGCAAGGTCCTTGAGGCGGGCGACGGCCTCGGGGATGCCGTCCGCCGCTTCGACGTCGGCGTCGTAGAGCGGAATGCCGCGGATCGTTCCCTCCACGATCTCGACGCCCTCGGGCGCCATGGTCAGCGCGGCCTTGAGGAGCGCCGTGTTGAAGGAAGCCTTGCGCAGGCTTCCCGAGATTGCCACCAGTTTCGTCATGTCCATCTCCATTGCAGGGACGAAAACCCCGGCGGGACGATGTCGCGCCGGGGTCGGGGAAGTCCTGTCAGGCGAGCGGCTTCAGCCGGGCCTCGATCTGCGCGCGGCGCGGCTCGAGGAAGGGCGGCAGCGACAGGCTCTCGCCGAGCGTTTCCATCGGCTCGTCGACGGCAAAGCCGGGCCCGTCCGTGGCGATCTCGAACAGGATGCCGTTCGGCTCGCGGAAATAAAGCGAGCGGAAGTAGAAGCGCTCGACCTCGCCGCTGGAGGGCAGGCGGAAGCCGCGCAGGCGCTCGGTCCAGCCGTGCAGCGCTTCCTCGTCCGGCGCGCGGAAGGCGACGTGGTGCACGGCGCCCGCACCCTGGTGGGCGGCCGGAAGGTCCGGCTCGACGGCGACGTGCAGTTCGGCGGCCGGGCCGCCTTCGCCCATCGAGAAGACATGGACGTCGCCCGCCCCGTCCGGGTTCGGATAGGTCGCGGTTTTCTTCATGTTCATGACCTGGACCAGCACGGCCTCGGTGTTGCGGATATCCGGAACGCTGAGGGTGATGGGGCCGAGGCCCTTGATCTGGTGTTCGGCCGGAACCGGGCTCCTTTCCCACGGACGGGCCGGCGCGCCGGCATCGTCCACGGTCAGGCGGAAGCGCTGGCCTTCGCCGTCCTCGAAATCGAGCGTGGCGCGGCCCGCGACGTCGCGGATCTCGCCGGCCTTGACCTTGAAGTCGGCAAGGCGGTCCCTCCACCATTCGAGCGTGGCGAGGCTGGCGACGCGAAGGCCCGTGCGGGAAACGCTGTGCGTGCCGCGCCGCTCGTGGCCGACCGGCCAGTCGAAGAAGGTGAGGTCCGTGCCCGGCGAGGCGAGGCCGTCGGCATAGAAGAGGTGGTAGGCGCTGGTGTCGTCCTGGTTGACGGTCTTCTTGACGAGGCGCAGGCCGAGCGTCTGCGTGTAGAAGCGCAGGTTCTCCTGCGCATTGGCGGTGATCGCCGTCAGGTGATGGATGCCGGTAAGCTGCTGGGTCATGGTCACTCCTCCCCGGATGGGTCCGGGATGCCCTGTGCGTGCCCCGCTGCGGGGCCTTGCGTTGAGGCGAATATCGCCCCTTGCCCGCGCCGCCGGAAGACCGGCCCTGCCGAACGGATTGTTCACTTTTCCTGAACGGCAGCGGCGGCCAAGCCATGGGAAGAGCGTTTTTGTGCGGGATTCGTTCCGCGGCGGGTCGCTAGAATTTTATCTTTTCATAAACCAGCATTCGCTTACGCTCCCGTTTGCGAAATGACTTCGTCCCTGCTTCGCCGCGCGAGCCGGCATGTCCCGCCATTCCACACGGTGCCGCTGTGCCTCGCGCCCGGCCAGGAGACGCTTCATGCTGCCGAAGACTGCGACTGCCAGGAACATGTTCGCCATCGTGGCGGCGGGGGTGGCCACGACCGTGGCGACGGCGGGGATATTGCTCTGGCTGTCCTACCGGGCCGTGGAAGAGCGGTCGATCTCGGAAATGGTGAACGCCGCCGAGGCGAGCGCCGGCAAGGTCGAGACCTATTTCGCCAAGGTCAAGGCGCTGAGCTGGAACATGCGCTCCACGCTCTATGCGGTAAAAGCCGCGGGCGAGCCGAGCCGCGAGGTGATGAACAGCGTCTTCTTCCGGCTGATGGACGACAATCCCTTCGCGCTCGGCGTGAGCACGGGCTGGGAGCCCGGCGCCTTCGACGGCAAGGACGAGCAATATCGCGACAAGCCCGGCCATGACGCGACGGGCCGCTACATTCCCTATTTCGTGCGCGACGAGGGCAAGGTCGAGCTGGTGCCGCTGGTCGACTACGACAAGCCCGGCGCGGGCGACTACTACCAGGTGCCCAAGGCGACCGGAAAGGACTTCCTGACCGAGCCCTACAGCTATGTCATCGGCGGCAAGACCGTGCTGATGACCTCCTTCATGGTGCCGCTGATGTTCGACGGCGCCTTCCGCGGCGAGACGGGCGTGGACATCGCCCTCGACGCGCTGGCGGCGGACATGGCGCAATTGAAGCCGCTCGGCGAGGGCTATGTCGCGCTTCTCAGCCAGGGCGGCAGCATCATCAGCCATCCGGATGCGGCCGTGCTCGGCAAGACGCTCGCCGATTCCGGCCTCGATGCGACATGGCAGGCGCTGGTCGCCAATCCGGAAAAGGCGATGGAGGTCAAGGATGCGGCGGGCGTCGCGTCCATCGCGGTCGCCGTGCCGGTGCCGCTCGTTCCGGGCACGACCTGGTTCACCGTGGTTTCCGTGCCGAAATCCTTGCTCTTCGCCAAGCTGACCTCGCTCGCGCTGACCTCGATCGTCGTCATCGCCATCGCCGCCGGCCTGATGGTGGTGATCGGCTGGCTGCTGGCCACGCGCTTCCGCAAGCGCCTCGACAAGGTCATCGTCGCCACGAGCGAGATCGCCCGCGGCCGCACGGATGTCGACCTTTCCGAATCCGAGCGGCAGGACGAGATCGGCGAGATGGCCCGCTCGCTCGCCGTGCTGCGCGATGCGACGCTCGCCAAGGTACGCCTCGAAGGGGAGGCCGAGCAGAACCGCGCGCTTTCCGAGGAGGAGCGCCGCCAGCGCGCCGAGGAAGCGGCCGAGCGCGAGCGCCAGACGCGCATCGCCGTCGAGGCGCTGGCCGAGGGCCTGCAGAAGCTTGCCGACGGCGACATGACGCATCGCATCACCGAAGCCTTCGCCGGCTCGCTCGACGAGGTCCGCCACGATTTCAACGCTTCGGTCGAGAAGCTGCAATCGGCGCTGCGCTCGGTCGGCAGCAATGCCAATGCCATCCAGGCCGGCTCGGCGGAAATCCGCGCCGCCTCCGACGACCTTGCCAAGCGCACCGAGCAGCAGGCCGCCTCCGTGGAGGAGACCGCCGCCGCGCTGGAGGAGATCACCACCTCGCTCAAGGACGCCACCAAGCGGGCCGAGGATGCCGGCCAGCTCGTCGAGCGCACCCGCGCGGGGGCGGAGAAGTCCGGCGAGGTCGTGCGCCGCGCCGTCGATGCGATGAGCGGGATCGAGACCTCCTCGCGCGAGATCTCCAACATCATCGGCGTCATCGACGAGATCGCCTTCCAGACGAACCTGCTGGCACTGAACGCCGGCGTGGAAGCCGCCCGCGCCGGTGAAGCCGGCAAGGGCTTTGCCGTCGTCGCGCAGGAAGTGCGCGAACTCGCCCAGCGTTCGGCAAGCGCGGCCAAGGACATCAAGGCGCTGATCACCAAGTCCGGAGAGCAGGTGCATCTGGGCGTCACGCTCGTCGGCGAGACCGGTTCGTCGCTTTCGCAAATCGTCGACCAGGTGCAGGAGATCGACCAGAACGTGGCGGCCATCGTGCGCTCGGCGCGCGAGCAGTCCACCGGCCTCAACGAGATCAGCGCCGCCGTCAATTCCATCGACCAGGGCACGCAGAAGAACGCGGCCATGGTGGAGGAGCAGACGGCGGCAAGCCACGCACTGGCGACGGAAGCCGCCGCGCTCAACACGCTCATCGCCCAGTTCCGCCTCGGCGCGGGGCTTGCCGGGCAGCGTCCGGCGAGTGCGGCGCAGGCGGCCGAGCCGCGTCCTGCCGCCTCCGGCGCGCGGGCGCTCGGCAACAAGCTCGCCCGCGCCTTCGGCGGCGGGCAGGCGGCCGCCGCGCAGGACTGGGAAGAGTTCTGAGCCGGAAGCGGCGGCAGGTTGAATAAGAGAAAGGGCGGTCCGGCAGCGGGCCGCCCTTTTTCCTTGCGCAGCCTGCCCAGCATTTGGGCAGGCACCTGTGCCGGAACGGGGCGAATCCCGCTCCCGCAGGCATCTTTCCGCGTGGCACGCTTCCTGCATCGCAAGGGCCGGTCCAGAGGGGACCAAAAGAGAGAAGCGACCGGAAAAGGCCGCTCCGGCAAGGCCGTCGTGCAACTCCCCCATAAGGTGTGGAGAAGTCCGGCGGCCTTGTTGTTCGTGCGCTTCCTAGAGTATCCGTGTTGGTCAAGGTAGGGATGGGACCCATTTTCTGCCTTTGCTGAGCAGTGCATTGGCGAGGACGATGAGTTTTCGCATGAT
>NZ_JACHIK010000029.1 GCF_014203155.1 Shinella fusca
CTCACCATCCTCAACGCAATCATCCGCGACGGTAAACCATGGAAAAACGCTTGACCACAAAGACAGTCGCTCTCCCCGCAAGCGGGGCGAAGGGGGTATGCCGTGGTGTCTTCCCCAACCAATACCCATTCGCCGGGCACGTCCCCTCTCCCCGCCTGCGGGGAGAGGGTTAGGGTGAGGGGCAGACGGCCCGGGACGCCTACCTCTTCAGCGCAAGGCCGAAGGCGATGAGGGACCAGCCCTGCATGGCGAGGTCGAAGGCGAGGAAGAGGCCGAGAAGCCACAGGCTGTTGACCGGCCAGCCGAGGATGAAGACGACGCCGGCGAGCGCCGTGACGATGCCGCCCGCCATGAGCCATCCCCAGCCGCTCTCCGGCCGCACGCGCCAGGCGGCGAAGATACGGAAGACGCCGGCGACCAGCAGCGCGCAGGCCATCAGCAGCGTCAGCACCGCCGAGGTCAGCACCGGGTTGACGAAGGCGAGCACGCCGGCGGCGAGGTAGAGCAGCGCGCTCAGCGCCCAGGCGATCGTCTCCCGCCAGGCCTTGACCTGGAAGGCATGGACGAGATGGACGGCGCCGCCGACGATCATCAGCATGCCGACATAATAGACCGAGGCGACCGTCGCCAAAAACAGGTTGGCCGCGGCGATGCCGCCGAACAGAAGCAGGACGACGCCGAGGGCGACGAACCAGCCCCATTTGGCGCGGACTTCCGAGAGGGGGTTCATTCCAGGGGAGAGGACCATGATTCACCTCGAAAAGACGAACGGAAACAAGGGCAGGCTAGCACGAAATACGGGCCGGACGCGACAGTCCGTTTCGGCACGTTTCCGCATCGAAGATTTTTATTGATTGATCGCTCAATTAAAAATACGCTTGCCCAAAATCAGGGGAACCACATGCCGAAGGTTGGAATGGAGCCGGTGCGCCGCAAGGCGCTGGTGGACGCGACGCTGAGGGCGGTCGGCGACCACGGCTCGCTGACCGTGACCATGTCGGAGATCGCCCGCCATGCCGGCGTCTCCCCTGCCCTGGCGCACCACTATTTCGGCTCCAAGGAACAGCTCGTCATCGAGACGATCCGCAGCCTCCTGCGCACGCTGCGCGAGGATGCGGTGGCGGCGCTGAACGAGGCCGCAACCCCGCGCGAAAAACTTTCGGCGCTCATCCGCGTCAATTTCCAGGCGCACCAGTTCGCGCCGGAGACGGTGGCGGCGTGGCTCGCCTTCTATACGGAGGCGCAGCGCTCGGAGGCGGTGCGGCGCCTGCTCGTCGTCTATGCGCGGCGGCTCAACTCCAATCTCCTGTCGAACCTCAAGCGGCTCTGCCCGGCGCAAGAGGCCTCCGCCATCGCCGATGGCGCAGCGGCGATGATCGACGGGCTTTACCTGCGGCAGGGCCTGCGCTCGGCGCCCGTCAGCATCGAGTCCTCCATCGCGCTGACGGAGAGCTATGTGGACGCGCAGCTTCGGGCCTGCGGGGTGGAGGTGGGATGATCTTTTCCTGCGACGACACCCCCCTCTGCCCTGCCGGGCATCTCCCCCACAAGGGGGGAGATTGGCTAGAGGCAAAGCAGTGCCACGATTCGATCTCCCCCCTTGTGGGGGAGATGGCCGGCAGGCCAGAGGGGGGTAGCGCCCCAAATACCGACACCGCCATTTCGAGGATTTTCCCGTGACCGCCGAAAAGCCGAACATCCTGATCATCATGGTCGACCAGCTCAACGGGACGTTCTTCCCGGACGGGCCGGCGGACTTCCTGCATGCGCCGCACATGAAGGCGCTGGCGGCGCGCTCGGCGCGGTTCCGCAACAACTACACCTCCTCGCCGCTCTGCGCCCCCGCCCGCGCCTCCTTCATGGCCGGGCAGTTGCCGAGCCGCACGCAGGTCTATGACAACGCGGCCGAATACGTCTCCTCCATCCCGACCTTCGCCCATCACCTGCGCCGCGCCGGCTATTACACGGCGCTGTCGGGCAAGATGCATTTCGTTGGTCCGGACCAGTTGCACGGCTTCGAGGAGCGGCTGACGACGGACATCTACCCCGCCGATTTCGGCTGGACGCCGGATTACAGGAAGCCCGGCGAGCGGATCGACTGGTGGTATCACAACATGGGCTCGGTGACGGGCGCAGGCGTTGCCGAGATCACCAACCAGATGGAATATGACGACGAGGTCGCCTTCCTCGCGAACCAGAAGCTCTACCAGCTCTCGCGCGAGAACGACGACGCGGCCCGCCGCCCCTGGTGCGTCACCGTCTCCTTCACCCACCCGCACGACCCCTATGTGGCGCGGAAGAAATTCTGGGACCTCTATGAGGGTTGCGAGCACCTGATGCCCGAAGTCGGCATGCTGGAGGAGCAGGACCCGCATTCCGCCCGGATCCTCCATTCCTGCGACTATGCCGCCTTCGCCATCACCGAGGAAAACGTGCGCCGCTCGCGGCAGGCCTATTTCGCCAATATCTCCTATCTCGACGAGAAGGTGGGCGAACTCGTCGACACGCTGACGCGCACGCGCATGCTGGACGACACGCTCATCTTCTTCTGCTCGGACCATGGCGACATGCTCGGCGAGCGGGGCCTGTGGTTCAAGATGAACTTCTTCGAGGGCTCGGCCCGCGTGCCGCTGATGATCGCCGGCCCGGGCGTTGCGCCCGGCCTGCATCTTGCACCCACCTCCAACCTCGACGTGACGCCGACGCTGTGCGACCTTGCCGGCATCTCCATGGACGCGGTGATGCCCTGGACGGACGGCGAAAGCCTCGTGCCGGTCATCAACGGGCAGGAGCGCACGACGCCCGTACTGATGGAATATGCGGCGGAAGCCTCCTATGCGCCGCTCGTCGGCATCCGCGAGGGCAAGTGGAAATATGTCCATTGCGAGCTCGACCCGGAGCAGCTTTACGACCTCGAAGCCGACCCGCTGGAACTCGTCAACCTTGCGACCTCCGAAAGCCCCGTCGTCAAGGCGACGCTGGAGGCTTTCCGGCAGATGCGCGAGGCGCGCTGGGACATGGCGGCCTTCGACGCGGCCGTGCGCGAGAGCCAGGCGCGGCGCTGGGTGGTCTACGAGGCGCTGAGGAACGGGGCCTATTATCCCTGGGACCACCAGCCGCTGCAGAAGGCCTCCGAACGCTACATGCGCAACCACATGAACCTCGACAATCTCGAGGAATCCAAACGCTATCCGCGGGGAGAATGAGATGAGAGCCCAACCGAAAGCCTCGCACTTCATCGACGGCGAATACGTCGAGGACACCGCCGGCACGCCGTTCGACAGCGTCTATCCCGCCACCGGCGAGGTGATCGCGCGCCTCCATGCCGCAACGCCCGCCATCGTGGAAAAGGCCGTCGCCTCGGCAAAACGCGCGCAGAAGGAATGGGCAGCGATAAGCCCCACCGCACGGGGCCGCGTCCTCAAGCGCGCCGCCGAGATCATGCGCGAGCGGAACTGGGAACTCTCCGAGCTGGAGACGCTCGACACGGGAAAACCGATCCAGGAAACCATCGTCGCCGACCCGACATCGGGGGCGGACGCCTTCGAGTTCTTCGGCGGTATCGCGGCGGCGGGGCTCAACGGCGACTATATTCCGCTCGGGGCAGATTTCGCCTTTACCAAGCGCGTGCCGCTCGGGGTCTGCGTCGGCATCGGCGCATGGAACTATCCGCAGCAGATCGCCTGCTGGAAGGGCGCACCGGCGCTCGTCTGCGGCAATGCCATGGTGTTCAAGCCCTCGGAAAACACCCCGCTCGGCGCGCTTAAGATCGCGGAGATCCTGCATGAGGCCGGGCTGCCGAAGGGGCTCTACAACGTCATCCAGGGCGACCGCACGACCGGGCCGCTGCTCGTCAACCATCCCGACGTCGCCAAGGTCTCGCTCACCGGCTCCGTGCCGACCGGCCGGAAGGTGGCGGGGGCGGCCGCCTCCGAGTTGAAGCATGTCACCATGGAGCTCGGCGGCAAGTCGCCGCTCATCGTCTTCGACGACGCCGATCTCGAAAGCGCCATCGGCGGGGCGATGCTCGGCAACTTCTATTCGACGGGGCAGGTCTGCTCCAACGGCACGCGCGTCTTCGTGCAGAAGGGCATCAGGGAGAAGTTCCTGTCGCGCCTGAAAGAGCGGACGGAAAAAATCCTGATCGGCGATCCGATGGACGAGGCGACGCAGCTCGGGCCGATGGTCTCGAAAGCCCAGCGCGACAAGGTCCTCGACTATATCGAGAAGGGCAAGGCGGAAGGCGCCACGCTGCTGACGGGCGGCGGCATTCCGAACGCCGTCTCGGGCGAAGGCTATTACATCCAGCCGACCGTCTTTGCCGACGTCACGGACGGCATGACCATCGCGCGCGAGGAGATCTTCGGGCCGGTGATGTGCGTGCTCGACTTCGACCATGAGGACGAGGTGATCGAGCGCGGCAACGCCACGGAATTCGGCCTTTCCGGCGGCGTCTTCACGTCCGACCTCACCCGCGCGCACCGCGTCGTCGACCGGCTGGAGGCCGGCACGCTGTGGATCAACACCTACAACCTCGCCCCCGTGGAAATCCCCTTCGGCGGCTCCAAGCAATCCGGCTTCGGGCGGGAGAACTCGCTCGCCGCGCTGGAGCACTATTCGGAGCTGAAGACGGTCTACGTGTCGATGGGCAAGGTCGAGGCGCCGTATTGAGATGACCGGGATTGCCCCTCATCCCGCTGCCGCGACCTTCTCCCCGCAAGCGGGGAGAAGGAGGCAGGAGGCGTCGTTTTCGGCCCATGAGGACGGTTCAGGTTGGAATGAATGCTTGCCACACCCCCTTCTCCCCGCCTGCGGGGAGAAGGTGCCGGCAGGCGGATGAGGGGCAAACCCCACCCAGGGAAAGAAACGGTCATGCAGAACGCAGACTACATCATCGTCGGCTCCGGCTCGGCCGGCTCGGCCATCGCCTACCGGCTTTCGGAAGACGGCAAGCATACCGTCATGGTGCTGGAATATGGCGGGTCGGATATCGGGCCGTTCATCCAGATGCCGGCGGCGCTCGCCTGGCCGATGAGCATGAAGCGCTACAACTGGGGCTATCTCTCCGAGCCCGAGCCGAACCTCAACAACCGGCGCATCACCGCGCCGCGCGGCAAGGTGATCGGCGGCTCCTCCTCCATCAACGGGCTCGTCTATGTGCGCGGCCACGCGGAGGACTTCAACCGCTGGGAAGAGCTCGGCGCGCAGGGCTGGGCCTATGCGGACGTGCTGCCCTACTACAAGCGCATGGAGACCTCGCATGGCGGGGAAGCCGGCTGGCGCGGCACGGACGGGCCGCTGCACGTCCAGCGCGGCCCCGTGACGAACCCGCTCTTCCACGCCTTCATCCAGGCGGGCAGCCAGGCCGGTTTCGAGCTGACGGACGACTATAACGGCTCCAAGCAGGAGGGTTTCGGCCTGATGGAGCAGACGATCCACGACGGCCGGCGCTGGTCGGCGGCGAACGCGTATCTGCGTCCCGCCATGAAGCGGCCGAACGTCTCCCTCGTCCGCTGCTTCGCGCGGAAAATCGTCATCGAGAACGGCCGGGCGGTCGGCGTCGAGATCGAGCGGAACGGCGTCGTCGAGGTGGTGAAGGCGAACCGCGAGGTGATCGTCTCGGCCTCCTCCTTCAACTCGCCGAAGCTGCTGATGCTCTCCGGCATCGGCCCGGCGCAGCACCTCCAGGACATGGGGATCGAGGTGAAGGTCGACCGGCCGGGCGTCGGCGCGAACCTGCAGGACCATATGGAATTCTACTTCCAGCAGATTTCTACCAAGCCGGTCTCGCTCTATTCCTGGCTGCCGTGGTTCTGGCAGGGGGTCGCGGGCGCGCAGTGGCTGCTCTCCAAGGGCGGGCTCGGCGCCTCCAACCAGTTCGAGGCCTGCGCGTTCCTGCGCTCGGCTGCCGGCTTGAAGCAGCCGGATATCCAGTACCATTTCCTGCCCGTCGCCATCTCCTACGACGGCAAGGCGGCAGCGAAGAGCCACGGCTTCCAGGTGCATGTCGGCTACAACCTGTCGAAGTCGCGCGGCAACGTGACGCTCCGCTCGGCCGATCCGATGGCCGATCCGGTGATCCGCTTCAACTACATGAGCCATGAGGAAGACTGGGTGAAGTTCCGCCATTGCGTGCGCCTCACCCGCGAGATCTTCGGGCAGAAGGCCTTCGACGAATTCCGCGGCCCGGAAATCCAGCCCGGCGAGAAAGTGCAGAGCGACGATGAGATCGACGCCTTCCTGCGCGAGCATCTGGAAAGCGCCTACCACCCCTGCGGCACCTGCCGCATGGGCGCGGCAAGCGACCCGATGGCCGTGGTCGATCCCGAAACCCGCGTGATCGGCGTCGAGGCCCTGCGCGTCGCGGATTCGTCGATCTTCCCGCACGTCACCTACGGCAACCTCAACGCCCCGTCGATCATGACCGGCGAGAAGGCGGCGGACCATATCCTCGGCAGGCAGCCGCTCCCCCGCTCCAACCAGGAGCCATGGGTCAACCCGCGGGCGATGGTGAGCGACCGGTAGGTTGACGCCGGAAATAATGTAACTACATTAAATCATGAAGATCGTCTGGGACGAACCGAAGCGGCAGGCCAACCTGCAAAAGCATCGCCTCGATTTCGCGGATATCGGCGAATTCGACTGGGCGAATGCCGTCGTCGAGGATGCCAGGCCGGATGCTTCCGGTCGGCGGCGCCTGAAGGCTCTCGGCTATTTCCGGGACGGCACGGCCGCCGTGATCTTCATGACTCTCGGCCGGGAAGCCGTTTCGATCATCAGCTTCCGCCCGGCGAGCGACAGGGAAAGAAGGAGGCTCCCATGGCCAAGACCACAAAGCTGACGCCATTCCAGCCCGGTGAGGGATATACAAAGGAAGATTGGGACGCCGTCGACTTTCCCGAAATGACCGACGAGGAACTTGCGAGCCTGCGCCCGGCGAAAGAAGTCCTTCCGCCGGAATTCTTCAAGGCCATGGAGGAACACCGCAAATCGCGCGGCCGTCCGTCGCTGGCACATCCGAAAAAGCAGGTCACCCTCCGGCTCGACGAAGACGTCATCGCCCGTTTCCGGGCAAGCGGAAAGGGCTGGCAGGGCCGCATGAACGAGGCGTTGCGCAAGGCCGCCGGCCTGTAGGCACCCTATTTTCTACTATTTTTATAGAGTAATTTCAAAGCCTTCTTTCGCGGCAGGATTTCTGCCGGGGGGCCGAGATGGAGAGATATTTGCTCTCCGGCCCGAGGCTTTGGAAATCCGTTTTGCTGTCTCGCGGGGGCGCGGGCTGCGATAATCCGGGCACTTCTCGCAAAGGCTTGGAAACGGAATGACTGTTCTTACCGGAAACGGGACCGCCGAGGCCCTGAACGACAAACTCGCCGGCCTCGATCTTGCCGGGCGCCTCGCGCTCGTGGCCGGGCTTGGCGGGCGCGCCGTCTTCACCACCAGCCTCGGCATCGAGGACCAGGTCATCACCGCCGCCATCGGCACCGAGCGCCTGCCCGTCGACGTCGTGACGCTGGAGACCGGCCGGCTCTTCAAGGAAACCGTCGAGCTCATCGACGAGACGGAAGGCCAGTACGGCATCACCATTGCCCGCTACGCACCCGTTCAGGACGATATCGATGCCTACGCCGAAAAGTACGGCCTCAACGGCTTCTACGAGAGCGTCGAGGCGCGCCATGCCTGTTGCAGCGTGCGCAAGCTGAAGCCGCTTGCCCGCGCGCTGGAAGGCGCCTCCTTCTGGATCACCGGCCTTCGCCGCGGCCAGTCCGGCAACCGCGCCGAGACGCCCTTTGCCGAATACGACGCCGAGCGCAACCTCATCAAGGTCAACCCGCTCGCCGACTGGGACATCGAGCGCATCAAGGCTTACGTCGCCGACAACGCCGTTCCCGTGAACCCGATGCATGCGCGCGGCTATCCTTCCATCGGCTGCGAGCCCTGCACGCGCGCCATCAAGCCGGGCGAGCCCGAGCGCGCCGGCCGCTGGTGGTGGGAGAACGACGAGAAGCGCGAATGCGGCCTGCACGTTCCCGAGGCCGCCGCCTCCCCCCTTCCCGCCCCGAGCGCGGCCTGACCGACACCCTGCCCCTCCCAAGGCGCCCCATCCGGAGTAGAAATCCCATGTCCGATATCCGCAACGAGGCGGAAGCCAAGCCCAACGCGACGCAGAAAGCCCCGCTCGATCCGCATCTGAAGGCGCTGGAAAACGAGGCGATCCACATCTTCCGCGAGGTCGCGGCCGAATTCGAGCGGCCCGTGATGCTCTATTCCGTCGGCAAGGACTCCTCGGTCCTGCTGCACCTTGCGCGCAAGGCCTTCTATCCGGGCCGCGTGCCCTTCCCGCTGCTGCACGTCAACACGGGCTGGAAGTTCGCCGAGATGATCGCCTTCCGCGATGCCATCGTGAAGGAATACGATCTCGACCTCATCGAGCACGTCAACCCGCGCGGGGCGACGGAAAACGTCACCCCCTTCACGCACGGGTCCTCGCGCTATACCGACATCATGAAGACCGAGGCGCTGCGTCAGGCGCTCGACGCCGGCAAGTACGACGCGGCCTTCGGCGGCGCGCGCCGCGACGAGGAGGCTTCCCGCGCCAAGGAGCGCATCTACTCCTTCCGCACGCCCGACCACCGCTGGGACCCGCGCAACCAGCGCCCGGAACTGTGGAACCTCTACAACGGCATGATCCGCCAGGGCGAGAGCGTGCGCGCCTTCCCGCTTTCCAACTGGACCGAGGTCGACATCTGGCGCTACATCCAGGCCGAGGACATCCCGATCGTGCCGCTCTATTTCGCGCAGAAGCGCCCCTATGTGGAGCGCGACGGCATGATGATCATGGCCGAGGACCCGCGCCTCGAACTGCTGCCCGGCGAGGTGAAGCAGGAAGGCGTCATCCGCTTCCGCACGCTCGGCTGCTTCCCGCTGACCGGCGCCATCCGCTCCAATGCGACGACGCTCGACGACATCATCGCCGAGCTGGAGACGGCCACCGTCTCCGAACGCCAGGGCCGCGCCATCGACCGCGACCAGTCCGGCTCCATGGAAAAGAAGAAACGCGAAGGGTATTTCTGAGATGACCGTTTCCGCAACCGCGACCGCGCTGCCGGTCGAACAGGCCGCCGTCGAACAGGCACGCGCGATCCGCGATTCCCGCCCCCTTCGCCTCATCACCTGCGGCTCGGTGGACGACGGCAAGTCGACGCTGATCGGCCGCCTGCTGTGGGACACCAAGGCCGTCAAGGAAGACCAGGCCGCAACGCTCCACCGCGACAGCGGCAAGCAGAACGACCTCGGCCTGCCGGACTTCGCGCTGCTCCTCGACGGCCTGCAGGCCGAGCGCGAGCAGGGCATCACCATCGACGTCGCCTACCGCTATTTCTCGACGGACCGGCGCTCCTTCATCGTCGCCGACACGCCCGGCCACGAGCAATATACCCGCAACATGGCGACCGGCGCCTCCACGGCGGACCTTGCCGTGCTGCTCGTCGACGCGCGCGCCGGCATCCTGGAGCAGACGCGCCGCCATGCCACCATTGCCACGCTGATGGGCATCCGCCAGTTCGTGCTCGCCGTCAACAAGATCGACCTGACGGGCTACGACCGCGCCCGGTTCGACCAGATCGCCCACGAGTTCCGCGAATTCGCCCTCACCCTCGGCGTCAAGCAGATCACCGCCATCCCGATGTCGGCGCTGAAGGGCGAGAACGTCGTCTATGACGGCAGCAAGGCCATGCCGTGGTACGACGGCCCGACGCTGGTGGAAACGCTGGAGAAGGCGACGACCCGCGCCGGCCAGACGGTCGGCTTCCGCCTGCCGGTGCAGCGCGTCTCGCGCCCCGGCGAAAGCTTCCGCGGCTATCAGGGCACGGTCGCCGGCGGCTCGGTGAAGCCGGGCGATTCCGTCGTGGTGATGCCGTCGGGCATGGTGGCGAACGTCACCAAGATCGTCACCTTCGACCTCGTGCGCAACGCGGCCGTTTCGGGCGACGCCATCACGCTGGTGCTCGACCGGCAGGTGGACGTCTCGCGCGGCGACATGATCGTCGCCATCGACAGCCAGCCGATGACCGGGCGAGGCTTCGACGCCCAGCTCGTCGCCCTCCAGGCGGACGGAATCGAGCCCGGCAAACGCTACTGGCTGAAGAGCGGCTCGCGCCGCCAGCGCGTGCTGGTGGAACCCGTCAGCCAGCTCGATCTTGCGACCTCCAAGTGGAATGCGGCCGAGCGGCTGGCCATGAACGCCATCGGCAAGGTGCATCTCACCTTCGACGAGCAGGCGATCTTCGATCCCTACGAGCAGAACCGCACGACAGGCGCCTTCATCCTGATCGATCCCGACACCAACAACACGGTGGCCGGCGGCATGATCACCGGACGCCGCTCGGAGATCGGCGGCATCCACAAGGACGACCGGCGCGTGCTCCTGTCGCTTCCCGCCGACCTTGCGGACAAGATCATGGCGAGCGAGGCCTTCGCCAGCCGCCGCCAGGACGTCGATGTGCGCCACACCAGCGCCGGCCGCGCGGCCGAGCTGCTGGCCGATCTCGACGAATAGCCGGGGCGCATCCGGACACGAAAAAGGGGCCGAAAGGCCCCTTTTGCATTTGCCGTTCCTGACGGTCTCAGAAGAAGAAATACCAGATCAGGATCACCAGAAAGAGCGGTACGCCCATCAACCAGAGAATCAAAGCCCGAGCCATGTAAGTTTCCTTTCCTCATTGGTCGGGCGGAAAATGCGCGGGCAGGAAAATTGTTCCATCGGGCGCCGGAAACGGCATTGCCGCACCAAGGACCTGCCGCGCCGTTTCACCCCGCCGGACGCGCCCGGCCACGGCATTTCCGGCCTTGCGAGAAAAATCCCGCGGCATGCGGCGCTTTCCCCAACATTGCGAATTTTTTTGATATTTTGCGCTTGTCGAAACCGAAAGCCTGTTCTATACGAACCCCCGCTGGTCACGGAGTGTAGCGCAGTCTGGTAGCGCACCACGTTCGGGACGTGGGGGTCGAGTGTTCGAATCACTCCACTCCGACCAGCCGAAAAGTTTCCCGGCTTTTCCCCTTTCCGCAACCCGGTTTCATTCTTCCCGCGGCACGCGGTACTGTTGCAATTCCGCACGGTCCTTGCGCGTTGTGCGGGGAGGACGGCAAAGTTGGGGCGGGGGCGATTTTCCTTTTGCGTGCGCTGCGCTATGGCGGGAAACGAGGCTGCGGCCCGACTCGCGGGACCGCACGGAGTCCGAGGAAATGGCACACATGAAATCCCGCATCGCAATCCTGGCAGGCTTTGGCCTTGCCCTCGCCGGCTGCACCACGGCGACCATCGCGTCCAACCCGCTGCAGGCCCGCTGGAACGGCAAGGCCGCCGGCGCCTTCTTCGCGGCCTACGGCCCGCCGCTGTCCGATACGGCCGGCGCCGGCGGCACGACGCTCTACAAGTGGCGCGGCGGCTTCGTGAAGGGCAAGTCCTGCACCGTCGAGCTGACGGTCAACGACGGCTACAAGATCAACAATATCCGCGCCATCGGCGACCGCGTCGATCCGAAGGGCGGCCCCTCGCATTGCGAAAAGGTCCTCGACGCCGCCGACGCGAAGTAACGCCGGCCGGCATCGAACCGATCCGGGGCCGCGCGGCAACACGCGGCCCTTTTCCTTCCCGGAGGAACGCATGGACGAAGACCGCCTCTACCACGATCCGGACCTTGCCGATTTCTACGACCTGGAGAACGGCTGGGAACGCTCGCCGGATTTCGCCTTCTGCCGGGCGCTGGCGGACGGCGCGGCGAGCGTGCTGGACCTCGGCTGCGGCACCGGGGAGCTTGCCGTGGCGCTCTCGTCCGGCCGCACGGTCACGGGCGTCGATCCCGCGCCCGCCATGCTGGCAATCGCCCGCGCCAAGCCGGGCGCGGACGGCGTCGGCTTCGTCGAGGGGGATGCGCGCAGCCTCCGGCTCGGCCGGCGCTTCGATCTCGTCCTCCTCACCGGCCATGCCTTCCAGGTGTTCCTGACGAAGGACGACCGGCGCGCGGTGCTCGCCACCATCGCGGCGCATCTTGCGCCCGGCGGCCGCTTCGTCTTCGACAGCCGTAACCCCGCCTGCCGGGAATGGGAGGAGTGGGGGCCGGAGGCCTCGATGCGGACGGTCGACCATCCCCGCTTCGGCGCCGTCTCCGCCTGGAACGACGCCGCCCTCGATCCTGCGACCGGCATCGTCACCTACGAGACGCATTACGAGATCCGCGCCACCGGCAAACGCCTCTCCGCCACCTCCCGCATCGCCTTTCCGGCCAGGGAGGAACTGGAATCGCTGATCGCCGAAGCCGGCCTTCGCACCGAGCGCTGGCTCGGCGACTGGCAGGGCAATGCCTGGCATCCCGGCGCCGGCGAGCTCATTCCCCTCGGCACGCTCGCCTGACGATGCTTCAGGTCCGCCTTGGCAGGCGGGCGGCGGGAAGATAGGGTTCGGCCGATGCCCGCCTTCCCGGGCAGCCCGCTTCGAGGAGCCGCCATGTCCCAGTTCCGCGCCCGGCCGCCGGCCGTGCCCACCCTGCTCCTCGACGACGCCATGGTGCGCGTCACGCGCTGGGATTTCGAGCCGGGGGCCGATACGGGCCATCATGTGCACGGGCTCGGCTATGTCGTGGTGCCGATGACCGATTGCCACTTCCTCATCGAGGAGGAGACGGGCGAGCGGCGCGTGTTCACCGCGGCCGGCGCCGTCTACCGGCGCGAGGCGGGCGTGGCGCACAATGTCGTCAACGGCGGCGATGCGCCCATGAGCTTCATCGAGATCGAGTACAAGTGACCCTGCCCGTGAGCGACGACAAAGAGGAAAGCCCGCATTTCGACCTCGCCTTCCGCCCGGCCCATGGCGAGGCGGTGCCGGTGGCGCCGCGGGTGCAGCGCATCACCGTCAACAATCCCGGCCCCTTCACCTTCCACGGCACGAACAGCTACATCGTCGGCGACCGCTCGGTGGCGGTGATCGATCCGGGGCCGCAGGACGAGGCGCATTTCCGGGCGCTGATGGCCGCGCTTGCCGGGCGCGAGGTGACGCACATCGCCGTCAGCCATACGCACCGCGACCATTCCCCGCTTGCCCGCCGGCTGAAGGCCGAGACCGGGGCGGTCGTCATCGCCGAAGGCCCGCACCGGGCGGCACGCCCGCTCCATGCCGGCGAGGCCAATCCCTTCGCCGAGAGCGCCGACACGGATTTCGTGCCGGACATCGCGCTTTCCCACGGCGACAGGGTGGAGGGCGACGGCTGGGCGCTGACGGCGCTGCTGACGCCCGGCCACACCGCGAACCATGCCGCCTTCGCGCTCGACGGGCCGGAGGGCATCCTCTTTTCCGCCGACCATGTCATGGCCTGGGCGACGACCATCGTCGCCCCGCCGGACGGGGCCATGGCGGACTACATGGCCTCACTGGAAACGCTGCTGGCGCGCGAGGACCGCATCTACCTTCCCGGCCATGGCGGGCCGGTGACGGAGCCCGCCTCGTTCCTGCGGGGGCTGCGCACCCACCGGCGCATGCGCGAGCGGGCGGTCCGCGAGCGCATCCGCGCCGGCGACCGGCTGATCGCCGACATGGTCAAGGCGATCTACCGCGATACCGACCCGCGCCTGCATGGAGCGGCGGCGCTCTCCGTGCTGGCGCATCTGGAGGATCTCGTCGGGCGCGGCGAGGTGGTGACGGAAGGACCGCCTTCGCTGAACGGGCTTTATTTCCCCGCTCCGGGGCTTTGATCCTGCGCCGGCAATGCCGGGTGATCCCTTGCCGGCAATGCCGGGCGATCAGTCGCCGGCGATGCCGAGCAGTTCGGCGTCGAGCGCCTTCAGGTAGCCTTCCACGAGATCGGCGCCCATGCCGAGGTCGTGCGGCCCGTAGCGCGAGGCGGCGCGCATGTCGACCAGCGTGGTTTCCGCCTCTTCGCGCAGGCGAATGACCACGTCGAAGCGGAAGCCGAAGACGGGCGAGCGCCATTCGCCCTGCAGCAGCACATCCCCCGACCCGCCGACATGCGGCACCAGCGGCGTTTCCAGCGGACGCGCCTCGGGGATCGGCACGTCGCCGAGCGCGTCGACGCCCTTGGCCGCCTTGTTCGGATCGATGACGAGGTCCTCGAGATCGGCGAGGATGTTGTCGAGCCCGTCCTCGGCGACGATCTGGATGCCGTAGGCGGTCGCGACATTGCGCACGCCCTGGTAGACGCGGTCGAGCGCACCTTCGTAGCGCCGGCCGGAAAGGCCCGGATAGGCCTCCATCTGCTTCGCCCGGTCCTCCGCCGTCACCGTGCCGGCGCGCGACAGGAAATCCTGCGCGGCGTGCGGCTCGGCAAGCCAGGGCGGCGGGGCGGCCGTATCCGTCGTCACGTCGTAGAGCGCGGGCTTGTAGAGATAGGAATAGGCGGCGGCCCCCGCCGTGCCGAGCGGCAGCAGCGAGAGAAGCAGCGCCATGAACGAGGCCTTGCCGCCGCGCGCACCGACCTGCCAGAGGCGCGCAAGGCCGATGACGGCAAGCAGCACGGCGAGCGCGGCCATGGCCGCGGCAAAGCCGGCAAGCACGAGGAAATGCGGCGTCGTCAGCGGGCCGAAGCGGTGGGAGAGCACGACGGCAACGAAGAGCAGGCAGGACAGGAGCGCCAGGCGGCGCGCCCAATGGGCCGCATGGGAAACGGGCCGTTCGTACTGGATCGTGATCGCCATGGCCTCACCGGATGCGCGCGGCGCCGCTGCCGCCATCGTTTCCTAGCGCAGGGCGACGGTTTTTTCCATCGGCAAGAAGACCCCCTCTGCCTGCCGGCAATCGCCATGGCTTGAAGGCCCCTCCCCAACCCCTCCCCACAAGGGGGAGGGACTTACAGTGCGGCACTCTCCGCGTGAAAATTGAAGGGAAAAGCAGTCGTCTAGCGTTCTCCCCCCTTGTGGGGGAGATGCCGGCAGGCAGAGAGGGCCTTCACATGCGATTGCCCTTGCGCTCGCGGGAACGGCTTTTGCGGCGTGCCGTAAATTTGCCACGCTCGTTAACGAATTTTGCGAGGTACGGGGGAGAACAGGAGAAGACGATGTTGCCGACGCAGGCTTCCGCCGACACCCCTCTCGCCACGCCCACGGGCGAGCCTTCCCTTCCCCTCGAACTTCTGGAACTCGAACTCTCGCTCGACGGCTTTGCCGGCGGCGCGGAGGCCTTCGCCACGGCCGTGCGCGCGTCGGCCGACCGGCTTGGCGGCGACTTCCTCTTCGAGCTGCCGGCTTCCGGCCTTGCAGAAGATTGCCAGCGCATCGCGGCGCTTCGCGTGCCGAAGGGCGAGGACGGCGCGCTGAAGGTGGTCTTCGCCCTGCTCGATGCGGAAGGCGCAGCGATCCGCGTGGAGAACCCCGACGAGAGGACCGCCGACCTCAAGCGCTTCGCCGAGGCCTTCGTCGACGTCCTCCAGCGCATCTGAGGCCTTGCCGAGGTGCCCCGGCAGGCCTATCTGCCCGGTATAACGCATCCCCGGGAGCTTCCATGTCCAAGCCCATTGCCAGAGCGGCCGCCCTTGCCGCCACCCTTCTTCTCCTCGCCGGCTGCCAGACGGCGGAGGAGATGCGCGCGGCGGACGAGAACCGCTGTATCTCCTACGGTTTCCGCCCGCGCACCGATGCCTTCGCCGAATGCCTGCAGCGCATCGACATCGACCGCCGCATGAGCCTGCGCGAGGCGAGCCGCGACGCGCTCTTCATGCCGCCGGTCGTCGTGGTGCACGAGCACCGGCATCACCACCGCCACTGAGGCGGCGCTTTACGCCTTGCCGCCGTTGAAGGCGGCCTGCGCGGCGGCGAGCCTTGCGATCGGCACGCGGAAGGGCGAGCAGGAGACATAGTCGAGCCCGGCATCCTCGCAGAAATGGATGGAGGCCGGGTCGCCGCCGTGCTCGCCGCAGATGCCGAGCTTCAGGTCGCTGCGCGTGCGCCGGCCGCGCTCGGCGGCGATGCGGATGAGCTCCCCCACCCCGTCGAAATCGAGCTGCACGAACGGGTCGCGCTCGACGATGCCCTTCTGGATGTAGGTCGACAGGAACGCGGAGGCGTCGTCGCGCGAGATGCCGAAGGTCGTCTGCGTCAGGTCGTTGGTGCCGAAGGAGAAGAATTCGGCCGATTCGGCGATGACATGGGCGCGAAGGGCCGCGCGCGGCAGCTCGATCATCGTGCCGACGAGATAGTCGATGGGAATGCCGCTCTCGGCGATCACCGCTTTTGCGACGCCCTCGATGCGCGCCTTGACGTAATCCAGCTCCTCCTTGAGGCCGACGAGCGGCACCATGACCTCCGGCACGACGGCCGCGCCGGTCTTCCTTGCCGCGTCCGCCGCCGCCTCGAAGATGGCGCGCGCCTGCATTTCCGCGATCTCCGGATAGGAGATGGCAAGCCGGCAACCGCGATGGCCGAGCATGGGGTTGAACTCGTGCAGCGTCTCGACCCGGCGGCGCAGCACCGCCTCGTCGATGGCAAGCGCACCCGCCACCTCGGCGATCTCCTCGTCGCTCTTCGGCAGGAACTCGTGCAGCGGCGGGTCGAGCAGGCGGATCGTCACCGGCAGGCCGTGCATGATCTCGAAGAGCTCGGCGAAATCCGAGCGCTGCATGGGAAGCAGTTTTGCCAGCGCGGCTCTACGGCCGGCCTCGTCCTCGGCGAGGATCATCTCGCGCATCACATTGATGCGGCTGCCCTCGAAGAACATGTGCTCGGTGCGGCAAAGGCCGATGCCCTCCGCGCCGAAGGAGCGGGCCGCACGGGCATCCGCCGGCGTCTCGGCATTGGTGCGGACCTTCATGCGGCGCGTGCGATCCGCCCATTCCATGATGCGGCCGAAATCGCCGGAAAGCTCCGGCTGGAGCATGGGGAACCTGCCCTTCAGCACCTGGCCGGAGGAGCCGTCGATGGTGATGACGTCGCCCTTCCTCAGCGTCACGCCATGGGCGATCAGCAATTCGTTGCGCAGGTCGACGCGCAGCGTGCCGGCACCGGAAACGCAAGGCGTGCCCATGCCGCGCGCGACGACGGCCGCATGGCTCGTCATGCCGCCGCGGGTCGTCAGGATGCCTTCGGCGGCGTGCATGCCGTGGATGTCCTCAGGGCTTGTCTCGATGCGCACCAGGATGACCTTGCGGCCCTCCTCCTCGGCATGGACGGCATCCTCTGAGGTGAAGACGATCTCGCCCGTGGCCGCCCCCGGCGAGGCCGGCAGGCCGGAGCCGATAACGTCGCGGCGGGCCTGCGGGTCGATGGTTGGGTGAAGGAGCTGGTCGAGCGAGGCGGGATCGATGCGCGCCACGGCCTCGCCCTCGCTGATGAGGCCTTCGGTCGCCATGTCGACGGCGATCTTCAGCGCGGCCTTGGCCGTGCGCTTGCCCGAGCGGGTCTGCAGCATCCAGAGCTTGCCGCGCTCGATGGTGAATTCGAGGTCCTGCATGTCGCGGTAGTGCCGCTCCAGCCGGTCGCAGATCTCGCGGAAGGCGGCGAAGGCCTCCGGCATCAGCTTTTCCAGCGACGGCCGGTCGGAGCCCGAGGCGATGCGCGCCTCCTCCGTGATGTTCTGCGGCGTGCGGATGCCGGCGACGACGTCCTCGCCCTGCGCGTTGACGAGGAATTCGCCGTAGAGCTTGTTCTCGCCGGTCGAGGGATTGCGCGTGAAGGCGACGCCCGTGGCGGACGAATTGCCGAGATTGCCGAAGACCATGGCCTGCACGTTGACCGCCGTGCCCCAGATCGCGGGGATATTGTGCAGCGTGCGGTAGGTGACGGCGCGGGCGTTCATCCAGCTTGCGAAGACGGCGCCGATGGCGCCCCAGAGCTGGACTTCCGGATCCTGCGGGAACTCCTCGTCCAGCTCCTCGCGGATCACCTCCTTGTAGCGGGCGATGACGTGCTGCCATTCGACGGCGGAGAGCTCGGTATCCTGCTCGTGGCCGAGCCGGCCCTTCTCGTCCTCCAGGATCTCCTCGAAGACCTCGTGGTCGAGGCCCATGACGACGTCGCCGTACATCTGGATGAAGCGGCGGTAGCTGTCCCAGGCAAAGCGCGCATCGCCCGCATCGTGGCCGAGGGCTTCGACCGTCCGGTCGTTGAGGCCGAGGTTCAGCACCGTGTCCATCATGCCGGGCATGGAGGCGCGCGCGCCGGAGCGGACGGAGAGGAGCAGCGGCTTTGCCGTATCGCCGAAGGTGCGGCCGGTAATGGCCTCCATGTGGCGGAGCCCGGCGCGGACCTCGTCCTTCAGGCCCGGCGGCAGCTTGCGGCCGTTCTCATAGTAATAGGTGCAGGCGGAGGTGGCGATGGTGAGCCCGGGCGGCACCGGCAGGCCGAGATTGCACATCTCGGCAAGGTTCGCGCCCTTGCCGCCGAGAAGGTTGCGATCGCCCGCGCCCCCCTCCGCACGGCCGTCCCCAAAGGTGTAGACCCACTTGTCCATCGACGCCTCCCCAAATGCGCCCCTGCAATCTACAGGAACTCCGGTTCTTTGAAAACGCGAGGGCGACAGGATTTTGTTGCGTTGCGGCAAAATTACGACGGCAACGCAACATCATGGAAGCTGCACAGGGAAAAGCCGCGCTCCCGGCCGGGAACACGGCTTGCGATCGAGCCTGGCGGCTCAGTTCTCCTGAACGGAAAGCCCCTGCTTGTCCAACCGGATCTCGACGCCGTCCGGCTTCTTCTCCTGCTGGTAGGCATAATAGGAAAACCCGGCCACCACGACGATGAGGGCGCCGATGATCATGTAAAGTGCGTTTCTGCTCACGTTTCATCCCCGATTGCACAAGCGCCCGCGGCAGGGCAGGCGCTCCTCAATGCGCAAGGGGGCGTTTTGTTCCGTCAGCCAAGCTTTTCGGCGATCCACATCTTGATGAGGGACTGCCGCGTTACGCCGAGCCGGCTGGCCTGCCGGTCGAGCCCTTCCACCACCCATGCGGGGAAATCGACATTGACCCTGCGCATCTCCATGTTCGGACGGCGGGCCTTGCTCCAATCGACATCGCCAGCGACATCGTCGCCCGTGTCGAACTTGGTCTCGAAATCAGTCGCCTTCATAATAGTCTATCTCCTGTTCGCGCGCCCGCCTGACGGAAATGATGCGCACGCTGGCCCCTCGGCGAACGCAAACAGCCGCCCAATGCCGCCCGTCGATCATGCCGATGGCGAGATAACGCGGCTCGTCATCCGTACGCGCAGGCGCTTCGATGAGGCGTTCGTCTCGCCAGAGCGCCTGTGCTTCATCGAAATCAATGCCGTGTTTGGCCTTGTTCGACCTGCTTTTCTCGGGGTCATACCCAAAGCTCATGGATAAAAATAGTATAATAATTATACCGTTTCAATCCATCAGGAGGCCTCGCGCAGCTGTTCCGCCGTCTGCAGGTCGACGGAGACGAGTTGCGAGACGCCCTGCTCGGCCATGGTGACGCCGAAGAGGCGGTTCATGCGGGCCATGGTGATGGGGTTGTGGGTGATGATGACGAAGCGGGTCTCGGTGGAGGCGGCCATCTCGTCCATCAGGTTGCAGTAGCGCTCGACATTGTGGTCGTCGAGCGGCGCGTCCACCTCGTCCAAAACGCAGATCGGCGCGGGATTGGTGAGGAAGACGGCGAAGATCAGCGCCATGGCCGTCAGAGCCTGCTCGCCGCCCGAAAGCAGCGTCATGGTCTGCGGCTTCTTGCCGGGCGGGCGGGCGAGGATTTCGAGGCCGGCATCGAGCGGATCGTCGCTCTCGATCAGTTGCAGCTCCGCCGTGCCGCCGCCGAAGAGATGGGTGAAGAGGCGCTGGAACTGCACGTTGACGACGTCGAAGGCGGCCAGCAGCCGCTCGCGGCCCTCGCGGTTGAGGCTCTGGATCGCCGAGCGCAGCTTGCGGATCGCCTCGATGATATCCTCACGCTCGGCGACGAGGGCATCGAGCTTTTCCGTCAGCTCTTTCTGTTCCTCCTCGGCGCGCAGGTTCACCGCGCCGAGGCGCTCGCGCTCGATCTTCAGCCGGTCGAGCTCGCGTTCGCGCTCGCGTGGATCGGGCAGCGGCGCATCGACGGGATGGCCCGTCAGCCGCAACGCCTCGTGCGGGGCGCAGGACAGCGCCTCGCGGATGCGCGCCTCGCCCTCGACGCGGCGCTCGCGGGCGGAGACGAGGCGCTCTTCGGCGCGCCCGCGCGTCTCGCGGGATTCGGCAAGCTGCGAAAGGGCGGTGGCGGCGCTACGGTCGGCCTCGCGCTGGCGGTTCTCCGCCTCCTGGAGCGCATCGGCGGCCTCGCGGCGCGCGGCCTCGGCATTGGAAAGGCCGGTCAGGAGCTCACGGCGCTTCTCCTCGATCTCGTCCGGTGCCTCGGCAAGCTCTTCCATCTCCTCGCCGGCTTCGGCCTCGCGCTCGCGAAGCGTCGCAATATGGCTCTCGGCATTGGCGGCGCGGCTCTTCCACGTCTCGCGCTCGGCGGAAATCGCCATCAGCCGGCGGCGGCGCTCGGCCATTTCGCGGGCGAGGCCGTCATGGGCGGCGCGGGCCTCGGCGAGGGTCGCGCGGTCGGTCGCGACCTCCATCGTGTGCGTGCGAAGGCGCATTTCGAGATCGGCGAGGTCCGGCGCGTCTTCCAGCGCGGCGCGGGCATCCTCCAGCGATTCTGCGGCTTCTTCCACCTGCGCCTCGATCTGCGCGCGCGTCTCGGAGAGCACGGCGCGGCGGCGGATGAGGTCGCCGGCGGCGCGCTCGGCCGCTTCCAGCGCCTCGCGGGCCTCGGCAAGCGTGCGGGCCGCATTCCGCTGCGCTTCGCGCGCGGCCTGCTGGCGCTGCGTCTCGGCGCGGATCGTCTCTCCGGCGCGGGCAAGGTCGGCCTCGGTATCGGCAAGAGCGGCGCGGGCGTCTTCCAGCTCGGTTTCGAGTTCGGCGAGGCGGTTCTTCTGTTCGAGCCGCAGGGCGGCGGCGCTCGGCGCATCGGCGCCGGTGACGTGGCCGTCCCAGCGGAAGACGGCGCCTTCGCGCGTGACGAGCCGCTGGCCGGGCTTCAGCGCCGGCAGAAGCGATAGCGCCGCCTCGGCGCTCCCGGCGATGCCGATCTGCGCGAGCCGGCGATGCAGCACTTTCGGCGCCCGGACGTGGGCGATCAACGCCGGAATGCCGGGCGGCAGGGCCGCATCGTCCGCGCTGTCGCCAGCAAGGCGCCAATGCACGGGCGCGGCCGGGTCGGCCGGCGAATCGAGATCGTCGCCGAGCGCCGCGCCAAGCGCGGTCTCGTAGCCGCGGTCGACCTCCACCTCCTCGACCACCGGCGCGAAGGCGCCGCCGGCGCTGCCGGCCTCCAGCATGCGGCGGATGGTGCGCGCTTCCGTCTCGATGCCGGCAAGGCGCGCGCGGGCCGTGTCGACCGGGCCGCGCAGGGTGGATTCGTTGAAGCGGGCTTCCTCCAGCGCCTCCTCGACGGCGACGAGCATCTCGCCAGCCGCCTCCAGCGCCTCCTCGGCGGATTGCACGGCGGCACGGCGCTCTTCCGGGTCCGGAAGCGCGGCGATGCGGGCGTCCATCTCCTCCAGTTCGCGGGCCTGCGCGTCGCGCTGCTGGCCGAGGCGCAGATGCCGTTCGGCAAGATCGCGGATCGCCTTTTCGAGTTGGTTGCGGACGGCCTGCGCCTCTGCGCGCTCGGCAGTGACGGCGGCAAGCGCGGCTTCGCTTTCGGCGAGCTTCGCGGCGGCCGCGTCCATCGTCTCGCGCGCGCCCTCGGCACGCTCGTCGGCCTCGGCGAGGATGTCGCCGATCTCCTCTTCCTCCGTTGTCAGCCGTTCCAGCACGGCGGCATTGTCGGCCACCATGCGCTCCTCGCGGGAAATGTCCTCGGCAAGCTGGGTCATGCGGCGGGCGAGCTCGTCGCGGCGGCGCAAGAGCCGGGCAGAGTCTTCCTCCAGCTGCGCGCGAGCGATCTGGAGGCGCTGGAGGACGGCGGCGAGCTTGGCTTCGTTCTCGCGCAGCTCCGGCAGCTTGAGGCTGGCGACGGCCTGGTCCTTCGCGGCCTGCATCTGCGCGTTCGCGCGCTCGGCGACGAGCGAGGTCGCCTGGTTGAGCTGGCTTTCCGCCTCGCCCTCGGCCTCCTTCGCCTGCACCCAGCGGATGTGCAGCAGCATCGCCTCGTGGCGGCGGATATCGGCGGAGAGCGCCTTGAAGCGGTTGGCCTGCCGCGACTGGCGCTTCAGGCTCTCGATCTGGCTCTCGAGCTGCGAGGTGACATCGTCGAGCCGTTCGAGATTGGTTTCGGCCGCGCGCAGGCGCAGCTCCGCCTCGTGGCGGCGGGAATGAAGGCCGGAAATGCCGGCCGCCTCTTCCAGAAGCTGGCGGCGGGCCTGCGGCTTTGCCTGGATGAGCTCGCCGATGCGCCCCTGCCCGACCATCGATGGCGAGCGGGCACCGGTGGAGGCGTCGGCGAAGAGGAGCTGCACGTCCTTGGCCCGCGCCTCCTTGCCGTTGATGCGGTAGATCGAGCCGTTCTCGCGCTCGATGCGGCGCGTCACCTGGATCTCGTCGGCATCGTTGAAGGCGGCGGGCGCGGTGCGGTCGGAATTGTCGAGGTAGAGGCCAACTTCGGCGGTGTTCCTCGCCGGGCGGTTGCCGGAGCCGGAGAAGATGACGTCGTCCATGCCGGACGCGCGCATGTTCTTGTAGGAGTTCTCCCCCATCACCCAGCGCAGCGCCTCGACGAGGTTCGACTTGCCGCAGCCGTTCGGCCCGACGACACCGGTCAGGCCCCGCTCGATGACGAATTCGGTGGGCTCGACGAAGGACTTGAAGCCGAGGAGGCGGAGCTTGGTGAATTTCATGCGGCAGCCTTGGGGGCGGGATACCCCCCTCTGCCCTGCCGGGCATCTCCCCCACAGGGGGGGAGATTGAATCGTGGAACCGCCTTGCTCCAAGCCGATCTCCCTCCTTGTGGGGGAGATGCCCGGCAGGGCAGAGAGGGGTGAACCCGACCCACTACAGTCAAACAAAAAGCGGGCGCACGGCTTCCGCCGTCGCCCGCCGAAAATCCGGTCGAAGGATCAGAGCTTGCTGTCGATGAGGGCCGACATGGTGTCAACCGACATGTCTCCCGAGTAGCGCTGGCCGTTGATGAGGAAGGTCGGGGTCGCAGCGACACCGAATTCCTTGGCACCGCGTTCGCGGACCGCGTTCACATCATCCAGAAGTTTCTGGTTCGTCAAGCAGGCCTTGAAAGTTTCCTCGGTAAAACCGGCAAGCTTCGACATCTGCATCAGCGCCTCGCGGCCGTCCTGGGCGGCGGCCCAGGTCTCCTGCTGCTTCATCAGCATGGAGAGCATCGGGAAATACTGCGCGGCTTCCGCGAGCTTGGAGGGGTCCTGCGGGTTGCAGCGCGCCAGCATGAAGGCGGCGGCAGCGCGCGGATCGAACGGGAATTCGCGTACGATGAAGCGCACCTTGCCGCTATCCACATACTTCGCCTTGATGGCGTCGAAGGTGTTGTTGTGGAAGGCCGCGCAATGCGGGCAGGTCGTCGACATGTATTCGACGATGGTGACCGGCGCGTTCGCCTCGCCGAGCGCCATGTCCGGCAGCGCGCCGGGCTTCAGCACCTCGGCCATGTCCACGTCGCCCTCGGCGGCGGGCACCTCGGCGGCGGCGGACGGCGTGGCGGCGGTCGTCTCGCTGGAGGTGGCGGTGCCCGAAGAGGTCGCCGGCGTCGAGCTTGCGCTTTCGCCGGTCGTCGTCTGGCTGGTCTCGGGAGCCTTGGCGGTCTCCTTCTTCTCGTCGCTGCATGCAGCCAGCGTCACGGCGAACGCCGCGACGGCGACGCCGGAGAAGAGGCGCTTCATCAGGCTCATTTCGGAAAGGGACATGGTCTCTCCTGTCGGAAGGGATGGGAATTCTGTCGCGATCCCCGTTATACCTGCTTTCGGGCGGGAACAAGCGGCGTCGCTGCGAGTAACTTCAAAGAATTGTGACCGTTTTAGCGGCGCCGGCCGAGCACGGCCGTGCCGAGCCGCGTCAATGCCGCCTTCAGCGCGTCGCCCTCGATGCCCTCGACGAGCCCGTCGAGATGGCGGGCGGCCTCGCCGGTGAGCGGGCGCGGTTTCGGGCGATGGCGCGCCTGCGGCGTCACCGGCTTCTGCACGATCTTCACCTGGTTGATGGCCGGGAAGCCGAAGAAGCCGTTGATGCGCTGGACGATCTCGCCCTGCTGGTGGCTGAGGAAGAGCGCGCGCGCGCCCTCGCAGGCGATCGTCAGCACGCCCGGCTGGTACTTCTCCCCCTCGCCCGCCATTTCGGAGGCGCGGCGCGGCCAGGTGATGCGCTCCGGCCGGGTGCATTCGGCAAAGTCCATGCCGGCGATCTCGTCCCACGAGCCGAGCAGCATGGTATTGATGCCGGCGCGGCGCGCCAGAACGGGGTCGATGAGGCCGTTCGCCACTTCGCTGATCTGGACGATGCCGCGCCGGGGCGCCTTCCTATTCACAATCCTGCTCCCGTTCGGGAAAATATTCCTGCATTCGCCGTGCTCGACCTTGAAGATCGCGGCGCGCTCGGCCAGTTATAGAGCATTCCAGCGAAGTGTGCAGCCGTTTCCCGTTCAGGCAAGACATGACCAAGCCCCACCGGACCACGGCGTCCGCCGACCTCGTTCTCGCCTGGTACGACCGGCACCATCGCGACCTGCCCTGGCGGGTGAGCCCGCCGATGGCCGCGCGCGGCGAACGGGCCGATCCCTACCGGGTCTGGCTTTCCGAGGTCATGCTGCAACAGACGACCGTGCAGGCGGTCAAATCCTATTTCGCGCTCTTCACCTCGCGCTGGCCGACCGTGGCGGACCTTGCCGCGGCCGATACCGAGGACGTCATGAAGTCCTGGGCGGGGCTCGGCTATTATGCGCGCGCCCGCAACCTGAAAAAATGCGCCGAGGCCGTCGCCTTCGGGCACGGCGGCGTCTTTCCCGACACCGAGGAAGGGCTGAAGGCCCTGCCCGGCATCGGCGACTATACGGCCGCGGCCATCGCCGCCATCGCCTTCAACCGCAAGAGCGCCGTGCTCGACGGCAATGTCGAGCGGGTCATCTCGCGCCTCCACGCCGTCGAGACGCCCCTGCCGGCGGCAAAGCCGGACATGCGCGCGCTCGTCGCCGCCATGACGCCGGAGGACCGGCCGGGCGATTTCGCGCAAGCCATGATGGACCTCGGCGCGACGATCTGCACGCCGCGCCGGCCGGCCTGCGCGCTCTGTCCGCTCAATGCCGCCTGCCGCGTGCTCGGCCGGGAGGATCCCGAGCTCTACCCGCGCAAGGCGGCGAAGAAGGAAAAGCCGGTGCGGCTCGGCGCGGCCTTCGTGGCCGAGGACGAGACGGGCGCCGTGTTCCTGCGCAAGCGGGGGGAAAGCGGGCTTCTCGGCGGCATGACGGAGGTGCCGGGCAGCGCCTGGACGGCGCGCACCGACGGCGAGAGCGGCCCCGCCGCCGCGCCCTTTGCCGCCGACTGGCAGGCCTGCGGCACCGTCATCCATGTCTTCACGCATTTCGAGTTGCGCCTTGCGGTCTACCGTTCCAAGGTGTTGCGGAATGCGGCCACGGACGGCGGCTGGTGGCAGCCGAAGGAGACGCTCGACGGCGAGGCGCTGCCGACCGTCATGAAGAAGGCCATACGACAGGCAATACCCGACGCATTCGAAAAGGCGAGGAAAGCATGAGCAGCATCGACATCCGACACATCGTTTTCGACATCGGCAGGGTGCTGATCCACTACGATCCGCATATCCCCTTCAGCCGCCTCATCCCGGACGATGCGGAGCGCAACTGGTTCTTCGCCAATGTCTGCACGCACGACTGGAACCTGGAGCAGGACCGCGGACGCAAGTGGGAAGAGGCCGAGGCGCTCTTGATCGAGGCGCATCCCGACCGCACGGAGCATATCCGCGCCTTCCGCAAATACTGGCACGAGATGGTCTCGCACGCCTATGTGGAGAGCGTGGCGATCATGGAGACGCTGATCCAGCAGGGCCACGACGTGACCATGCTCACCAATTTCGCGGCCGATACGTTCAAGGAGGCGAGGAAGCTCTACCCCTTCCTCGACATGCCGCGCGGCGTGACGGTGTCCGGCGAGGTCTGCCTTCTCAAGCCGGACCTTGCGATCTACGAGAAGCACGCCAACGATTTCGGCCTGACGCCGGCCCACACGCTCTTCATCGACGATTCCGCCGCCAATGTCGAAGGCGCGCGGATGGCCGGCTGGAACGCGGTGCAGTTCACCGATCCGGAAAAGCTGAAGAGCGACCTTGCCGCGCACGGTATCGCGCTTTGAGCAAGCCCCCGAAACCGAAACGCCCGGAGCCTTGCGGGCTCCGGGCGTTTTCGCATTTCCGGGACTGAAGGTACAAAAACCGGAAAAGCGATATCCGGCCTGCCCGGCCGGTTGATCGGCCCTGGCTTTCCGCAACGATTTCCGTTGCTTGGCCCGACGTGTTTGCCAGGGAACACTAAGCCTTCGATGGTTAAGATCACCTGAATGGCGCATGCGGAAGTTGGGGAGGACGCGCCTTTCCAAAAAGCCACAGCCCCCGGTGCAGGGAACACCGGAGGCCGCAGCTGGAGAAACCGTTATAAGGGTGGGCCGGCCTATTCGAGGCCGGCCATGCCGGCGCGCACGACGGCGCGCAGCGCGTCGATCGGCTTCAGCTCCGCCCCGTCCGCATAATGCCAGAAGGTCCAGCCGTTGCAGGCGTCGAGCCCCTGCACCTTGGCGCCGAGCCGGTGGATGGAGCCGGCATCGCTGCCCGAGGCGAGCGTGCCGTCGGCGCGCACGATGGCGCTGTGGCGGCGGCGCGCATCCGTCAGAACGGTGCCGGGCGCAATCAGGCCGCTCTCGATGAGCGTGTTGAAGGCGACGCGCGGTTCGGCCTTCTTGCCGCTCATCACGGAAAGCGTGCCCGAGCCCAGCGGCTCGACCGCATCGATGCGCGCGCGGGCCGCGTCGATATAGTCCTGCTCGCGCTCGATGCCGACGAAATGGCGGCCGAGGCGCTTTGCCACCGCGCCGGTCGTGCCGGAGCCGAAGAACGGGTCGAGCACCACGTCGCCGGGCTTTGTGGAGGCCATCAGGATGCGGGCGAGCAGGGCTTCCGGCTTCTGGGTCGGATGCACCTTCTTGCCGTCGGCATCCTTCAGCCGCTCGCCGCCGTTGCAGATCGGGAACAGCCAGTCCGAGCGCATCTGCACGTCGTCGTTGGCGGCCTTCATGGCGTCGTAGTTGAAGGTGTAGCCCTTGGCCTTGGGATCGCGCGTCGCCCAGATCAGCGTCTCGTGCGCATTCTGGAACCGGCGGCCCTTGAAGTTCGGCATCGGGTTCGTCTTGCGCCAGATGACGTCGTTGAGGATCCAGAAATTGAGGTCCTGCAGGGTCGCGCCGACGCGGAAGATGTTGTGGTAGGAGCCGATGACCCAGATCGTGCCGGAGGGCTTCAGCACGCGGCGGCAGGCGAGCAGCCAGGCGCGCGTGAAGGCGTCGTAGGCCTCGAAGGAGGCGAACTGGTCCCATTCGTCATCGACGGCGTCGACGAGGCTCTGGTCCGGCCGCGTGAGCATGCCGCCGAGCTGGAGGTTGTACGGAGGATCGGCGAAGATGACGTCGACGGACTGGTCCGGCAGCGCTTCGAGCGCGGCGACGCAGTCTCCCTTGATGATGGTGTCGAGCCAGCCGCTCTTGCGGGGCGAACGGGAGACGTCTGCAAGCGAAAGAACAGATGGCATTTGATACTCGCTGATACGCTTACTCGGAACGGAACTTGATGGGGCTTATGGTTACCGAAGATGGTTACCAAAGGCTGAAGGTTCCGGAGAAAAAGCGAAATGCGCGAGTGCGAGGCAAAGACCCTCTCTGCCTGCCGTCATCTCCCCCACAAGGGGGGAGAAAGCAGAAGGCTTGTTCATCGTTCAAAATGGAACGCCAAGAGGGAGGCACGTTAAGTCCCTCCCCCTTGTGGGGAGGGATTTAGGGAGGGGTCTTCAATTCCTATGCGATCTCCCCGCTACGCCGCGTGGAACGCCCGGCTGTCCGCCGGCGCCTCGTCGCGGTCGTTGAGGCCGTAGTCGCGGACGACGCTGGCGATGCGCAGGCGGTAGGCGTCGAAGACGCCGTTGCGGCCGGCGGCCTGGGCGGCGCGGTGTTCCTCGGTCGTGCGCCAGGCCCTGACCGCCTCCTCGTCGCGCCAGAAGGAGAGCGAGAGCAGCCGCGTCGGATCGGTGAGGCTGCGGAAGCGCTCGATGGAGAGGAAGCCGTCCACCTCGTCGAGCAGGGGACGCAGGTCCCGTGCCGTGTCGAGATAGGCGTCCATCCGGCCGGGCGCCGGCACCACTTCGAAGATGACCGCGATCATGACGACACCTTCTTCAGGAAGATGCGGTCCTCCTTGAGGATGAAGCGCTCCTTGCGGGCGAAGGCGTAGTTCTCCCGGCCGAGCGGATCGGCGGCAAGGCGCGCGCGATAGGCCTCGTAGGCGGCGAGGTTCTCGATGGAATAGACGCCGTAGGCGGTGGTGGCCGAGCCCTCGTGCGGGCCGAAATAGCCGATGAGATCCGCCCCGCAGCGCGGGATCGCCTCGCCCCAGTTGCGGGCGTAGGCGGCGAAGGCGTCCTTGCCGAACGGGTCGATCTCGTAGCGGATGAAGCAGGTGATCATCGTCGTCTCCTTGTTGCGATGCCCCCTTTTCCCATATTGCCCGGCGCGAATGCTTCGGTTACCATCGAAGTATGAAAGAAGGACCGGACATTTCCCAGATCGGCGCGCTGATCGGCGATCCCGCCCGCGCCAACATGCTGACCGCGCTGATGGGCGGACAGGCGCTGACGGCGAGCGAGCTTGCCGGCGCGGCCGGCATCACGCTGCCGACCGCCAGTTCCCACCTTTCCAAGCTGGAGGCCGGCGGGCTCGTCACCCAGCGCAAGCAGGGCCGGCACCGCTATTTCACGCTCGCCGACAACGAGGTGGGCCTGCTCCTGGAAAACATCATGGGCTTTGCCGCGGGGCGCGGCCACCTTCGCACCCGCCCCGGCCCCAAGGACCCGGCGCTGAGGAAGGCGCGCGTCTGCTACAACCACCTTGCCGGCGATTTCGGCGTACGCATGCTCGACCGGCTGATCACCGACGGCGACGTGACGCTCGACGGCGAGGAGGCCGCGCTGACACCCTCCGGCGAGGCGCGCATCGCCGCGCTGGGCATCGATATCACGGCGCTGAAGGCGCAGCGCCGCCCCGTCTGCCGCACCTGCCTCGACTGGAGCGAGCGCCGCTCGCACCTTGCCGGCTCGCTCGGCGAGGCCCTGCTTGCCCGCTTCATCGCCGACGGCTGGGCGAGGCGCGAAAAGGACAGCCGCGCCGTGCGCTTCACCGCCGAGGGCGAGCGGCGGTTCACGGCGGCTTTCGGGTAGGATCGCCCCTCATCCGGCCTGCCGGCCACCTTCTCCCCGCAAGCGGGGCGAAGGGATGTGTGGCACGGGCTTCCCGTCTCACGGGACCTGGGGAAAACGGCCCGGCAGTCCCCTTCTCCCCGCCTGCGGGGAGAAGGTCGCGGCAGCGGGATGAGGGGCACTTTGCCGGACTACGCCCCTCGCATAGCTCTCTTCCCCAATCGGCAATTGTCCCCGCACCCCCTTTCGTGTAGGGAACCGGCGGCTTTCCGGGCGAAACGCGCCCTTTCCCTCTCCCCTTGCGGCGACAAGCGCATTCTTGAAAGACAACAGGTCATGAACGGTTTCGATCTCATCATCTTCGATTGCGACGGCGTGCTCGTCGATTCGGAAATCATCGCGGCGGAAGTGGAATCGGGCCTGCTCACCGAGGCGGGCTATCCGATCGGCGTGGAAGAGATGGGCGAGCGCTTCGCCGGCATGACCTGGCACAACATCCTGCTCACCATCGAGCGCGAGGCCTCCATTCCGCTCTCCGCCTCGCTGCTCGACAAGTCGGAAAAGCTGCTCGACGCGCGCCTTGCCCGGGACGTTCAGGTCATCGACGGCGTCAAGGCGATGCTGTCGCGCCTTCGCAAGCCCTATTGCATCTGCTCCAACTCCGCCTCGCACCGGCTCGACATGATGCTTGGCAAGGTCGGGCTGCGGGAAATCTTCACCCCGCACATCTATTCGGCCAAGGATCTCGGCCCGGACCGCGTTAAGCCGAAGCCGGACATCTTCCTGCACGGCGCAAAGCAGTTCGGCGCCGACCCGGCCCGCACGCTGGTCGTCGAGGATTCCGTGCACGGCATCGCCGGCGCACGCGCCGCCGGCATGCGCGTCGTCGGCTTCACCGGCGCCTCGCACACCTACCCCTCCCACGCCGACCGCCTGACGGAAGCCGGCGCCGAGACCGTGATCTCGCGCATGAGCGAATTGCCGGACGTCATCGCCGCGCTGGCCGAGTGGAGCGAGGCGATCTGAGGCCTTGCGCCAAACCTCTCCTTCGTCGTGCTCGGGCTTGTGTGGATGAGATGTGGTTTACTTGCTTGCATCGGCCGGGATGCGCATCCCGGCCGATGCAGGCAGGTGGCCGTTCCCTCGGGTTG
>NZ_JACHIK010000030.1 GCF_014203155.1 Shinella fusca
ACCATCGTTCCGCTCGTCCATTGAAAAATCGTCCTTCCAAATCAACGAGCAGAATCTCAAGCCCAAATCGCGCCGTTAAAAGGTGGGGTGTTCGTCGCGCTTACGATTGACACGCGGATCCGACGATATCGAATTTCGACGGTGGCGATGTCCCGGTTCCCCTTGTCGTCGCGAACCTCGATCTCATGAAAGCCCTCGACCGGCGCGTCCTTCATTTCGACGGCAATCGTATGATCGCCATCGCCCGCCAGTCGATCGACGCATGTGCGGACCAGAAAATGGGAGCCGAGATCATGGGCCATGCAGAAGAGTTCGTAGATATCGCTCTCACGGTCGCCGATATGCACGCATCGGCCCGGATCGCCGAGCAGGGCGACAGATTGCCGGATGTTTTCCAGCCAGCGGAAACTCTCCTTCTGCTCGATGGGAACCCGTGTCGGGTTGATCTTCTTTTTTAATGCAGCCGTGCCCTTGAACTTCGACCGCGTCCAGAATTTGATGGCTGAAAGCCCCAGCGGCAGGCCGTCGAGTGTGACCGCCAGACTGGAATGCATCAGAAGGCCGCAGACCGTGTGCATTCTGAAACGCCCGGCTTTGTCCTTACCGCTGTTGATGCGATACGTCATGCCGATCGCATCGGTGCTCTCCCGTTGATAGGTGAATTCCGTCGTGTCTTGCAGGACCAGGATGGGGCCAGACGCTGCAACGAAACGGCCACGGGTGGACTGGAAATGACCAGCGAGGATGTCCGCTTCTCCAACGCGGTCGTTTGAGAAAAAGCGATAGGCCGCCTTCGTATTGGCCCAGTCCTGACATGCCAGGGGGATGCTTGCTCCGATAGAACCGCCCATCCTCTCCACCAATTGCCGCAATCGCCGGTCAAGACGCTTGTCTGCAAGACGGCAACCAGCAAGTTCTTCATCAAACCATGGTGTCGCTGTTCCGTCCATGCACCGCCGCTCCTCGATTCGGTGCCAGACAAAGAATCATACGAGATTCAGCCAATGCAAGAGATGTGGGTAATTGAAAGCCTCACCGTGGGCTTACGGCCTGTCCGGTGCGGCGGGGCTTGTAGTGGTAAGTAGACGTGTCGAACCTCAGGACCTTGCAAGCCCGTCGGATCGATATGCCCCAATCCACCAGCATCCCGTCGATCAGCTTTCGCTGGCGGACGGGCCTCAGAGCTTTCGGCGGATGACGTCCTGCAGCATCTCGCGGTCCAGCGTCAGGTCTGCGACAATCTTCTTGAGCCCGGAATTCTCGTCCTCCAGAGCTTTCAGACGGCGCATCTCATCGGGCAGCAGACCCGCATACTTCTTGCGCCAATTGAAATACGTCGCCTGGCTGATACCCGCCTTCCTGCAGATCTCTGCCACTGGCACGCCATCGTCGCCCTGCTTCAAAATAAACGCCTTCTGGGCGTCTGAAAACTTCGATGCCTTCATGCTTCCGCTCCTGTTCCCAGCCGGGAAATTACCGCGGAAAACTCCAGTTATGAACGGTCCAGCTTTTGGGGATCAGAGCAACGTCAGGTACGGCCTGCTTCGGAAATTTGCTCCAGATGGATCCAGTCGACGATCCTGCTGGCGCTAACGTAGCCTGACACCAGTTCGATCACGAGGCTCCGGATGCCGGCCACATCATTTTCCCGGGCACGACTGTCTAGCTGTTGCAGTTTGACCTCGAGTTCCGCCCACGACATAAAATGCTCACGGGCTTTCATGATGCGCGGATGAGATGTCCTAGCAGGATTGTCGCCTATCAGGAGCTCCTCATAGAGCTTCTCGGCTGGTCTCAGACCGGTGATGTGGATTTCAATGTCACCCTCTTCATTTTCTTCATCTTTGACTGTGAGACCCGAGAGCTCAACCATTTTTCTGGCCAGATCAATGATTCGCACTGGTTCACCCATGTCGAGCACGAAGACATCGCCTCCAGATGACATGGCACCAGCCTGTACCACAAGCTGCGCAGCCTCGGGCACCGTCATAAAATACCGCGTGATTTCAGGATGGGTGAGAGTAATCGGACCTCCTTCGCGAATCTGTTGGCGAAACTTTGGCACCACGGACCCCGAAGAGCCGAGGACATTACCGAACCGGACCATTGAGAATGTAGTTGTCTTGCAGCTCTGAGCGAAGGCCTGCAGCACCATTTCCGCAAGCCTTTTGCTTGCTCCCATAATATTTGTCGGGCGTACCGCCTTATCGGTGCTGATCAGGACGAAATCAGATACACCGGCTTCACGCGCAGCTTTCGCTAGGCAGAGAGTTCCAAAAACGTTGTTGCGGATCCCTTCCGATGGATTGTGTTCTACTATCGGAACGTGCTTGTAGGCCGCAGCGTGATAGACTGTCTGCGGACAGAAAGTCTCCATAATGCGCTCAATGCGGATGGGGTCGGTGATTGACGCCAGTAGCGGGACTACTTCGATGCCCATCCCGCTGTACTTTTGTTCCAATTCTTGATGGATATTGTAGAGGGCAAATTCGCTGAGTTCCACAAGTAGTAGCCTTGCAGGGCCAATCGCCATGATCTGGCGGCAGAGCTCACTGCCGATTGAGCCACCTGCGCCGGTAACAAGAACAGTCTTTCCGGCCACATTTTTGGCCAAGAGAACCGGGTCTGGCGCGATTGGCTCTCGGCCAAGCAAGTCGTCAATATCTAGTTCCTGGAGATCCGACACTGCAACACGTCCGCGAGCAAGATCGGCAAGGTTTGGCAGGGTCCGAACTGCCACGCGGCGCCCGCGAAGACGAGAAATGATCTCGTTCCGGCGAATACGCGGTAGATTGGGCATAGCCAACAACACATGCCCGATGTCATGTGTTTCCACTAATCCTTCCAGGCTTGCTAATGAATGTACTGGTACTCCGTTCAGCAGTTTTCTGTGGAGCATCGGATCGTCATCGAGAAATCCGACGACCTGCATTTCGGGGCTGTTAGCTAGGGCAAGAGCGAGTTGGTGTCCAAAGCGACTAGCACCATAGATAAGCACTTTTGGGCGGCTCGACCATCGCAGGATGTTGTTGTAGTGGCCACCCAACCAGAAACGCGCCAGAAGGCGTGATCCACCGATGAAGATGCACAACAGAAGGGGCTGAATGATGCCGATTGTGCGCGGCACATTAGGAAGGCTCACAGCAGTGAAGAGTGCCGCATAGAGAATGCCATAGATGCCGATGGCGCGCACCACCGCAGTGAGGGCGGGTAGGCCACTGTAACGGAAGATCGCACGGTAAAGCCCCGTAGCCACAAAAATTGGTAAGGCTAGAAAGATCGATGCAATAGCCGCCCATAGTGCGTTGCCCGTTAACGGCACGAAGTCTCCCAGCCGCAGGAAGAAGGCCAGCCAGACAGATAGAACGCAAATTGCTGAGTCGACGAGCAGCGCAATTATTCGCTTCGCACTACGAGGCAAAGCAAGAATCGGTCCTACGATATTATCGATCTGCATTTTTGACATAGAGCGCTATTTAGAAACCACTGCTTGCTTGATTTTTCGCGATAACATGCAAAAGATTGAACGTATAGTGCTGATTAAGGGCTGGATTCTAGCTGATTGAGTAGCCTCGGATTTTGAGGCACCCTTCGACTTAGATTTTCTGTTGCCTCTCGAACTCGAGGGCGACAGCACCCTGTTCCTAAACTGATTGATGCCCGAAACAATCACGCAACGATAGCTCGCCCTGAGTCAATCCACTCGCCGGACATTAAGGAATCGACCACGGTACTCCCGGTTGATGCCGTCGTGACCGCAGCCGAAGTAGCGCTTTTGGCTGGCTAGTTCTCTCCGCTTCGTGCTGATCGCGACATCGTCCCCCTACTCGACCGACAATACGAAGTCGATACCGAACAGACCGCAAGCACGCTGTGAATGATCTTTCCCGTCATAGCCTAACTACCGGAACTCCTCGTTGAACCAGGCTTCAGAAGTTTTTTCCGAGCATTTCTTTCAGCTTCGATAAATAGAGCATCGTAAGCATCCGGTGAAGCTTTCAATTACCCATAAGTTCCGCCGCTATGGCTGCGCCGAGGGTGATATCCGTGAGGCGGGATAGGCCACGCCACATGACGATGTTTCCTGGAGGCGGGTCTTTTGCCCGTGCGAGATAACCGCCCAATCTGGCAATCTTGGTCAGGTAAGATGATAACGGCTTCAACTCGCCGAATTGAGCGGGTTTGTCGGCGATGAGACGATCGAGCAGCTTCATCTCGACGGCTGTGATCGCCAGTTGCGGTTTGGCGCCAGGCGTGGTCCGGTTGATCATGGTCATCCAGAAGACCCGCCAGGCCAGTATGCAAAAGACAGCGATCAACCTGACGAGCCGCTCGGCCGTCCGCAATCTGGCTTCTTCCGCTCTGCAACCGGATTTCAGGATCTTATGGAAAACCTCGATTTTCCAGCGCATAGCGTACCAATGCAGCTTATCGATTGCGTCGGCAGCCGACTGGACCGGCAAGTCGGTGATCAGCTTCCAGTCAATGCGCGGCCGGTTTTGCGGCTCGTTCGGCTCCTGGGCATAAATGATGGTGAGATCGAGAGCCGGATAGCGCTTCTGCTTGCCGATCGGCGGCAGAACGCGGATCCGACGATATCGAATTTCGACGGTCGCGATGTCCCGGTTCCCCTTGTCGTCGCGAACCTCGATCTCATGAAAGCCCTTGACCGGCGCGTCCGTCATTTCGGCGACAATCGTATGATTTCCATCGCCCGCCAGCCGATCGACGCATGTGCGGACCAGAAAATGGGTGCCGAGATCATGGGCCATGCAGAAGAGCTCGTAGATATCGCTCTCACGGTCGCCGATATGCACGCATCGGCCCGGATCGCCGAGCAGGGCGACAGATTGCCGGATGTTTTCCAGCCAGCGGAAACTCTCGTTCTGCTCGATGGGAACCCGTGTTGGGTTGATCTTCTTTTTCAATGCAGCCGTGCCCTTGAACTTCGACCGCGTCCAGAATTTGATGGCTGAAAGCCCCAGCGGCAGGCCGTCGAGTGTGACCGCCAGACTGGAATGCATCAGAAGGCCGCAGACCGTGTGCATTCTGAAACGCACGGCTTTGTCCTTACCGCTGTTGATGCGATACGTCATGCCGATCGCATCGGTGCTTTCCCGTTGATAAGTGAATTCCGTCGTGTCTTGCAGGACCAGGATGGGGCCAGACGCTGCAACGAAACGGCCACGGGTGGACTGGAAATGACCAGCGAGGATGTCCGCTTCTCCAACGCGGTCGTTTGAGAAAAAGCGATAGGCCGCCTTCGTATTGGCCCAGTCCTGACATGCCAGGGGGATGCTTGCTCCGATAGAACCGCCCATCCTCTCCACCAATTGCCGCAATCGCCGGTCAAGACGCTTGTCTGCAAGACGGCAACCAGCAAGTTCTTCATCAAACCATGGTGTCGCTGTTCCGTCCATGCACCGCCGCTCCTCGATTCGGTGCCAGACAAGGAATCATACGAGATTCAGCCAATGCAAGAGATGTGGGTAATTGAAAGCTCCACCGTGGGCTTACATTGCAGGCCATGCTTGAAGACGTAACAATGCCGCTGACGACACGGCGATCATCAACGCGTGGAACACCGTGCGCCAAGGGAAAATGCGGCGCGATCCGAGCCATCTGGCGCTCGCTCAATAGAAACAAATCACCCATCACGGTCTCCTTCCAGAAACCGCGAATCACATCTCATGTCAAATTGCGTGATGTTCGGCTGTTTGCTGCTTTGGCGCTATCGGCTGCGCGACGCGAATAGCTATCCTCCTGCTGACTGTAGCTTGCCTGCGTCAATACCGTGCATAGACCTGCATCGCGTGCGATAGCGACTTCCTGAAGGATAGCTTCAAATGCCGCAAAGGTAGAAGGAGCTGTCGCAAAATTCTCAGGATGCGTCCAATAATGCACAATCTTTTGGTCGCGTGCAGCACGCCGTAGCAAATTGCGAACACGTAAGCGTGTGACTGTCACCGGCACTAACTTGCGTAACCCATGACGCCAGTTGAGGAAATACCCTGCAGGAATACGCTGAGGGGACTCGTAGGCAAACGCTCCATCTGGAACGGCCCAAATATTGAATTCGGAAAGCAGCGATGCGAAGCGGCTGGTTCGGCGGCGCGCTTCTCGGTACCCCAGCATGCCCCGCTCAGCGAGCAGATGTGTGTAGGCGACTGCATTGCGCGGATAAATATGCGTACGGCAGTTCGCCATCAGTGGCAGTGCGTGGCGATAGGCAATATCCAATTCCTCGCGTGCTAGTTCTTCAGTCATCGCGGGATCGTCCCACGGAATGTGGGTCACGCCATGCAAACCGACCTCATGATCGCACTGCGCGTTCTGCACTGCCCGCACTGCCCAATCGCCCGTCCACCCTTCGCGGGTGCCGTCGAAACAATCCTCCAGTGCACGGCCTAAGTAATGCGGGAAATGCAAGGCCAATTTCTCAAGGTCAGGCCGCATCAAGGCCAGTTTCTCGGGCGAAGCAGCAAAGCAGCCAACGAAGGCGAAAGTAGCCGGGATATGGTACTTGTCAAGAAGAGCCAGAATGCGCGTATATACTTCACGCAAGCGTGCGTCGCGATGTTGGGCATGTAGGCTAGGCGTCAGACAATCTGCAATGCCCCATTTACCTTCGCAGTCGAAGGAAAGGATAACGCGCGCGTTCATACTGTATCAGAATCCAAGTAGCTAATATACCAATCCTTCAATTCGAGGCCGCGCTCCAATCCGCCACGCAATGGCCGTACGCCGAAATGCAGCTGGATGGGGCGAATCTTTTCTGGCATCGGCAAAAAACCTGTGGAGCGGTATGAGTCGTAATTCGGCGCATGTGGCAGCGCCCAAGCCAGCGCTGCGTCGGCTTTCTGCTGGCGCATGCTAGCGATAGCGAAACGTAGTAGACGGACGAGGGACTTCTTTTCACCTGGTAGCGCCAGCGCTTCCATTATATATCCTATGCGCCCGCCGTGTTTTTCAATTAGTTGGTAACTCACGAATGCGAGAATAGCACCGTTTTCATCTTGGATTGCCTTGGTGGAATAATGCATTTCGGGGTGATCACTCAGTCGCCAGTTCAAATAGCGCTGGTTGCGCACCGTCGCTACCGGCATCCCGGGCGCGATACGCTCCCAGAACTGATCGAAGCGTGCATCGAAACGCAAAATATCCTTAATACCCTCATCCTTTGCTGCGGCAAAGGAGAGGGGAATATCGAAAAAACGTGCCTTTTCGCCAATAATGCGGCGCAGAAAATAACCCAACCTCAATGGCTTGATGAGGAACGGCACGGCCGAGAGTCGCTTCCACCCCAGTTTATTGAAGAAGCCAGGAGCCGAGTTATCGTTCGGGAAGCCATAAAGCAGTAAGCCTTCATGTGTAGAGCTGGCCTCGTAGAACGCGGTGAGCATGCGTCCGAACAATCCTTGGCCGCGGCATCGCGGTGACACAATCGTATCCATCGATTGATAGCCCACGGCCTGATTGCCATCTACCTGCATGGCAAGCGACATGAACGCGTTAATACCCACAACCTCGCCTGTCGCATGGTCGGTAGCCACAGCAAAACGGCTTTCCGGCGAGGCGCTATTTTCGAAGCGCCAAGAAAGTTTACCGCGCGCAACTCCTTCGCGCAGTTCAGGTAGAAGGCGCTCATAGGCCTGGTGCAACGTTTTGTTGAACGGTTGAATCGTAACGTCGATATCCATAAACGTCTCCTCTACAATGGTTATGCATTAGCGAATTAAGATTGCAACCCTGCGATTAAGAGGCATAGCTCGGCCGCATGAAAATCCTGCCTGTCCGGCGCATCAACCGCTTCCATTTCCTGCGGGCCACGCTGAAGCTTATTAGCGGCACTGTAGGTGCGCAGTTAATCCCGCTATTGGCACTGCCGATGCTAAGCCGCCTCTACCCCCCCTCAATGTTCGCGTTGCTAGCGTTACTCACAACATGCGGCGCGTTGTGCGGCCCGCTGGCAACCGGCTATTACGAATGGGCTATCACCGCGCCGCGTCGCCACCAACGTGCACGGGCCGTTGCCATGGTAGCCATTGCCTGCACTCTCTTATTCTGTTTGCTCATTACAGCCATCATTGCTTGTGCCTATCAAAGTATCAGGTCCCTATTACATCTGGAGGAGATGGGCCACTGGATCTACGCCGTTGCCATCTATACCTGCGTTGGTTCATTCATGCATGTCGCCAATTTCTGGCTGCTGCGCGCGGGCAGGACCGGCCTACTGGCCACCATTAAAATGACGCATGCCAGCGTGAACATGGCTCTTGCCATCGCGATGGGCATTATCGGCTTGCGCGTCGGGTTGCTTTATGCGTTCCTCATTGCTGGTACCATGGGCGGCGCATGGGGGCTGTATCTCGCCTATCGTCATGGATTGAATTGGCGCGGCATGTCGTGGCGCGCCTTGCGCGTGACCGCCTGCCACTACCGAGAATTTCCTATATTTGGCAGCCTTCCTGCTACCTGCAATAACCTAGCCCAGCAATTACCGGTGCTCATTGTTACCTCGAGCTTTCCCCTCACGTTGGCAGGCCAGTTCTCGGTGTCGCGCAACCTACTGATGGGTAGCCTCCTGCTTGTGGCCATTTCGGTTTCCCAGTTGCTCACGAAACACCTGCACGAACGTATGCATGCCGGGCAGCGTCTCTTGCCGTTCCTGCTTTTGGTGGCGACCGGGCTGGCGGCAGTCGGCACTATCGGCGCGGTGCTGATCCACGCAATTGGTGCATGGTTTTTCTCACTATATTTCGGCAACGATTGGGGAGAAAGTGGCCAAGTCATTCGCCAGATGGCTCCGGCGATGCCCTTTATACTGGTCGGTGCGGGACTGGGTTCGGCACTGGTCGCGATTCGATGCATCCACCTCATGGCTGCCTGGCAGATACTCTTTGCAGCATGCATGGCATCACTTTTCCTGAGCCGGGGCCTTGCCTTCGAGGCACTGATCGGTCGTATAATCTGCATTGAAATCGCTGCCTACAGCGGCTATATTCTACTCATCTTCGGTGCTGCATGGCTCCATGATCGGAGTATTTTCCGGTAGAAATTTATTTTGGGCGCTTCGCTTGATTGTGTTCGCCATCGAATGGCTTGAAAGCGTTTGAAATTTGGCAGAATGAGGCTTGCAGCTTAGCTTGGGTATTGTTCTACGCCATTTTCTTCTAACGTCTCAGACGACGCTGTATATGGCGTCTCGTTAGATATTTTGCTTTGGAGCAAGACGATTTAGCTGGCCTGCCCCATGAGATGATCAGATTGCAACATTAATGCATACTTATTTTCTAGCAAGTGCAGGCGTTAGCTGTACCCGAAGTAGACCTCATCCAACGTAAGATTGTCGACGCTCTCGTGATTCGGTAATCTAAATCCTGTCGATCAACGGTTGCACATCCCGTTTTCTACTGCTATCGAGCCAAGGAATACATTTGCGAGGTCGTTTTCTCGGAATCGGCGCCAGACAGGACAGCGCGCAATGAATTTGAACGTTTCTGCGATCAATCTCGACTGATTGATCGCAGGATGACTTTGTCTACTCGGTCCGTTGAAAACGGTATCTCATCCGTTCATATCTTGGCAGTGAGCAGCAAGAAGGCATATGAAGCCCATCGGCACAATCCGGGCCATTTTAGGCTTACAGGGAAGTGCGACCGCTGTCGCAGCCACACAAAGATGGTGATTGAGTTTTTCACATCGGACGGCGAAGTAGCCCTGATCATCAAAGGCGACATCGAACTAAAAGACGGCTTTCGTGGCCGTGAGATTGTCGTTGACACAAGCTCTCCCGGGATTGCTCTATGAGGAATTATCTCGACCGCCTACGGCAGATGTTTGACATCCTGTTTATTGTCAGTCTCGCAGCCGCAATGTTCCTCGGGGGGAAAGTAGCCCCCCTTTTGGCCATTGCCGGAGTATGTCCCATCCCGTTTTTGCTTCATGCGACGAGTAACCAAAGATATGCAATCTCCATCTGGAGACTACTTGTACCCTTCGGGCTTTATTTCACTTACAGCCTTCTCGCATTTTTCTTTTTCACCGGGCTGGAGGAAGGTGCCCGCCGACCGGTGAATCCAAGCCTCGAACTCTACCTAATCGGTATTGGCATGCTAGCAATCGGCCTTGTGCGCGGCCTGCAAGTGCGCAAATTGGCGTTGCTATTTCGCCGCCTAGGTCCCTGGTTATTGGTTGCGTGCTTTCTTTTGCTTACATACCTCATGTTCGCCGAAATTCGAGAGGGATGCCGTGTGCGTGGCCTTGCCCCTTGGCCATTTATCCCCGCACTTCTATTTTCGACGCTAGCGCTGCTCAGTCTGGTCGGATGGGCGCGATTCAGTTCCAACGAGCGCTGGATGCGCCTTATAATCCTTGCGTTCAGTGTCGTCGTCTCCACGACCTACACCGGGTCGAGAGGGGTGTCGCTCGCGGTTTTTGGCGTTTTCGGCCTGCTCTTTGTTTTGAGCTTACTACCCTCGCTGAAGAACCGGGTACCGCATTGGTATCATATTGCTTTGGCTGCAGTGAGCGGCGTTGCTATTTCGATCGTCGTCGGCTTCGGAACGAATTGCGGCCCTGCAAGCCGGTTTGCATCGACATTCGCGCTTTTGGAGACGATGACGTCGCGCACCTCCGAACTTAAAGTACAAACAAGCAAGGACTTGGTTCCAAACACCACCCAGCAGGAGCAGAGCACGAACACGCCGCAGGTCGCGGCGAACACCTCCACCGACCAGGAACCGCTAGCTACTGCTGATCAGTCCATCGGACACCGGCTTGCAATGTGGAAAACATCGATGACTGCAATCCACGAACGATTGGTGTTTGGGCACGGCTCTCTCTATCTACAGAAGCTGATCACCGAGACCTATGGATATGAACACAACCACAACCAGTACTTGAGCTGGCTGGTGACTGGAGGGCTTCTACAACTGGCGCTCGGGCTAATCTTTCTTGCAATCCCATGGTTCGTTTCGAGCGGCTTGTCGCTCGCAGATCGCCTTCTTATGACAATGGCAGTGTCGCTGCTATGGGGATTCGCGATGATATCCGACTCGTTCCTGAACCTGAAATTCTACACGCACTACTACTGCCTCTTGTGTGGGGTCTTGTACGCTTGGGTAAATAATATGCTGTTGGAAGATGGAGGAAGCGCTTGAAGCGGAGGTACTCGACTATGTTGACCGTCGCGTTAAGGCGTTGACCAACCTCCTTCCCATACGTCATTAGCAGCCCAGGAATCGGAGGCTCCCCCAATGAAACGTTTGCTTGATGTCGCTCTGGTTCTAGCGACCAGCCCCCTCTGGGCGCCGCTTATTATAGTGCTTGCCGTTCTTGTGCGCGTGAACCTCGGCTCGCCGGTATTTTTCAGTCAGGTCCGGCCGGGCCTAGGCGCGAGGCCGTTTCGCCTTGTCAAATTCCGCAGTATGACGGATGCACGTAATGCTTCGGGGGAGCTTCTCCCGGACTCGGAGCGCCTTCCTCCTTTCGGCCAGCTCCTCCGATCGACCAGCCTCGACGAGCTACCCGAACTGCTAAACGTCCTTAAAGGTGACATGAGCCTTGTTGGACCCCGGCCTCTATTGACGGAATACCTTCCGCTTTACAGCAAAGAACAGGCGCGCCGGCACGAAATGCGCCCCGGCTTAACGGGTTGGGCGCAGGTAAACGGCCGCAATGCTCTCGCTTGGGAAGAAAAGTTTAAGCTAGATGTGTGGTATGTTGACAATCAGTCCTTGCTACTAGATCTGCGCATCTTGTTTCTGACCCTCGCAAAGGTGCTGCGGCGCGAAGGTGTGAACGCCGATGGAAGCGCGACAGCGGAGCGTTTTGAGGGATGACCGGGGTGCTTGCTATAGCGGGTGCCGGTGGGCATGGACGTGTCATTGCAGATGCCGCGCTAGAATGCGGGTGGCATGAGGTCGTGTTTTTTGACGACCGCTTCCCGCATCTTGTCTCCACGCTCGAATGGCCTGTCTTGGGAACGTTTGCTGATTTTCTGGGGAATGTGAGCCGTTTTAAAGGAGTAGCCGTGGGTATCGGGGATGGGAGGGCAAGACTCTCGATCCTCGACCGCCTTGCAGAGCGCGACGCTCCTGTTATCACCATCGTACACCCTCATGCATGGGTGAGTTCGCGGGCCAAACTCGGTGCAGGATGCATGATCTCAGCCGGCGCAATCATCAATGTTGGTGCACAGATTGGTAGGGGCGCAATTGTTAACACGGGAGCAACCGTGGATCATGATTGCCGAGTCGGACCAGGTGTGCATGTGGCGCCTGGTGCTCATATTTCGGGATCAGTTGAAATCGGCGCCAATTCGTGGATCGGGGTGGGCGCTAGTATCCGCCAAGGTATTTGCATCGGCAGCGGAGTTATTGTCGGTGCCGGTGCTGCTGTTGTATCCGATCTTCCCGACGACGTTGTTGCAGTCGGCGTCCCCGCACGTGTTAGGAACTGAAGCATGTTGAACTCACCTTTTGCCCCGTGGCCCAACTTTAGCGAAGACGAGATTGCCGCTGTGACGGACGTGCTGCGTTCTGGACGCGTTAACTACTGGACAGGCAACTTATGCCGCGAGTTCGAGACGCAATTTGCCACTTGGTGCGGCGTGAACCACGCAATCGCATTGGCCAACGGCACGCTCGCGCTTGATGTTGCGCTCAAGGTTCTTGGCGTTGGTCCGGGCGATGAAGTCATCGTCACCCCGCGCAGTTTCATGGCGTCTGTTTCCACCGTGGTCGTTGCCGGGGCAGTTCCGGTCTTTGCCGAGGTGGACAGGGAATCGCAGAACATCACCGCCGAGACCATCCGCGCAGCCCTGACGCCCCGCACCAAGGCAATCATTCCGGTGCACCTGGCTGGTCAGCCATGCGACATGGACCCGATCATGGACCTTGCGGCGCAGCACAACCTGTTCGTGATTGAAGACTGCGCCCAAGCCCACGGAGCGCTCTACAAGGGGCGTAATGTCGGCTCCATCGGCCACATTGGCGCCTGGTCCTTCTGTCAGGACAAGATCATGTCCACCGGCGGTGAAGGCGGAATGGTCACAACCAACGATTCTGCGCTCTGGTCAGCGATGTGGTCGTACAAGGATCATGGGAAAAGCTGGGATGGCGTCTATGAGCGTCCTCACCCGCCCGGCCCGCGCCTTGTCCATGATACTTTCGGGACTAACTGGCGTATGCTCGAAATGCAGGCAGCCATCGGCTTGATCCAGTTGGGGCGGTTGAACGAGTGGGTTGCGAGGCGCAACGAAATCGCTGGCGCAATCGGCGAAGTCTGCCGCCGGCATACCCAGGTGTTGCGGACGCCGGAACCGGTTGGCGAAGTCTACCACGCCTATTACAGGTTCTATACCTTCGTAGAAGTTGATGGGCTTGCCGACGGATGGACCCGTGACCGCATCATTCAGGAAATCACTGATCGGGGCGTGCCATGCATGCATGGATCTGCCTCCGAAATATATCTTGAACGCGCCTTTGAGGGGACCGGATGGCGGCCTTTGCAGCGATTTGCGGTGACACGGGAGCTGGGCGAGACCAGTATTGCTTTCTTGACCCATCCCACAATCACCGACCAGCAGGTGAATAAGGCCTGCCAAGTGATCGACGAAGTCTGCAAGCTTGCTGCGGCCTAACAGTACTGTACCAGCTTGCGATGAGCTTGACACATCAGGTGCTGTTCGAGCTGGTGAACCACTTAAGGCCTTTCACGACTGAAGTGTGAGCATCTTGTCCATATGCGCAAAGCTGCCTTTTACGTTTGGGCTTGGCCGGTTACGCGTGCGGCGTTAACCATGTCAGGGCTCAATCTGTTCCGGATGTGTTCCGATCGCTTGCCGGAACGAACTCTCCGGGCTATGCCAGTGGTGTCTGCAGAAATCGAAACTTCTGCAGACACTTAGCGGCCCCCGCCGGTGCTAGTAACACCAAACGAGGGCCTGACCAGCAACCTTCTCGTGAAAGGCCACCGGCTATGTCGACCCTTAAATGCTTCGCTTCCTGCGTGGAAGCATCTTCTCTCCGTTCCCCTGTCGAAACCCGCCGCTCCGTGCCGACCTCGCACGCTCGCGGCTGATCGCAACCGATCGTCCGTTCGGCGGCCCTGATGCGGAAATCATTTCCGCATGCGCGGACCTGTGTCCGCCGTCTGCCATGCTTACGATCCTGATCCTTGACAGGAGAGACATCATGACCCTGCCGTGCTGCTTCAGGATGCCTTCGAGCTTCTGCCTGCCGGGTCGGGCGAAACCGGATGTCCTGTGGAATTCCAGGCTACGCCTGACATCGTGGATCATGCCGTCGTCGAGACCGGCCGCGCGCAGTTCGCGCTCCTCGATCGGACCTACGACAGCACTCTCCCCTTGCGCCGTGTAAAGACGGATCGCCCATGCGGAAGCGGTCTCGCTTCGCCGGCCTTTCACTGCATCGCCGCCGCGCGCGATGGAATCGAGATAGTCGCTGTGCTCCCTGGCGACCTGGATCAGGATTCTCCTGGTGTCTTCCGTCGAAATCATTTTGGCTTTCAGGGCGGGTAGAAGACGATCGCTGGCGAGTGTCACCTCGAGCGCGATCCTCCTTGCCAGTCCCCTCTCCTTGGTGTTGAGGCTCAGTTCGAGCCTCACCCAATCATGCGCGTTGATTCCAATCGGTAAACGCCGGCGCCACCAGTAGACCGAACCGCGTTTGAAGACGTGTTGAATTGCTGTCATGCTGAACCCTTTCTGAAGAGGGTGAGCAGGATTTGGTTCGCCTTCCCGGGCGACAGCTGTGTACGACAGTCCGTTACGACAATCCTGTACGACAGTGTCCCCAAACGGATTCCCAGCCAGCACAAAACCTCTGGAAATCCTGATTTTCAGCTTGACAAACGAGAAATGGCTGGGGCGCCAGGATTCGAACCTGGGAATGGCGGTACCAAAAACCGCTGCCTTACCGCTTGGCTACGCCCCACCTTTGTTTTTTAAGTTTGCATCGCCTGCGATAGTTCGACATTTCGCTGCGGCCTTAGCAAAGGAGTCATCCGAATGCAATGCCATTGCCTAAGTTATCGTCCTTGCGAGTTCGAGAGGCTCCATCGGACTTTCGGCGATACAACTGTCCGACGCTCGGTACGAACTACTCTTGGCTGAGTGCCCAGCTCTATGATGTCAATTATAGAACCCGTGGATCGGCACAGGTCTGGTCTGTAGCGGTTTGAGGAGAGATCGGACGGCCTTGAACCGCACATGCGTCCATTCCGTATCGAGGCACTGAGGCAGGCCGTCAATACGACGCTAGCCCGGGTCCCTAAACCGAACTCCAACGCCGCCGCCATTTTCAGGAATAAAATCTATTCCAGCCTTCTGAAACGCGGCGATAATACTCGCCAAATTATTGCCGATGGGCGTGTGCGCTCCACGTTCAAAATCAGCAATTGTCTGGCGCGAGACGTTTGCTGCTTCTGCTAACTGAGCTTGACTCCAACCCAACATTGCTCGTGCTCCACGGCACTGCTCCAACGTAAGATGATCGCTATTCAAGGCAAACTTTCTGATTGACTTCTATCTTATTGTAGGAAACATTGGAGCATGCGGTCGAGAAGGTGCTGGAACACCTTCCCGACCTAACCAAACCCAAGCTATAGGGAGCTCGGATCATGGCTGATTCTGAGAATAGCAGAACTTTGCCTGCAATCATCCATACAAACCTCCCCGTCCCCATCGCATCGCTGACGCCGTAGCTGCTTCGACACGAACCGGCTCGCTTCGGCGATCTTTCCGCCGCGCGCTTTGCCGTGGAGCAGAACACCCCTGCCCCGCGGATCGCGGACCTGTGCATCGTGCGCGGCAGCACTCTTTCATGCCTCAGGTAACCAAAAAATCTCAAGGAGGGAACACTATAATGGCATCCATGCATCGATTCCGCCCGGCAGCCCTTGCCGGAGCAGTCGCAATCGCCCTGTCCGCAGGATTCATCGCAAGCATCGCACAGGCCGAGGACCTTCGCGTCGGAACGCAGATGAAGCTGATGACGCTCGATCCGCACTACGCGGACCTCAACGAGAACAACTCGCTCCTGTCCCACATCTACGAACGGCTGGTAAACCAGGACGAGCGGTTGAACCCGCAGCCAGGCCTCGCCGTGTCCTGGAAGCGGCTCTCCGAGACGCGCTGGGAATTCAAGCTGCGTGAAGGTGTGACGTTCCATGACGGCTCCCCGTTCACGGCAAAAGACGTCATCTACTCGATCGAGCGCATCCGCGACTTTCTCAAGCCTCCGAGCGGGGGCTTCGCCCCCAGAACGTAATCACGGCCTCGACCGCCTCGCAGCCGGCAGCGGCGATGCTGTGCTGCAGGTGATCAATTCTCGGCGGTGAAAGCGCAACGCTTCGGCAGCATCGAAATCAATGCCTTCGAGTTCATAGACGCGGGCGGTCAGGATCGCGCGCGCCTGGTTGATAATCTCGATCGCGATCTCCGTACGTGTCGCAGGAGGTCTCCTGCTCAGCCATGATCGGCTTTATTCTGTGCCCCAAAATGCTCAACGAAGAACACCGCGGCCGCGGTCGATGGCCCGACGCTGACGCTCCGTTACGATCTGCTGAGCGCTTCCCATGCGAACGGCCTGCTGCAGAACCTTCAGGCGATCCTGCATCACCTCGAAGGCCCGGCGCTGCGCCGGCGGCACGCCATTGACCACGTTCTTCTCGCCGCGCAAGATCGCATCGCGCCCGAACCGTAGATCAAGCGCCCGGCTGACGTCCGCAAATTCCTCCCGGATGCTGCTATCGAGCGACCCGGCGGCAACGTTGGGCTTGGCGCCCTTCTTCTTCATCGCTGCCGCCAGCTCGCGCAAAGCGTCTTCTGCCGGCGGCGACAGGCCCGGAATGGCAATACCCATGCGCCGGCGCTCCTCGCCGATTGCCTTGGTCTCGCTATCGAGGGCCGTGGCGTAGGACGCACCCAATGAGCGAACGCGGCTTTCAGCTTCCGGCACGGCCTGGAGAGCTTCCTTTCGCTCGCGGCCAACTGCCAGCAACCGGTCCATGATGCGATCGGAGCCGCGGAGCGCGCCATAGGCTTCGGGACCGTTGGCGACGGCCGCCGCGACTCGCTCACCCGCGAAGCCTTTCACGATCAGGCTCTCGATCCTGTCGACGGCGCCGGCGGGATCGCGCCAGATGCGCTCGGCCTTTTCGACAAGGGCAGCGCGATTGTGACGGTAGTAGGCAACCTCTCGCGCCCTCGCCCGCGCTTCGTCTTCCACCGAGGTCTTGAACTCCGTTACGGCGGCAAACATCGGCAACACGCCGCTCGTCTCCTTCCCCGGCTCGACGCTGGCGCCGGCAACCACCTTTGAGCGGTCCTTCTTTTCCGCAAGATGCTGTTCCTCGGCAAAGCGGCGCACGACCCTGAAAAGCCGCTCCAGCTTCTCGCGTCGATCGGGAGCAAGATCGTCGGGCATACGCTCGACCATGTTGCGCTCGGCAATGGCATCGGCCTTCTCCGTGAAGGCGGACCATCCAAAGCGCGCCGTCAGCGCCTCATTGACCGCCTTCACTTCCTGAACCAGCAAACGGTCCTCGACAGCATAAGCGAAGGCGGTCTTGTAGGCATCGAGTCCGCCGCGCTCACGGACCGCCTCGATTTCGACAAGACGCGCCATGGCCGGTTTCGAAAACGCGGGGATGGACAGGGACATATGCCCACGCCTCTGTTCCTCGCGAATGCAGAAGCGTTCGGCCTGACGACGGAATTCGGTCGCATGCGACCGGGCGAGCGGCAGCAGATCCGACAGGGCCGCCATCGCTGCATTCCGTTCGTCCCGCGCGGCATGGCCATCGACCAGATGCGGCGATCCCTGCAGACGGCCGAGACGCTGAGGCGTCGCGGCAAGATCTTCAGCAAGGCGGCGCGGCTCCATGCCGGTATCCGACGCCAAGGCGTTCAGCCTAGCCAGCGCGCGATCAGGATCGCGATAGACTTTCTCGAGGACCTGGCGAAGAATCGCCTCCCGCTCCTTCCATCGCTCCGAGGCCAGTTGCGCCCTGCGGGCTTCCTCCTCGAGGCTACGGGCAAATCGGGTCGTCGGTGGAATGAGATATGTTCGATCCGCGGGCACTTGTGCCGCGACGGTTTCGGAACGCTCCTCATTATAGGAGACGCTCTTCTCGCGTTCGATGGCGAAACCGAGCGCCACGCTGGCGCGCTCCCACAGCTTCGCCACCTGCCCGCGCTTCTCCGCAAGCCACGCCAGCCGCCGAGAAGCCCCCTCCTCTTGTCGCGCCGCGACCTCGGCAGCCAAGTTGATACCGCGACGACGGGCAAAATCGCGGGCATGCGTCTGGTAGCCAGCCTCGCTCTCGAAATCGAGCGTCGTGGTCTTCGCACCCGAGCGGCCGAGACGTTCGACGATCTGCTTGAACAGTTCGGGACGATGGCTCTCGCGCTCGAGCCGCTCCTGGCGGTCAGAGGCCGTTTCCTTCAGTTCCGCCGTCCAGACATTGCGATGAACCTCGCGTTTCTCCGTTTGCCTTTCGCCTGTCTCCGGATCGGTGACGACGACATCCACTTTGACGGCCTCGACGCCGTCCTTGCGCAGCGTGACCGTATCGCCGACAAAAACGCCGCCCTTCGCCAGCGCCTTCGGCAGGCTCACGCCCCAGACCCGCTGGACGGTTCCGTCATCCGTGCGGACATCGGCATAGGGGCTTTCCTTGGCATCCTCATCGTCCGGCCGGAACTTGGCCCCGCCGGTCTCGACCAACTCTCCGGTGACGCCGGCGGCATGATCGGCGCGCGGCTTGCGGCCCCATTCCGGCTTCGGCTCGAAATCCTCGCGCGCCGCATAGAGCGTTGCCTGATCGCGATGTCGGGTCATCGAGACATAGGTCAAATGCTGGTCCATCATGCCGGTGGCGAGCACGAAGGTCCGGTCGACAGTGGCGCCCTGCGATTTGTGGATCGTCGCGGCATAGCCGTGATCGACGTTGCGATAGCTGTCCTCGCTGATGACGACGTCGCGGCCATTGTCGAGACGAACCGACAGCAACGGCCCTCCGCGCTGATCTCCGGTCGCAACGACCGTCCCGAGCATGCCGTTCTTCACATATTGCGGGCCGAGGCGGCGCGCCCGCGGTTCGAGGAAGCGGGCATTTTCGAGAAAGATGATGCGATCGCCCGCGGCGAACTCGCGAACGCCGCGCTCTGTCTGGAACGCGCGTGCGGCGGTCAGCGCGCCAGCCGCGTTCATCACGTTGCGCAGCGCTCCATTGAGGCGCTTCACATCCTCGTTGGTGTGGGCGAGCACGAGCATCTCGTCGCCCCACAGCCGGCCGTCGTGACCAGCCGCTCGAGACTGCGCGATCGCCTCTTCGCGGGCCGTACTCCAATCCGCGACGATCCGCTCGACGACTTCGACGCGGTGCTTGGCCTCGACGATCCGGCCTCGCTGTGCATAGGCATCCAACCCCTCTTCGATCTTGCCGCGGGCGAAGAAACGCGATGCATCGCGTGCCCAAGCTTCCTGCTGGCGGCGGACACCGGCAAGTTCGGCGGAACCGATCCGCTCGGATATCGCCCGGAAAGCCGCACCGGCCTGGATCGGCTGAAGCTGCATGGCGTCACCGACCAGAACGGCCTTCGCGCCGGCATCCTCGACCGCCTTCAATACACGCGCCATTTGCTGCGACGACACCATGCCGGCCTCGTCGATGACGAAGACATTGCCGCGTTCCAGGAGATCACGCCCGTTCTCCCAGGAGAGTTCCCATGAGGCGAGCGTGCGCGACTTGATGCCGGAACTGTCTTCCAGTCCTTCGGCCGCCTTGCCCGCAAGGGCAGCGCCGAAGACGCGATGATGTTCGCCCTCCCAGGCAACCCGCGCGGCGGCAAGCAGCGTTGACTTGCCCGCCCCTGCAAGCCCGACGACAGCCGCGATTGCATTGTCACCGGTGACGTGACGGACGGCGTCGACTTGCTCCCGGTCGAGCTTGATGGGCTTTGCCGGATCGGCCGTTTCGACCTGACCCACTGCTGCAGCAACCTTCGCTCCCGCGATACCGAAACCGGTGCGCTTCGACAGGACCTCCGCCGACTGCGCCATGTCATATTCGATGCGCAGGATTTCGCGCGTGGTGAAGATCGCCGGTTCCGCGACCTTCCCGGTCTGTCGATCCACCTGCTGCGGCTTCAACAGCACAAGATTGTCGGACGCCATCAGACGCGCGCGAATATTCGCGAAATCCGCGGGGTCGTCGACATAGCGATGCAGCGCCTTGGCGATAGCCTTCTCATCGAAGGTGGACCGTTCGTTGGCGAGCTGTTTCAGCAGAAGTTCCGGCTCGGCGAGCAGCCGGTCGGCCATGTCCTGCCGCCGCGCCAGATCGGCCGGCGCGAAGTACATCTCGACGCCCTTGCGGGCGAGCGCCGCTTTTTCGGGGCCGAGATGTTTTTGCGCGATGCCATCGAGGCCCTGTTCGGCATAGGAGCGGCCGTCGAGACGGATATCATGGCCGGCGACAGGCGCAGACGAGCCGTTCCTGTGGCGCCGCGACGACTATCCCTGGGAACGCAACGTCTGGAATTTCCACCCGGAGGTGGAGATCCACTACATTCCCAGCGCCAGCGGCGTCTTGCTTGCAGGCGACCATGTCGGCGCGTTCACGCCGGGGCATATTTCCGTCATCGGCAGCAACCTGCCGCACGACTGGGTGACGCCACTTGGACCGGACGAGCGCATTCCGGGACGCGACATCGTCATCCAATTTCTGCCTGCAAAGCTGGAGCAGGCGTCGGCCTTCCTGCCGGAACTGGCTGAATTGCATGATTTCCTAATCCGCGCGCAACGCGGACTGTCCATCAAGGGCTGCGCGCGGGAACAGGCAGAGGCCCTGATACTCGATATGGAGTTTCAGACCGGCTCGATGCGGCTTGCAACCTTCCTCTCCCTGCTGTCGCTGCTACGGGACACCGACGAGTTCGATACGCTGTCTTCGGAAGCCTATCTTCCGGACTTGAGCTATGGCTCGCTCGAAGCTCTACAGCAGGTCTTTGCGCATCTCTTTGCCAATTTGTCCGAGGACATTCGGTTGCCGGACATGGCTCGCATGGTCGGTATGAGCGACAGCGCCTTCTCGCGATTCTTCAAGAAGAATAGTGGCCATAGTTTCACCGACCACGTGAATAAGCTTCGTATCTGGAAGGCAGGTCAGCTATTGACGGATACCTCCCTGCCAATAACGGACATCTGCTTCGAGGTGGGTTATCGCAATCTGTCCAATTTCAACCGGGTGTTTCTCCGACACCACAACCTGACACCGTCACAATATCGGAAACTGTCCACCAACCGTAGAACCTTTCCGTTACCCCAAACGTTGACAGACGATATGCGTGGACGGTGAGTGTGGAAAGATAAATTCCTGCGCATCCTCAATCTACTGGAAAACCCGCCCAAGCCGAATGCTAAGTTATGCGCTGCTGTCGCAGCGCTGCCGGATACCCTATGAGCATTCCGCAATGGCACGAGGAACCGACTAAGAAATCTCATGATCGGGCTTCCTTTTGATTGTGGCGATATGCAGATGAACGAGTTTCTGCAACGCTTTGCACGACAGAGCCATGAGCAGAATGCAGCCAAGACCTTCTGTGCTGTCGATAATGCGATACCAAACCGCATCTTTGGCTTTTACACCGTAGCGCCCTCGTCTGTGGCATATGAAATCGTAACGGCATCAACGACGAGAGGACTGGCACGCCATGACGTACCGGGCTTCAAGCTTGCCTGTCTGGCAACAGACCGCGCCATGGCGGGGCAAGGATTGGGAGGACAACTCCTTGTCGCAGCAGCGTCGCGTTGCCTGCGGCTCGCCGATGAAGGCGGTGGTATTCTCCTGACTATCGGCGCAAAGAGCGAACGCGCGGCCAACTGGTACGCTTCTTTCGGAGCCGAACCGCTACAAGAAAAGCCGCTGACCCTCGTCATGCCGCTTGCAACCTTTGCCCCCGATTTGCGCGCCAAAGGCCTGCTGTAAAGGGAGGCGCGATTTTGCACTCCTCAACGGTTGCTTGCGCCCGTTGCGTGCTTCCCAATCTTGTGCAATGCAGAGACGCAAAAGGGGCAATCGTGTCCCCCTAGCTATCCCAGAAAGTCCAACTTCAAGGCTTTTGAGCGATGGTGGGCGCTCCCTCCGGGCCGATCAAGCAATTTCCGGCTTACTTACGAGATCAGCTTAGCTAACGTCCGCTTTGCCCATTACGCCCGTTCCGGTAGCCATGCGTGGAAGGTACGGGTACATCTGGATGCGAATGAAAGCTATCAACGGCAGATGCCCTGCATTATTCAAGACTGGCATTGGATACCCATGAACGAGAAAATCTTCGACACCCTTGTCGGCATGTACTTCACCGTGGACGATCCAGATGGAAGCTACGGCACCGGACAGGTAATCCGCCTCGCGGCTGAAGGAATCTACTTCGTTCGCTTCGACGGCAACGAGGTGGTGCTGCCTCTCGAACTCGCCTCTATCGGCGAAATGCTGGAGACCACCGATGAGGGCTACAAACTCTGGAGGTTCTTCGACACGCTTGAGGAACGGGATAAATGGATTGAGTGGCTGGATGCGCCATCGAAACCCCGAGTGATTTCCCTGGTGAGGCCGACGAAATAATAGATTCCAAGCCGAATGCTTCGGGCTGGCGGGGCATGCCGGATTCGAGCAAAATCAGCCGCTTAACCGTGCGGAACGAAAGCATCGCTTCATAAAAATCAATGGCTCAACAAAGCCGCCGTCCCACTTTTCTTTGGCCATTTCCGGCCCTTCTTTCCCGGTCATATTGCGACCAGGGAGGCGCGCATGAGCGGGTACGACCATTTCGGGACGTGAAGCTGCAATGGCTTCAGCAGTTGATCTGCGACAGGGATTTGAGCGACAGCACGCGATCCGTGGCGCTCTATATCATCACCACGCATTTGAACGGCCACACCGAGAAGGCGTGGCCGTTCAATCAAACGATTGCCGACGCGACCGGCAAGAGCGTCAAGACCATTCAGCGCACCGTCGGTGAACTTGTGACCAGTGGCTGGTTCGAAGTCCAGCGCAGAAAATAGCGTCGGGCACAACACAGAATATCGTCCCTCAGCGGCGTCGATTTTACGCGCATCGGACGCCCGCGAAAAGACGGACAAATTTATCACTCTACCCAAGCAAAGGCGGTCAAAATCTTCCGGCAAGGCGGTCAGATGTGTCCGGCGAAGGCATCCCCCCAGCTTTTCGCTGTGGTCGTAGGTGAAGCTGTTGATCTCGCGTAGGAAGGCGCGCAGGGTTTCAGGATCGCGATACGGCAGATAGGCGTTGCGGAAAATGTCGCGGAAGAGCTTTTTCGGCAAATGAATAATTCTGCCTTTATTACGCCTTTGGAACAAACCCGACAGAAAACCCGAACAATCGGCCAATTTTCATCAAAGTTTCAAGAGTCGGATTCGCCGCCCCGACTTCAAGCTCTGCAACTTGGCGTCTTGTAAGCGACAGGGTCTTGGCAAACTCTTCCTGTGTCATGCCAAACCCTTTGCGGATCTCCGCCACAGCACCAGGCAGCCTCAGGTCCCCGGTTCGAGCACGTTCTGCCAGGGTTCGGCGGTTTTCCAAAATTTCCTCTTTCGTTGGCTTCTTCCATCGAGCCATTTAGCGGTCCTTCGCTATCACTGACACACCCCCAAAACGCTATCTGCGATTTCGATACTGCGTCCCATCGCACGGTCCAGAATGTCCGAAGACGCTCCCATCTCTTTCGCGATGGCCGGAGCTTGGCGCAGGTGTTCAGCAAATATGGCAAGCGTAGCGGCGAGCGCCCTCTGCTCAGCAGGATCAGGCATCAGTTCGCCGCAAATGTGCTTCCAATCGGGAAGATGGTCACGACCGCCGTCACGCATCATCGCCCATCGGGTGGAGCGAACGATCCCCTCTTTCGCGAGCCGCATTGGTGCAAAATCAAAGAGCGGAGAGAGGCGGATCGCGCCGTCCTGATGCTTGCTGAGTGCAGAATTTCGGCCATGATTGTCTGGATTGCCGAGCGCCAGATTGGCGATGTCGCGTTTCAGGTATTCGACAATGTCCGCGAAGGGATTGGCAGAATATTGGCGCAAAACATCGATGTAGGCTTCATGCGTGCCGACATGGCCGAAATCGGCAACGCCGATCGCGGACACGAGGCTTTCCTGGCCCAGCCGGACGGTTCCGCCGCCTTCTTTCTTCTTCCGATCGAAACGGGGAATGATCAAGACGCCTTCGGCGTAGGTCGATGGCTCGCTGACATTCAGGCCGATCTCTTGAGCGATCCGCGAATACAGGGCTTCGCCTTCGAGGATGAGGCGGTCCACAGGCTCGTTGCTGCGCACCAGCTTGACGATGACATGGCGCACGGCCTCGTCATCGGTGACGAAGCTGTCGGGATAGTAGAGCCCATTAGTCGCCTGTGTCATCGAGACCTTTGGCCATTCGCCTTGCAGGCCGCTTGAGCCGGAGGCGAGCATTCCAAAACGATCGGCGACTTCCATGAAGCGATCGGACCGCTCAAGAATTTCCGCTTCCGTCACCCCTTGGCGCTCGACACCGCGCAGCCGTTCCGCTTCGGCGTCCGCCGCTTCTTTGATGCGGATATTGCCTATGCCGCCCGTCGCCGATCGCAGAAGCAGCGGGAGATCAGAAGCGCGCGAGCCTTCAGCAAGGCCGAGATGCTCGGCAAGCTTTCGCCTTGCATGCCCCTGGGGCATAAGATCCAAGAGGAAGGGCGGCCAGCTGCTGCTATATCGACTTTCGAGATCGACGGGGTACCGGACGGATAAGGCGCGATGGTCCCGGACCGTTTTTCCAGCAGAAAACTCCGCCGATGCCACGGTGACGAAATAGTCGAGATCGTAATCGACGATCGATGCGCCCTGAAAGCCGGCCGCGTCGTCCTCGAGTTCCAGTGTCGCGGCGTGATGCCACTCACCGTCAAAATGGGTTTGGAGCGTTAGGCGCATTAATTGACCCTTTCAATGGTTCAAATAATGCATTTCCTGAAATTATTCAACCCATCACAGTGGGTTGAATAGTTGCCATCAGAACTGCCGGCTACCGAAACCGTCATTGAAGCTTTTGATCCGGTTGACCATCTTCCGGCCACGCAACGCACTGCCGCACGCGAACAGAATGAACGACAGGCTCATCCTTGCTCCGGAGCCGCTGCTTGCGTCGAACAAGATGAGCGAAACGGCTCCCATTGCAGCGAAGAAGACCATTCCGAAATCATATTGCGCTTGATAGATCGGTAATTTTTATTGACTAGGAAACTTTCTTGATTTAGTTTCCTAGTCAACAAGGAACTTTTCATGACATCAGTACCGAAATTGACCGATCACACCGGCTACTGGATGCGAATGGTATCAAACGCCGTATCGCAAGAGTTCGCGCGCAAGGTATCCGGCGAAGATGTCACTGTCGCGGAATGGTCATTCATGCGTTCGCTCTACGACTCCGAACCAACGCCTCCATCAGTTCTGGCGAAAAAGATGGCCATGACAAAGGGAGCCATCAGCAAACTTGCGGAACGGCTGATGGCCAAAGGACTGGTTGAGAAGACGGAAAGCCAGGAGGACAGGCGTGCTCACAACTTGTCCCTGACGACAGAGGGACGAGCCAAAATTCCGGTCCTGGCGTCGCTTGCCGATCAGAATGATGCCGATTTTTTTGGCGTGTTGACGAAAGAAGAGCATGAGACACTCGACCGCATCATGCGGGTTCTCGCCGAAAAGCGCGACTTGAAAGCAACCCCGGTGGACTGAACCATCGACCAAAGCCAACATTGAAACGAAAGGAAGCCGCCATGGAAGCGGAACGGATTGCTGTTGCCGAAAATTGCCTGCATGCTGCCCATGATGGAAGTTTGAGCTTTCCGGAGATTATCGGACAATTATTAGCGGCGGGATTCGAGGGGTACACCGTCGACTATCGCCGCAACACTCAAGCCTATTACCTGCCGGATGGAGACAGCGTAGCGGTGGACATGCATTCTTCCGCTAGCAAGGTCGCCGCTACATTCGATGCAAGCGAGGTCGAGCGCCTGGTGCGATGGGCGCAGGCCAATCCCGCCGACTATAGCTACGTCGCCTTCTGCGAGAAAGCCAAGGCCGCTGGGTGCGCAGGATACATCGTCTCGTTTCTGGGCCGCCGGGTCCTTTACTTCGGCCGTACCGCAGAGACCCATATCGAGCACTTCCCAAATTAATGGGTAAGGGTCATGACAAAGCTGCGATAGTGGGTGACAGCTCCGGTCCGACAGCAAACTTCAGCCGTTTATTCGTCCCGGGCATTCCACGGCAAAAGCACATCGATCCTGCTCGTGGCCGTTGGCAAGGGCCCTCAGCGTCGCTGTCAGATAGTTGAATGGGTCAACGGCAGTAACAGCCCGATTGCTACCGCGGGGATTATGTCTTGACGCGTGCGGCGATCTCTTCGTCGAGGACAAAGCAATCGAGGAACTCTTGCCATGTTTCCGCAGATCTACGCGCGTCGCTGAGCATCTGCCTGAGTTCGTCAACGCCATCGTCTGCCAAAGCTGACGTACTCTCGTCGTCACCGGTCACGACGCTGATGATATTGCCATAGGTCAGGTTGTCATCATTGCTGATGATTTCCCGGAGGAGGTCGACGTCCTCATCGAGGATTTCGGCGACATAGTCGATGGTGAAGACGAATCTGACCGTTGTCATCAAGCGGCCTCGGCGCAGATGATCGCCGCTGTCGGCTTCCAGTTCCAGGGGGGCAGTTCGGCGAGGCGATTGATCTTGTGATCCTGAATGCGGTCGAGTACGTCAGCCAGATAGGCCTGCGGATCACCTTCGCCGCTATCTCGCCGGTGATCGCCATCGGAAGCAATCCGGCGATCCTCGAAGCTGGGCCGAATGCCGGCCTGCAGGCGGTCTATGGCGCCGTGATCGCGGTGGGCCTCTTCGCCATCTTCATGGCCCCGCTCGGCCGCTACATCGTCCGGGCCTTCCCGCCGGTCGTCGTCGGTGCAGTGCTGACGGTGATGGGCCTCAGCCTGCTGCCAGTCGCGATCCAGTATGCTGCCGGCGGCTTCGTGCCCGATGCGGGCAAGCCAGCCTATATCGGCCTTGCCGTCATCGTGCTGCTCAACGTGTTCGGCCGCGGTTTCGTCACGAACATCGCGGTCTTCCTCGGACTGGTCGTCGGCGTGGTCTTCGCCGGGCTGATGGGCATGCTCGATTTCAGCGCAGTCAAGGATGCGGCCCCGCTCGCCATCGTGACGCCCTTCCACTTCGGTCTGCCGACCTTCCATCTGGTGCCGGTACTCACCATGTGCCTCGTCGTGGCAATCACCTGGGTGGAATCCGTGGGTGACACCATCGTCGTCGGCGAGATGGTCGGGCGGCCTGCGACTGAACGCACCATCGCGGACCTGCTGCGGGCGGACGGGCTCTCCACTATGCTCGGCGGCATGCTCAACTCGTTTCCCTACACGGCCTTCTCGGAAAACTGGTGAACATCACAGGCGTGCGCAGCCACTGGACGGTGGCGCTGGCAGGCGGGTTCCTCGTCGTGCTCGGTCTGTCGCCGGTACTGGCGACCGCCATCGCCTCGCTGCCCAAGCCGGTGGTCGGCGGCGCCGGATTCGTCATATTCGGCACGCTCGTCGTCGTCGGCATGAAGACCCTGCAGAAGATCGACTTCGATACGACCTTCAACAACTTCATGGTCGTGGGGCTGAGCGTCGCCATGGCGATGATCACCATCGTCAAGCCGGGCTTCTTCCAGTTCATGCCGGAATGGTCCCAAGTGGTCTTCCATTCGCCCGTGATCATGGGGGCTGTCACCGCCATCGCCATGAACGCCGCGCTCAATGGGCTCAGCATGCGGGGACAGGCCGCCATAGCCCACTAGGTTTCGCTCCCCCGGAGCCAATGGGCGCCAGCCGGAGGGCCGGGATCGCAAGATCCCGGCCTTCTCATTGGATCGCTTGTCTTATGACTTTCTGCGCCGGACGGGCGAATATGAACCGCTGCGAGAGGGTTGCCTCCCTCTCTCAGCGGCGAGGGTCGGATCGTT
>NZ_JACHIK010000031.1 GCF_014203155.1 Shinella fusca
GGTGCTGCGGTCTCTCATCCGCCACCGCAATCGGCAATACAGCGCCAATCCCGGGCAAAGGGAAGTTACAAGGTGCCGGCAGGCGGATGAGGGGCAAACCCCACGCGCCGCTCCGCCCCTTTACCTCCCGCCGCCACGGGCCCATCATGGCGGCAGGAGGAATTCGCATGGACGTTTCCATTATCGGCTGGGCGCATACGCGCTTCGGCAGGCTGGAGGGCGAGACGGTCGAGAGCCTGATCGTCACCGTCGCGCGCGCGGCCGTCGCCCATGCGGGCCTTGCCGCCGCCGATATCGACGAGATCGTGCTCGGCCATTTCAACGCCGGCTTCTCGCCGCAGGATTTCACGGCGAGCCTCGTGCTCCAGGCCGACGACGCGCTGCGCTTCAAGCCGGCGACACGCGTGGAGAATGCCTGCGCCACAGGTTCCGCCGCCGTCCACCAGGGCATCCGCGCCATCCGCGCCGGGGCGGCCCGCCATGTGCTGGTCGTCGGCGTCGAGCAGATGACGACAACGCCGCCGGCCGGGATCGGCGCTAATCTCCTGAAGGCCTCCTACCTGCCGGAGGACGGCGACACGCCCGCCGGTTTCGCCGGCGTCTTCGGCCGGATCGCCGCCGCCTATTTCCAGCGCCACGGCGACCAGTCCGACGCGCTGGCCGCCATCGCCGCCAAGAACCATCGGAACGGCGCCGCCAATCCCTATGCCCAGATGCAGAAGGATCTCGGCTTTACTTTCTGCCGCACCGAAAGCGAGAAGAACCCCTTCGTCGCCGGCCCCCTGAAGCGCACGGATTGCTCGCTCGTCTCCGACGGCGCCGCCGCCCTCGTGCTCGCCTCCACGGATGCGGCCGCAAGCGCCCCGCGCGCCATCGGCTTTCGCGCCGCCGCCCATGTGCAGGACTTCCTGCCCATGTCGAAGCGCGACATCCTGCGCTTCGAGGGCTGCACGGAAGCATGGCGGCAGGCTTTGGCCGAAGCGGGCGCAACGCTCGGCGACCTCTCCTTCGTCGAGACGCATGACTGCTTCACCATCGCCGAGCTCATCGAATACGAGGCGATGGGCCTTGCAAAGCCCGGCGAGGGCGGCCGGCTGGCGCTCTCCGGCGAGACGGCGAAGGGCGGCCGCCTGCCGGTCAATCCCTCCGGCGGCCTCAAGGCCAAGGGCCACCCGATCGGTGCGACGGGCGTCTCCATGCATGTGCTGGCGGCCATGCAGCTTGCCGGCGAGGCGGGCGGCATCCAGGTCCCCGGCGCCACCCTCGGCGCGCTCTTCAACATGGGCGGCGCCGCCGTCGCCAACTACGTCTCCATCCTCGAACGGCGGCACTGAGCCCGCCCGTTTGACAGCCGGCCGGGCTGCGCCTAGATATTTCCTCGTGGGATGGGGATGGTGCTCCCCGAGAACTGCCGTTTATCGGCTGATAGCGCCTGCCAGGCCGGCCAGCGATGGCCGTCGACGGCGGGAGCGTGCCTTGCGACCGCCCGTGGGCGGTTTTTCGTTGCCCGGATATCTTGATCGCAGACCTTTGAGGCAACGGACATGAGCTATCTGATCGTCTTTCTCGGTGCCGGCGTCGGCGGTGCGGCGCGCCACGGGGTGAACGTGCTTTCCGCCCGGCTCGTCGGCACGGGCTTTCCCACCGGCACCCTCGTCGTCAACGCGCTCGGCTGCCTGCTGATGGGGCTGATCGCCGGCACCTTCGCCTTCCGCGGGCACCTGCCGCAGGAAATGCGGCTGTTCCTGACGACCGGCATTCTCGGCGGCTTCACCACCTTCTCCACCTTCTCGCTCGACGCGGCGCTGCTGTGGGAGCGCGGCGAGACGGGGCTGGCGGCGCTCTATGTCGGCGCATCGCTTCTCCTGTCGCTGGCGGGCGTTGCCGCCGGCCTCGGCCTGACGCGCACGGTGCTGTCCGGCGGCGCGGTATGAGCGGGCTTTCGGGCGCATGGCAGGCCTGGGCGCTCGGCTCGGCCGCCTTCGCCGCGCTGACGGCGATCTTCGCCAAGGTCGGCGTCGCCGGGGTCAATCCGGATTTCGCGACCTTCGTGCGCACGCTCGTCATTCTCGCCGCCATCGCCCTCATGCTGACGCTTGCCGGCGGCTGGCAGGCGCCCGGCACCGTTCCGGCGAGAAGCTGGATCTTCCTCGTTCTCTCGGGCCTTGCGACGGGCGCCTCGTGGCTGTGCTATTTCCGCGCCCTGCAACTCGGCAAGGCGTCCGAGGTCGCGCCCGTCGACAAGCTGAGCGTCGTGCTCGTCGCGCTCTTCGCCGCGCTTTTCCTCGGCGAGCAGCTTTCCCCCGCCCATTGGGCGGCGGTCGTGATGATCGGTGGCGGCGCGCTGCTGCTGGCGCTGCCGATATGAAGGAATTTTTGCCCAACTGCCTGTCGCAGTTGCGCTTTCACTAAATTGTCATACTAAAGAAACGGTTTGTTCAGGACTGGTGCGGAGACTTCCTCTCACCATTCACGCTCCGGAGCATCCGCATGTCCGCCGCCGAATTGCTCGCCCTTCGCCGCTTCGGCGATGGCGAGATCGTCACGCTCGCAAAGCTCGTGATCGAAACGGCCTTCCAGCCGATCGTCGAGGCCGCGACCGGCGCGGTGTTCGGCTACGAGTCGCTGATGCGCGGCTTCGACCGCCTCGGCTTCCGCTCCCCGCTCGATCTCCTCGACCGGGCGCACGAGGCCGGCCAGCTCCTCGCGCTGGAGCACATGGTCAACAGCCGCGCCATCGCGGCCTTCGCGGCCCTGCCGGATTTCCGTTCGCGCACGCTCTTCGTCAACCTCGATTCCCGCCTCGTGCCGCAAGGCGCCGATCTCGTCGAGCGCCTCGTCGGACATCTGACGCGCGCCGGCATTCCGGCCTCCTCCATCTGCTTCGAGATATCCGAGCGCTTCGACAACGATACGCTGCCGGAGTTCTCCGCGCTGGTGCGCAAGCTGCGCCTTGCCGGCTTCAAGCTCGCCATCGACGATTTCGGCGTCGGCCATAACGGGCTCAAGCTGCTCTGCGACCATCCGGTGGATTATCTGAAGATCGACCGCCACTTCGTCTCGGGCATGGAAGCCGATGCCCGCAAGCGCCACCTCGTGCGCAACACGGTCAACGCCGCCCATGTGCTCGGCACGCGGGTGATCGCCGAGGGCGTGGAGACCGAGGCGGAGTTCGTCGCCTGCCGCGAGGCGGGCTGCGACCTCGTGCAGGGCTGGTTCGTCTCGCGCCCCGTTACGGATTTTTCCGCGCTCGGCCCGGTCTATGCGCAGGTCGCCCGCGCCGGCGGCACGCGCCGCGCCTCCAGCACGCTCGACAGCATCCTCATCCGCCGCGAGATCGAGCAGGTCGCGGTGCTGCGCGAGAGCGAGAGTCTCGAAACGGTGTTCGAGTTCTTCCGGCGCGATCCCAAGCGCACCTTCTTCCCCGTGCTCAACGCCAATGACGAGCCGCGCGGCATCCTGCAGGAATACCACGTCAAGGAACTGAGCTATCATCCCTTCGGCCGCGACCTCATCAAGAACAGGCTCTACCAGAAGGGTCTGGCGCATTTCGTGACCGCCGCGCCCATCGCCGACCTCGACACGCCCGCCGAACAGCTTCTCGACATCTTCACCGGCATGGGCGGCAACGAATGCGTGATCCTGACGGAGAATATGCGCTATGCCGGCATCCTGTCGGCCTCCTCGCTCATCAAGATCATCAACGAGAAGCGGCTGAAGACGGCGGAGGACCAGAACCCGCTGACCGGCCTTCCCGGCAACCGGGCGATTCGCGACTATCTCCAGGACAAGGCGCTCGACGGCGACCAGACGCGGTGCCTTTGCTATTTCGACTTCGACAATTTCAAGCCGTTCAACGATCGCTACGGCTTCCACAAGGGCGACCTTGCGCTCTCGCTCTTCGCCTCGCTGCTCAGGCGCGATTTCGTCGGCGAGGACGTGTTCGTCGGCCATGTCGGCGGCGACGATTTCTTCGCCGGCGTCAGCGGCCGCCCGGCCGGCGAGGTGCGGGACGTGCTGGAGCGGCTGCTTGCGGATTTTTCCCGCGAGGTGCGCGCGCTCTATTCGCCGGAGGACCGGCTGGCGGGCGAGATCCGCGGCCGCGACCGCGCCGGCCGGGAGACCCGCTTTCCCCTGATGCGCTGCTCGGCCGTGGTGCTGGTCGTGCCGGAAGGCGAGGTGATCGGCGAGGCCGGGCAGATCAGCACCCGCATCGCCGCCCTGAAGACCGAGGCGAAGGAAAGCGGCGGCGGGCTGGTGCTGTCTTCGGCGGGGGCGTGAAAACCCCTCCCTAAATCCCTCCCCACAAGGGGGAGGGACTTAATTTGCGGCACGTCCGGCGTCCAAAAATTGGGGAAAAGAGCGCCGCCGGCCTTTCTCCCCCCTTGTGGGGGAGATGCCGGCAGGCAGAGAGGGTCTTCAAGCCGTTTCAAATGACCGCCGCTTTCCGCTAGAATTGCCCTCCATCGAGAAAGCGCCGGGGAGGCGGAACCATGTCACTTCCATCGACCATGTCCTATATCGGGCTTGCCGAGCACGGCGGGCCGGAAAACCTGACGGTGATGGAGGGGCCGGTCCCGCAGCCCCGCCCCGGCGAGATCCTCGTGCGCGTTGAGGCGGCGGGCATCAACCGGCCGGATATCCTCCAGCGCAAGGGCGATTATCCGCCGCCGCCGGATGCAAGCCCCATCCTCGGCCTGGAGGTGGCGGGCGAGATCGCCGCGCTCGGCGAGGGCGTCACCGGCTGGAAGGTCGGCGACAGGGTCTGCGCGCTGGCGAACGGGGGCGGCTATGCGCATTACTGCACGGTGCCGGCCGGCCAGGCGCTGCCTTTTCCAAAAGGCTATGACGCGGTGAAGGCCGCGGCCCTGCCGGAGACCTTCTTCACCGTCTGGGCGAACCTCTTCATGATGGCGGGCCTGAGGCCTGGCGAGAGCGTGCTGGTCCACGGCGGCACGAGCGGCATCGGCACGACGGCGATCCAGCTTGCCGTCGCCTTCGGCTGCCGCGTCTTCACCACGGCCGGAACAACGGAGAAGTGCAGGGCCTGCCTTTCGCTGGGCGCCGCCCGGGCGATCAACTACCGCGAGGAGGATTTCGCCGCCGTCATCGCGGAGGAGACCGGCAAGGTCGGCGTCGACGTCGTGCTCGACATGATCGGCGCGGCCTATTTCGAGCGCAACCTGAAGTCGCTCGCCCGCGACGGGCGGCTCGCGATCATCGCCTTCCTCGGCGGCGTGGTCGCCGACAGGGTGAACCTCGCGCCGATCATGCTGCGGCGGCTCAACGTGATGGGCTCGACCATGCGCCCGCGCACGGCGGCGGAAAAGGAGGAGATCCGCGACGAGCTTCTGGCGCGGGTCTGGCCGCTCCTGGAGGAGGGGCGCATCGCCCCGGTGGTCGATGCGGCCCTTCCCTTCGACGAGGTCGGCGCCGGCCATCGCATGATGGAGCGCGGCGACCATATCGGCAAGATCGTGCTGACCTTCGAGTGAGCCGTCAGCCCGCCGCCCGCTCGCGCGGCAGGCCGATGGCAAGGAAGATCGCCAGCGCCGCCGGCAGGGCGAGCAGCGCATAGAGCCAGCGCGCGGCGACGAGCGCGCCGTCGACGCCGCCGGGCTCCACCAGCCCCGCCGAGTTGACGATGATGCCGGCGAGCGCCGCCCCGAAGGCAGCGCCCAGCGACTGCATGGTGGTGATCGCAGCCGACGCCTTGTCCGTCTCCCCGGCGGGGGCGAGATGCAGCACATGGGTGACGAGATGCGCCCAGCCCATGCCGATGCCGAAGCCCATGAGGAAGATGAGGAGCGTGGCGAGCGCCAGCACGGCGATGCTGCCCGCCGGATTGTGCCGCGCGAGCGCGAGGACGAGGAGAGCGGTCGCCAGCGCCTCGATAGCCGCGCCGATGACGATCACCCGGTTGGCGCGCCCGTCCCTGAGGCCGGCGGTGAGGAAGGCCGCGGCCGTCCAGCCGAGCGCGAGCAGCGCCACGAGATAGCCGGAGACGAGCGGGCTCACCCCATGCAGCACCTGCAGGAAATAGGGGATGTAGACATCCGAGCAGATCGTCACCAGCAGCATCAGCATGAGGAGATAGACGCGGGCGAGCGGGGAGGAAAGGCGGATCGTGCCGGCCGGCAGCAGCCGCGCCTTCGCGCCCCGCTCGATGGCGATGGCCGCAAGGACGCCGGCGATGGCCGCGGCGGAGAGCAGGGCGCGCAGGGCCGGCGCTTCCGCGGAACTGGCGAAGGAGAGCATGACGACGGCGGAAACGAGAAGGACGATCTGCGGGAAGGGCGTCTTTGTCGTCACCCGCTCGCCGTCGCCCTTCGGCAGCAGCTTCGGCGCAGCGGCCGCCATCAGCGCCGAGAGCGGCACGAGCAGCGCGAAGGCCTCGCGCCAGGCGCTGCCGGCGGCGAAGATACCGCCGATCGTCGGGCCGAGGAAGGTGGCGATGCCCCAGGCGGCGGCATAGAGCGTGGACGCCGTGCTCCACAGCGGCTCGGGATAGACGAAGCGCACGAAGGCATAGCCGAGCGCGACGAGGAAGCCCGCGCCCAGTCCCTGCACCGCCCGGCCGATGAGCACCGTTTCCATGCTCGGCGAAAGCGCGCAGACGAGGCTGCCGAGGCCGAAGAGCAGCGCCCCGAAGACATAGCAGCGGTTGAGCGTGACGCTCTCCGGCCGCACGGCGACGAAGGTGGAGCCGAGCACGGAGGCCGCGACATAGGCCGTCGTCGCCCAGGCGAACAGCGACAGCCCGCCGATATCGCGCACGATGGAGGGCATCAGCGTGGCGGTGATATAGGTCTCCACCGCATGCAGCATGATCCCGCCGCCCAGCATCAGCGTGCCGAACAGATAGGCGCGGGAGAACAGGCTGGAAAGCCGCGGCGCGGCTTCCTTCGGGGCGGTATCGTCCGACATGGAAAGGCCTTTTGCTAAAGAGCTTCCGGAGAGGTGCCACGGCGCAACCACGAGTTCAAGCCGCAACTTTTCACTGGATGGGGGACGAGGGGAGGGTATCCTTGCGAGCGGGAAAGGTATCCGGGGGGCACTCGGCAACGGCACGCACGTCGATACCTTTCCTCCTGCCTCTCCTCCGTCATGCTCGGGCTTGACCCGAGCATCCACGCTACAAGCGAGGGTCGTCCGTGGGACTGGATCCTCGGGTCAAGCCCGAGGATGACGGAAGTGGAGAGGGGAGCGCCGGCATCCTACAATGGCACGTAGCACCAGCAGGCAATGCCACCCGCACGGATGCCTCCGCGCTTCACGGCGCCCACTCGCCCGCGACCTGCCGGGTCGCCACGTTGAAGCGGTTCCACACGTTGATCGTGGCGATCTCCACGACGAGGGCGGCGAGCGCCGTTTCGTCGTAGTGGCGGGCGGCCTCGTTCCAGATCGTATCCGGCACCGGCTCCTCCCGGTCGGCGATGCGGGTCAGCGCCTCGGTGAGGGCGAGGGCGGCGCGCTCGGCATCCGTATAGAACGGCGCTTCCCGCCAGGCGGCGACCGAGAGGATGCGCCGGTCCGTCTCGCCGGCTTTCTTCATCATGCGCGGGTGGAGGTCGACGCAGAAGCTGCAGCCGTTGATCTGGCTGGCGCGCAGGTGGACGAGTTGGGCGGTCCTTTCCGGCAGGCCGGTTTCCTGCGCGGCCTTCTGGAGGGCGCCCATGGCGGTCATGACGGCGGGCAGGACGGTGACGATATTGGTCATGCGGGATTGCATTTGCTGGCTCCTTGCAATGATTTGCGCTTCGACGGCGGCAAGCCGTCACATCGGCGCGGCTTGGTTCGTCATGGCCATGACGCCACCAGCAGAGGGAGTGTGACCGATGGGCGAGAAATTTTCTGGGGCAGGCCGTTTCGAGGCGGAGCGGGGGCGGCTTCATGCCGTGGCCTATCGCATGCTCGGCTCGCATGCCGAGGCCGAGGATGCCGTGCAGGAGGCCTGGCTGCGGCTGGAGCGTGCCGGCGGGGACGGCATCGACAATCCCGCCGGCTGGCTCACCACCGTGGTCGGCCGCATCTGCCTCGACATGCTGCGCGCGCGCCTTCGCCGCCGCGAGGACCCGATCGACGGCGAGGCGGGCGAGGTGCAGCATGCCGATCCCGCCGCCGGCGCGGACGAACAGGCGGCGCTCGCCGATTCCGTCGGCCTTGCGCTGCTCGTCGTGTTGGAGCGGCTGACGCCGGCCGAGCGCCTCGCCTTCGTGCTGCACGACATGTTCGGCGTGCCCTTCGAGGAGATCGGCCGCATCGTCGAGCGCTCGCCCGTCGCCGCCCGCCAGCTTGCAAGCCGCGCCCGCCGCCGCGTGCAGGGCCTGCCGGATGCGCCGTCCGCCGATTACGAGCGGCGCAAGGGCGTGGTCGCCGCCTTCCTCGCCGCCTCGCGCGAGGGCGATTTCGCCGGCCTTCTCGCCGTGCTCGATCCCGATGTCGTCTTCCATGCGGATGCCGATGCGGCCCGGCTCGCCTCGCTTGCCGACCTGCGCGGCGCGGCGGCCGTGGCGACCTTCTTCGACGGCAAGGCGACCGCCGCCCGGCTCGCTCTTGTCGATGGCGACCTCGGCCTTGCCGTCGTCCTCGGCGGGGCGCTTCGGGTCGTCGTGCGCGTCACGGTGGAGGACGAGCGGATCGTCGCCATCGAATCGATCGCCGATCCGGCGCGCCTTGCCGCCTTCGAGGTGGAATATCTGTGAAACCGAGTGGGCAGGGGCGCGGATTTCGGCTAAGACCGCGCCCAATCACACGTTCGAGGAGGATGAGCATGGCCAACCCGGTTCTTGTCGAGGTCACGCGCGGCAATCTGGTGGAAAGCCGCCATCGCGGCATGGTCGTGGCGGTGGACGGCGACGGCAAGGTCGTCTTCTCGCAAGGCGATATCGATGCGGCCGTCTTCCCGCGCTCGGCCTGCAAGGCCATGCAGGGCCTGCCGCTGATCGAAAGCGGCGCGGCCGACGCCTACGGCTTCGGCGCGAAGGAACTGGCGCTCGCCTGCTCCTCGCACAGCGGCGAGCCGGAGCATGTGCGCCTTGCCGCAAGCATGCTCGCCGCCGCCGGCCTCGACGAGAGCGTTCTGGAATGCGGCGCGCACTGGTCCTTCGACCAGCCGGTGCTGATCGACCAGGTGCGCAGCCTCGACCGGCCGAGCGCCCTTCACAACAATTGCTCGGGAAAGCATGCCGGCTTCGTCTGTGCCGCCTGCCACGGCGGCACGGCGCTGAAGGGCTATGTGCGCTACGAGCATCCCGTGCAGGCGGAAATCCGCGGCGTCATGGAGGACCTGACCGGCGCGGCGCTCGGCACCGACAATTGCGGCACCGACGGCTGCTCCATTCCCACCTATGCCGTGCCGCTGAAGAGCCTTGCGCACGGTTTCGCGAAGATGGCGACCGGTACAAGCCTTGCGCCCGAGCGCGCCAGGGCTTCCCGCCGGCTGATAGAGGCCTGCATGGCCGAGCCCTTCTTTGTCGCCGGAACAAAACGCGCCTGCACGCGGCTGATGAAGATGGCGCCCGGCCGTATCTTCGCCAAGACGGGCGCGGAGGGCGTCTTCTGCGCGGCGATCCCGGAAAAGGGCATCGCCATCGCCCTAAAATGCGAGGACGGCACGACGCGCGCGGCCGAAAGCATGGTCGCCGCCACGCTCGCCCGCTTCTTCGCCAATGAGCCCGCCGTCCACGGCGCGCTGATGGCCATGGCGAACCATTCCATGTCCAACTGGAACGGCATCCATGTCGGCGATGTCCGCGTGACGGACGCCTTCGCCGCCTGACGGCCGATTTTTTCGCGGGGGCTTGTCGGGACGGGGCGGGCGGCTACGTCCTTGTGGCAGGACGGGACGATCCGCCGCCGGCGGCGCCCCGCTTCGCAACCGAAAACCAGGAGGCCTTTCATGCGCATGATCTTCGTCAACCTTCCCGTCAAGGACCTGCCCGCCACCCGCCGCTTCTTCGGCGCGCTCGGCTATTCCTTCAACGAGCAGTTCAGCGACGACACCGCCGTCTGCATGGTGGTGGACGAGAACATCTTCGTCATGCACCTGACAGAGGAAAAATTCGCCCAGTTCGTCAACGGCAAGGTGGGCGACCCGGAACAGCAGACGCAGGTGCTGACCTGCCTTTCCGCCGCAAGCCGCCAGGAGGTCGACGACATCAAGGCCAAGGCACTCGCCGCCGGCGGGCGCGAATGGAAGCCGAACATCGAGTTCGGCCCCATGTACGGCTGCTCCTTCCAGGATATCAGCGGCAACGTCTGGGAATTCATGCACATGGACCAGATGGGCGGGTGATCTTTCGCGTACGGCGGCAGGACCCCTCCCCAACCCCTCGCCACAAGGGGGAGGGGCTTAACCCGCGGCACACTCGGCGGGAAAATGGGAAGGAAGAGCAAGCCTCCTGCGTTCTCCCCCCTTGTGGGGGAGATGCCGGCAGGCCGGTCTTCATCACCGCGTCGCGGCCACCTTCACGGTCGCGGGAACGAGGGCGCGGTAGCAGCCTGCGAATTCCCGTTGACGGCGCGGCGCCGCCGGTTCCGCGTCGGCCTGCGGGCGGAAGAGGCCGAAGGGCAGGTCGCCGAGGCTGCGGGCGTCCATTGCCGCGATATCCGGATGGGACAGCGGGTCGCGCAGCCAGACCGGCGTCTCCGCCCTGTCGGCGAGCACCTCGGCTACTCTTGAGAAAATCTTGAACATTGCCTTCTCCTTGCTGTTGATTATCATCGAAGACGGCTGATAATCGCGCGAACAAGGCGCGGCGGCAATCGAGTAGTTCGCGACAGGATTTTAGAAAAGCTATATGCGCAACCTCAACCTCGTCCATCTCAACGGCCTGCGCGCGCTGGAAGCGGTGGGCCGGCTCGGCGCCTTGCAGGCGGCGGCGGAGGAACTCGGCGTGACGGTCGGGGCGGTCAGCCAGCAGGTCATCAAGGCGGAAGAGCAGCTCGGCCGGGCGATCTTCGAGCGCACGGCGCGGGGCCTGCGCCCCACGGCCTTCGGCGCGCCCTTCCTCGCGCGGCTTTCGGACGGTTTCCGCGAGCTTTCCGAGGCGGTCGCCACGACGCGGCGGCGGGACGACGCCATCCTCACCATTTCCGTCGCGCCGATCTTCGCCTCGCGCTGGCTCATCCACCGCATCGACCGCTTCACGGCCGCCCATCCGGATATCGGACTGCGCATCGAGGCGACGATGGCGCTGGTCGATCTCGCGCGCTCGGACGTCGACCTTGCCATCCGCGTCGGCCCGGGCGGCTGGCCGGGCGTTTCGGCGGAATTCCTGCTGCCGCAGGTGGTCTTTCCGGTCTGTGCGCCGTCGCTGGCGGAGAGGATCGCGACACCGCAGGATCTTTCCGCCCAGCCGGCGGTGGTCGACGGCAACGACGCCTTCACCTGGGAGCGCTGGCTTGACGCGGCCGGCTTCGACGTACCGGCGCCGAAGGCCCGCCACGTCTTTTCCGATGCTTCGCTCTGCCTCGATGCGGCGCTGGCCGGGCAGGGGGTGCTGCTCGCCTATCCGGTGCTCGCCTCCTGGGCGCTGAAGGAGGGGCGGCTCGTCGCCCCGTTCCCCATCCGGGTTGAGACCGGCATGCGCTATTATTTCGTGACGGCCCCCGGCGTGCCGGAGCCGCGCAAGGTCACGCTCTTCAAGCGCTGGCTGCGCGAGGCACTGGCCGAGGACGAGGACGGCTTTGCCGGCGCCGTCATTCCAGCTCCAGCTGCCGCGTCTCCATCATCGCCCTGAAGGCCGGGCGCGCCTGGCAGCGCTCCAGCCAGGCCTTGACGTGCGGCGCGTCCTCGAACAGCGCCGGCTGGCCCATCGCATAGCGGAAGACCTCCGCAAGGTTGAGGTCGGCGACGGTGAAGCGGTCGCCGACGACGTGGCCGGTCGCGGCAAGGTGCTGGTCGAGCCGCCTGAAGGAGGTCTTCAACGCCTTGGCGGCGGCGCGGATGGTGAGGCGGCCCTGTTCGCTCTCGGCGGCATTGGCGTCGAATGTCAGGACGATCTTCACGGCATGCGGTTCCACCTCGGTCGCCGCCCACATCGTCCATTGCAGCATCTCGGCCTCTTCCGTCAGCGTGCGGCCGGCAAGCGGCCCGCCGTGCTTGCGCGCGAGATAGAGGTTGATGGCGAGCGATTCCGTCATCACGAAGCCGCCGTCGTCGATGCAGGGAATGAGGCCGGTCGGGTTGACGGAGAGGAAATCGGGCGAGCGCGTGTTGAGCGGCGCGTCCACCGCCAGCGGATCGTCGAGCCGGCGCGCCTGGACGACGGGCACCGAGACGAAGGGCAGGCCGAGTTCGCCGGCAAGCCAGTAGTTGCGCGAGGCGCGCGAGCGATAGACGCCGTAGATGGTGAGCATGGGGTCCTCCTGGTTCGCCGGCACATTAGGCGGGCGAGGGCGGCGGAGGTAGAGCGATCGCGTGATCCGTCGATGAATTCTCGTGATCGCACCGCAGTTTGCTTTATCGCATTGACCTGCCGCGCGGGGAGCGGAATAAGGACGAAGCAACCGGACGACACCGATGATGACGAAACGCACGACAGGCTGGGCCCTTTGCCTGCGCATCCTTTGCGCGGTCGGCCTGCTGTTCGTCGCTTTCGCCCATAGGCCGGCCGTCGCCGCGGGGCCGGGCCCTGCCGAGCTTGCCGCCTATGTCCTGCCGGACGGCTCGATGGCCGACCTCTGCATCAACGACACGGTCGACAACAAGATAAAGCCCGCGCCGGGGGCGAAGTGCGAGGCCTGCCGCATCGCCGGCGCCACGCTGCTGCCCGCGCCCGCCGATCTTGCCGGCACGGTCCTGACCGTCCGCCGCATCGCGCTTCTTCCGCCCATGGAAGAGGCGCTGCCCTCACGGCGCGAACGCCCCGGCGCCCCGCCGCGCGCACCGCCTTTCCTCGCCGCCTGATCTTTCCCGATACGCGGCCGATGCAGCCTGCATCGCCTTTTCTTCGATAGAGGAAACCGAAAGGGTTTTTCCATGAAACGCATTCTCGCAACCGCTCTCGCGCTGGCCTTTTCCGCCGGGATCGCCTTCGCCCACGACTTCACGCTCGGCAATCTCGAGATCCATCACCCCGCCTCCAAGGCGACGCTGCCCGGCCAGCCCGTCGGCGGCGGGTTCCTCACCGTCACCAACAAGGGCGCGGAGGCCGACCGCCTCGTCTCCATCACCGCGCCGGATGTCTCCGACGACGTGCAGCTGCACGAAATGGCCATGGAAAACGACGTGATGAAGATGCGCCACCTGCCGGACGGCATCGAAATCCCCGCCGGCGCCACCGTGGAGCTGAAGCCCGGCGGCCTCCACGTCATGTTCATGAAGATCAAGCACCCCTTCAAGGAAGGCGAGAGCTTCAAGGCGACGCTGAATTTCGAGAAGGCCGGCAAGCTCGACGTCGACTTCAAGATCGAAGCCGCCAAACCCGGCGCCAACCACGAGGCTCACGGCGGCTGACGTCCTCAGCCGCGCGGCCTGCTAGGCATCCCAGGGATTGAGGCAGGCCGCGTCGCTGTCGGCGAAGTCGGCGACATTGCGCGTGACGACGACGAGGTCGTGCACGATGGCGGTGGCGGCGATCAGCCCGTCCGCCCCGCCGCGGGGACGCAGGGCGGAAAGCCGCCCCCATTCCACGGCGACCCGGTCGGTGACCGGCAGGATGCGGGCGGCGTGGTCGTGCCGGAGGCGTGTGAGCCAGGCGGAAAGATGCGCGGCAGCCTGCGGATCGGAACGCTCCTTGAGGGCGATGCCGCGCATGATCTCGCCGAGCGTGATGACGCTGAGATGGAGCCGGTCCGGATCGACGGAGCGCATCCAGCCGAGCGCCTGCGGCGAGCCGCGCCGCGCCTCCGAAAGCACGTTCGTGTCGATGAGGTACATCAGAGTTCCACGTCGCGTCGCGGCCAGTCGGGACGGCTTTCCACCGCCTCGATCATCGCCTCGTCCCAGACGGGGCCGGCGAGCAGGTCGTCGACGAAATTCGGTCCTTCGGCCCTTAGCGCTCTGTAGTCCTCGATCGACAGGACGACGGCGGCCTGCTCGCCGCGCAGCGTCACCATCTGCGGCCCTTCGGTCCGCGCCTTCTGCACGACCTTGGAGAACTGGTTCTTCGCGTCCTGTAGCTGCCATTCCATGTGGCTGCCTCCTGGCTAGACTGTCTAGCCAAGATAAGTCCGGCTGCGCGAATCCGCAAGAACCGATGAAAAAGCGGATGAGGGGGCGGTGCGGAAGGCTGCCCCCTCATCCGCCATGCCGCCTTTCCATTCGGGCAAAAGGGAAAGGCGCATGCGGGGGGACGGGGGTCAGCCCGTCCGGTTCCGTTCGATCGTCAGGTGCGTGAAGGTCGAGCCCTCCTGTGCGAGATCGCCCGTCGCGCGCTCGTTCCAGCGGTAGCCGGCGATGGCGGCCTCGGGGGTCTCCTCGAAGATGTTGCCGGAGACGAGGGCCGAGCCCGCGTCCTCCACCACGCTGACGGCGCAGCCGACGGGGCTCCGGCGCACGAGGTTGCCGGTGGCGACGAGGCCGCGCATGTAAGGACCCCAGCCGAGCACGAGGCCCCATTTCGGCGCGTTCTCCACCGTGTTGCCGGAGACGACCGTGTCGGCCTCCACCGCGATGCCGAAGCCGAAGCCGGCGCCGTCGTGCACATAGGGGCCTTCGAGGCGCAGGTTGCGCACCACATTGCCGGTGACGCTGGCAAGCCGCCCGCCCTCGTTGAAGTTGACGATGAGGATGCCGTTGGCCGCCCCGTCGATCAGGTTGCCGTTGACGACGGCGCCCTCGAAGCCGAATTCGGAGTAGATCGCCGTCTCGCCGCTGCCAAGGCAGGTATTGCCGGAGATCTGCACGTTCGAGCCGGCATTGGAACGGATGGCGGAGAAGGCGCAGTCCGAGATATGGTTGCCCGAGATCATCACGTCGTCTGCGCGGAAGATGTTGATGCCGTTGCCGTATTGCCCGGTGCCGCCGCTGCGCGCGCCTATCCGGGCGATGCGGTTGCCGGTAACGATCGTGCCGTCACGGCCCTTCTGCCAGCGGTGGACGAGGATGCCGCCGTCGCCGCAGTCGAAGACGTGGTTCGCGCAGACGGAGAGGTCGCGGCTTTCGACGGCATAGAGCGCATGTTCCGCCGCGCCGGAAATCCGGTTGCGCGTAATGAGCCCGCCGCAGCGCTCCAGGAAGAGCGCGGTCTTTCCCGCGCCCTTGATCTCGCAGTTCTCGATGACGACCTCGGCGATGCCGCTCATCGCGACGAGGCCCTGCACGGTGTCGTCCAGCCAGCGGTTCGCCCCGTCGATGACGAGGTTGGAAAGCTCGATGCGTTTTGCCCCGTCGGCGGCGAAGAGATGGCCGTCGCCGCCGTAGAGGATGCGCGTGGCGCCGGCAACGCCGGTGAGCCGCGTGTTGTCGGGCAGGGTGACGTTGGAAACGGTATAGTCGCCGGGCGGCAGGAAGACGGGCATGTTCTTTCCCGCAGCCTCCCTCAGCAGGCGGGAGAAGGCCTTGCTCTTGCGGTCGTCCGCTCCCGGGCGCACGCCGTGCGCCGAGGCATCGATGCTGCCGCGAAGATCGACGTCGACGACCGGCAGGCGGCCTGTCTGCGCAAGGGCGGCCGGGGCGGTTGCAGCCGCGCCGGCGGCGCCAAGACCGAGGCCTGAGAGAAACAACCGTCTGGTAACCATGAAAACTCCTTGCCTCCCCGCAGAGCAGGAAGCGTGCCAAACGGATCTGTGCCGGAACGGGACAGTCCGGCTGCTGCCCGCAAGGGTTGTTTTTTGTGGGTGCAAGGCCCGGTTCCGCGGCATTTCTCCGGTTTCCTTTAGGGTTGGATAACGACTTGCGGTGTAGTTTTCGCTGTCCGGGCAGGGAGGAGCGGCCGGCGCCTTCCGGCCTGCGTTTGGAAATTGCAGGGGCTCATGTCGACGAATCTGTCTCAGCTTGGCAATGACGAGGCCGACCCGACGGCGCGCCTGATCTCGGCCAGCCGGCGCCTCATGAGCGAGGCGGAGCGGCTTTTCCCGCTTGCCACCGCGCAGAACGAGCGCACCCTCTGGCTCGAAGCCATGATCGACGAGGTGCCGGACTATCTCTACTTCAAGGACCGCAACAGCCGCTTCGTCGTCACCAACCGCGCCATCCTCAACGACAACCGGCGCGAGGGACTGGAGAGCCTGGAGGGCCTGTCCGACTTCGATATCCACCCCGAGCATGTCGCCCGCGGCTTCTTCAAGACCGAGCAGGAGATCATGCGCACGGGCGTGCCCATGCTCGACATGGAAGAGCTGATCCACGATGCCCGGGGCAACCTGAAATGGATGCTCTCCTCCAAGCTGCCGGTGCGCGACGCGAACGGCACGGTGATCGGCATGGTCGGCACCGCGCGCGACATCACCGAGCGCAAGCGCTCGGAAAGCCTGCATGTCGGCCAGGCGCACCTTCTCAAGATGATCGCGCTCGGCGCGCCGCTGGTTGAGGTCTTCTCCTCGCTGATCCTCCTCATCGAGGCGCATGTGCCGGATGTCACGGGCTCGATCCTGCTGCTCACCCCGGACGGGCGGCACCTCGTCAACGGTGCGGCGCCCAACCTCGATCCGGCCTATTGCGCGCTGGTCGACGGCATCGAGATCGGCCCGGCGGCCGGCTCATGCGGAACGGCGATCTGGCGCAGCGAGCCCGTCATCGTCGCGGATATCGAGACCGATCCGCTCTGGGCGGCCTACAGGACGCTCGCCGCGCCCTTCGGCTTTCGCGCCTGCTGGTCCTCGCCGATCCTTTCCTACCAGGGCAAGGCGCTCGGCACCTTCGCGCTCTATTCGCAAAAGCCGGGCGAGCCCACGGCCGAATGCCTCAAGCTCGTCGGCATGGCGACCCACATCGCCGGCATCGCCATCGAGCGCAAGGAGGCCGAGGACAGCATCCAGTTCATGGCCCATCACGATACGCTGACGGGCCTGCCGAACCGCTCCATGCTCGACGAGCGCGTCGCCTCGGCCATCGAGGCGGCGGACGACGGCGGCGGGGCGATGACGCTCGCCTTCATCGACCTCGACAATTTCAAGCTGGTCAACGACAGCCTCGGCCACCATGCCGGCGACGAGCTCCTGAAGATCGTCGCCGCGCGCATGCTCAAATGCGTGCGCCCCTCCGACAGCATCGTGCGCCTCGGCGGCGACGAGTTCGTCGTGCTCATCAGCGGCGCGCTGCGCCGGGGTGAGACGGTGGAGGACAGGCTCAACGCCGTGCGCCAGTCCATCGCCGAGCCGGTGATGATCGAGGGCCGCTCCTTCCAGGTCACGGCCTCTATGGGTGTCGCCGCCTATCCCGAGCACGGCCGCAACGTCACGGAACTGCTCGCGCGCGCCGACGCCGCCATGTACCGCGCCAAGGAGATCGGCCGTGACGCCATGCAGGTCTTCACCGCCGAGCTGGCCAACCGTGCCCACGAGAAGCTGCAGAAGCAGGAGGAGCTGCGCCGCGCGCTCGCCCGCTCCGAGCTCTTCCTGCAGTACCAGCCGCAGATGGACCTCACCACCGGCCGCATCTTCGCCGTGGAGGCGCTGATCCGCTGGCGCCATCCCGAGCGCGGCCTCGTGCCGCCGGGCGATTTCATCCCGCTTGCCGAGGAAACGGGCCTCATCGGCCCCATCGGCGACTGGACGCTGCGCGCGGCCTGCCGGCAGAACAAGGCCTGGCAGGTCTCCGGCCTGCCGCCCATCGTCGTCAGCGTCAATGTCTCGGCCCGCCAGTTCCAGGAGAAGGACTGGGTGGAGCGCGTCGCCGAGGCGCTGGAGGAAAGCGGGCTGGAGGCGCGCTATCTCGAACTGGAGCTCACCGAGAGCATGATCATGGAGGACGTGCAGCAGGCGGTGGAGACCATGCACCGGCTGGAGCAGCTCGGCGTGCATCTCGCCATCGACGATTTCGGCACCGGCTATTCCAGCCTCAGCGCCCTCAAGCGCTTTCCCGTCGACCGCCTCAAGATCGACCGCTCCTTCGTCAAGGACCTGCCCGCCGATACCGACGATGCGGCGATCGCCAGGGCCGTCATCTCGCTTGCCCATTCGCTCCAGCTCCGCGTCATCGCCGAGGGCGTGGAGACGCGCGAGCAGATCGATTTCCTGCGTGCGGCCGGCTGCGACGAGATCCAGGGCTACTATCTCAGCCGCCCCATCGACGCGCGCGCCCTGCAGGCGATCCTCTGCATCCCCAATCTCTGACCGCCCGCCGCCCGGCGGTCTCTTGACATTGTTATGTTGATATCAACAATTGCCGGCATGACGGATGAGGCCCTGATTCCCTACGACACCACGCTCTTCGTGCGCGACCATTGCCTGTGCCTGCATGCGCAGCGCGCGGCGCGGGCGCTCGCCCGCCGCTTCGACGATGCGCTGCGCCCGCTCGGCCTCACCAACGGCCAGTTCTCGCTGCTGATGGCGCTGAACCGTCCCGAGCCGCCGCCGATGGGCCCGGTCGCCGCCGTGCTCGCCATGGACCGCACGACGCTGACGGCGGCGCTGAAGCCCCTCGAACGGCGCGGCCTCGTCGTCGTCGGGCCCGACCCGCGCGACCGCCGTGGCCGCCTGCTGCGTCTCACGCGGGAAGGCCGCCGCCTGCTGACCGAGGCCTTCCCCATCTGGCAGGACACCCACGCCAAACTCGACGCCGAGCTCTCCGCCGTCGACATGAACACGCTACGGACGGGGATGATGGCGATTGCCTGAGGCGCGCCGTGGGCCCGAGGATGACGGAGGGGAGGGGATTGCTGCGCTCCCCTTGAACGGTGCGGCATCCGGAACGCTTGCGTGAGTTCCCTTCCTCTCTTCTGTCGTCATCCTTATCTGTGTATCGCGCGAGAATATTGTATGTTCGCGTTGCGGCAGCGTACCTCGTCATCCCAGGTCGCCAGAGACCGTGTCCGAG
>NZ_JACHIK010000032.1 GCF_014203155.1 Shinella fusca
ATCGCTGCAGTCGTCGACGTCTTGCCATGGTCAACGTGGCCGATCGTGCCGATGTTTACGTGAGGCTTGTTGCGCTCAAACTTACCTTTTGCCATTTCCGGCTCTCCGTTCCTGATCCCGCGAGGGGAAATTCATTCAAAACTGGTGGGGTGCACCCCGGTCACTTCTGACCGGAGTACTTTGCCTGGATTTCCTGTGCGACGTTCGACGGAACCGGCGCGTAATGGTCGAAGACCATCGAGTACTGGGCGCGGCCCTGCGACATGGAGCGCAGGTTGTCGACGTACTTGAACATGTTCGCCAGCGGCACGTTGGCGGAGATCACGACGGCGACGCCGCGCGATTCCTGGCCCTGGATCTGGCCACGACGGGAGTTCAGGTCGCCGATGACGTCGCCGACATAGTCTTCCGGCGTTACGACTTCGACCTTCATCATCGGCTCCAGCAGCTGGGCGCCGGCTTCGCGGGAGGCTTCACGGAAGCAGGCACGCGATGCGATTTCGAAGGCGAGGACCGAGGAGTCGACGTCGTGGAAGGCACCGTCGATGAGCGTCGCCTTGACGCCGAGCATCGGGAAGCCTGCGAGCGGACCCGAGGACAGGACGCTTTCGATGCCCTTCTGGACGCCCGGGATGTATTCCTTCGGAACAGCACCGCCGACGATCTTGGATTCGAAGACGAAATCTTCGCCGTCCGGGTTCGGTTCGAACACGAGCTTCACGCGGGCGAACTGGCCGGTACCGCCGGTCTGCTTCTTGTGCGTGTAGTCCTTCTCGGTCTTGCGCGTGATCGTCTCGCGGTAGGCGACCTGCGGGGCGCCGACATTGGCTTCGACCTTGAACTCGCGACGCATGCGGTCGACGATGATGTCGAGGTGAAGTTCGCCCATGCCTGCGATGATCGTCTGGCCGGATTCCTCGTCGGTCTTGACGCGGAAGGACGGGTCTTCGGCAGCGAGACGGTTGAGCGCGAGGCCCATCTTCTCCTGGTCGTTCTTCGTCTTCGGCTCGATGGCGATCTGGATGACCGGCTCGGGGAATTCCATGCGCTCGAGGATGACCGGCTTCAGCGGATCGCAGAGCGTGTCGCCCGTGGTCGTGTCCTTGAGGCCGGCGAGAGCGACGATGTCGCCTGCGAAGGCTTCTTCGATGTCTTCACGCGAGTTGGAGTGCATCTGCAGCATGCGGCCGACGCGCTCGCGCTTTTCCTTGACCGTGTTCATGACCGACGTGCCCTTTTCGAGCTTGCCGGAATAGATGCGGGCGAAGGTGAGCGAACCGACGAAGGGGTCGTTCATGATCTTGAAGGCGAGCATGGAGAGCGGCTCGCTGTCGTCGGCATGACGCTCGATCTCGGCTTCCGTCTTCACGTCGATGCCCTTGATCGCCGGGATGTCCGCCGGGGACGGCAGGTAGTCGACGACGGCGTCGAGGAGCGGCTGGACGCCCTTGTTCTTGAACGCGGTACCGCAGAACATCGGGTGGAACTTCACCTCGATGGTGCCGCGGCGAACGAGTTCGCGGATCTTGTCGTTGTCCGGATAGTTGCCTTCGAGATAGGCTTCCATCGCGGCTTCGTCGATTTCGACGACGGTCTCGATGAGCTTCTCGCGGTATTCTTCGGCCTGGGCCTTCATGTCTTCCGGGATCTCGACGACGTCCCACTGGGCGCCGAGCGATTCGTCGCGCCAGACGAGAGCGTTCATCTCGATCAGGTCGACGACGCCCTTGAAGTCGCTTTCAGCGCCGATCGGCAGCTGCATGACGACGGCGGTCGCGCCGAGACGCGACTTGATCATGGACACCGAGCGGTAGAAGTCGGCGCCCGTCTTGTCCATCTTGTTGCAGAAGATCATGCGCGGAACGTTGTACTTCTCGGCCTGACGCCAGACGGTTTCCGTCTGCGGCTCCACGCCGGCGTTGGCGTCGAGAAGGGCGATCGCACCGTCGAGCACGCGCAGCGAACGCTCGACTTCGATGGTGAAGTCGACGTGGCCGGGGGTGTCGATGATGTTGAAGCGGCGGGTCTTGCCGTCACGGCCCTTCCAGAAGGTCGTGGTGGCGGCCGACGTGATCGTGATGCCGCGTTCCTGCTCCTGCTCCATCCAGTCCATCGTGGCGGCGCCGTCATGGACTTCGCCGATCTTGTGGGACTTGCCGGTGTAGTAGAGGATGCGTTCGGTCGTCGTCGTCTTGCCGGCGTCGATATGCGCCATGATACCGAAATTTCGGTAGTCTTCGATTTTATATTCGCGAGCCATTAACGGACTCCTTTCGAGACGTCTAGTTTCGGTTACCAGCGGTAATGCGAGAACGCACGGTTGGCGTCGGCCATCTTGTGCGTGTCTTCGCGCTTCTTGACGGCGCTGCCGCGGTTGTTCGCTGCGTCCATGAGTTCGCCGGAAAGGCGCTCGACCATGGTCGTTTCGTTACGCTTGCGGGCAGCGGCGATCAGCCAGCGGATGGCCAGAGCCTGACGACGCTCCGGACGGACATCGACCGGAACCTGGTACGTCGCACCACCGACGCGGCGCGAGCGCACTTCGACGTGCGGGGCGACGTTGTCGAGGGCAGAATGGAACACAGTCACCGGATCCTGCTTGGCCTTGCCCTGGACGACATCGAAGGCGCCGTAAACGATCGTTTCGGCGACGGACTTCTTGCCGTCAAGCATGATGGCGTTCATGAACTTGGTGACGACGAGGTCGCCGAACTTCGGGTCCGGGTTGATCTCGCGCTTTTCTGCTCTATGGCGACGGGACATATTTTTCGTCTTTCTTCAAAAGGTTCCGACCAGCGAAATGGCGCCGGTTACTGTATTATTTCGGACGCTTCGCGCCGTACTTGGAGCGGCGCTGCTTGCGGTTCTTGACGCCCTGGGTGTCGAGAACGCCGCGGATGATGTGGTAGCGCACGCCCGGCAAGTCCTTCACGCGGCCGCCACGGATCATGACGACGGAGTGTTCCTGCAGGTTGTGGCCTTCGCCCGGGATATAGCCGATGACTTCGAAGCCATTGGTCAGGCGGATCTTGGCGACCTTACGCAGAGCCGAGTTCGGCTTCTTCGGGGTCGTCGTGTAGACGCGGGTGCAAACGCCGCGCTTCTGGGGGTTTTCCTGCAGGGCAGGAACCTTGTTGCGCTTTACCGACGCCTGGCGCGGCTTGCGGATCAACTGGTTTACGGTAGGCATATAACCATCCCTTGCAAATCTAGTCTCGTTACCCTTGCGGGCGGATCGTCGTCACCCTTGCGGGCGAGTACATGGCCACACGCGTGTTCATGCGCAATAAGAGGCCATTCCGCTTTTACGGATGGCCTCGTTAGGCAGAGGACGCGCTATAACCGCGTCATGCGTGCAGCATTCATGTTCTCAACGTGCGTCGAGCCCTGTTTGAGGCGAACTTCAGAACGAGTCATTCCGAACCAGCCAGCCTCACATAGGCTCTGATGGCGTGCGGAATACTGACTAAAGGGTCAAAGGTCAAGGGGCGGGGCGAAAGAATCCCGGCCGCGAAGGGCTGATACGCCTGAAAAGCAGGGCTTCGAGCCCCTCTCCTCTCCGCTTTCGCCAGCCTTCGACGCGCAAAAGCCATCGCCCGGGAACATTAAGAAAGCATGAAGACGGAATCAACAGGAAAGCATTGCCGCACCGGCCGCCCGCCCACCGATTCCCTCCTCCGGCTTTTTGCGAGGCCGGCGATTTTGCGTTTGGGTCCGGCCGCCCTACCCTTTATAGAACGAGCACAACCCGATCCCGAAAGGAGACCGCCATGGCGTCCAGTGCCGACAACGACAACAACACGCTCGACGACCCGATGGTCTTCATCATCATCGGCAAGGCCTACGAGCGCGAGGGCGACGAGGGCATCGACATCCACGTCATGCTCAGCGCGCCGGACGACGACACGGCCGTGCGCGAGGCGTTGAACGCCCTTTCGGAGGAAGGCTTCCTCGAAGCCGACCTCGACCAGATCGGCACGCTCACCGGCGCACCGGAAGACGAGCCGCACGCCTCCGCCTACAAGGGCGCGCTCGAAGGCGAAGTCGCGATCATCCGCTTCGCGTAAGCGCAAACCCCTAAAATGCAGAAAGCCGCCCGGATGCCGGGCGGCTTTTTTGTTTGCGGGAAGAGGAAGGGCGGCGGACCGCCCTTCCCTTCGAGCCTTATTCGGCAGGCGTCGTCTCGCCGCCGGCGAGGTCCGCCAGCATCGGGGTGGCAACGCCGGCGCCGGTCGACTTGCGCCGCTCGTCGAGGATCATCTCGTCGCGCGCCGTCGCGATGCGGCGGATCTGCGTCATGGTGCCGCCCGTACCGGCCGGGATGAGGCGGCCGACGATGACGTTCTCCTTGAGGCCCTGCAGGCCGTCGGTCTTGCCGGCGATCGCCGCTTCCGTGAGGACCTTGGTGGTCTCCTGGAACGAGGCGGCCGAGATGAACGACGGGGTCTGCAGCGAGGCCTTGGTGATACCGAGAAGGACCGGCTCACCCGAAGCCGGCTTCTTGCCTTCTTCGATCAGGGCGTCGTTGACGTCTTCCAGCTCGATACGGTCGACGTTGTCGCCGACGATATAGGTGCTGTCGCCGGCATCGGTGATCTCGACCTTCTGCAGCATCTGGCGAACGATCACCTCGATGTGCTTGTCGTTGATCACCACGCCCTGCAGTCGGTAGACTTCCTGGATTTCGTTCACGAGGTAGGAAGCGAGTGCTTCCACGCCCTTGATCGCCAGGATGTCGTGCGGCGCGGGGTTGCCGTCGAGGATGTAGTCACCCTTTTCGATGTAGTCGCCGTCCTGAAGGTGGAAGGGCTTGCCCTTCGGGATCAGGTACTCGACCGGCTCGACACCGTCTTCCGCCGGCTCGATCGTCACGCGACGCTTGTTCTTGTAGTCGCGGCCGAAGCGAACCGTACCATCGATCTCCGCGATGATGGCGTGGTCCTTCGGACGGCGGGCTTCGAACAGTTCGGCAACGCGCGGCAGACCGCCGGTGATGTCCTTGGTCTTGGCGCTTTCCAGCGGCGAGCGGGCAAGAACGTCACCCTGGGAGACCTTCTGGCCCGGTTCGACGGAAAGGATCGCGTCGACCGAAAGCAGGAAGCGGGCTTCGCCACCGCGGGACAGCTTGGCGACGGCGCCGTTCTTGTCCTTGATGACGATGGCCGGCTTCAGGTCCGTACCGCGCGGCGTCGAGCGCCAGTCGATGACCGAACGCTTGGTGATGCCGGTGGATTCGTCGGTCGTTTCGAGAACCGAGATGCCGTCGACGACGTCTTCGAAGTGAACGGTGCCTTCCACTTCCGTCATCATCGGACGGGTGTAGGGGTCCCACTCGGCGAGACGCTGGCCGCGCTTCACCTTGTCGCCGTCGTCCACGAAGATCTTCGAACCGTAGGCGACGCGCTGCGCGGAACGCTCCACGCCACGCTCGTCGAGGATCGTGATCGCCATGTTGCGGCCCATCGCGACGAGGTTACCGTCGGAGTTGCGCAGCATGTTGCGGTTCTTGATCTGTACCGTGCCTTCATACGAGGCTTCCAGGAACGACTGGTCGACCACGGTCGCCGTGCCGCCAAGGTGGAAGGTACGCATGGTGAGCTGGGTGCCCGGTTCACCGATCGACTGCGCCGCAATGACGCCGACGGCTTCGCCCATGTTGACGGGCGTGCCGCGTGCAAGGTCGCGACCGTAGCAGACGCCGCAGACGCCGGTCTGGATCTCGCAGGTCAGCGCCGAACGGATACGGATCGACTGGATGCCGGCCTTCTCGATTTCGACGACGTCGGCTTCGAGGATCATCTTGCCGGCATCGACGATGCGCTCGCCGGTGATCGGGTGATCGATGTCGTCGAGAGCCGTGCGGCCGAGAACGCGGGTGCCGATGGAGGCCACGACCTGGCCGGCATCGACGATCGCCGTCATCGTGAGGCCCTTGTCGGTGCCGCAGTCGACATGCGTGACGATGCAATCCTGCGCGACGTCGACGAGACGGCGGGTCAGGTAACCGGAGTTCGCGGTCTTCAGGGCGGTGTCGGCCAGACCCTTGCGGGCGCCGTGCGTCGAGTTGAAGTACTCGTTCACGGTCAGGCCTTCCTTGAAGTTCGAGATGATCGGCGTTTCGATGATCTCGCCCGACGGCTTTGCCATGAGGCCGCGCATACCGCCCAGCTGGCGCATCTGGTTCGGAGAACCGCGGGCGCCCGAGTGGGACATCATGTAGATCGCGTTCATCGGCTTCTGGCGGCCGGTCTCGGGGTCGAACTCGACGGCCTTGATGCGGGCCATCATGTCTTCCGCGACCTTTTCGGTGGCCTTGCCCCAGGCGTCGACGACCTTGTTGTACTTCTCGCCCTGGGTGATCAGGCCGTCGTTGTACTGCTGCTCGTATTCCTTGACGAGGTTTTCGGTGTCACCGACGATCTTCGCCTTGGTATCCGGGATGACCATGTCGTCCTTGCCGAACGAGATGCCGGCGCGGCAGGCATGGCCGAAGCCGAGCTGCATGATGCGGTCGCAGAAGATGACCGTGTCCTTCTGGCCGCAGTGACGGTAGACCGTGTCGATCATCTTGGAGATGTTCTTCTTGGTCATTTCCTGGTTGCAGATGTCGAACGGGATGTTGCCGTTCTTCGGCAGCAGCTCGCCGATGATCATGCGGCCGGGCGTCGTCTCATAGATCTTCGTGTAGGGCTTGCCGTCGGCGTCGACCGACTTGTAGCGACCACGGATCTTCGCGTGCAGCGTGACGACCTTGTTTTCGAGCGCATGGTGCAGTTCGCCCATGTCGGAGAAGGCCATGCCTTCGCCCGGCTCGTTCTGGTTCTGGATCGACAGATAGTAGAGGCCGAGAACCATGTCCTGCGAGGGAACGATGATCGGTGCGCCGTTCGCCGGATGCAGGATGTTGTTCGTCGACATCATCAGCACGCGCGCTTCAAGCTGGGCTTCCAGCGAGAGCGGGACGTGGACGGCCATCTGGTCGCCGTCGAAGTCGGCGTTGAAGGCCGTGCAGACGAGCGGGTGCAGCTGGATCGCCTTGCCTTCGACCAGGATCGGTTCGAAGGCCTGGATGCCCAGGCGGTGCAGCGTCGGCGCACGGTTGAGGAGCACCGGATGCTCGCGGATGACCTCGTCGAGGATATCCCAGACTTCCGGCTTTTCTTTTTCGACGAGCTTCTTGGCCTGCTTGACGGTCGAGGAGAAACCCTTCGCGTCGAGGCGGGCGTAGATGAACGGCTTGAAGAGCTCGAGCGCCATCTTCTTCGGCAGGCCGCACTGGTGCAGCTTCAGTTCCGGGCCGGTCACGATGACCGAACGGCCGGAATAGTCGACGCGCTTGCCGAGCAGGTTCTGGCGGAAGCGGCCCTGCTTGCCCTTGAGCATGTCGGACAGCGACTTCAGCGGACGCTTGTTGGCGCCGGTGATGACGCGGCCGCGGCGGCCGTTGTCGAACAGGGCGTCAACCGATTCCTGAAGCATGCGCTTCTCGTTACGGATGATGATGCCCGGTGCGCGCAGCTCGATGAGACGCTTCAGACGGTTGTTGCGGTTGATGACGCGGCGATAGAGATCGTTGAGGTCGGACGTCGCGAAACGGCCGCCGTCCAGCGGGACGAGCGGGCGCAGGTCCGGCGGGATCACCGGAACGACCTTCATGATCATCCATTCCGGACGATTGCCGCTCTCCATGAAGTTCTCGACGATCTTCAGGCGCTTCATCAGCTTCTTCTGCTTCAGGTCCGACGTGGTCTCGGCCAGGTCGGAGCGCAGATCGCCGGCGATCTTCTCGAGGTTCATCGAGGCGAGCATCTCGTAGATGGCCTCGGCGCCGATCATCGCCGTGAACTGGTCTTCACCATATTCATCGACGGCGATCATGTACTCTTCTTCGGAAAGAAGCTGGTTTTCCTTGAGCGCGGTCAGGCCCGGCTCCGTCACGATGTAGTTCTCGAAATAGAGAACGCGCTCGACATCCTTCAGCGTCATGTCCAGCAGCGTGGCGATGCGCGAGGGAAGCGACTTCAGGAACCAGATATGGGCGACGGGCGCGGCGAGCTCGATATGGCCCATGCGCTCGCGGCGAACGCGCGACAGCGTGACTTCGACGCCGCACTTTTCGCAGATGATGCCCTTGTACTTCATGCGCTTGTACTTGCCGCACAGGCACTCGTAGTCCTTGATGGGGCCAAAGATGCGCGCGCAGAAAAGGCCGTCGCGTTCCGGCTTGAACGTACGGTAGTTGATCGTTTCCGGCTTCTTGATCTCGCCGTACGACCAGGAAAGGATCTTTTCCGGAGACGCGATCGAGATCCGGATGGAATCGAACGTCTGCGCAGGCACCTGCGGGTTGAAAAGGTTCATGACCTCTTGGTTCATGCCTATCTCCTTAGTGGGCCAGTGGCCCTCTGCTTAGCAGCCGATTGCGGCGATACCCGGGTGCCGCAGGCTGCTTGAAACGGATGAGCCGCCCCCGCCTTGCGGCAGGAGCGGAGATGGTGCGCGCCTTTGCGGCGCGCACCCGATCAGGCTTATTCCGCCGCGTCCGGAAGCTGGCCGGCTTCCGCGTTCGGATCGACCTTGGAGTTCTCGAGCTCCACCGACAGGCCGAGCGAGCGCATTTCCTTGACGAGAACGTTGAAGCTCTCCGGAATGCCCGCCTCGAACGTGTCGTCGCCGCGCACGATCGCCTCGTACACCTTGGTGCGGCCCGCCACGTCGTCCGACTTCACGGTCAGCATTTCCTGCAGCGTGTAGGCGGCGCCGTAGGCTTCGAGCGCCCAGACTTCCATTTCCCCGAAGCGCTGGCCGCCGAACTGCGCCTTGCCGCCCAGCGGCTGCTGGGTAACGAGCGAGTACGGACCGATCGAACGGGCATGGATCTTGTCGTCCACGAGGTGGTTCAGCTTGATCATGTACATGTAGCCGACGGTCACCTTGCGGTCGAAAGCCTCACCCGTACGGCCGTCGTAAAGAACCGACTGGCCGGAAGAGTCGAGGCCCGCACGCTTGAGCATGCCGGCAACGTCGGGCTCATGCGCACCGTCGAAGACCGGCGTTGCGATGGAGACACCCTTGCGGGACTGCTCGGCGAGCTTGACCAGGGCGTCGTCGTCGAAGTGGGCGACTTCGTCCTTGGCTTCGCTCTCGTAGACTTCCGTCAGCTCGCGCTTCAGGTCGGCGATGTCCATGGTCTTGCGATACTCGTCGAGCAGGTCGCCGATCTTCTTGCCCATGCCGGCGCAGGCCCAGGCAAGGTGGGTTTCGAGGATCTGGCCGACGTTCATGCGCGAAGGCACGCCCAGCGGGTTGAGGCAGATGTCGACATGCGTGCCGTCTTCGAGGAACGGCATGTCCTCGATCGGCAGGATGCGCGAGACGACACCCTTGTTGCCGTGACGGCCGGCCATCTTGTCGCCCGGCTGGATCTTGCGCTTCACGGCGACGAAGACCTTAACCATCTTCATGACGCCCGGGGGCATCTCGTCGCCGCGCTGGACCTTCTCGACCTTGTCCATGAAGCGCTGTTCGAGGCGCGACTTGGATTCGTCGTACTGGCCGCGGAGCGCTTCGATCTCGCCCTGGACCTTCTCGTCCTCGACGGCGAACATCCACCACTGCGAGCGGGGATATTCGGAGATGACGGCGTTCGACAGCTCGGTGCCCTTCTTGAAGGCCTTCGGGCCGGCGACGGCGACGTGGCCGCGCAGCATGTCGATCAGACGGCCGTAGACGTTACGGTCGAGGATCGCCTGCTCGTCGTCACGGTCCTTGGCCAGACGCTCGATCTCTTCACGCTCGATCGCCATCGCGCGTTCGTCCTTCTCCACGCCATGGCGGTTGAAGACACGAACTTCGACGACCGTGCCGAAGGTGCCGGGCGGCATGCGCATGGAGGTGTCGCGAACGTCGGAGGCCTTCTCACCGAAGATGGCGCGCAGGAGCTTTTCTTCCGGCGTCATCGGGCTTTCGCCCTTCGGGGTGATCTTGCCGACCAGGATGTCGCCCGGCTGAACCTCTGCACCGATATAGACGATACCGGCTTCGTCGAGGTTCTTCAGCGCTTCTTCCGAGACGTTCGGAATGTCGCGCGTGATTTCTTCCGGACCGAGCTTCGTGTCGCGGGCCATGACTTCGAATTCCTCGATGTGGATCGAGGTGAACACGTCGTCGGAGACGATGCGTTCGGACATCAGGATCGAGTCTTCGTAGTTGTAGCCGTTCCACGGCATGAACGCGACGAGCGCGTTGCGGCCGAGTGCCAGGTCGCCGAGGTCGGTCGACGGACCGTCCGCGATGATGTCGCCCTTGTTCAGAACGTCGCCGACGGTCACCAGCGGGCGCTGGTTGACGCAGGTGTTCTGGTTGGAGCGCTGGAACTTCTGCAGGCGGTAGATATCGACGCCCGACTTCGACGGATCGAGGTCTTCGGTGGCGCGGATAACGATACGGGTCGCGTCGACCTGGTCGACGACGCCGCCGCGGCGGGCCGCGATGGCAGCGCCCGAGTCACGGGCGACGACCGGTTCCATGCCGGTGCCGACGAACGGGGCTTCCGCCCTGAGGAGCGGCACGGCCTGACGCTGCATGTTCGAGCCCATGAGCGCGCGGTTCGCGTCGTCGTTCTCGAGGAACGGGATGAGCGCGGCCGCGACCGAAACGAGCTGCTTCGGCGAAACGTCCATGAGGTTGATCTGGTCGCGCGGGGCGAGCATGACTTCGCCGGCGTGGCGGCAGACGACGAACTCTTCCGTGAAGGAGTTGTCGTCGTTCAGCACCGAGTTGGCCTGGGCGACGTGGTACTTGGCCTCTTCCATGGCGGAGAGGTAGACCACGTCGTTCGTGACCTTGCCGTCGACGATCTTGCGGTACGGGCTTTCGATGAAGCCGTACTTGTTGACGCGGGCGAAGGTCGCGAGCGAGTTGATCAGACCGATGTTCGGGCCTTCCGGCGTCTCGATCGGGCAGATGCGGCCGTAGTGGGTCGGATGAACGTCGCGGACTTCGAAGCCGGCGCGCTCACGGGTCAGACCACCCGGGCCAAGGGCCGAAAGACGGCGCTTGTGGGTGATTTCCGAAAGCGGGTTCACCTGGTCCATGAACTGGGAGAGCTGCGAGGAACCGAAGAACTCGCGAACGGCGGCGGCCGCCGGCTTCGCGTTGATCAGGTCCTGCGGCATGACCGTGTCGATCTCGATCGAGGACATGCGTTCCTTGATCGCGCGCTCCATGCGGAGCAGGCCGAGACGGTACTGGTTCTCCATCAGCTCGCCGACCGAGCGGACGCGGCGGTTGCCGAGGTTGTCGATGTCGTCGATCTCGCCCTTGCCGTCGCGCAGCTCGACCAGCATCTTGACCACGGCAAGGATGTCTTCCTTGCGCAGGATGCGGACCGTGTCCTCGACGTCGAGGTCGAGGCGCATGTTCATCTTCACGCGCCCGACGGCGGAGAGGTCGTAACGCTCCGCATCGAAGAACAGCGTGTTGAACATGGCTTCGGCCGATTCCATCGTCGGCGGCTCGCCCGGGCGCATGACGCGGTAGATGTCGAACAGAGCGTCCTGGCGGTTCTCGTTCTTGTCGGCGGCGAGCGTGTTGCGGATGTAGGCGCCGACATTGATGTGGTCGATGTCGAGGACCGGGATTTCGTCGAAGCCCGCCGACAGGATGACCGGCAGGGTCTTCTCGTCGATTTCGTCGCCGGCTTCGAGATAGATCTCACCCGTCTCGTAGTTGACGACGTCTTCGGCGAGGTAGTTGCCGTAGAGGTCCTCGTCGGTCGCCTTGAGGGCCTTGAGGCCCTTTTCGGAAAGCTGCTTGAGCAGACGCGGCGTCAGCTTCTTGCCGATCTCCACGACGACTTCGCCGGTGTCGGCGTCGATCATATCCGAAACGGCCTTCTGGCCCTTCAGCGCGTCCGGATTGAAGGGAATGCGCCAGCCTTCGCCGTCGCGCTGGTAGAGCGACTTCGTGTAGAAGGTCGACAGGATCTCTTCGCCGTCCATGCCCAGCGCCATGAGGAGCGAGGTGACGGGGATCTTGCGGCGGCGGTCGATGCGCGCATGGACGATGTCCTTGGCGTCGAACTCGATGTCGAGCCAGGAACCGCGATACGGGATGACGCGGGCGGCAAAGAGCAGCTTGCCGGAAGAATGGCTCTTGCCCTTGTCGTGGTCGAAGAACACGCCCGGCGAACGGTGCATCTGGGAGACAATGACGCGCTCGGTGCCGTTGACGATGAACGTGCCGTTGTCGGTCATGAGCGGCATGTCGCCCATGTAGACGTTCTGTTCCTTGATGTCCTTGATGGACTTGGCGCCCGTATCCTCGTCGATATCGAACACGATGAGGCGCAGCGTCACCTTGAGCGGCGCCGCATAGGTCAGGTCACGCTGGCGGCATTCCTCGACGTCGAACTTCGGCTGTTCGAATTCGTAGGAGACGAATTCGAGCATGGAAGCGCCGGAGAAGTCCGTGATCGGGAAAACCGACTTGAAAACGGCCTGAAGGCCCTCGTCCGGACGACCGCCGGCGGGCTCTTCAACCATCAGGAATTGATCGTAAGACGCCTTCTGAACCTCGATGAGGTTCGGCATTTCAGCGACTTCGGGGATTTTTCCAAAAAACTTGCGTACGCGCCTGCGACCGTTAAACGAAAGGGTCTGAGCCATCGTCGCTCCTTCAAATTAAGCATCCGGGCCTGCAACGGACGGGGTTCGCTGGCCAGTCGATCCCGTCGATCATGGGTTGGATCAATCTCGTCTTCTCTGCCGGGTTACGGGCCGGATTGCCCTATAGCCTGGCGGAAGACCATCCTCTTGAAGAACCCATTACCCAAAAGCCGGTTTTCGCGGCTTTTGGGTAATCAGTCCGGAGGAATCGTCAATGGGAGAGGGTCGAAACCCTCTCCCACCGCATTCCGGTATTACTTGACGTCGACCTTGGCGCCGGCGTCCTCAAGCTTCTTCTTGAGGTCGGCAGCTTCAGCCTTGGAAACGGCTTCCTTGACCGGCTTCGGAGCGCCTTCGACGAGGTCCTTGGCTTCCTTGAGGCCGAGGCCGGTGATGCCGCGGACTTCCTTGATGACGTTGATCTTGTTGGCGCCAGCGTCAACGAGGATAACGTCGAACTCGGTCTTTTCTTCTTCGGCAGCAGCCGGAGCAGCACCGCCGCCGACGGCAGCGACAGCCACGGGAGCAGCAGCCGAAACGCCCCACTTCTCTTCGAGCAGCTTGGAAAGCTCAGCAGCTTCCAGGACGGTCAGCGAGGAGAGGTCTTCAACGATCTTTGCGAGATCAGCCATTTTCGTATTTCCTTTTGTTCGGTTCGAACTGGTGTGTTTGATTTACAGCGAAAAACCGCCTTACGCGGCTTCGTCCTTCTTGGCGTAGGCTGCGAACACGCGGGCAAGCTGGCTTGCCGGTGCTGCAACGACCGTGGCGACGCGCGTTGCCGGGGCTGCAATGAGGCCCAGGAGCTTTGCACGCAGCTCGTCGAGCGAAGGCAGAGTCGCAAGCGACTTGACTGCTTCTGCGTCGAGCGTGGTCGCACCCATGGCGCCACCGAGAACAACGAGCTTGTCGTTGGTCTTGGCGAAATCCATGGCTACCTTCGGAGCGGTCATCGGATCATTTGCATATGCAATGAGCGTCTGACCCTGGAAGAGATCGGTGATCCCTTCCGATTCCGTACCCTGAAGGGCAATTTTGGCCAGGCGGTTCTTCGCGACTTTGACGGTACCGCCAGCTGCACGCATCTTCGTACGAAGATCGTTCATCTGTGCAACGGTGATGCCGGCATAGCGGGCCACGACAACCGAACCGGAAGCCTTGAAGACTTCATTCAGCTCCGTGACGAATTCGCGTTTTTCCGCTCTTTCCACTGCCTATCTCCAGTTGACAGGACCGTGACTTCTCACGGGGGCCTGCCGGGTTTGCCTTTGCCGCCAGGGATCCCTTTTCAAAGATCCCGAGCGACGCTCGAGGATCCTGTCCCCCCGCGCTCGGCCCAAAAAGCCGCGGCACAGGCAAGGTAGGTTCGAACCGAATTCCGCGTCATCCGACGCTGAGTGAAATTCAGGTCTCACCCGTCTCATGCAGGCAACGTGATTAAGGCCAAAATCCCAAGAGAAATGGGCCACCTGCAATCTCGGACAGGAGTTCCGGGTTGCCCCGGAAATTCCCGGCCAGACAAGGCCGGGAATTCTTTCGGGAGCCGGCCGGAGCCGGATCCGAATTATGCGTTGACGCTGGACGGGTCGACCTTGACGCCCGGGCCCATCGTCGACGAGATGGCAACGCGCTTGACGTAGTTGCCCTTGGCGCCGGCCGGCTTCGCCTTGATGACGGCGTCAGCGAAAGCCTTGATGTTCTCTTCCAGTGCCTTGGCGTCGAAGGAAGCCTTGCCGATGCCGGCGTGGATGATACCGGCCTTCTCGACGCGGAACTCGACAGCACCGCCCTTGGATGCCTTGACGGCGCCTGCAACGTCCATGGTGACGGTGCCGACCTTCGGGTTCGGCATCATGCCGCGCGGGCCGAGGACCTTACCGAGACGGCCGACGAGCGGCATCATGTCCGGGGTCGCGATGCAGCGATCGAAGTCGATCTTGCCGCCCTGGACGATCTCGACGAGATCTTCGGCGCCGACGACGTCCGCACCGGCTGCCTTGGCTTCGTCAGCCTTGGCGCCACGGGCGAAGACGGCGACGCGAACGTCGCGGCCGGTGCCGTTCGGCAGGTTGACCACGCCGCGGACCATCTGGTCGGCATGGCGCGGGTCGACGCCGAGGTTCATGGCGATCTCGACGGTTTCGTCGAACTTGGCCGTCGCACGCTCCTTGACGAGAGCGATGGCGTCCGAAAGGGCGACGAGCTTGGTCGGGTCGATGCCTTCACGGATCTTCTGGAGACGCTTTGCTACCTTGGCCATGATCAACCTACCACTTCCAGGCCCATGGCGCGGGCGGAGCCCTCGACCATTGCCATCGCGCCTTCGATATCGGCGGCGTTGAGATCCTTCATCTTGGCTTCGGCGATCGACTTGATCTGAGCCTTGGTGAGCTTGCCGACCGAACCGCCCTTGCCGGGGGTCTTCGAGCCGGACTGGATCTTGGCTTCCTTCTTGAGGAAGTAGGTCACCGGCGGCTGCTTCATCACGAAGGTGAAGGACTTGTCCTGGTAGTAGGTGATGACGACCGGGATCGGCATACCCTTTTCCATTTCCTGCGTCGCTGCGTTGAACGACTTGCAGAATTCCATGATGTTAATGCCACGCTGACCAAGCGCCGGGCCGATCGGCGGGGACGGGTTTGCCGATCCTGCCTTGACCTGAAGCTTGAGCTGGCCTGCAACTTTCTTAGCCATTTCTCTCTGCCTTTCAGAATGCGGCCGGTTGCCCGGCCCTCGATGCCGGCCCGAAGACCGGCGGCTGCGGTTGCGTGGTGCGGTGCGGGCGCCCGGCTACAGGCCGCCTTCCCTTCCACGCGATCGGCGGAAACCTCCGCCACCAACCTTCGATGAAGATTGGATTTCAAAGGGCAGCGCCGGAAGGCGCCGCCGAAATCAGATTTTCTCGACCTGGGCGTATTCCAGCTCGACCGGGGTGGCGCGGCCGAAGATCGACACTTCCACCTTGAGGCGCGAACGCTCCTCGTCGACGTCCTGGACGATGCCGTTGAACGAGGCGAACGGACCGTCGGAAACGCGAACCTGCTCGCCGATCTCGAAGGAGACCGAAGGCTTCGGACGGTCGACACCGTCCTGGACCTGCGAGAGGATCCGCTCGGCTTCGCTGTCCGGGATCGGAACCGGCTTGTTGTCGGAACCGAGGAACCCCGTGACCTTCGGCGTGTTCTTGATGAGGTGATACGCCTCGTCCGTCAGGTTCGCCCGCACCAGCACATAGCCGGGGAAGAACTTGCGTTCGGAATCGACCTTGCGGCCGCGACGCACCTCGACAACCTTCTCGGTCGGCACGAGGATCTTTTCGAAGAGGTGATCGAGACCCTTCTGGCGGGCCTTGTTCTCGATATCCTCGGCGACCTTCTTCTCGAAATTCGAATAGGCGTGGACGATGTACCAACGCGAAGCCATGTTCATCTCCAACCGATCAAGCGCCGACGCCAAGGACGAGGCCGACCAGAAAACCCATCAGGTGGTCCGCTGCAAAGAAGAACAGCGCAGTCAGGAAGACCATGACGAAGACCATGACCGTCGAGATCATCGTCTCGCGCCGCGAGGGCCAAGTCACTTTCGCCGTCTCGGAGCGTACCTGCTGCAGAAACGCAATCGGATTCGTTTTCGATGCCATTGAATGTCCACGCCATTACGGCGCGTAAAGCTGAACTCTCAGCCCCACGCACCGCGTGTCTGTTTTGCCCTACATAAAGCCCGATTCCCTTTTTCACAAGAGGCAACCGGACTTTTAACGAATTTAGGCGGCCCGTGCCACCATGCCATCGCCCGCCGTCGCTGCAAGTGGTCCGCGCTGTCCGGCGAAAATGGCAGGGGCAGAGGGGCTCGAACCCCCGACCTGCGGTTTTGGAGACCGCCGCTCTACCAACTGAGCTATACCCCTTCTCGCCCGCCGCATCCCGGACAAAGCGTCCGTACCGGCAAGGCATGGCGTCTTTACGGCGCGCGGGCGCGCTTGGCAAGTGCGAAAAGTGTATTTCTTACAACAAATCAGTGCGCATCCACCTGCGCCGCGCACGCCGCCCGGATCCTCGGGTCAAGCCCGAGGATGACGAAAGAAGCGAAGCGAGAGAGACACCAAGAACGGATCGGAAGCCGCGCCGCCCGACTGTTCCTCCAGTACGTCCCTCCCCTCCGTCATCCTCGGGCTTGTGTGGATGAGATGTGGTTTACTTGCTTGCATCGGCCGGGATGCGCATCCCGGCCGATGCAGGCAGGTGGCCGTTCCC
>NZ_JACHIK010000033.1 GCF_014203155.1 Shinella fusca
TCCTGCGAGGGGGCTGAGGATCATGGTGGCGACCCAGCCGGTCGATTTCCGGCGCGGGATGAACGGCCTGATCGCATTGGTGGCGTCTGCCCTTTGCCGGAAGTGGAACAAGTAGCCGCGAGATCGCGGTGATGCTCGGCGTTGCACGCAGCACCGTGCAGGATAATCTGAAGCGAGCAGCCATGGCGGGGCTGACCTGGCCATTGCCCGGAGAACTGACCGACGATGCGCTGGAGCATCGGCTTTTCGCCCGCGCCGGGGTCAAGCAGGGCCAACGGCGACGCCAGGAGCCTGATTGGGCTGAGCTCTCCATCGAGCTGAAGAAGCCGGGCGTCACGCTGCTGATCCTCTGGGAGGAATATCGCAGCGTCCATCCCGACGGATACGGCTATAGCCGCTTCTGCGAACTGTTCCGCGGCTTCGAGCAGCGCCTGTCGCCGACGATGTGCCAGGAGCATGCCGCTGGCGACAAGGCCTTCGTGGACTATTCCGGCAAGAGGGTGCCGATCATCGATCGCAAGACCGGCGAGGTTCGCGAGACGGAACTGTTCGTCGGCGTGCTCGGCGCGTCGAGCTATACGTTCGCCGAGGCGACCTGGACCCAGACGCTCCCGGATTGGATCGGCTCGCACGTGCGCATGTTCGCCTTCTTCGGTGGCGTGCCCCGGCTGATCGTGCCGGACAACCTGAAGTCTGGCGTCAACCGCGCCAGCTTCCATGATCCCGAGATCAACCGCAGCTACGGCATGATGGCGTCCCACTACCGCGTCGGCGTCCTACCGGCCCGGCCACGCCGCCCGAAGGACAAGGCGAAGGTCGAGAACGCCGTGCGCTTTGCCCAGAGCTGCATTCTCGGACGCCTGCGCAAGCAGACCTTCTTCTCGCTCGCCGAGGCCAATGCCGCGATCGCCGAGGTGCTCGCGCGCATCAACGATCATGTCATGCGCCGGCTCGGCGTCAGCCGCCGGCACCTCTTCGAGACGGTCGAACGCCCGGCACTCGCAAGCCTGCCCATCGAAGACTACGAATTCGCCGAATGGCGCTTGGCGCGGGTCTCGACGGATTACCACGTCGAGTGCAAGAGCTTCTTCTATTCCGTCCCGCATGCCCTCATCCGCCAGCAGGTCGATATCCGGGCAACCGCCCGGATGATCGAGATATTCCATCGCGGCAAACGCGTTGCTGTGCATCAGCGCCGCTATGGCGGGCCGCGCTATGGAACAGACCCCGCTCACATGCCGAGCTCTCACCCGCCGCTACGCCGAATGGACGCCGGAGCGCTTCCGGCGCTGGGGCGCGTCCATCGGTCCGCAGACCGAAGGGCTGATCATCGCCATCCTCGCCAGCCGGCCGCATCCGGAACAAGGTTTCAGAACATGCCTCGGCATCCTGCGCCTTTATCGCGACATCGGCCATGAGCGCGCCGAGGCCGTTTCGTCGCGCGCCGTCGAGATCGGCGGCCTGACCTGCAAGACCATTGCCTCGCTCATCGCCACCCACAAGGGCGCAAGGCATTCCACCGAACCTACCGCCGTCATGGAACACGCCAATCTGCGTGGCCCCGGCTACTTTCATTGAGGAGACAACTCACAATGCTGACCAACCCCACCATCGACATGCTGCGCGAGCTCGGCCTCTCCGGCATGGCGAGCGCGTATCACGAACTCGAGGCGCAACCGGAGGCGAGACAACTCGAGCACGGTGAATGGCTCACGATCTTGCTCGAACGGGAAACGACCACGCGCCGTCAGAAGCGTTTCGAGGCAAGGGCCCGTGCCGCGAAGCTCCGCCATGACGCCCAGATCGAGAACATCGACTTCCGCGCCGCCCGCGGCCTCGATCGCAACCTGTTCCTGAAGCTCGCCGGCTGTGATTGGATCAGGCAACATCACAGTCTCCTGCTGATCGGGCCCGCCGGCGTCGGCAAGAGCTGGCTGGCCTGCGCGCTCGGACACAAGGCATGCCGCGAGGACTTCTCCGTCGCCTATCATCGCCTGCCCAGGCTGTTCGCCACCCTTGCGCTCGCGCGCGGCGACGGCCGTTATCCCAAAGTTCTCAAGGCGCTCGCCCGAACCGACCTCCTCATCCTCGACGACTGGGGTCCGGAGAAGCTCAACGACGAGCAGCGTCGAGACCTCCTGGAAATCATCGAGGACCGCTACGAGAAGCGATCCACCATCGTCACCAGCCAAGTGCCTGTCGATCACTGGTACGACATGATCGGCAATCCGACGCTCGCCGATGCCATCCTCGACCGCCTCGTCCATAATGCCTACCGTATCGAACTGTCCGGTGAGAGCTTGCGAAAGCAGCGTCAGACACCAGCAGACGCTTGACCGCGCGGCAATCAGGAGCCATCAAACCAACGACCCAAGGGACCATCGACTGGCCGGCTTCAAATCGGAATGCTGGCCGGAATGAAATCGGAACAGGTGGCCGGCTTCGTTTCGGAATCAATGGCCGGCTTCATCGGAATACGCAAGAATCCGAGGATAGCGACTATGAACACGCCGAGAGAGGGTTCCGCAGTGGGGACATCTGCATTGTTCTGATCGGCCAGATGCTGCGACAACAATCGCGCCGGCCGCATCGTGCACTGCTTCAACGTTGAATTCGGCGGGGATCAGATCGGAAAGTCGAAATCGGGTCGGCATGACGCTGATTCTCCAGAGAAAACCACGCCAATTAAATCCTAAACATCATCGAGATTGAGTCAGAGCCCTTATTCCATGCCTAATCACAACCCTCGGCGCAGCCATAGCGGCGGAACTTATGGGTAATTGAAAGACGGTGAGGGCCGCCTTGTGAGGTGACGCTGAACATCCGAAGTCCTAGTGCAAACACTAGGGATAGTCCTATGATGAAGCATCCGATTGAAGTGATCACGTCTGTTGAGCGCCGTCGGCGCTGGTCTCGCGAGGAGAAGGAGCAGTCACGGGTTGACTCTGCAGCAACTGTTCACCTGGCGGCGGCTCGCCCGTAAGCCGCGTGAAGCTGCGCCCGATGTTGATGCTCCGCTATTTGCGCCAGCGGTCTTGGATGCTCCGGCGAAGCTGATGGCGAGAGACCCGGCAACGCGTGCACGCAGAGACAAGTCGGGCAAGGGCGTAGTTAGTTTGAGCGCGAACTGGCGGCTGCGGTCCGGTATCGTGTCTGCCAAGCATGCAGCATGAGTACATTCCAAAGGAAATGATGCAGGTGCCCCTTGCCAGCATAGAATTCATCGCGAGCAGTCTGCACCAACGGAGCATACATGGGGTTCGCCTTCTGGAACAGGGTCAGATTCTCTTCCGCCCAGTCACGCAATCTACCTCGCAGCCAGCTTTCAATCGGCACGCCAAAACCTGCTTTAGGCCTCTCAAACATGTCGACGGGTACGTGCTTGGAGAGAATTTGACGCAGGACCGACTTTGTACTGCCATCTTTGATCTTGTCGTTGATGCCCAAGCGCCAGGCGAGGGCGAACAGCTTGTGATCGAGGTAGGGCACGCGTGTTTCAAGGGCTACAGCCATGGCGGCGCGGTCGACCTTGGCCAGGATGTCGCCAGGTAGGTAGGTCTGGGTATCGAGCAGCATCATGGTCTCGGCAAGGTCAATGCGTGTGCTCGCCACATCGTTTTGCGCGGCGGCAAGCATCTGCTGAAGCGCCACTGAAGGCATCAATCCTTCGTCTCGGCGAACTAGGCCCATGTAAAGCGACAAATCGTCCTGCGCCAGAAGAGCAAAGCCGATCTTGTTGAGTTTTTCGCTGGCGAGCCGTACGCGGCTAGCGCCAGCCAACTTGCCGACGACATTGATGAAGCCGGCCATGCGCGGCTGGGCGGTTGCCATCAGCGCGCGCCCGACAGGTTGGCGCAGGGCGGCTGGGACCACCTTGCGCATTTTGGAGTATTTCGTTGCCAGACGATGCCGGTTGTAGCCCGCAAAGACTTCATCGCCCCCGTCGCCCGACAGGCAGACGGTGACCGACCGGCGCGCCACCGAGGAGACCAGATAGGTGGGCAATTGCGAGGAATCGGCGAACGGCTCATCGTATATGTCAGGCAATTTATCGACAAGGGACAGTGCTTCGTCCCAATCCAAGATCACTTCCGTGTGGTCGGTACCCAAATGGTCGGCGATGGCGCGGGCATAGGGTGCCTCGTTATAGGCTTCGTCCTTAAAGCCGATGGTAAATGTCTTGATCGGTTTCGTGGACTGCGCCTGCATCAGGGCCACGACCAGTGAAGAATCGATACCACCGGATAAAAAGGCGCCGAGCGGCACGTCGGCCACCATCTGGTTGCCGATGACGATTGAAAGGCGCTCCTCTATCTGCTTGATGATTTCCTCTGACGATCGGCTCTCGTTCTCTTCGCGGATATCTCGTACGCTCTGGGCAGCGTTCCAATAAGCTATCGGCTCGATCTTTGTTTGGCCGGGAACGAGACGAGCATAGGTGCCGGCCGGCAGCTTGCGCACGTTGCGAAAGGGGGTTCGCGGCTCTGGAATATAGCTCAGCGCCAGAAACATCTCGATCGCCTCGGGATCATCGATGCCAGCAAAGCCGGGATAGGCGAGAATGGAGCCGAGCTGCGAGGCAAATACGATACCCTCTTCAGTTTCCCCGACATACAGCGGCTTTTCACCGAAGCGGTCGCGAGCCAGCGTCAGCGAGCGATCCTTGCGATCCCAGAGGCCGAAGGCGAACATACCTTCGAGACGCGCCAGCGTGGCCGCAACGCCCCAGATTTCGCAGGCTGCGAGGAGGACTTCGGTGTCGGAGGCCCCGCGCCAGGTGATTGTAGCCGAGTCGCCGAGCTCTCTGCGCAGATCACGATAATTGTAGATTTCACCATTGAGCACGATGACATAGCGGCCCGACTGAGAAACCATCGGCTGTGCACCGGCCGGCGACAGATCGACGATAGCCAGACGCGTGTGTCCTAGCTCCAGCCCTTCATCGCCTTCTCGATGCAGTCCGCTAGCATCGGGGCCACGATGGCGAATGCGATCTGTGATGGCTTCCAGCGCGCCCTGGGGCGGTCGCTTGTTTGAAGCTGTCAAAATCCCGGCAATGCCACACATGTAGTATTCTTTCTTTTGAAGCTAGCTCGTAGTCCCAGCATGCTCATCAAGCAAATCACAGGCCAACAGAATTGAACGCGCAACATCACGGGCTTGATATTTGGAGAGGGCCAAGGCGTAACTGGCACGTCCCATAACTTGACGCAATTCTGGATTGCTGGCTAGCCGCGCCATCGCCTCGGCAAGACCGCCAACATCCTTGATTGGAACGAGATATCCGTTCTTGCCGTGCTCTACCGTCTCTCGACAGCCCGGTGCGTCGCTGGTCACGATTGGCCGTGCCATAGCCATCGCTTCCAGTACAGAGCGGGGCGTGCCCTCGCGATAAGAAGGTAGCACGAAGACACTACAATCCGCGATAGCCGGGCGCACATCGGCCATTTCGCCATGATAGATAATGTCGCCTTCAGCCACTGCTTGCTCGAGGGCGGTGATGTCGAACGCTGCCGGGTTGGGATCAAGCGGCCCGACGAGGTGAAAACTAGCATCGCTATTGCACGTACGTACGATACGGGCGGCTGCGATGTATTCCCCAATGCCCTTGTCGGCGACGAGGCGCGCAATCATCAAGAAATGTGGCACGACTGGCAATGGCTTAGGTGAGAAGAAGTCGGTGTCCACGCCCGAACCATTGACGATGACGGTTCGTGTATCAGTGGCGAGAATACCGGCCTGCTCGAAAGCTTGCCTGTCGTCGGGGTTCTGGAACAGCACGACCTGGACACGTTTTAGTGCCAGACGATAGAGCCCAGAGGCGATCCTGTTGACGAGTTGGCGCTTAAGCGAGCGTTCGCCATCCGTGAAGGCATATCCGAGACCAGTGATCATGGCATAACGCCGCTTCACCCCGGAAAGCGCTGCCGCCAGTGTGCCGTAAATTACTGGCTTGATCGTATAGGTGATGACTACATCAGGCCTTATCGCCGCCAAAGCCGACCGCAATTGCATAAAGACCTTGATATCGGCGGCCGGGGAAAGGGAGGAGCGTGCTAGATCGATCGAGGTGAAAGTTATGGCGCGCGTGCGAAGCCAGGCAAGCGTCTTGTCGTCGCTGGCAGGCGCAATCGCATGGACTTCATGACCGGCCTCGCGCAAGGCCTCAAGGAGAGGGCCGCGAAAATTGACCAGCGAGCTCGCTAGGCCGGCAATGATAACGACACGAGCCACTACTTAGCCTGGTAGTATGACAGATACCAATCAACGAAGGCTTTGATGCCGGCCTCGACTGTCGTTGACGGACGGTAGCCTGTTAATGCCTCAAGCAGTTCGGCCTTGGCATAGGTTTCACGCACATCGCCAGCCTGCATTGGCAAGATGTTTTTTCTTGCCTCCAACCCCAATTGCTGCTCGATGGTCGAGATGAAATCCATCAAACCCACAGGCTGGCCGCCGCCGATGTTGACGACGCGGAACGGAGCGGCAGGGGACAGGGAATCGACCGCGTCAGCGATGGGTTGACCGGTGGCAGGTACAGCCTCGATTAGACGGACAATGCTTTCGATAAGGTCATCGACATAGGTGAAGTCGCGCCGCATATCGCCTTCGCCATACACGTCGATGGCTTCGCCAGCCTGCATGGCGCGGACGAACTTGAAGAGCGCCATGTCGGGACGGCCCCACGGACCATATACCGTGAAAAAACGGAAGGCTGTAGTTGGTTGAGACCATAGATGAGCGTAAGAATGGGCCATGTTTTCCGTGGCCTTCTTGGTCGCCGCATAGAGCGTTATCGGATGATCGGTCCTGTCAGTCTCACCAAAGGGCATATCTTTGTTGGCGCCGTAAACAGAACTCGTCGAGGCAAACAGGTAGTGTGCTGGTTTATGCTGGCGTACCAGTTCCATGACATTGAATGTACCTACGAGATTGGCCTCGACATAGGCTCGCGGGTTCTCAAGACTATAACGCACGCCAGCCTGCGCCGCCAGATGAACTACGATGTCTGGCTGCGCATCGGCAAAGGCGATGGAAAGAGCTTCAAAATCCTCGAGCATGACCTCGTGCGCTTGAAAGTGATTTGACTTTGCCAGCATTTCATGTCGCCGACGTTTCAGGGAGGGATCATAGTAATTGGTCATCCCGTCAACGCTGACCACACGCCAGTCATCATCAAGCATTCGCTTGGCAAGATGGTATCCAATGAAGCCTGCGCCCCCTGTAATCAACACGGACCGCTTGCGAGAATTCGAACTCATTCTTTATGACGCCTTTGCTGCAAATTAACCGCTCCTATAAACCAGCAGGCATGCGGCTGCAACAAGCCGGGTAGCCCCGCCGCTCTTGCGGAAGATATCAAAGTCTTGAGCGAGGTGGGTATCAATGTCAGTTGCATAGGCTGGTTTAATCTTCTAGTAGCCTAAGAATGCTGCTACTGCATGGAGTACGACGGTGACGACGGACAAGTCCATATTATCTCAGAGGAAACTCGCGGTCATCGGTTTGGGCTATGTAGGCCTGCCTGTGGCAGTCGCCTTTGGTCTCAAAGGTGCGCATGTTGTTGGCTTTGATATTGATAAACAGCGTATTGAGGCTCTGAGGGATGGTAAAGACTGGACGCGAGAAGTCGAAGAGTCCGATCTCGCGGCCGCAAATTTGCATCTAACCGACGATCCTTCCGAGTTAGTCGATTCCAGCTTCTATATTGTTACCGTCCCCACTCCGATCGATGGTGCACGGCGGCCCGATCTCAGTGCGCTAAAAAGCGCATCTAGGACAGTAGGGGGCGCTCTCTCAACCGGTGATATTGTAGTATACGAATCTACAGTTTATCCCGGTGCAACTGAAGAAGACTGTATTCCTGTGCTAGAGGAATCTTCTGGTCTTAAGGCAGGCACGGACTTTTTTGTCGGATATTCACCGGAGCGAATCAATCCGGGCGACAAGCAGCACCGATTTGAGACTATTACTAAGGTGGTTTCCGGCCAAAACTCGGAAACCGCGCAGACCATTGCAGCTGTATATGGGGCTGTGGTGGAGGCGGGCATACACATTGCCCCCTCAATCAAGGTCGCTGAAGCCGCCAAGGTCATCGAGAATGCTCAACGCGATATCAACATCGCATTTATGAACGAGCTTTCGGAAATTTTCCATCTGCTTGATGTTGATACAGCCGCGGTGCTGGAAGCAGCGGCGACGAAATGGAATTTTCTCAATTTCTCTCCCGGCCTTGTTGGTGGACACTGCATAGGTGTCGATCCGTATTATTTGACTTATCGCGCTGAACGGGAAGGCTATCATCCTCAAGTGATTCTTTCGGGACGAAGGGTCAATGACGGCACAGGCAAACGCATCGCGCACGAATGCGTCAAGTTGGCGATGACCAAACGAAAGGTGATAAGTAACGTTACACTATTGGGAGTAACGTTTAAAGAAAACGTTCCCGATATCCGCAATACGCGAGTGATCGACATCGTACACGAGCTTGAAAAATTCGGTATCGAGGTGCAAATCGCCGATCCCTTAGCGCGCGCTGATGACCTGTGGCATGAGTATGGGCTGAAATTGACCAGTCTGTCTGATCTCAAGCCAGCGGATGCCGTAATTTTCGCTGTTCCGCATAGTGAATATCTTGAGCAGGGATGGACGATGATTGAAAAGCTGATCGAAAAGGACGGCATCGTGCTTGACGTTAAGAGCAAGCTGTCGCCCACTCTCAGACCTGCGGGAATTGAGCTGTGGCGCCTTTAGACGGAACCGCTGTTGATGAGAACGCGATTGAGAGCTTTCGTCATTCTCCTAGAGCGAAGATAGCTAACTTATTCCGATGAACTCGAGCCTATCGCTCAGTCGATAAACGCTATCAAAGTGCGTCAGGTCGCTCTCTTCTTCGAATAATCTTCCCATTTGCCTCCGGGTGCTCAATCGTTCCATGTTCTCTCTCAGATTAATAGCAAGTTCGAGGGAGGCAGCATTAACAAGATTAGAAGCCGCATAGTCGGAAGGTACCACAAGGAGGAGTGCGTGAGCACAATAAACTCGGCAGCGGACAATGTCCTTAAGTCAAAATCCACTCCCTTTGTATTTTCGTTCCTGATCGTTGGTCTGCTTTGCAAGCAACTGCAATTTGGTGCGTTCGGCTTCATAGAAGTCGCCACTGCGGCTCTATGCTTCATACTGTGTGCGGCAAAGATTGTATCAGAGGAGAAAATCCCGGGTCGTGCACTTGTCGTGCCAATCTGTCTCTTCGCGATTATTATGATCACCACTGCGTTCGCGTGCGTAACAGATCCGGGACGGGTCAGCATACGTGACACAATCGCCTATTGCTTCACCTCTCTTATCGTTTGTAGCTTTATTCTGGCCAGCCACGGCAGAGAACAAGCATACGTGAAAGCGCTTTGTCTTGTTGCAGCGCTCTTCTTATTCTTCTTTTTGTTGCTGGCAATCGTTCCTAGCCCCATTCAGGGCTATATGTATTATCAAAACAGTTGGAAACTTCAGGGGCTCTCAAACAACCCTAACCAAATCGGTTTTCTTGCAGCGACCACTTTAACACTTCTGTTAATAATGGAGTTTTCTTGTACGATTGCAAAAAAAACCGCCGTCATTGCCTCTGTGGCATCTGGTCTTGCTGGCTCTATGTCGGGCAGCAGCGCTTACACTCTGGCCGTGCTATCAACTCTACTTCTGATTTTTTTCTTCTGCGGTGTGCATTGGTCCAAGCGGCTTCCGTTTGTTTTTCCTTTCGCGATTGTCTTCCCGACCCTATTTGCGATGCTTAGTTTCTTTCCACTATCAGAACTCAGTTTCTTCGAGCATTTTCCAGGCCGACAGATCGGTGTTGCGACAGGCCAGTTTGACGATGTCTTCGATCTTGAAGCCGATGGCGGGCAAGGTTCGGCGCGGCTGGCGCTCTGGCAGAATGCGTTTTCTACAGTAGCCGCGTCGCCAGTCATTGGGCTCGGACCCGGCGCGCATGTTCCGTTGTCCAATGTAAATACAGGCACCGTGATTCTCAATGAAGCCCACAACACCGTGATCGATCTACTTGTAGTGACGGGCGTACTCGGGATATCACTATTTTTTCTTCTAGTAAGTCGTATTTTTTTTACAGCGTATAAGGGGAAACAATTAATTTTGCTGGTGGCATGCCTAACGCCCGTAGGCGTCTATTCACTATTCCATTTCCTTGGTAGACAACCCCTGTTCTGGATCGTACTCTGCTTGGCTAGCGTGACCTTTGTCATGCTGCTTCGCCAAGGGCGCGGCTTCACGCGAAGCTCGTAAGCGTAATTAGAGCATTTCTGACGTGCTCCTGCTCTAAGCCCAAACTTTGGACCGCCGGGAGCTGGAGTTTTCCGCTCTGATCACGATGACGGGCTGGTTGCGCCACCGGGATTGTGCAGGGCAATCGGGACGTTATACCCGATCGCCGGGTGAGGACGTTCTTCGTTGTACAACACGACGACAGAACACCCACGGGACAGAGGTTCGCGAGCTTTTGTATCCGTGGCATCCCTGGTCCGGTCAGCTCGTCCACGTCCATGAGGCGCTGGCCAAAGGGACGGCTATCTTCCGTTGCAGTGAACCGCGCCGGGTTTGCCGGAGGCTCCAACTTCTGAGAGATTTGAGCCGATATGAGCAAGACAACGAACAAGTTTTCACCTGAAGTCCGCCAACGCGCCATCCGTATGGTGCTGGATCACGAGGCAGAGCACCCGTCGCGGTGGGCAGCCGTTTCATCTATTGCGGGCAAGATCGGTTGCTCGCCAGCCACGCTGCACGAATGGGTGAAGAAGACCGAGGTCGACAGCGGCAAACGAGCAGGCTTGCCGAGCGACGCGGCCGAGAAGATGAAGGCTCTGGAGCGGGAGAACCGCGAGCTTCGTCAGGCCAACGAGATTTTGCGCAAGGCGTCTGCTTATTTCGCGATGGCGGAGCTCGACCGCCCCTTCAAACGATGATCTCGTTCATTGACGAACACCGTAGCGTGTTCGGGGTCGAGCCGATCTGCAGGCTTTTGCCGATTGCCCCATCAACCTACTACGAGAACGTCGCCAAGCGCTTGGATATGGACCGCCTGTCGGTTCGCGCCCGCAGCGATATCGGCATGAAGATCGAGATACGCCGGGTGTTCAATGAGAACTTCCAGGTCTACGGCGTGCGTAAAGTCTGGCGGCAGTTGCAGCGAGAAGGCTACGCCATCGCCCGCTGCACGGTCGCTCGGCTTATGAGGTCGATGAGCCTGCAAGGGATTATTCGAGGAAAGCCGGTCCGCACGACATTCTCGGACAAGGCAGCCCCGAGCCCGCTTGACCGGGTAAACCGCCAGTTCAAAGCCCCGGCACCAAACAGGCTGTGGGTCTCGGACTTCACCTATGTCCCGACATGGCAGGGTTTCGTCTACGTGGCCTTTGTGATCGACGTCTTTGCCCGGCGCATCGTTGGCTGGCGGGCGAGCCGGCCGGCACAGGCGAGCTTTGTCCTCGATGCCCTTGAACAGGCACTTCATGATCGACGTCCTGTTCATGGCGGCGGGCTCGTGCATCATTCGGACAGGGGCGTTCAATACGTGTCCATCCGGTACTCCGAGCGGCTGGCAGAAGCTGGCATAGAGCCTTCTGTCGGAAGTGTCGGCGACAGTTATGACAATGCCCTCGCCGAAACGATCGTGAGCGCAACGAACACCCCACCTTTTAACGGCGCGATTTGGGCTTGAGATTCTGCTCGTTGATTTGGAAGGACGATTTTTCAATGGACGA
>NZ_JACHIK010000034.1 GCF_014203155.1 Shinella fusca
GAGACCATCGTCGGTCCCTGGGCGATCGGATTTTCCCTTGGCCTCAGTCTGGGCGGCGAAGCGTGGGCGCCGATCCTCCTTGCCACGCCAAAGCCGGTGATCGCCCCCATCATGGCCGTCAATCCGCAGCTCGCCAAACTCCTCATCCGCCTTTCTCCTCAGGAGCGGCGCAAAATAAGGGCGACGGCCCACCACCATATCTCATCCGCAGTCCTGCAATTGCACGCCATCACAAGACAGGCCCGATAACAACGTGGCCAGCGGCAGGAACACAGCCTATATGCAAGGTGGTGAGTTCGTCGCGCTTACGATCAAACTCGCGTTTCCCGCCGCGACCAGCATGCAATACCCGCAATAGCCGCGGCTCGATCACATCATCCATCGCATTGTGTCCATTACGTTGCTTGTGGACACAACCTGCCTAAACGCTCCCCCGATTCATAGGTGACCCAAAAATCGCGCTTACCATCGATCTAGCACGCTCCGTTCCCGGGAGCTGGCAGCTTTGATCCTGTACGCCCGCCCCAGATCGCGCCGCTGCGGGAACCACCCTCGTCCGGCGCCTCAATGGAGCGCATCCAATTCTTTGTCCCAACACTGTCATATTTGCCTCGCCTGTGACCGACCCCAGCCGCGCAGGCCGCGGCTCGTTGCTCTTGGTGTCGGCTCCTATCGCGATAGTCCCCCGTCGCCTTTCCACGTTGCTGTGGAGGGCCAGACGATGAGCCTGATAACGAAAGTAACACAGCATGTCTGCGGCACCGACGGGCTCGACAAAAGACAACACGTCGGCCTCAGACGGTCGCACTGAGCACGTTGCGATACAAAAAATCAATCCTGATACTGGTGGCACCTGCGGCCGTGGATAGGCTAAAGCTCGGCCTCTGCGAATATCGTCACCAGCCAGTTCAGGAAGACGCGAAGGCGTGGCGCCAGATGCCGGTTCTGGGGATAAAGGGCCGAGAGCGGAGTCGGGCTCGGGGGATAGTCCTTCAGCACCTCGACCAGCCGCCCTGCCTTCAAATCCTGCTGAAGGCGATAGCGGGGCGCCTGAACCAGGCCCAATCCCAGCTTCGCCATGTCATGCGTCGTGTCGGAATGATTGGCTGTGACGCGACAGGGCAGAACGAACTCTCGCGCCTTGCCGCCCACCATGAGCTCCAGAGGGATGACCTCCCCCGTCCGCGACGAGATGAAGCCGACCATCACGTGGCCCTCAAGGTCGTCGGGAGACATCGGCATGCCATGCGTCTCAATATAACCGGGGCTGGCGCACGTCACCTCCGTGATCGTCGCAAGCCGCCGGGCGATCATGCCGCTATCGGTAAGGTCGCCCGCCCGGATGACGCAATCCACCCCCTCGCGAACGAGATCTACAAGGCGGTCCCCCTGCCCGAAATGAATGTCGATCAGCGGATGGAGCGCCAGGAATTCCGGTAACCGCGGCAGCAGGAATGTGCGGGTCAGAAGAACGTTCGCGTCGATGCGCAGGAGGCCGCGTGGCCGGGCGTCGCGGAAGACGTTTTCGGCGTGGTCCACGTCCGAGAGAATTGACCGGCAGCGCTCGTAGAATGCCTGGCCATCCAGCGTCGGCCGTACGTGCCGGGTGGTGCGCTCCAGAAGGCGCGCGCCGACGTCCACTTCCAGCTGCTTGATAGCCTCGGTTGCCGTCGAGCGCCCCAAACCCAGATCGGCGGCGGCAGCCGTGAAGCTACAGCGCTCCACGACACGCACGAAAAGCTGCATCCGGTCCAATCTATCCATGAATTTATTCATCCTAGCCGAACAGACATGTCAGTTCCCGGGTAATTGTTTCCGCATGTCGACGCAATACCTTCAGCGCCATAACAGATGGAGAGAAAACATGACGGACCGACAAACCCGCGTAGCCATCGTAACTGGCGCTTCCAAGGGCATCGGCGCGGCCATCGCAAAGCGCCTGTCACAAGACGGCATAGCTGTCGTCGTCAACTACGCGAAAGGCCGTGAGGCCGCAGAGGCGATCGTTGCTGCGCTGGCGGCTTCGGGCAGCAGGGCCATTTCCGTCGCGGCCGATATCGGCGATCCTGCCGGCATGGCGACCCTGTTCGACGCCGCCGAGCGGGCTTTCGGCGGAACAGACATCCTCGTCAACAATGCGGGCGTTATGGAGCTCTCAACGATTGCCAAGGTTACCGACGAATCGTTTGAGAGAATGATATCCGTCAATCTTGGCGGCGTGTTCCGTGGTCTTCGCGAGGGGGCCGGCCGGCTTCGGGACGGCGGCCGCATCATCAGCTTTTCGTCGAGCGTCGTCGGCATGTACCAGCCCGGCTATGGCGTCTACGCGGCGGCCAAGGCGGCAGTCGAGGCCATGACCCATGTGCTCGCCAAGGAACTCGGGTCGCGAGGCATCACCGTCAATGCGGTGGCACCAGGACCGGTGGAAACGGAATTGTTCATGGCCGGCAAGAGCGAGGCGCTGGTGAAGACGATTGTCGGCATGAACCCGTTCGGCCGCCTCGGCCAGCCAGATGACATCGCCCGCGTCGTGTCCTTCCTTGCCGGGCCCGACAGCGGCTGGGTCAGCGGCCAGGTGATCCGCGCCAATGGCGGGATAATCTGACCGGCCGGTGACGCTTATCCATAGACCAACAGGAGACGATCATGCCATTTGCCAATTTCAAGCTGCCGGAAGGCGCCCTTTCAAAGATCCAGAAAGAAGACCTGATTCACAAGACGACGCAGATGCTCGTCGATTATCTGAGCGAAGCCGCCCGCCCCCATACGATGGTGCTGATCGAAACCGTACCTGACGGCGGCTACGGGCGTGCCGACGAAGTGTTCGTCATCCCCGATGCCTACAGGGCCAAGGACGTCCCCTGAATTTGTACTAGGAGGCCTGCCCTCACCGGCGGGCCTCATGAACATCATCGTCGCCCCCGCCGCCGACGGCGTGTGCCCATGGGCGCATCGCCGGTCGGCTTCAGCGTATCGCCGGATTGCCGTGAACTTATTGGCCAGGCCACAGCGCCCAGCACAGCGCCGATCAATCCGGGAAACCGCGCCTCCAGGTCTTCGTGTCGCTGGCTGAGGCGGCGGCTGCGCCCCGGGGACTGATTCCTCCCGGCCTCGCGCAGCACCTTCATCAGGTGCCACTTGGTCGATTTCGGCATCGATGGATCAGGCAGATGGCATTGCGCCATTTCCAGGGGGCCGTCGACGAGCTGGCGAACGCTGGCCAGGCGGCCGGGTTGCTCAACGCGAAGAACACGTCGTTCAACCGCAGGTCATTGCGAGCGCGATGGGGAAGCTCGGTATCATCATGCACCATGGTTCGGATTTAGTTGAACCATCGGCGGAACGATAGGAGAAAATGGTTCGAAATTATTCAAACCATAAGTTGCCGGCGTGACCCATACAATGCTATCCGCGCCATCTCGCCGGCTTCCGCATCACGCTTGTGGGATTGGCCGCGATGATGGCCGGCGCAAGCGCGCCTTCGCCTTTCTATCCCATGCTGCAACAGGAGATCGGGTTTCCCGCCGCGGGACTGACCGGTATCTTTGCCGTCTACACGATCGCCCCTCTGGCGTCGCTGCTAGCCATGGGGCCGCTGTCGGACCATATCGGCCGGCGGCCGGTAATATCAGGAGGCTTTGTCCCGATCGCGCTTGGCCCGCTATTGTTCTGGCAAGCGGGCGATGTGATGGGATTGATGGTCGCGCGCGTGTTACAGGGTATTGCCGCAGGTCTGCTGCTCTCGGCGCTCTCTGCCGCCATCGTCGATCTCGAGCCGAAGGGCAGACGCGGGAGCGCTTCGGTACGGAACTCGGTCATTCCGCTTACCGGCCTCGCAACGGGCGTTCTCGTGGCGGATGTATTGATGGATGCGACGGCTGGGGCAGAGGCCAACGTTTTTGGCTCGCTGGTTGTCGCCTACGCGTTGTTCGCCTCGTCATCTGATTCATTCCGAGACCGCGCCGCGGCATGACGGGCCTCGCTTCGGCCACGAATCAGGGTGCCGACCACAGCAGTGAAGGCATTCTCGTGCAGTTCGCCGCCTGTCATCGCGGGGTGGGCCACGGGCGGGCTTTATCTCTCACTGGCGCGCGATTGTCCGGCACACCTTCGGCGCCGCGGACCATGCGACGCAGGCGGTTGTGATCGTCCTGCTTTGCGCCGCAGGCGCCGACGCCTGTTACATCGCGCGGCTGCTCCTCCCGGCGGGTGACGCTCTATGAGACCTCTGCACTGTCGATCGGCACGGCATTGACGCTTGTTGCCATCGTCTCGCAATCGCTATCCGCCTATCTCGCGGGGCATGTAATCGCCGGAACGGGGAACGGGCTTGGGAACCTGGTTCTACGGTGTCCTGCGTCCCATCGTCCGGCCGTAAGCCCCGAGGAACACGGCAAACTTATTGTTTTGTTTTTTATGTTGAGCTATCTCGCCTTCGGCCTGACCGCCGTGCTGGCCGGCATGGCAGTCGGCGCCTACATCGACGGCCCTCGGCTACGACGCACTGATGATGCACTTCTCGATAGTCGCCGAATTTTTACGAAGGTTCAGAACGCGGGATTGAGCCTGAAAGGCGTCCCCCCTCTCAAATACTGGAGCAATCATTGCGCCGCCGGACGGTTTGCCTAATGTAACCGAAGGCATTTCTCGACGAACGGCAGGCCTCATAAAATGGACACCACGATGGCGCGCGGCACAGCGAAAAGCGATGGTGCGGAAAGCACCTTGATCCTGGCCGAGAACCTACGCCAGGCTGTCGGGAAATTTGTCCGCGGCGTCCGATCACAAGCCGGGACGCCGACAACATCGCAATCCGAAACCCTGGCTATTCTCGATCGCGATGGCCTTACAAGCATCGCTGATCTTGCCGGCCGTCGTAACGTCCGACATCAAAGCATGCGACTAGTCGTTTGCCAGCTCGAGCAGGCAGGGCTCGTCAGCAAAATGCAAAATCCCGCCGATGCCCGCAGTCAGCTCCTCTCACTAACGGAGGAGGGACGACGAACCCTGTCCCAGGCAAGAGAAGCCAGAACCCGCGAAATCGCAGCCATGATCGACACGAGGCTTTCCGAGCAGGACCGTCGCACTCTGCGGGACGCCATCACGATCATCGAGCGACTGGTGTAGGGATCAACGCTTCGACAGGGTAGAAAGAACCACGGACAAGCTGTTTATTCCCCAATGCTCGGCGTATTTTCCATCCCGCACGCGAACGATGTCGATGACATCGATAGCCACGGTCTCGCCCGTCGCCGGAATTCCCAGCAACGAGCCCGAATGGACGCCCGTGATCGTCTTGCGCGTCGTCACCTTGTCTCCCTCGGCAATCTGCTCATGGATGAGCACCGTAAGATTGGATAGCGCCGGACGCAGGACATTCTGAAATGTGTTCCACATGCCTTCCGGACCATTCGGTATGTGAGGCGGGGCCGAGTGGTTGACGAAATCCGATGCCACCAAGGCAGCGAACGCTTCGGCGCTTCCTTCCTGAATAACCTCGAAATTGAAGCGGCGGACGACTTCCTTGTTTGCAGCAACAGACATAGGTTCCTCTCGTGGTCCGATATATACAGTTTAACTGTATATATCGGACCACCTCCACGCGCAACCTATCCGAAATGACGACGTGTCGGGACATAGCTTCGGCAACCCATTCTGACGAACGACCCGCTCTAAAATGTGTTTCGGCATGGAATAAGGGGTCTGACGCAATCTCGATGACTTCAGGGCGCTCCGACGATACGTGCCTCAAGCAAATCGAGCTTCCCGCGCCCGTACATCTGATGAGATGGACGGCCTCTGCTCCCTCACCGGCAGTGCTAAACTTGCTGCCGTTGATTGCGCAACCCAGAGGAGCCGTTCTGATGCAAATTGTTACGATAGGCTTGGATATCGCGAAGAATGTCTTTCAACTTCACGGCGTGGATGCCGCGGGTGACGTGGTGCTGAGGCGGAAGCTGCGCCGCAGCGAAGTCCGAGTTTTCTTTTCACGCCTGACACCTTGTCTCATAGGCATCGAAGCATGCGCAACTTCGCATTACTGGGCCAGAGAGCTGATGAGTTTGGGACATTCCGTTCGGCTAATTCCGCCTTCGTACGTGAAGCCTTATGTCCGGCGTGGAAAGAACGATGCCGCCGATGCTGCGGCCATTTGCGAGGCTGTCGCCCGGCCGACTATGCGTTTCGTGCCCGTCAAAACCATTGATCAACAGGCTGTCCTTGTGCTCCATAGAAGCCGAGATCTCCTGGTAAAGCAGCGGACGATGCTGATTAATGCACTGCGATGCCATCTCGCGGAATTCGGCATTGTCGCGGCTCAAAAGCGAACCGGGCTTGCAGAACTCGTCGCCTGCGTCGAGGAGGGCGTTGATGATGATTTTCCAGAGCTACTTCGGCGTGGACTTAAACCCCTAATCCACCAGCTCAAACAAATTCAGGCGCAGATTCTGCAACTCGAGAAAGAAATTGAGACTTGGCATCGATCCAATTCGATCAGTTGCCGATTGGCGACGATTCCCGGTGTCGGTCCGATCATCGCATCCGCGATCGCTGCGACAATGCTCGATCCAGCGCATTTTCGCAGCGGCCGCGAATTCGCCGCATGGCTTGGACTTGTGCCAAGGCAGAATTCGAGCGGCGGCAAGGAGCGCCTCGGTAGAATATCGAGGCAAGGCAATAGATATGTTCGCCGCCTCCTGGTGATTGGAGCCACCGCAATTCTGCGCCATGACAGGCATCGAACATCCGGAAACGGATGGATGCGAGCGCTTCTGGAAAGAAAGCCGGCCCGGCTTGTGACGGTTGCTCTTGCCAACAAAATGGCCCGCACGGCTTGGGCCTTACTGGCCAGAAACGCGGATTATCGAGTCCAGACAACGGAATAGAGGACCGGGTGTAAAATTCGATTGCAAGTGCTGATCATGACGTGACAATGACCGGTAGACCCCAAGTAGGAGAACCCGTTCCAAGCGAAAGCAGCATAGACTGCGGACATTTGATTGGGACCTGACTTGCGGATCACATCAGGGCCAGTGGCCATGTGAGCCACGTCAACAGGCCGGACACATGACTGCACCCGCCGGTGCTATGCCACGAAAGATTCCGCTTGCAACGCAGAGGCCGTCCACACATGGCGCTTGATGAGTTTCAGCTTGGTGATCTGCCCCTCGGTTTGGCCGTTCGACCAGATTGAGGTGATCGCATTCTGAACAGCTACTCTGTCGCGAACGACGCCGTTGGCGAATGACGCGACCAAGCTTGCTGCTGCGCGGTCGATCCACGCGTCCAGATCATCTTTAGACTTGCGCCGCAGCATCTCGTGGAAGCTCTCCACGACATCCCTTGCCTCGACAAGGTCTGGTAGTCGCTCCTCGATCGCAGCGACCGTCATCGTCTGAGCTTTGGTCAAATTGTTGCGTTCAAGGGTCATCAGTCGGACGATAGTGCGTGCCGCCGGCGCGTGGCCCAGTCCATTCTCGGCCTTTTCGGCACGCCTTCGCCGCGTTGCCCATTCGGTGACAACACGGAGACCGCCACCGAAGCCAGCCAACCGAAGCTGCCGCCAAAGTTCAGCGCCGTTCCGCAATCCGGCGTCCCATTGCGCCTCAAGCCAAGGGAGATGCGGTTCCAGGGAAGTTTGCCGGATCCGAAAGATGTCGGTCCGCTGACCACGGACGACACTGCGAACCAGCTTTCGGCTGTGCCCGGTTCTGCGCACGATCTCCTTGATGGATACGCCTTCGCTGACGAGACCACGAATGACGGCGTTTGCCTCTTCACGCCGCAGATATCCCTCATATTGCAGTCGCTCGGCAGCTGTCAGAAGCTTTGGATTTATAGTTGCTGTGCCGATTGCAATGCGGACCTGCCGCATCGACTTGCGAACGGCGTCAAGAAAGGCGTGGCTGGCGTTCTCCATCAGATGCCAGCGGTCGGCGACCTGTTCGGCGTGTGGCAGAGCTTGTGCAGCGGCCTGCGCATACCCGCCACCGCGGTCTCGTGCGACGATTTCGATCTGCGGCTGCTCGACCAGCCAAGCTTTTGCGATCGAGGGTTCTCGGTTGGGGAACAACGCGATCGTCTTTCGCCGTTCCAGATCGCAGATGATAGTGCCATATCGGTGATTGCGACGCCACGCCCAGTCATCAATGCCGATGACGGCTGGCGGCGGCGGTGGTGGGCGATCATATCGGCGAACGGTTCGAAGCAGCGTGTCATTGCTAACCGGTAACCCGAGACGATCTGCGAACCGTGCTGCTGGCCGACCACCCAATGCCAAAGCGAGATGGTGAACCAAGGTCTCCAGGCGCGCTGTCGGCGGGCCATGGGTCGGATCACGCCATTACTGAAACGCTCGGCGAAGATCTTTCGGCGGCAATGGACGACATTGCAGACGAAGCGTCGGACGGTCAGGTGCAGTCCGATCCTCCGGCCCGCACAGGGCAGATCGGCGATCATCCGTAAGCGCGACGAACCCACCACCTTGCATGTAGGTTGGGTTGATGCTGCCGGGCGTGTTGTTACCGAGCCTGTCTTGTGATTGCGTGCAATTGC
>NZ_JACHIK010000035.1:2500-5992 GCF_014203155.1 Shinella fusca
AGAAGATTGATCCGGACCGGGGAAACCTGGTGCCTCAAGGGTCATGTGTTGTTCGAGGGCTTGCCCTTGTCTGACGCGTGTCCTGGTGGATGTTGCCTGACCGCGCATCCTCGGATTTGATCTCGAGAAGCTGGTCTTAATGATAGACTGCAAGCGAGCCGCTCGGCGTGGCTCCAATAAAGCAGGTCTATCGAACACGTCGATGGCATTGTCGAGTGGGTCGGGTTGTAAAAGGTAGCCCTACCCGCCGTTTATTCCTTTGGGATGACGGCTAGATGATGAGCATAGACAATGAGAACGATTAAGTGTCGTAAGGGCATTTGGTGGATGCCTTGGCATGCACAGGCGATGAAGGACGTGATACGCTGCGATAAGCCGTGGGGAGCTGCGAATGAGCTTTGATCCATGGATCTCCGAATGGGGCAACCCACCTTAAATGCTTGGAGAATTTAAGCCGTGCTTCGGTACGGCTTAGGTTTCCAAGCATTGTGATAAGGTATCTTACCCTGAATACATAGGGGTAAGAAGCGAACGCAGGGAACTGAAACATCTAAGTACCTGCAGGAAAGGACATCAACCGAGACTCCGCAAGTAGTGGCGAGCGAACGCGGACCAGGCCAGTGGCAACGGTGAATGAAGTGGAACGGAATGGAAAGTCCGGCCTTAGCGGGTGATAGCCCCGTACACGTAGAACAGCCGTTGTCCTTGAGTAGGGCGGGACACGTGAAATCCTGTCTGAACATGGGGAGACCACTCTCCAAGCCTAAGTACTCGTGCATGACCGATAGCGAACAAGTACCGTGAGGGAAAGGTGAAAAGCACCCCGACAAGGGGAGTGAAATAGAACCTGAAACCGGATGCCTACAAGCAGTCGGAGGGCGCAAGCCTGACGGCGTACCTTTTGTATAATGGGTCAACGACTTAGTGTAACGAGCAAGCTTAAGCCGATAGGTGTAGGCGCAGCGAAAGCGAGTCTGAACAGGGCGTTCAGTTCGTTGCATTAGACCCGAAACCGAGTGATCTAGCCATGAGCAGGTTGAAGGTTGGGTAACACCAACTGGAGGACCGAACCCGCATCTGTTGCAATAGATTGGGATGACTTGTGGCTAGGGGTGAAAGGCCAATCAAACTCGGAGATAGCTGGTTCTCCGCGAAATCTATTTAGGTAGAGCGTCGAGCGAATACCCACGGGGGTAGAGCACTGGATGGGCTATGGGGACTCACCGTCTTACTGATCCTAACCAAACTCCGAATACCGTGGAGTACTACTCGGCAGACACACGGCGGGTGCTAACGTCCGTCGTGAAAAGGGCAACAACCCTGACCTCCAGCTAAGGTCCCCAAGTCATGGCTAAGTGGGAAAGGATGTGAGGATCCCAAAACAACCAGGATGTTGGCTTAGAAGCAGCCATCATTTAAAGAAAGCGTAACAGCTCACTGGTCTAAATAAGGGTCTTTGCGCCGAAAATGTAACGGGGCTAAAGCCATGCACCGAAGCTGAGGATGTATCGCAAGATACGTGGTAGCGGAGCGTTCCGTAAGCCTGCGAAGGAGGACCCGTGAGGGCCTCTGGAGGTATCGGAAGTGCGAATGTTGACATGAGTAACGATAAAGGGGGTGAGAGACCCCCTCGCCGAAAGACCAAGGGTTCCTGCTTAAAGTTAATCTGAGCAGGGTTAGCCGGCCCCTAAGACGAGGCGGACACGCGTAGTCGATGGGAACCACGTTAATATTCGTGGGCCTGGTGGTAGTGACGGATTGCGTAACTTGTACATTCTTATTGGATTGGGTGTGCAGGGAAGCGGTTCCAGGAAATAGCTCCACCGTATAGACCGTACCCGAAACCGACACAGGTGGTCAGGTAGAGTATACCAAGGCGCTTGAGAGAACTGCGTTGAAGGAACTCGGCAAATTGCACGCGTAACTTCGGAAGAAGCGTGACCCCATCGTACGCAAGTATGGTGGGGTGGCACAGACCAGGGGGTAGCGACTGTTTATCAAAAACACAGGGCTCTGCGAAGTCGCAAGACGACGTATAGGGTCTGACGCCTGCCCGGTGCTGGAAGGTTAAGAGGAGAGGTGCAAGCTTTGAATCGAAGCCCCAGTAAACGGCGGCCGTAACTATAACGGTCCTAAGGTAGCGAAATTCCTTGTCGGGTAAGTTCCGACCTGCACGAATGGCGTAACGACTTCCCCGCTGTCTCCAACGCAGACTCAGTGAAATTGAATTCCCCGTGAAGATGCGGGGTTCCTGCGGTCAGACGGAAAGACCCCGTGCACCTTTACTATAGCTTTACACTGGCATTCGTGTCGGCATGTGTAGGATAGGTGGTAGGCTTTGAAGCAGGGACGCCAGTTCCTGTGGAGCCATCCTTGAAATACCACCCTTATCGTCATGGATGTCTAACCGCGGCCCGTCATCCGGGTCCGGGACAGTGTATGGTGGGTAGTTTGACTGGGGCGGTCGCCTCCGAAAGAGTAACGGAGGCGCGCGATGGTGGGCTCAGAGCGGTCGGAAATCGCTCGTCGAGTGCAATGGCATAAGCCCGCCTGACTGCGAGACTGACAAGTCGAGCAGAGACGAAAGTCGGTCATAGTGATCCGGTGGTCCCGCGTGGAAGGGCCATCGCTCAACGGATAAAAGGTACGCCGGGGATAACAGGCTGATGACCCCCAAGAGTCCATATCGACGGGGTTGTTTGGCACCTCGATGTCGGCTCATCGCATCCTGGGGCTGGAGCAGGTCCCAAGGGTTTGGCTGTTCGCCAATTAAAGCGGTACGTGAGCTGGGTTCAGAACGTCGTGAGACAGTTCGGTCCCTATCTGCCGTGGGTGTAGGAATATTGACAGGATCTGTCCCTAGTACGAGAGGACCGGGATGGACATATCTCTGGTGGACCTGTTGTCGTGCCAACGGCATAGCAGGGTAGCTATATATGGAAGGGATAACCGCTGAAGGCATCTAAGCGGGAAACCCACCTGAAAACGAGTATTCCCTTGAGAGCCGTGGAAGACGACCACGTTGATAGGACGGGTGTGGAAGTGCAGCAATGCATGAAGCTTACCGTTACTAATCGCTCGATTGGCTTGATCGTTCTCATTGTTCATGCTCATCCAACAAACTCGATGAGCCATCTCTTCCGTGCGCTTGCGGCCCCTGGCCGAAGGCGCGGCCCGAAGAAAAAGACGTGTTCACAAAAGACAAACGAAGGCATCCCCTTCTGCCAGCTTCTCGAAAGATTGCCCTTAGCCGACCTGGTGGTCATGGCGGGGTGGCCGCACCCGTTCCCATTCCGAACACGGCCGTGAAACGCCCCAGCGCCAATGGTACTTCGTCTCAAGACGCGGGAGAGTAGGTCGCTGCCAGGTCTGCTAAAGGCAATCAAAATCTTCTCAATCACAAAACCACCCATAACGCGGGGTGGAGCAGCCCGGTAGCTCGTCAGGCTCATAACCTGAAGGCCGCAGGTTCAAATCCTGCCCCCGCAACCA
>NZ_JACHIK010000036.1 GCF_014203155.1 Shinella fusca
CACTCGAACAGCTCGGCAGCGGTGATCGGAATGGGCGGCTTCAACTGGTGCGGGTTGGATTGCTCATAGAGCGACCGCGCCGCATGGTAGAGCCACGCCCAATCTCCATCGGGTTCAAAACCCCTGGCGATGACCGCGAGTGTCAGCACCTGATTGGAGATGGAGCGGAGCTTGAGACGCTGCTTGCCTTCATCGATGAACGAGGTCACGACCTCCTTCGTGATGCGCTCGGTCGGGGTCCGGTTGCTCTGTTCGGACTGGTTGCGCAGGAGGAACGATAACCATGCGCCATAGTTCTGGGTGTGGAGGCGACGGGTGCCGGCAGACCAGCCGGCAAAGACGCCGTCCGTATCGAACAGGCCTCCGGGAGCAAACGAGTGCTCCCACAGCTTGCGGTCGATCTCCGGCCAGTCCTCGAATTTGGTGATCAGTGGGATGGTAGGGCCGGTCATTTGCACGGCGTCCTGTTACGCTTGCCCTTGTTCGTTCCCTTGCCATGACGGTTGATGATGTCGCCATAGCGTCTGAACGCGGCCCGGCTCGCCAGCGGGGCATAAACGGTGGCAACCATCTTCTGGCTGGTATGACCGAGCAGCTTCCTCGGCGTCTCGTAATCGCCGGGAATCGCTTCGAGGTACGTTCTTGCCGTGAAATGCCGGATGAGGTGCGGATGCACGACGAGACCGGTTTCCTTGAATATCCTGTTCTTGATCAACTCTCCGAAATGATCGGGCGTGCGCGGACCGCCGGAGACGACGGGAAATACCCAATCACCAGGCTGCTTGGCGAGAAACTTGCGGTGATGCTTGAGATATCGTGTCAGGATGGATGCTTGCGGCCCCGTAATGACGGCGGCAATCTCCTGGCGGTTCTTCACCTTTGCTGCGGCAATATGGACGAGGTATTCCCGTGTGCGGCCTTCCTCGATAGCGGTGATGTCTTCTCCCAGATTCAGCGTGGAGAGGTTCGCCATGCGCAAGGGGCACGCAAGCAGCACGGCGATGGCTGCGGCTATCATGGCATCCATGGCTGCGCGCTGGCGGCCGGGCTGCTTGTCGGCCCGAGCCATCAGCTTGTGCGGCAATTCGATCAGGAGATCGCGGTTCCGCACGATGTCAAATTGCTCCAGCCGGCGCTCGTTCTTGGGTGACAGGCGGGGCTCACCTGTGTCGCGGCTTTTGCCGAGTTTCTTGTTTGCGGTTTCGAGGCTCTTGATCGTCTCGGCAGATGCCTTGACGTAGTGACGGGCGATCGCCAGCAGCGTTGCAAGGGTATTGCCGAGCCCGGATGGCGTTTTGCCGTCGCGCCGTTCGATCATGTGGTTGATCGCGGCCTTGATCACGCCGATCTCGACAAGATCGGCCAGCGTCTTGAAATGCTTGGGCGGGTATCCGGCAGTTACGGCGGCATCGAGGGTCTGGCGGACATGGGCCTCGATGTTGCGCAGGGAGGTCGGGCGCAACGGCCTGCGTGGCCCTTCCCCGGAAAACAAGTCGGGGTCACGCAGGCGTTTCAAGTAGCGCTCGATGTCTTCCAAGGGACGCGGGGTAGGTGTCGAGGCGGCGCGCAAGGTGGCGCGACGACAGGGTGGTGGCCAGCAGCGGAATGTCGAGACCGGCGCGTTTGATGATGGCATTGAATGCCACCGCTGTGTCCTTGACGACCTTCTTCGGATCGTTGGTCAGGATACGGGCATCAAGCCAGGTGCGAAAGTCCCGCACGACGGCATCGGTGACATTCGCCGGTTCGATCTGGCGAAGGCTGCAGAAGCGAACGAACCGTGACAGGAACCATGACTGATGCTTCGCGGGGGCATGGTCGAGGAACTTGCGCCAGGCCATGCTGGGCTTGGTATCAGGATCAGGGACGGGGATAACTCCAGTATGCTGGAGCGCGGCGGCGAGATCGGCGCGGATGTTGCTGAGACGCTTGGAACTGATCCGACCCTGGGCAGGATGAAGGGTCTTGAACAGATCACGGAGTACGGAAACATCGGCGGGGATGTCTGAGGACTGACGCGCTGTCAGCCGGGCAGTGGAAGTGATTGACGAGATCAGATCGCGGCGACGGTTGCCAGGCAGCGTGCCGTCTTTCGCCAAAAGATCGGCAACGTCAGCCAGAGTTTCGGGTAACTTGCGGACGGTAGCCTTCCTGATGATACGGATTGCCATGAGCAATACTCCTTTCGATGTTGTTGGAAATGGACGGAAGGTGAGGGGAGAGGCCCTGACAGGACAGAAGTGGTAAGAAGCGGAAATTCGGGAAAATACCGACGCCAATTTGAGGCCAAAGTTGGCGTCGGTATTGTCCCGATAATCGGAATTGAGATGACTTATCAGGCCACTAGCGGACTGGGATGATCAGCTCTTCCTGTGCTGCTCGATGAAGGCCAGAAGGTCCCTCTCGGCGATGCGCCAGAGGCGGCCGAACTTGTGGGCCGCGAGCTCGCCGGACTTGATCTTGCGGCGAAGCGTGCGGGTGCTGATCAACAGAAAGTCGGCAGCCTGCTCCAGGGTCATCATGCGATTGGGATCAAGCGGCGCCATCGGGTTCGTTCTCCTGTTTATCGTCGTGAGGAGAGGCGGTTCGTGCGGCGATGGCTTCGCGGGCGGCCTGGCGGGCGAGGATACGAGAAAGTGCAATTAATTGCACAAACGCATCAGGCGACGGCGTCGCCCTTGTCTCTTTCCCCGCCCTGTCGTTCCGCCTTACGGAAGACATTGCCTGTGCCTCTCGGTTCACACACCGTCACCATGAGGGCGTGTCTGGCAATCAGGATAGGCGGAGCTGGAAAGAGGAAAAGTGCCGATTTATCAAGTGGTTCAGCCGGTGGTCCGGCTGAATTTGGCCAGCGCACTACTACCGTAGCGGATGTCTTTGATTTGCGGAAGGAAACTGCTGTACCTCTCGAAAACCGTTATGCCCGAAACCGGCATCAGCTTCGGGCATGGTGGGGATAAAGTCGGGAATAGCGTCTTGGCGCGCTATTTGCCGGAAGGAGCCGACGATCCGGATAGCAGGTTCACCAGCGCTTCCTCTTTGCCTGAGAGACCACCGTTGCCGGTGGGCTTGGCCCCATGTTCCACGAGCAGCTTGTAGAGACGAGCATGGTCGGCCTCCTTGAGGTGAAGCAGGAGGATTTTTGCTCCATCGATCGGTTGCTTGCCCTTCAAGATGGCATCGAGTTCGTAGAAGGTATTGCTCTCGGCCAGGGACAGGAGATGGACAGCGTTGTCCTCGTCTAGATGGCCGCTGATGCGATTGAGCTTCGCCCAGCCGATGCGGTTCAGTTGTTCATCGGGAATGTCTAGATCCTCGAAGAGGCGGGCGATGCGCGCGAGGGCAAAGGCCTTGCGGCGCCCGATGCCCACGCGCTCGGCCACTTCGATGAACATATCCGAACGCTGTTCCTGTACCTGTTGCAGCTCATTGGCCAATCGCATGAAATCACGGCCGACGAAATCGGCGATAATGGCGATCTTGTCGTCGAGATAGGGGTCCTCTTTGGTCATACGCAAAACTCCTGGTTCTTGTTTGCGTGACCTATTCTTCTGTTTAACCGAGTAAAAACAAATGTTTATAAGCTTCTTTCGGCAACATTACTCGACGATCATCTCTCCTTCCTGCCATATGAACCGGGAAGGCGTCCCTGCTTCGGTCGCATCCTGTTCTGCTAGCGCGCGCAGCATGTCCGCAATCGCTTGAACGAAGGCATCTCGATGATTCGGCAGGAACCGCTCGATCCGCGGAGCGGATTTGCCGTCGATGCTGACATAGTTCGTGGAGCCGGTGGCAATGGTGCCGCCAATCAATCCGGCCAGTCTCTCCATATAGGGGCGCCATACGTATTCCGGCGTTTCCCAGGCCGCCGGGTTCGTCCAGAGCTGGCCATTCTTCGTGATATAGCCAAGATTGATTGGCTTCGGTCTGTCGGGAAGGTCGGCCTTAAGGTTCAGGCTGGCCTTGAGATCGGGATAGACGCCCAGGGGCTCCAGCGCCGCCAGGAAATCATGGAGGGCGCCCGGCAAACGCGGATCGCGCCGGCCGATCGCTTCCCAGAAATCGGATGAACTGAGCGACTGTGGTCCGAGCTGTTCTTCCTGTGGAACGGGGATGCACCGACACCGCTCCATGCTCTACACGCACGATGCCACGTTCGATCATGACGGTTCTGGCCAGCGTGCTCGGCACGACCAGGAGATCACCGGTCGCATTCTGCCAGACAGACAGCTCGACCAGCGCGAAGGTGAAATGCGCGCCGGCATGACTTTGCAGGAACTGGGCGAGCGCCTCCGTCTCGGTCCTGATGCCATCACCCAATGCGACGGCAAGCATTCTGCCCCGGCGCAGATTATTCGACACGGCGTCGATGAACGCGGCTTCGCTTAACGCCTCTGGATGATCACGGACCAGATCGAACAGCCGCTCGGGCGCGCCGTTCCCCCGCCGGATGGCGGCTTCGAAACCTTCATAGCCCATCTTGCTGAGCGCTGCGACGTAATCGAGCACCTGCGCAACGACCTCGCGCCGCATCTGGCTGTTGCGCCAAAGCTTCGCTTCCACCAGCACGATGTCGCCGACGGGTGTAAGGTAGAGGTTGTCGATGAAGCCGTGCCCGCAGGGGACTTCCCGCGCGACGGGCAGGAGGTCGCCGAAACCCGGCTCGATATCCGCGATGGGCAGGATGGCGGGATGATCGTGGATCAATGCCTGAAGCCATGCCTCATCATGAGTACCGGCGCCCAGATGAATCCGCTCTAACTCGCAGCGTGTGTTCGTCCTGCTGACGAGAATAGGGCGGGCATATATCCTGGTCATGTCGAGGCCCTGGTGATCGTGTTCATGGCAGCAGGCTCGACGCCGTCCAGACCGGACCATTGCGCTCTTCATCCTTGAGGCTGCTCGAGCCGAAGGAGAATCGAAGACCTGCGAATATCGTGCTGACATTGGCGTGCCCCAAGGACGCTCCGCTCATGGAAGGCTCGATCTGGTCGAAGCGATAGCCGGAGAAGACGGTGACCGGAACGCTCTCTGGCCTGTAATTGATCGTAAGCGCGACGAACCCACCACCTTGCATGTAGGTTGGGTTGATGCTGCCGGGCGTGTTGTTACCGAGCCTGTCTTGTGATTGCGTGCAATTGCA
>NZ_JACHIK010000037.1 GCF_014203155.1 Shinella fusca
GGTGATCTTTCGGCTGTTCCGGTCGCCGCCAACGACGATCAGCCTGACGGTTCCCGGCACAAGGCTCGTGGCCGACAGTCCGCAGCCCGCAATATCGGCTTTCTCCCCAGGCACCTGCCGCGCTACGACGTCATTATCGAACCGGAAAGCCGCGCGTGCGTCTGCTGCTCCGGCACGCTCCATCGCATTGGAGAGACGACGAGCGAGGCACTCGATGTCGTTCCGCCCATTTTGCGCGTCAAACGAACCATTCGCCCTCGCTATGCCTGCCGGGCATGCGAGAATGGCGTCGTCCAGGCTCCCGCGCCGGCGCGCTTCATGGATGGCGGCATGGCGACGACAGCATTGGCAGCCCATATCGTCGTCTCCAAGTTCGCGTGGCATCTTCCACTCTACCGGCAGACCCAGATCTTTGCAGGCCATGGGATAACCCTCGATCGTGGAACGCTCGGCATCTGGGTCACGCGAGTCGCCTGGTGGCTCAAGCCACTCTACGACAGGCTGCTGACCTTCATCCGCTCCCAGCCAAGGGTTTTTTCCGACGAGACCCGATTGCCGCGGCTCGATCCGGGGCGAAAGCGAACGAAAGTCTGCCAGCTCTGGGCGCAGGCCGTGGACGATCGCCCCTGGAAAGGACCGGCTCCGCCCGCGGTCGGCTATATCTTCTCCGAGAGCCGCAGCGCCCGTGAGGCCGAGCGCCAATTGGTATCCTTCAACGGCGTGCTTCAGGTGGACGGATATACCGCCTACAAGACGCTTGCCAGACATCGCGGCAAAAGCAATTCCAGACCCTTGAGGCTGGCATTCTGCATGGCTCATGCCCGGCGTAAATTCGTCGACGTGGTCAAGCTGACCGGATCGCCGGAGGCGCTCGAGATCGTATCGATCCTCGCCGGGGTCTACCAGATCGAACAGGAGATCAGAGGGCAAAGCGCCGATGATCGTCACAATACCCGCCAACTCCGCTCCGCTCCCGTCATGCGCCAGTTGAAGGCGCGCCTGCTTGACCTGAAGGACGACATCTCAACGCAGTCCGCCCTCTCCAAGGCCATCAAATACACGCTCACCCATTGGACGGGCCTGACCGCTTTCCTCGACGATGGAACGATAGAGATCGACTCCAACATCATCGAGCGTTCGATGAAGTCCGTTGCCCTGACGAGAAAGAATTCGATGTTCGTCGGCAATGTCCAGGGCGGCGAGACCTTCGCGATCCTGGCCTCGTTGATCAACTCAGCCAAATTGAACGGGCTGGATCCATACACCTGGCTTGCCGATGTGCTCGAACGGATCGTATCGGGCCGCACGACGATCAACCAGCTCGATACGCTGCTGCCCTGGAAGTGGAAAGCCGATCAGGTCGGTCAAGCCGCATGACCCGGCCCGCCGTTTCCTATGACGAGCTCGATGAGTACCTTCGCGGCGATGGGCACAACGACTATGTCGGCGTGAGCGCCATCGATGGGCTGATTGCGGCCGTCGTGGCCGGCCCGGTGAAGATCCCTGCACAGACCTGGTTGCCGCACGTATTCGGCGGCTCAATACCGCAAACCAGGCCAGGCTCGATCGAGGAGCGGCTCGTCAATACCGTGCTGAACCGCCACGACGAAGTCGAAAGCCTGCTGCGCGACGCCCCTGGACACTACTATCCGATCTTCATGAACCACAAGGGCGAGACCATCGTCGGTCCCTGGGCGATCGGATTTTCCCTTGGCCTCAGTCTGGGCGGCGAAGCGTGGGCGCCGATCCTCCTTGCCACGCCAAAGCC
>NZ_JACHIK010000038.1 GCF_014203155.1 Shinella fusca
GCTTGTCTTATGACTTTCTGCGCCGGACGGGCGAATATGAACCGCTGCGAGAGGGTTGCCTCCCTCTCTCAGCGGCGAGGGTCGGATCGTTGAATCGCTGACCGTTTGACGGGTCGAGCTAGAGTGTGATCGCCCTCGTCTTTCTCTTTGGTCCTGAACGGATACCCGGAGTTCGGCTCCGGATGACAAGCAGAGGACAAGCGAAAGATGATTAAAGATACCATTGGTGTCGATATCTCGAAAGACCACCTCGACGCGCACCGGATGAGCGACGGCGCAGCCCGCCGCTTTGCCAATGACACTGCCGGTCACAGCGCCTTCATCGACTGGCTCGGTCAAGCCGGGCCCGCCCATGACATTCGTGTCGTCTACGAACCGACAGGTCCCTATCACCGGGCGTTCGAACGCCAGGTCGACAGGGCGGGCGCGGCACTGGTCAAGGTCAATCCGCGGCAAGCACGGCGTTTCGCGGAAGCCACAGGCAAGCTGGCCAAGACGGATCGGGCAGATGCCGCCATGCTCGCACGCATGGGAGCAATCCTGGAACTCGAAGTACGGTCGGTACGAGGCCCGCTCCTCAACGATCTCAAGGATTTGCATATGGCCCGAGAAGCGTTGATCAAGAACCGCACTGCCGCCAGGAACAGGGCAAAGAACCTGACCTTGGCTATTCTCAAGCGTCACAACGCTGAGCAACTTAGGCAGATCGAGCGTCAGATCATCGCGATCGAAAGGGAGATCATGCTGATCATCAAGCATGATCCAGACCTCGCAGGTCGTTTCGATATCCTTGTCTCGATCCCGGGCGTGTCGACAGTTACCGCCTTCGCGCTCCTGATCGACATGCCCGAACTCGGCACTCTCGAGCAAGGGCAGGCAGCTTCTCTGGCGGGTCTCGCACCCGTCGCAAGGCAGTCTGGGACATGGAGCGGTCGCGCGTTCATCCGTGGGGGACGCGCCAATGTCCGCCACGCGCTATACATGCCGGCACTCGTCGCCATGCGCTTTAATCCCGATCTAAAGGCAAAATACGATCAGCTAAAAGCTGCAGGAAAAGCACCAAAGGTTGCCATTACAGCAATCATGCGAAAACTCATCGTCCTCGCCAATGCACTGCTCAGCAAAGGCAGAAAATGGGTCCCATCCCTACCTTGACCAACACGGATACTCTAG
>NZ_JACHIK010000039.1 GCF_014203155.1 Shinella fusca
TTGTAACTTCCCTTTGCCCGGGATTGGCGCTGTATTGCCGATTGCGGTGGCGGATGAGAGACCGCAGCACCTTTGGGACACCAAGCCCGTGGGAGAGCCTGGGTCTTCATCCGCCGTTCCATCGAACCCGAACAGTCGCCAGGGCCGCTCGCGCATGCGAAGCCCGCTTAGGCAAGGATGGGACAGGATGGACGTGATCGTTGGCATTGATGTTTCGAAGGACCGGCTGGATGTGCATGTGCTTCCGGCCGGTGACAGTTTCCTTGTCGGCAACGACCATGCCGGCGTGGATGGGCTGATCACCCGGCTGCGAGAGGCAAAGGCCGATGTCGTGGCGCTGGAAGCGACCGGCGGTTACGAGATGCTTGCGGCTGCGGGCCTGTCATCGGCCGGCCTTGCCGTTGTCGTGGTCAATCCGGCGCAGGTTCGTTCCTATGCCAATGCGCTGGGCAAACGTGCCAAGACCGACCCGATCGACGCGGCGGTGATCGCAGCCTTCGTGGCGGCGACGAAACCGGATATCCGGCCGTTGCGCGATGAGGAGAGTGAATCCTTCTCGGCCATCGTGTCGCGCCGCCGCCAGATCGTGCAGATGATCACGGCGGAAGAGAACCGGGCACGGATGGCGCAGACGAAGGAGACGCAGAAGAGCATCAAGCGCCTGCTTGCCGCGCTCCGGCACGAACTTGCAAGCCTGGACGACGAGCTCGACGGCCGTATTCGCAAGTCGCCCTTGTGGCGGGTGCGCGAGGCGCTTCTGACGTCTGTGCCGGGTGTCGGGCCGACCACCGCCCGCACGCTGATTGCCGAGATGCCCGAACTCGGCACGCTCGATCGGCGCCAGATCGCCTCACTGGCGGGGATCGCGCCGTTCACGCGGCAATCGGGCAAATGGCGGGGCAAGAGCTTCATCGGCGGCGGTCGCGGCAAGGTGCGCGCCGTGCTCTTCATGGCCGCCCTCGTGGCGTCCCGTCACAACCCGGTCCTCAAGGCTTTCCGCGACAGGCTCGTGGCTGCCGGCAAGCCGAAGATCGTCGCCATCGTCGCGACAATGCGAAAACTCCTCACCATCCTCAACGCAATCATCCGCGACGG